>NZ_JAERQE010000060.1 GCF_016734765.1 Microvirga soli | reverse complement strand
CAAGTCGGTGGCGTCCGCTCGGACGATCTTGAGCGGCATTGAGATGGTTCACATGATGCGGAAAGGACAGGCGAAGTGTGCATGCAATCCGCACCCTTCACTGGCAGAGCAGTTCGAGCGGCTCGCCGCATGAGATCTCCATAAGCATCTGATCCTTTCTCGTCTGTGTGCCGGATTCGCGACAGAACCCAACCAGACTGCATGAGCAATAATCTGAGGTGGAAACCGGTGGCGCTTGTAGCTGACAGGATTGGTCATGCCACCGCTCTTAAGACACAAGCCTCTGACCAAACGTTACCGTGACATCACCTCCTTGCTGAGGGCGGTACGTATGGACGGCAAATCATAGCGGACCAGCAGCTGCTTTCCGGCGTCAGACAGATTGTGCGGCCTGTCGGCTTCATAAGGCTGTCCGGTCCAGGAGCATTCCAGGTGCGTCACAAAAGTTGGCCGTTCGACTGTCATGTTTGAGTTCACGTTCACGTCTATGTCCCTTCCGAGTTCTAACTTGCAGCTAAGCATCTAGTGAGCAATCCTCTAAGCCGGGGTAGGCGGCAGGCGGGTATGCAGATGATGCGAAACTGCTAGAAGTACCCGCACGAACGGTTCTGTCGCAAATTCGGTTTTTACTTGCCTATACTGGGGAGACCGCTCTGATCGATTGCTGATGAATCAACGACGTAGCACCACCCGCGTGTCCAAAAATCACGCTGAAAAGTGTTCATACTTCGACCTTGAGATAGAACCCGTTGTATTCGGCACAGTTCGTCACCGCTCGGCTCGGCTACGCCTATCCGGCGTTTTCCGTAAAGGTCATATGGCTTCTTTGGTGGGCCGCGCGGCCCAGGCTTCCACCTCCACCAAGTACTCTGGGCGGATCATAGCAGAGACGTAGGCGAACATTGAGGCTGGCGGCTCGTCACCGTGAAACCCACGCCAGATCTCGACATAACGCTCGCGCTCGACTGGCTGTGTAAGCCACATGTTGATCTTGAACACGGCTCGATGATCAAGACCCTCGCTCTGCAGAATGCGTGTGACGTTCGCAAAGGCATTGGCGAGTTGCTCCTCGACGGTATCCGGGAGGTGTCCCTTCCCATCCACCCCCACCTGACCGGCGATCGCGAGTATGTCGCTGCCGGCCGGAATCCCTGTGAGATGATGGTAGCGTCCAACCGGCGGAGCGAGGTTGGACGGGTTCTTTCGTTCAATCATGACCTCAAGCTCCTAAACGGTAGATAAGGGTTCAAGCTGCCAGCGGTACGGGCGCGCGCACCAGACATGCAGCACGGGTGCCGCTCGCTACCGGTTGCAGCGACGGGCGGATATTGCCGCATGGCTCAATCCGGATGGGGCAGCGACCAACGAAGGGGCAGCCCGTGGGCGGATTGAGCGGACTCGGCAGGTCTCCCTTGAGGATGATGCGCTCGCGCGAGCGCTGGGCCTTTGGATCGGGTAAGGGAATCGCAGAGATCAGCGCCTGCGTATACGGATGCTGAGGCGCTTCGAACAATGCCTCAGCCCCACCTTCCTCGACCACTGTTCCGAGATACATGACGATCACATCATCGGCTAGGTGACGAACCACCGACAGATCGTGGGAGATGAACAGATAGGATAGCCCGAGTTCTTTCTGCAGTTGCATGAGAAGGTTGAGGATCTGCGAGCGGATTGAAACGTCGAGCGCAGAGACGGGTTCATCGAGGACGAGGAGCTTCGGCGACAACGCGAGAGCCCTGGCGATCACCACACGCTGGCGTTGTCCGCCGGAAAGTGCGTTCGGCGTCCGCTCTGCGTAGGCCTCAGGCAGCCCGACTAGATCGAGGAGCTCACGAACCCGCTGCTTCCGCTTGTCCCTGCGCCAACCCTGTATTACGAGCGGCTCGCCGATACTGTCGCCGATCGCCATCTTCGGATTCAATGCGGCGCTTGGGTCCTGAAATACAATCTGGATATCGGTGGCCAGGGCCCGCCTGGACTGCTTATCGAGATGGGCGATTTCCCGCCCTTCGAATTGGATCGATCCTGAGGTAACCGGCTCAAGTCCGATGATGCCGTAGGCGGTTGTGGACTTACCACAACCGCTCTCGCCGACCAGCGCGACCGTGCGTCCGGACGGGATATCGAAAGAAATCCCATCGACGGCTTTGACCACTCCACCCTGTGAACCGCGGATAGGGAAGTGAATTTTGAGATCGCGCACGCTGAGGAGAGGTGAGCCTGGGTTCGTCATGCAATCTCCCTCAGACGATCTTTGTGCCAACAGGCAGCGGCATGCCCGATCGCATCGACCGGATCCAGAGACGGACGGCGCGCGCAAACGTCGGTGGCCAGGGGACAGCGGCTGCGGAACCGGCAACCCTGCGGCCACTGATCGACGCCGGGAACAATGCCCTCAATTGTCCTCAACGTGCTCTTTCGTCGCCCGTCAAGACGGGGAACCGTCGCGAGCAGGAGATAGGTATAGGGGTGGGCCGGCGCCGCGAAGATGGTGTCCACAGGCCCGCGCTCGACCACCCTGCCCCCATACATGACAGCAACGTCGTCTGCCATTTCGGCTACGACGCCCATGTCATGGGTGATGATGATGATGGAGGTGCCGACTTCATCGCGCAGGCGTTTCATCAGGTCGAGGATCTGCGCCTGGATCGTCACATCGAGGGCGGTGGTTGGCTCGTCAGCGATGAGCAGTCGCGGACGGCAGATTAGCGCCGCCGCAATCATCACGCGTTGGCACATACCGCCGGAGAGCTCAAACGGATACTGCCTCGCTCGATTCTGCGGGTCAGGAATGCCGACGCTTGCAAGCATTGCAAGCGCCTCGCGCTGTGCCTCCGCGTGCGAGAGGCCGCGATGGAGGCGCAGCGCCTCCTCCACCTGCGCACCAACCCGCATCAATGGGTTCAGCGACGCGATCGGTTCCTGGAAGATGATTGAAGCCTGGTTGCCTCGGATATCCTCCAGGTCCTTCTCGGACAGATGCGCGAGGTCCATTCCTTCTAACTCGATCCGGCCGCCAGCGATCCTGGCAGCCTTCGGCAGAAGCCGCAGGATCGAGAGGGCCGTCAGGCTCTTTCCGCAGCCGCTTTCGCCGACGACAGCGAGAATGCGCCCCCTGCCCGCTGTGAGCGAGACGCCGTCAACCACGTCGAGGCCGCCGATCTGGATCCGGAGATCCTTGATCGCCAGGACTGGAGTCCAGTCGCGCGGCGGGGTTTCAGTCATCATCGGCTGCGCTTCCAATGGCGACGGCAGCCCAAGGGCTGGTCGGATGGGCCATGCCTATGTTTTCTGTTCCCGCCCGCATCACAGCGGATGGAATTGCGAAGTTCACCGGGTACAGGGTGTCCTCGACAATCTCAACCGGGTACCGTGTACCGACGGTCGCGGCAACGGCCGGATCCGCCTTGGCATTGATGCGGATCGTCGGCGTGCTGGCGTCAATGCGCGGCGCGTGAAACGCGTCTTCCAAGGAAAGACCGCGATCGACCATGTAGGAGAGGATCTGAAGAACTGTGGGAAAGATTGTTCGCCCGCCGGCTGCGCCGATGGCGAGGGCGGGGTGGCCGTCCCTCTTCACGATCAGCGGACACATGTTGGCAAGCGGCCGTACGCCGCCCTTGATCGAGTTCGGCTGATGCGGACGCGGATCGAACCACATGACGCCATTGTTCATCAGAATGCCGGCCCCAGGCAGCACGACCTTGGAACCGAACCGCGACAACAATGTGTTGGTGAGCGAAACCATTGTGCCGCTGGAATCCACGACGCTGAGGTGACTGGTACATCCGGCCTCAGGCGTGGCTGCATGGCCCATTGTCGTGAGGCGCTTCTCGTAGGCGTCACGGATCACAGTCGCGTAAGCCAGAGCAGCATCCGCCATGGAAATTTTGGCCGAAAGATCATAGGCTACGAGCCGTCCGCAGGCATCAACGAAAGTGGGACCTCCGCTTAAGCCCGGGATCGCGTTGACCTCCAGGTTTCGGTACCCGGCGACGAGAGGGTCCCGCCAGTAGGTCTGATAAGCCGCCAGATCAGCCGCCTCGATCCTGGAACCTCCCGCCCTGAAGTCCTCGACCATCAAATGCGCCGTTTCACCCTCGTAGAAGTCGCGCGCACCTGCCGCAGCAAGTCGCTTGAGGAGTTCTGCCTTGTTTCGCATTGGTCGATAGTGCACCGCCTCGCGTTCGCTGGCCCGAGGGGCCCGGCCATTGTCGAGGAAGATCTCCGCAGTCGCCGGATACTTCGCCAAGGCTGCGGCTTCGACGGCGAGGGAAAGGGACGTGAACCAGTCTACCTCCAACCCACGCTCTGCATGCTCGATTGCCGGCTGAAGTGCGTCCGACCAGGAGAGCGTCCCGAACCGTGACAGCGCTTCCGCAAACCCGGCGACCGCGCCTGGGACGCAAATTGAGCCGTAGCCCGAAATATTCCGGTCGCCCTCAACCGAGGGCCAATCAAACCAGTTCCCAGTCTTCGCTCCCGCAAGCGGATAGTCTGCAGGATCGAGGGTCTGCGGGGACATCACGTTGAAATCGAGAGTATGAACGGTGCCAGTTGCCCCATCGGCGTGGAGGAGAAACCCTCCACCTCCGATGCCCGAGAGCCAAGGCTCCACGACGCTCAAAACGAGAGCCGTCACGACGGCGGCATCCATGGCATTGCCGCCGTTGGCCAGGACAGCGGCGCCCGCTTCTGCGGCATAGCGGTTTTGTGCGGCAACTAAACCGTGAGGGGAACGCACTTCCGGCCTGCGAAGGGTGAAAGTCTGCATCAGCGTCCCTTTCCGAAGCGTGCCTCGGCGATCAGTTCCGGCGCCTGCACTGGCACCTTGTAACGCTCCGCGTTAGCCGATGCCGCATGGTGGGCTGCCACTTCGCCTACCGTCGCGATCCAGACCCCCTGCTCTGCTGTGACCCGCTGGAGAAGGCGCTCGAGCATGAGGATGCGGTGGGCCCGGCCCGAAATCCAATCATGGATCGTCAGCATCAAGAGGCCACCTTCCTTGTGCAGCATCGACCACTCGTCGATCCAGCTGTCGAGGATCGGGCCCGTCGCTGAGGGCGGCCAGGAATCCGCCCCGCCGCCCACGAACTTGAAATAAACGGCATCGTCGATGGCCCATTGCACCGGTACTTCGGTGACGTCGTCGATAGTGTAGGGATGATCGAAACCTGAGAGCGAACTGTCGTACAGGCCGCGCCCCTTCAGTTCGCTGAGCATATGCGGCGTCATTTCCCAGGCCGGCGAGCGGAAGCCCTTCGGAACGACCCCGACCTGCGCACGGAAAACCTCGAGCGAGGCCTCCAGGGCGCCTGTGAACTCCTCGTCGCTAACTTGGGAAACAATCTCGTGAAAGTATCCGTGCAGGCCGATCTCGTGGCCACGCTCGACAAAGGCTGGAAGAAGGTCGGGATGGTTCTTCGCCACCACGCCCGGCACGAAGAAGCTGCCTTTGATTCCAAACCGATCCAGAAGCTCGAGGATGCGCCAGATCCCAACCCGCGGCCCGAAGAGCCGCTGCTCCATCTGGCCGATGACGCGAGCGGTGGTTTCGCTCTTCATGTTCCAAAGGAGCGGGGATTCCGCATCCACGTCGACAGTAAAGCAGAACGCGCTGGTTTTGCCCGTGGGCCACTCGTACGGAATCCGGGAGAACTGGGTCATGGTGCTATCACTCACAGCGGATGCTTCTTTGCTTGGTGGACGGCAAGCGAGCCGATCGAGTTACCGCCATCAATGGTAAGCGTGGCCCCGGTCACGTAAGAGGATGCGTCGCTCGCGAGATAAAGCAGGCCGTTCGCCACGTCGGACGGCGACGAGGGCCGGCCGAGCGGGATAGCCGCGATGGTGTTGTTGATGTGTTCGTCCGTGAGGCTGCTCACCGAACTACCGGCGGCGAAGCCTGGCTCAAGGGCATTCACCCGGATGCCAAACTCCGCGAGTTCAATGGCAAACCCCTTGGTCAGTCGGTCCAGAGCGGTCTTGGAGGTGCAATAAGGCACGACCGTGCGTCGCATCTTGCGCGCGGCGCCGGACGAAATGTTGATGACAGAACCCTTGATGCCCTTCTCGATCATCTGTCGCGCGATGCCACGGGTCAGGATGAACGGTGCCCGGAGGTTCACAGAGAAGATCCGATCGAACTCGGCTGTCGAGATGTCGAGCAAGAAGCCGCTTGGATATATTCCGGCGTTGTTGACCAGAACATCGGCGGCGCCCCAGCGTCGGCCGATCTCGTTGATCAGTCCTTCGATCGACGCCTCGTCGGTCAGGTTCGCCGGATGAGCGAAGCCGCCGGTGCCGAGCGAGACTTTTCCGGCATAGGCGCTAAGCGCGGCCTCCTGCGCGTCCGTGAGACACAATTCGGCGCCGGCCGCCACGAAAGCGTCGACGATCCAGCGACCGACAACCCCACAGGCACCTGTGACGACCACGCGCTTACCGGAAAGATCGGAGAAAAAGTCCATGACAGCCTCATTGTGAACGGGGATCAAAGCGATCGCGCAGGTCGTCGCCGATGAGATTAACGGCGAGAATCAGCAGGAACAGGCAGAGACCCGGGAAGGTGGCAATCCACCACGCAGTGGCGAGATAGTTTCGCCCCGAGCTGAGCATGGCACCCCAGCTCGCCGTCGGTGGCTGTACGCCCAGCCCAAGAAACGACAGCCCCGCCTCGAACAGGACCATTAGGCCGAATTCCAGAGTTGCCACCACAGTGACGGCCCCGATGATATTGGGCAGGATGTGCCGGAGGAGGACGCGCGGCGTGGAGGCCCCCATGAAGGCGGCGAGCCGCACATAGGGCATGTTGGCGACGCTCAGCGTCTGGCCGTAAGCGATACGTGCATACCGCGGCCAGCGGGTCAGGGCCAGGACGACGATCACGTTCACGAGTCCCGTGCCAAGGACCGCGACCGTGATGATAGCGAGCAGGATCGCCGGAATCGACAGGAACACGTCGACAAGGCGCATGACGACCAGTTCAACCCAGCCGCGAAGATATCCCGCCAGCATCCCGAGCAGAACACCGACAACGCCGGACAGGATAACCGAGGCAATGGCGACGAAAAGCGACACCCTAGCCCCGTAGATCAATCGCGTGAGCAGGTCGCGGCCGAGCTCATCGCTGCCGAGCAGATAGTGGAAGTTGCGAGACACGGTTCCTGGCGGCCTCATTCGGCCCAGGAGATTTTGGCTGTTCGGATCGTAGGGTGCCAACACAGGCGCGAAAATGGCCGCCAAAACAAAGAGGGCAATGAGCATGACGGGCACCCATCGCATGATCGAACGGCGCGGCTTGCCGGCTTGTAGCAGCGGGGCCGATGCAGTTGCGGAGGTCATCGGCGGCTCCCATCGAGGCGAATGCGGGGATCAACTGCGCTGTAGAGAAGATCGGCGGCAAGATTGAGAGCCACCGTGACGAATGCACCCAGCAAGACAATTCCCTGCACGACGAGGAAATCGCGAGCGAGGATCGACTGCACGGTGACCTGCCCGAGGCCAGGCCAGGCGAAAACGGTCTCGACGATGACGGCGCCGGCGAGAAGATTGGAAATCTCCAGTGCCGCGACGGTAATCACGGGAATGGAGGCGTTTCGGGCGAGATGCCGTCGAAGAAGCAGTCCCATGGGCACGCCCCGGGAGCGAGCTGTGCGGACATATTCCTTGGAAAGTTCATCCAACAGCGAAGTGCGGGTAATGCGGGCAAAGGTTGCCATGCTCAGGAGCCCGAGCGCGATCGACGGCATGATCAGATGCTCAATGCCGCCGGTTGACGATGGAGGGAGCCAGCCCAGGGTCACGGCGAAGATCAAGATCAGGATGATCCCGCTCCAGAAGGTCGGCATGCTCTGCGCCGCCAGAACGACGCTCGCGAGCAACCGGGAAGCTGGATGATCCCGATAAAGGGCAAGTATGATCCCGACAGGGATCCCCAAACCGCATGCGACCAGCAGGGCGCCTCCCGCCAGTTGCAGGGTATATGGCAGGCGCGAGGCGATAATATCCCAGACCGGCACATTCTGAATAACGGAGCGTCCCAGATCGAAGCTGGCGATCTGTTTCAGGAACGCCAGGTATTGAACGATAAGCGGACGGTCGAAACCGAGCGCCGCACGCATTGCGTCGATATCGGCCTGGGTCGCCGTTTCAGGGACGAGCAGGTAGGTCGGATCACCGGTCAGCCGTTGAAGGAAGAAGATCAGCGTCACGACACCGAAGATTGTGCCGATAACCTGCCCGAGGCGCCGAAGAAGAAAGCGTCGCATGGGTGATCCGAGGCCCCGTTTAATCTTTCCAGGTCATGCGATTCAGGAACATGCTTTCATTTGGCGTGGGCTGCCATTGAAGCCCTTTCGCCGCGCCGTAGATGATGCCAACCTGATAGAGCGGGACGAGGAAAAGCTCCTTGGCGATGCGTTCATGAACCGCGCGGTAGAGCGAAAGTCTCTTCTTCTCGTCGAGGCTTTGACGGGCTTCAACCAGGAGGCGCTCGACCTCTGGATCCTGCGCATTGGCCCAGCCACTGGAGGAATGAAGCAGAGGGAAGAGCACGCCGTCGGCATCCTGGCACGCACAAGACCAGCGGCTGAAGGCCATCTGAGGGATCGAATCCGGCCCGCTTTGCATCTGCTTGAGCCAGTTGGCCATATCGGTCATTTCGATGTTTACCGTAAGGCCGGCCTCAGTCAGCATCTGCTGGATCGCCTGAACGACACGCTGGTCGTAAACGGGGGCGGTCAGGAGCGAAATCGGCTGCTTGGCCTTCGCTCCCGCCTCCGTGATCAGCGCCTTCGACTTGGCAAGATCATAGCCCCGTGGCTCGATCCCCTCGACCCAGCCGACATGAGCCGGCGAGAGCATCTCCGGGACGGCCTTGTCGTAGCCGCCGAGAATGCCCTCGACGAGCCCGTCCTTGTCGATGGCATAGGCAATCGCCTCGCGCACCTTCGGATCGTTCACCGGCGGCTTTTGGATATTCATGGCGAGATAAGCCACGCGTTCGGTGAGGACGGAGAGCACCTTGGCCTTGGGCGAGTTCTTGAGCTGCGCGGCGAGGTCAGAGTCGAGGGTGACCGCCAGATCGCTCGTGCCCGCCTGCAGGTTCGCCACCCGGGTTGCCGCATCCGGCACCGCCCGGAATGCCACGCTGGCGAACGGGCCCTTGGTGCCCCAGTACTTGTCGTTGGCCGTCAGGGTCACCTGCACGCCGCGCTGCCAGCCGTCGAACTTGTACGGGCCGCTGCCCACCGGCTTCAGGTTGAAGGCGTCCTTGCCCACCGCGTCCACTAAGTGCTTGGGCACGATCGACAGCTTCACAAGCTGGCCCAACAGCGCCGGGTAAGGCCCATCGGTCGTCAGCTTCACCGTGGTTGGGCTCGTCACCTCGGCCTTGATGATCTTGTTGAACTGGCCAAGCTGTGGGCTGGCGAACTTCGGGTCGGTGATCCGCTGCACGCTGAAGGCCACATCCTCCGCCGTCAGCTTCTGGCCGTCATGAAATGTCACGTCGTCCCGGAGCGTGAACTCGATCTCAGTATCCGACAGGTACTTCCAGGACGTGGCGACCTGCGGAACGATGTTGCCCTTGTCATCGCGCGTGATGAGGTTGTCGAAGATGTTGCGATAGACATAGTAGCTGTCCGGGTTCCACTGCACGTGCGGGTCCAGCGACGACGGCTCGTTGACCAGATCGACCGTCAGCTTTTCCTTCGCCAGCAGCGCGCCGGGCGCAGCCGCCAGACACAGCCCCAGAACAACAGCTGCCAATCCTCTTCCTCGTCTCACCATGTCAGGTCTCCTTCAATTATGTGTTGATCACCTCTTGGTTTGCTTTGTTTCACCCGTCATTGCCGTGGAGGGCGGGCGCCTCCCTGCATGCTTCAGTCCTTCCACGTCATCCGGTTCAGGAAGAGGCTCTCACTCGGCGAGGGCTGCCACTCCAGCTCCTTCGCCGCTCCGTAGATCGCCGCGCTCTGATAGAGCGGAACGAGCGGAACGTCCTGCGCGACGATCTCATGAACGCCGCGGTAAGCCGCGAGCCGTACCTTGTCGTCGAGAGACTGCCGCGCTTGTTCCAGGAGCTCATCGGCCTTGGGATTGCGGTAGACGGACCAGGAACTGCTCTTATGCAGCAGCGGGAAGAGCACGCCGTCGGCATCCTGGCACGAGCAGGACCATCGCCCAAAGCTCAAGGAAGGGGTCGCATCAATGCCGCCCTGAGCGCGTTTCAGATAGCTCGCCATATCGGACATATTGATTTTGACGTTGAGCCCGGCCTCGCTCAGCATCTGCTGGATCGCCTGAACGATGCGCTGATCGAATACCGGTGAGGTGGCGAGCTCGATCTCGGCTTTGCCCCCCTCGCCTGCCTCTTTCACCAGGGCCTGTGCCTTCTTGGAATCATAGGACGGCGCTTCGATGTCGTTGACCCAACCAACATGGGCTGGGGTGAGCATCTGTGGCACCGGCTTGTCGTAGCCGCCGAGGACCCCCTCAACCATTGCCTCCTTGTCGATGGCGTGGGCGACAGCCTGGCGGATCTTGGCGTTGTCGAAGGGCGGCTTTGCCGGATTGAGACGCAGATAAGCCACGCGTTCGGTGAGGACGGAGAGCACCTTGGCCTTGGGCGAGTTCTTGAGCTGCGCGGCGAGGTCAGAGTCGAGGGTGACCGCCAGATCGCTCGTGCCCGCCTGCAGGTTCGCCACCCGGGTTGCCGCATCCGGCACCGCCCGGAATGCCACGCTGGCGAACGGGCCCTTGGTGCCCCAGTACTTGTCGTTGGCCGTCAGGGTCACCTGCACGCCGCGCTGCCAGCCGTCGAACTTGTACGGGCCGCTGCCCACCGGCTTCAGGTTGAAGGCGTCCTTGCCCACCGCGTCCACTAAGTGCTTGGGCACGATCGACAGCTTCACAAGCTGGCCCAACAGCGCCGGGTAAGGCCCATCGGTCGTCAGCTTCACCGTGGTTGGGCTCGTCACCTCGGCCTTGATGATCTTGTTGAACTGGCCAAGCTGTGGGCTGGCGAACTTCGGGTCGGTGATCCGCTGCACGCTGAAGGCCACATCCTCCGCCGTCAGCTTCTGGCCGTCATGAAATGTCACGTCGTCCCGGAGCGTGAACTCGATCTCAGTATCCGACAGGTACTTCCAGGACGTGGCGACCTGCGGAACGATGTTGCCCTTGTCATCGCGCGTGATGAGGTTGTCGAAGATGTTGCGATAGACATAGTAGCTGTCCGGGTTCCACTGCACGTGCGGGTCCAGCGACGACGGCTCGTTGACCAGATCGACCGTCAGCTTTTCCTTCGCCAGCAGCGCGCCGGGCGCAGCCGCCAGACACAGCCCCAGAACAACAGCTGCCAATCCTCTTCCTCGTCTCACCATGTCAGGTCTCCTTCTGGTGCATTGCCTGAGCAATCATGATTTGACCGTAGACCGCGGTTCGCCCCGTGATCCTTTTCCTGCCGAGCTTGTCAGCTTCTGCACCCGGGACCGGCGGGCGCTGCGCTTCTGTGATTGGCCTAAAACGGCGTCCGGATGGCGCAGGAGGGCGCATGAGACGAAGGTCTCCAAATGGTCGACCTCCCGCAATATCTCCGCAGTCGCGCCGGCGTGATCCGATGCGGCCAGCGCCTCGAAAAGACCCTCGCGGCTAAGGGGTCGGTATTGAACCTCTCCCGACTCGAGAAAGCTCACTACGCGTTGGGAATGATCCCAGAGCTCGCGAAGCCATTTTCTCTGGAACCAGTTTGTACGAGCCGCGAGAATGTCGAGGATTTGCCGATCGGTCACGCGCGCGGTGACGAGGGCTTGCGGGTCCTGCCGTCCTGCAAGCGCCGCGGCAAGCGTGACAAGCGTTTGGACGCGCTCACGTTCGGAGGCGGTCAGCTCTACATACGTAATCGCCGCCTCAGCTTGGCGCCGCGCCGTGATCACGTCGCCGATGAAGGCGCCGGTGATCGGCTTGGCCTGCCATCCCTGCCGCGGCAGCGGAGCGACCAAACCTTCTGCTACGAGGACCTGCAAGGCAGCTCGGACCCCAGCGCGCCCAAGCCGATACCGGGTTTCGACCTCTACTTCAGAGAATGCCGCCCCAGGGGCGAGTTCGCAGGTTAGGACTGCATGGCGAAGCACTTGGAGCGCCACCGCACTTTTGGCCGTTGGGCCAGGGGGTTGAGGCGACGTGAAGGGCGAGGACCGATCATACATGACACTAGGTCAGCATGGTTTGTAACATCGCACAAGATGCTTTGTGACATCTCACAAGGCTAAAAGATGGGCACTCTGTTCAACCGAATGCGGCGCCGCGACTGCGCGTGACCGGCTAAGGTCTCGTCAGGTTAACGCCACAGTGACTGCACCTGAGCATAAGCCAGGGTATGAAATCGATCCGGACCCCTCGCTACGCCGGTTCTGTCGCAAACTTGAAGTATAGGTATTCTTCAGCGCGATTTTCGATCATGGCGGCGGGGCTAATCCGTTGATTCTACAGTGGCCAGTCAGCGCGAGTTCGACAGTATAGGCCAGTAAAAACCGAGTTTGCGACAGAACCGCGCTCAGTCGTCACTCACCGCAATCTTTTCCATCCTCCGAGTTCCCATCGGGACTGGGGGGAGGTTCAACCGGATCAGAACCTCGTAGACCGAGCGCGGATCACAGCGATCGGTTTGGGCGGCACATTGTTCGAAGTAGCCCAGATATTCGTCACAGCGGGCATGCCGCTGCAACTGAGGCAGTTCGGAACAGTAGACATACGCCTGCCGGATGATAGCAGCATAGGAGGGGGCCGCTATATCCTGCTGGAAATGTTCAGTAATCTTCTGATGGCCGATGATCATAGAGGCAGGACCCAGGAGGATGGCTAGAGCTTTGAAGCCAGGATGTATCTTCCGCACTGGCTTACCTCAGACCTTTATGGTTAAGGCAAAGTTAACGTGTTTTTCTGTTTTATGAACTGGTGAAGACGCTCGCACAGGATAGCCATCTCAAAGCGCGCATCAGCCCGCCTCACCCTCTGAGGCGGGCTATTTCTCTTACCAAACGATCAAGAGCTGCGGGTCGCCTGAGTGGCTATAGCCGGTGTGATAGGCAAGGTGACGGCCCAAAATACAAACGCCATCGCGCTTAGCGTTGCTCCGAGCAGGCACACCCCGTTCCATCCGACATAAGCGTATATCATTGTAGACGATGATGAGCCTAGTGCGCTTCCGAGCGAGTAGAACACCATATACACCGCCGTAAGACGGCTCTGTGCCTCAGGCCGGATGCGATAGATCATGCCCTGATTGGTGACATGAACCGCCTGCAACCCGAAGTCGATGACGAGCACCCCTACGACAAGCCACAGGATAGAGTGTGGCAACAATGAAATTGGCAGCCAAGCCAGCAGCATGAGCGCCAGCCCTACGCCTGTGGTGCGTTGACCAAGCCCGCGGTCAACCCAGCGTCCTGCCCTGGCGGCGCCAAGCGCGCCCGCTGCACCCGCAAGACCAAAGAGGCCGATCTCCGTATGCGATAGTGAGAATGGTGGTGCGCTCAGGGGAAGTACCAAGGGCGTCAGGAGCGTCGTGATGTTCGCGAAGATCAACATCGCGATAACACCCCGAATGCGCAGCACAGGCTCCTGGACAATAAGAGTGAAGAGTGATGCGATCAGGCGTGGGTAGGAATTCTTCTCGACCTTCCCTTGTTCTGGCAGGGCCTTGTGAAGCAGCACCGCCATGGCAAGTGTCAGGGCGGCGGAGATAAGGTACACGATCCGCCACCCCGACAGGTCGGCAAGCGTGCCAGCAATTGTGCGGGCAAGCAGAATCCCCAAGACAACTCCACTCGTTACAACACCCACAACCGCACCGCGTTCAGACGGTTGGGCCAGGCTTGCTGCATAGGCAACAAACGCTTGTGTGACGACGGCGAGCAGTCCCATGGCTGCCATTGATGCCAGCAGCATTCCGCCGCTTGAGGAGAGGCCAACTGCGACGAGGGCAAGGACCGAGAGGAATGATTGCCCGATCACAAGTCTCCGCCGGTTGATGAGGTCCCCCAGGGGTACTAGCAGAATGAGACCCAGCCCGTAGCCAACCTGGGTTACGGCAACGATTATTCCCGTGGTCGCCCGGGACAGCCCAAGATCATCGGCCATGATATCGAGGAGAGGGTGGGCGAAGTAGACATTGGCAACAGCGAGGCCACTCGCGATCGCAAAGAGCAGGATCACAGAGCGAGATAGTGATGCTGCAGGCTCCAACTCGGCTTCAGTGGCAGCGCTTTCCATTTCTCCTGGTTGCAGCACCGTGTGAACGCGTGCGTCATCGTTTGCAGCGCCGGCAAGCGCCACATTGTTTTCCATGGGCATGACAGGTTCCTCTACCAAAACGGTTGCATGATGAAACCGTTTGATCGATAGCAAACATGGTTTTATGATGCAACCGAATTGGCAAATGCCGCCCGCCGGGTTCGAGGAAGGCGATGGTAAAAAGAACGAGCCTTAGAGGCGACTACTGCCCAAGTGCCCGATCACTTGATGTGATTGGAGATTGGTGGTCGCTCTTGATTGTTCGCGATGCATTCGATGGGTTGACCCGCTTTGGCGAGTTCCAGAAGAGCCTGGGGATCGCGAAGAACATCTTATCGGATCGGCTGCGCACGCTCAGCGAACGCGGCATTCTCACAGTCGTCGCACCCGCGGATGGGGGCACACATCAAGAATATCATCTTACGCCCAAGGGTCGCGATCTGTTTCCCGTAATGGTCGCCCTCCGGCAGTGGGGCGAACGGTATCTCTTTGAACCAGGCGAGGAGCATTCGAGATTGGTCGAACGCGATACTGGTCAAGCGATACAGCTCGAAATTCGGACAGCGGACGGACGGCCAGTCGGTCCGGATCACGCCGTGGTTCTAAAAGTACCCCAACAAGGCTCACTCCATCCGCGACCTGCAGAGAGACTGCGGAAATCCCGCAGCAAGCCTTCTTGAATTGCATGGAACGAAGCGGCTATTCGATCGCTATTCTCTCACGGTGTTCTCAATGCAGGCGGCCACCGGCACAGCAACCCATGTCAGATGAGAGCGATCAGCGCTGGCACCATCGCCGGGAGACCGTTTTACGCGCCCAGATTGTGCTTGTGCCCGGTTCTTCAGCCCAATACTGCACCGTGACGAACCTATCTGCGGGCGGGGCTCAACTGACCTATGCTGGAAGCATCGAACTTTCGTCTGCATTCGTGCTGACGGTTCCAAGCCTCGACCTAGGTGGCGAAGCCCAGGTGATCTGGAACCGAGAGGACCAATACGGAGTGACTTTCGTTTGGCCACAGCACAACGAGCATGGAAGAAGACAAACTGACCGAGGAGATCATTGATGGCGAGCGGCTCACGCGACGAGGAAGAGCAATCAGAGACCAAGGTTCCAGCCAGTACACCTGAACTCGATCGGCTGGAAAAGCTGGCCAACGCGGCGGCAACAGCCGCCCAGGCGAAGCAGTGGCGGGCCCGCCAGAATGGCCTGCAGGAGCAGGAAGAGCCCTCAGAGGTGCGTAGCCTCAATCATGATGCAGGGGCTAGAGCACAGGCTGAAGAAGCCATGCGACAGATGATGGCGAAGTCGCCACCCAAACGGCGTCGGTGAATGGCCAGGCCTCATTAAGAGACTGTTAGTTTTTCGCTCGTCATGGTCGCGCCCCATTCCGCACGCCTATGACGGGCACATTGTAGGAGTTTGACTATGACCGAAGCGAAAGCAGCCAAGAAGCCGAACCCGGCCCTGGCGAAGCCGCTGCAACCCTCGAATGAGCTGGCGGCCGTCGTCGGCTCGTCTCCCCTGCCCCGCACGGAAGTGGTGAGCAAGGTGTGGGAGTACATCAAGGCGAACAATCTGCAGAACCCGGCAAACAAGCGCGAGATACTGGCGGATGACAAGCTGCGGGCGGTCTTTGATGGCAAGGACAAGGTCAGCATGTTCGAGATGAACAAGCACTTCGCCCGGCATCTCGCCTAATCACCCTGGCTTAGGGCAGGCTGTTGTCCCTCCACTAGTTGTTAAGCTTGGCTGTTTCACTATGAGGATACCGGGCGCGTTGCGTATCAGCCCGAACAATCTCCATTGCCCCCAAGCGTGGAGCCTGGCCCTGGTTGAGAGCCCTTACACTCTCGGCCAGGGCTTTTTCGTTGGAGTTGGCTGGTCCTGAGGTGACCGGCGGATCTTCGAGAACGATTCGATCCTACTTGCCGAACCGGGAGATCACCTCTGCGAGGGGAACATGCCCGATGCAGGAGCCCGTTCCCTGTCGACTTTCGCCATTTTCCAAGGTGGTCGCGTAGATCACCGCGGGATCGGCTTCGAGGCGCTCCCGCAAGGCCGCCAACTTTGGCCAACGTGACCTATCGGCAATGGCATGGAAGTCGAGCCAGCGTGCCACGCCGATGAATACCGCGTCTGCTAGGGTCGGTTTGTCGCCGACCAGGAAGGGTGTTTCCTCGATCATGTCTTCCAGCTTGTCATGACGCTCGATGATCCTGTCTCGGCCCCACTCCCGGAGCGTTGACTGCAGCGTCGGGTTCGGCGGTTCCATCTCGAGTGCGGCCCAAAGGGGACTGAACGCAGCGGTGAATCCCGTATTCACGTAAGCCATGATCTGATGCATGCGATCGGCCTGGTGGGAGAGCAGGTCGAAGCTGATACGCCGATCAGCATCCCTGGCCTCGAGCCAGGAGGCGACCGCCATCGTCTCTGTCAGGATCCTGCCCTGATCGTCAACAAGGGCAGGCGTCTCGTGCCGAGCGTTGATCCGGGCATAGGATAGCTCGCGCATTTCGCCCAGCATGTCCACTCGGCAAAGCCTGTAGGGCTTACCCAGCCATTCGAGAGCCGCAACAAGCCCCATGGAACTTCCCAGAGGGAAGCCATAAATGAGAGTAGGTTCCATTCTCTTATTCTCCATGATTTCTGCTGATCACGCTGCGCAGCGAGGCTGGAACTTACGCGGCGCTGACGGTAAGTAAATTACGCACCTTTTTGTAACCACGAGCTGCCCATGAAAAAACTGGTCTCACGGTGTCCTATCGAAGAGGTGATGCAAGTCCTCAGTGGCCGTTGGCCCACGCTGCTCATCTACTACCTCAAGGACGGGACAAAGCGCTTCAGCGACCTTCGCCGGGACAACCCCACGATTTCGCACAAGATGCTCACCTTCGAGCTCCGTAAGCTGGAAGACGCGGGAGTTGTCACCCGCACGGAATTTGGGGGCTATCCCTTGCGTGTCGAGTATGACCTCACGCCAGCAGGCCTTCGGCTTGTGCCACTGATCGACGCCCTCGGCGAATGGTGGGAGGGAACCGGGGATTCGGATCGTGTCGATGCTGGCGCTCTTCAAACGACCTTCGTGGAGTAATTTGGAAAAGATTGATGCCTGCCCGCACAGCCTCTTCAGGTGAATAGGCCGAAGGATCAGGGCGCTGTGAGGTACGCAATCAATGGCTGGTCCTCTTCAAGCATTTGATTGCTCATTGAGAGGACATCCTGTTTCCAGCGATGCCTGAGCGCTTCGTCTCTGGACAGAATTCGTCCAAGTTCGTCTGAGGTCCAGGAGGTTTGACCAGGTTCGACGAATCCCAAATTGAAACTGTCCCGATCGGCCGTGAGGTGGCAGGCAAATGGGCATCGTCAACTTAACGAGGTGAGATAATTCGGGCTGGTGAGGACCGTCAGATCAGCAGTCAGCGACAGCTTCAGCCACCTCATTCCAGATCTGAAAGGCCTGAGCTCGGGATATGCGGTGAGCGGCAGCTGTAATGCTTGCAGGACGGCGGAACAGGTTTGCGACTTGGTCGTGAGCCGAGAGGAAACGCTGCGCCTGCCGGGCTGACCTGAAGCGCGTCATGATGCGCTCGCGTCGCCGGGTGGGCTGATGAGAGTTCTCAGCTCTGTTGTTCAAGCCTTTGTGCTGCCGGTGTTCCACTCCGGGCATCACGACCCTCTTGGCGGCTGTGTAACTCGCCAGTTTGTCCGTGATCATCACGCGTGGTGCGATGCCTTGCTTCTTGAGCAGCTTGCGCAGCAGACGCTTTGCCGCCTTCGCATAACGGTGGCTCTGAACCAGGATGTCGAGCACGATCCCATGCTGATCGACGGCTCGCCAGAGCCAGTGCCTCCTGCCCGCAATGCTGATCGCGACCTCGTCCAAGTGCCATTTGTCTCCGGCTGCCGGAAGACGGCGGCGGATCTTGTTGGCAAAGTCCTGACCGAACTTCAGCGCCCACTGCCGCACGGTCTCATAACTGACCTGGATACCTCGGGCCGCCAGCGTCTCCTCGACCATACGCTGGCTAAGCGGGAACCGGAAGTACAGCCAAATGGCGTAGCTGACCACTTCGGTAGGAAAGCGGTGGCGGGCATAACGAGCGGCACGGGTCGGTTCCATGCCCCATGGATAGCTCAATCCGCGTCACTCTTCGGTTAAGTTGACGATGCCTTTCCAGGCATTAGGTCAGTCCACATGATGCGCAATCGGCAGCCGTCACTCGCGGCGCAGTTTCACTTGCTTGTCGCATGAGCGCCTCACAACGCTCCTTCTTCTTTCTCGTCCCTGTCCCGAATTTGGGACGGAACCATCGATTCCTCCGCACATCTTTATAGACTGTTAAGCATACTTCGGCTTGGGTTATCTTATCGGCATCTATACAGCGGATGAACGCAGCGACCTGCCACCATTAAGCCACGGTGTTCGATCATGACATCGCACCGAGTTTACCACTCGTGTGGCACAACTCGGCAACAGCGCCTTGGACAGGTGTCCTGTTGAGACAGTTCGGAAGCTCCTTGCCTCTGAGGGTATAATGGCGACCACTATTTCCGGTAGCGATTTCGACGATAATCTCAATGGCTCATACGACGTCGATTACATCTACGGGTTCGACGGCGATGACCTGATCCAAGGCTTTGACGGCGATGATGATATCTATGGTGGCTACGATCACGATACGATCTATGGTGGCTTTGGTGACGACTATCTGATCGGCGGCGCCGGCCATGACGACCTCTACGGTAGCGCTGGCTTTGACGATCTTTATGGCGGGTCTGGACTCGACTACCTCTCGGGAGGCTCCGGCGACGATCTTCTGTCCGGCGGCACCGGACGTGACACCCTGAGCGGCGGCACCGGAGAAGATGTGTTCGTCTTCACAAGAGGTGCCTCAGGCCTCTCGACTAGCACAGCAGACACCATCAGGGACTGGAACCGGTCTTACGACTCGCTCGACATGTCGATCAAGGGAACCACGCGCAACTACCGCGAAGTCAGCACAGATGCCGCATCCATCGCAACGGCTGCCTCGGATGCCGATTTCCTTTACGGTGACACCAGCGTCAGGCACGTGTTCCTGTACAACTCCGACATCGACAGAGGCTTCCTGGTGTCCGATCTCAACGCTGATGGGCGGTTCGAGACAGGGGTCGTTCTCAGGAATGCAGGTCTCGCGTCCGACATGAGCTACCTCTACATCATCTGATCATATTGGCGCCTCCTCCATCTCGCTCCTGAGAGGAGGCGCGTTAGCCAATTAGGCTTTGCACAGCAATAAAGCTTTGATGTGCAAAGCCAGGATAGTGGCGCGCCATCACTGGCGCGCTTCATTTCGCAGGAGCGGTGTGATCCGCCGGATGGTCACACGTCGGTTCGCCCGCTCAGGCTCCTGGGTGCTCACCTTGAGGTACTGCTCCCCGTAACCTTGCGTGGTGAGGTTCTCAGCCGGCACGCCAAACATCTGGGTCAGGACACTTGCGACCGTCTCCGCCCGCCGGTCTGACAGGGTGAGGTTGTCAACGTCACTGCCGACCGCATCCGTGTGCCCCTCAATCAGGAAGACCTCAGCTGGATTGCGCTCGATGGCGCGTTGCAGAGCCTGCCCCACCCCGGTCAGCGCCCGCCCCTGCTCCTCCGACAGCTCCCAGGAACCGAAGTCGAAGGTGATGGTGTCGACATCGACCCGCCGCACCCGTTCACGGACAGCCGGACTGCGTCTTACCTCATTCAGCGTATAAGAGCGCTCAACCCGCTCCACAGGTGGAGCTGTGAAAGCCTCATACAGGTCCTCCTGGCTGGCGCTCTCCACCTCCACAACATACTTCTCGCGCGGGATGCGGATCTGCGGCGGTGGCAGTCGGACAGTCTCCTCGAGGATCGTGCGGCCGCGGGGCCGGCGCTCGACCTCGTTCTCGATCAGCACGATCTCTCGTCCGCCAGGTTCGCGCCGCACCCGTCGAACGAGGTTCCCCTCTGGATCTCGGACGGTGATGACCTCGACTTGGTTAGGCCGCCGCACGATCGTGACTTCATTGTTGCCGCGGCGCTCACGCCGGATATCGGCTCCTTCATAAGAGCGTCGGAAGCGATCCGTCTCGTCATGACGGATGGTGTAGCGGTCGCCCTCGCGCACAATCACTCGGTCCTGCTCTTCGATGATGACGCGGCGTCCGCCCTCCTCGGAGCGCTCGCGACGCAGGTCTCTCAGCTCATCAATTCGCACGTCCCGTCGGTCACCAAATCCTGGTCCGGGAGCAAACCCACGGCGCTCGAAGTCACGCCGGTTGAAGTCATCACGGGCTTGTTCAGAGCCGGTCCGGTTACGGGGGGCGGCATTTATCGGAGGAGCCGCTGGCGCGGGAGCTCGATCCACCGACGGTACATCGTCAGGCAACTCCTGCCGCCGTTCCCGTGATTCCAGCCGATCTCGGCGCTCTAGCCGGTCTGGCTGGCCACGTTCATCGCGGGGCGCCCCATCAAGGCGTCGCTCGGCCGGCAGGTCTTTCGGAGTTCTCTCACGAGAAGCCGGAGTGTCCGCGTCTGGCGTGCGATCGCGACGGTCCCGGTTCGGGCGTTCAGTATCTTCCGATGGCGCGAGGCGCTCGGGTTGGCTGCGGCGTTCCCGCAGTCCCGGTCTTCCCTCCTGTGACGGATCTCGTGGTGCCAACCGAGGCGCCGTGGCCGGGGAGGAGGCCGGGGGAGATTCTGGGGCCGCAGCGGGCGGCACGGCTGAGCGCTCAGGTTGATCTGGGCGCTGTCGGCGCTCCCGGCGATCGGGCCGCTCTGGCTCGTCTGGTTGCTCCAATCGCTGAGGTCGTTCTGGCCGAGCTGGTCGTTCTTGCTGCTCTGGGCCGTCCCGACGCTGAACGCGCTCAGGTGGCTCGGAACGTTCAGGCTGCTCAAGCTGAGCAGGTCTCGGGCGTCGTTCCGGTCGCTCGATCCGCTCTGGCCGACGGTCCGGTTGCGATTGTTCCAGCTGTTCAGGACGCTGGGGCCTCTCCACACGGTCGGGGCGCTCCTGCCGTCGCGGCAGTTCCGACCCTTCCGCAGGCCTGGAACCATCGCGGCGCTCGGGGCGCTCCTGTCCTTGCCTCCGGCCAGGACGCTCTCCCTCGTCATCGCTAGCGCGACCCTGCTGGCCGGGAGGGATGCGGCGCGGCCGATCAGCGCCCTCGCCGTCGGCATTCGGGCCGCGCTCCCCATCGCGCGACCCGCGATCACGCCGCCGCCTTGGTTCATCTGGATCCTCAGCCTGAGCCAGCACCATGCTGCGGCCAGTCCCTTTTCTCCCAATGTCTTGTTCCTCCCCCATTTGTCTATTCGGGACCGATGCGGCAACGGCTGCGGGTACCAGGTAGCCGGTTACACTGCTTGCGGGAATGCCAGCACCCCAAGCAGCAAGCGGAAGGGCAGTTCCCGCAAGGAGACGGATAAGACGCTTTGGTGTCATAAAAGTATCCCACAGAGCTACAAGCGAACCGAGCACATGCCTGGACTGACAACCGGCTCTGTTATTCAGCTGATAGAACGAACAGTTGCCTGTATCAGGGATGAACAGGCTCTATTGATTGACCCCCGTCCGTAACTTGCGGGCTGAGGATCACGGGAGGCTCCGTCGCAAACCGTTCAGTAACCCAGTTCTGTCTATCTCTCGGGCGGCTCTGTTGCATTAACTTCGTGTAGCACAAGCCATAGCGTGTTTGCAGTCCTGACTACCTACCAGATCCTGTGGCTCGACAGGTTAATGCAACAGAGCCACCTACGCGCGGCTTCCAGAGAATGAAGACAGCTTCCGCAACCCTGAGAGGGTTCGAGGTCATGCGCATGATCCGGCGTGGTCATTGTATGCTGCCGGCGACCGGTGTGACGGGCGAAATCCGTCTTGTGAACCAGCTTTTCGGTCTTGTCGCCTGAGCACTCCAATTTGGCTGGGTTCGTCGTGCCCTTTCCAGGTTAATGCAACGGAGCCCTGCCTTTGAAGCGCAGATGGCACAGCTCTCTCACTGGGCATTTTCGGCCTTGGGTACATTGAATACCTCAATGGTGCTCCTGCCGGTGGCGAGCACAGCCTCCCATTCCACCTCGGCTTTGACCCGCGCAAGAGCTGGCGTAAGCAGCTCCTCGGCCCTCCCGCGCGGCACGATCACGAGGCCATCGTCGTCCCCGACAATCAGATCGAAGGGCGAGACCGGCACGCCTCCAAATGAGATCGTTTCGTTGACCGAGCCGCGCTCCATCGAGGAGGGCCCGCGGGGCGTCACCCAACGGGAGAAAATCGCGAAGTCCGCCCATTCGGACAGCATTCCAGCATCGCGCACCGCACCATCGACGACGACACCAGCGATGCCCTTGCGACGTGCGGATCCGCTCAGGAGCTCGCCGATCATCGCTGCATCGCTGTGCCCGCCCGCATCGACGACAACGACGTCACCGGCTTCGGCCACATCGATCGCGTGGTGGACAGCCCCGTAATCGGCTCCTTCGCACCGAGCCGTAATCGCACTCCCGACGAGCCATGATTTTGTGCCGAAGCGGCGCAGTGGTCGGATCGTGGCATCGACGTGCCCCGTGCCGCGCAGCAGATCCGCCACTACGGCGGCCGGGATCTTGCGCCACTCGTTGATTAGCGATGTCGGCAGGCGTGTGCCTTCAGGCTGAAAAAGTCGTGTCGGCATGTTTCACTCCTATTTTGCTGCAACCTGAAGGGCCGCAAATTTTTGGGCGGCCCGGATCAGGCGGCGAATACCTTCCTGCAGGATATCGAGAGGGGTGGCGGTGAAGCTCAGACGCAGGCTTGAACTGACCAGACCGGGGGGGTCAAAGACGTTTCCGGGAAAGAAGGATACGCCCATCTCCAGAGCGAATGGAAGGAGAGCGTTCGTTTCGAACCCCGGCCGGCGTGCGGTCATCCACTCGAACATGCCGCCCTCTGGCACGCTCCATTCGAACAGGCAAGCCGATTACTATCGGGCATGAATAGGGGCCGCACCTCTATCCTCATTTCAGAAAGCCAATGTGAGTTCTTGCGCAGGCGCTGACAATACCGGCACGGGTAAGCCGATTCTGAGCCGTGCCGGACTAACCTCAAGAGACTTATTGATCCGGCTTGGGAGAACTTGAACTACGCGGCATAGCGGAGCGGCTGATGCCCGAAGTAGCTTCGGATCCGCTCGGGCAGCTTTGTCAGCCGGCGCATATGGCTGATGACGGTGCGTTTTAGTTCGTGCTTGCTGCGGGCGGGCGGCTTGCGGGTTACGGCTTGCTTCAGGTCGGCGTTCAGGCCCTCATCCGGGTTCAGCTCGGGGCTGTAGGAGGGCAAGGAGAAGACCTCAATCTGCTCCTGGCGCTCGGCTAACCAGTTCCGCACTGCGCGGGCTCGATGAACGGGCAGGTTATCCCAGATCAGGAACACCTTGCCGCGTGCATCCCGGATGAGCCGCCCGAGAAAGCGGATCAAGCTCGGGGTGACCTGCCACTGAAGTTTCATCCAGCCGCCGTTAGAGCCCCGGCAGGTGATACGCCGTGTGGCGCGACGTGAGCA
>NZ_JAERQE010000005.1 GCF_016734765.1 Microvirga soli | reverse complement strand
GATAATCTGGTCCACGGACGGTCTCCTGTGTTTGAGCCTCTCACGGCCTCATTCTGGCACAGCGATGCCGTAAGGGGGCCGTCCACCCCAACACTGTCCGAGGATGCGGAGGCCTACGAGGTCGATGTCGTCAACAATGGCGGGATCGTTAGAACGCTCTCAAGCCCGCAGCCTTCCATCCTCTATGCCAATGCCCAGGAACTTGCGGATTTCGGCAGCCTTCAATCCACACTGTCCGTTCGCGTCGCGCAGTTGAGCGCCGCTGCGGGACGCGGCTTCGAACGGCATGTCGTCATTGGCGTAGGTTAATCGACCGGTTGTCATTCCCGAATGGGCGCGCAGCGGAGGGAAGGGGATCCATAGCGCTGCGTGTGTAAGCTGGATTCCCCTGCCCTCCGATGGCTGTGCCATCTCCGGCCGGGAATGACACCCGCACCGTCATGGCCTGTCCCGGCCATCCCGATGCGGTGAGGCTCTGCCGTTCCATTGATCGGGATCACCGGCACAAGGCCGGTGATGACGTGCGAGGGGTGCTGTCATCGCGCGTAAGCCGCGACCTTTCTTCATTTCTTTTTCAGAGCCAACATTTCATGACATCGACGCCTCATCTCGCCCTGCCGCTCATCGCTGCCGCGCAGGCGCAAAAGCATGTCACCCACAACGAGGCGCTCGCCGCCCTCGATGCGCTCGTGCAGCTGTCTGTGAAAGAACGCAATCGCAATGCGCCACCAGCCGCGCCCGAGGAGGGTGACCGCTTCCTGATCGGGGCGAATGCCACCGGGGCTTTCGCCGGCCACGAGGGGCAGATTGCCCTGTTCGACCTCGGCCTCTGGCGCTTCTTCGCGCCGCGCCCCGGATGGCGCGCTTATGTGGAGAACGAGGACCTGGTTGTGGTCTTCAACGGAAGCGAATGGAAGACCTTCGGGGCCATTCCCGACGAGATCCACAACCTGGAGCGGCTTGGGCTGGGCACGAATGCGGATGCCCTGAACAGGTTGTCCGCGAAGCTCAACGCAGCGCTCTTTGCGGCGCTCACAGTCGAGGAGGGCGGGAGCGGCGACCTGCGCTTCGTGCTCAACAAGGGCGCTGAAGCGAACGTTCTCTCGCAGCTCTACCAGCGCGGATTCAGCGGGCGCGCGGAAACGGGCCTCATCGGCAATGACGATTTTTCAATCCGCGTCTCCCCCGACGGAAGCCTGTGGCACGATGCGCTCGTGATCGACCGGCGGACCGGCATCGCGTCGTTCCCCTCAGGCCTCACCAATGTGCCGGGCACAAACCTGCTGATCAATGCCGCCTTCAGCGTGAACCAGCGCCGGTTCGCCGGTGGGGCGCTGGGCGAGGGCGTCTTCGGCTTCGACCGCTGGAGGGGAGGACCAGGCGGCTGCACCGTCACGCGCGCAGCTGACGGCACGATCACGCTTCTGGGCGCCATCGAGCAGGTGATCGATGACGCACAGGCGGCGGCCGAGTTCGGCGCAGCCAATCTTGCAGGGGCAACGCTGACCCTCTCGGTGGAGAACCCTTCCACGCCGCTGCCGGTTTCCATCGGCTCGAAAGCAGCCACGATCCCGGCAGGCTCCGGCCGTTAGGCGGCGAGCGTCACCCTCGACGGCGGGGAGGCCGGCAACATCACGCTGCGTCTGTCCCCAAATGCGGCCTGCTCCTTCCGCACTATCAAGCTGGAAGTCGGCGCTCAGGCAACGCCCTGGCGTGCGCCGCCCCTCGACATCGAGGAGCAGCGCTGCCGCCGCTTCTTCCAGCGCCTCGCCACGACCGGCGGAGCACCGGGAATTCTCGGATATGTCGCGCAGCGCGTCAGCCTGAACATCATCGATGCGGTGTGCGCCTTCCCGGTGCCCATGCGGGCCGATCCCACGCTTCTCACCAGCGGGTTTGCGTGGGTGAATGCACCGCCCGTGGGCAATCAGGTCGGCTTTTTCAGCAACAGCAGCGCGGTCTGGTCGGCTCTCACGGGCGCCTTGACGGTGACGAGCGCAGCGCCCCCGAGCGCCTCGTGTCTCGTGCTGCGGTTCCGTGCCGGTTCCACGTTCTCGGCTGCGGCCGGTGGCGTCGGCAATCTTCATCTCGGGTCGGATGCGTTCATCGCGCTCGAGGCCGAACTGTGAGTTCGTCTGTGAGCGCATCGCGCTTTCACCATGCGGTCGAACTGGTTCTGCAGCACGAGGGAGGCTTCGTGCATCATGCCAAGGACCCAGGCGGAGCGACCAAGTTCGGGATCACGCGGAAAACCCTGTCCCGGGTGCGGGAGCGTCCCGTCACCATTGAAGACGTGCGGGCGCTAACCCGCGCGGAAGCCGTCGCCGTCTATCGGGCACTCTACTGGGATGCGGTGCGCGGCGACGAGCTGCCGCCGGGGCTGGATCTCGCCGTCTTCGACCTTGCCGTGAATTCAGGGCCCGTCCGGGCTGTGCGCATGCTGCAGGCCGTTCTCGGGATCGCGGCTGATGGGATCGTCGGGCCGGTAACCCTGAAGGCCGCCTGGCAGGCCGACCCTACGGATACAATCCGCCGTCTCACCCGCGCGCGCCTCGGCTTTCTCGGCCGCCTCGCCACGTGGCCCGTCTTCGGGCGCGGTTGGCGCAGGCGGGTTCTCGCCGTCGAGCAGGGGGCTCTGCGGCTTGCTTCTTCACCCACCCCTCACTCCAGGAGCGTTTGACATGTTCGATACCAAGACCATTCTGGCCAGCCGCACTGTCTGGTCCAACCTGATCGGGCTTGCGGCCCTCGTCCTCGGGCTGTTCGGCTTCGACGGGTCGGCGCTCGCCACCGGCGCCGTCGAGGAGGCGCTGCTCCAGATCATCGCTGCTGGCAGCTTCATCGCCTCGACCCTGTTCCGGATCGTCGCCACGAAGCAGATCCTGAACGGCAAGGAATTTTAAGGGGATAGGGGCGGTTTATCCTTCCGCCATGGACCCTAGTTACATTCAGAATTCGTTCAGTGCGGCAAAGGCATGGTCACTTCATGCGTCTGGTTTGTCTGGTCATAGCGTTGTGGGGGGCGATGGGGGCGGCCTATGCGCAAAGCGCGTCGGCAGCCATCGGGAACTGCCTTCCACCCCGTGAGATGCAGGAAGCCGTGGCCTCGAAAGGCGTCGTCACCCCGGCCTCCGCCGTGATGACGGCTCGCCGCCAGGTGCCGGGCGCCGACGTGGTTCGGGCGAGCCTCTGCCGCAACAGCGATGCTCTTGTCTATGTGATCATGGCCTTGCAAAAGGACGGTCGCATCGTGCAAGTGATGATCGACGGCTCCTCCGGGCGCGTAAGATCGGTGAAATAGGGAAGTCAGAACCGTGCGCCTACTCGTGGTCGAGGACGACAAAACCCTCAATAAGCAGATCGTGACTGCCCTTGAACAGGCAGGCTACGCGGTGGACACCGCCATGGACGGCGAGGAGGGGCAGTTCCTCGGGGACACCGAGCCCTACGACGCCATCATCCTCGACCTCGGCCTGCCGAAGGTGGACGGCGTTTCCGTGCTCACCGCCTGGCGCCGCGAGGGCCGCAAGACTCCGGTCATCATCCTGACCGCCCGCGACCGCTGGAGCGACAAGGTGCAGGGCTTCGATGCTGGCGCCGACGATTACGTAACGAAACCCTTCCACATGGAGGAGCTGCTCGCCCGCGTGCGCGCCCTGCTGCGCCGCTCGGCCGGCCATGCCACGAGCGAGATTTCCTGCGGGCCGGTGAAGCTCGACACCCGCTCCGGCCGCGTGGCCGTGGACGGCAACCCGGTGAAGCTGACCTCGCACGAGTACCGGCTTCTGTCCTATCTCATGCACCATATGGGCCGCATCGTTTCGCGGGGCGAGCTGACCGAGCACCTCTACGACCAAGACTTCGACCGGGATTCCAACACGATTGAGGTCTTCATCGGCAGGCTTCGCAAGAAGCTCGGCGTCGACATCATCCAGACCGTCCGGGGACTGGGCTATCTCCTTGACGCGAGCCAGGCCCAGACGACCCAGGCCCAGACCAAGACGTGACCGGCCTGTCACCGCTCGTGAAACGTTTCGCCAGCCGGCCCATCGCGGTCCGTCTGGCAGTTTCCTCGGTGTTCTGGAGCTTCGTGATCCTGCTGATCGCGGGGCTCATCCTGTCGACCCTCTACCGGGACAACACGGAGCGGGCCTTCGACCAGCGGCTTCTGGTCTATGCCAACACGCTGGCCTCCAACCTCGTCGGGCCGGGCGATCCCGACCGAGATCTCGGCCCCATCGGCGATCCCCGGTTCGAGCTGCCCCTGTCGGGCTGGTACTGGCAGGTGGCGCGGCCCAATGCGGCGGCGGCCGAGATCCGTTCCTCGAAATCGCTCTTCGGCGCGCAACTGCCAACCCTGGCCACCGGCGACGACCGCTTCGGGCAGATCCGCCGTGGCTACGGGCGGGCACCGGACGACCGATCCCTACGCGTCATCGAACGCGACATCGATCTGGGTGAGGACGGACGTTACATCATCCGCGTGGCCGGGCCCGCCGATGAGATCGAAGGAGCCGTGCGCGACTTCATCTTCGCGCTCACCGTCACCTTCGCGCTGCTTGGGCTGGCGCTTGGCTTCACCACGCTGCTGCAGATCCGCTTCGGCCTCAGGCCCCTGTCGAATCTCCGCAGTGCGCTCGGCGCCATCCGGCAGGGGGAGGCGGAGCGCATCGCGGGCGAGTATCCGCGCGACATCTCTCCGCTCGCCAGCGAGCTGAACCTGCTGCTCGATACCAACCGCGAGATCCTGGAGCGGGCCCGCACGCAGGTGGGCAACCTCGCGCACGCGCTCAAGACGCCGCTCAGCATCATCACGAACGAGGCCGAGAACGCCCCCGAGGAGGTGGCTGCCAGAATCCGCGAGCAGGCCGCTCTCATGCGCGATCAGGTCAACTATTATCTCGACCGCGCCCGTGCGGCGGCGCTTGCCGGTACGCTCGGGACGCTGACGGAAACCGAGCCGGTGATCGCCGGGTTGGCGCGCACCTTCGCGAAGATCTACCGCGACAAGGACTTGGAGGTGGAACTCGCGATCCCGCCGGACCTGCGCTTCCGCGGCGAGAAGCAGGATCTCGAGGAGATGGCCGGCAACCTCATCGATAACGCGGCTAAATGGGCCGCGCGCAAGGTCGTGGTGGCCACTGAGATCGTCCGCGATGACGACCGGCCGCGCTTTCGCCTGCTCATCGACGATGACGGGCCGGGACTGCCCGAGGCCGCCCGGACAGAGATGCTCAAGCGCGGCCGAAGGCTCGACGAGACCAAGCCCGGCTCGGGCCTCGGCCTCTCCATCGTCAGCGACCTGGCGGCCCTCTACCGGGGCTCGCTCCAGCTCGATGCCTCCCCCATGGGGGGCTTGCGCGCGATCCTGGAACTCCCGGGGGACAGGAGCTCCTCTTAAGGAGAATTACGCGTGACACCGTGCCACCGTCGTGCTTGAGGAGGACACGGAGTAAATAGGACTTTATGGTGATCTGGATCGTTCTTCTGGCAATGACGGCGGCGGCCGTGATGGCGGTGTTATGGCCGCTGTCGCGCCATTATGCCGTCGGACGCCAGGCCAATCCGGACACGCAGTTCTATCGCGAGCAGATCGCCGAGATCGAGCGGGATCTGGCCCGCGGCGTGCTCCTGCCGAGCGAGGCGGAAGCCGCCAAGGCCGAAGCCGGCCGCCGGTTGCTGCGCGCCACGGGCATGCAGGCCGACGAAGCCTTCGCGGCTGTGGGCGAACCGGCCCTGCGCCGCCGTCGCGCCGCATCGACCCTTGCCCTGTCGATCATCCCACTCCTCGCGCTCGCGACCTACGAGATCTACGGCTCGCCCCAATTGCTGAGCGAGCCGCCCGGCGCACGCATGCAGCCACAGCAGGCGGGCAGCAGCAATCTGCTCGGCGCCGTGGCCGAGATCGAAGCGCACCTCGCCAAGAACCCGCAGGACGGGCGCGGCTGGGAGGTGATCGCTCCGGTCTATCTGCGCATGGGCCGCATTGAGGATGCGGTGAAGGCCTATGAATCCGCCATCCGCCATCAGGCGCCCGATGCCGCCCGCTTCGCCAATTACGGCGAGGTCCTGGTGCTCGCCAAGGACGGATTGATCTCGGCGGAGGCGCAAGCTGCCTTCGAGCAGGCGATCAAGCTCGACCCGAGCGCGCCCAAGGCCCAGTTCTATCTCGCCCGCGCGGCCGTGCAGGACGGGCAGACCGACAAGGCCAAGACCATCCTTCAGCAGCTTCTGGCTTCCTCGCCGGCCGATGCGCCGTGGACGGATTCGGTGAGGCAGGAGCTGGCGGCGCTCGGCGCACCCGAGTCCGCGTCAGTCGCAGAGCCGCAGATCGGCCCGGAGGCCATCGCCGGCATGGTGGCGGGGCTTGCGAGCCGCCTCGAAGCCCAGGGCGGCACAGCCGAGGAATGGGCGCGGCTTATGCGCTCCTATGCCGTGCTGGGGCAGCGCGACAAGGCCAGTGATGCGGCCAAACGCGCGCGCGAGGCCTTGGCGCAGGATGCCCAAGGCTTGAAGACCATCGACACGATGGCCCAGGAACTGAAACTCACCGACGCTCAGCCATGACGAGAAAACAACGCCGCCTGACCCTCATCGGAGTTGCCGGATGCGTCCTTGCGGTCGCGCTCGGGCTCGTGCTCTATGCCATGAACGACACGATCGTGTTCTTCAACTCGCCGGCCGACATCCAGGCGAAGGGCGTGCAGCCCGGAACGCGCATCCGGCTCGGCGGCCTCGTCAAGGAAGGCTCAGTGCAGCGCGGCGCCGACCAGCAGATCACCTTCGAGGTCATGGATGCCGAGGCCGCGGTCAAGGTGAACTACAAGGGCCTGCTGCCGGACCTGTTCCGCGAAGGGCAGGGGATTGTGGCCGAGGGCATTCTGGAGAGCCCTGGCGTTTTCCGCGCCGACTCGGTTCTCGCCAAGCACGACGAGAATTACATGCCACGCGAGGTGGCCGATACGCTTAAAAAGCAGGGCCATTGGCAGGGCGAGGCCAATGCCGCGCCCAAAACGCAATAGCAAGGGAGAGCCGTCGTGTTGGTCGAGGCCGGACATTTCGCACTCGCGCTTGCCCTAGGCCTGTCGCTGATCCAGTTCCTCGTGCCGCTCTGGGGCGCGCGCGCCAACGATCCCGTGCTGATGGCCGTGGCGCCGACGAGCGCGCTGGCGGTCTTCGCCTGCATCGCCTTCTCGTTCCTGGCCCTGACCTTCGCCTATCTGAACTCCGACTTCTCGGTTCTCAACGTGGTGCAGAACTCGCACTCGGCGAAGCCGCTGATCTACAAGATCTCCGGCGTGTGGGGAAACCACGAGGGCTCCATGCTGCTCTGGGTGCTGATCCTCGCCTTGTTCGGCGCGGTGGTCGCGGTCTCCCGCAACAGCATCCCCATGCGGCTGCAGGCAAACACGCTTGGGGTGCAGGCCGCCGTCACCATCGCGTTCCTGCTCTTCATCCTCACCACGTCCAATCCCTTCACACGCGTGGTTCCGGCAGCGCTCGAGGGACAGGATCTCAACCCGCTGCTGCAGGATCCCGGGCTGGCGATCCATCCGCCGCTCCTCTACATCGGCTATGTGGGCTTCTCGATCTCGTTCGCCTTCGCCTGTGCGGCGCTCATCGACGGGCGCATCGATGCGGTCTGGGCCAGGATCGTGCGGCCCTGGACGCTCGGCGCCTGGGCGTTCCTGACGCTGGGCATCGCCATGGGCTCCTACTGGGCCTATTACGAACTCGGCTGGGGCGGTTGGTGGTTCTGGGATCCGGTGGAGAACGCCTCGCTCATGCCGTGGCTCGCCGGCACGGCGCTCGTGCATTCCACCGTCGTGATGGAAAAGCGCGATGCGCTCAAAGTGTGGACGATCCTGCTCGCCATCCTGACCTTTTCGCTGTCTCTGCTCGGCACATTCCTTGTGCGCTCAGGCGTGCTCACCTCCGTCCATTCTTTCGCGGTGGACCCCGAGCGCGGCACCTTCATCCTTGGCATTCTCATCCTGTTTGTCGGCGGCTCGCTCGCGCTCTTCGCCTGGCGCGCACCGATGCTCAAGCAGGGCGGCCTGTTCGCGCCGGTCTCCCGCGAGGGTGCGTTGGTCGTCAACAACCTGTTCCTCGCCACCGCGTGCGCCACCGTGTTCATCGGCACGCTCTACCCGCTGGCGCTTGAGGTGCTGACGGCTGAGAAGATCTCGGTCGGCGCGCCATTCTTCAACTTCACCTTCCTGCCGCTGATCGTGCCGCTTCTACTGCTGCTGCCTCTCGGGCAGACGCTGGCCTGGAAGCGCGGCAACTTCCTCGGCACGGCTCAGCGCCTCTATGCGGTGTTCGGCATCTCGCTCCTGGCGACGGTGGTGATGTTCGCCTTCACCTATGGCGGCCCCGTTTTGGCGCCTCTCGGCATCGGGCTTGGGCTCTACCTGGTGCTCGGCTCGCTCAACGAGATCGTGACCCGCGCCTGGTCGAAGGGCACGCCTTTGGCGGCGGCCTGGCGTAAAGCCCGAGGCCTGCCACGCTCGGCCTGGGGCACGGCCATTGCCCATGCGGGCGTGGGCCTTACCGTCATCGGCATCGCAGCCACCGCCTGGGGCATCGAGGCCATCGGCAGTCTTAAAGTTGGCGAGCGCTTGAAGGGCGGCGACTACGAGGTGCGGCTCGAGCGGGTGATCCCGCGCGTCGAGGCCAATTACCGCGAGGAAGCGGCTGTCCTGACTGTGTTTGGTTCCGGCCGAGAGCTTGGGACGATTGAAACCATGAAACGGCTCTACGTAACCCGCGGCATGCCGACCACGGAGGCCGGGATCCTGACCATCGGCCTCGGTCAGGTCTATGCCAGCATCGGCGATGCGCAGCCCGACGGATCCATCGGAGTCAGGCTCTACCACAAGCCGCTCGTTCTGCTAATCTGGATCGGTTCGCTCGTGATGGCGATCGGCGGCGGCATATCGCTCACCGACAGGCGCCTGCGCATCGGCGCCCCGGTTCCCGCCAAGGCGATACCGCCTCATGCGGTTCCCGCGGAGTAGGCCATGCGCTTCGTCCTCGCCATCGTCGCGGCCCTACTCTTCAGCGCCTCCGCCTTTGCCGTGCAGCCGGGCGAGGTGCTGAAGGACCCAGGCTTGGAAAAGCGCGCCCGCGAGATCTCGGCGGGCCTGCGCTGCCTCGTCTGTCAGAACCAGTCCATCGACGATTCAGACGCCCAGCTCGCCAAGGACCTGCGCCTCCTCGTGCGCGAACGCCTCGTGGCCGGCGACACGAACGATCAGGTCGAGAACTTCCTCGTCCAGCGCTACGGCGAGTTCGTGCTGCTCAAACCCACTTTCGGAATGCATACATTGCTGCTCTGGCTCACGCCGGCCCTTGTTATGGTGCTGGGCGGAGTCGGTGCCTATGCTGCCATGAGAACGCGCCCGCAGCCTAAAGCCGCAACCCTCGACGATGAGGAGCGCAAGGCGCTGGAGAACCTGCTCAAGCGCGATCAAAGCGCTTGAGCCACAAGCTTACAGATTTCATGAAAGCTGCACCCGGAAGTGCAGTCTTCTTGCCTAGCCATAAGAGCAAAATCTCCGTCCGCTAGGATCTTGTTCTCCGGTTGGAAACGACGCCGCTTTTTCCAGTGAACATGCCAATTTGTCGCTGTGCCAAACCGCCAAGCTGGTGATATCGGGCCATCAATCTCCTGATATTTCCTGCGAAAGGGACGGTCGTGAAAGCTGCGGCCTTTGGATTGGGTTTTGTCCTCCTCGTTCTTCCTTTTGCTGCACGATCAGATGAAAATCTCGTCGCCAAGCGTGAGGCCTGTCGTCAGGAGGCGAGGCTTGCGATTGCCCCGAAGGGAAAGATCGGCGTCGACAGTTTCCAGCGGATTGTGAAGCGGCGTGGTGCGCATGTGACCGAATGCATGACCCGTGCTTTTGTTGCTCGTAAGGATACGCCGCTGCCACCAAGGAGGGCGATCAACGATGCACCGGACAGGCATCTGGCGCCCGCCACAGGCTCGATCCGGAGCAAGGCCGAGACTGCCCAAAGTGCCGGTCGGCGAAAAATGAAAATGAACTCGACCGGAAGTCTGAATGTGAAGAAATCCGGCCGCAAGCACCTCAGGCGGTTGTCCCGCACGAGCCGGTGAAAGACGGCGCTGTCCGCCGGTCGCGAAACCTTACCAACATTTCATCTACAGGTGAGGGTGCCGTAAGGCGCCAACCCCCATCTTGCTCCCATGACGAACCGACAAGGGTTCTTCGAGGAGAGACAAGAGATGTCGGACAAGGTTTCCACTCCCGCCCGCAAGCGCACCGTAAAATGGCTCGGCGCGGCGGCCGTGGCTGCGTTGATCGCAGGCGGCGCCGTCGAGAGCGGTCTGGTTGCCCCCAATGCCGCCCATGCCGAGCTGCGCTCCATGGCCCAGCCGGTGCAGAATGTTCCGTCCTTTGCCGACGTGATCGAGCGGGTGAAGCCCGCTGTCGTGTCCGTGAAGGTCAAGGTGCAGAACGTGGCCGATCGCGACGACGATGAGAACGGCCAGCAGTTCTCGATGCCGGACCTGCCCCCCGGCCACCCGATGGAGCGCTTCTTCCGCCAGTTCCGTGATGGCGAACGCGGTGATCGTGGCGATCGCGGCCAGCGCCGCGAGCAGCCCCGCCGGTTTGGCCAGTCCATGGGTTCCGGCTTCTTCGTTTCCGCTGACGGCTTCATCGTGACCAACAACCACGTGGTCGACAAGGGCTCCGAGGTCGAGATCACCATGGACGACGGCAAGACCCTGGACGCCAAGGTGGTCGGCACCGACTCGAAGACGGACCTGGCCCTGCTGAAGGTCGAGGGCAGCGACTTCCCCTACGTTCGCCTCGCCGGCCAGAAGGCCCGCATCGGCGACTGGGTGGTGGCCATCGGCAACCCGTTCGGCCTCGGCGGCACGGTGACGGCCGGCATCGTGTCGGCCCAGCACCGCGACATCGGCGCCGGACCCTATGACGACTTCATCCAGATCGACGCTTCGGTGAACCGGGGCAACTCGGGCGGCCCGACCTTCAACCTCGCAGGCGAGGTGGTGGGCGTGAACACGGCGATCTTCTCGCCGTCGGGTGGCAATGTGGGTATTGCGTTTGCCATCCCGGCGAGCACGGTCGAGACCGTTGTTGCGTCCCTGAAGGAGAGCGGCTCCGTGACCCGCGGCTTCATCGGCGTGCAGATGCAGCCGGTGACCAAGGAGATCGCCGAGGCGATCGGCCTGAAGGAGCCCAAGGGCGCCCTTGTGGCCGAAGCCGTGAAGGACGGTCCTGCGGCCAAGGCCGGCATCAAGACGGGCGACACGATCATCGCCGTCGACGGCCAGCCGATCAACGAGGCCAAGGATCTGTCCCGCAAGGTGGCCAATGTCGCTCCGGGCAAGACCCTGTCGCTCACCCTCTGGCGTGAGGGCAAGGAGCGGACCGTGACCCTCGAGGTCGCGAGCCAGCCGAAGGGCGTCTAAGCATCGGACCCAAAAGTGGACACCACTTTTGGGATCCATCCGATGCTCTGGAGTTGCCGCATTTCCTTACGGCGAACCGGTTTCCACTTCGCCGGGAAATGCGTGCCCCCTCGGATAACAGCACAGGCACCAGGCTTTCCTGTTGATTGCCCCCGACACCTGGTGTCTTCTGCCCGCGACGGACCGGTCTTTCCCCTCCAGGACCGGTCCGTCGACGGGCTTTTTTCTTGTGTAGCGTGCAGGCCGATGCGGATTCTGATCATCGAGGACGACAGGGAGGCCGCCTCCTACCTCGTCAAGGCGTTTCGGGAAGCAGGACACGTGGCGGACCACGCCGCGGATGGCCTCGACGGCTATGCCATGGCGGAAGCCGGCGACTACGACGTGCTCGTAGTCGACCGTATGCTGCCCAAGCTCGACGGCCTCTCCCTGATCCGGTCGCTCCGCGAGCAAAAGGTGGAGACACCCGTGCTCATCCTCTCGGCGTTGGGCCAAGTGGACGACCGGGTGAAGGGGCTGCGCGCGGGCGGCGACGATTACCTGCCGAAGCCTTACGCCTTCTCCGAGCTTCTCGCACGCGTCGAGGTTCTCTCGCGCCGCCGTGCCTCCGCACCCAATGCCGAGCCGACTGTCTACCGCATCGCCGATCTGGAACTCGACCGCCTGTCCCATCGCGTGACCCGGTCGGGGCAGGAGATCGTGCTGCAGCCGCGCGAGTTCCGGCTGCTCGAATACCTGATGAAGAACGCCAATCAGGTGGTCACCCGCACCATGCTGCTGGAGCATGTGTGGGATTATCACTTCGATCCCCAAACCAACGTGATTGACGTTCACGTGTCGCGCCTGCGCGCCAAGATCGACAAGGGTTTCGACAAGCCTCTCATCCACACCATCCGAGGCGCGGGCTATACGGTGCGCGTCGGTGCCGAGGGGGACGACGAGTGAGAACGCCGTCATGAGCGCCTTTATGAGCGCAATCGGCAAGCTCGTCCGCACGACCGCCTTCAAGCTGTCTCTCGCCTACCTCCTCATCTTCACCGTCTTCGCTTTCGTGGGCCTTGGCTATGTGGCCTGGAACGCCCAGCGGCTGCTCACGGAGCAGTTCGTCTCCACAATCGAGAGCGAGATCGACAGCTTGTCCAGCCTGTACAGGTTCGGAGGGCTGCGCCGCCTCGTGACCAGCGTCGAGCGCCGCTCGCGGGCGCCTGGCGCCTTGATCTATCTCGTCACGACCGAGACGGGCGAACGCATCGCCGGCAATGTGGGCGCTCTGCCTCCCGATGTTCTTGGCCGGACAGGTCAGTTCGAAACGCTCTACAACCGCACCGACGAGACGGAGACGCGGCCCGATGTAGCGATCGTGCGCGTGTATCTTCTGCCTGGTGGGTTCAGGCTTCTCGTCGGGCGCGACATCGAGGAACGCCGGCGCCTGCGCGACATCATCCAACGTGCCTTCGGCTATTCGCTCCTGTTCATCGGCGTGCTCGGCTGCCTCGGCGGATGGTTCATCACGCGACGGGTGCTCAAACGCGTCGACGACATGACGGACATCACCCGCCACATCATGGCGGGCGATCTCGGCGGACGGCTGAAGGTGGCGGGAACCGGCGACGAGCTCGACCGGCTCGCGCAGAACCTCAATGCCATGCTCGACCGCATCGGCGAGCTGATGCGCGGAATGCAGGAGGTTTCCGACAACATCGCCCACGACCTCAAGACGCCGCTGACGCGCCTGCGCAACAAGGCCGACGAGGCCCTGCGCACGGCCAAGACGCCCGACGAGCTGAAGACAGCGTTGGAGGCGACCATCGACGAGAGCGACAACCTCATCCGCATCTTCAACGCGCTGTTGATGATCGCGCGCCTCGAGGCAGGCAGCGCCCGCGAGGGACTGGCCGATTTCGACGCCGCCGAGGCTGTGCGCGGCGTGGCCGAACTCTACGATGCGCTGGCCGAGGAAGCCGGAGTGGATCTTGAGGTCTCGGTCGAGGACAACCTGCCGGTTCACGGCAGCCGCGAGCTCCTCGGGCAGGCCATGTCGAACCTCCTCGACAACGCCCTCAAATATGGTGCCTCGTCGGACACTCCCAACAAAACGATCAGCGTGTCGGCCCATCGCCGCGATGGCGAGGTGCTGATCGCGGTGGCGGACCGGGGGCTAGGCATTCCGGAATCCGAGCGGGGCAGGGTGCTTGAGCGCTTCGTCCGTCTGGAAACGGCCCGCTCCCGTCCCGGCTTCGGCTTGGGCCTGAGCCTCGTTGCGGCGGTGGCGCGCCTCCATGGCGGCGTGTTGCGCCTGGAGGATAACGAGCCGGGCCTGCGGGTCGTCCTGGCCCTGCCGCTCAAGGCCGTGGAACTGCCCCAGACATCCCTTCAGACCGCCGCTTAAGCCTGAAGGATGAGAGCCCCTCGGCAGTTTTCAGTTGCCTCCAAACCTCGGGCATGAACACTCGGCTCGTCGCAGAAAGCCGAAGAGACCCGCTGTGCCGGATGTTCAGAACTCCCTCCTCAGCCGCCTGACCAAGGCGCCGCTCGTGGCCGACCAGAAGCGTGCGAAGGCGCAGCTGAAGGATTTTATCGACCGCGTGCGCGATGAGCCCGAGGCGGCCCATCTGCTTGAGCATCTCGGCGAGGGTCTTTTCCGCGATCTCCTTCTGGGGCTGGCCGACCATTCTCCCTTCCTCTGGCAGCTGATCGTCAACGATCCGGCCCGCGTCGCGAGGCTGGCCTTCTCCTCTCCGGAGGAGGCGCATCGGGCAATCATCGAGAGCCAATCCGGCCTGTTCCGTGAGCTGCGCACGGGTGCCGTCACCCGCGATGATGCCGTGCAGGCCTTTCGGCAGAACCGCAATGCCCACGCGCTCCTCGTCGCCTTGGCCGATATCGGCGGGCTCTGGGGCACAGAAGAGGTCACGCAGGCGCTCTCCGATTTTGCCGATGCGTCTGTTGCCGGTGGCGTCAATCTCGTGCTGATGGAGATGGCGGATCTGGGCCGCGTCACTCTCGTGAACCCGGATCGTCCGGGCGAGGGCTCCGGCTTCACCGTGCTGGCGTTGGGCAAGCATGGGGCAGGGGAGCTCAACTACTCGAGCGACATCGACCTCGTGATCTTCTTCGATCCGGACACGACCATCCTGCGGGATCCTTCCGAGGCCGCGACAATCTACACGCGCATTGCACAGCAACTCGCCAAGCTGCTGCAGGAGCGTACGGCCGACGGCTATGTGCACCGCGTCGATTATCGCCTGCGGCCCGATCCGGGCTCGACGCCCACCGCCGTGTCCCTGTCATCGGCCTATGTCTATTACGAGACGGTGGGGCAGAACTGGGAGCGCGCGGCCTTCATCAAGGCAAGGCCCATCGCCGGGGATCTGACGCTCGGCGAGAACTTCCTGAAGGAGCTGCGCCCCTTCATCTGGCGCAAGTATTTCGACTTCGCGTCCATTGCCGACGTGCATGCCATGAAGCGCCAGATCCACGCGGTGCGCGGGCACGATCAGATCGCAGTGACCGGCCACGACATCAAGCTCGGACGCGGCGGCATCCGCGAGGTCGAGTTCTTCGTGCAGACGCAACAGCTCGTTTTCGGTGGGCGCCGTCCCGGTCTACGAGGGCGCCGCACCCTCGATATGCTCAAAGCCCTTCATGACGAAGGCTGGATCACCGACAAGGCTCGCGACGAACTCTCGGATGCCTACCGCTTCCTGCGCACCATCGAGCACCGGCTGCAGATGGTGGCTGACGAGCAGACACAGCGCCTGCCCTCGGATGAGGAGCAGCTCAAGCGCTTCGCCAGGTTCTGTGGCTACCCTAACCTCAAGGCTTTCTCGAAGGCGCTGACCGATCAGGCGAAGATCGTGCAGGGCCACTACGCGCTGCTCTTCGAGGAGGGGCCTGAACTCGCCTCCGACGTCGGCAGCCTCGTGTTCACCGGTTCGGACAACGACCCCGATACCCTGGCCACCTTGCAGCGCCTCGGCTTTCATGAGCCCGAGCGCGTGGCGGAGACCGTGCGGGGCTGGCATTTCGGTCGCCGTCCCGCGATCCAGAGCGCTCGCGCCCGCGAGGTGCTGACCGAACTTACGCCGGCGCTGCTCGCGGCGCTCGGCGGCACCGCCGATCCCGATGGTGCATTGGCTGCCCTTGACCGCGCTTTCGGCCGCATGCCGGCTGCCGTCGAACTCCTCACCATCCTGCAATCCCACGACCGTCTGCGGCTCCTCTTCGCCGATCTCCTCGGCACGGCACCGCGCTTGGCCGACACCGTCGCGCAATCGCCCCACGTTCTCGATGCGCTGATTGATCCCGCCTTCGGCACGCCCACCACCCATGACGAGACCATCGAAGAACAGGTGCGCCAGCTCATCGGTCCGCCGCGCGACTTCGAGGATTTCCTCGATCGCATTCGCGATGCGGCGCGTCAGATGCGCTTCGTTACCGGCGCACGGCTTCTCTCTGGCGTTCTCTCACCCGCACAGGCCGGCGAGGCCTACGCCGCCATCGCACGCGCTGTCATCCGTGCGTCCTTCGACGAAGTGCGCCGCGCCTTCGAGGCCGATCACGGCACCGTTCCGGGTTCGCGCATCGCGATCCTGGGCCTCGGTCGCTTGGGAAGCCGCGAGCTCACGGCCGGCTCCGATCTCGACCTCGTGGTGATCTACGATTTCGACGAGGAGCGCCGCGAGAGCACCGGCCCGCGCAGCCTCGACGCGGTGGTCTACTACACGCGCCTGACGCAGCGCCTCGTCTCCGCGATCACCGTGCCGACACGCCGTGGCCTGCTGTATGAGGTGGACCTGCGCCTGCGCCCGCAGGGCGGAAAAGGCCCCGTCGCCTCGCAGTTCAAAGGCTTCGTGAACTATCAGAAGAGTGAAGCCGACCTCTGGGAGCACATGGCGCTCACCCGCGCCCGCGTGCTCGCAGGTGACGAAGGGTTCTGCGCGGAGGTTACTGAGGCTGTGCGGGACATTCTCACCGTAAAACGCGACCCGAAGAAGGTGTTCAAGGAAGTGCGCGCCATGCGCGAACTCATCGCTCAGGAAAAGGGCGACGACGATCCCTGGGACATGAAGCTCTCCCGCGGCGGCCTCACCGATCTCGACTTCATGGCGCAAGGCTTGGTGCTGGCTTATGCGAGCAAGCATCCAACGCTCGCGGGCTTGCCGACGGAAGCCACTTTCGCCGAGGCTCAAGCGAAAGCCTTATTGCCAAACGTTGACGCAAGGACACTCATCGAAGCGCACAAACTTTTCAACGAGATCTTCCAGTGGCAGCGCCTGACGATTGAAGGCAAATTCGATGCCGATCGGGTGCCGCTGATCATCCTGAAGCGTCTCTCCACCGTGGCAGGATTACCAAGCGCAAAGGTGTTGCTGGAACATTTGGGAGAGATGCGAGAGCATGTCGCGAGGGTTTGGGGAGTGATTGCGCACGAGAAGCATTGAGCTTCATCTGAGCTCAGCAAAGGCTGGCGATCTCAGCCTCCAGCTTTGCTCTTATGACTCTGAGCCTAGCACTTATAATACGAACAACAAAGCCGGTGTCGTGAGACACCGGCCTTATCTACTCAGTCTGGTAAGGAGAGTCGCCTTATGCCGCCGCATCCGCCAGCGCGATGTCCGCATGAGTAGCTTCGGTGAGCGGCAGGTGGACCAGCACGATGGTGCCGAGGCCTTCCTGGCTCTTGATGCGTAGGCTGCCGCCGTGGAGCTCGGTGAGGGAGCGGGCGATGGCGAGGCCGAGGCCTGAGCCCTTGTAGCTCTTCGAGAACTCGGTCTCGACCTGCTCGAAAGGCTGGCCGAGCTTGTGCAGGGCGTGCGCCGGAATGCCGATGCCGTTGTCCTCAACATAGATGTTGACCGCGTTGCCGGCCTGGCGCGTGCGCACCGTGATGCAGCCGCCCTCGCTGGTGAACTTGGTGGCGTTCTGGAGCAGGTTGACGAGGATCTGGTGCAGGGCGCGCTCGTCGGCGGGCACCACGATGTCCTCGGGGTTCACGTCGACGGTGACGGAGAGGTTCTTCGCCTTGGTCTGCTCGCCCACCAGCTTGAGGGCGCGCTGGACCGCGGCATGGACCTCCATCGGCTGCTTGGTCAGGCTGGTGCGGCCCGCCTCGATGCGCGACATGTCGAGGATGTCGTTGATCACCGACAGGAGATATTGGCCGCTGGAGCGGATGTCGGTGCAGTATTCCTCGTACTTGTCGGAGCCGAGCGAGCCGAAGATGCCGCTCTGCATCACTTCCGCGAAACCGATGATGGCGTTGAGCGGCGTGCGCAGCTCATGGCTCATGTTGGCCAGGAATTCCGACTTGGCGCGGTTGGCGCTCTCGGCCTGGGCCTTTTGGTCGAGGTAGCGTTCGGCGAGATCGGCGAGCTGGTGCGTCTGCGCCTCGAGCTTTTGGCGCGACTGCTTGAGATCGAGAACCGTCGCGATGAGTTCCTTTTCGGATTCCACGAGGCGGTGCTCATGGCGCTTGAGCGCAGTGATGTCCGTGCCCACCGACACGTAGCCGCCGTCCTTGGTGCGACGCTCGTTGATCTGCAGCCAGCGTCCGTCCTGAAGACGGGCCTCGAAGGTGCGCGCGCCCACATCCTGCTGCTCGCGGCGCAGGAACTGGTGCTGCACTTCCGGCGGCCGGCCCAGCGCCATCACTTCTGCATAGGCCTTGCCCTGCAGCTGCGCATCGGCCGGCAGCTCGTGCAGCTTCTGGAATTTCGAGTTGCACAGCACGAGGTTGTTGTTGGCGTCCCACAGCACGAAGGCCTCGGAGATCGCCTCGATGGCATCGTGCAGGCGGGCATCGGCTTTGGCGGTCTTCTCTTCCAGGCCGCGCTGCTCGGTCACGTCCACGGCGATGCCCACGAGATGGCTTGCCGCGTCGTCCGGATCGTTCATCAGCTCGGCGCGGGCGCGCAGCCACACCCAGTCGCCGGTGATGCTGCGGATGCGGAACTCGTAATCGAGAAGCGAGGTGCTGGCGGAAGCGAGCTGCTCGGCCAGGGTGAAGAGATCCTGATCCTCGGGATGGATCATGGCGTTCACTTCGCCGAAGGACAGGAACTCGTCTTGGCGCTCGTAGCCGAGGAGTTCGTACATGGAATCGGACCAGTAGATGCGTCCGCGGCCGATGTCCCAATCCCAGAGGCCGCAGCGTCCGCGGTTGAGCGCGGAGTCGATCCGGTCGCGCACCTTCTCACAGACTTCGTCGGCGGCGCGCGCGCGGTTCGCCTGCATCACATAAGCCACGCCGATGCCGAGCAGCACCAGGATCGTGGCGCCAAGCAGCGAGACGTGACCGATGGTGCGCGTCCACCAGCCTGACAGAATATGAGGCATGGGCTGCACGAGTGCGATCTGCCCCGACGAGGCGGCAAGCGAGCGAACGGTCGCCATGCCCTCAACGCCGCTGGGGAGCCGGACCGTCATGACGCCGGCGCGATCGGCGAACAGCATCAGCGGCTGCGCTTCGCCCAGGATATCGGTGAGCTTGCCGGGAGCATTCTTCATCGGCGGATAAACGGCCAGGATGGTGCCTGCCTGATCGACCAGCATCAAAGTGCGGTTCTGCGTCAGGGCGCTCGGCGGCATGTCCTTGGCGAGATGCTCCAGCTGCGCTGCAGCCTGCGCGCCGTTGCTGGGAGCAGGAGCCGCGCCGAGCTTTGCCGCCGAGAGGGAAGCGATGATGTCGATGTCGCTGATGGCGTCGAAGAGCGTGTCCTTGCGGCCGTCACGGATCTGCACCCAGGCGCTGCCTGCAAGCGTGATCAGAAACAGGATCAGGACCGCCGGCACCGCCAAGCGGAGCAGGGGCTCGTATCGTTCAAGCCGTCGATAGGTGGGGTTCGCGTCTGATCGCGTTACCCCTAGAATCGTACCCGCACGCGCGGGTACGCATGCGGTCACCGCCCCCGCCATGCGATGCTTCCTCCGGAACCATTTGCGTCCTGTTTCGGAGGACGTGCCGCATCTCTCCGAATCACTAACAATAGAATCTTGGGCAGGTGATTTGTCTAGTTAGTAGAACCCGAAGGTTAATAAAAAATTTCCTATGTTGCTTTCCCCTGGGGAAATCTGGGACAAGCCTGTAACCTCTTCATCCATATAGGTTATTTCGACTGACTCTCCTCAAGGGAACGACTCACGATATCCCCTACATCGCGGGAAAGATTGGGCTTTTGCGCGATGGAGCGCAGGGCCTCTTCCGCATGATTTCTCCGGCCGTTTTCCATCATCCGCCAGGTGCCGAACGCCGTGAGAAGACGCGCAGCCAGTTGCGGATTCAATTCGTCCGCGCGCAGGACGATCGAAGCGAGGAGCCGATATCCCGCGCCGTCCGCCCGGTTGAACTGAACTTGGTTCAGCATGGCGAAGCTTCCGATCAGCGAACGCACCCGATTAGGATTGCCGAGAGAGAAGGCGGGATGCTGCATCAGGCCCTTCACCCGCTCAAGCGTTCCATCTTCCGGGATCGCAGCCTGCAGGGTGAACCATTTGTCGATTACGAGCGGCTCGTTGCGATAGCGCTCACCGAAGCGGGCGATGGCATCCTCGCGCGCTGTGCCCGGAATGGTCGTGAGCACGCTGAGCGAGGCGAGGCGGTCCGTCATGTTGGTGGCAGATTCGAGCTGCGCAGAGGCCAGTGATTCACCAGCCTTGGGATCGGCTGCGGCCAGAAGATCGAGGCAGGCATTGCGTAAGGCGCGACGTCCGGCGCTGGCCGCATCCGGGCTGTATGGGCCTGAAGCGGTGAAGGCCTCGTAAATGCGCTGCAGGTGCCCCGCACAGGCCAATCCAAGGCGCTGGCGCAGTTCGGAGCGGGCGCGATGGATCGCATCCGGATCCACCTCCTGGCCGATCTCCTGCGCGATATCAGCCTCGCTCGGAAGGGTCATGACGAGGGCCGCAAAGGCGGGATCGTTCTCGGCATCCTTGTCGATGAAGGAGGAGAGGGCGGTCGAGCATGCGTCGATCTCCTCATCCGCGACCGGCCTGTCGGTCGAGAGGGAGGCCAGCAGCCGCATGGCGACGGTCTGGGCTGCCTGCCACCGATTGAACGCGTCCGTGTCGTGCTTCAGGAGAACGAGCAGTTCCTCGTTGGGCAGATCGAGCGAGACCTTCACCGGGGCCGAGAAGCCTCGGAAGAGAGACGGAACCGGCAGGGACGTCACACCCGTGAAGGTAATGCTGTCGGTGGCCTTGTCGAGCAGGAACACGCCCCGCTCATCCACCCGGTCGCAGGCGGCAGCCATGGCCGATCCATCATGAGAGACGAGACCGAGCGTGACCGGAATGGCCATTGGCTCCTTCTTCACCTGTCCGGGTGTCGGGGGTGTGACTTGCGTGAAATCCAGCCGGTAGGTCTGCGCGGCCTCGTCGTAATGGCTCTTTACTTTGACCCGGGGCGTTCCGGATTGTTCGTACCAGCGGGCGAAGTGGGACAGGTCGCGCCCTGTGACCTCCGCGAACGCGTTCAGGAAATCCTCGACCGTCGCGGCCGTGCCGTCGCAGCGCTCAAAATAGAGATCCATGCCGCGCCGGAAATCCTCCTCGCCGATGATCGTCTTGAGCATGCGGACGATCTCAGCGCCTTTCTCATAGACGGTGGCGGTATAGAAGTTGTTGATCTCGCGGTACTGGTTCGGGCGCACCGGATGGGAAAGCGGGCTAGAATCCTCTAGGAACTGCCGGGCGCGCAGGGTCTTCACCTCGGCGATGCGATGCACGGGGCGCGAGCGCTCGTCGGAGGAGAATTCCTGATCACGGAAGACCGTCAGGCCCTCCTTCAGGCAGAGCTGGAACCAGTCTCGGCAGGTGACGCGATTGCCGGTCCAGTTGTGGAAGTACTCGTGCGCGATGATGGCCTCGATATTGGCGTAGTCCATGTCCGTGGCGGTCTCAGGGCTCGCCAGCACGTATTTGTCGTTGAAGATGTTGAGGCCCTTGTTCTCCATGGCCCCCATGTTGAAATCGGACACGGCGACAATGTTGAACACGTCGAGGTCGTATTCAAGCCCGAAGACCCGCTCGTCCCAGCGCATGGAGCGCTCGAGGGCGTCCAGGGCGTAATCGGCGCGATCCTCCTTGCCGGGCTCCACATAGACCGCAAGCTCAACCTCACGTCCATTCATGGTCGTGAAATTTTTGGCAACGCGGCCCAAGCGGCCGCCAACCAGCGCGAACAGGTAGGACGGCTTGGGATGCGGATCGTGCCAGACGGCATAGTGGCGGCCGGAATCGTCCATCGATCCGCTCTCGACGAGATTGCCGTTGCCGAGGAGGACGGGAGCCTCCTCGCGGTCGGCCTCGATGCGGGTGGTGTAGACGGAGAGAACGTCGGGCCGGTCGAAGAAATAGGTGGTGCGCCGGAAGCCTTCCGCCTCGCATTGCGTGCAGTAATTGCCGCCCGAGCGGTAGAGGCCCATGAGCTTGGTGTTGGCCGTCGGGTTGATCTCGGTCTCGATCGTCAGGGTGAAGGCTTGGCGCGGCGCCTGCGCGATGGTGAGCGAATGCGGCGAGGCCTCGAACTCTTCTGCCGACAAGGGGCGCCCGTCCAGGGTCACGGATTTCAGGTTCAGCTCGTCGCCGTCGAGAACGAGGGGTGCATCCGAGCGCCCGGCCGGGTTGGGTCTCATGATGAGCGTCGCGGTCACCCTCGTCCTCGTCGGGTGCAGCTTCACATCAAGCTCAACCTTGTCGATCAGGAAGTCGCTGGGCCGGTAATCCTCAAGGCGAACGACGGGAGCTGTCTCGGTGCGCATCTGGTACTCGTCTGAAACGAAGTTGCGTTGGTTCTAGGGCCTTGGGGAGGGACCGCCAGTCTGCTTGGCGCAGCAACGCTTAAAAGTCACGGGATCTTGGCCAAATCCAAGGCTTTTTCCGCGCAACAAAATGGTACCCCTTGATCTCCGGTCGAAATACGCCATCACGTGACTTCCGCTCACGGAGACGATCATGGAATACCTGCACACGATGGTTCGCGTCTCGAACCTAGAACAATCCCTCGATTTCTTCTGCAACAAGTTCGGCCTGGTCGAGGTCCGCCGGATCGAGAACGAGAAGGGTCGGTTCACCCTCGTGTTCCTGGCAGCGCCCGGCGATGTGGAGAAGGCCCAGGACACCAAGGCGCCGCTTCTTGAGCTCACCTATAACTGGGACGAGCAAGACTACGCCGGAGGCCGGAACTTCGGTCATCTTGCCTACCGGGTCGACGATATCTACGAGACCTGCCAGCGGCTGATGGATGCAGGCGTCACCATCAACCGCCCGCCCCGCGACGGCTACATGGCCTTCGTGAAGTCCCCCGACAACATCTCGATCGAGCTGCTCCAGCGCGGTGAGCCCAAGCCCTCGCAGGAGCCCTGGGCGTCCATGGCCAACACCGGCACCTGGTAAGCTCGGCCCCTCGACTGCCGCTCGGTCGCCCCTTGGCGAAAAGGTCTTGCTCCGCCATTCTACCCGGCCCACCATAATAAAGCCGGGTCGAACCGGCGGAGGAACATCGTGGTACGAGAGACAATCCGCTTCTGGCGGCAGGGACGAGCAGTCGAGGTTTCAGGCTTTCATCCGCGCACCACGCTTCTGGACTACTTAAGGCTTCAGGAGCGTCGCGTCGGCACCAAGGAAGGTTGCGCGGAGGGCGATTGCGGCGCTTGCACCGTGGCCCTGGGCCGGGTGAGAGGCGGGCGCGTTCATTACGAGCCGGTCAATGCCTGCATCCTGCTGCTCGGCCAGATCGACGGAACCGAGCTCGTCACGGTCGAGGATCTTGCTGCAGGTGGCGAACTCCACCCGGTGCAATCCGCCATGGTGGATGCGCACGGCTCCCAATGCGGGTTCTGCACCCCCGGCATCGTAATGAGCCTCTTCACGCTTTATCATGAGGCCGAGCGACCCTTGAGCCGCGAGGCCGTCAACGATGCGCTCGCCGGCAACCTCTGCCGCTGCACAGGCTACAGGCCTATCGTCGACGCGGCCTTGCAGGCTTGCGGCGAGGAGCCTGCGGATGCTTTCACCACGAATGCCGAGCAGAATGTGCAGGGCCTGATGGCGCTCGCCGATGGGCAGGATGTGTTCCTCGGCGATGAGACACGCTTTTTTGCGGCGCCGGCGAGCGAAGACTCCTTGGCGGCGCTCTATGCGCAGCACCCCGATGCTACCCTGGTGGCCGGCTGCACCGATGTGGGTCTGTGGATCACCAAGGGCATGGCCGAGATCGAGAAGATCATCTGGCTCGGTCGCGTGGCTGGCCTCGATGTCATCGCCGAGACCTCCGATGAGCTTGGCATCGGCGCCACCGTGACCCATGCCGATGCTCACCCGTCCCTTGCCCGTATCGACCCTGATCTTGGCGAACTCATGCGCCGCTTCGGATCCTGGCAGGTGCGTGCCTCCGGAACTGTGGGCGGCAACATCGCCAACGGCTCGCCCATCGGCGATCTTGCGCCGGCGTTGATCGCGCTCGGTTCCGAGCTGGAACTGCGCCATGGCGATGCCACGCGCACGCTACCGCTTGAAAACTTCTTCATCGCCTATCGCAGGCAGGACCGGGTACCCGGCGAGTTCGTCCGTCGCATCGCGGTGCCGAAGCTCAAAGGCAATGAGGTGTTCCGCGCCTACAAGATCACCAAGCGCTTCGACGAGGATATCTCGGCCGCCATGGGTGCCTTCAAGCTTACTCTCGACGGCAGGCGTATCGCCGAGGCGCGCGTTGCCTTCGGCGGCATGGCGGCGACGCCGAAGCGGGCTCCTGAGACGGAACGGGCGCTCGTTGGCCTTTCCCTCGACGAGCCCTCGACCTGGGGCGAGGCCATGGCGGCGATCGCGCGCGATTACCAGCCCCTCGACGATCACAGATCCTCGGCCGCTTATCGTGCGACGGTAGCACGCAACCTCGTGTTCAAGGCTTTGAGCGAAACGGCATCGGGCGAGACCCATGCCACGCGCATCATCGGCCAGCGCGACGCGCTCCAGGCGGCGGAGTAGGGCCATGAACGAGCGTCCGAACATGCAAGCGCAAATTCCCTCCCCCCTTGTGGGGGAGGGTAGGGAGGGGGGTGCACGCGCGGAACTGGATCAGCGTAGCGCTCACACCCCCACCTCCAACTCCTCCCCACAAGGGGGAGGAGAGCAGATCGAGAACCTCCGACACGTTCGCAAACCCCTGCCGCATGATTCCGGCCCGAAGCACGTTCAGGGCGTGGCGCAGTATATCGACGATATCCGCGAGCCCGAGGGCACGCTGCATGTGGCCATCGGTCAGTCGCCGAAGGCGCGTGGGCGCCTGATCTCCCTCGATGTCTCCGCCGTGCGCGCCGTTCCCGGTGTCGTGGCGGTGCTCACAGCTGCGGACATCCCAGGCAAGAACGACGTGTCGCCTGCCTTCGGCGACGATCCGCTCTTTGTCGACACCGAGATCGGTTTCTTGGGGCAAGCGCTCTTCGCCGTTGTCGCTACGACGCGCGATACCGCGCGGCGTGCCGTCAAGAAAGCCGTGATGGAGATCGAGTCGGAGACACCGAGCATCACTGTCGAGGATGCCCTGGAGCGCCAGGAGACCGTGCTGCCGGATTATGCATACGGCCGCGGCGATCCGAGCGCCGTCATCGCACAGGCGCCAACGAGGCTGGAAGGCCAGTTCCGCGTTGGCGGGCAGGAGCATTTCTACCTCGAAGGCCAGGTGGCCATGGCGATCCCAGGCGAGGACGGCGACATCCACGTCTATTCCTCGACCCAGCATCCCACGGAAGTACAGCACGTGGTCGCCCGCGTGCTCGACATTCCCGATGCCTATGTCATCTGCGAAACGCGCCGCATGGGCGGCGGCTTCGGCGGCAAGGAAAGCCAAGCGACGCAATGGGCCGTGACCGCAGCGCTTGCGGCACGGGCGACCGGCAGACCTTGCAAGCTGCGTCTGGATCGTGACGACGACTTCATCCTCACCGGCAAGCGCCACGACTTCCGCTGCGACTGGAAAGTGGGTGCCGACGAGGAAGGGCGCATCCAGGGTTATGCTGTCGATCTGCTCGCCCGCTGCGGTTATTCGGCCGATCTCTCCGCCGGCGTGGTGGATCGCGCCATGTTCCATGCGGACAATGCCTATTGGATGCCAGCCGTGCACGTTGCGTCGAAGCGGCTCAAGACGAATACCGTGTCCAACACGGCCTTTCGCGGCTTCGGCGGTCCGCAGGGCATGCTCGCCATCGAGCATGTGATGGACCAGATCGCCTGGGCGACGGGGCGCGATCCGCTCGATGTGCGCTATGCCAACTTCTATCGGCCGGGCGAGAATGTAACGCCCTACGGCATGGAGGTGGAGGAGACCGACACCCTCATCAATCTCGTGCGCACGCTCGAAGAGACCTCGAGCTACCGTGCGCGTCGCGAGGAGATCGCGGCCTTCAACGCCTCCTCGCCGATCATGAAGCGGGGGCTTGCGCTCACGCCCGTGAAATTCGGCATCAGCTTCACGCTGACGCACATGAATCAGGCCGGCGCTTTGGTGCACGTGTATCAGGACGGCTCCGTGCATCTGAACCACGGCGGCACCGAGATGGGGCAGGGGCTCTACATCAAGGTCGCTCAGGTGGTGGCCGAGGAATTTGGCATCGCCATGGAGCGTGTGCGCATCACCGCGACCACGACGGCGAAGGTGCCGAACACCTCGCCGACGGCGGCATCCTCCGGCTCCGATCTCAACGGCATGGCGGCGAAGATTGCGGCGGGCGCGATCAAGAAACGAATGATCGCTTATGCATCCGAAGCTCATGGCGTGCCGGAGGAACAGATCGAGTTCCGCGACGACCGGGTGTTCATCGGCAACGAGAGCCTGCCATTCGATGAAATGGCGAAGAAATGCATCGCGGCCCGCGTACAGCTCTCCGAGGCCGGACATTACAAGACGCCGAAGATCACCTGGGATCGGGCGAAGGGAACGGGCCGCCCATTCTTCTACTTCGCTTATGGTGCGGCCTGTTCCGAGGTGATCGTCGACACGCTCACGGGCGAGAACCGCCTGCTGCGCACCGACATTCTTCACGATGTCGGCCGTTCCCTGAACCCGGCCATCGATATCGGCCAGATCGAGGGCGGTTTCGTGCAGGGCATGGGCTGGCTCACCACTGAGGAGTTGGTCTTCAGCAAGGAGGGGCATCTGCTCACGCACGCGCCCTCAACCTACAAGATCCCGGTCGCCTCCGATGTGCCGGCAGCCTTCAACGTGGCGCTCTATCCCAACACCAACCGGGAGGAGACGATCTACCGTTCCAAGGCCGTGGGCGAGCCGCCGGTCATGCTGGCGAACAGCGTCTTCTGTGCCTTGGCCGATGCCATTCATGCGCTCGATCCTGAAAAGCCCGTGCCGCTCCATGCGCCCGCGACGCCGGAGGCGATCCTGCGCGCCTGCGAGGCGCTGCGGGGGAGGCCCATGGGGTGAGGGTCTGGCGCCAGCTGGCCGATTTCGTGCAGCGGCACGGAGGCGCCGCTCTCATCTCCGTCCATGACGTGAAGGGCTCCGCTCCCCGCGAGGCCGGCACGCGCATGGTGGTGCGACCCGACGGCGCCTTCCACGGCACCATCGGGGGCGGGCAGCTCGAATTCCGCATGCTCGACATCGCCCGCGAGATGCTCGGGGCTGGCCGCGGTCCGGCCCGGATCGTCGATCAGGCGCTCGGGCCCGATCTCGGCCAATGCTGCGGCGGCCGGGTGAAGATCCTGATCGAGACTTTTGACACGCGCGATATGGACGATCTCGCGCCCCTCGTCGAAGCGGAGGCGGGAGGTGGGCTGTTCGAGCTGGAATGCCGGGTGGAGGAAGGCCGCGTGCGGCGCGACTTCGCCTCCGCCGTCGGCGACGACCGCTGGACCGGCTGGCGCGAAACCCACGGCGAGGTGCGCACGCCCGTGCTCCTGTTCGGCGCCGGGCATGTGGGCCGGGCGCTGGTGCTGTCGCTGGCACCCCTACCGTTTGCCGTGCGCTGGCTCGACAACCGGGACGATGCTTTTCCGGCCCATCTCCCGCCGAACGCGAAGGCCATCCGCATGTGGGATCCGGAGGCGGAGATCGCCGAGGCCGGCCCTCACTCGCTCATCCTGGTCATGACCCATGACCACCCCCTCGACATGGCGATCACGGCGGCCGCCCTGCGGCGGGACTTCCCCTATGTGGGCCTCATCGGCAGCGCCACGAAGCGGGCGCGCTTCGAGAAGCGGTTCCGGGAGCTGGGAATTCCTGAGGAGACCATCCGCTCCCTCGTCTGCCCCATCGGACTGCCCGGCATCGAGGACAAGGACCCGGCGATCATTGCGGCTTCCGTGACCGTGCAGCTGCTGCAGGTGCGGGAGCACGGGGGTGTCGCCCAAAAATTCTCGCCTCCCGCGGCCTCCAACGATACATAAGCATCATGAGCATCAATCGACTCGACGATCAGCGCCATCTGGCACGCGCCATCGAACTGTCCCGCGAGCACATGGAGGAGGGGGCTGGCGGCCCCTTCGGCGCCCTGGTCGTACGCGACGGCCAGGTTCTGGCCGAGGGCTGGAACCAGGTGACCTCCGCCAAGGACCCTACAGCCCATGCTGAGGTCACGGCGATCCGGCTCGCCTGCCGGGCGGTTGGTGACCATTCCCTAGAGGGCGCGACGCTCTATACCAGCTGCGAGCCGTGCCCCATGTGCCTGGCCTCCGCCTATTGGGCCAGGATGAGCCGCATCGTCTATGCCAACACCCGGCAGGATGCGGCCGACATCGGCTTCGACGACAGCCTGATCTATGACGAGATCCCCAAGCCCGTATCCGAGCGCCTGATCCCCATGGACCACCAGCCGAGCCTTGAGGCCAAGGCGGTGTTCGATGCCTGGGCGGACAAGGACGACAAGATCGCCTATTAATGGCCGGCCGGGTGGCAGCGCCCGGCCGAGCCTCCTATCTGAGCCTCAACCGATCACAGACCGAGACGAACCCATGCCCCGCGTCACCACCATCGTCCGCAAGCCCGCCGTGAAGGCCGACCGCGTCGTCGCCACGATTACCCTCGACCATGAGGCGCGCAGCCGCCGCCAGGGAACGCTGAGGGCCGAGGGCGGCACCGACATCGTGCTCGATCTCGATATGGAAACCACCATCAATGACGGCGATGCCCTGCGGCTCGAAGACGGGCAACTCGTGCAGGTGAAGGCGGCGGCTGAGTCGCTGCTGGAGGTGAGGGCCGAGAACCCGTTGCGCCTCATGCGCCTCGCCTGGCATCTCGGCAGCAATCACGGCTTCGCCGAGATGACGACTGACGCCCTCTACATCGAGAACAACCCGGCCCTGGCGGAACTGGCCCGTGGCCAGGGCTGCACCGTGACCCCGGTGGAGCGCCCGTTCAAGCCGGAGCGCAGCACCCATGTGTGCGATCACGACCATGGGCATCACCATCATGGACATGCGCACAGCCATGACCACGGGCATTCTCATGGCCACGACCATTCTCACAGCCATGGTCATGATCATGCACACGAGCACAAACATGATCATGCTCATCATCACGAGCATGGCCCCGGCTGCGGATGTGGCCACCATCACGGCCACAAGCACGATCACTGATCAGGCCTGAAGCTCCAGCTCCAGCTCTTCCCGCCCATGTCCAAGACCACCCGCGCGACGCTAGCCCTGCAGCAGGCCGGCGTGCCCTTCACGGTGCATACCTACGATTACGACCCCAATGCGGAGCGCATCGGCCTGCAGGCGGCCGAGGCCATGGGGGCCGATCCGTCGAGCGTGCTGAAGACCCTGATGGTGCTGGTGGACAACAAGCCGGCCTGCGTGATCCTGCCCTCCGACCAGGAGGCGAACCTGAAGAAGCTCGCTGCGGCTTTGGGTGGCAAGGCGGCCCAGATGATGAAGCCGGCTGATGCGGAGCGCATCACTGGCTACCACGTCGGCGGCATCAGCCCCTTCGGCCAGAAGAAGCGCGTCCCGACTGTGCTTGAGCAATCGGCCTTCGAGCACGCGAGCGTCTTCATCAACGGTGGGCAGAGGGGACTACAGGTGAAGCTCGACCCTCGCGCTGCGGCTGAGTTGCTGGGCGCGAAGGTGGCGGGGGTGGTCTGAAGTCATCCAAACCACCCATGCTCTCGGAAGCTAAGAGCTATTTATGAGTTGGCTGCTCTAGCTCATGGCTTGGAAGCGGACCTCCCCATTGTTCAAGAAGCACAGCTTGCTGAACAGATTCAGGTCGAGAGGGTTCGGCAAACGGATGTCCTGAAGATCAGGAAACGGCTTCCGTAGCGGATCATACGAGCGGTCGATCTGCGAGATGAAGACAATGGTCACCTTGCGAGCCTGAGCGAATGACTTGAGTGCGGCGACCTGAGCCGCCAATGCCGGGCTCTCGCGTTTCTGATCGAGCAGCTGCAAGTAGTCCACAACCGCCATCGTACCGCGAGGGGCGGATGCCATCGTCTGCATGATGTAATCGGCATTGATAGCATCCGAGCAATCGAATTCGAACAGGCTGTCGTACTTGCCCGGGTCCACGCCAATGGCGCGGAAACGGTCCAGAACATCCTTCTCCGTGTATTCCAGAGTGTAGAATACGCCTCGATTGCCAGCCTTCATCGCCTCAACAATGAGCCCAAGCCCCATCAAGGTTTTGCCTTGTCCCGGCCGTGCGCCTAGAAGCACAAGGTCCCCAGGAGTGAGTTGCGCAAAAACTTTGCTGGCGGGTGTGACGGCGGAGTGTCTCGCCGCGAGCAGGCTCCAGGCATTGTAGCCTTCTTCAATGGCTATCCGGTTGAGCGCCTTGTGCAGAGGAATCCCTTCGTCCCGTGACAGGAGCTTTGCTTTGCGCTTCAAATGATAAACAGGGGCAGACAGCTTCATCGGTAAACCTCCCATTGCGAGCAATATGCGCAATCCCTCCTTGTGCTTGGCGCTCGAACAGTCGGTTCGATGATCGTCTTAGCCCTGTATGGATTGTACTTTCCCGGTGGAGGGGGAGGCATGGGCCCAGCCGAGAGCACGATATACTTGATTCTCGCTGGACGAAAGTAGGGCGGCCGTGCCGCCAATGATCTTAGAGGCGAAATCAAAGCTGCATCTGACAGATGCTGATTTAAAACACACAGGTGTTTATTAAGGCTAGCCAGAGCAGATCCACTCAAGGCGTTTAGCAATTCCTAATCTAGCGCCAAGGTTGCTGCGGTAATTTGCAGGTTGACCAATACATTAATACAGGGGCAGAGCGCGGAGAGGCGTGGCCTCTCCGCAAAGAACAGCTTACTTGCGCTGCGTCGTGGTGCCGGTGGCATCCGTCGGCAGCTTCTTTTGCTGGCCGGGGGCGTAGCTCGAAGCACCCTGACCGGTCACCGATCCGGTGGTGTCGTTCTGCATCTTATGGCCAGGAGCGTAGCTGGATGCGCCAGGGCTGGTCGTCGAGCTGGATGTGTTGTTTTGCATCTGGTGGCCGGGAGCATGCTGCGATGCGCTGTTCGTGTTCGAGGATTGCGCATAGCTAGCCATCGGAAGAGCAGCGAACAGGGCAGCGGCACAAGAAAGTCCAAGCGTCTTCTTCACGTCTATGCTCCTTTTGAGAGTGCATATCTTGGATGTGAGGAACGGATATTATGATCCCTGGTTCCGTGGTCGGTGTATATTTGTTTATTCATCTGTGAACGTATATTCATCTTTGTGAATACATTGTTAAATCGACATGAACATGCCCCTAATGTCTGAAACCAACTCTATTTGCCTTGAGCCCGCCATCCCCATATGAAAGGGCCAATCCCCGAGCGTTGCCCGACTGTTTTGCTGAGCATGACACAGAAGTTTTTCACCGTGGCCCCCATGATGGACTGGACCGACCGGCACTGCCGGGCGTTCCATCGCGTCCTGTCGCGCCGGGCGCGGCTTTATACGGAGATGGTCACCACCGGGGCGGTCATTCATGGACCGCGGGAGCGGCTGCTAGGGTTCAGCGACGTGGAGCATCCGGTGGCGGTGCAGCTTGGCGGGTCGGATCCGAAGGATCTGGCTGAGGCTGCCCGGATCTGTGCCGAATTCGGCTATGACGAGATCAACTTGAATGTGGGCTGCCCCTCCGACCGGGTGCAGAACGGCCGCTTCGGGGCCTGCCTGATGCAGGAGCCAGCGTTGGTGGGCGAGTGCGTGGCGGCCATAAAGGCGGTCGTGTCCCTGCCGGTGACCGTGAAGTGCCGGATCGGGGTGGACGATCAGGACACGGAAGAAGCCCTGAACCGTCTCACGGATTGCGTGGTGTCGGCCGGTTGTGACGAGCTGACGGTCCATGCCCGCAAGGCTTGGTTGCAGGGCCTGTCGCCGAAGGAAAACCGGGACATTCCGCCCCTCGATTACCCCAGGGCCTATCGCCTGAAGCAGGCCCGCCCGGACCTGCCCATCGCCATTAACGGCGGCATCAAGACTTTTGCCGAGGTGCATGAGCACCTGAAGCACGTGGACGGCGTGATGCTCGGTCGCGTGGCCTATCACGAGCCCGAGATCCTGCTCGCGGTTGATCCCGAGCTTTACGGCGAAGCCGCACCCGTCGCCGACGGGTTCGAGGCGGTCGAGGCCTATGAGCCCTACGTTGCGGAGCATCTCGCCAAGGGCGAGCGCCTGCACAACATCACCCGCCACATGCTCGGCCTCTTCACCGGCCGCCCCGGCGCGCGCGCCTATCGCCGCCATCTGGCGACGGAGGCGGTGAAGCCTGGAGCGAACCTGCAGACGCTGCGGGATGCGGTGGCGCATGTGTCGCGTGAGACGACGCCTGTACTCTCCGCTGCGGAGTAAAGACCGGTGGTCCTCCCGGACGCCGCAGGCGATCCGGGAGGACAAGGTTTTCAGCCTGCGCTTTCCTTACCCCGCAGGATCAGCCGGTTGCCCCGCACCTCGTACGACCCCAAACGCTCGAGAAAGCTCATGCCGAGCAGGTTGGCATGGAGCACGCCGGTGCGGGCGATGAGCGCGCGGACGTTGCGCTCCGTGATCGTCCCGACGGTGAGGCTCTCGATGATCACAGGAGCGGCCAGCGCTGCGCCATTGGCGGTCGAGACGGGGACCGAGTAGTTCAGCGTTTCCGGCTTGAACCCCAGTGCCGCAGCGTTTTCCGCCCGCAGGACCACGGTGCTGGCGCCCGTGTCGAAGATGAACCGGGCTTCAAATCCGTTCACCTCTCCCTGCACCATGAAGCTCCCGTCCATCCGCCGTGCGGCCACCACTTCGCCCTCGGGGGTCGTGACGGTGCGGCCGACCGCGATGTCGCCGATGGCGCGGTCAAGCACGGTCTGCAGTTCCTCACGAGAGGCATAGGTCACGAGCAGTGCGATGAGGATGCCGCCGCTGATGGCAACGGACTGCACACCAAAGGTCCAATGCCGCCCAAAGCCTTCCACGATGGACGCGGCCATTAGGAGGGAGAGGCCGCCGAAGGCCATGAGACCCGCCGCCTCCATGGTGGAGAACTCGCCGATATTCTCCTCGCCAAAGAGCCCCACTAGAAGGGCGCCGATCAGGAGAAGCAGGCCCGCTCCGCGAATGCCCGGCATCAATCGGCCTTGCCCGGTTCGGACGCGAAGGGGGATTCGAGGGAGAAGGCTTGGCGCATCCGCTCCGGCAGCTCGGCCATGATCAGCTGACGCTCCTCTTCCGTGATGCGGTACCAGCGGGTGATCTCCTCGCGCGTACGGCCGCAGCCTTCGCAGAGGCCCGTCTCGGCATCGAGGGTGCAGACGCGGATGCAGGGGCTGGAAACACGGGTCATCTGCTTCTCATGTCGTCACGGTTTGAGAACGGTCAAGAGGCCGATCAGCGCGGCGACCTCGGCGACCTGCTGGGCGGCGCCCGCGATGTCTCCCGTCTGCCCACCGAGATAGCGCTTCGCGAAGCGGGTCAGGGCAAGGCCGGAGAGGCCGGAAAGCGCCAGCATCAGGGCGATTCCGCCAGCCGGCAGATCGGCAAGCGCGCCGAGCACAATCGCCAGGATGACGGCGATTCCTCCCGCCCGCCAGAAGGTCTTCCGCGCCGGCTTGCCGACCGCTTGGGACATCCCGTCCAGGCGGGCCGGGGGCAGGAAAACGAGGGGCATCAGGCCCGCCGTGCGGGACAGGGAGGCTACAATAAGAATCGCCGCTAGGACGGCAGCGCCATCGATCCGCGCAGCCAGGGCCGCCAGCGCGCCAATCCGAAGCGCGAGGGCGAGGACCAGGGCCGAGGCGCCGAAGGAGCCGATCCGGCTGTCGCGCATGATCTCAAGGCGCTTCTCGCGGGTGGTGCCCCCGACGCTGTCGGCGGTATCGGCCAAGCCGTCCTCGTGCAGGGCGCCTGTGGTCAGCACCATGGCGGCGACCGACAGGGTCGCGGCAAGCCAGGGGCCGAGATCGACGAGCAGGGCAAGCCCCAGCACGGTGGCCGGCAGGAGGCCGAGCACGAGGCCCGCCACGGGAATCATGCGCAGCAGGCGCGGAAAGCTCGGCGGCGCATGGGCGTCCTGCTCCCACGGCAGGGCTGGCACCGGAAGGCGGGAATAGAAGCGAACGCAATGGGCTAGGTCGATGGTAGCCGCCTGCCACGCGCTCACGGGCGCCACCTCGTCCGGTTCAATTTGCTCCGACATGCTTCACCCCGCGTGCATGGGCCGTTATAGGTCACGCCTCTTCGCGTTCTGCAATGCCCCATGGGCTGGAGCCCTCCATGTCTGATGCCGTGTCCTCACCTTTCGACGATATCCGCCGCCTGATCACGACCATGCCGGGTCCGGACGAGGCCGCCGTCGAGGCCGTGCGGATGCGCGACCGGCAGCTCACCAAACCGGCCGGCAGCCTGGGGCGTCTGGAGCGGATCGCCGAGTGGCTCGCCGCCTGGCAGGCGAAGCCCACGCCCAGCGTCGACAGGCCGCTCGTTTGCGTGTTCGCGGCAAGCCATGGCGTGACCGCCAAGGGCGTGTCGGCGTTTCCGTCGGACGTGAACCGGCAGATGCTGGAGAATTTTGCCGCGGGCGGTGCCGCCATCAACCAGATCTGCGCGGCCTATGGCTTAGGCTTCAAGGTCTTCGATCTCGCCATCGACATGCCGACCGGCGACATCACCGAGGCTGACGCCATGGACGAGAAATCCTGCGTGGCCACCATGGCATTCGGTATGGAGGCGATTGCCGGCGGCACCGACCTTCTCGCCATCGGCGAGATGGGCATCGGCAACACCACGGTCGCGGCGACGATCTACACGGCGCTTTACGGTGGACCTGCCGAGCACTGGGTCGGGCGCGGCACGGGCGTGGATGACGAGGGCCTGAAGCGCAAGGTCGCGGCTGTCGAGGCGGCCATCGCTCACCATGGCGAAAACCTGAAGGACCCGCTCGAGATGCTGCGCCGCGTCGGCGGACGCGAGATCGCTGCCATGGCGGGCGCAATCCTGGCTGCGCGGCTGCAGCGGATTCCGGTTGTGCTCGACGGCTATGTGGCGACCGCCGCCGCGGCCGTTCTCCACGCCATCCATCCCTCGACCATCGATCACTGCATTGCAGGTCATTTGAGCGCCGAAGGCGCGCATCAGGACGTGCTCGCCCGCCTCGGCAAGATCCCACTACTGGCGCTGGGCATGCGCCTCGGCGAAGGCTCCGGCGCGGCTTTGGCCACCGGCCTCGTGAAGGCGGCCGCTGCGGTTCATCGCGACATGGCCACCTTCGGGCAGGCGGGAGTGTCCGAGCGCCTGTCGTAAGGTTCCGACGCCGCCGCTCCGGGCGGAACGGCATCACCTCGCTCATCGTTGCGCTGGCGCTCGCGGGCGGAGCCGGGCTCGTGCTGAAACCGGGCGGGCGCTCGCTGGAGGGCAGGGCGCAGGTCACCGATGGCGACACGATCCGCATCGGCGAGGCCCGCATCCGCCTCAAGGGCATCGACGCTCCCGAGATGGAGCAGCGCTGCTCCCGGGCCGGCCGCTCTTATGCCTGCGGAGAGACGGCCCGGCGGGCGCTGATCGATCTCGTGTCAGCTAACAATGTCCGCTGCCGCGCCGCCGGACGAGACCGCTATCAGCGCATCCTCGCCCGGTGCACCGTTAACGGCACCGACATCGGCACCCATATGGTGGAGAGCGGATGGGCGGTTTCCTACGGACGCGATTACGACGCCGAGGAAGCCCGTGCCCAGGAGCGCGGAGTTGGGCTCTGGGAAGGCGAGTTCGAGCGGCCTCAGGATTGGCGCCGGGAGCATTCGTAAAAGAGCGACGTCATGTCCCGCGGGCAGTGTCTCCAAGACCTGTGCTGGAATTCCCATTTCATCAGGAATGAATCCTCCGCCGAACTTCGACGATCTCGCCGCGCAATTGCGGGCCTGCCGCATCTGCCGCGATGCGCCGCGCTATGGCACGGCCATGCCGCACGAGCCGCGCCCGATCCTCCAGGGCAGCGCCACCGCGCGCCTGTGCATCGCCAGCCAGGCGCCGGGCACCCGGGCCCATGCCAGCGGCATCCCCTTTGCTGACCGTTCAGGCACCCGGCTGCGCGACTGGCTCGGCATGGACGAGCCCACCTTCTATGACGCCTCCAAGGTTGCCATCGTGCCCATGGGCTCCTGCTTTCCAGGTCAGGATGCGAAGGGTGGCGATCTCGGGCCGCGCCGGGAATGCGCCGAAGCCTGGCGCCAGCCCCTGTTCCAGGCCCTGCCCAATCTCGAACTCGTCCTGCTGATCGGCCAGTACGCGCAGGCTTGGCATATGGGCGACGACTTCAAGGATGGTCTCACTGAGACGGTGAGGCGCTGGCGCGATATTCTTGGCAGCCCGCAAAAGCCCCGTATCCTGCCCCTGCCGCATCCCTCCTGGCGCAATAACGGCTGGCTTAAGAAAAACCCCTGGTTTCAGGCCGAATTGCTGCCGACACTGCAGAGGGAAGTCCGTGAATTGCTTCGAGACGGCGGAGAGTAAAAAATTTAGAGATACTGGAATATACGTTGGTCTAATGAAGAATAATAATAGTAATTAAAGTCACATGTGGAACGATTAGTCTTGCGGGGTGTTTACTTGATACAATCAGGTAATTCCATGACATATGTTCCTTTCCATCAAAGTAGCCATTTCTTTGACGGACGCCTCATCCGCTCGACGGTCTGCCCTTATGATGGCGTGACCGGTGAGGATGAGTTCAGCCCGATGGCATCGCCGATCGGGGTTTTTCGGGAGGCGGAGGTTTCCGGCTTGCTGGACTCCCCCGACATGGACGATCCGGCAGATCTCAACCTCGTTCCCTGGATGAACCTGCCACGCAGGGCCCGGCACCGGAACGAGCAGCCTCGCCTGTTCAGGCAGTAGTAAGTCCCGTCGGCTGCCGCTGCATCGCGCCCGATTCCGCTCTCTGAAGGAGACCTTCCTTGTCCGATTATCTTTATGCCCGTGGCCAGCAAGTGACGTTCACGGGCAAGCGCCTCATGAGTCCCTCATGGACCGGCGACTTCGTCGTCACCAAGCTGCTGCCGTCCGGCGGCGAAGAGCCCCGTTACGAGATCCAGAGAATCGGGGAGACCTACACCCGCGCAGCTCTGGAGAGCGACCTGACGGCTCGGGCCGAGACCCTGCAGTCGTCCGTTTTCTAGATCACTCCACAATCTGAACTGGTCTGGGTCTCAAAAGTGGTGTCCACTTTTGGGGCCGGTGCTCTATGTTCAAGCGCGACGATAAGGAGCTTGGATAGATGAGCCCGACGACCCTGCGCTGCACCGTCGACGGACCGGTCGCGACGATCACGCTTGCGCGGCCCGACAAGATGAACGCGTTCAACGCCACCATGCATGCCGAGCTGCGCGACGCGCTCGATCAGTGCGAGCGCGACGAGAACGTGCGCGTGGTGGTGCTGACAGGCGAGGGGCGCGCCTTTTCCTCGGGCCAGGACCTGACGGTCGACCTCAAGCGCGACGAGCAAGGGCGTCTCGATCTCGGGCCGGCTCTGGAGCGGGACTATAACCCGTTGATCCTAAGGCTCTCCAACTATCCCAAGCCCGTCATTGCCGCCCTCAACGGCCCGGCCGTCGGGGCTTCCATGAACATCGCGCTCGCCTGCGACATCGTCGTGGCGGCCCGCTCCGCCTATCTGCAGGAGGCTTTCGCCAAGATCGGCCTGATCCCCGATGCCGGAGGCACTTGGATCCTGCCGCGCCTGATCGGCCCCAAGCTCGCGCTCGCCCTCATGCTCAGCGCGGAATCCGTCCCCGCCGAGGAGGCGCAGCGCATGGGCCTCGTCTACAAGTTGTTCGAAGACACTAACTTCGCGGTCGATGTGGCGGCCTTCGCGTCAAAGCTCGCGGCCGGGCCGGGGCTCTCCTACCGCCTCACCAAGCAGGCGGTGGCGCAGAGCCTTTCGAACGATCTCGAAGCGCAGCTCAAGCTCGAGGCGAAGCTGCAGAGTGAAGCCGGGTCCAGCGACGACTTCATGGAGGGCGTCGCGGCCTTCCGCGAGAAGCGTGCGCCCCGGTTCCAGGGACGCTGAGGAAAGAGCCATGCGCCCCACTTACTGGATCCTTGGCCTTGCCACCCTGAGCATCGTGATCGGCCTGTTCGTGTCTCGCGACCCTGAGCGCGCCGAGCGGCTCTCGCAGATGTACCGGGATGCGGCCCTCACCGGCGAGACCCGACAGATGGTGATCATGGGCTTGGCAATCGCCATCGGGGCCTTCGTGGTCTATCTCACGATGACACGGCGCTGACGCCCTGCCGATTGTCCCGGTTTGTTCACAGGACATTCAACCGCCTTGGGCTTATCCTCCTGGCATGATCCCGCAAAAAGGGGGTCGCAGAGGGGCCTCAAACCGTGCTTTCCCTGAAACGTGCTATCGTTTTTGCTGCCTTCATCCTGGCGGCTGCCCTGAGTCAGGCCTCCGCCGCTCTGGCGCAGGATCGTCTTGCCCTTTTGGTCGGGCAGGGCGCCTATGAGGGGCGCAATCTTGCAACGGCCGCGAATGATGCGGGCCTGATCGCCCAGACCCTGACAAGCGCCGGGTTCGAGGTCGTGCAGGGCCGCGATCTCAACGCCAACGACCTGCGCAGCCTCGTGCGGGACTTTCTCGACAAGGTCGAGGGCCTTGAGCCCGGCTCCACGGTGATGGTCTATCTGGCCGGGCACGGGGTCCAGCTCGAAGGCGACAATTATCTGCTGCCGGTCGATGCCCGCATCCAGCGTGACGCGGACATCGCCATCGAGGGCTTTCGGCTCTCCGACCTCGTCCGCTCCCTTGAGCGGAGCCCGGCCAGGGTGAGGGTGGTCGTCGCCGACATGGCCCGCGAGTATTCTCTTGGCGCCACGGGCGAGCCCATCGCCAAGGGGCTGGCCCTGGTGGAGCCGCCCTCAGGCTTCCTGATGGCCTTCTCCTCGGCGCCCAACATCGTCGCCACGGACGGATCGGGCCCTTACGGCCCCTACGCCACGGCGCTTGCGGAAATGATCCGCCAGCCGGGCTTGCCCCTGGATGAGGTTTTCGCCCGCACGCGCCTGCGGGTGCACGAGACCACGAACGGCCTGCAGATCCCCTGGCATTCGGCCAATCTCGGTGATGCCTCCTTCGTCTTCTTCGAGCGGGCTGAGGCCGCTGCCACGCCTCTTGTTCGTGAGGTTCGGCGCATTGAGGAGGTGCCCGCCGAGGAGGCTTATGCCATCGCGGTCGAGCGTGACACGATCCAGGATTATCAGGCTTTCCTGCGCCGCTACCCCGACCATCGCCTCTCCCGGCGCGTGACGGCGCTTCTCGCCGCCCGCCGCGAGGCTGCCGTGTGGCGCCGCACCGTCACACGCAACACGCGCGAGGCCTACTGGACCTATCTTCGTGCCTATCCCAACGGTCCGCACGCGCCGGATTGCCGGCGCAGGCTCGCGCGCCTCTCGGCCCCCTATGCTCCGCCGGCCGTCTTCGAGGAAGTGATCTACGACGACATGCCTCCGCCGCTGCCAGGGGTGGAGCGGATCGAGGTCGTCGAGGTGGTGACCATCATCCGCGACGTGCCGCCGCCGCGTATGCCGGCCTATCTCCTGCCGCGATGGGACGAGGACGACGAGGACTTCATCACCATCATCCGCGAGCCGCCGCCGCCGCCGATCATGGCCGGCATCCTGCCGATCCCGTATGCGATCCCGGTGCCGTACCGGGCGCGTCCGCCCCGCTACTTCTACCAGCCGATCGCTCCGAGAACCCCGAGGGGGCCTGTCGCCATTCCCGTGCGGGCTCCTTACGTCTTCGACCGCAGCGATGAGCCCCTGCCGCGACCGCGCCGCAACCTGCGCGCCGAGGAGCCCCGCGTGCCGAGGCAGCCCGGTCTTGTCGCGCCTATCGAGCCGATCCCGGTTTCGGTCGGCCCGAGGGAGCCTCGTGAGGGCAGGGATGTGCGCTCCGGCGAGCGTCCGCGCATGCAGCCGGACCGCATCCCCTCGCGCCGGATCCCGCTCATCGGCGAGCAGGAGGAGCGTCCGCGCGCAGTTCGCCCCAACGCAGCTGAGCCAAGGGAGCGGCCCGACCGGGAGCGCAGCCCACGCGCTGTCGAGCAGGATCGCGACAGGGGTGAGGCTCGACCTGATGCTCCCACGCGCGACGCGGCACGTCCGCGTGACCCGAGGCTCGATGCGGATGAGATCCTGCAGCGTCGGCCGAGGCCGGACCAGCCACGGATCGAGATCGAGCGCGAGCGTCCTGATCGGGACAGAGAGAGGGCCGGTCGCGAGCCCGAGCGCCGCGATCCGCACATCCGGCCGGACAGGAGGCCCGATCCGGAGCGGGTTGATAGAGCGCCGGTGATTGGTCTGCCACAGATCGAAGAACGCCGCCCGCGTCGTGATGACGATGAGGCGCCGCGTCGGCGCATTGAAAGGCCGGACCAGGACGAGAGGCCCATCCGTCCGGCAAGGCCTGCCCTGCGGGATGACATGCGCCCGGACCGTCCGTCCCGTGATGTCGCGCCGCGGGAGATTGAGCGCGCCGAGAGGCGCCCCCGCCCGCTCTTCGAGGAGCGCCCCCCACCACGCCGGTTCGAACGGCCGGAGGCGCCCGCGTTCCAGCCGAGGCCGCGCATGGAGGCTCCCGCCCGGGTGGAGCGGGCTAATCGCGAGCCGCCAAGAGCTTTCGACCAGCCGCGCCCGGGACGGGACATGGACAGGCCCTCGCGCGAACGGCCTTCCTTCGAGGGACAAAGGCGGCAGGGTGGCGAGGGCCGCGCCCAGCGCTGCCTGCCCGGACGTCCCTGTCCGCAGGAGCGCTGATCCTGGACAACAAAACGCCGGAGCTTTTGGCCCCGGCGTTTTGCTTTGAAAGGATAACTCTGCCGCTTACTTGTCGAGCCGGGCGATCAGGCTCGATGTATCCCACCGCTTACCGCCCATCTTCTGGACCTCCGCATAGAACTGGTCGACGATGGCCGTGACCGGCAGGCTGGCGCCGTTCTTGCGCGCCTCGCCCAGTACGATGGACAGGTCCTTGCGCATCCAGTCGACGGCGAAGCCGAAATCGAACTTGCCCTGGTTCATGGTCTTGCCGCGGTTCTCCATCTGCCAGGAGCCGGCGGCGCCCTTCGAGATCACTTCCAGCACCGCCTCGATGTCGAGGCCGGCCTTCTTGCCGAAGTGAATGCCTTCGGCCAGGCCCTGCACGAGGCCGGCGATGCAGATCTGGTTGATCATCTTGGTGAGCTGGCCGGAGCCGGTGGGGCCCAGCAGCCGGCAGGCGCGGGCAAAGCTCATGATCACCGGCTCGGCTGTCCCGTAAGGCTCGGCGTCGCCGCCGCACATCACGGTGAGAACGCCGTTCTCCGCACCAGCCTGGCCACCCGAGACCGGAGCGTCGATGAAGGCGAAGCCCTTCTCCTGGGCGGCGGCGTAAAGCTCGCGCGCCACTTCTGCCGACGCGGTGGTGTGGTCGACGAAGATCGCGCCCCGGCCCATGCCCTGGAAGGCGCCATCGTCTCCGAGCGTCACCTGGCGCAAGTCGTCGTCATTGCCCACGCAGGCGAAGACGATCTCCTGGCCCTCGGCGGCCTCACGCGGGGTCCTGGCGGCGCGTCCGCCGTTCTCCGAAACCCATTTGTCCGCCTTGGGGCCCGTGCGGTTGTAGACCGTCACCTCGTGGCCCTTGTCCTTGAGGTGGCGCGCCATGGGATAGCCCATCACGCCAAGACCGAGGAATGCAACCTTCGCCATTGTCCGCTCCCTGAAAACCTTACCGGTTCTAGGAAGAGAGGGCGCCAGGGTCAAACGGCTCTACTTGATATCGAAGGAAAAATATTTGGCCCGGATCCGGTCATAGGTGCCGTTGGCCTGCACCTCGGCAATGGCGCGGTTGAACCGCTCGCGCAAAGCCGCGTCTTCCTTGCGCAGGCCGATGCCGTAGGATTGATGCCGATAGGCCGGATCCTTGGGCGTGTCGCCCAGGATGTGACAGCAGCTGCCTTCGCGGCTTGCCAGAAACCGGGTCAGCAGGCGCTTGTCCCCGAAGACCGCATCGAGACGCCCGACCAGGAGGTCGAGATTGGCTTCGTCCGGCTTCGCATAGACCTCGATCTGCGAGTCCCTGTAGAACTCTCTCAGATAGGTTTCATGGTCGCTGCGGTCCGTGGTGCCGATGGTCTTGCCGGCGAGCGCGGCCGGCGAGATCTCGCCGGGAGCCGTCTCCTTCGAGCCGATGAAGATCGCCGGAATGCGGTAATATGGTTCGGAGAAGGCGATCCGCTTTCCGCGCCGTTCCGTGATCTCCACCGATGACATGACGGCGTCGTATTCCCGGTCCAGGAGGCCGCGAATGATGCCGTCCCATTCATGTTGGACGAGTTCGCACTGGGCCTGCATGGCCTCGCAGAGGCTCTTGAGCAGATCGACCTCGAAGCCCTGCAGCTCGTTGTTGGGATCGATGAAGTTGAAGGGCGGATAAGCGCCCTCGATGGCGACCCGGATGACAGGCTGCGGCGCGGGCGCTTGTGCCTGCGACAGGCATGGGCTCATGCCCAGCCCGAGCAGCAGCCCGGCGGCAATCGCCAGTCTTCGTCCAATACCCGATACGTTCACGGCAGCCCAGCCCAATGGTCTGGCTCGATATCACTTGAAAATACTGCACAGTCAAATGACAGTCTGTCTCAGTACTTACCGGGAGCAGTAAAAAATGCGGATCAGCCGCCCGTGACGCTCATGTGGCGGCTGAGCGCCGGGCGGGAGTGACGCCGGTCGATGATGAAGTCGTGGCCCTTGGGCTTGCGGGCGATCGCGTCGACGATGGCGCGGTCGAGCAGTTCGTTGCTCTCGGAGGCACGCACGGGCGCCCGGAGGTCGGCGGCATCTTCCTGGCCGAGGCACATGAAGAGCTGACCCGTGCAGGTCACCCGCACCCGGTTGCAGCTTTCGCAGAAATTGTGGGTCATCGGCGTGATGAAGCCGAGGCGCCCCCCTGTTTCCTGCACCCGTACGTACCGGGCTGGGCCACCTGTACGGTCGTCCAGATCTTCCAGCGTATAGCGCGTTGCAAGGCGGGCCCGAACCATGGAGAGCGGAAGGAACTGGTCGATGCGCTGCCCGTCGATCTCGCCCAGCGGCATCACCTCGATGAGGGTCAGGTCCATGCCGCGGCCATGCGCCCATTCGAGCAGGGCTTCCAGTTCGTCCTCGTTGACGCCCTTGAGCGCAACGGTGTTGATTTTGACCTTCAGGCCCGCTCCTTGAGCGGCATCGAGCCCGTGCATCACCTTGGCGAGATCGCCCCAGCGGGTGATGCTCCGGAACTTGTCCGGGTCGAGGGTATCGAGGGAGACGTTGATGCGCCTGACGCCGCAGGCCGCCAGATCCTTTGCGTGGCGGGCGAGCTGCGAGCCGTTGGTGGTGACTGTCAGCTCGTCGAGGGCGCCCGAATCCAGGTGGCGGGAGAGGGAGCCGAACAGGGTCATGATGTCCCGGCGCACCAGAGGCTCGCCGCCGGTGATCCGCAGCTTGCGCACGCCTTTGGCCACGAAGGCCGAGCAGATCCGGTCGAGTTCCTCCAGGGTCAGCAGGTCGCGCTTGGGCAGGAAGGCCATGTCCTCGGACATGCAATAGACGCAGCGGAAGTCGCAGCGATCCGTCACCGAGACGCGCAGATACGTGATGGCCCGGCCGAACGGGTCAATCAGAGATTGGTCAGCCTCGGAAGTCTCAAGCTGAGCCGACATGGCTCTCATGGTGGAAACGCTCTCGCTCACAGGAATCTTGCTTCAATCCGCATCATCAAGCACGTAGCGTCAATTGCAACCGGGAAAAGGGTGAGATCATGGCATCCGAGCGCTGGCCGACGGAACTTAGGCTGTCAAAGGACAGGCGCAGCCTGCATGTCGCGTTCGACGACGGCACGGCTTTCAGCCTCCCGGCCGAGTACCTGCGGGTGACCAGCCCCTCGGCCGAAGTGCAGGGGCACAGCCCCGCCGAGCGCAAGACCGTGCCGGGCAAACGTGAGGTGGCGATCATCGGCGTGGAGCCGGTGGGCAACTATGCCGTGAAGCTGGTCTTCGACGACCTGCACGATACCGGGATCTACGGCTGGGATTATCTCTATCGGCTCGGGGCGGAGCAGGGGGAGAAATGGCAGGGTTACCTCGACGAACTGGCTGCCAAGGGATTGTCGCGGGATCGGGTCCGGTGAGAACCAGCACTGTCATTCCGGGTTCGGCCTCTGGTCGCCCCGTAATGACAGTGAAAAGCGCTCTTAGAAACGACAATGGCCGGGACAAGCCCGGCCATGACGTATCGAGTTTCTGAACTACAAGGATTTACCGCAGCACCACGACCCGCGAGCCGACCTTCGCGCGGCTGTAGAGGTCGGTGACATCCTCGTTGGTCATGCGGATGCAGCCCGAGGAAACAGCCTCGCCGATGGTCTCCGGCTCGTTCGAGCCGTGGATCCGGTAGATGGTGCTGCCGATATAGAGGGCGCGGGCGCCGAGCGGGTTGTCGGGGCCGCCCTTCATGTAGCGAGGCAGGTCGGGACGGCGCTTGAGCATGGCGGCCGGCGGGCGCCAATCCGGCCATTCGCGCTTCATGGTGACGGAATGAGTGCCCGCCCAGGTGAAGCCCGGACGGCCTACGCCGACGCCGTACTGCACGGCCTGGCCGTTGCCGAGCACATACCACAGGCGGCGCTCGCTGGTAGAGACGACGATTGTGCCAGGGGCATAGCGGCCATTGAATGTCACGATCTGCCGCGGAAACGCGGAGGCCTGCGCCCGGTATGTCTCCTCGGCGCTGTAGAGCGGCTGGCGGGTGAGAGGATCGATAGCCGTAAATGCCGCAGCCGGTGTTGCGAGCGCCGCGAAGGCGCAAGCCAACCCAGTGAGAGCAGCGAAAGTGCGTCCCATAATTGCCTCTGTTTGAACAAGTTTGGTGACGGGTTCGTGATTGCACAACGCAACAGCCCCGCTTCGGATCCAAGGATTATCAGGGTTCTGCTATAAAATCCTAGTGCGTATGCGCCACAATCTGGCCACGTCGTAACCGAGACGTTAAGGCCAAGGCGCCACAATCCTTGCAACAAAATACTTGCCGGCTTGGCCGCTTCTTTGGCTTGACGCAGAGGGTTCTGCGCCTTTAGAAGGCCCTTGTCAGGGCGCGTAGCTCAGCGGGAGAGCATTCGCTTCACACGCGAAGGGTCACAGGTTCAATCCCTGTCGCGCCCACCATTTCCTTCCTGACAGATAAGCTTCACAAGTTCGTGTGCACCAAGTGCACGGGCGATGACTTGCGCGCGTCAGGCCGCGAGCGGCCTCATGAGGCGCTGGATGGCGGGAAACAGCTCATCGAAATGCTTGATGACGAGATCCGGCTCCAGCCTCTGGACCGGGACGTCCGTGTAGCCGAAGGGCACGGCGATCACCGGAATCCCGGCGTTCTTCGCCGTCACGATATCGGTGCGCGAGTCGCCGATCATGACTGCCCGGCTCGGATGGCCGCCCGCCCGCTCGATGGTCATGGTGAGGTGGCGCGGGTCCGGCTTGAAGTAGCGGAAGGTGTCGCGGCCGCAATTGGCCGCAAACCGATGGCCGATGCCGAGCTCCTTCAGGAGCTTCACTGACTGCTCCTCGAATTTATTGGTACAGACCGCCAGGATGAATCCTGCCTCTTCCAGCCGATCCAGGGCCTCGGCCACGCCGGGATAGAGCTTGGTGCGGACGCAGATATTCTCCACGTAATGAACCATGAACTGCCGGAACAGCTCGTCGAGATAGTCTGGCGTCAGCTCCTTGCCGGCCGCCTCGAACCCACGCTGGATCAACGCGCGGGCACCCACGCCTATCATGTCCCGTGCCTTGCGGACGGGCAGGGCCGCCAATCCCTCACGATCGAGGATCACGTTCAGGGTTCCGACGAGGTCGCCGGCCGTGTCTGCCAGGGTTCCATCGAGGTCGAAGACGGCGATGGGCGAGACATTGTGCGGGGTATCAATGGCCATGAAGGTCGGCTACCTGCTGCGGGCAAGGGAATCAAGCATGGGGATGATAAGGTCCTAAGGTTGATTCGTTCTTACCGAATGGAGTGTTGAATGCGGTTCTCTGGTTCCGCGGTGATTGTTTTTGCGGCCCTGGCGTCGGGAAGCCTCGGAGGACCCGCCCTGGCTGCGTCCTATGATTTCGTTCCCGCTCCCCAGACCGACCTGAACCGTATTTATAGGATCGATCGGATCACCGGCGAGGTCAGTTCCTGCCAGTATGGTCTCCAGGAAGGCACAATTGGGGTGACCTTATGCTTCAGCGCAGGTGAGGGCGCGGGTCCCCAGACGCCGGGCGAGTATGGGCTTGTCGCCTCCCGCCACGAGCGGGAGGGGGGCGTGTTCCGGGTCAATTTCCGGACCGGCCAGATGAGCATCTGCTACGTGTTCGACGAGCGGGTGGTGTGCACCCCGCAGACGACACCATCGGCAGCGACCTCCTCGGCGGCCGCCCCTGTGGCGACCCCCAGCGTCAGCCCAGGTACGGGAGCCTCGCCGCAGCGGCCCTGAGGCCTCTTGGCGGGTTAGCGGGCGAGCAGCCTATGAAACGTTCTTTCTTCCAGGCGTTCCGGCATGCTAGAGGCGGGTCATACGGCCCACCGGCCGGGCGCCTCCATGATCTTCGAGGATATTCGTGAGCGACACTCTCAAGCGCGAAGCAGCCGAACGGGCAGCCCGGCTCGTCACCGACGGGATGAGGCTGGGGCTCGGCACCGGCTCCACGGCGGCCCATTTCGTCGCGGCCATCGGCGAGCGCGTCCGGGGCGGGCTGAAGGTGATGGGCGTGCCCACCTCCGAGGCGACCCGCGAGCAGGCTCAGCGCGAGGGCATTCCCCTGACGAGTCTCGATGAAACGCCGGACCTCGACCTGACCGTCGACGGGGCCGACGAGCTCGACAGCGACCTGCGTCTCATCAAGGGCGGCGGCGGTGCGCTGCTGCGGGAGAAAATCGTCGCGTCTGCCAGCCAGCGCATGATCGTGATCGCCGACGGGTCGAAGCTCGTCACGAAGCTCGGCCGCTTTCCGCTGCCCATCGAGGTGATGCCCTTCGGCCTCACGGCTACCGAGCGCGCCATCGCCCGGCTGCTGGATTCCCTGTCCATGACCGGCGAGCTGCGCCTCCGGCACGCCGCCGACGGTGCGCCTTATGTGACGGACGGCGGCCATTTCATTCTCGATGCGCATCTTGAGCGCATCGACAAGCCGAACGTGCTTGCCTCGACGCTGAACAACATCCCCGGCGTCGTGGAGCACGGTCTTTTCCTGGGCTTGGCCACCGGGGCGATCCTCGCCACCGCTGACGGGCTCGTCGAACTCGGTCAGCTCTGACCAAAGCCATGACGATTGGAGCCACATTGATGATCCGTAATGCCTCACGACTGGCCGCGACCTCGGTCGCGCTGTTCATGCTCGCCAGCCCGGTCTTCGCCCAGGCGCAGCCGAGCGCCAGCCATCTCGCCCTTGCCCGCGAAGTCGCCATCACGTCTGGCATGACCCGCTCGTTCGACGCCATGGTCGAGCCTTTTCTCGAGCAGCTGCAGCAGATGAACGTGACGCGTCCTGAGATCAAGCAGGACCTCGATCAGGTCGTGGCTCAGATCCGCCCTGAGCTCGACAAGGAAAAGCTGAAGATGGTCGACAACGCCGCGCGGGCTTTTGCCAGCCGGATGACCGAGGCCGAGCTGAAGACGATCTCCGACTTCTACAAGTCTCCGGCGGGCAAGAAGTACGTGGAGACCCAGCCAGGCATCCTTGACGATGTGGTTCGTGATCTCGCGACCTGGACGCAGCAGACCGCCCAGTTCGTGATGAGCCGCGCCCGTGAGGAAATGGGCAAGCGCGGCCACCAGCTGCAGTAAGGCACGATCGCATCGTCCGCCTCACCGGCGAAAGGCTCGGGCAACCGAGCCTTTGTATTGTCGTGGCTGAATCTCAGGATTTTTCAGGATGGATTGAGGTGTGAGACGCAGGCTTCATCGTGCCACGGCCGGGGCGCCCGGTCGGACCGCTGCCGCCGATCATGCGTTTCTGCCCATGGCAGGGCTAAGGGCCGTTTCATGGCAATTCTTTTTCCCCCTAACGAGGTGGAGCGTCTCGCAGCCCTCCGGAGGCTCGGCATCATCGACGCTCCGACCTCTCCCTCCCTCGACCGTATCTGTCGTGTGGCCCAGCAGCTGTTCAAAGTTCCGATCGCTGCCGTGACCTTTCTCGATGGCACGCAGCAATGGCTCAAGTCGACTGTCGGGATCCCCGACCTCAAGGTCACGGCGCGCGAGCATTCCTTCTGCCAGTATACCATCATGCATGATGAGGTTTTCGTCGTGCCCGATGCGAAGGCAGACCGGAATCTTGCAACCAATCCTTACGTGACGGGCGAGCCCGGCATTCGGTTTTATGCCGGCGCACCACTGACGACCGAGCCTGGTATACGACTCGGATCCCTGTGCCTGATCGATACCGAACCGCGCGAGTTTCAGCCGGATCAGGCGGCTGTTCTCGCCGGGTTGGGAAGACTCGTTGTCGACGAGCTATGGCTTCACCACCTCGAGCAGGCTGGATTGGCTAGAGCGAATCTGAAGCCTGCTCCCGCAGGAGCAACGGCGCTCGCCTTCGACCTTGCGGTCCCCCTTACAAGTGAGCAGATCCGCGCCGGGCGAGCCCTCCTCAACTGGTCCGTGCGTGAGCTCGCCGACGCCTCGGGCGTCTCGGCAACAACGATCAAGCGCATTGAGGCTCACGGCAGCGATACTGTACGGAAGGCGGGTATCGATGCCATCAGACGAACCATGGAAATCCATGGTGTTGAATTCACGACTTCTGCTGATGCAAAGGTCGGGCTGAGCATCGACTTAAAATGCAAATGACAATTTGCATTTTTACCTAGTAGAGCCAGACAGTTTCTCTGCGTTACCGCTGCTCCCCTTAACAAGCCGTTAGGAGTTGATGGCCAAATTGGCGCCAGTTCAAGACCGGGCTTGCTCCGGTCTCGTCAAGAGCGTCTTCCGCATCTCCCCAAGGAGCGGCGCCAAGACGCGCCAATGGGCAAGGCTTGGGGGCGGTTGATGTTTATGTTTCGGGCAAGTGGTGAGATGTCGGACAAGCTGGAGGCCTTGGACCGGTCTCAGGCCATCATCGAGTTCAAGCTCGACGGCACGATCATCAGCGCCAATCAAAACTTTCTCGACGTGATGGGATACCGGCTGGAGGAGATCGAGGGCGGGCACCACAGCCTGTTCGTAGCCCCAGCCGAGAAGGGTAGCGCTGATTACCGTGAGTTCTGGGCTGCTCTGAGCCGGGGTGAAGCGCAGACGGCCGAGTATCAGCGCTTCGGCAAGGGTGGAAAGGAGGTCTGGATTCAAGCTTCGTACAATCCTGTCCTCGACCGAGGCGGAAAGCCCTACAAGGTCGTCAAGTTCGCCACGGATACGACCGAGCAGAAGCTTCAGGCTGCCGATTTTGAAGGGCAAATCAAAGCGATCCACCGTTCCCAGGCGGTCATCGCCTTCAAGCTCGACGGCACTATCCTGACTGCCAACGAGAACTTCCTCAGCACGATGGGCTACGGCCTCGATGAGATCCAGGGCAGGCATCATAGCCTCTTCGTCGAGCCCGACTATCGCAACAGCCATCAATACCGAGAATTCTGGACCGCCCTCGCACGGGGCGAGTACAAGTCAGCCGAGTACAAGCGTGTTGCCAAGGGCGGCCGAGAGGTCTGGATCCAAGCCTCCTACAACCCGATCTTCGACATGGCAGGGCGCCCCTACAAGGTCATCAAGTTCGCGACCGACATCACGGCGCAGGTGCATGAGCGTTTGCGCCGCGCCGAGATCCAGCAATCGATTGCCGCTGAACTTATCCAGATCACGAGGGCGATCGCCGGCGTCACGGCTCAGGCTGAAGGTGCAGCGAGTGCGTCAGGCGGGACATCGGAGAACGTACAGGCGGTTGCAGCCGGGGCCGAGGAGCTTGCAGCATCCGTCAATGAGATCGGCCAGCAGGTCAATCACGCACTCTCCATCTCCACCGAGGCCGTGGAGCAGGGCAGGCAGACGAATGCTATCGTGTCGGGACTCTCAACCTCGGCACGGAAGATTGGCGAGATCGTCACCCTCATCGACAGCATTGCGTCCAAGACCAATCTCCTCGCTCTGAATGCCACCATCGAGGCGGCACGGGCGGGCGAGGCTGGACGGGGGTTTGCAGTGGTTGCCTCCGAGGTCAAGAGTTTGGCCACGCAGACCGCGAAAGCCACGGAAGAGATCGGTGCACAGATTGCACAGACACAGGCGGCAACGCAGCAGGCCGTGTCGGCCATCGAGGCCATCACCTCGACCGTTCAGAGGCTCAACGAGATTTCGATTGCGATCTCCGCTGCCGTGGAGGAGCAGTCGGCGGTGACGCAGGAGATGTCATCCAACATGCAGGGAGCCTCGCGCAGCGTCTCGTCGATCAGCGCCAGCATGAACGAGATCGCGCGCTCCGCCGAGCTGGTGAGCACGGCTACCCTGAAAGTCCGCGAGGCTTCGGCATCCATCGGCTGATGCCCGTGTGAGCTGTAGCCGACAAGGCAGAATAAAGGCGCCTCCCATTGAGGCGCCTTTATTGTTTCGAGAGGTCGTGGAGCTTTAGTCCTCCACCGCCTTGAACCGTCCCAGTCCCTTGAGGAAGAAGGGCAGGATGAGGGCGATGAGCGCGATAGCCAGCAGCGTCGCGGAGATCGGGCTCTGCAGAAGCGTCATCGGGTCGCCGAGGCTAATCGAGAGCGCCCGGCGCAGCTGGCTTTCAGCGATGGGGCCGAGGATCAGGCCGACCACGACCGGCGCGATCGGGAAGTCGAAGCGCCGCATCAGGAAGCCGAGCACGCCGAAGACGGTCAGCATGATGAGTTCTACCGGCGACGGGTTGGCCGCAATCGTCCCCATCGTGGCGAAGACCAGGATGCCTGCATACAGCCAGGGTTGTGGAATCATGAGAAGCCTGACCCACAGACCGACCAGCGGCAGATTCAGCACGAGCAGCATGGCGTTGGCGATGAACAGGCTGGCGATAAGGCCCCACACGAGATTGGGCTGCTCTGCAAAGAGCAGAGGTCCGGGGTTAAGGCCGTATTGCTGGAAGCCGGCCAGCATCATGGCGGCCGTGGCCGAGGTGGGAAGGCCCAGCGTCAGCAGCGGCACGAGGGTGCCGGCGGCTGAGGCATTGTTGGCAGCCTCCGGGCCTGCCACGCCCTCGATGGCTCCCTTGCCGAAATCTTCCGGGTACTTGGTCAGGCGCCGTTCCGTCGCGTAGGACAGGAAGGTGGGAATCTCCGCACCGCCCGCCGGGAGGGCACCGATGGGGAAGCCGAACATCGTGCCCCGCAGCCAGGGCTTCCAGGATCGCTTCCAGTCCTCCTTGGTCATCCACAGGGAGCCGCGAACGGCCTCGAGCTTTTCCTCCTGGATATGGCGGCGGGAGGCGACATAGAGCGCCTCGCCCACGGCAAAGAGGCCGACCGCCAGGGTGGTGACCTCGATATTGTCGTAGAGCTCCGGCACCCCGAAGCTCAGGCGCGATTGGCCGGAGAGCAGATCGATGCCGACCAGTCCGAGCATCAGGCCGATGAACAGGCTGGTGAGGCCGCGAACGGGAGAATCGCCGAAAGTGGCTGAGACCGTCACGAAGGCAACGACCATCAGGGCGAAGTAATCCTCCGGCCCGAAGCTCACGGCGATATCGACAAGGTAGGGCGCCAGGAGCGTGAGGCCGAGGGTGGCGATCGTGCCCGCCACGAAGGAGCCGATGGCGGCTGTGGCAAGCGCCGGGCCACCGCGGCCGGCTTTGGCCATCAGGTTGCCTTCCAGCGCGGTCGCCATGGATGCGCTCTCGCCCGGCGTGTTGATCAGGATTGCCGTGGTCGAGCCGCCATACATGCCGCCGTAATAGATGCCGGCGAACATGATGATCGATCCGGCAGGATCGAGCTTGAAGGTGATCGGCAGGAGCAGCGCCACCGTGAGCGCCGGACCGATGCCGGGCAGAACGCCCACGGCGGTGCCGAGGAGAACGCCGATGAGGGCGAAGAGCAGGTTCGCCGGCTGGATGGCGACAACGAGGCCATCGGCGAGGGAGGCGAAGGCTTCCATGGAAAGACCTCAGAACAGGCGTTCGAGCGGCCCTGCCGGCAGGGACAGGGTCAGGAGCTTGGCGAAAAGCACGTAGACGATGAGGGCGATCACGGCACCGATGATGAAATCGGTGATGAAAGCCCGGCGTCCGAAGGCCGTGGATGTTGCTGCAAACAGCAGGGCCGTGCCGATCATGAAGCCGCCACCGAAGCGGATCAGCACGATCAGGCAGACCAGCGCCCCGAGGATCAGGATGATCGGTTTCCAATCCAGGGTGTCACGCGCGGGGAGGTCGCCGCGCAGGGCCCCGATGGCATTGCCGATGGCAAGCAGAACAAGTCCGCCTGAGACGACAATGGGCATGACCTTGGGGCCAAGGTCATAGGGGGACAGGATCTGAAGCTTGCTCATGTCCCACCAGACAACGCCGGCCAGGATGAGAAGGATGAGCGCGATGACGAGGCCTGCTACGTCGACGCGCCGCTGGGGAGAGGTGGCCATGGCAATTCCTGCAAAAAAAGAAGCGCCGCGCTTCGACACGCGGCGCTCCGGAAGTCATTCTAAAGCATCGGACCCAAAAGTGGATTTGCACTTTTGGGATGCATCCGATGCTACCTCCCATAAATGAGAGCATCGTTGGGCGCGGAATACCGGGTCCACTTTTCCGCACGATGCTCTAGGCTTGAGCTTACGACTTCACCAGACCCACGGCGGTGAGCACTTCCTTGGTGCGGGCCTGCTCGTCGGCCAGGATCTTGGTGAAGGCATCGCCGGAGATGTAGGCGTCTTCCCAGCCCTTGGCCTTCAGGATCTCCTGCCACTCCTTCGACTTCGCCATCTTGTCCATGGTGTCCGTCAGAGCCTTCTTCTGGTCGGCGGAGATGCCGGGAGGGGCCACGACCGCGCGCCAGTTGGCGATCTCGAGGTCGATGCCCTGCTCCTTGATGGAGGGCACGTCCACATTCGCCGTCTTCTTCGCCGAGGTCAGGCCAATGAGGCGCAGCTTGCCGGCCTTCACCTGGCTCTCGAACTCGCCGTAGCCGGAGATGCCGGCGGTCACCTTGCCGCCGAGGATGGCCGCCAGGGCCTCGCCGCCGCCGGAGAACGGAATGTAGTTGATCTTGGTCGGGTCGGCGCCCGCCGCCTTGGCGAAGAGTGCCGCGGCGATGTGGTCGACGCCGCCCGCCGAGCCGCCGGCCCAGGTCACCTTGGCCGGATCGGCCTTGATGGCTGCGGCGAGATCCTTGGCGTTCTTGATCGGCGAGTCGGCCGGCACCACGATCGCTTCGTATTCCGTCGTCAGGCGGGCGATGGGCGTGGTCTGGTCGAGGGTGATCGGCGACTTGTTGGTCAGCAGCGCGCCCACCATCACGTAGCCCATGACCATGAGCTGGTTGCCGTCGCCCTTGGAGTTGTTAACGAGCTGGGCGATGCCGATGGAGCCGCCGGCGCCCGGAACGTTGGTGACCTGCGCGCTCTTGGCGATGCCAGCCTGCGTCAGGGCCTGCTGCATGGAGCGGGCCGTCTGGTCCCAGCCGCCGCCCGGCGCTGCGGGAGCCATGATCTTGAGCTCCATCTGGGCTGCGGCCGATGTGACGAATCCGGCCACGGCGGCAGCAGCGAGTGCGCCGCGCCAAAGGCCTTTGCGAAACTGGGTCATCTGGTTTCCTCCATTGACGCTGACGTTTGGTGAGAGCGTCCTGCGGCAGACCCTAATGAGGGAACCGGGGAGCGGCAAGCGCTTGCTTCTTTATCGCTGTTGAACCTTCGCGTAAGAGCTACGCTATCAGGCGGACAGCCATGCGCCCGGAACAGGGCTTTCGGGCGGTGCAGCCTGACGACACTGCCTATATGACTTGTTGAACCGGAATTTGAGCGGAGACCGCGCCATGACCTCATTCGATGTTGATCTCTTCGTCATCGGAGGCGGGTCGGGCGGCGTACGCGCGGCCCGGATCGCAGCCGGCTACGGCGCCAAGGTGATGCTGGCTGAGGAGTACCGGGTCGGGGGCACATGCGTGATCCGCGGCTGCGTGCCCAAGAAGCTGATGGTCTATGCGAGCCGCTTCGCCGACGAGTTTCATGAGGCTGAAGGTTTCGGCTGGAGCGTCGGCGAGACCCGCTTCGACTGGGCGACCCTGATCCGCAACAAGGACCGGGAGATCGACCGGCTGGAAGGCATCTACCGGACCAACCTGGAGAAGGCCGGCGTCGAGGTCGTCGACAGCCGCGCGGTGATCGAGGATCCGCACATTGTTCATGTGCTCAAGACAGGCGCCCGCGTCCGTGCCCGCTATATTCTCGTGGCAGTCGGGGCTCATCCGACCCTGGAGCCGGTCATTCCGGGCGGCGAGCTCGGCATCACGTCCAACGAGGTGTTCCATCTGCAGCAGCAGCCGAAGCGCATTCTGGTCGTCGGCGGCGGCTATATCGCCGTCGAGTTCGCAGGCGTTTTCGCCGGCATCGGCAGCGAGGTCACGCTCCTGCACCGGGGCGACAAGCTCCTGCGAGGGTTCGACGACGACGTCCGCGATGCCTTGGGAGAGGCCTATGCCCAGCGCGGCATCAACCTGGCCCTGGGCCGGACCCTCTCGAGCTTGGAGAAGACAGGAGAGGGGATTGCCGCGACCCTATCGGACGGCTCGACCCTCATGGTCGACCAGGTTCTCGTCGCCACCGGGCGGCGTCCCAACACCAAGGGGCTGGGCCTGGAGGCGGCGGGAATCACCGTCGACGAGGTTGGGGCAATTCCGGTTGATGCCTATTCCCAGACCCTGACTCCGTCGATCTACGCGGTGGGCGACGTGACCAACCGGGCGAATCTCACGCCTATCGCCATCCGCGAGGGGCACGCCTTTGCCGATACGGTCTTCGGCAACAAGCCCACCATCGTCGATCACGACCTGATTCCGACCGCCGTCTTCTCCACCCCGGAGATCGGCGTCATCGGCTGCGGCGAGGGAGCTGCCCGGGCGATCTACGGTGAGATCGACGTCTACAAGACCGCGTTCCGGCCCATGAAGGCAACGCTTTCGGGCGGCAAGGACCGGGTCTTCATGAAGCTGATCGTCGACAAGGCCACCGACAAGGTCGTGGGCGTCCACGTCATGGGGCACGACGCAGGCGAGATGATCCAGCTCGCCGGCATCGCCGTCACCATGGGGGCCACCAAGGCCGATTTCGACCGCACCGTGGCGGTTCACCCAACGGCGGCCGAGGAACTGGTGACTATGCGCACGCCCGTGGTGGTCAAGAAGCCGGTGGCGGTGGGGTAGTAGGATTTGCGTGGGGGTACCGAGTGAGCCTGATCCATAACGAGCAGACCAAGCTGACAGCAACAGCGCTCAATAACGTGGCGGTGGCGTTCGTGATTGCCGGGTTCGTGGGGCCGATGGTCGCTGTCGGCTACGGATCGGAGGCTATGGCGAGGGATTCCATTGCCATTCTCGTCAGCATCGTTTGGCTTTTCGTCGGGTTCATCCTACATTCGATAGCGAAGTTGATTTTGAGAGACTTGAAGCCATGACCCTCCTGGAAGCCTATGTCTACTTCGGCATCCCGGTCATTGCCGTGGCGATGGGCTTTGGCGCCCTCTGGATGTCCCGGCGCGAGAGCCGTCAGCGTCCTGCGCGCTGAGGATCGCTTTTCTTCCACTCCAAAGGTTAGGGGCTCCCGCGACATGCGGTCCCCTCATGCGCGGCGTCACCTCTACGCACTCGCCTTTTCGTTCGTGTCGTGTATAGGTGCCGTTTCATGCCGCTTGTTGCGGCGCACGATGAGCATTGAAGAAAGGACACGGGGGTAAGTGTCATGACCGAGCGGTGGACGCCCGATAGCTGGAGAAACAAGCCGATCCAGCAGGTTCCGGCCTATCCGGACCTTGAGGCCCTTGAGAGCGTCGAGCAGCAGCTCGCCGGCTTTCCTCCGCTCGTGTTTGCCGGCGAGGCCCGCAAGCTGAAGAAGACCCTGGCCAAGGTTGCCAAGGGCGAGGCCTTCCTGCTCCAGGGCGGGGACTGCGCCGAGAGCTTCGCCGAGCATTCGGCCGACAACATCCGCGATTTTTTCCGCCTGTTCCTGCAGATGGCCGTGGTGCTCACCTATGCGGGCGGCTCGCCCGTGGTGAAGGTCGGCCGCGTGGCCGGCCAGTTCGCCAAGCCGCGTTCCTCAGGCACGGAAATCATCGACGGCGTCGAGCTGCCGAGCTATCGGGGCGACATCATCAGCGATATCGCATTCACGCCTGAAGCGCGCACGCCTGACCCGCGCCGCCAGCTCATGGCCTACCGCCAGTCGGCCGCGACGCTCAACCTGATCCGTGCTTTCGCGACCGGCGGCTACGCCAATCTCGAGAACGCCCATCGCTGGATGCTGGGCTTCGTGAAGGATTCGCCGCAATCCTCGCGCTACAGCGAGCTCGCCGAGCGCATCACCGAGAGCATCAACTTCATGCGGGCCATCGGGATCGATCCCGAGACCCATCCCGAGATGCGCTCGACCGATTTCTACACCAGCCACGAGGCGCTGCTGCTCGGCTACGAGGAGGCCATGACCCGGGTCGATTCCACGACCGGCGACTGGTATGCCACCTCGGGCCATATGCTCTGGATCGGCGACCGCACCCGTCAGCCGGATCACGCCCATATCGAATACATGCGCGGTATCCAGAATCCGATCGGCCTCAAATGCGGCCCGTCACTCTCGGCCGATGGTCTGCTCAAACTCATTGACACCCTCAACCCGAAGGACGAGGCCGGACGCCTTACCCTGATCTGCCGCTTTGGCGCAGGCAAGGTGGCCGATCACCTGCCGGGCCTGATCCGCGCGGTCGAACGGGAAGGGCGCACGGTCGTGTGGTCCTGCGACCCGATGCACGGCAACACCATCAAGGCGGGCTCGGGCTACAAGACCCGGCCATTCGAGCAGGTCATGAGCGAGGTGCAGGACTTCTTCGCCATCCATCAGGCGGAAGGAACGCACGCAGGCGGCATCCATCTGGAAATGACCGGCAAGAACGTCACGGAATGCACGGGCGGCGCCCGCGCGCTCACGGATGCGGACCTGCGCGACCGCTACCACACCTATTGCGACCCGCGCCTCAACGCCGAACAGGCGCTGGAAATCGCGTTCCTGACCTCGGAGCTCATCAAGCGCGAGCGTCAGGCGAGGGAACAGCCGGCCGCCCTGGCGGCGGAATGAAGAGCTGAATGATCGAAGAAAAAGGGGCGCCTCGGGCGCCCCTTTTTCTTTCACGCGTACGCTACTCTACAAGTATTTGAGCTTAGCTCAGCCAGCCCATGAAGAAGAGAATAAGGATGATCGGCAGAGGAATGCCGATGAGCCAAAGCAGGCCGCCTTTGAACATGTCAGTCTCCCAGTGTTTCGTGTGGAAATAACGAACTGGACTGTTGCGGGTTCCCACAAAGCTTGAGCTTTGCACAAGGCGTGGAGTGCAGCCCACGAGTGCTCTGCCATCGCTGATACCAAATGGCGGATCGGCATGGCACCAGACGCGTTGAACCGCCGTGGGAAAGCTTTGCTCGTTGCATTGCTGCGCACCCGGCTGCGCGCTAAATCTGCAGGTGCCATGGCTCAGAACATTCTCAAGATCGCGCTCGCGCAGCTCAACCCCATCGTCGGCGATGTGGCCGGCAACGAAGAAATGGCGCGCCACGCCCGCGCCGAGGCGGCCCGGATGGGCGCCGACATCGTGATGTTCGCCGAGCAGTTCCTGGCGGGCTATCCCGCCGAGGACCTCGTGCTGAAGCCCGCCTTCCAGGATACCTGCCGGGCGGCGCTCGAGCGGCTCGCCCGCGAGACCGCGGATGGCGGGCCCGGCATGCTCATCGGCCTGCCGTGGCGGGAGGAGGGGCTTCTCTATAACGCCTATGCGCTCCTCGACGGCGGCACGGTCTCCGTGCGCTTCAAGGTCGATCTGCCCAATTACGGCGTCTTCGACGAGAAGCGCAATTTCGAGGCCGGCCCCTTGCCGGGACCGGTCAATTTCCGCGGCATCCGCCTCGGCCTTCCGATCTGCGAGGACATCTGGAGCGGGGACGTGGTCGAGTGCCTGGCCGAGACCGGAGCCGAGATGCTCCTCGTGCCCAACGGCTCGCCCTATTGGCGCGGCAAGACGGAGGAACGGTTCAATATCGCGGCCGCCCGCGTGACCGAGAGCGGCCTGCCGCTGGTTTATCTCAACCAGATCGGCGGCCAGGACGAACTCGTTTTCGACGGTGCCTCCTTCGTGCTCAATGCGGATTGCTCGCTCGCCTGCCAGCTGCCGGCCTATGAGGAGACCATCGCCCTCACCACCTGGGAGAAGGGCGAGGAGGGGTGGGTCTGCCGGGAGGCTCCGGTCGTCACGGTGGAGGAGGGCGAGGAGGCCGATTACGCCGCCTGCGTGCTTGGCCTGCGCGACTATGTGGAGAAGAACCGCTTTCCCGGCGTGGTGCTGGGGCTCTCCGGCGGAATCGATTCCGCCATCTGCGCCGCCATGGCGGTGGATGCCCTGGGGCCGGACCGGGTGCATTGCGTGATGCTGCCCTACCGCTACACCTCGGGCGAGTCCCTGAAGGATGCGGAAGATTGCGCCAAGGCGCTGGGCGTGCGCTACGATACCCTGCCGATTGCCGGGCCCGTGGAGGGTTTCGAAGCCGCGCTGAAGCCTCTGTTTGCAGGGCGGGAGCGGGACATCACGGAGGAAAACCTTCAGAGCCGCGCCCGCGGCACGATCCTGATGGCGATCTCGAACAAGTTCGGCGCCATGGTGCTGACCACCGGCAACAAGTCGGAGATGTCGGTCGGCTACGCCACGATCTACGGCGACATGAACGGCGGCTTCAATCCGATCAAGGATCTCTACAAGATGGAGGTCTTTTCGCTGTCGGCCCTGCGCAACCGCTGGAAGCCGAAGGGGGCACTGGGTCCCGACGGCATCGTCATTCCCGAAAACATCCTCACCAAGGCGCCAACTGCGGAGCTGCGCGAGAACCAGAAGGATCAGGATTCGCTGCCGCCGTACGAGGATCTCGACGAGATCCTGCGCGGACTCGTGGAGGAGGAATTGCGGGTCTCGGAGATCGTGGCCAAGGGCTATGATCTCGAGGTGGTGAAGAAGGTGGAACGCCTGCTCTACATCGCCGAGTACAAGCGCCGGCAGGCGGCGCCCGGCGTGAAGGTGACGCGCCGAAATTTCGGCCGCGACCGCCGCTACCCCATCGTCAACCGCTACCGCGACCAAGGGTTGGTGGCGCACCAAAAGGACGAGGCCCTGGAGCGCGCTATGGGCAAACCACGGGTTGGATCATTAGACATTTAGCGCTTTTAACATCCACCACGTCATCCCCGGACTTGTTCCGGGGATCCACTTCCACGCTCAGCGCTATTGGCTTCCCTCCGCTGCCCCGGCCGGGAATAACGCCGAAACGCCCTTCGCCCCTTGCGCACATTCGCTCCCTTCGCCATAGCAATTGCATGTCCAAGCCCATCGTTCGCTTTGCCCCGTCTCCGACCGGGCACATCCATATCGGCAACACCCGCGTGGCCCTGCTCAACGCGCTCTATGCGCGTCGGGAAGGCGGCACCTTCATCCTGCGCTTCGACGACACGGATCTGGCGCGGTCGAAGCAGGAATATGCGGAGTCCATCGAGACCGATCTGCACTGGCTCGGCATCCCGCCCGACGTGGTCGTGCGCCAGTCGGAGCGGTTCCCGCTCTATGACGCCGCCGCCGAGCGGCTAAAGGCGGCCGGGCGGCTTTATCCCTGCTACGAGACGCAGGAGGAGCTCGAGTTCCGCCGCAAGCGCCAGCTCGCCCGCGGCCTGCCGCCGATCTATGACCGGGCCGCCTTGAAGCTTACGGATGAGGATCGCGCCAAGCTCGCAGAGGAGGGCCGCAAGCCCCACTGGCGCTTCCGACTGGAGCCGACGAACGTCGCCTGGGACGACCTCGTGCGCGGCCCTTGCCACGTGGATTGCAGCTCGCTGTCCGATCCGGTGCTGGTGCGCGAGGACGGCACCTATCTCTACACCCTGCCGTCCGTGGTGGACGACATCGACCTCAAGATCACCCACGTGATCCGGGGCGAGGACCATGTGACCAACACGGCGGTGCAGATCCAGATCTTCGAGGCGCTCGGCGCCGGTTCGCCCACCTTCGCCCATCACAGCCTGCTGATCACGGCGAGCGGCGAGGGACTGTCGAAGCGTCTCGGCCATCTCTCGGTGAAGGGCCTGCGCGATGCCGGTCTCGAGCCGCAGGCGGTCGCATCGCTTGCGGTGCTGGTCGGTTCGGCCGAGTCCGTGCGGCCCATCGCCGATCTCAACGAACTCGCCAAGCTCATCGACTTTTCGCACATCTCCCGCGCGCCGGCGAAGTTCGACGAGAGCGAGTTGGAGCACCTGAACGCCCGCCTCATCCATGAGATGCCTTATGAGGTCGCTCGCGAGCGGCTGGCGCAGCTTGGCGCAGATGAGGGCGAGGCGTTCTGGAATGCGGTTCGCGGTAACCTGACGAAGGTTCAGGATGCGGCAGAGTGGGCCACGGTCGTGCACGGTCCCGTAACGCCGGCCATCGAGGACAAAGCCTTCATCGAGGCTGCGACCGGCGTTCTGCCGGAAGTTCCTTGGGATGCGACTACCTGGAAAGCTTGGACGGAAGCCGTGAAGGCCGCTACGGGGGTCAAGGGCAAGGCGCTTTTCATGCCGCTTCGTCTCGCTTTGACCGGGCTGGATCATGGTCCCGAGCTAGCGGCGCTCCTGCCGCTGATCGGAGCGGAACGCGCGAAGGCGCGGCTGTCGGGTCAGGTGGCTTAAAGGCTCTTGCACAAATCTACCTCGTCATGCCCGCACTTGTTGCGGGCATCCACGTCTTAACCCGCTCAAAACGTGGATGGCCGGGACGAGCCCGGCCATGACGGAGAGGAGAATGAAGGCGGAGGCTTACGCCTTGATCCTGTACCCGGTCCTGAAGATCCACCCGATGCCGCCGAGGCAGAGGAGCATGAAGACCAGGGTCATGCCGAGGCTGATGCCTACGCCCACATCGGCGACGCCGTAGAAGCTCCAGCGGAAGCCGCTCACCAGATAGACCACCGGGTTGAACAGGGCGATGGTCTGCCAGAACGGCGGCAGCATGTTGATGGAGTAGAAGCTGCCCCCGAGGAAGGCGAGCGGCGTCACGATCATCAGGGGCACGACCTGCAGCTTCTGGAAGCTGTCGGCCCAGATGCCGATGATGAAGCCGAACATGCTGAAGGTGACGGAGGTCAACACCAGGAAGGCGATCATCCAGACAGGATGCTCGATGGAGAAATCCACGAAAAGCCGAGCCGTGATCAGGATAATCGTGCCGATGACGATCGACTTGGTAGCGGCTGCCCCCACATAGCCGATCACGGTCTCCACCGCCGAGATCGGCGCGGACAGGACCTCGTAGATCGTGCCAGCGAATTTCGGCATGTAGATGCCGAAGGAGGCGTTGGAGATGCTCTCGGTCAGGATCGAGAGCATGATCAGGCCTGGCACGATGAAGGCGCCGTAACTCACGCCCTCGATGCTGGCCATGCGCGAACCGATGGCCGAGCCGAACACGATGAAATAGAGCGAGGTCGACAGCACGGGCGAGGCGATGCTCTGCATGATCGTGCGCCAGGTGCGCGCCATCTCGAAGAGATAGATCGCCTTGATTGCATAGAAGTTCATGAGCGCCCCCGCACCAGGCTGACGAAGATTTCCTCGAGCGACGACTCGGAGGTCTGAAGGTCCTTGAAGTCGATGCCGTGCTCGCTCAGGCGGCGCAGGAGGCGTGCGATGCCCGTCTCCTGGCTTTGCGTGTCGAAGGTGTAGACGAGTTCGGTGCCGTCAGCGGAGAGCTGGAGGTTGTCCGATTGCAGCTCGGGCGGCAGGCTCGTGACCGGGTTCTGCAGGTGCAGGGTGAGCTGCTTCTTGCCGAGTTTCTGCATCAGAACATGCTTGTCCTCGACCAGGACGATCTCGCCCTTGTTGATCACCCCGATCCGGTCGGCCATCTCCTCGGCTTCCTCGATGTAATGGGTGGTCAGGATGATGGTGACGCCGTTCTCCCTGAGACGACGGACCATGTTCCACATGTCGCGCCGCAGCTCCACGTCGACGCCGGCGGTGGGCTCGTCGAGGAACAGGATCGTGGGCTCGTGCGACAGGGCCTTGGCGATCATCACCCGGCGCTTCATGCCGCCGGACAGCGTCATGATCTTGCTGTCGCGCTTGTCCCAGAGAGAGAGGTCCTTGAGGATCCTCTCGAGATAGGCTGGGTTCGGCGGCTTGCCGAAGAGGCCCCGGCTGAATTTGACCGTCGCCCACACGCTCTCGAAGGCGTCGGTGGTGAGTTCCTGCGGCACAAGTCCGATCTTCGTGCGGGCGGGCCGGAAATCCCGGATGATGTCATGCCCGTCTGCGACGACGGTTCCGGTGCTCGGATTGACGATGCCGCAGATGATGCTGATGAGCGTCGTCTTGCCGGCGCCGTTCGGGCCCAGAAGGGCGAAGATCTCGCCTTTCCGGATCTCCAGATCGACCTTCTTCAAAGCTTGGAACCCGGACGCATAGGTCTTGGTCAGTCCCGAGACGGTGATGATCGGGTCGGACGTGCCGGCAGGGCGGGGCATCTCAAGAGAATCGAGCGGTTTCATGCCGGGGTGATAGCATGGCGGGAGGCGGGGCGGAATGGAGACGCTTCTGGCACCTCACACGCAGCCGTCATGGCCGGGCTTGTCCCGGCCATCCACGTTTTGATGGTTTGAAGACGTGGATCCCCGGAACAAGTCCGGGGATGACGCACAAGATGCGAGAACGATCAGTTCTGAACGTTCGGAACCGGGATCACGTCGGGGGCGATCACGCGGACGGTCTTCTTCTGGCCGTTGCTGGCGGCGACCTCGCGCTTCGCACCCTCGCCCTGGCGGACGACAGTGGTGTTGTCGATCGATTGCGGCCCGATGCCGGCCGATTCCTTGCTGGCGGTCGGCGCGGCGGCGGCGATCTCGGCGGCTTCCTTGGCCTCTTCCTCGGCCTTCTTGTCGGCGGCCTTGCGGGCGGCCTGCGCCTTGGGGCGCGACAGCTCCTCTGCCTGCTCGGCGGTGACGATCAGGTCGCCCTTGCGCTGTGTGAGCATGCCCTCGGCCTTGCGCAGCACCGTGGCCCAGCTCTCGTCGGGCTTCTTGCAGGCGCAGCTCTCGTCGAAGCTCTTGCGGAACTTGAAGGCGTTCGCCAGCGACGTATACGGCTGGTTCGTGGAGAGCGAAGCCGCGCGGTTGAGGCCGTTGTCGCCGCCCGGATAGGCGAAGGCGGTGGTCTCCGTGCCGGGGCAGAGGGCCTGGCACATCTCGTTCGCGCTCTGGCCACCACCCGGCGGGGTGGTGAGCGGGAAGAAGGAGCCGTCGCAGGTCTTCACGCAGATCAGGCGCCCGCCGCCGAGAGAGCGCGGCTCGTCATCGGCAATGATCGGCTGGCCCTCGGGCATGACCTGCTGCTGCTGCGGCTGGCGCGGGGCGCCGAAGAGCGATTCGAAGAAGCCGCGGGGCTCCGTGGAGCAGGTCTGCTGGACTGCAGCCTGGAGTTGCCGACGCCGGGCCTCGATGTCTCCCTGCTCTGCTCCTTGAGCAGCCAGGCGAGCATACCCGGCCTCAAGCTGGCGGATCTGCGTGGCGATGGAGCCGCACTCGGCCGGCGCGGGACCTGCCAGGAAGCCGAGAGGGCCGCGCTCGCAGCCGATGTTGCGGTAATAGGTGACGAGCCGGTTGATCTCCGCCCGCTGGGTGCGCATCTGGCCAGTCGGCGCGCTGCCGCCGCTGCGCTCCAGGGAGGCCAGTTCGGCCTGGAAGCGCTGGCACTGCGCGGACTGGGCGAGTGCCGCCTGTCCGGCGGCCAGGAAGGCCGCCAAGGCGATGAAGGAGCGGAGGAAAGATGTCTTTGTCATAAAGCTGATCGCAGAACCGGTCCGTTGGGCATCATATGCCGGGCTGGCTTGTCATGTGACGCCCGAATTTGACCCTATTGTGATTAACGCCTTGCCCGCTCCAGGGGAAGCTGTCTAGCCTTCCCGCATGAGCGACCCTGAGACGAGATCCAGCATGTACTCCCATACGACCATCGGGGCAAATGACCTCGCCCGGGCCCGGGTGTTCTACGATGCCGTCCTCGCGCCGCTCGGGCACGAGGTGCGGTATGCGGACGACATGCTCGTCGGATGGGGGGCGCCCGGAGGGCCGCCGCAGTTCCTGGCGGCGCGGCCCTTCAACGGAGAGACCCCGAGTGTTGGGAACGGAGCCATGATCGCCCTTCTCGCGCCCAAACGCAGCCTGGTGGACGCCTGCCATGCGGCCGCCATGGGGCAGGGAGGGACGGACGAGGGGCAGCCGGGTCTTCGACCGCATTATCACAAGGATTATTACGGCGCCTATTTTCGCGACCTCGACGGCAACAAGATCTGCATCGTCTGCCATCAGCCCGAATAGCCTCTCGTCAAACCCCTGAACCATCCCCACATGACAGCGTAACCGTGGGAGACGAACTGACGATGCTTGCCCGAATTGCCCTTGCCCTGACCCTCACCCTGGCTGCCGCCACTGGTGCCGTGGCCCAGGAGCCCGACCTGATCTTCAAGAAGTCGACGGTCTGGCGGGCGCTCACCCCGGACGACAAGCTCGCCATCTACGGCATCGACGATCCCGTCGTTGAAGGCGTGGCCTGTCACTACACGACCCCGGAACGCGGCGGCATTGCCGGCACCTTTGGCGTCGCCGAGGAGGTGTCCGACATCTCGCTTGCCTGCCGGCAGGTCGGGCCGGTGAAGTTCAAGCAGAAATTCGGCCAGGGCGACGTCGTGTTCAGCGAGCGCCGTTCGCTCATCTTCAAGAAGATGCAGATCGTGCGCGGCTGTGACGTGAAGCGAAACACCCTGGTCTACATGGTCTATTCGGACCGGCCCATCGAAGGCTCGCCCAAGAACTCCACCTCTACCGTGCCGCTGATGCCCTGGGGCACCGAGGCGCCTCCGAAATGCGGGGAGTGGATGAACTCGTAGAGCGTTCAGCCCGCGCTTTCGCTTACGAGCAGCCTTGCCGCCGTCGCCCACATGATGACGCCGATCGCCACATCGAGGACGCGCCACGTGACCGGTCGGGCGAACAGCGGTTTCAGCAGGCGCGCTCCATAGCCGAGTGAAAAGAAGAACACGAAGGAGGCCAGCGTGGCCCCGGCGGCGAACAATCCCTTGCCCTCGTCGAACTGAGTCGAGATCGAGCCGATCAGGACCACCGTGTCGAGATAGACGTGCGGGTTGAGCCATGTGAGGGCAAGGCTCGTGAGAACCACCCGGCTTAAGGTCGCTGGCGTCGCCTCGGATGGCCTCAAGGCTTCCGACCCGAAGGCGGCCATGAAGCTGCGCACCCCGTAAGCCAGGAGGAACGCAGCGCCTCCGTAGCGCAGAACGGTTTCGGCCCAGGGTACCTGTGCGCTCAGCTGCGCGAAGCCCGAGACGCCGGCCAGGATAAGCACGGCGTCCGAGAGCGCGCAGGTGAGACAAACGGCCAGCACATGCTCGCCCCGTAGGCCGATGCGCAGCACGAAGGCGTTCTGAGCCCCGATGGGCAGGATGAGGCTGAGGCCGAGGAGAAAGCCAGCGAGCAGGGGAGCTGTCATGTCGAGTGCCTTGAGAGGAGTCGACGTCTCCTACGCCCCAGCATAGGATTAGAACAGTTAAAGTCTCTGCTGCGGGTTTAGAGAAACTAATCTGATGCTGGATTACGCCCTTTTGTCCGCGCTCGCCGCCGTGGTGCGCACCGGTAGCTTCGAGCGGGCGGCGGAGCAGCTAAACGTGACGCCTTCCGCCATTTCCCAAAGGATCAAGCTTCTGGAGGAGAGGATCGGGACCGTTCTCGTGGTGCGGGGCCAGCCGTGTCTGGCGACCGAGGCCGGCCAGCGCCTGTGCCAGCATGTGGAGCAGGTTGCCCTGCTCGAGAGTTCCCTGCGCCAGAATCTGCCGGGTCTTCAGCCCGAGAGCCGCCCCGTGACCCTGCGCATCGCCGTCAATGCGGACAGTCTCGCCACCTGGTTCATCCCGGCGATGGCCGAGACCGAGGGCTTCCTGTTCGACCTCGTGGTGGATGACCAGGATCACAGCGCCGAATGGCTGCGACGCGGCGAGGTCGTGGCGGCCGTGACCTCGCACGGCAAGCCGATCCAGGGATGCAATTGCTATTCTCTCGGCGCCCTGCGCTACCTCGCGACCGCCAGCCCAGGATTTGTGGAACGTTGGCTTCCGGACGGACTGGATGAACCATCGGCCTCTCGGGCGCCGTGTCTCGTCTTCAACCGGAAGGATCAGCTTCAGGCGCTCTGGCTCAAAAGGGCGCTTGGCACCGATGTCAGGCCGCCTGTCCACTGGCTGCCGTCATCGCAGGCCTTCGTGGATGCGGCCCTTGCAGGACTGGGGTGGGGGATGAACCTGGAATCGACGGTTCAGGAGCATATTCGCGAAGGACGCCTTGTGGCGCTGGAGCCCTCTGAACCGTTCGAGGTCCCGCTTTACTGGCAGCAGAGCCGGATCGTCGGTCCTCTGCTAGCCGATCTGACCCGAGCCGTTCTGTCGACTGCCCGGGCCATGCTTTCGCCAATGCCGTCTCGCGTATGACCGGCCTTAGTTCGAGCAGGTCACGGAGACCGGCGGATCCTTGGGGCCGAACGAGGCCTTCTGGATGGTGCCGGTGACTTCTTCCGGCGAGATCTGACGGAAGGAAACGGCCTTGGTGTATCCATGAGCCTCGCACCAGGCGGTTGCCACAACTTGGCCACAAGCCTGGTTTCCTATGAGGCATTCCGCAACGCCATAGCCGTCGGCGGCGGGGATCATGAAGGTCGCTTCTGTGGAAGAGGCCTGGGTACCATTGGGAAGCAGCGTCAGGGACGCGGCGGCAAAAAACACGGCAGTACCCATTCCGAGCATGGCAAATGCGCGGCGCATCGAAGACCTCTTTGTTTGAACTCGTGCCATTATGGCGCGAGTGTGCGTGAACAAAGCTCTAACGCGCTCAAGCTGAACCCGTTTCATGCGGCCGTGCAAATTAAACATGATTACCAATTCGGAAATCTTGACGGCTTCTGCCTGAAAAGGCATTGATGGCTTCATGAACACGGCAACGATCCTCATTTCCGGGATTATTTGCGGCTAGCGCACTTCGCTGGCTGGAGCCGTCTCGTTCTCATTCCAAGATCGAAACCACCCTCCGGCCCGCGGCCTGACAGGGGTATGGTTTCATGGCGGCCAAGCTTCGCCTCTACAACACGCTGACCCGGTCGAAGGACGATTTCGTCCCGATCGACCCTGAGAACGTGCGCCTCTACGTCTGCGGACCCACCGTTTACGACTACGCCCACATCGGCAACGCCCGCCCGATCATCGTCTTCGACCTTCTCTTCCGTCTGTTGAGACATGTGTACGGCAAGCAGGCCGTGACGTATGTGCGCAATATCACCGATGTGGACGACAAGATTAACGCCCGCGCGGCCCGGGATTGCCCGGGAATGCCGCACAACGAGGCGATCCGGGTCGTGACGGGGAAGACCGAGGAGCAGTTCCACGCGGACATCCGGGCGCTCGGCGTGCTCATGCCCGAGGATGTGAACGAAGCTGACCAGCCCCCGCGCTTCGTCGAGCCCCGGGCGACCGAGCATATCGACGAGATGCGCATGATCATCGAGCGGCTGATCGCCCGCGGGGCAGCCTATGTGGCCGAGGAGCACGTGCTCTTCTCGGTCTCGGCCATGCAGAACCTGTCCGGCGTGCCGAAATACGGCGCCTTCTCGAAGCGCTCTCTCGACGAACTGCTCTCCGGCGCCCGCGTGGATGTGGCGCCCTACAAGCGCGATGCCATGGACTTCGTGCTCTGGAAGCCCTCGGGCCCGCAGGATCCGGCTTGGGCCTCGCCGGCCGGCATCCAGACACCGGGCCGCCCGGGCTGGCACATCGAGTGCTCGGCCATGGCGTGGCGGCACCTCGTCCAGGCTTTCGAGACAAGGCTCACCTGCGCCGATCCGAACGCCCGCGAGATCTTCGACATCCACGGCGGCGGCATCGATCTTGTCTTCCCGCACCACGAGAACGAGATCGCGCAGTCCTGCTGCGCCTTCGAGACGCCGCGCATGGCCAATGTGTGGATGCACAACGGCTTCCTGCAGGTGGAAGGCGAGAAGATGTCGAAATCCCTCGGCAACTTCTTCACAATCAACGAGCTGTTGCAGGACTGGCCGGGCGAGGTGCTGCGCTTCAACATGCTGCGCACTCATTACCGCCAGCCGATCGACTGGACGGTGAAGGGGCTTGAGGAAAGCGAGAAGACCCTCGACCGCTGGTACGAGCTGGCAGGCAGGGGAGAGACTGCTTTTGTTTCGGACCACATCGTCGATGCGCTCAGCGATGACCTCAACACACCGAAGATGCTGGCGGAGCTTCATGCCCTCGACGGGCAGAGCGCTCATGAAGAACTCGGCGCGAACCTTCGTGCCCTGGGCTTCCTGCTCGAAGGGGCGGAGGCGTGGAAGGCGCGCAAGCAATCGGCGCTGAACGTCGATGCTGCGCAGGTCCAGGCGCTGATTGCCGCCCGCAAGGAAGCGCGTGCGTCGAAGAACTGGCCCGAGTCCGACCGCATCCGCGATGAGCTTGCGGCTTTGAATGTCGTGGTGAAGGACAACAAGGACGGCACCACCACCTGGGAGGTTGCACGTTGATGGGACAGGCATTGCCGAAACCGGGGCTTCGGCCCTTCCTGCCGGCCGATCTGCCGCTGCTCGTCGACATCTATGAGGACAGCATCGCGGAGCTGACCGGCGAGGATTACAGCGAGAGCCAGCAGGAAGCGTGGATCGCCCGCGCCGAGGACGATGCCTTTGCCGAGAAGCTTAACAAAAGCCTCACGCTGGTGGCCACCGTCGAGGGCTCGCCCGTCGGCTTCATTGCGCTCAAGGACAACGAGCTGATCGAGCTGTTCTACGTGCACCCGGCCGTGGCAGGCCAAGGCATCGGCACGATGCTCTTCGATGCGGTCGAGAAGCTCGCCGGTGCACGCGGCGCCCCGCGTCTCGTCGCCGAGGTGAGCGACAACGCGCTGCCGTTCTTTCAGAAGCATGGCTTCCAGCCGCAGCGCCGCAACACGGTGCCGCTCGGCGACGAATGGCTCGGCACCACCACCATGGAAAAGCGTCTGACGCCCCAGGAAGACAGGAAGTTGTCATCATGAGCCGAGACCGCGTCACCCTTTTCGACACCACCCTGCGCGACGGGGCGCAGACCACGGGGGTCGATTTTTCGCTCGAGGACAAGAAGGCGATCGCCACGCTCCTCGACCGGCTCGGCATCGATTACGTGGAAGGCGGCTATCCGGGGGCGAACCCGCTGGATACCGCCTTTTTTGCTGAAAAACGCACGAAAAACGCCAAGTTCACGGCCTTCGGCATGACGAAGCGGGCGGGGCGCTCCGTCTCGAACGATCCCGGCGTGGCGGCTTTGCTCGAAGCCGAGGCCGACGCCATCTGCTTCGTCGCCAAGGCCTGGGATTATCATGTCCGCGTGGCGCTGGAGACCACGCCTGAGGAGAACCTCGCCGGCATTCACGAGAGCGTCGAGGCCGCCCGCGCCAAGGGCCGCGAGGTGCTTGTCGATTGCGAGCATTTCTTCGACGGCTACAAGGCCAATCCCGACTACGCGCTCTCGTGTGTGAAGACCGCGTATGAAGCGGGCGCGCGCTGGGTCGTGCTCTGCGACACCAATGGCGGCACGCTGCCCCATGAGGTGACGGAGATCGTCTCGGCGGTCGTGAAGGTGGTGCCGGGCGCGCATCTCGGCATCCATGCTCATGACGATTGCGGCTGCGCGGTTGCTAATTCCCTCGCGGCTGTCGAGGCCGGAGCGCGCCAGATCCATGGCACGCTCAACGGCCTCGGCGAGCGCTGCGGCAACGCCAATCTCATCACGCTGATCGGCGCGCTGAAACTGAAGGACGGCTATGCCGCCCGCTTCGACCTCGGCGTCACCGATGAGACCTTGGGCCAGCTCACCCATGTGTCGCGACAGGTGGACGAGATCCTCAACCGCCAGCCGAACCGCCACGCGCCGTTCGTGGGTTCGAGCGCCTTCGCCACGAAGGCCGGCATCCATGCCTCCGCGGTGCTCAAGGATCCGCGCACCTATGAGCATGTGGAGCCCGACGTCGTCGGCAATGCGCGCAAGGTTCTGGTGTCGGATCAGGGCGGTCAGTCGAACATCCTGGCGGAACTCAAGCGCTGCGGGTTCGAACTCGAAAAGGGCGATCCGCGCATCGCCCGTGTGCTCGACGAGGTGAAGCGCAAGGAGTCGGAGGGCTTCGCCTTCGAGGGTGCGGATGCGTCCTTCTACGTGCTGGTCAAACGCATGCTGGGCGAGGTGCCGGCTTTCTTCGACGTGGAGCGTTTTTCCGTCAACGTGGAGCGCCGCTTCAATGCGGTCGGCGAAATGGTCACCGCGTCCGAGGCCATCGTGAAGGTGCGCGTCGGCGATGAGGTTCTGATCTCGGCCGCCGAAGGCAACGGCCCGGTGAACGCGCTCGACGTTGCGCTCCGCAAGGACCTCGGCAAGTACCAGCATCTGATCCAGGATCTGGAACTCGTCGACTATAAGGTGCGCATCTACCAGGGCGGGTCGGATGCGGTGACGCGCGTGCTGATCGAGTTTTCCGATGGAACGGGCGAGCGCTGGACCACCATCGGCGTCTCCCCCAACATCATCGACGCCTCTTTCCAGGCCCTGACGGATTCGATGGTCTACAAGCTTTTGAAGGGCGGAGCGGCGCTCTGAGACAACCAAACTCAACCTCATCCTGAGGAGCAGACGTTAGTCTGCGTCTCGAAGGAGGTTTCAGAGAGCACTGGAGCCTCCTTCGAGACGGCGCTACCGCGCCTCCTCAGGATGAGGACCGTGTATGAGTTCGACGTCGCTGAAGCCGAATCGAGTCCGAGGTGATCCCATGAGCGTCTCCCTCCTATTGCCGATCCTTGGAATTCTCCTGGGCGGTGTTTTTCTCTCCGCCCAAGCACCCATCAATGCCGCGCTGGCGAAGTCGCTCGGTGATCCGGTGCTGGCCGCCTGCATTTCTTTCGGAATCGGATTTCTCATCCTTGCCGTCGTCAGCGCGTTCCGGGGTGCGTGGCCGTCGGGCAGTGCCGTTGCGGCAGCGCCATGGTGGTCCTGGCTCGGCGGATTGCTGGGCGCATTCTATGTCGCCATCGTGATCTGGGGCGTGCCGCAGCTCGGCGTCGTCAGCACCGTGGCAGCCCTGATCTTCGGGCAGGTCGTAGCCGCGTTGGTTCTCGATGCCTTAGGGGCGTTTGGCCTACCGGTCCAGGCGATCACATGGCAGCGGCTTCTGGCAGCGGGCATGATCCTGGGCGGGCTCGTGTTGTCCCGCACAGGCTAAGTTATGATTTGTGATAACAATTCGAACATCTGCTTGCCTCGACAGGGCTCGATGTCCTGCTGTAGGGGAGGAAAGATCGTTCGATGCTCAAAATGTGGGTTCTCCCATCACTCTTTTTAATCGGCACCTGCTACCCCGTTCAGGCTGCCGACGCGCCATCGGAACTGCCGCTGTGTCCGAGCACACGGAAGATCGTCGCAACCAAGCCTCTGCTTCGTCAGGCACTCAAGGCTGCTTATCCAGGTATTCTGGAAAGGCCCCGTAAGCTGCATCATAGCAGCACCCCTTGTCGCTACCCTTACCAAGCCTTGTCGTTCAACAAATTCGTGGTCTTTATCACGCTCGGAGGGGTGCCAGGCGAGGCTTGTCACGGCTGCGGCGCGAAGATCAGTGCCGACTTTCTCAACTTCGATAACGGCAGGCTGAAGCCTGTAGGTAGTCATGATACTTTTACGGAAGAGGGCACTTGGGGAAGCCCTGGAAGAGTCAAGCCTCTGCGCTTGGGCCTTGAGGCAGGCATCGTCATCGAGGGGGGAGGCACGTTCCAGGGCTACACTTACAAATATGCGAGCCTTTTCCTGATCCGGAACGGTCGCATGGCTCCTATCGGCCCTAAAGAAGGGATTTCCTTGGGCGGCGACAGTTGTGAGCTGAGCGATAAACCATGCCGCTCAATTGAAGGTCTTTGGCATGTGAACGGCCCTCAGTTCATCGTTCGCTACGTAGGGGCATGGGAAGATGGAACCAGGGTGAACGGAAGCGTGGTCTACGAACTTCGCAACGACTCGCTGGTTCGCATCTCCGGACATAATCTCGCAAACGAGATGGAGGAGAGCGCCCTTTAAAACCGGCGCTCGATGGCTTCTTCGTTGCCCACGATTCCGACCCGCCGGGCGGCGTTCTCCAGCATCGGGATCACCTCCTCGACGCGCTCGGCCACGAGGTAGTTGAGTTCCAGACCAGGACGGATGAAGCCCTGGTCGCGCATGTGTGCGATAAGGGTCAGGAGAGGCTTCCAGAAGCTTTGGGTGCTCAGCATCAGGATCGGCTTGGTGTGTCGGCCGAGCTGCGACCAGGTCATCTGCTCGACGAGTTCCTCCAAGGTGCCGATGCCGCCGGGCATGGCCACGAAGGCGTCGGCCTTCTCGAACATCAGCCGCTTGCGGGTATGCATGTCCGGCACCACGATGGTTTCCTGCACGTCATCGAGGAGCTTCTCTCGGGACTTCAGGAATTCCGGGATGATGCCTGTGACATAACCGCCATGATCGAGGACGGACTGGGCCACGGTGCCCATCAGGCCCACATTGCCGCCGCCATAGACGAGATTGATCCCCTGTTCGGCCATGAAGCGGCCCAATGCCGCCGCATTCTCAGCGAAAACGGGGTCGTCTCCGAAGCCGGAGCCGCAATAGACGCAGATGGATTTGATCGATTTGACAGATGACATGGGCATTTCGGGGAGGCGGGGAGCCTCCCTGGCTGAGTCGTAGTGCATTATTTGTCCTTTATGGCCGTAGCCTTTTGAAAGATAAACGGATTAAATGGCGGAAAGTGCCGCGTTTGAGAAAAAGCATCATGGCGCAACCGAAAGAGTTAAAGGGCACGATCGCGCTTCTCGGCGCCGCTGCCGCGGCCGTCGTCGCGGTGCTCCTCGGCGTGCTGTACTGGTCCTGGTCCGGAAAGCCTGAAACCTCCCAGAACGCAGCGCCTGCCCAGACGGCGCAGCCGTCCGCCCCTCCGGCCCAGCCCACACCCGGCCAGCAGCAGGCCGCCGCCAAGCCGCCGTCTTCCAGCGAGGCGCCTCCGGCACAGGTCAAGGAAGCCCCGGTCGTCCCGTCCTTCGACCTCGTGCGTGTCGAGCCGGACGGGGAGAGCGTCATTGCCGGCCGCGCCGCGCCCGGGGCCACCATCGAGCTTCTCCGGGGTGACCAGGTCCATGCCCGCGCCGCGGCCGATGCGTCCGGTCTCTTCGCCATCGTGCCGCCGCCGCTGCCGCCCGGATCCCATCAGGTGGTCCTGCAATCCATTGCGCCGGATGGAACGCGCCAGCGTTCCGCCCAGGCCGTCACGGTCGTCATCACGGACGGCAAGACCCGCCCGCTGGTGACCCTGACCTCTCCAGACTCGCCCACGGTGGTTCTGTCCAACCCCGAGCCGCCTGCGGCCAAGGTGGCCGAGGCGTCGAATCCCGAAACCAAGCCCGCCGAGCCTAGCGCTCCTTCTGCGCAGCAGCAGGCTGGCGCCGCTCCGACCATTTCCCCGCCGGCACCAACCGCGCCAGCGCCGGCGGCTCCCACTGCCCGGCCTGAGATCAAGATCGTGACGGTCGAGGCGGAGGAGGGGAAGCTCTATGTGTCCGGCCAGTCCTCGCCTGGAGCCACCATTCGTCTCTATCTCAACGAGAGCTTCATCGCCCCCGGTGGAGCCGGAGGCGACGGCAAGGTCTCCTTCTCCATCGCCAGCGGGGTGAAGCCCGGCGACTACCGGATCCGTCTCGACGACGTGGATCCTGTCTCCGGTCAGGTGAGGTCCAGGGCCGAGGTCGGCTTCAACGTGCCGGCCCAGGTCGCCTCGGCTCAGGCTCCTGCGACGGCTCAGGCCAGCGCATCCGGCTCCCCGGTGCCCGCTCAGCCGCAGACCTCGCGTGAGGTGGCTTCAGCCCTGCCGCAGACGCAGGTGGCCGATGCCGGCACGGTGGTGATCCCCAACATCAACACCGCCATCGTGTCCCGCGGCGACAATCTCTGGCGCATCAGCCAGCGGGTCTACGGCAAGGGCCTTCGCTACACGGTGATCTTCGGCGCGAACCAGGAGCAGATCCGCAACCCGGACCTGATCTATCCAGGCCAGGTCTTCGTGCTGCCGGGCGAGCAGGAGCCCAAGAGCAACTGAGTCCCTCAGAAGCAATGATCAAAAGTTCACCTCCTTTGTCATCACCGGCCTTGTGCCGGTGATCTCGATTGAGAGGGCGTAGCGATTCTCCGTATCGGGATGGCCCGGCCATGACGCGCAGAGTGCGACGAGCCGCGAGAGACGCTGCACCGAGGCGTAGAAGTGGAACAATTACAAACTCGGGGTGAATTCACCCTGCCGATCGCCTATATCGGGTCCAGATTTCGATTGGATCCTCAAGAATGCCTCCCTCCACCGCAGTCCCGACGACAGGCGCAGCCCGGTCCAAGCCGAGCGGCTTGACCGCCACCTGGCAGAAGCTCTGGCCCTATATCTGGCCCCACGGCCGGCCGGACCTCCAGCGGCGGGTCTTCCTGGCCTTTGGCCTGCTGCTCGTCGCCAAGGGCGTCACGATGGTCACGCCGTTTGCCTTCAAATGGGCGACGGACGCGCTTGTGGCTGTAACCAGCAGCGGCAACCAGGCAACCGAGGTGGCCGCCACGACCGGGTCATGGATCTGGAAGGCACCGATCCTGTTGACGGCGATCTATGGCCTCACCCGCATCCTCATGGCGCTGCTGACGCAGGTTCGCGACGGCATCTTCGCCAAGGTGGCCATGCATGCGGTGAGACAGCTCGCCTTGCAGACCTTCGAGCACATGCACCGCCTGTCCCTGCGCTTCCACCTGGAGCGCAAGACCGGCGGACTGACCCGCGTGCTCGAGCGCGGCCGCGAAGGCATCGAGGAGTTGTCGCGCCTCGTGGTGCTGACGCTTCTGCCCACAATTCTCGAGTTCGTCCTCGTGCTGGGCCTGCTCGCCTGGGAGTTCAACTGGGTCTATTCGGCCGTCGTCTTCGTCATGGTGGTGATCTACCTCGCCTATACCTACAAGGCGACCCAGTGGAGGATCTCGATCCGCCGGCAGATGAACGACTCGGATACGGACGCCAACACCAAGGCGGTGGACTCGCTCCTGAACTACGAGACGGTGAAGTATTTCGGCGCCGAGCAACGGGAGACCGCCCGCTACGACCGCTCCATGGCCGGCTACGAGAAGGCCTCGACCCAGACCTATACGTCGCTCGCCGTGCTCAATGCCGGTCAGGCGGTGATCTTCTCCATCGGCATGGCTATCGTGATGGTGCTGGCCGCGCGGGACATCATGACGGGCAATGCCTCCATCGGCAGCTTCGTGCTCGTCAACGCGATGCTCGTACAGCTCTATATCCCGCTGAATTTCATGGGCATGCTCTACCGCGAGATCAAGCAGGCGCTGATCGACATCGACGACATGTTCCAGATCATCGACCGCAACCCCGAGATCCAGGACAAGCCCGGCGCCCAGCCGCTTCAGGTGAACCAGGCGGTGGTGCGCTTCGAGGACGTGCATTTCGCCTATAACCCGGAGCGGCCGATCCTCAAGGGCGTGAGCTTCGAGGTGCCGGCCGGGCACACGGTGGCGATCGTCGGCCCCTCAGGCGCTGGCAAGTCCACGATCTCACGCCTGCTGTTCCGCTTCTACGAGCCTGCCAGCGGCCGGATCCTCATCGACGGCCAGGACATCGCCGAGGTGCAGCAGGCATCCCTGCGCAAGGTCATCGGCATGGTCCCGCAGGACACGGTGCTGTTCAACGACACCATCGGCTACAACGTCCAGTATGGCCGCTGGGATGCGACGCCCGAGGAGGTGAGGGAGGCGGCCCGCCTCGCCCAGATCGACCGGTTCATCGGCCTCCTGCCGGAGGGCTACGACACCCCTGTCGGCGAGCGCGGCCTGAAGCTCTCTGGCGGCGAGAAGCAGCGGGTGGCGATCGCCCGGACCATTCTCAAGGCTCCGCCGATCCTGGTGCTCGACGAGGCGACCTCGGCCCTGGACACCTTCACCGAGAAGGAGATCCAGGATGCCCTCGACCGGGTCAGCCGTGGCCGCACCACCCTGGTAATCGCCCATCGGTTGTCCACAGTCATCGGCGCCGACGAGATCATCGTCCTCGATCACGGACGGATCGTCGAGCGCGGCGACCACGCGACCCTTCTGGCCCACGGCGGGGTCTATGCCGCCATGTGGAATCGCCAGCGCGAGGCCGATCAGGCACGGGAAGCCCTCAAGCGGGCTGAAGCAGAGGAGCGCAGCCCCGAGAGCGTGGAAGGTTGACGGGAAGCTTTATGCCTGCCATCCCCACGCAAACTTGTTAAGGCTTGAGAAAATATGACCGACGTCCTGGAATCGATGCGCCGCATCTTCGTGCCGATCCACAAGGAGGGCTATCCCTTCATCCTGATCGCGCTGTTCGCGACGCTCGTGCTGGCCTGGCTCTGGTCGCCGCTGGGCTGGATCGGCGCCATCCTGACCGTTTGGGTCTGCTACTTCTTCCGCGATCCGCCGCGGGTGACGCCCGTGCGCGAGGGTCTCGTGGTGTCTCCGGCGGACGGCCGGGTGAACCTCATCACCACCGCCGTGCCCCCGGCCGAGCTCGACCTGCCGCCCGAGCCCATGACCCGGATCTCGGTGTTCATGAACGTGTTCGACTGCCACGTGAATCGCGCGCCGGTCACCGGACGCATCACCCAGATCCTCTACACGCCAGGCCTGTTCCTCAATGCCGAGCTCGACAAGGCGAGCGAGGACAACGAGCGCAACGCCCTCGTCATCGAGACGGCGCACGCCAAGATCGGCGTGGTCCAGATCGCCGGCCTCGTGGCGCGCCGCATCGTGTCCTTCGTGAAGGTGGGCAACCACCTGAGCACCGGCGAGCGTTTCGGCCTGATCCGCTTCGGCTCCCGCCTTGACATCTTCGTGCCGCTCAACGCCCAGGTTCTCGTCGGCCTCGGCCAGACGGCGGTCGCGGGCGAGACGGTGCTGGCGGATCTGACGGCCAACGAGCCAGCGCGCGAGTACCGGGTCGGGTAAGGCCGGTTTCGGGAAAATGAGGCTTTGGAAGGATCGGAGCCGTTCCCATGACAGGGGAAACACCTCCGATCTTGGTTGCCGGTTAAGCTGGCCCCCCCTAGATGTCATGGCATGAGCGATCTTTTTCCCCCCTTCGCCCCCGATCCGAACGAGCCGCGCAAACGGCTTTTCAAGCCGGTTCCGGTGCGGGTCATCATTCCAAACATCATCACCCTGATCGCCCTGTGCCTCGGGCTTACGGCGATCAGGCTGGCCTTCGAGGGGCGCTATGAGCCGGCCGTTGTCGCCATTGTGGTGGCGGCATTGCTGGACGGGATCGACGGCCGGGTGGCGCGCATGCTCAAGGGCACGTCCCGGTTCGGCGCGGAACTCGACTCGCTCGCGGATTTCGTGAACTTCGGCGTGACGCCGGCCCTCATCCTTTACAGCTTCCTGCTGAACGAACTGAAAGCGGTCGGGTGGATCGCCGTGCTGGTCTTTGCCATCGCCATGGTCCTGCGTCTGGCCCGGTTCAACGTGATGCTGGACGATCCCCACCGGCCCGAGTGGAAGAAGAACTTCTTCACCGGCATGCCGGCGCCCGCAGGCGCCCTGACCTCGATGCTGCCCCTCTATCTCTCGTTCCTGGGCGTCCCGATGGGCGCTGCCGCCGCTCCGATTGCGCTCGTCTACCTGCTCGGTCTGGCCTTCCTGATGGTTTCCACCATCCCGGTCTATTCGGGCAAGACTATCGGATTGAGGGTGCCGCGCCATTGGGTTCTGCCGATCTTCGTCCTGTCGGCGGCTGTTTTCGGGCTCCTGGCGAACTTCCCCTGGGAGATGCTCACCGTCATCACGGTGCTGTTCCTTGCGTCGATTCCCTTGAGCGTCATGCGCTATCGCCAGCTCGATCGCGCCTATGCCGTGCAGGTGCAGGCACCGGGATCCGAACCGGAACCGCCGGCCGCTTGATTCAAGTTCTGCCGGTGCCATGTTGTCACCGGATCTAGCCTGAGCCTTATTGTGTTTCCGGAGCGTGGAGAAAAAAGTGGCGTCGTCTTCCGAGGTGTCGAATTCCAGCACGCGTCCGAAGCTCGTTCTCGCGTCCGCCTCGCCCCGCAGGCTTGCTCTTCTGCAGCAGGCAGGGATCGAGCCCGATGCACTTCTGCCGGCCGACGTGGACGAGACGCCGCTGAAAAATGAGAGCGCCAAGGACCTGGCCAAGCGCTTGGCCCGCTCGAAGGCCGAGGTGGCCCGGAGGGTGGCCCGCACCCGCGAGGATCTGGCGAATTCCTATATCCTCTCCGCCGATACGGTCGTGGTGGTCGGCAAGCGGGTTCTGCCCAAGGCCGAGGTGGCCGATGAGGCCGCAGGCTGCCTGCGCCTGCTCTCGGGCCGCCAGCATCGGGTCTACACCTCCGTCTGCCTGATCACCCCCAAGGACACGATCCGCGAGCGCTTCGTGGAGACGCGGGTGCGCTTCAAGCGTCTCTCGCGGGACGAATTCGAGCGCTATCTCGCCTCGGGCGAGTGGCGTGGCAAGGCCGGCGGCTATGCCATCCAGGGGTTTGCCGGCACCTTCGTGGTCAAGCTCGTCGGCTCCTACTCGAACGTGGTCGGCCTGCCTCTTTACGAGTCCGTCTCCCTGCTCGACGGGGAAGGCTATCCCGTGCGCTTCTCCTGGCTTGACGCGGCCTGAGACTGCTCCTCATGGCTTGACCCGGTCTTGCATCGGGTGGAGGCAGCAACCACGTTGCAATCCGTGAAGGAAAGGAGGCGAGGGATGAACGCCGCCAACGAGAACAAGCCCCTGGGCGCCACAGGCAAATGCCCGATCTGCGGCAAGCCGACCGAGGCGCAGTATCGCCCGTTCTGTTCCCGTCGCTGCGCCGACGTGGACCTGAACCGCTGGCTCACCGGCAGTTACGCCATTCCGGTCGTGGAGAGCGAACCCGACGACCCGGACGAGGACCGCCGGGAGACGTGATCGGTCTCAATCGCATTTTTCTCCGCCAACCCGCTGGACAGCGGGTCCCAGTCTGACTATACACCCCTCCACGACGCGCCCGGCCTTGCCGCGCATCAGATGCCCAGGTAGCTCAGTTGGTAGAGCATGCGACTGAAAATCGCAGTGTCGGCGGTTCGACTCCGTCCCTGGGCACCACTTTTCTCTCCTAAATCTTGAAGGTTTGAGGGCTCCGCTTCAGCCCAGCCCGTCATCTCGTCTGATGCGGGTCGGCTTTTTCTTGTGAGGCGCTCGATTGCCGCGCGGCTGAAGCGAAAAGATTGGTTTTCCTTTACCTCAAAAGAGGTACATCAATCCTGCGCCGTGCCTAAAAATGGGCAGATTCCTAACCCATATGGGCGTGCAGAAGCGGGGGCAGCCGATGACGGATCTGACATCGTTGAAGGACGTCATCAGCCAGACTTGGCGCGACGAGGAGATGGCTTCATCCGCCTGTTACGGCATCGACGCCTATGCGAGACGCTGGCCCTTCGTTTACATGATCAATAACTGGGACGTGTGGGACGAGCAGCAGAAGGGCCTGAAGCCCGAGGTTGTCGCGTGGCTGGAGCATCAAGGGCGCGCGTGGGACTTCTACCGCCTGCTCGATGCCTGGGGCCTCGTCGGGTTCAAGGACGCGAAAGCGGCCAGCCATTTCAAGCTGCGCTGGTCCGGTGTGCTGAAGGCCACGACCTCATCAGGCGAAGGTTGGAATCCGCACCCGCACAACAGCTCCTTTGCCCCGGCTCCTTACGACGAGCCAGTCATGCGGTCTCGAAGCGCTCAACGCGCTTTGCGCTGACGCCATCGTGGGATCGGCCCTGTCGCTGATCCTGTGTTCTCTCCGAACTTCAATCCGGCTTACTTCCTCGCGCAGATTGCCCGGGCAATCATGCCTTTCGGGCTCTCCGTGGTAGAGAAGCAATACACGCCTGCCTCGTCCATATCGAAGCGGTCGCCGCGGTTGCAGGTGCCGTTGATCGGATACTCATCCTCGCCGCAGCGTGCCGTGCAGCGGGCCTGAGAGGCGCATTCCTGCACGAAGACCCGCAAGACCGTTCCCGCCAAGCCGGGTTTGCCCTCCGGGCCCGACTTTCCTTCGGGACCGGTCGGGCCAACAGGACCCGTCAGACCGGCAGGGCCTATCGGGCCCATGGGACCGGGAGGCCCGATAGGCCCGATCTCGCCGGCGACCCCCTGCTGTCCTGGAGATCCTGCAGGGCCCGCCATGCCTATCGCCCCAACAGGTCCGGAAGGTCCTGCCGGACCCGAGGGACCGGCCGGGCCTGGCTCTCCTCGCGGGCCAGGGACGCCCTGCGGCCCCTGAGGGCCCTGATGTCCCGCCAGACCTTGCGGGCCTTGGGGACCGGGAGGCCCCAGGGGGCCTTCAGGCCCGATCGGACCCGCAGGGCCAGGCTGCCCCTCCGCGAGGGTGCGTGTCTCCGGGGTGCCAGGAGGTCCAGGCGGGCCGGCGGGACCAGCAGGTCCCGGAGGACCATCGCGCCCGGGCTCGCCCTGGGGGCCGGGGAGGCCGGCGACGCCCTGCGGGCCCTGTGGGCCCACGGGCCCCTCAGGTCCGGCGGGACCCTGCGGACCCGGAGCCCCGTCGCGTCCGGGCTCGCCCTGAGGTCCCATTGGTCCAGGTTGGGCGGGAGCAGCGGCTGCGGCATTGGCCGTGCTGCCAGGGCCTCTTTGACCGCAGAAGCCAACGACGACCTGACGCTGCTCGTCCTCGGCCTGGATGTTCACGATGCAGGTGGCGGGATGATAGGCGAGACGGAAAGTGAAGCGTCCGTTGGCGTCGGTTCTCGTCTGATGCTGCTCGTCGAGGGTGACCGGTGTCTGGCGCGGCTTGCTTAGGCGGCCAACGACACGCAACTCCCCACCGGTGATCATCGCCTGGTCGATCAGGATATCGGCCATGGCGGGAGACAGGCTTGCGATGAAAATGGACCCGACCAACAGGCGCTTGAGCATCGTGCCTTCCCCGCTCAGAAGCTCAAAGCGTCTCCTGAACGGGGGCGATGGGTCAATTCATCCGGAAGGGATATCTCGGATGCGCGTCGCACGCACAAACAATATCAGTGGACGCCTTCCGCCTGCATCGCCTCGACACGGATCTCCTCCGTGAGCTGCGCCTTCAGGTCTGAGAATTCCGGTGTGGTCTTCATCCGGTAATGTCGCGGATGCGGCAGGTCGACGGGGATGTCCGCCTTGATGCGACCGGGGCGGGCCGACATGACGATGACGCGGGAGGCGAGGAAGATCGCTTCCTCGATGTCGTGCGTGACGAAAAGCACGGTCTTGCGCTCGCGCTCCCAGATGCCGAGCAGCAATTCCTGCATCAATCCGCGCGTCTGGTTGTCGAGGGCGCCGAAGGGTTCGTCGAGCAGCAGGATCTCAGGATCGTTGGCGAGTGCGCGGGCAATGGCCGTGCGCTGCTGCATGCCGCCGGAGAGCTGCTTGGGGTAGTGGTTCTCGAAACCGCGCAGGCCTACCTTCTCCGTGTAGGAGGCGACGATCTCCTGGCGCTGCGCCTTTGGAACGCCCTTCTCACGCAGGCCATAGGCGATGTTCTCGGCAATCGTGAGCCACGGGAACAGGGTGTAGGACTGGAATACCATGCCCCGGTCGGCGCCGGGACCCTTGATCTCGCGCCCGTTGAGCAGCACGCGCCCGTCGGTCGGCCGGTCGAGGCCTGCCACGATGCGCAAGAGCGTGGATTTTCCGCAGCCGGAGGGGCCCAGGATGGTGATGAAGTCGTTCTGCTCCACCTGCAGGTTCGTGGGCTCGAGCGCCCGCACGGGCGCGCCGCCGCGCACGCCGGGAAACACACGCGAGACGTTGTCGATCTGGAGGATCGTGTTGCTCATGCGAGCCTCCACGGGAAGAGCTTGCGGTTGACGGCTTTGAACAGGAAGTCTGAGATCAGACCGATAATGCCGATGATGATGATGCCGAAGATCATCTGACCCGTAGCGAGAAGCGCCTGGCTGTCGATGATCATGTGGCCGATGCCCGAGGACGAGCCGATCAGTTCCGCGACGATCACATAGGTCCAAGCCCAGCCGAGCACGAGGCGCAGGATCTCGGCGATCTCCGGCGCATTGGCCGGGATGAGCACGCGCTTCACCACACCTTGGTCAGAAGAGCCCAATGTGTAGGCAGCCTCGACGAGATCGCGGCGCGTGTTGCCAACAGCCACGGCCACCATGAGGATGATCTGAAAGACCGAGCCGATGAAGATGACCAGGAGCTTCTGCATCTCGCCGATGCCGGCCCACAGAATGAGCAGGGGCACGAAGGCGGAGGCCGGCAGGTAGCGGGCGAAGGACACGAAAGGCTCGAGGAACGCCTCGAAAGATTTGTACGCACCCATCAGGATGCCGAGCGGCACGGCGATGGCAGCCGCGAGAACGAAGCCGCCGACCACGCGCCAGACGGTGATGCCGATGTCGCCCAGGAAACCGAAGCGCGTGAGCAGCAGCCAGCCATCCTGCAGCATGGTGATGGGATCGGCCAGGAAGGTGCGCGAGACGAAACCGCCGAGCGTCGCGAAGGCCCAGGCCAGCACGAAGAGGACGAAGAAGGAGATGCCGAGCGTGACGCGCGTGCCCTGGCTGACCGGTTCGAGAGGACGAGGCATGAAGGATCTGCTCTGCGATCCGGACGTGCATTCCGGATGGCGCTTGTGAAGAATGGATGAGGCGGCCCGACAGATATCGGGCCGCCGGGAGAATGCGTTACTGGATGAAACTGGTATCCGCCAGGGCTTCCATATCCGGCTTCTGCTTGATGATGCCGGTTTCGAGCAGCAGGTCGGCGGCCTCGGCCGAGAAGGTCTTGAACTCGCCTGCAAAGAACTTCTTGTTGGCCTCGCGGTCCTGCCAGCGCAGGAACTGGGCCGACTTGCCGAAGGCTTCGCCGGTCTGCTTCACGTCGGCGCCCATGATCTCGTAGGCCTTGGCCTGATCCTTGGCGATCATCTCGAGCGCCTCGAAATAGCTGTCGGCCAGAGCCTTCGCGGCCTTCGGATTGTCGGTGAGGAACTTCGGCGTGCAGCCGAAGGTGTCCATCACGGCCGGGTAGTCGAGGGTGGTGGCAATGATCTTGCCGGATTGCGGAGCGGCGCGCACGGAGGAGAGATAGGGCTCGTATGTCATGGCGACGTCATTCTGGCCGGCGATGAAGGCTTGCGCGGCCGGGCCCGGCTCCATGTTGACCACGGTCACGTCCTTCACGGACAGCCCGTTCTTCTTCAGCATCCAGGAGAGCACGAAATAGGGCGACGTGCCGGGCGCGGAGGCTGCCACCTGCTTGCCGTTGATGTCCTTGATGGAAGCAACGTCGTTCCGCACCGCCATGCCGTCGGCGCCGAAGCTCTTGTCGAGCTGGAAGATCTGCTTGGTGGGCACTCCGTTGGCATTCCATGAGATCCAGGTCTCGACCGTCGTGGCGGCGCACTGGATGTCGCCGGATTGGATGGCGAGGTGACGGCTGGCCTGCGGGACCTTCTTGATCGTCACGTCGAGGCCATTCTTCTTGAAGATGCCGGCTTCCTTCGCGAGCGTCAGGGGCGCGAAGCCCGTCCAGCCCGAGATGCCGACAGCCACCTTCGTCTCCTGCGCCGAGGCGGACCCTGCCGCCAGCGCCAACACGGCCAAACCACCCAATACTGCCTTCATTGCAGCCTCCGTCATTTCAGTTCCCTGACTCGTTCTGCCGACCGCACCCTCTGAAAGGTTTTGTCTCTCGGGCGGCGTTCTTCTATGTGCGGGCGAATGGCACCATGACGAAGCGGCAATGTCAAATGTATAGACATTTCGTCCTGCCATAGTTTTAGGCACCATCGGCCGAATGTGCACTCTTATGCCGATGCTTCCGGCGCGATCTCGACGAGAAGCGCCCGACCGGATCCGGAAAGCAGGATGAGATCCTGCGTCGCCCCCAGCATCAGCACGTCCAGCACCTGGAGCGAGTGGATGGCCGCATCGAGCGTGACGTCAAAGGAGCCATCGAGGGGCACGAGAAAGGCCGTGCACGTCTCTTCCGCCAACAGCGCCACGCCGGATTGCACGAACCGCGTCCGGTGACTGAACTGCCCGTGCCGGGTCATGACGTTGAGATCGCGGATCGGCCCTGAGAGGAGCCGCCCGCTCGTGATGTCGTCACCGGAGAAGGACAGCTTGGGAGACGCTTTGTCGAGCGGATAGGCGATTCCTTCCACATCGAGCTCGATGCCTTCGCCCTCGACGACGATCAGGGTGCGGTCGATTCCCGGAAAGACCGAGAACGGTCCATCGGAGACGACATCCGCCATGCTGATGCGCCACCCGAATGTGTCGAAGCCGGATCCCTCCGGAAAGGCCGCAACCTCCGCAGTGGTGCCGCCCCCGTTCTTCCACGGCACGCGAACGAGATCCTCGTTGCGGATGACGCTCGCTTTCATCAGTCCAGGCTCGGCAGATTGAGGCCGTGCTCGCGGGCGCAGTCCACCGCGATGTCGTAGCCCGCATCCGCATGGCGCATGACGCCGGTCGCCGGATCGTTCCAGAGCACGCGCTCGACGCGCTTGGCCGCTTCCGGCGTGCCGTCGCAGACGATCACCATGCCCGAGTGCTGCGAGAAGCCCATGCCGACGCCGCCGCCATGATGCAGCGACACCCAGGTGGCGCCCGACGCGCAGTTGAGCAGCGCGTTCAGGAGCGGCCAGTCGGAGACGGCGTCCGAGCCATCCTTCATGGCTTCCGTCTCGCGATTGGGGCTCGCGACCGAGCCGGAATCGAGATGGTCGCGGCCGATCACGATGGGGGCCTTCAGCTCGCCCTTGGCCACCATCTCATTGAAGGCGAGGCCCAGGCGATGGCGGTCGCCGAGGCCCACCCAGCAGATGCGCGCCGGCAGGCCCTGGAACTTGATGCGTTCCTTCGCCATGTCGAGCCAGTTGTGCAGGTGCTTGTTGTCCGGCAGCAGCTCCTTCACCTTGGCGTCGGTCTTGTAAATGTCCTCCGGGTCGCCCGAGAGCGCGCACCAGCGGAACGGCCCGATGCCACGGCAGAAGAGCGGGCGGATATAGGCCGGCACGAAGCCCGGGAAGTCGAACGCGTTGTCGACGCCTTCTTCTTTCGCCATCTGGCGGATGTTGTTGCCGTAATCGAGGGTCGGCACGCCGGCCTTGTGGAAGTCGAGCATGGCGCGCACGTGCTCGGCCATGGATTGCTTGGCGGCATGCTCCACGGCCTTCGGATCACTCTCGCGCTTGGCCTCCCATTCAGCCAGCGTCCAGCCCTCCGGCAGGTAGCCGTTGATGGGATCGTGCGCCGAGGTCTGGTCCGTCACCGCGTCGGGACGGATGCCGCGCCGGTAGATCTCGGGGAAGATCTCGGCGGCGTTGCCGAGGAGGCCGACGGAGACCGGCTTCTTGTCGCGGCAGGATTGCTCGATGATGGCGAGAGCCTCGTCGAGCGTGTCGGCGCGCTGATCGACATAGCCCGTGCGCAGGCGCATCTCAATGCGGCTCGGCTGACACTCGACCGCCAGGCACGAAGCGCCGGCCATGGTGGCGGCAAGCGGCTGCGCGCCACCCATGCCGCCAAGGCCGCCCGTGAGGATCCAGCGGCCGGAGAGGTCGCCGTTGTAGTGCTGGCGGCCCACTTCCACGAAGGTCTCGTAGGTGCCCTGCACGATGCCCTGCGTGCCGATATAGATCCAGGAGCCGGCCGTCATCTGGCCGTACATCATCAGCCCCTTGCGGTCGAGCTCGTGGAACTTGTCCCAGGTGGCCCAGTGCGGCACGAGGTTGGAATTGGCGATCAGCACGCGCGGCGCGTCCGCGTGCGTCCGAAACACGCCCACGGGCTTGCCCGACTGCACGAGCAGCGTCTCGTCATCATTGAGATTCTTCAGGGCCGCGACGATGCGGTCGAAGCTGTCCCAGTCGCGCGCGGCGCGGCCGATGCCGCCATAGACGACGAGCTCGCCGGGCTTCTCGGCGACCATCGGATCGAGGTTGTTCATCAGCATGCGCAGAGGCGCCTCCGTCAGCCAGCTCTTGGCGGACAGCTCTGTGCCATGGGAAGCGCGGATCACGCGGGCGTTGTCGATGCGGGTCATGGGATGATCCTCGGGTCAGGCTTTGGATTGAGCGAAGGCGAGACAGGTTTGTAAGATGAGCGTGAGGGCAGCGCGCATCGGTGCGGCATAATCTTGGTCGTAAGCGGCCGGCCACGCGCCATCGGAGACGGGTCCAAGCGGCTCGCGCATGTAGCCGCGGCAGGCGAGTTCCATCTGGACGGCATGAACGCCGGCCTCAGGGCGCCCAAGGCTGCGGGTGATGTAGCCGCCCTTGAAGCGGCCGTTGACCACATGACTGAAGCCGCTGCTCACGCAGATTTTTTCGATGGCTTCGCTCAAAGCAGGCGCGCAGGTGGTGCCGCCGTTGGTGCCGATGTTAAAGTGGGGCAGGGCTCCTTCGAACAGACGGGGGATCACCGAGCGGATCGAGTGGCAGTCATAGACCACCACATTGGCGTGCTTGGCGCGCAGCCGGTCGATCTCGGCGCGGAGCGTCGTGTGATAAGGATCGAAGAAGCGGGCGCGGCGCTCGGCGACCTCCTCCGTCGGCGGCTCCGAGCCAGACTCATAGAGCGGCTCACCGTCGAAGGTGGTTGTGGGGCATAGCTCCGTCGTCGCCTGTCCCGGATAGAGCGACACGCCGGATGGGTCGCGGTTCACGTCGATCACCGTGCGGGAGATGGTCGTGCAGATCACCGTGGCGTTTAAGCTCGCGGCGAAGTCGTAGAGCCGCTCGATCCACCAATCCGCATCCTTGCGCGCGAGCCAGGGCGAGACGAGGCCGCGCTCATACTCAGACGGGATTTCGGTGCCGGTATGCGGCAGGCTCACGACAAGCGGCGCATCACCACGGGTGACTGTGAGCCAGTCCGGAAACACCGTGCTCATCACTCCGCCTCGTTCGTGACAAGCGGCAGCACGTCGCCGCCAACCGCGTCGACGAGGGCGCCGGAGGCAACGAGAGCCGTGGCCACTTCCATCTCGGGCGCCATGTGCCGGTCGTCGTCGAGGTGCGGAATCTGCGCACGCAGCAAGGCACGGGCGCGCTCCAGGGGCTCGCTCGATGTCATCGGCGCGTGGAAGTCGCAGCCCTGGACGGCGGCCAGGTATTCGATGCCGATGACATTCGCGGTGTTCATCGCCATCGGTAGGAGCCTGCGGGCGCCATGGGTCGCCATGGACACGTGGTCCTCCTGATTGGCGGAGGTCGGAATCGAGTCGACGCTGGCCGGATAAGCGCGCTGCTTGTTCTCGGATACGAGTGCTGCAGCCGTCACCTGCGGGATCATGAAGCCCGAGTTGAGGCCCGGCTTCGGCGTGAGGAAGGCGGGCAGGCCCGAAAGGGTCGGATCGACCAGCATGGCGATGCGCCGCTCAGCCAGCGAGCCGATCTCGCAGAGCGCCATGGCGATCATGTCGGCGGCGAAGGCCACCGGTTCCGCATGGAAGTTGCCGCCGGAGATGACTTCGCCCGTATCCGAGAACACGAGCGGGTTGTCGGAGACGCCGTTCGCCTCGGTGCCGAGTGTCTCACCTGCCTGCCGCAGCAGATCGAGCACCGCGCCCATCACCTGCGGCTGGCAGCGCAGGCAGTACGGGTCCTGCACGCGGTCGTCGGTGGTGAGGTGCGAGGCGCGGATCGCGCTTCCTGCCATCAGAGCCCGCAGGGAGGCCGCGACCTCGATCTGTCCGCGATGGCGCCGCAGCTTCTGGATACGTTCGTCGAACGGCCCGTCCGAACCCTTAGCCGCATCGGTGGCAAGCGCTCCGGTGATCAGGCCTGCGCGGAACACGCGCTCGGCCTCGAACAGGCCCGCGAGCGCGAGTGCGGTCGACACCTGTGTGCCGTTGAGAAGCGCCAAGCCCTCCTTGGGGCCGAGGACCAGCGGCGTGAGACCGACACGGGCGAGGGCCGCTTCCGCCTTCACGCGTGTACCATCGACAAAGAATTCGCCGACGCCCATGAGGGCTGCCGTCATATGGGCCAGCGGGGCAAGATCGCCCGAGGCGCCAACCGAGCCCTGGCCCGGAATGACGGGGATGAGGTTCGCCTTCAGGCAGGCGGTCAGATGCTCGATGGTGGACCAGCGCACGCCTGACGCGCCCTGCGCGAGGCTTGCCAGCTTGAGGGCCATGACGAGGCGCACCACCGCGGCTGGCAGAGGCTCGCCCACACCGGCAGCGTGAGAGAGCACGATGTTGCGCTGGAGCGTCGCGAGATCGGCGGTGCCGATGCGCACGCTCGCGAGCTTTCCGAAGCCGGTGTTGATGCCATAGACCGGATCACCCTTCGCCACGATGGTCTCGATGGTCTTGGCGCTCGCCTCGATGGCCCTGCGGCAATCCTGATCCAGTGCAATGTCGGCGCCGAAATAGACGCTGCGCCAGTCAGTCAGAGAAACCGAGCCGGGATGAAGCATGATGGTCTGTGTCACTGTCCCCTCCAGACACGGGCGTGAAGCGGGTTGAAGCCGATGCGGTAGACGAGTTCGGCCGGTCGTTCGATGTTCCAGATGGCGAGATCGCAGCTCTTGCCGGCTTCCAGCGTGCCGATCTCATCGAGCTTTCCGAGTGCGCGGGCTGCTTCGCGCGTCACGCCGGCGATGCATTCCTCGACATTCATGCGGAACAGGGTCGCGCCCATATTCATGGTGAGCAGCAGCGAGGTCAGCGGCGACGTGCCGGGATTGCAGTCTGTCGCGAGTGCCATGCGGGTGCCGGCGTCGCGGAAGGCTGCAATAGGCGGCAGCTTCGTCTCGCGCAGCATGTAGAAGGCGCCTGGCAGCAGCACGGCCACCGTGCCGGCCTTCGCCATGGCGGCAGCGCCTTCCTCGTCGGTGTATTCGAGATGATCGGCCGAGATGGCGCCATGATCAGCCGCGAGTTTTGCTCCATGGAGATTGGACAGCTGGTCGGCGTGAAGCTTGACCTTCAAGCCCAGCGCCTTGGCAGCCTCGAACACCCGCGCGGTCTGCTCGAGCGAAAACGCGATGCCCTCGCAGAAGGCATCCACCGCATCGGCCAATCCCTCGCGGGCCAGAGCCGGCAGCATCTCGCGGCTGACCTTCTCGATATAGGCATCCTTGTCGCCGTTGGCTTCCGGCGGCAGGGCATGGGCGCCGAGGAAGGTGGTGGTGACGGAGACGGGGCGTTCGACACCTAAGCGGCGTGCGGCGCGCAAGGAACGCGCCTCCGTCTCCAGGTCGAGCCCATAGCCTGACTTGATCTCGATGGTGGTGCAGCCCTCGGCAATCAGGTGGTCGAGCCGGGGCAGGGCGCTTGCAATGAGGTCGTCCTCGCTTGCTGCACGCGTGGCTTTCACCGTGGAGACGATGCCACCACCGGCGCGGGCGATCTCTTCGTAGCTCGCCCCTTTGAGGCGCAGCTCGAACTCATGGGCGCGGTCGCCGCCATAAACCAGATGGGTGTGGCAATCGACGAGGCCTGGAGTGATCCAGCGGCCCTCGCAGTCGATTCTCTCGGCGGCATCACAGCCCGAGGGCATGTCCTGTACAGGTCCGGCAAAGGCAATGCGGCCGTCCTTGGACGCGACGGCGCCGTTCTCGATGATCCCGAGACCATCGCCCTTAAGCGTAGCAAGGCGAGCGTTGTGCCAGACCCGGTCGAAGCGCATGTTCCTGCTCCGGTTCGTTTGCAATTATGTCTATACATAAAAGCAAACAATCGATATTGTCTAGACGTATTCGATCGGCTCTGATGGTCGGGTGGCGGCATGGCTTTTTGGCGGCTGCCAAGGTCAGGCCGTTCCGCAGCAAGGGTGTCAGCGATGCGCAGGCTCATTCTCGATCACGCTCTCCTGCCCGGCGGCTGGGCTCGGAATGTCGGTCTGGATATCGAGGGAGGCACGATCGCCGCCCTACACCCCGAGGCTTCCGCCGAGGGCCGCGAGCCTGTGGCTGGCGTTACGCTTCCCGGGCTCCCCAACCTGCACAGCCACACCTTCCAGCGCGGCATGGCGGGACTGGCCGAAACCCGTGGGCCTGAAGGCGACAGCTTCTGGACGTGGCGGCAGGTGATGTACCGCTTCCTTGGCAAGCTCACGCCGGACGATGTGGAGGCGATTGCAGCCTTCGCCATGATGGAAATGCTGGAGGGCGGGTTCACGGCTCTCGCCGAGTTCCATTACCTGCACCACGATGCCGAAGGCCGTCCCTATGGCGACATCGCGGAACTCTCCGGGCGGATCGCCGCGGCCGCGCAAGAGACAGGCATGGGGCTGACTCTTCTGCCCGTGTTCTATGCGCAGGGCGGCTTCGGCGGCGCCGCACCGGCAGAGGGGCAGCGCCGCTTCATCAACAATGTGGAGAGCTATGCCCGATTGCTCGAAGGCGCTCGCAAAGCCGTCGCCGGACTCGACGATGCGGTTGTGGGCATCGCGCCGCACAGCCTGCGAGCCGCAACACCCGAGAGCCTGAACGAGATCGTCGCGATGGCAGGCGAGGGGCCGGTCCATATCCACATCGCCGAGCAGGTGAAGGAAGTTGAAGATTGCCTCGCATGGTCAGGGCAGCGCCCGGTCGCGTGGCTGCTCGATCATGCCCCCGTCGACCGCCGCTGGTGCCTGATTCACGCCACGCATCTCGATGCGCAGGAGATCAAGGGTATCGCTGCGAGCGGCGCGGTGGCCGGCCTGTGCCCGATCACGGAGGCCAATCTCGGGGACGGCATTTTCGAGGGCGTGGACTATCTGGCGAGCAGCGGACGCTTCGGCGTCGGGTCGGATTCCAACATCGAAATTACGGCCCCAGGGGAACTCAAGCAGTTCGAGTACAGCCAGCGCCTCAAGCATCGTGCGCGCAACGTGCTGGCCGAACGCGAAGGGCAATCGACAGGGCGCAGCCTCTATGAGAAAGCACTGGCAGGCGGAGCTCAGGCGCTAGGCCGACCGATCGGTGCCATTGCAGAGGGGCATCGTGCCGACCTCGTCGTACTCGATGCCGATCATCCCGATCTCGCCGCCGTCTCGGGTGACCGTTGGCTCGATGCATACGTGTTCGTGGCCGGCAAGGCCGCCATCGATACGGTGTTCGTCGCGGGCAAGCCTGTGGTAAGTGGCGGCCTGCATGTGGATCGCGACGCGATCCGCGCTCGCTACGCGAAGGCTTTGGCCCGCATCCTGGCCTGAGAGAAAGCAGTATGAAACATCTGCATCAGCGCATTCGCGACGATATCGAGGCCAGGATCATGTCCGGCGAATGGGCGCCGGGGCATCGCATCCCCTTCGAACACGAATTGATGGGCCAATACGGCTGCTCGCGCATGACGGTGAACAAGGTGCTTTCGACGCTTGCCGCCAACGGCCTCATTACCCGGCGGCGCCGCGCAGGCACCGTTGTGGCGGAGCCGAGCAATCAGCAGGCGGTGCTCCAGATCCAGGATTTCGCCCTCGACGCGGCGCGCGCCGGGGTTGAGTATCGCTTCAAGATCCTGAGCCGCTCCATCGAGCCCATCGACGCCGCTGCCGCGCTGCGCACTGGCCTGCCGCCGGGCACGGAGATGCTTTGCCTCTTGACCCTTCACGTGATGGACGACGTGCCTCAGGCGCTCGAGCAGCGCCTGATCAACCTCGCCACCGTGCCCGAAGCCGACAAGGAAACATTCAAGGATGATCCGCCAGGCACGTGGCTGCTGCGGCGCGTACCGTGGACGGATGCGGAGCATATCGTCCGTGCCGTCAATGCAGACGGTGCCATGGCGAAAAAACTGCAGATCCAAACGGGCGCAGCCTGCCTCATGCTGGAACGGCGCACATGGCAGGCGGGCGCATTCGTAACCGAGGCGCGCATCACCTATCCCGGTGACCGGCATCAACTCGCCGGACGGTTTTCGCCGGTGGCGTGACAATGTCAGGGCTGATGTTCTTCTTTTGTTCTTGACTTTGATCCTACCCTCGGCTACAAGGTTGCTTAGATCTGCTCCTGACGAGGGGCGCGCTCGCGAGGCGTCGCAGTGTGGGAGCAGGCACGGTCCTGTGGTGCGGCCTCGCAAGCTTCACCGACAGGAGGCCCAGGTTGCGGGTCGGTGGTCGGAATCGGTTCAAGGCCCCCGTCGAGCAGACGGACCCCGCCTGGAACGGTCACCGGGCCGGCCTCACCTGAACGCCTAAAGAAGCCGTGCGCGAAGAGACAGTTCGGCTCTTCCCTTTCACCATCCATCATCGAGCCGGGCTGCCATTCGCGCCACCCTCGATCTCACCCGCAAGGCTCGCAGCACAAAGCTGCGGGCCCCAAGATGCTGGCTTTTTGACAAGGGAAACACGTCCTGACTCTCACGGATGTAAGCCGGGGAGGTCATAGAGAACAGGCTCGAATTCTATGAGAGCGCGGAGCGCAGATCCTCGATCAGGTCGTCAGCATCCTCGATGCCGACCGACAGGCGCACGAGCCCGTCGTCGATGCCGAGTTCAGCCCGCACCTCCGCCGGCACAGACGCATGGGTCATGATCGCCGGGTGCTCGATGAGGCTTTCCACGCCGCCGAGGCTCTCGGCGAGCGTGAAGAGCTGGCAACGCTCCAGAAAGCGCGTCGCGCCGTCGAGCCCACCCTTGATGCGGGCGGTGATGATGCCGCCGAAGCCGCGCATCTGGCGCTTGGCCAGCTCATGCTGCGGATGCGATGCGAGGCCCGGATAGATCACGCCGTCGACACCTGAGTGAGCTTCCAGAAACTGCGCGATCTTGAGCGCCGAGGTGCAGTGCCGCTCCATGCGCAGCGACAGGGTCTTGAGGCCGCGCAGGGCCAGGAAGCTGTCGAAGGGGCCGGAGACCGAACCGACGGCATTCTGCAGGAACGCGATCTTCTCGCGGATCTCCTGGTTCTGGCCGACGATCACCACGCCGCCGACCATGTCGGAATGGCCGTTGAGGTACTTGGTGGTGGAATGCACCACGATGTCGAAGCCGAACTCGAGCGGACGCTGGACCCAAGGGCTGGCGAAGGTGTTGTCGGCAACAAGCCAGGTGCCGTGCCCGCGCGTGGCGGCCGCAATGGCTTCGAGGTCGGCGAGCTTCAGGAGCGGGTTCGTGGGCGTCTCGACCCAGACCAGCTTGGTGTTGGGGCGCAGGGCCGCCTTCACCGCATCGGCATCGCCAAGATCGACATACGTGATGTCGAGCCCGGCCGACTTCCGGCGCACCCGCTCGAAGAGGCGGCGCGTGCCGCCATAGAGATCGTCCGAAGCAACGATATGCGAGCCGTGCTCCAGCATGTCGAGCACGGTCGCGCTCGCGGCAAGCCCCGAGGAGAAGGCGAAGGCTGCCGAGCCTCCTTCGAGATCCGCGATGCAGCGCTCGAAGGCCATGCGGGTCGGATTCTGTGAGCGGGCGTATTCGAAGCCCTTGTGAACGCCAGGGCTCTCCTGCGCGAAGGTGGAGGTGGCGTAGATCGGCATCATCACCGCGCCGGTTGTAGGATCCGGCGACTGGCCCGCATGGATGCAGCGGGTGGCGAAATCGAGCTGGTTGCGGGCGGTCATTGGGCCTGGATCCGGAAGTAGTTGATGAGGTCGATGCGGGTGGCGAGGCCCACGAAGGCATCGCCCTCCATGATCACCGGCACGAGGCCGGCGGCGAAGAGGGGCAGGAGCTCCCTGACCGGAGCATCGGCCGAGATGGTCTGCAGGCGCGTCACCATCACGTCCCCCACCGGCTTGTTGAAGACATTCTGCGGCGCACCTTCGTTGGCCACCAGTGCGTCGAGGATATCGCCCTCGTCGACCAGCCCGACCACGCGGCCCTCATCGATCACAGGCAACTGCGATACGTCGGAGGAACGCATGCGCGCGAAGGCGGAGCGCAGGGTCTCGCCAGGAGAGACGAAGATGGTGGCGCCTTCGCCAAACGGGTTGATCACCACGTCGCGCGACGTGCCGGTCACCTTGCGGTCGAGCCAGCCTTCCTGGGCGATGAAGGCATCGTTGAACACCTTCGACAGATACTTGGCGCCCGTGTCGCAGACGAGGGTGACGACACGCTTCGGCTCCGTCTGCTCGCGGCAATACCGGAGCGCCGCAGCCAAGAGCGTGCCGGAAGAGGAGCCCGCCAGGATCCCCTCCTTGCGCAACAGTTCGCGGGCGGCCGAGAAGCTTTCCTTGTCGGTGATGGAATAGGCCTTCCTGACCAGGGAAAGGTCGCAGTTCGTCGGCACGAAATCCTCGCCGATTCCTTCCACAGCCCACGAGCCGGCCTCGGTCATCTGACCTGTCTCGACCAGCGGCGCGAGGATCGAGCCAGCGGGGTCGGCCAGCACCATGGCGGTCTTCGGCGATGTTTTTTTCAGGTAGCGCCCGACGCCGGTGAGCGTTCCACCCGAGCCGACGCCGACCACGACGGCATCCACATCGCCGTCCATCCCCTCGAGGATCTCGGGGCCGGTGCTCGCCTCGTGGGCCGCCGGATTGGCCGGGTTCTCGAACTGGTTGATGTAGACGGCGCCCGGGGTCCGGCCGGTAATCGTCTGGGCGAGATCCTGATAGTAGTCCGGGTGGCCTTTGCCCACGTCCGAGCGGGTGATCACCACCTCGGCACCGAGCGCCTTGGCGTGCAGCACCTTCTCCCGGGACATCTTGTCCGGCACCACCAGGAGCGTCCGGTAGCCCTTGCTAGCACCGACCAGGGCGAGGCCGACGCCGGTGTTGCCGGCCGTGGCCTCGATGATGGTGCCGCCGGGCTTCAGGCGGCCATCGGCTTCGGCGGCTTCGATCATGGCTCGCGCCGGCCGGTCCTTGATGGAGCCGCTTGGATTGGCGCTCTCAAGCTTGAGGAAGAGCTTGCAAAGACCGGTATCAAGGCTCGTGACCTCAACCAGGGGTGTCCGGCCGATCAGGTCCAAGGCTCCATGGGCCGCCATATTATCGTCTTTCAAATGTGAAATATATTATTTGTTTCTATTTGACGTGAAACTGCCTCGTATTTATAGATGACGATGTGGATTGTCACCTACCCTTCCGATCACTCCACCGAGATCCAGTGGCTTGGTCGAGGAGAGCCAGCGTGGGCGGTCAGAACCGAAAGCAAAAGCCCCGGACCTTTCGGCCCGGGGCTCTCCTGTGGGACGTCATCAAATGACGAAGAAGTCCTTGTGGGTCAGTTTGAGGTTCTTGCTTAGTTGAGCGAACTCCACCGCTTCCTTCGATCCGGAGCCGTCCGCATCGTAAGAAAGAACGCCTGTCTTCTTGTTGTAGATCAGGTGGTCGTCCCGCTCCTTGGCCTTGCTTCCGACGACGAAGAACTCCTTGTCCAACTCCGTCGGGTTGGAGAGCGTACCGCTACCGAGCTTCTTGAAGACAGAGTTGTCGAGCAGGAAGCTGTCGTACTTGACGTTGAAGTCGACAACCGTGTCGAAGTTCACCTTGCGGTCCGTCGAGGCGGTTCCGAGCCGCGTGTTGAACATGAAAGCATCGTTGCCGGCGCCGCCATAGAGCCGATCGTTGCCGGCCCCGCCATTGACCACGTCATCGCCAGTGCCGCCATAGACCCTGTCGTTGCCGCTGTCGCCGTAGACCCAGTCGTTGCCCGACCCGCCATCGACGGTGTCGTGCCCGGAACCGCCATAGACCCGGTCATGTCCGGCGTTGCCGTAGACCTTGTCGTTGCCGGAGCCGCCATAAGCCCGGTCGTTGCCGGAGCCGCCGTAGACGCGGTCATTGCCACCGTCGCCGCTGACCTTATCGTCGCCGCCGTCGCCGTAGACCCTGTCGTTATCGGCTCCGCCACTGAGGCTGTCGTTGCCGCCACGGCCCCTGATCGTGTCGTCGCCGCCCAGGCCTCTCATCACGTCGTCGATGTTGTCCTTGCCGGTGAGGGTATTACGGAAGGCCGTACCGTCGCGGGGGACGACATCATTGCCGGTTGCGACCGGAGGAGGCGGCGGAGGCGGAGTAACCGGCGCAGGGGAAGGAGGCGGAGCAACCGGGTTCGGGACCCATGTGTCACCAACGAGCATGCCATCTGCAAACTTCAGGACCTCGATATTGAGTAGGGTGTCCGTGCCTTCCGTCGTGCCGGCGACGGTTCGGTTCGCGAGGAGCCCTGCGATCGTGTAGCTCGCGTAATTGCCGGAGAACACGGCCGTGTCGTTTCCTACGCCGCCGTCCAGGGTATCGTTGCCGGCACCGCCTCGCATCGTATCGTCACCGCCGGCACCATTCAGCTTGTTAGCCAGGCTGTTGCCGATGATCTCATTATTGAGATCGTTACCTGTCCCGACGACGGCCGGTCCAATTCCGGCGATGGTGGGTTCCAGGAGCGTGAGGTGCTCGAGATTGTCACGCAGAGTGTACGAGATGTGGCTGTTGACGCGGTCAATGCCCTCTCCGGGCTTCTCGACCACCACATCGCCGGTATGATCGACGTAGTAGGTGTCGTCACCCAGGCCGCCGGTCATGACATCGCTGCCCTTGTCGCCGTCGATAATGTTGTTTCCTGAGTTGCCGGTTAGGATGTTGTTCTGCGTGTTGCCTGTGGCGTTGATGTGAGTTGAGCCTAACAGTGTCAGGTTTTCGACCTCTACCGAAAGGCTATAGCTCGCCGTGCTGAACACGGAGTCGATTCCGCCCGCGCCGAGATGGTCCTTCTCGATAATGATGTCGGCTGAAGAATCGACATAGTAGATATCGTTTCCGTCGCCTCCATCCAACGTATCGATGCCTGCGCCGCCATCGAGCGTATCGTTCCCGACATCACCCTTCAGCCTGTTCGATGCCGAGTTGCCGACGAGAATATTGTCGAGTGTGTTGCCGTCACCATTGATGGCGCCTACGCCGGTGAGTACGAGGTTCTCGATATTCGCTTTGAGTGTGTGACTGATGGAGGCATAAATGGTGTCGTTGCCCTCACCGGCAGCTTCGACCGCCACATCGCCGCTGTGATTGACGATGTAAATGTCGTCGCCGCCAAAGCCTTTCATCTCATCTGCGCCGGCTGTACCGGTCAGCGTGTCATCCCCGATGGTTCCGGTCACGGGATTGACCTGCCCGGGGATCGAGATGGATCCGGAAGCCATGCCTGAGATAGTGTTGCCGGTGGCTTCTGTTCCGGTCGGACCGCCATCGTCATTCGTGGGCTCTTCCCGAATGCCCCAGCGAGCCTTGATCGCGCCGTTGGAGTAAATATCGTTGTCTATGATCTGAGTGCCGGTCGAGTAATAGGTCTTCGGGAGCTTCTGCGCATTCCCATCCTCATAATCGTTGCGCAGACGGATATTGACTTCGTCGTACTCGTTGGCGAGTTCCTGCGAGTTGTTATAAATTTCGCTGTTTTTCAGGACCGTGTTGGTCGAACCCTCGATCCTCACGCCCTGACGCAGGTTGCCATAAACGTCCACGCCATCGATCGTGACGCTGTCGGCAAGCTTGACGAGGATACCTTCCTTGTTGTTCCCATAATATTTGCCACCGATGATCTGAATGTCGGTAACCCATGGGATAGTCGCTGAACCTGCCGGAGGGATATTGCCGCGCTGAATGGTGATTCCTGCGCCGCCATAGACCAAGCCGGTCTCTGGATTGATGCCGAAGCCGTTGTCGTGGGCTACGTTGTTTGCGAGTACGAGGTCCTTCGTCTCGTTCTGAATATTGAAGCCGTGCCGGTCATTGCTGTACGACAGGTTGTTCGAGTAGGAGCCACCTATAACCGCATCCGCGACGAAGCCATCAAGGCCGTTGTGGTGCGCTTCGGAGTTCTTCACGACCATGTTGGTCGTGACTTCATGGGGATTGATCCCGTAGGCCGTGCAATTCATCACCTCGACATTGTCGATGGTGATGTTCGATTGGGTGCGCCCAGTGCCGTCCTCCTTGATGCCGCAGATGAAGCCGGCCTGATGGCCATCGTTGTTCTCACGGTTGCCGTCGATCACGAGGTTGGAGACAATGACATTGTCCACGGTCTCAAGCTTCGTGCGCACGATGCCGTTGATACGGGCATTGAAGTCGTTTTCGAGCTTGATCACCGTTTCGCGGTCGCCGGATCCGGTCAACTCGACGCCTGACGGAAGCTCGATTGCGCCTTTCGAAGGGACGTTCTTATCGGCTGTAACGAGCCATTCACCTACACCGAGTGTTACCTTTACCGGAACCTTGTTAGGATCGGGATTGTCCATGTACTCCTGATGAGCTTTCTCGATAGCAGCTTGAATTCGAGCAACATTCTCCGCCGCAGTCGCTGAAGGCTTATCTAAAAATTCGGCCATAAGAGTATCCTTGTCGTTTCGAGAAAGAACGGTCCAAGCAGGTTGCGAGTGTCATCGTCGCTGGAACTCATCCAGCGCCCGCGATGACTGTCATTCGTCATGTTTTGCTGTTACCGATGCGGCGTTCAGAGCCGCCTAAGCGTCAGCCTGAGGAAGTACCGCTGCCGTGTGGGCAGGGTCCCCTTCGAGCTTCAGGGCGGAGCCGGTCCTGCCTCGTTTGAAGTCATGAGCATAGAACTGTTCCTCTGCAGTAACTGCCGGATTGCTCAAGATTAGATAGGCAAATTCTCAAATTCGAAATGGAGCAATTTTGTATTGTCGGTGCAATTCCGGGTTAATGCGTCCGCTGCCGCATTGAAGTCTAATGCTGTTGAAGTATCCATCTAACCCGAATGGGTTGAGGCCCTACCAGAAGGGTTTGGAACAACGATCAGGCTTGAGCATAGGCTCCGCTTCACTTGAGCATATCGAAAAGTGGCCCTGAGCATTGGGCGACAAGGATCAGGAGAAGGACCCCGATGAACCAGAGCCACGAGCCGCGTCGCTGCGGCTGAGCCTGCGGCTGCGGGGACGGCGTGGCATGGGTGTTCATCACCGGCACGGGAGGAGCAGGCAGGCGCTCGATCAGTTCGGCGGATGCGGCCGGAATGCTGCCGGCCATCCCGATGAACCGGAAGCTCACCGGAATGCCGCCCACGAAGCCCACCTCGGCCGGCTGGATCACGGCCTCGTGGCTGACCCACCAATATTCCTTGCGATCGTCCATTCTGCATCCGTCCATGTCTGACAGGCTAGTCTAACGCTTAGCCCCATCAACTTGATCTGGAAATCCAGCTGCAATAGAGCCACCATGACAAAATGTTGAGTGCGCATCTCCAGGAGATCTTATGAACGTTCTCGTCACCGGCGGGGCTGGATATATCGGCGGCCATATGGTTCTGGCCCTGCTCGATGCCGGCCACAAGCCCATCGTGTTCGACAACCTGTCGACCGGCTTCCGGTGGTCGGTGCCGGAGAATGTGCCGCTCGTCGTAGGCGATATCGGTGATTTCGAGCTGGTGCTGCGCACGCTGCAGACCCACCAGATCGATGCGATTGCCCATTTTGCCGCCAAGCTGGTCGTGCCCGAATCCGTCACCGACCCGCTCGGCTATTATCTCAACAACACCGTCAAGAGCCGCTCCCTTATGGCGGCCGCCGTGGCGGCCGGGGTCAAGAAGTTCGTCTTCTCGTCGACTGCGGCCGTCTACGGCAATGCCTCCGACAAGCCGCTCGGCGAGGATGCGCCCTTGGCACCTCTCTCTCCTTACGGCAGCTCCAAGCAGCTGACCGAGGTGATGCTGCGCGATGTCGCGACGGCCCACGACATGCACTACGTGATCCTGCGCTACTTCAACGTGGCCGGATCGGATCCCGCCATGCGCCATGGCCAGTCCACGGCCAGTGCCACGCACCTCATCAAGGTGGCGATCCAGACAGCGTTGGGCATGCGCTCCCACATGGAGGTCTTCGGCTCCGACTACCCGACACCGGACGGCACCTGCATCCGTGACTACATCCACGTGACCGATCTCATCGCGGCTCACATGCTTGCCCTGAACCACCTCGACCAGGGAGGCGAGAGCCTCGTGGTGAATTGCGGCTACGGGCACGGCTATTCCGTGTCCGAGGTCATCGAGACGGTCCGCAAGGTTTCTGGAAAGCCTGTCGAAGCGCGCTTTGCGCCCCGCCGTGCCGGCGATCCTGTGACCATCGTGGCGGATTCAGCCCGTATCCGCTCACGGCTGGGATGGGAGCCGCGCCATGACGACCTCGCCAGCATCGTGGACCACTCCCTGCGCTGGGAGAGCATGCTGCGGGAAAGAAATCTCAAGCTGTAGAGGACCCGCGAAACCCGCCCCGCCGCTAAGAACAGGTTAAGAACCTTTCCGTCAAATGCTGTCCTGACACTGGCCGATTCCCGGCCGGCAGACGCGAAAGGGCAGGGGCATGGACAGGGGTGCGGGAATCAACGGAGTTCTGCTGCTGAACCGCCTTCTGCTGGCGGGCTGCTTCCTGCCCGAAGCTTTTGGACGCGCCGCCAACATCTCCGGCTTTGCCGCGACCCTGACCATGAAGGGCATGCCCTATGGGGATGTGGTGGCAACCGTCGTGGTCATGGCAGAGGTCTTTGGGCCTCTGGCGCTGGTTCTAGGGTTGGCACCTCGCCTGAGCGCGTCCGTCCTGATCGCCGCCCTCGTGGTCACGACCGGGACCCTGCACCGCTTCTGGGATTACGGCGGCCTGACGCGTCAGGCCGAACAGGCCGTGTTCCTGTCCCATCTCGGAGTTCTCGCGGGGCTTCTGTTCTACACCCTCACGGGACCCGGTGCCTGGAGCTGGCAGGCCTGGTGGAAGGGCGCCGGCAACCCGTCGAAGCCGGCGAAGGCCAAGAAGCGGCAGCCCTCCCGTCCGCGCAATCCGAAGCCGCGTCCGGCGCCCGTTCGTCAGGCCGTGGATGACGATGAGCTGGCGGATGCCGCGTGACGCGCCCTGGACACGAATCGCTTTCCCCGTCAGGGCTGCTGCCTTCATTCAGCCTCTTATCCCGGCCATAAACCCTTGTCCGGCCGTGCTTTTGCGCACCGGCCTTGGTGTTTTTTCAGGTTAGCAGTGGCGTCATGCTCCATTCGTCCTCGCGTTGCCTTCTCGGTCTTGTTCTCGCTTTGGCGTGCGTGTCTCCAGCTGCCGCCCAGCAGCCCTCCGATCCGCTGACCCGTTTCCTGGACGGCGTCTTCAAGAAGCCCGCCCCTCCAGCGAGCGCCCCTCAGGCTGCGCCGCAGGCCGAGCCGGCGGCACCGGCAGCCGCGCGCCCACAGGCTCAGCCCAGGGCGGCCGCTCCGAAGCCGCAGTCCCCAGCGCCGCAAAAGGCAGCCCAGCCGAAGGCGCAGCCTGCGCCCCAAACAGCCTCAAAGCCGGCGCCGAAGCCTCAGGCTCCTGCCGTCACCGAGAAGCCGAACACGCAATCGCCTGCGCCTGAGCCTCAGAAGCCGGCGCCTCCGCCGCCCGTCCAAACAGCGGAGCCGCCAAAGCCCGTTGAGGCGCCGCCACCGGCCAAGGTTGCCGAGCCGCCGAAGCCCGCGCGCTCGACCCCGGTTCAGGCCGTCCCCGCTGCGACGGCCGTAGCCGCACCAGCATCGGCTCCGACGCCGACCTCACCGCCCGGACCGAAATCCCCGGAGGAGGCCCTCGACCGGGTGAATGCCTATTTCAACAGCATCGACCAGCTGTCGGCCTATTTCGTGCAGAAGAACCCCAACGGCCAGCAGGCCGAGGGCAATCTCTCCATGCGCCGTCCGGGCCAGTTCCACTTCGCCTATGCGCCGCCGAGCACCCTCGAAGTGGTCTCCGACGGGCGCAACGTGGCGATCCGCGACAAGAAGCTCGGCACCAACGACGTCTATCCCGTCGCCCAGACGCCCCTGAAGTTCCTCGTGCAGGACAATATCGACCTGTCGCGGGACACCAAGGTCCGAGACGTGCAGGTGGGCCGCGACGGCATCGTGACCGTCCGCTTCGACGACAGCGCCACCCTCGGCGGTACGTCCAAGATCACCCTGCGCTTCGACAGCCGGGCCAATGCGCTGAGAGCGTGGACCATTATCGATGCTCAAGGGTACGAGACCACCGTGACCTTGTCCGGCCTCAATGCAACCTACCGGAGGGATGCTCGCGCGACGCAGTAAGGCTTGAGTACCGCCTTGCCGAAGCGGGATCACCGGTACGTGGCCGGTGATGACGGAGGGGTGTTGTTTCCGGTGTTCGCCGGCCTCCCGCGTGGAAAGAGCCGGTTCGGCCGATTTTTGACCTAGCATGCCCTGGATTTCGGTTTAGAAGGCGGGGGAGCCGCCGTTCCGGTGCGGCGCGGAAATCCTTGGCAGGTCAGCATGGTCGATAAAGCAGCCCTTGGAGCCTATGCCGGTTACGTCCTTGAGGACGCCACCATCCCGGAGCTGCCGAACCATTACCGCGGCAAGGTGCGCGATAATTATGACCTGCCGGACGGGCGGCGGATCATCATCGCGTCCGACCGATTGAGCGCCTTCGACCGCAATCTCGCGGCCATTCCGCTCAAAGGCCAAGTGTTGACTCAGACGGCGAAGTTCTGGTTCGAGAAGACGGCGGATATCTGCCCCAACCACGTGATCGAGTATCCGGACCCGAATGTGCTGGTGGGCCGCAACCTCACCATCCTGCCCGTCGAGATCGTGGTGCGCGATTATCTTGCCGGCACCACGGGCACGTCGATTCTCTCCCTCTACAAGAAGGGCGAGCGCGAGATGTATGGCATCCGTCTGCCGGATGGCATGCGTGACAACGAGAAGCTGCCGCAGACCGTCATCACGCCGACGAGCAAGGCCTTCCATGGCGGCCATGACGAGCCGCTGACCCCCGCCGAGATCGTTGGACAGGGGCTTCTGAGCGAGGAGCAGTGGCAGATCGTCTCCGACTATGCCCTTGCGCTCTTTGCGAAAGGCCGGGAGATGGCCCGCGAACGCGGCCTTATCCTCGTCGACACGAAATACGAGTTCGGCATCGACGAGAACGGCGCCATCATGATCGCTGACGAGATCCACACGCCGGACTCGAGCCGTTACTGGTTCTTGGAAAGCTACCAGCAGCGTTTCGAGATGGGTGACCGCCCCGAGAGCTTCGACAAGGATTTCGTCCGGAATTGGGTGGTGGCACGCTGCGATCCCTACAAGGACGATGTCCCGGAGATTCCGCAGGATGTGGTGCTCGAGACCTCGCGGGTCTATATCGATGCCTTCGAGCGCATCACCGGCCAGACCTTCGCCCTGCCGGATCCGAATGTGCCTGTGCTAGAGCGCATTCGCCGGAATCTGAAAGCATATTTCTGAAGCCGGTTGACGATCCGGCCTCCTGCTCTTAAGAATGCGCCCATGATCACCGGTCGCACCACTTTCACGAACTATTATACGCCGTCCCCATAGGGCGGCTCCGTTCGGTTGCGACCAGACGTTCGATGCCGCCGCTCTCCGGCGGCATCTTCATTTGGTGATCAGGTCTCCGGGTAGCGGCTCCCGCTAAACCCTGAGAGACAGACATGAGCACCCCGAAATCCGAATTCCTAAAGACGCTCACCGAGCGCGGCTTCATCCACCAATGCACTGATCTGACAGCCCTCAATGAGCGCCTCTCGGCCGGGCCGGTTGCGGCCTACATTGGCTTCGATGCCACGGCGGACAGCCTTCATGTCGGCAGCCTCGTGCAGATCATGACCCTGCGCTGGCTGCAGAAGTGCGGCCATAAGCCAGTCGTGCTTATCGGCGGCGGTACCTCGCAGATCGGCGATCCGAGCTTTCGCGATGCGAGCAGGCCGCGGCTCGACGACGAGCAGATCGCCAGGAACGCCGCGGGTTTGAGGCAGGTGTTTTCCCGCTACCTTACCTTCGGCGACGGGCCGACGGATGCAGTGATGGTGGACAATGCCGACTGGCTCGACCCGTTGCGCTACCTACCGTTCCTGCGCGACTTTGGCACGCATTTCACTATCAACCGAATGCTGAGCTTCGACAGCGTGCGCCAGCGGCTTGAGCGCGAGCAACCGCTCACGCTGCTGGAGTTCAACTACATGGTGCTCCAAGCCTTCGATTTCCTGGAGCTGTCGCGCCATCATGCTTGCGTGTTGCAGATGGGCGGCTCGGACCAATGGGGCAATATCGTCAACGGGATCGAGCTCGCCCGCCGCATTGACCAGCGCCAGCTCTTCGGGCTCACGACACCGCTGCTGACCACCTCCGCTGGCGCCAAGATGGGCAAGACGGCGAGTGGCGCGGTGTGGCTCAATGCCGAGAAACTCAGCCCCTACGAGTTCTGGCAGTTCTGGCGCAACACCGAGGATGACGATGTAGCTCGGTTCCTGCGCCTCTTCACCGAGCTGCCCCTCGACGAGGTGCATCGACTTGGACAGCTGAAAGGCGCCGAGATCAACGAGGCGAAGTACATCCTTGCCATGGAAGCGACGAAGCTCGCGCATGGAGCGGACGCGGCACGAGAGGCTGCAGAAACCGCACGCCGCACCTTCGAGGAGGGCGAGAGCGCTGCCGGTCTTCCGAGCGTCGGTCTCTCACGGACCGAGCTCGACTCGGGCGTAACCGTCGCGCAGCTTCTCGTCCGTGCGGGCCTGTCGGCCTCCAGGAGCGAGGCTCGCCGTCTGGTTCTCAACAGCGGAGCGAGACTCAACGGTGCTCTCGTGCAGGATGCGGACAGCCATGTCACGGCAGCCGATCTAAACGAGGGCATCATCAAGCTGACAGCCGGCAAGAAACGGCACGTTTTGGTGAGAGTGAGCGGCTGAGGCTTATCGGGGAACGGTGGCCTGTGGCGGGTCACCGTTCCGGCTGTCCGGATGCGACGCAAGAAACGCTTTTACTGTCTTCGCTACGGTGCGCGGACGCTCGACTGGCAGCATGTGAGTCTCACGTTCGAGCAGCCGCAGTTGTGAGCAAGGGATCAAGCTTGCGGTCTCCGTCATTGCTTCCACATCGAAGAAAGGATCTTTCGTGCCCCCGAGGATGAGCGTGGGAGCCTGGATGCGGGTGAGCCATGTGGGATCGCGGCCGAAATCTTCGCCCGCAACAGCATGAAGCCCACGGACGATAGTGGCTGGATCGTTCATCGTCTCGTGCAGGCGCATACGCTCCTGACGGAAGCGCAGTCGCAGCAGCAAGTTCAGCCACGGGCGGCGGAAGACGAGGCCGAACTCATCGAGGAATCCTTGAAAGTCTCCTTGCCACGAGCATTCGATCTGACGGTCGATACTCCGGCGTCCCTCTGGTGAGAAGCGGTGGGCGCTGACCAGCAGGATTATCTTCTTGACGAGGTCTGGATGCCCCGCGGCAAGTTTCGCAGCAACGAAGCCGCCGAAAGAAATACCCATGACGGCAGCAGCGCCTATCTCTTCCCGCAAGATCTGCGCGATGTCTGCCACGATGGCACCGATGCTGTGATCGGCCGGAGGGTCGGGCTCGTAGCCCAGAATATAGATCGCTCTGTCCCCGGGCAGAAGGCGCACGATGCGCTTGGCGTCGCGCAAGGCACGCGCTGGCGTCGGACGTCTGACGAAGGCCTGCCCGCCGTTGAGCACGACAATTGGATTTCGTCCCGAACGGACTTTCACATACGGAATCTTGTTCAGGAAAAGTCCTGATTGGAAGTCTTTCATGTTGGGTCTGCTGTGTTTGAAGCAGCCGCGACGGACCTTTAGGGATCGCACGAGGGCGGTTGCTGAGGCCGAAAAACATTTGCCCGGATGATAGTCGCATGAGTGCGAGCGACAGGCTGCATCAGCCACGCAGCTGAAGCGGCAAGAAGGGCAGAAATGGAGCCGGCGGACACTGGAAGAGTGGCGGCGGCTGGCGGCCGGACAGCGTTCCTAATAGTTGTTTGCCGCAGCGTCAACAGCTAAGGCTGCTGACGAGCTTCATACTGCGAACGAAACGGCCGGCAGGCTTTCCACCGCAGGACGGGCGAACAGGAAGCCCTGGAACAGATTGATGCCGGCGCTTTTCAAAGTCGCAAGCTCCGCCTCGGTTTCGATGCCCTCGGCGATGATCGTGATATCGAGGGTGCGGGCCATCACCAGGATGCCGGCAACAATGGCCTGACGGGCGGCGGAATCCGCAATCCCGCGGATCAACTCCATGTCGATCTTGATGAGGTCCGTCTGGAAGTTGGCGAGAAGGTTCAGGCCTGCATGGCCGGCGCCGAAATCGTCGATGGCCGTGATGAAGCCGAGGCGCCGGTATTCCGCGATGATCCTGGCAACGTGCTTCGTGTCCGCCATGCGCTCGTTCTCGGTGAATTCGAACATGATGCGTTTCATGTCGAAACCGACGCGACGTGCTGTTTCGAGAGACGTTCTGATGCAGGCAGCCGGCTCATAGACCGCATTCGGCATGAAGTTGATGGAGAGCTTCGTATCCTCTGTCACAGGAAACAGGCGTCCTGCCAGTTCGATGGCCTTCACCCGGCAGGCCTGGTCGAACTTGTATTGCCGCTCCTCATCGACCTGGCTCAGGATGGCTCCCGCAGACTCGCCCTTGGTGCCGCGCACGAGCGCCTCATACCCCCAGACAGCGCCTCGCGTGACATCGATGATCGGATGGAAGGCCATTGTGAAGTCGAAGGGGAGCGGTTCGCCGTTCCGGCATCCCTGACATCCTAACGTCGTGTCTCTCACAGGCGCTTCCGTGCGTTTATTGAAGAATTGCACAGACGGTTATGGGCAATACTTCTTGAGATTGCCCTAACGTAATCACGGGGAGGGCTGTATGCCCCGTGGCCGATTATCACCGTGTCGCGGCGATCTGAAGGCCTTCTCTCTGTCAGGCCGCGCGGCTTGAGGAGCGCTCATCCTCGGCCTTGTGCCTGTCCCAGGGCCAGCGCCCCTCGATCTCGACTTCCAGGGAGAAGCTCAGAAAGGTTCGGATCAGGATGATGCCGCCGAGGATGAGAAGGCTCTGGAGCGTCGGCTCGATGGCGACGGTGTTGATGATGTCCGCCGCCACCAGAAATTCGAGCCCGAGCAGGATGGCTCGCCCCAGGTTCGAGCGGTACAGGGTGAAGGCTTCGGATCCTGAGCGGCCCCGCAGGACCTGCCAGACGACGGCGATGCTGGCGCCGAGAAGCCCGAGGACGATGATGGCGATCCCGCCGATCTCGATGGCGCGCGTCATCAGCTTCAGCCCCGAGGGAAACCACTCGTCCATGAAAGCTCCTGTGCCTTATGTCCTACAGAGAGTCATAGGACAGCCGGCGGAAGCCTCCAGGGGGGCGAGGGTGACTCAGGTGAAGCCGGGCTTGCTTGGCAGCCCCATGCGTTTGAACATCATCACCACAGGGCACATACCCGTAAAGGATGCCTGGACCAAATGGGCACCGAGGATGCCGGTGAGCCAAAGCCAATTCAGATTCACATAAACGGCGAGCAGGACGCTGAGAATGATGAGCCCGCCGACGGTCAGAAGGATCGCACGTTCGACTGTCATGACCATGCCTCCAGCAGAGACAGGACGATTTTACATGAGGTCTGACAGGTCACCAAAGAAAAAGGGCCGGCGATGACCGGCCCTTCCGGATATGGAAGCGGATGTGTGGTCAGTACGCCGACGACACTCGCGTCTCGTCCTCGACCTCGAAGAGGCGTTGGCCCTGCAGCACGACCACGGGCGAGCCGACCGGAACCCGGCTGTGGAGATCGATAATGTCCTGGTTGAACAGGCGGATGCAGCCGCTCGACACGGATTGGCCGATGGACCAAGGCTCGGTCGTGCCGTGGATGCGATACATGGTATCGCGGCCGTTGTCGTAGAGATAAAGGGCACGGGCTCCAAGCGGATTGCTCAGGCCGCCTTCCATGCCGCCGGCCCAGCGGGCGTTGCGCTCCGGCTCACGCTTGATCATCGATGCGGTGGGTGTCCAGCGCGGCCAAGCCGCCTTGCGTCCGACGCGGGCGCGGCCGCTCCAGGCGAGGCCTTCCTTGCCGACGCCGATGCCGTAGCGGATCGCGCGGCCGCCTTCTCGCACGAGGTAGAGATAGCGGGATTGCGTGTCGACCACGATGGTGCCGGGTTCCTCGCGGCCGTAATAGGCAACCTCGCGGCGCAGGAAGCGAGGATCGACCTCGGAAATATCGGTCGCCGGGAGCGGATGCGGCTCGTCAAGGCGGGGTCCGTACATCGCCGCATAGGCAGGATCGATGCGGCGCACGGCCTGCTGAGGAGGCTGGGTGGACACGCATGCTGCCAGGGCTATGGGAAGCAGCAGGACAAAAGAGCGAACGGCTCTGCGCAACAAGGATCGGCTCGGGGCCAGTGCAGCAAACATCAGTGGGGGAACCTGCAGTTTCTGGTTATTGGCTTCATCCACCGGTCCTTGCGGGCGGCGGCGCTACTCCTCAAGAGACATAGTCCCAGGAGTGTCGAGAAGGTGAATCTTCGGTGGCGGGAATGTGGCAGAAGGCCCCTGTGGTTTGCAAGACACAGTCTTTTGAACAGGATGATCTAATTCGAGGGCTATGAGTTAACCTCCCGAAAAGATGCGATAAAGTTTCTGTCCCGATTTAGCTTTCGAGCGAGTTCTTCGATGCAGTCTCCTTCCATCCAGATGCTCACGATCTGCGGCATCTCGGAACTAGCCGACCAGCGCGAGCGATCCGTCACTCATGTGCTTTCGATCCTCGATCCGGACCACCCGGATCCAGAAGCCTTTGAAGCTTATGATCCTCATCACAGGACGATTCTGCGCTTCCATGACATCATCAATCCGCTTCCTGGGATGATCCTGCCCGAACCGGGGCATGTGGAGGCGGTGCTGCGCTTTGGCGACGAGGTTGTTGAGAAAAGCGGTGAAGGAGCGGAAGGACATCTGCTCGTCCACTGTCACATGGGCGTCTCCCGCTCGACGGCAGCGATGCTGACGCTCATGGCCCAGACGCATCCGGAGGAGGGCGAGGAGAAGCTCTTCGAGAGATTGACTGAGATCCGTCCGCAGGCATGGCCGAATTCACTCATGATCGAGTTCGCCGACGGGCTTCTGTCCCGCAATGGGCGGCTCGTGGATGCATTGCGCCGGCATTACGGTCGCCAGATCCAGCGTATCCCACGTTACGAGCAGCTCATGCGCGATCTCGGCCGCGCCCGCGAGGTCGAGATGGCGGTATGAGCATCGATCCTATAGAACTCTCGCCTCATCCTGAGGAGGATTGCGTGAGCAACCCTCCTCAGGATGAGGGCTCAGGTGCCGAATGATCGTATCTATCGCGCCGGGGCCTTGCCCAGCACGCCGAACTTTGCATCTGGCTTGACGTGACCTTGTCCGATCTCGTCGTTCGCCAACTCCTCCAGGATCGGGCAATGCGGACGTGTGTCGCCATGGCAGTTCGTGGCGAGATGTTTAAGAGTCGATGCCATCTCCTGCAATTCGCGGATCTTGCGCTCGAGCACGGTCACATGCTCCAGCGCAATAGCTTTCACGTCCTTGCTCGCGCGCTCGCGGTCCTGCCACAGCGAGACGAGGTCGGCGATCTGCTCGACGGAAAAGCCGAGATCGCGCGATCGGCGGATGAAGCGCAGGGTGTGCACGTCGTGATCCGAATAGACCCGGTATCCCGCTTCCGTCCGCACGGTCTTCGGGATCAGCCCGATGGATTCGTAGTAGCGGATCATCTTGGCGGAGACGCCGGAGGCCTGGGCTGCCTGTCCGATATTCATGCGACACCTTCAACAGTTCGAGCGGCAGGGGCGGTGTCCTGCACGGATGAGACGGGAGCCTTGAAGCCGCGCAGCCTCAGGGCATTGCCGAGAACGAAGACGCTGGAGAGCGCCATGGCGCCTGCCGCGAAGATCGGGGAAAGCAGAATGCCGTAGACCGGGTACAGCACGCCCGCGGCAACCGGGATCAGCAGCACGTTGTAGGCGAAGGCCCAGAACAGGTTCTGGCCGATGTTGCGGATCGTGGCCTTGGACAGGGCGATGGCGTTGACTACGCCGCGCACGTCGCCGGACATGAGCACCACGTCGGCGCTCTCGATGGCGATGTCCGTGCCGGTGCCGATGGCGATGCCGATATCGGCCTCGGCGAGCGCCGGCGCATCGTTGATCCCGTCGCCGACGAAAGCGATCTTGCCATGGGTGGCACGAAGGCGCTTCACGACCTCGACCTTGCCCTCGGGCAGCACTTCCGCCACCACCTCGTCGATGCCGATCCGCCGGGCGATGGCCTCGGCCGTCCCGCGGTTGTCGCCGGTGATCATCGCGACCTTCAGGCCGAGAGCATGGAGAGTCGCAATGGCCTCAGGGGTCGAGGGCTTGATCGGGTCGGCCACAGCGATGATGGCCGCAAGCCTGCCGTCGATGGCTGCATAGAGTGGGCTCTTGCCCTCGGCACCAAGGCGGGCTGCCGTGTCGGCAAAGTCCGCGACGGGGAGCCCGAGCTTCGTCATGAAACGGTCCGCGCCCACATCGACCTTCCGGTCTTCCACCGTGGCCGAGACGCCGAAGCCGGGCACGGCCTCGAAGCTGTCGGTCGAGGGCAGGGCAAAACCGCGCTTCTCGGCGGCTGCGACAATGGCCTGGGCGATCGGGTGTTCGGAGCGAGCTTCCACGGCAGCGACCAGCCTCAGCGCCTCGGCCTCCGAGACGCTGGGTGCGGTCACGAAGTCGGTCAGGTCCGGGCAGCCTTGGGTGAGGGTCCCGGTCTTGTCGAGGGCGACGACGCCGACCTCCTTCAGGCTCTGCAGGGCCTCGCCCTGGCGGAAGAGCACGCCGAACTCCGCCGCCCGTCCCGTGCCGACCATGATCGAGGTCGGCGTGGCCAGCCCCATGGCGCAGGGACAGGCGATGATCAGCACGGCGACCGCATTGACCAGCGCAAATGTGAGCGCCGGTTCCGGCCCGAGGACGAGCCAGACCAGGAAGGTGAGGGCCGCCGCCGCCATGACGGCCGGCACGAACCAGGCCGTCACTTGGTCGACCAGCGCCTGGATCGGCAGCTTCGAACCTTGCGCCTGCTCGACCATGCGGATGATCTGGGCCAGCACCGTGTCGGCACCGATCCGGGTGGCCCGGAAGGTGAAGCTGCCGGTCTTGTTGATGGTTCCGCCGACCACCTCGGCGCCTTGGGCTTTCTGCACCGGCACCGGTTCGCCGGTGATCATGGATTCATCGACGAAGGACGAGCCTTCCACGACCTCACCGTCGACCGGGATCTTCTCCCCGGGACGAACCTGCACCACGTCTCCCGCGAGCACCTGATCAAGCGGGATCTCCAGGGGCTGGCCGTTGCGCAGCACGCGGGCGGTCTTGGCCTGCAGGCCCATGAGGTGCTTGATCGCCTCGGAGGTGCGGCCCTTCGCCTTCGCCTCGAGATAGCGTCCGAGCAGGATCAGGGTCACGATCACTGCCGCCGCTTCGTAATAGACGTTGGCCATATCGACAGGCAGGAGGCCAGGCAGGAAGGTGGCCACCACCGAATAGGCATAGGCCGCGCTGGTGCCGAGCACCACCAGGGAATTCATGTCCGGCGCCCAGCGCAGCAGGGCCGGCACGCCCTTGCGGAAGAAGCGCAGGCCTGGCCCGAAGAGCACAAGGGTGGTGAGCGCGAATTGCAGATACCAGCTCGTGCGATGCCCAAGGGTCCCCATTACCCAGTCATGGATGGCCGGAATGAAGTGTGAGCCCATTTCGAGCACGAAGACCGGCAGGGTGAGGATGGCCGCGATGGTGAGAGAGTGCTGCAGGCCGGAGATCTCCGCCTCCCGGGCAGCACTTTCGCGATCGGCCCGGTCGTTGTCCTGGCCCAACGCCTCGGCTTCGTAGCCGGTCTGCGCGACAGCGCCGATCAGACGGCCCACCATGTCCGCTCCGCCCAGGTAGCGGACAGAGGCGCGCTCGGTGGCGAGGTTGACGCTGGCTTCCAGCACGCCGGGGACGCGGCTGAGCGCCTTCTCGACCCGGCCGACGCAGGAGGCACAGGTCATGCCGTCGATCGTCAACTCGACAATGTTGTCGGCGGGCTCGTAGCCCGTCGCTCGGATCGCCTCGGCAACGGCAACAGGATCGGCATCGGCTGGCGCAAATTCCACATGGGCCCGCTCCGTCGCCAGGTTGACGCTGGCGGCCGTGACGCCCTTCACCGACCGGATCGCCTTCTCGACTCGGTTCACGCAGGAGGCGCAGGTCATGCCCTGGATGGGGATGTCGAGCGTCTCAGTTTGGACGAGCTTGCCGGCGGCCATGAGGAATCTCCTGATCCTGATATGGGAAGCAGGTTTAGTCCTTCCAATGATGGGAAGGTCAAGCGGCCGGAAAAAGTAGTTTCACGACGCTGCCAAGCCTTGGAACCGGGCTCGAAGCAGAGTCATTGATCCGACACGTTTGCCCCATACGCCGCGCGACCGAGCCTCTTGGCAATTAGACCTTTTGGCTTGTGCCGAGCAGGGCGGTGCCTTTACCTGTAACGAACGATTGAGCCGGACCGAACCTTTGAAGCACACCGAAAACCCGGGGCAAGCCCTTCGGATTCTCACCTACAACGTCCACCGCTGGCTCGGTACGGACAGGCAGATTTCCCCGACTCGGATTGCGGAGGTCATCGCATCCTGCCAGCCGGACATCGTGGCACTCCAGGAGGTTCGCGTCGGGCGCGTGCGGGCAGGGGAGGTGGATCAGGCTGCGACCGTGGCCTCGGTTCTCGGCATGGACCTGCATTTCCAGCCTACGATCCGCATCCTGGGCGAGCAGTACGGCATTGCGGTTCTGACGCGCCATTCCTCGCGCGTCGTGAAGTCCGGACGTCTGCCGACGCAGTCAACCCGGCCGTCCTTCGAGAAGCGCAGCGCGCTTTGGGTGGCAGTCGAGATCGACGGGCAGACAATCCAGGTGGTCAACGCCCATCTCTCCCTCCGCTCCGGTGAGCGGCGGACGCAGGCCGCGGCTCTCGTCGGGGCGGACTGGGTCGGCCATCCCGACTGCGCCGAGCCGGCCGTGCTCCTAGGCGATTTCAACGCGCCGCCTCTTTCACGCTCCTACCGGATGATCGCCGACAAGCTGCAGGATGCCCAACTCTCCAATTCCTTCGGCGAGCCACAGCCGACTTTTCACACCCGCGCGCCGGTGCTGCGCCTCGACCACGTCTTCGTCACCAAATCGATTGAGGTGGTCGATGCCGGGCCAGTCCGCACCCCCTTGACTCGGGTCGCATCGGATCATTTCCCCCTGCTGGCGCAGCTCCGCGTCCGCAAGCACTCCAAGGCCGCTGCGTCCGAGCATGCGCGTGCGGGAGAACTTCTCTGAACTTATTTTCCCAATCGTCTGTGAAATAATATATCAATTAGTCTAAGCTGCCTTGAAAGTGCCACTGTGTAACGTATGAATTAGCCATCGTGTAACGTTATAATTTAAATTCCCGGTGGGGCGCGGGAAGAAGGGTCACGATGAAGCTGTACTACACGCCGGGAGCTTGTTCTCTCGCCCCGCGGATCATCGCCTGCGAGGCCGGCCTGCATATCGAATATGATAAGGTCGACCTGAAAACCCAGACAACAGCTTCCGGCCGCGATTACATCAGGATCAACCCGAAAGGCTACGTTCCGGCGCTCGCTCTTCATTCCGGTGATGTCCTGGCCGAGGTGCCGGTGATCCTTGAGTATCTGGCGGATCAGGTGCCTGCCACTCATCTCCTGCCGAAGCTCGGATCCCTGGAGCGGTACCGGGTCAAGGAATGGCTCGATTTCACGGGGGCGGAGCTGCACAAGGGCTTCGATCCGCTCTGGACGGCGCCAATGCCTCCGAAAGCACGGCAACTGGCCGTGAGCCACCTGCAGCGTCGCTTCGCCTATCTTGATGAATGCCTGCGGGAGCGTTCCTATCTCGCCGGCGAGCATTTCACCGTCGCCGACGCCTATTGCTTCACCGTGCTCAGCTGGAGCCGCTTTCACCGGATCGACCTCTCGGCTCATCCGGCCGTCATGGCCTATATGACACGGGTTTCCGCCCGCCCGATGGTGAAGCGCGCCCTCAAGGCTGAGGGATTGGCGACACAGCCCTGAACAATCCGGCTGGCCCATTCTCTCTGGCGATTCAAAGCCCTTGCCACGAACCGACAGGGCCGCTAGGCACCCGTTGCCATGCTTCCTGTTTCCGTCTTCATCATTGCCAAGAATGAAGCTGACCGGATCGGCGCGACCATCCGCGCCATCCGCGGCCTGACGGATGATCTGGTGGTCGTCGATTCAGGCTCGACCGACGGAACGCAGGCCCTCGCCGAGGAGCTTGGCGCTCGTGTCCTCCATAATCCCTGGCCGGGTTACGGGCTCCAGAAGCGCTTTGCCGAGGATCAGTGCCGGCACTCCTGGGTCCTGAACCTCGATGCGGATGAAGTGGTGTCGCCGGAACTTCTGGCCGAGATCCAGACCTTGTTCGCCCATGGGGAGCCCCCCTGTCAGGCCTACGGCATCAGCATTGCCGAGACCTTCCCGGGGGAGGCGGCTCCGCATCCCCTGGCATACCGGGTCGCACCGGTCCGCCTCTACCGGCGAGATGCCGGCCGGTATTCCTCCTCCCTCGTTCATGACCGGGTTGATCTGAAGCCGAGCACGAAGGCCGGCAAGCTGAAGGGCCTCGTCCATCACCGATCCGTGCGGTCCCTCGGGGATCAGCTCGCCAAGCTCAACAGCTATACCGATCAGCAGGCCGTCGATCTTGAGAAGAGAGGCATCTCGATTCCGACATGGCGGGTCTATTTCGAGTTTCCAGCCGCCTTCCTGAAAGCCTATTTCGGGCGGCTGCATATTCTGCGCGGCACCTATGGGTTCCTGATCGCCATGAACTACGCCACTTGGCGCCACCTGCGCCTGGCGAAGCACTATGAGCGCAAGCGCATGAATGCGCTGGCCAAGGCTAGCTCAAGGGAAGAGCGGGCTTGAGCTTTCGTGGCCTCAAATGGCTGCGGTAACATGGATCTCGAGCTTGTAGGCGGGATCCGCCAGCCTGGATTCGACGCAGACCCGGGCCGGAGCCTGTCCCGGAACGACCCAGGCATCCCATACGGTATTCATCTCGTCGTAGAATGCGATATCGGCGAGCCATATCGTCGCCTGGAGAAGCTTTGACTTGTCGCTGCCAATCTCGGTCAGTGATTGCTCGATCTGCCCGAGAATGTCCCGCGTCTGCTCCGCAACTGACCCGCCGAGCGTCGTCTCGGGAACATAGCCCGAGAAATAGGCCGTATCCCCGAGGAACACGAGATCGCTGTACCGCGCGGCTATGCCGATGCGCCGAATGTCCATCATGCCCTCATTCCTGTTCTTAGCATGGGTTCACCCGCGCCGGATTAACACAGGCTCTCAGATCCGGGGAGTGGACTACCCCTCAAGACAAGCGCGGCAATTGCTGCTAGGAGGGCTGAACCTGCTCTCACTCCGAGGAATCGATGCTTACCCGGACCCTGCCCTTGGCTCTTGTTGCGGCCCTAGCTGTCTTCGTCTCAGGTTGCGCTCGCGGCACGGCTCCTGGATCGCTTTCGTACTACGTGGCGACACCGGCGGCCAAGGTCGAGACGCGATGCGGCGGCGGATACCAAGTCTTCCAGAGGCCGGGAGAGCCGACGATCCTGGTCGCTGCCTATGGGGTGTCCGAAGTGGCCCAGACCCTCTGCGAGCAGCGTCGCGGGATCGTGCCGGTGCGGGCAACCGGAATCAGGCATGAGGAGGCTGCCGTCGAATACATCGCTACGAATCCGCAATTGAAGGGCTGCACGGTCGTGAGCGGAATCGAGCACACCCGCCTGCATTCGGAGTTCGTCCTGGCCTGTCCGGCACCAGCCACCAGCGTCGTGAGCGCGAAGGGCTGAACCCTCCGTGTCATTCCGTCCTTCCTGATGGCATGACATCTAGCCCTCGGCAGAAGCCTAGGCGAGAACAAAGTCAGGATCTGAGAAGGGAATGGCGGAGACGGAGGGATTCGAACCCTCGATACCCTTTTGGGGTATGCTCATTTAGCAAACGAGTGCCTTCAGCCGCTCGGCCACGTCTCCAGGCGAAAAGGCGGGAACGGGATCCCGCTTCGCAGGTGGCGCAATAGACGCGAACAGGGTCCTTTCGTCAAGGTCCAAATTCACCGTTTTAAGGTGAGCCCAGCCGGTTAGGAGGCGGGGGCAGCCTCTGCTTTTACGTAGAGATCCTTAATCTCCTCGAAGCCTCGAATGGCGGGTCCTGAATGCCTGACGATGACGGCGCTCAGTTGCCGGAACTTGTCGTCGGCCCAATCCTCGACAACCAGGGCTACCGCTTCCCGAAGAGGCAGTGTGGCAACCTTGCCGGCCATGGCCTGGCCAGCCACGCCCTCGAAGGGGCGATTGAGGGCAAGGAGATCAACCATTTCGTCAAGATCGTAGGCTGCGATCACAATCCTCTCCAATGAACGATCGAGGGTATCTTGGCTATTGGGCATTCAATTGTGGCAACTGAATGCCCAAGCTTGCGGCAGGCTGGTCTTGGCGAGAAGACATGAGCCTGAAGCTCATTCTGTCCCCAGAGTTGATATCGGGGCGGAGTGAGAACGCTTCAGGTCAGTTCAAGCTCGTCCTTTGTTCGCTCTTGTCCGGCATTGGGGTTGTCCCTTCCGCCTCGTCCGGGATGATGAGGACTGAGACGGCATGGCCGCTGGAAGCGAGAATATCGGCGGCGTCGAATGCGGATCGCTCCGCGTCCTGCCGTGTTGCAAACGCCGTCTGCTGCCGGTCTGCGTAGGTGACCAGCCACTCGCCCTGAAACTTGAAGACGACAAACCGATCCGTATGCATCAGCTTCTCCCTCACCTCGTCATATGACGAAGTTGGAAAAGCCTATCCGATTGCTGAGCATGGGGAAGAAAACGATGGAGGTAGCGGCCAGGACAAAAGGATGAAGTTCCAGGATGCCGGCGGTCACACCTCAATGAGAATGAGGGACCTGCCGATCTCGCGGTTCCTCGATGGTAGGGAGGTCACGTCCACAACGCATCTCGGCCATACGCTGCCGGCATAATCCCGGAGCGTATGGCCTAAAACACAGCGAAACCTATGCTGCAGGTCGCTTAAAAATCCTGTTGGCTCGGAAGACGCCCGCCAGGGGTGTACTGATCCACCGCCTTGGGAAGCTCCCTCGACAGACGAGCCAGAAGCTCTTCGCGGGACAGGCCGGTCTGCTGCGTGAGCGTTGCGAGCACGTCGGGGCCGATGGCGCCCTCCAGCTGGTCTGGAGCAACCTCCTTGTTGGGGCCGGTGCCCACCCAGGAATCAACCGTGTCGCCGTGGCCGTTCTGACGGAAGCTGTCGACCAGTTCACCCAGGCCTCCGCTCACCAGCCCGCCGGGGCTCGCATTGCCGCCCAAGCTGCCCAGGAGTCCGCCCAGGCCTCCACCGCCCAGAAGCCCGCCAAGGCCTCCCATTCCTCCTCCCATTCCGCCCGGCTGCTGACCGGCGCCGCCGGGCTGGCCTCCGCCCTGGTTGCCCATGGCACTGCCGAACATTTCGGAAAGCTTGTCCCGGTTCTGGAAACCGGCAACGGCCAGAAGGCCCAAAAGTGCTGTCATGGATGGAAAGCCGCGGCTCATGTCGTTCCTCCTCTGTCGATGCACAGGGAATCGCATCGGCACCGAAAGAGTTCCCTTGCCGCGGGCAGCCTTTTCCTGCGGAACATGATGCGCAAGAGCGTGAATACGGGTTGGCAGGGAAGCGGAAGGCTTTAGGCTAACCTGACGGTATGCGGCTCCGCCATGCAGGCGATCCTGCATGATGACGGGTGAAGGATATTCGATGACGACATTCGACGTGGCGGTAGTCGGGCTTGGCGCTATGGGCAGCGCTGCACTGTTCAACCTAGCCAGCCAAGGTCATCGGGTCGTCGGCATCGAACAGTTCGAGCCCGGCCACGACAAAGGATCGTCACACGGCGAGAGCAGAATCATCCGCCTGTCCTATTTCGAACATCCCTCCTACGTGCCTCTGGCGCGCCGTGCTCTCGAGAAGTGGCGCGACCTGGAGAGGCTCTCGGGCGAAACGATCCTGACGGTGACGGGCGCTCTCGAAGCGGGGTATCCGGGCGCTTCCATCGTGAGCGGCTCGCTGGAGGCTGCCAGGCAGCACGACCTGACTCACGACGTGCTGAGCGCGGCCGACATCACCCGGCGGTTTCCCGGCTTCAAGGTTCCGTCCGACTGGACAGGGCTTTTTCAGCCTGAAGGCGGGCTGCTGCGTCCGGAGCTTGCCATCCGAACTTTCGTCCAGCAGGCGGAGCGTCATGGCGCGGAAACGCGCATGAACACGCGTGTTCTGGGCATCGAGCCCTTCGGTGCCGGGATCCGCGTGCGGACGGACACGGAGGTGATCGAAGCCGGCTCGGTGATCGTCGCGACCGGCGCGTGGATCGGCGATTTTGCCCCCGAGCTGAAACCGCACCTCAAGATCACCCGTCAGGTGCTCGGCTGGTTCTCGCCGTTCGAGCCGTCGCTCTTCACGCCGGATCGCTGCCCGGTCTTTCTGCTCGAATCCGAGGACGACGCTTGCTACGGCTTTCCGGACTTCGCCGGCACCGGCGTCAAGACGGCCTCCCATCGGGAAGGGTTGGTTCTGCCATCCGCAGGCGATCTGGCGCAGGACGGTAACCCTGAAGACGAGGCGCAGATCCGGCGGATGCTCGCGCTGGCCATGCCGGACGCCAATGGCCCCCTCCGGCAGATGCGCGCCTGCATGTACACCCGTACGCCCGACGATGATTTCGTGATCGATCTCTCGCCTGTCGATCCACGGATCGTCCTGGCGTCCCCGTGCTCGGGACATGGCTTCAAGTTCGCCAGCGTCATCGGCGAGGTGCTGGCCGATCTCGCCTTGGGAAGAGCATCGACGAACGATATCTCCCGTTTTCAGATCCGCCGGTTCGGATCACGCTCGGCCTGACGCGGCAAGGCACTCCATGGCAAGCTGATCCGGCAGGTGTCCGTCATCGCAACCGGTGAGGGCGGCTCGGAAACGAACCGCCCTTTTGCCCTTCATTCGTGGGCTACGGCATCCTCTGCCTTGGACGGCATGAGGTGCTCGATGGAAACCCAATCGGTGCAAGCCCTGAGGATGGGGGCGAGATAGGCGCGGTTGCCCTTGATCTCGACCACGCGACAAGGGTAGGCCCTGCGATCCCCGGGAGGACGGTAGATCACGGTTGCTCCCGGCCTGATATCATCGTTGGCGAGGGAGGCCGGTGCGCTGATCGCCGAGAGCGTTGCAGGCCTCTCGTTGTCCTGCGACACGCTCGCATGTCTGGCGGCTCGGTATCGCTCCAAGGCCTCGATGGCTACCCTGGCGCGGTCGCGGTAGCGATCGCAGACCACCCTCATCAGGGTTCCCCTTTCGCGTCCCGGGTACCAGGTCACACCCCCGATCTTAGCCAGTTCTTCCGCAACAACCTCAATCTCTTCCTCTGTCATTGGCGACAATCCCGCGTGAGCATGTGTGGTGTGCTCAGGTCTTGTGACGGCACCCGTGTGACCTGTTCATCGAGTGCTTTAGCCCCCAAAGAGTTCTTTGTTATTCAAGCCCGGCGCTTGGCGTTCCTGCGCCGAACAGATGTCTATGAGTTCGATCAGGTCCTCAGGTCCATCATGCGTTTCTGCAAGACAGCGAGTTGCTGAATGTATGGGTCGCGGCGCTCGCGATGCCGGTTCTTGAGCTTTTCGAGGGCACGGATTTTGATGGTCATATCGGGAGACCCGTTGCTGACTTTCTCGCGCTCCTTCTCGTAGTCGAAATCGAGATCGGCCAAGGTTGCCAGGAGAGACTGCAGCAAGGGCTGTATGGCGGGTGAGTAGATCCTCGGATGGTTGGCCCCGTTACTGAATTCATCTTTATGAAATTTAGTATCGCCCATCGTCTTCCTCTTATTAACTTTGCGTTAATAGAGGTCGAAGGTACTAAGCCGGAGTTACCCCGTCTGTTGGGAACCCGACACAAAACGCGAAGAAATCGATTTCATCGGAAAACTTCTATGCCCTTCGGTATAGGAGAGGGCATACAATCCTATCGATTAGGTCTGAGCGCGCCCGGCAGGAGCTTGTCGAAGATGCCACGAATCGCGTGGTAGCATTCGCATGCCGTCGCTTCGAGGCCTTCCCGGTCAGTGATCTTGAGCGCGCCTCTTCCCTGAACGATGAGACCGGCTTTTTGCAGCACGCTCGTGACGCTGCTGACCGTGGAGCGCTGGACGCCCAGCATCTCGGCCAGCGCTTCGTGGGTCAGAGGGACATCGTCCCGATCGGTGCGATCACGCGTCGTCAGGATGGAGCGGCAGCATCTGGCTTCCACGCTGTGAACGGCATTGCAGGCGACGATCTGAAGCGTCTGGGCCAGGAATGCCTCGGTGAAGCGAAACATGGCATGCCGCAGTTTCGGCCGCATGGCCACGCCCTCATTCAGCCATTCCAAAGCAACGCGCGAGGCTGTTCCTGGAACTTGAGTGACATAGCGACCGAACGATTGGCGGGTGACGAGTGCGCTCACAAATCCAAGGGCGCCCTCCCGACCGAAGACGGCCATCTCGACAGATCCGCCGCTGTGAAGGACCGTTAGAAGCGAAACAATCGCATCGTGGGGGAAGTAGGTGTGCCTGATCGGCTCTCCCATCTCAAAGAGGACCTTGCCTCGGGGCAGGTCGACGACTTCAAGGTGAGGCTCAAGCCAAGAAAAGTCCTCTGGCTCCAAGGTGGCAAGGAGCCGGTTTTTCCGGTGAATGTCAGCCTTGGGGCCATTCTTCATGGCAAGGTGTCACCGTGTTGTGCTGGCTTCCAAGAAAGGAAATCAGGCATCTTTAAAGGACTATATTAACACAACTGTTGGCTGCGTAACTGCGCTGCTTAGTTATAAACAGCCAAGCGAAGCTGTTATTCCGCCATCTCTCGAAAACGTTACCTTAGCCAGAACAGGGGTGTTTTCAGCAGGCAAACATCACCGGTCCAGCTTTGTGCCGATGATGCGTTGCGGATGCCTCCTAAGAGTACAAAGAGGCGGCTTGGAGTAATCCTTACCGGAATGCCCTGCGCGGGGTTCATAGGGTCATGCACGGAGATGCGGTAAAACAGGTTTACCGATCGGAAGGATCGCTTCAGCATGGCTGCCGCTCGAATCCGCGAGCGGGAGAGTTTCGCATTGAGCACACAATCGTCGGCATATCACTCCACGGGGAATACATCCGCAGGTCTTGCAGATTGGTCGGCCTCCCAACTCCTTGAAGGTTATGCCCACAAGGCCATCTCGCCCGTGGAAGTCACGAAGGCGGTCATTGCCCGCATAGAGACCTGCGAGCCGTGCCTTCAGGCTCTCTACGCCTTTGAACCCGAGGCTTCCCTGGAGGCTGCCAAGGATTCCGAGCAGCGCTGGATGCGGGGCGAGGCGAGGGCGCTGGACGGGATTCCGGCGACGATCAAGGAGAACATCGCCACCAAGGGAACGCCCGTGCCGCTCGGCACCGCCGCTCGTCCGCTCGTTCCTGCATCCGAGGATGCGCCCTCTGCGGCACGGCTGCGGGAGGACGGCGTCGTGATCCTGGCCAAGACAACCATGCCGGATTACGGCATGCTCTCGTCGGGCCTTTCCAGCTTCCATCCGCTCACGCGCAATCCATGGGATCTCTCCAAGAACCCCGGCGGCAGCTCGGCGGGGGCGGGCGCTGCGGCTGCTGCGGGCTATGGGCCGTTCCACATCGGCACCGATATCGGCGGCTCGATCCGTCTGCCGGCATCCTGGTGCGGGGTGTTCGGTCTCAAACCCAGCTTCGGGCGCATCCCCATCGATCCGACCTACTACGGCCGCGTGGCGGGTCCCATGACTCGAACCGTGCGGGACGCTGCCCTGATGATGACGAGCCTCACACGTCCCGATGTGCGCGATCCTATGAGCTTGCCGTACCAGGATCTGCCCTGGCTCGATCTGACCATCGGCATCAGGGGGCTGAGGATCGGCGTCATGATGCAGGCGGGGATTGGCATGCCGCTCGATCCGGAGATCCGTGCAGTGGTGGAGCGGGCCGCGCAGCTCTTAGGCGACGCCGGCGCCGTCATCGAGGAAGTGCCGGCCTTCATCACCCGCGAGATGCTCGATGGCCTCGACGATTTCTGGCGCCAGCGCGCCTGGACCGACATGGCGCCTTTAAGCGAGGACGAGCGCGCGAAGATCCTGCCCTACATCCTGCAATGGGCGGAAGGGGGCAGGAACCTCACGGGCGCGGAAGTCTATCACGGTATGAACCAGATGATGGTGATGCGTCACGCGGCGGTGGCCGCCACGCAAAGCTTCGACTTCGTGATCTCGCCCGTTGCACCCTGCGTGGCCTACCCGGCGGAACTGGCGTCCCCGATCCACAACCCGGAAGAGCCTTTCGAGCATATCGGCTACACGGTCGCCTTCAACATGTCGGACCAGCCGGCGTCTTCCGTGAATGCAGGCTACACGAAGGCCGGCCTGCCCATTGGCCTCCAGATTGTCGGCCGCCGCTTCGACGATGTTGGCGTGCTGCGGCTGTCCCAGGCTTGGGAGGAGATGTGCCCGGAGACGCGGCCCTGGCCGAAGGTTTAGCGCAAAATGACATACTCTCCGTCATCCCCGGACTTGTTCCGGAGATCCACGTCTTTGACGACTGCAATCGTGGATGGCCGGGACAAGCCCGGCCATGACGAACTGTAGAGCGACATCGCGGATCATGCAGCTGGGTTCCCCGGCTCGGCTCCTCCTGATAAACAGCCCCCATGACGTACAAGGTTGCCGCTCTCTATCAGTTCGTAAAGCTGCCGGATTTCCGCGAGATCAAGCATCCGCTTCATGCGCTCTGCCTCGATCTCGGGATCAAGGGCACGCTGCTCCTCGCCCATGAAGGCATCAACGGCACCGTGGCCGGCACGCAGGAGGGCATCGATGCCCTCATAGCCGAATTGCGGGCAGGGCCTGTGTTCCGAGGTCGCCTCGACAATCTGGAGCTGAAATTTTCCTCAGCCACCGAGATGCCGTTCAAGCGCCTGAAGGTGCGGCTCAAGAAGGAGATCGTGACCCTCGGCGATCCGCAGACCGATCCCCTGCGCCGGGTCGGCACCTATGTGTCGCCGGCTGAGTGGAACCGGCTTCTGGAGGAGCCCGACATCGTGCTCCTCGACACGCGCAACGACTTCGAGGTCGAGATCGGCACCTTCGAAGGCGCAGTCGATCCCCGGATCAAGCGCTTCAGCGAATTCAAGGATTTCGTCAAGAACGAGCTCGATCCGGCCAAGCACAGGAAGGTCGCCATGTTCTGCACCGGCGGAATCCGCTGCGAGAAGGCTAGCGCCTACATGCTGAACCAGGGCTTCGAGGAGGTCTTCCACCTGAAGGGCGGCATCCTGAAGTATCTGGAAGACATGCCGGAAGCCGAGAGCCGGTGGAAGGGCGAGTGCTTCGTGTTCGACGAGCGGGTGGCCCTCGGCCATGGGCTGGTGGAAGCAGTGGAGGCGAACGATGAACGATCCTGAAGCCGTCAATGCTCGCATCGAGGCCCTGGAAATCCGTGTCGCCTATCAGGATCAGGTGATCGAGGACCTGAACCAGACCGTCGTCGCCCAGTGGAAGCAGATCGACAGCCTCACGCGGCAGCTCAATGAGGTGCTCGACCGGGTGCAGGAGGTCGAGGACAATGCAGGCGGACCGTCTGCGCCAGAGCCTCCCCCGCCGCACTATTGATGCCCACCCGAAGGAGCGCTTGGGTCAGACCTTCTTCACGAACTCTGTCTTGAGAACCAAGCCTTTGATCTGGGCGGACCGACACTCGATCTCGCCCTCTTCATCGGTCAGGTGGATGTTCTTGAACACGGTGCCGCGTTTGACGACACTCGAGGAGCCTTTCACCTTGAGATCCTTGATGACCTGTATGGAATCGCCCTCGTTGAGGGTCGCCCCGTTGCTGTCCCTGACAACCATTCTGATCTCCCTGCGTGCCATGTGTGCTTGCAGGAATGGGCATAAACGCTTGGAGCACCCGTTGTCCAATTGGACCTCGGTATGGCCGGGCTGGCACTCGGCTTCATAAGGACCGAAAAATTTTTCGCGCGCCTCTTGAACGATGAAGATCGTTCAACCAAATCATCGGCCGCGGAGGCCCGAACGGCTCCGCTTGAGGTATTCAACAGACTGATATCATTGGAGGAAGCTTCATGAAGTTCCGTCCTTTGCATGACCGGATCGTGGTCCGCCGCATCGAGGCTGAACAGAAGTCCGCGGGCGGGATCATCATCCCCGACACCGCCAAGGAAAAGCCCCAACAGGGCGAGGTCATCGCCGTCGGGCCCGGCGCCCGCAACGAGCATGGTCAGCTCGTCCCCCTCGACGTGAAGGCCGGCGACACCGTGCTGTTCGGCAAGTGGTCCGGCACGGAGGTCAAGATCGATGGCGAGGATCTCCTGAGCATGAAGGAGAGCGACATCATGGGTGTGCTGGAAGAGACCGCCGCCCAGAAGAAGGCCGCCTAAGGCCTATCCCGTAATCAGAGTCACACATCGTTACGTCTCATCAGGAGTGACGAACAATGGCTGCTAAGGAAGTCAAATTCGCCCTGGACGCTCGCGACAAGATGCTGCGCGGCGTCGATATTCTCGCCGACGCGGTGAAGGTGACCCTCGGCCCCAAGGGCCGCAACGTGGTGATCGAGAAGTCCTTCGGCGCTCCCCGCATCACCAAGGACGGCGTCACCGTCGCCAAGGAGATCGAACTCTCCGACAAGTTCGAGAACATGGGCGCCCAGATGGTGCGCGAGGTGGCAAGCAAGCAGAACGACCGCGCCGGTGACGGCACCACCACGGCAACCGTTCTCGCCCAGGCCATCGTGAAGGAAGGCGCCAAGGCGGTTGCCGCTGGCATGAACCCCATGGACCTCAAGCGCGGCATCGATCTGGCCGTCGAGGCCGTGGTGGCGGATCTCAAGCAGAACGCCAAGAAGGTCACGTCCAACGACGAGATCGCCCAGGTCGGCACCATCTCGGCGAACGGCGACGCCGATGTCGGCCGTATGCTGGCGGAAGCCATGCAGAAAGTCGGCAACGAGGGCGTTATCACCGTCGAGGAGGCGAAGTCCCTGGAGACCGAGCTCGAGGTCGTGGAAGGCATGCAGTTCGACCGCGGCTACCTCTCGCCGTACTTCATCACCAACGCCGAGAAGATGCGCGTGGAGCTGGAGGATCCCTACATCCTCATCCACGAGAAGAAGCTGTCGGGCCTCCAGGCCATGCTGCCCGTGCTGGAAGCCGTCGTGCAGACCGGCAAGCCGCTCCTCATCATTGCCGAGGACGTGGAAGGCGAGGCTCTCGCCACCCTCGTGGTCAACAAGCTCCGTGGCGGCCTGAAGATCGCTGCCGTGAAGGCTCCGGGCTTCGGCGACCGCCGCAAGGCCATGCTCGAGGACATCGCGGTTCTCACCAAGGGCCAGACGATCTCCGAGGATCTTGGCATCAAGCTGGAGAACGTGACCCTGCAGATGCTCGGCCGCGCCAAGAAAGTGGTGATAGAGAAGGAGAACACCACCATCGTGGACGGCGCCGGCGACAAGCGCGACATCGAGGCTCGCGTGGGCCAGATCAAGGCGCAGATCGAGGAGACGACGTCCGACTACGACCGCGAGAAGCTCCAGGAGCGTCTCGCCAAACTCGCAGGTGGCGTTGCGGTGATCCGCGTCGGCGGCGCGACCGAGATCGAGGTGAAGGAGAAGAAGGACCGCGTGGACGATGCCATGCACGCCACCAAGGCGGCGGTCGAGGAAGGCATCCTGCCCGGCGGCGGCGTGGCCCTGCTGCGTGCCCTCAAGGCGCTCGATGGCGTGAAGCCCGCCAACGATGACCAGAAGACCGGCGTCGAGATCGTGCGCCGCGCCCTTCAGGCTCCGGCACGGCAGATTGCCATCAACGCGGGTGAGGACGGCTCGGTCATCGTCGGCAAGGTGGCCGAGGCCGGTGACTACGCGGCGGGCTGGAACGCCCAGACCGGCCAGTATGGCGACCTTTATAAGTTCGGCATCATCGACCCGGCAAAGGTCGTGCGTGTCGCGCTCGAGGACGCCGCTTCCGTGGCAGGCCTGCTCATCACCACCGAGGCGATGATTGCCGAGAAGCCGAAGAAGGAAGCCGCTCCGGCGACGCCTGCCGGCGGCATAGACTTCTAAGCCTTAACCTCCCACACAACAATAGAACGGCGCCGTGAAAGCGGCGCCGTTTTCTTTGCGTCCCCGATCTGCGAGAATGAAATGTCATTCGCAGAGGACATCATGACTGATCGCTGGTGGCAGAGGCCTCTGGTCAAACCTCAGGCTCTTCGTCCGGGAGATCGCGTTGCCATCGTGTCGACGAGTTGGGGCGGGCCGGCAGTTTTTCCGCATCGTTATGAGGCCGGAAAGCGCTATCTGGCCGGTGCCTTTGACCTCGTGCCCGTCGAGATGCCTCATGCTCTGCGTGAGGCGGATTGGCTCGACCGGAACCCGCAGGCGCGGGCCGCAGACATCCACATGGCCTTCGCTGATCCTTCGATCCGTGGCGTCATCGCCAGCATCGGCGGTGACGATGCGATCCGGCTGATTCCGTACATCGACCTGAGCGTCATTGCAGACAATCCAAAGGTCTTTCTCGGCTACTCGGATCCGACAGTTTTGCACTTCGCCTGCCTGAAGGCGGGTCTCTGCTCCTTCTACGGCCCGACCATCATGGCGGGTTTCGCTGAGAACGGCGGCATGCATGACTATGCCGAGAACGCTCTGCGCAAGGCCATCTTCGAAACCGCCCCCATCGGTGAGATCGAGCCGAACAGGCAAGGGTGGACCGTCGAGTATCTGCCTTGGAAAGACCCTGCGAGCCAGAACCAGCGTCGAAAGCTAACGCCGTCCGCCGGCCCTCGAACGTTGCAGGGCACCGGGACCGTCAAAGGCCGTTTGATCGGTGGCTGCGCCGAGGTTCTGGAGATGCTGAAAGGCTCGGATTGGTGGCCGCCGCTGGATTATTGGAACGGCGCCATCCTGTTCTACGAAACCTCCGAGGAGGCGCCTGCCGCCGCACTGGTTCTCCGTTGGCTTCGCAACTTTACTGCGCAAGGCATTCTGCCTCGCCTGTCCGCCATCGTTCTCGGGCGGCCGGGCGGACAAACGGATGAGGCTTACCGTCAGGGGCAGGAGAGGGCGGTCCTGCGAGCCTTGAACGAGGCGGGCTTGTCGCATCTTCCGGTGTTGGTTGAACTCGACTTCGGCCATACCGATCCGATCGCGACGCTGCCCTATGGAGTCATGGCTGAGGTCGATTGCACGCGCTCGCGGCTGAAGATCCTGGAGGCCGGCGTCTCACCTCGCAATGCGTGAGTTCGAGTCCAGTGCCTGAACTCATGCTTCACATGCACGCTCGCCTCCGGCCTTCTGCGCTGACTTCATAGCTCGTGACAGGAACCGGAGCGCTGGGATCCGGCAGCTCGAAGCGACTGCCGAAAGTGTCTCAAACTTATCAGTCAGTTAGTCCGGAACCATCACGGCTGCCGTTGATTGGCTCGCCGGAAGTCGCAGCGCGTGAGGAATCGAAATCAAGACTTTAGTCTAACTTTACTGTGCGTTGTCTATCCCTTGTACCGGGCCTCTATCACAGCGCGACATGCCCTCGAACAGGAGCAGGCAATCATGAAACGCCGCAATTTTCTCACAACCGCCGGTGCAGGCCTTGCCGCAGGAGCCATCGCCAAGCCGGCCATCGCTCAGTCGAATCCGGAAATCCGCTGGCGCCTGACCTCGGGCTTCCCGAAGTCGCTCGACACGATCTATGGCGGCGCCGATTTCCTGGCGAAGTACGTGTCCGAGGCCACCGAGGGCAAGTTCCAGATCCAGCCTTTCGCGGCGGGCGAAATCGTCGGCACCTTCCAGGCCGCTGACGCCGTCAGCTCCGGCACGGTCGAGATGGCCCACACGGCAGCCTATTATTACGTCGGCAAGGACCCGACCTTCGCGGCCGCCGCCGCAGTGCCGTTCACGCTCAATGCCCGCCAGCTCAATGCCTGGCAGTACCATGGCGGCGGCATCGGCCTCGTGAACGAGTTCATGGCCAAGCACAACCTCTATGCTCTGCCGGGCGGCAACACCGGCACTCAGATGGGCGGCTGGTTCCGCAAGGAGATCAAGACGGTCGAGGACCTGAAGGGACTCAAGATGCGCATCGCCGGCATCGCCGGGCAGGTCATGGCGAAGCTCGGCGTGATCCCGCAGCAGGTGGCGGGCGGCGACATCTACCCGTCCCTCGAGCGCGGCACCATCGACGCCGCCGAGTGGATCGGCCCCTACGACGACGAGAAGCTCGGCTTCCAGAAGGTTGCGCCTTACTATTACTACCCGGGCTTCTGGGAAGGCGGCCTGACGCTCCACTTCATGTTCAACAAGGAGAAGTGGGAATCCCTGCCGAAGCACTACAAAGCCATCGTGGAATCGGCCGCCATGGCGGCGAACCAGGACATGCTCGCCAAGTACGACGCCAAGAACCCGGCGGCCCTGCGCAGCCTTGTGGGCGCCGGCGCGCAGCTGCGTCCGTTCTCAGCCGAGATCCTCGATGCCGCCTATAAGGCGACCAATGAGGTCTATGCGGAGATTTCCGCCCAGAACGCGGACTTCAAGAAGCTGATCGACTCGCTCCGCGCCTTCCGCAACGAGGAATATCTCTGGTTCCAAGTGGCCGAATACGCCTTCGACACCTACATGATCCGCGCCCGTACCCGCGGCTAAGTCTCGACCCTCAGGTCATCGGAAACCCGGCGTCCCAAGCGCCGGGTTTTTCGTTTGCAGGGCTGGTGTGCCCCGAACGAGGGGCTGCATGGGTTGCATCCGGCGTCCGGAATGATGATCTCATGGCAATCCTTGTTCGGCCTTGAACCGTACCAGAAAGATCGCCCATGCCTCCCTTTTCCATCCTCGATCTCGCGCATATTCCCGAAGGCTTCACGCCATCGGATGCCCTGCGCAACTCCCTCGATCTTGCGCAGCATGCGGAGAAGTGGGGCTACACCCGCTTCTGGCTGGCCGAGCACCACAACATGGTGGGCATCGCCAGCGCGGCGACGAGCGTGGCGATCGGCCATGTGGCCGGCGGAACGAAGACGATCCGGGTGGGGGCGGGCGGCATCATGCTGCCGAACCATTCGCCCCTGGTGATCGCCGAGCAGTTCGGCACGCTCGATGCTCTTTATCCGGGCCGCATTGATCTTGGCGTCGGCCGCGCGCCGGGCACGGACCAGCGGACCTTAAGGGCACTGCGCCGCGATCCGATGGCGGCCGACACCTTCCCGCAGGACGTGCTTGAGCTCCAGGCGCTGCTCGGGCCCGTGCAGCCGGATCAAGCGATCCAGGCCGTGCCAGGCGCGGGCTCCAACGTGCCGATCTGGATTCTCGGCTCAAGCCTCTTCGGCGCGCAGTTGGCTGCCATGCTCGGGCTTCCTTACGCGTTCGCGTCCCATTTCGCGCCGGGCGCCCTGATGCAGGCGATCCAGGTTTATCGCGAGCGCTTCCAGCCCTCCGCCCAGCTCGACCGCCCCCACGCAATGGTTGGCGTCAACGTGATCGCTGCCGATACAGACGAGGAGGCGCGACACCTCTTCACCTCGGCGCAGCAGGCCTTCACCAACATGTTCCGTGGTACCCGCGGCAAGCTCCAGCCGCCCATCGACGACATCGAGACCTATTGGGCGCCGCACGAGAAGGCGCAGGCCATGAACATGCTGTCCTGCTCCGTCGTCGGCTCGGCCAAGACCGTGCGGGAGGGATTGGAAGCCTTCATTGCCGAGACAGGCGCGGACGAGCTCATCGTCGCCTCGGCGATCTACAATCATGGTAAGCGGTTGCGCTCTTATGAGATTCTGGCTGACCTGCAGAAGGCAATGAGCAAGGCGGCTTAAAGAATCCAGCAAACACCTCGCGTCATGGCCGGGCTTGTCCCGGCCACCGCGATATGATGAAGCGAGGCGCCTTTCGCATCGAGATCACCGGCACAAGGCCGGTGATGACGTGTAAGCCGAAGACATCGCAGTCTCAAGCCGTAGCGCCGCGCCCCTTCAATGTAGGGTCGAGCGCGTCGCGCAAGCCGTCGCCCAGAAGGTTCAGACCCAGCACCGAGAGCGCGATGGCGATGCCCGGCGCTATGGCCAGATGCGGGGCTTGCGAGAGATAGGTCTGCGCATCGCTGAGCATCCGGCCCCAGCTCGGGTTCGGCGGGCGAACGCCAAGACCGAGATAGCTCAATCCCGCCTCCGTCAGGATCGCGAGCGCGAGCTGAATCGTCACCTGCACGATTAGCGCACCCGCGATGTTCGGCAGCACATCCTCCCAGGTGATCCGCAGCGGATGCTTGCCGATGGCGCGCGCCGCCGCGATGTAGTCGAGGGTCCAGACCTGAAGGGCGACGCCGCGCGTGACGCGGGCGAAGACGGGGATATTGAACACCGCAATGGCCAGAATGGCTGCCAGCGGCCCTGACCCTAAGAGCGCGCCGATCATGATGGCGGAGAGCACCGCCGGGAAGGCGAACACCACGTCCGACACACGCATGGCGATCTCGTCCGCGAGGCCTTTCCATGCGGCCGCCGCGCAGCCGATGGCGGTGCCAATGGCGGCTCCCAGCAGAACCGCAGGCCACGCGATGGCAAGCGAGTTCCACGCGCCCACCATGAGCAGCGAGGCGACGTCACGGCCGAAGTGATCTGTGCCGAGGATGCCGACCTCTCCTGGACCTTTGAGCCTCATGGCGACGCGCACGCGGGTGGGCACCTCCGGGGTCCAGACCAGCGATACGAGGGCGGTGACGATGAGGAGCGCCGTGAGAATGCCGCCGATCACGAGAGCGGAATTCAGCGGGATGCGCGGGCGCTTCGTCATGACCGGCTCCTCAGGCGTGGATCGAGGATGGCGTAGCCAATGTCGACCAGGAAGTTCACTACGATCACGAGTCCGGAAAAGATCAACACGATGTCCTTAATCACCACGAGGTCGCGCTGGTTGAGCGCCTGATAAGCGAGGCGCCCGAGGCCGGGCAGGTTGAACACGTTCTCCACCAGGATCGCGCCGCCGAAGAAGAACGAGAGCTGAAGGCCCAGGATCGTCGTGACGGGAATGAGCGCGTTCGGCACCACGTGGCGGCGCAGCGTGGCTCCCCTGTCGACCCCCTTCGCACGGGCGGTGCGCACGAAGTCGGCGCCGATCACTTCGAGGGTGGCTGAGCGCGTCACGCGTGTGAGCACGGCAGCCTGCGGCAGGGCGAGCGCCACGGCCGGCAGGAGAAGCGCCTGCAGGGCAGGCCCGACACCGTTGCTCCATCCCGGAAAGCCACCGGCCGGGAACCAGCCGAGCCAGGTTGAGAAGAACAGGATGAACAGGAGGCCGATCCAGAAATTCGGCACCGCGACGCCGAGTTGGCTGAACACCAGCACGGCCCGGTCCACCGGCCCGTCGCGCCGGGCTGCGGCCGCGACGCCGAGGGGCAGGGCAAGCGCCGTCGAGATGAGGATCGCAAGGAGGCTTAACGGAAACGTCACGTTCATGCGCTCGGCCACAAGCGTCGAGACCGGCATCTTGTAGGTGATCGAGGTGCCGAGATCGCCCTGGAGGATTCCACCGATCCACTGCAGGTAACGCAGGAGCGCTGGCTGATCGAGCCCGAGCTCCTGTCGCAGCGCGGCAAGCGTATCCTCCCGCGCGGCGGTGCCCAGCATGATGGCGGCCGGGTCGCCCGGCAGCACCTCCAGGATCAGAAAGATCGCCAGCGACACGAACACGAGTGTCACAGCCAACGAGACAAGACGAGAGAAAACGAGACGCAGCATGAGTTTAGAATCCGCTCTTTCACTCATCCCATTTTGCGGAAGGGAAGTGATAGGGGTGAACAGGTGAAACCTTTCCGTCATGGCCGAGCTTGCCTTGGCCATCCACGTCTTTGAGCGGTGTTAAGACGTGGATCCCCGGAACAAGTCCGGGGATGACGGGCGTGTCAAAGGAAGCGGCGTGAGACCATATGCCTGTCTCACTCGCTCCACGATACTTCCGTCACATCGTTCGACGGAATCGGCGAGTTCTCCCACAGACCCTGCACCTTCGCGTTCCATACGCCGAGCTTCGGCAGCTGGAACAGGAAGAGGGCAGGCACGTCCTCGGCGAGAATCCTCTGCGCTTCCGCGTATTTCGCGAAGCGCGCTTTCTCGTCCGTGGTCTTGGCCGCTTCCGCCACCAGAGCCTTGAACTTCTCGTTCTTGTAGTTGAAGTAGTAGCTGTCGCGGGCGAAGATATCGATGTCGAGCGGCTCAGTATGGGACACGATGGTGACGTCGTAATCCTTGTTCTTGAACACCTCCTCGATCCACTTGGCCGGGAACTCGGTGGGGATGATCTTCAGGTCCACGCCAACTTCCGCCATCATGGCCGAGAGCAGTTCTGCCGAGCGGCTGGCATAAGCCATCTGGGGCGACTTGATGGTGATGGACAGGCCGTTGCCGTAGCCCGCTTCCTTCAGAAGCGCCTTTGCCTTCTCCACATCGTAGGGAATGACGTTCGTGGTATCCACGAAGGCAGGATTGTTGGGGGAGAAGAAGCTGCCGATGGGCTGGCCGAAGCCGGAATAGGCGCCTTCGATCAGCGCCTTGCGGTCGACTGCATGCATGAGCGCGCGGCGCACGCGAACGTCGTCGAAAGGCTTCTTGGCGCTGTTAAGGCCCGCAACGGTCTCGCCCTCCGTGTTGCCGGCCACCGCCTTGAAGCGGGCATCTTTCTGGAACTCGGCGAAGAGCTCCGGCGCGCCAAGGTTCGGGAACGCGTCCACGTCACCCGCTTTGAGGGCCGCCACCTGCGCCTGCGCATCACTGATGAAGCGGAAGGTGACGCTCTCCAGCTTCACCTTGTCCTTCTGCCAGTAATCGGGATTTTTCGCCAGTTCCACCCGGTCGCCGCGGGTCCAGGACTTGAACTTGAACGGCCCGGTGCCGACAGGATTGGCCGCATTGCTGGCGGCCGTCTCCGGCGCCACGATCACCGCGTCGCCCCAGCCGAGATAGTAGAGGAAGTTGCCCGAGGTTTCCTTCAGCTTGATCACGACAGTTGCGGGATCAGGCGTCTCGATGGACGCGATAGGCGCGAAGATCTGCTTCTGCGCGTTGGTCGACTTCGGGTCGCGGGCGCGGTCGAACGCGAACTTCACATCCGCTGAATCGAAGGCTGAGCCGTCGTGGAACTTTACGCCCTCCTGCAGGCGGAAGGTATAGGTCAGGCCGTCGGGCGCGACCTCCCAGCTTTTTGCCAGCAGGGGTTGAACCTTGCCGGCGCGGTCAATGCGCACGAGGCCTTCGTAGAGATTGGCCCAGGTCACCTCGCGGATGGCCACGGGGGCCGCAATCGTCGGATCGAGGCCCGGCGGCTCGATGGGCATGCCTACTACCAGGGATGTCTTGGCCGCAAAGGCCGGAAGGGCGCTGACGGAAAGGAGAAGGGCGGCAGTCAGGAGGCGCTTCGTCATCAGGCTTGAACTCCATCCGGTATGGGCTGCGACAGGTCGCGATGACGTCAGCTTACGCAGGATGGCGCTGGATGGAAGACCGTCATGACGGATTGTTCACTTAACTTCCACCTAGCGCAGGCTTAAGCACCCTTGTCGAATGATGCGCAGAGCCGGCCCCCTGAACGGCTTTGGCGGCAAGGAAAGGCTTTGAGATGGCTTTCGAGACGGCCCGGGTGCCGACTGAGAATGGCGCAAAATACCTCCAGCAGCTCTGCAAGCACTGGAGCCACAAGCTGGATGTCCAACTCTCTGAGAACGAGGGTATCGTTCGCTTTCCAGCTGCCGTTGCCACCATGACGGCGGATTCCGAGGCACTCACGGTGAAGGTGGAGGCAAAGGACGACGAGACGCTTCAGCGGATGAAGGGCGTCGTCGCTTCGCACCTCGACCGGTTCGCGTTCCGGGAGGCGCCGCTACCGTTCGAGTGGTCGAAAGGGTGATGGATGGTGCTCGTGTCATTCCCGGCGGCCGCAGGCCGGGGAGGGGATCCACCCGCACGCTCAGCGCCATGGATTCCCTTCCCCTCCGCTGCGCGCCGGCCGGGAATGACACCCTCTGATGTCATGGCCGGGCTTGTCCCGGCCGTCCCGATGTGAAGAACACTACGCCTTCCTAATCGAGATCACCGGCACAAGACCGGTAATGACATCAGGGATTTTCTAGATGCACCGCCCGCCATCGACCTCCAGCACCACGCCGGTGATCATGCTTGCCTCATCCGAGGCGAGGTAGAGCGCCGCGTTGGCGATGTCCTGCGGGGTCGAGAAGCGGCCGAGCGGGATGGAGTTGACGAATTGCTCCCGCTTCTGGGGCGTGTCCTCGCCCATGAAGGTGGCGAGCAGGGGCGTTTCTCCGGCCACGGGGGCAAGGGCGCAGACGCGGATCCGGCTGGGCGCGAGTTCCACGGCCATGGACTTGGTCATGGTGTGCACGGCACCCTTGGTGCTGTTGTACCAGGTGAGGCCGGGGCGTGGGCGCAGGCCAGCGGTGGAGCCCACATTGATGATCGCGCCGCCGCCCTGGTTCTGCATCAGCGGAACGGCCGCCTTGGCGAAGAGATAGATCGACTTCACGTTCACTGCAAAGACACGGTCGAACTCGTCTTCCTCCACCTCCAGCATCGGGCGGTTGCGGTGGCTGATGCCCGCATTGTTGACCACGATGTCAAGCTTGCCGAAAGCCGCCACGGTCTTCTCGACTGCAGCGTTCACGTCAGCGGCCTTCGACACGTCGGCGGCCACTCCGATTGCGGAAGAGCCGATCTTCTCCGCCGCGCTCTTGGCTGCCGATTCGTTGATGTCGATGATGGCGACCTTGGCGCCTTCGCGGGCAAATGTCTCCGCGATGCCAAAGCCAAAACCTGACCCGGCGCCCGTGACCAGCGCCACCTTGCCTTCAAGGCGATTCATGCGTTCTTCCCCTGATGTGAGACGTGTTGATTATCCGTGCGCGATGACGAGAGTCTTGGTCGTGGTGAACTCGATCAAGCCCTCGAAGCCCTTCTCGCGACCGTGGCCCGAGCGGCCGAAGCCGCCGAAGGGCAGCTCGATGCCGCCGCCGGCGCCGTAGCAGTTCACGAAAACTTGGCCCGCGCGCATGGAGCGGGCCACGCGTGTGGAGCGCATTGCGTCCCGGCTCCAGACACCGGCCGCCAAGCCATATTGCGTGCCGTTCGCAAGCTGGATGGCGTCCGCCTCGTCGTCGAAGGGCGTTGCCACCAGCACCGGCCCGAAGACCTCTTCCTGTGTCAGGATACTCTCGTGCGGAACCGGAGCGAGGAAGGTGGGCGCCACGTAATAGCCGCCGGGAGGAGCGTCGAGCGCCACCACGCCCTCACCGACGATGGCAAGCCCCTCGTTGCGGCCGCGTTCCAGGTAATTGAGGACGCGGCGCTGCTGCGCCTGATTGATCATAGGTCCGAGATCAGGCTCGTGCTCCGGGTGACCGGCGCGCAAGGCCCTGAAACGCTTGGACACCGCATCGACCACATCCTGGAAAATGCCGCGCTGGATCAGTAGGCGGCTGCCGGCCGAACAGGTCTGGCCGCCGTTCTGAATGATCGCGTTGACCAGCGTGGGCAAAGCCCGCTCCAAGTCCGCATCGTCGAACACTACCTGGGCCGACTTGCCGCCGAGCTCGAGGGTCACGCCCACGTGGTTCTGCGCCGCTGCAACCTGAACGGCCGTGCCGGTTTCGGGGCTGCCGGTGAAGGACAGGAAATCGATGCCGGGATGACCGGCGAGCGCTGCGCCTGCCGTGCGGCCAAGGCCCGTCACAACATTGAGCGCGCCATCGGGGAAACCGACCTCGCGGGCGAGCGCCGAGACGCGCAGGATCGTCAGCGACGCGTCCTCAGCGGGCTTCACCACTGTCGCGTTGCCGGCGGCCAGCGCCGCACCTACCGAGCGTCCAAAAATCTGCATCGGGTAGTTCCAGGGCACGATATGCCCGGTAACCCCGTGCGGCACCCGCTCGACGCCGATGAAATGCGTGTTGAGGTACGGGATCACGTCACCGTGCAGCTTGTCGGCGGCACTGCCGTAGAATTCGAAGTAGCGGGCGAGCGCAATCGCATCGGCGCGGGACTGGCGCAGGGGCTTGCCGTTGTCGCGGCTTTCCAGAAGCGCGAGTTCATCCGCGTGCGCCTCTACGGCGGTTGCGAGCTTCATGAGCAGGCGCCCGCGCTCGGTCGCCGTCAGCTTGCCCCATGCACCTTCGAACGCCATGCGGGCGGCCTTTACGGCCTCGTCGATGTCCTGAGATGTGCCAGAGGCGATGCGGGCGAACAGCGTGCCGTCGACGGGCGAAAACACATCCAGTGCCATGCCGTCGGAGGCGGGGCAGTCGCGCCCGCCGATGAAATTCTGGAACACCATGTTGGGCGCGACCGACGCGCTGACCTGATCGTTCACGGATGTCATCTCCCTAGATCATTGTTTGCATGCCCGGCACGGCGGCCAGGAGCTGGCGGGTATAGGCGTCCCGCGGATACGCAAACAGTTGCGCGGTTTCGGCCATTTCCACAATCCGCCCTTTTTGCATGACTGCCACGCGGTCGCAGATCTGTGCGGCAACCCTCAGGTCGTGGGTGATGAACAGAATGGCAAGGCCGAACTCCTCCTGAAGACCTTTCAGAAGCTTCAGGATCTCCGCCTGCACGGAGACATCGAGGGCCGAGACGGCCTCGTCCGCCACCAGCACATCCGGCCTCATGGCGATCGCACGGGCGATGCCGATGCGCTGGCGCTGGCCGCCGGAGAACTCGTGCGGGTAACGGTCGATAGCCTGGGACGGGAGCCCGACCTTCTCCAGCAGGATGCGCGCGTCGTCGAGAGCCTTGGCTGGGTCCGTTCCCTGCGTGACCGGGCCTTCGGCGATGATGCGGCCGACCGTGCGGCGCGGGTTCAGGGATGCGAAGGGATCCTGAAACACCATCTGGATCTTGCGTCGGTGGGGCCGCAGATCGCGCTGCGACAGAGCGCCGAAGGGGAGATCCCCGATGGTGATGGCGCCGCCGTCGGGCTCGATCAGGCGCAGCACGCAGCGCCCGACCGTCGATTTTCCTGAGCCGGATTCGCCCACGAGCCCGAGCGTCTCGCCGCGGCGGATGTCGAAGCTCACCGCGTCGGCGGCCTGAACCTCGCGGCTTTTGCGGAAGAAGCCGCGGCCGCCATAGGTCTTGGTGAGGTCGTGAACCTTCAGGGCTATCGGCTCGCCAGCCAACAGCTTGGGGGGCGGGGGCGTCAGCGAGGGCACTGCTGCCAGGAGGCGCTTGGTATAGGGGTGCTTCGGGCGGGTGAGCACCTCTTCGACAGGTCCTTCCTCGACGAGTTCGCCCTGCTGCAGCACCGCAACCCGGTCGGCGATCTCGGCCACCACGCCGAAATCGTGAGTGATGAACAGCACCGCCGTGCCCATCTTGCGGCGCAGGTTGTCGATGAGCTTCAGCACCTGGGCCTGAGTGGTCACATCGAGAGCCGTGGTCGGCTCGTCGGCGATGAGGAGCTTCGGCTCGAGCGCCAGGGCCATTGCGATCATCACCCGCTGGCGCTGGCCGCCGGAGAGTTCGTGCGGATAGGCTTTGGCGATCAGCTCAGGATGGGGCAGATGCACCTCCTTGAGGAGATCGAGCACGCGCCTGTCCCGCTCGGCGGGCGTGAGCAGCCCATGAGCGCGGAAAGTCTCCGAAATCTGGTCCGCCACCCGCATCACTGGGTTGAGTGAGGTCATCGGCTCCTGAAACACCGTGCCGACCTCGCGGCCGCGAACATCGCACCAGCCGGTCTCGTTGAGGGCGAGAAGATCGCGCCCGCCCAGCTTGATCGTGCCCGACAGGACTTCGACGCCGCCCGGCAGCAAGCCAATGGTCGCCATGGCGGTCATGGACTTGCCGGAGCCGGATTCGCCCACCACGCAGAGGGTCTCGCCCGGATTGATGGAGAGCGACAGGTTCCTGATCGCGTGCTGGCGATCGGCCAGGGCGGGAAGGCCGATGGAGAGATTCTCAATCGACAGCACGGGGGCGGGGCTGTTCAGTGTCGTTCTCCTGCGGGACGGGTCCGAGGGCTCATCCTTGCGATCCCGCACGCCCCGTCAATCCATTCCGGCCGATGCCGTGTTGAGAATGATGTTTCCTCCGCCATATCATGGCCTGGACCGAGAGGAGCCTTCGACCCGTGCATGACGCCGTTCCCAATCCGGTCAAAGACCGGCTGCAGGGTTGTTACAATGCCCAGAAGCGTGCCTGGATGGAGCAGGGGGGCCTGTCGCCCGAGCGGCGCGCCGAGGCTCTCGGCGCGCTCGCCGAGGCGCTCGTACGCCATGCCGACGAATTCGCGACGGCCATCGCGGCCGATTTCGGGCATCGCTCGCCGCACGAGTCGAAGCTTGCCGATATCTATCCCGTGATCGCGAGCCTGCGTCATGCGCGCAAAAACTTTCGCCGATGGATGAAGCCTCGGCGGCGGCCGATCCAGTGGATGTTCCAGCCCGGCTCCGGGCGCATCCTCTACCAGCCGCTCGGCGTCGTGGGGATCGTAAGCCCTTGGAACTATCCGGTCCAGCTCGCGCTCTCGCCGCTCGCGGGAGCACTGGCGGCGGGCAACAGGGTGATGATCAAGCCTTCCGAGATCACCCCACTGACCTCCGCGCTCTTGGAGACGGTTATCGCGGAGGTCTTCGACCCGACCGAAGTCACCGTGGTGCAGGGCGGCCCGGATGTTGCGAAGGCATTTACGCATCTCCCGTTCGATCACCTGCTCTTCACCGGCTCAACCCCGGTCGGGCGCCAGGTCATGCAGGCGGCAGCCGACAATCTTACGCCTGTGACGCTGGAGCTGGGAGGGAAATCGCCTGCGCTGATCGCATCCGACTATCCGGTCGAAAAGGCCGCTGAGCGGATCGCTGTCGGCAAGCTGTTCAATGCGGGCCAGACCTGCATCGCGCCGGACTACGTGCTCGTGCCGCGCGACAAGGAACAAGCATTCGTCGCAGCCTACAAGGATGCCGTCTCGAAGCTCTATCCGACCCTTGCGGCCAATCCCGATTACACGGCGATCATCAGCGAACGGCATTATGCGCGCCTTCGCCACCTGATCGACGATGCACGCGAGCGTGGCGCACAGGTGCACGAGATCAATCCGGGCAACGAGGCGCTGGATGCAGCGCAGCGCAAGCTGGCGCCTGTCGTGCTGACCGATGTGTCAGACAATGCGCAAGCGATGCAGGAGGAGATCTTCGGCCCCATCCTTCCCGTTCTCGCCTATGACGATGTCGAAGAGGCGTGCCGCTTCATCGGTGCTCGTGCGCACCCCTTGGCGCTGTACCTGTTCAGCCATGACAAGACGGCTACCGAGGACATCCTCGCGCGGACACAATCCGGCGGCGTCGCGATCAACGACACGCTGCTGCATTGCGTGCAGGAGGAATTGCCCTTCGGCGGGGTGGGAGCGAGCGGCATGGGAGCCTATCACGGCGAGGCGGGCTTCCACACTTTCAGCCATGCCCGATCCGTGTTCCGGCAGGCGCGCTTCAATGGGGCTGGCATGACGCAGGCTCCCTATGGTGGCCGCATGAATCGCCTGCTGTCTATGCTGCTGCGCTAGCCGGAGGGCTCAGCGGAACGGAAATGTCGTAGGCGACACCGCTTTCGGCGAAGTTCAGCACCATGTAGCCTCCAAGCTCGCCCTCGATGCTGCGGCGGATGAGGCGCGAGCCGAAGCCCTGGCGCTTGGGCGGCGCGACGGGCGGCCCGCCGCTTTCAGACCAGTGAATGCGGAGCTGCTTCGCGCGATCGTCGCTTTCGATCACCGACCACGCCACTTCGAGATGGCCTGCATTGGTGGAGAGCGCGCCGTACTTGGCGGCGTTCGTCACCAGCTCGTGAAGGACAAGGCCGAGATTGATGGCGTAGCGGGCCGGGAGCCTGACATCGGGGCCGTCCAGCACAACCCGCGCGTCGCCGGCCTTGCGGTAGGGGGCGAGCTCCTGTTCCGCGACATCGCGCAGTTCCGCCTCGCGCCAGGATTTGCGGGTCAGCAGATTGTGCGTCTTGGACAGGGCCAGCAGGCGGCCCTCGAAGGCTTCCTTGAACTGGGCTGAGGACTCCGTCGTCCGCAGGGTCTGGGAGGCAATGGATTGCACGGTGGCCAGGGTGTTTTTCACCCGGTGGTTCAACTCATCCAGGAAGAAGCGCTGCTGCTCCTCCGCCTGCTTCTGCTCGGTGATGTCCTGGAAAATACCGACGAAATAGACCGGCCGCTTTTGAATATCGAAGAACACGCGGCCTTTGGAGCTGATCCAGCGGATGTTCCCGCTCTTGTTGCGGATCCGGTATTCGTCCTCATAGTCGCCGCGATTCCGGATGGCGCTCCGCCACCTCTCGACCACACGCTCCATGTCTTCGGGGTGAAGGATATCCCTCCAGGCCTTGGGGTTCATCGTCGTCGCGGCCTGAGACATGCCGATCATGGACGACGCCTGGTGGGACATTCCGCCGACATTCTTGTCAGGATCGTACCACCAGGTTCCCATATGACCCGCTTCGAGCGCGAGGCGTGCCCGTTCCTCGCTCAGTTGAAGCGCCTGCTGGCGCTCGGCCACATCGTCCATGAGGTCGTTGAAGGCCTTGGCAAGGATACTGAACTCGCCGGACTTCCGCGGCAGCGCAATCCGCGCCCCGTAATCGCCCCGCCGCCAGGCCTGGATGCCGCCCGTCACCATCTCGAAGGGCTTCGTGATGAAGGCGCGGCCGAGCAGGGCCGACAGGGAAAGGGCCAAAATGAGCGCCGCCGCAATCAGCATGAAGCCGCGTCGAGCGGCCTGATTGATGCCGGCGAAGGCGGCTTTTGTCGACAATCCCACGTTGACGTAGATGTCCCTGGGCGGAAGTTGCAGCGGCACGTGCGCGAGAACGCGTCTCATTCCATCAGGAATGGTGCTTTGAGCCGTTATGACTTCACCGGCCCTGGCCTGGACCAGGAATTCCTGCGGCAGCAGCCTGCCAAGGAACCGCTCGGGCTGGGGCTCCTGCACCAGAACGATCCCGTTCCGATCCGCGACGGTGACCGAGCCGTTCTCGGGCACGGTGCGCTCCTTCAGCTTCTGGCTGAGCCATCGCAGATCGAGGGCCGCGGCCAGCACGCCGACCACGTCGCCCCTGTTGTTCCAGATCGGCAGGGCGAGGGGCAACACCGGGTGCCGCCCCAATGCGCCTTCCTCGAAGACGGGTGTGTACTCGCCGACGACAAACCCCTTTTCTCCCAGGGCGTTATGGAAATAGGGCCTGTCCGCATAATAGTGCTGGGTGTCGACGGTGCCGGTCGGCCGGCAGCGGATGTGCCCGCTGATGTCCATGGCCACGAAGGACAGGATGTAAGGCACCTTCTCCTGAATGGCCTTCAGGTAGGGGCTGCAGACGGCCGTGTCGAAGTTTCGGATGGACTGCGTCTCGTCGATGGCGAGCAGAAGGCCCTGGACACCATCGAAAATTCTCTCGATTTCCGCGCCGACCAGCTGAGCCTGCCGGATCGCAAGGTCGTTCACCTCCGCCTCGCGGGCCCGGCGCAGGGAGACTTCAGTGTAGGTCCAAATGACGATTGCCGGCAGAACCGAGATCAAGGCCAGAAGGAGCAGACGCTTCGTCAGGGTCATGCAGACGCTCAGCTTAACTGCACTAGGGGACCATAAAGATGGCTAAGCGTCCACCCTTGTGGCGCGTCGGAGGCAAAGTGGCCCGGTTTTAGGCGCCGTAGCCCTGTGGATCCGCGCCGACCGGTTCGTCCATCAAAGCGGGAACATAGGAGCGGCCTTGCATCCGCGGCAAAGAGGTGTCAGGTGACCGGGAATGGCACTTCCTCCTCTTCTGTCCCTTCAGGATATCGCTCTCACCTTCGGCGGCACGCCCCTCATCGAGAGTGCGGAACTCTCCGTTTCCCCTGGGGAGCGGGCCTGCCTCGTGGGCCGCAACGGCTCGGGAAAATCCACCCTGCTGAAGATCGCCGCCGGGCAGATCGAGGCCGACCGCGGCAAGCGCTTCGTGCAGCCGGGCGCGACCGTCCGCTATCTCGCCCAGGAGCCTGACCTCTCCGCCTATCCCACCACGCTCGCTTATGTGGAGGCGGGTCTGGGACCGGGCGACGAGCCTTACCGGGCGCGCTATCTGCTGGAGCAGCTGGGGCTGACTGGGGAAGAAAAGCCTGCCGATCTCTCCGGCGGCGAGGCCCGCCGGGCGGCGCTTGCCCATGTGCTGGCGCCCGAGCCCGACATCCTGCTCCTCGACGAGCCGACGAACCACCTGGACCTGCCGGTGATCGAGTGGCTCGAAGGCGAGCTGAAGAGCCTGCGCTCGGCCCTTGTCCTCATCAGCCACGACCGCCGCTTTCTGGAGAGCCTGTCCCAGGCCACTGTCTGGCTCGACCGGGGCCGGACGCGGCGCATGGACCGGGGCTTTTCCCATTTCGAGGAATGGCGCGATCAGGTGCTGGAGCAGGAGGAGGCCGAGCATCACAAGCTCGGGCGCAAGCTGGTGGCCGAGGCCGACTGGCTTCGCTACGGCGTGACCGCCCGGCGCAAGCGCAACGTGCGACGCCTCGGCAATCTTCACGCCATGCGCCAGCAATTCCGCGAGCGCAATCGTGCCGTCGGCACGGTGAACATCAGTCTCGCCGAGGCCGAGCAGTCCGGAACCCTCGTGGTCGAGGCGGAAGGCATCTCGAAAGCTTATGACCGGCCCATCGTGTCGAACCTTTCCTTACGTGTCCTGCGCGGAGACCGGCTCGGCATCATCGGGCCGAACGGCGCCGGCAAGACGACCCTCATCAACATGCTCACGGGTGTTCTCGCGCCTGACGAGGGAAGGGTGCGCCTCGGCGCCAACCTGCAGATGGTCACCCTCGACCAGCGCCGGGCTAGCCTCGATCCCGACGCCACCGTGGCCGAGACGCTCACCGGCGGGCGCGGCGACACGGTCACCATCGGCGGCCAGACCAAGCACGTGATCGGCTACATGAAGGACTTCCTGTTCTCGCCCGAACAGGCCCGCACCCCCGTGGGCGTTCTCTCCGGCGGCGAGCGCAACCGCCTCATGCTGGCCCGCGCCCTGGCGCAGCCTTCCAATCTCCTGGTGCTCGATGAGCCCACCAACGACCTCGACTTGGAGACCCTCGATCTTCTGGAAGAGATGATCCAGGATTATTCCGGCACCGTGATTCTGGTGAGCCACGACCGCGACTTCCTCGACCGCACCGCGAGCTCCGTCCTGGTGTCGGAAGGCGAGGGGCGCTGGCTCGAATATGCGGGCGGCTACACAGACATGGTGGCCCAGCGCGGCCGCGGCGTTCAGGCGCGTGTGGTCGAGAAGGAGGCCAAGCCGAGAAACGCCGACAAGCCAGCCGCCTCGCCACCGGCGCAGAACAAGCGCAAGCTCTCCTTCAACGAGCAGCACGACCTGAAGACGCTCCCCAAACGCATGGAGGAGCTGGAGGCCAAGATCGCCAAGGTTCAGGAGATCCTCGCCGATGCGGAGCTCTATTCCCGCGACCCGGCACGCTTCCAGAAGGCGATGGATGCGCTCACGCACTTGCAGACGGAGCTGCACGCGGCGGAAGAGCGGTGGCTGGAACTGGAGGTGTTGCGCGAGGAGCTGGAGGGCTGAGGCATTGAGGGCAAAAATTCAACGGCGTTGGTAAAGCCATCCACCAACCATTACATCTGTTACATCGCCTGATCGGCTTGCTCTAATGCCGAGTTCGCTACTTGAGCCGTCGCAACTGACGACGAGTTCGTTGCCTTCTTGGGGCTCACGTTGCGAATTTAATCCAATCGAGATGCAGCGCGTTTCGTATGTCTGAGCAACCTGTTCGGGTGGAATCCCTGTTTTGAAAATCATGAAAGCACGGGCCGGGGAGTTGCCCTCCTCACCTTGAGCAATATAGCGCACGCTGCCGCTGATCGGCTCAAGCAAGTCTAGCCTTGCCACATCCGTTCCATGGATGAGAAGCACGTAGCGAGGATCCAATGGTCCGAACTCATGCGTATGATCGGATAGCCACATAGCCATAGTCAAAACTGCAATGATCCCAACAGGTATGGCAGCGAGACAAACTGAAATGATAAGGAACAGGCGCACTTATCTCTCCCATAACGATCGGGAGTATCGTAACTTAATTACGATAATCTATTATTTAGCAAGATCAAAGGCTGTGATCCTGTCGTCTGAAACTGATGGCAATTGAGTGGTCGGGAGTAGGGTCAGATAAATATCCCTTGAGGTCTATCATTATTGCAGAGGAACAGCGCGCGACACTAAAGTGACATCACCCGCTCGCTAGAAGCGGATCATCACTGATGGAGGAACGCGATGGACGGCTTTTCGAGACGTTGCCTGACCACGATTCTGACGATGCTCTGCCTAGAGGTTTTGCCCTCGGCGCTTATGGCCGCGGAGCCGGACCGGGATGTTCTTGCCGACCGCGTGGCGAAGCTGTCGCGCGGCACGCAGTGGAAGCCTATTTCCGCCGTGCCCATCAACTTCCTCACCCATCACCCGCAGGGCATGGTGAAGATCGGCGACACGCTGTTCGTGTCCTCGGTGGAGATCCAGCAACCGACCAAGCGGTTCCCGCAACCTGTAGACGGCTATGACCGGGATACTGGCGCGGGTGTCGGGCACCTGTTCAAGATCGACATGAAGGGCAACCTGATCGCCGACATCACCCTTGGCGAAGGCACGATCTATCATCCGGGCGGGATCGACTACGATGGCAAGTATATCTGGGTTCCGGTGGCCGAGTATCGGCCGAATAGCCGCTCCATCATCTATCGTGTCGATCCGGAGACCATGAAGGCGGAAGAGATGTTCCGCTTTGCCGATCATGTCGGAGGCGTGGTGCACAATACCGAGGACAAGTCCCTGCATGGGGTGAGCTGGGGTTCCCGCCGCTTCTACCGCTGGTCGCTCGATGCGTCCGGAAAGCCCACCAATGCGAGCGAAGCGCCCGAGAAGTTGAGGGCGCTCAACACGTCGCACTATCTCGACTACCAGGACTGCAAATATGTCGGCAAAAGCCGCATGCTGTGCTCCGGCGTCACGGAGATGCGGGTCACGCCCGATGCCGCTCCGTTCCGCCTGGGCGGGCTCGATCTCGTGAGCCTTGCCGACGGGCGCCCGCTGTTCCAGACACCGGTGCTGCTCTGGGCCGCATCCGGAATGGACATGACCCACAACCCGGTCTGGATGGAGGCGAGCGACGCAGGAATCCGCGGCTACTTCATGCCCGAGGACGACAAGTCCACCCTGTACATCTACGAAACCGAGGTGAAGTAGGGCGTGAGCGGCGGGCAGCCCGTCAGCTGCCCGCTCCCAGCGTGAACCCAGCCTTCAGAACCACCTGATAATGGCGGACTTCGCCGTCCTCCACATGGCCGCGGGTCTGGATGACCTCGATCCATGCTTTCTCGCGCGGACCGCCGACGGTTGGGTTGTCCTCACGCTCACTGATCAGAGCGCCGGCATAGGCGAGGCGAGTATGCCCTTTCTGCTCCACCCTTTACCATGACCAGGACAGCGCCGGTTCCAAAGCCGAGGTGAAGATCGCCACCCTGCCAGCAAGGCCTTCCCTAAGTCCTAAGACTTCTTCGCCATCTGCTAGACTCGTCCTGCTGAAGCTGATCGGCAGGGTATTACCTAGTGCTGGCACCGGCCTCGGAACCGAGCTTTCTCTTGCTCCATGTCTGATGAATTCGCGTTGCTCCTCAAAAGGAGCTGCATTCGCCTTTGTATCGATCTTCTCGTCGGGCTAATCGTGGCAATCATCGGATCCGTCTAAGCTCTTCAGTGGATTAGAGTTTTAGATCATCTACCCAGCGAACACTGAATGAAATCCCATACCCACTTGCAATTTAATATAACGTTGCGTTATTTGTCGTAGCAGATTGTGAATCGAGGGGAGGGACCAAACCATGCCTGTTGTCGATAAGAGAGGCGAAACGCGCGTCAACACCAACCTCAACGATGTCCAGGAAGATTCTTCGATAGCCTATTTGGCAGACGGAGGCTGGATCGTCACATGGACCTCCAATGATCGCACTGCTGGGGGTGGCCAGAACATCTACCAGCAACGCTATGCGGCTGATGGAGCAAGAGTTGGCGTTGAGACAAGGGTGAATGACACAATCCCCAATGCTCAATACCAGTCCTCGGTTGCGGCCCTCAAGGGCGGCGGCTGGGTTGTTGTCTGGACCTCTGTTGGGAGCGACGGCAGTCTTGACGTTTACGCACGCTGCTACAATGCCTTCGGCAAGGAGGTCACTGGCGACATCCCGGTGAACAGTCCCTCAGCCACGGCACAATATACGCCGTCCGTTATTGGGCTTTCAAATGGCGGCTGGCTGGTGACATGGAGCTCAAACGGCCAAGATGGAAGTGACGCGGGCGTTTACCAGAAGCGCTATACGGCCCAAGGTCAAGAAGCCAGTGCCGAGGAGCAGGTCAACTCCACGACAGGCAATGCGCAAAGAGATCCTGTCACCGTACATCTGAACGGTGGTGGATGGATCGTCGTTTGGGAATCCATCAACCCTGTTGACAAACTATGGGGTGTGTATCAGCAGCGCTACAATGAGGATGGCACCAAGCGCGGCGGAGAGGTCAAGGTCAATGGCTTGAGCTCCACGGGCACACCCGATCCTGTCGTCACTGCCCTTGAAGACGGAGGATGGCTGGTTACCTGGATCTTTCGCAATTCTAATAGCGATGCGGAGGATATCTACCAACAGCGATTTGCAGCCGGTGGAGACGCCGCAGGGAAGGCCACTCTAGTCAACACCACGACAGCCGCGATCCAATCCGCTCCTTCTGTCGCCGGTCTCGCGGATGGCGGTTGGGTTGTTACGTGGATTTCAGAATGGCAGGACGGTTCCAGTTTCGGAATTATCCAGCAGCGCTACAATGTGGCCGGACAGGCTGTCGGTGGTGAGATCATTGTGAATACCACCACTGAAGCTCAGCAAGGTGAGCCTGCGGTTACATCTTTGTCCGATGGGGGATGGGTTGTTACCTGGTCCTCAGATTCCGACATCTATCAGCAGCGGTTCTCGGCGGAGGGCCAGAAGGTTGGGCCCACTACGCCCACAGGCCTGATTCTGACCGGACAGCCTGTGGCCGAAGGCGCCGCCATCTCTACGCCTGCAGGGCAGCTCAAAGTTAAAGCACTCGAGCCGGGTAATGACTACACCTTTACCTTGCTCAACGATGACGGCGGCCGCTTCGCTCTGAGTGCGTCGGGTGCGATCACGGTCAAGGATGGCTTCAGAATCGACTACGAGCAGGCGCAGTCGCACCGGATCAAGGTGCAGGTCAAGGATTCACTTGGTGCTTCGTACGAGCAGTGGGTAGAGATTCAGGTAGCGGATGTGGCCAGCGAGAACCTGACCGGTACGGCAGCCGCGGACACATTTTATGGCGGCCAGTTCGCTGACATCTTCAGGGGCAGTGGCGGCAATGACAGGATCGCGGGCGGATCGGGCAACGATCAGCTGGGCGGCGATCTCGGCAACGATGAGCTCAGTGGCGATTCAGGCAACGACAGGATCAACGGCGGACTTGGTAACGACCTGCTTCAAGGGGGCGTGGGCAAGGACGTGTTCGTGTTCGACACACGCGCTAACAAGCGCACGAACGTGGATAAGATCACCGACTTTCGTTCTCAGGATGACAGCATCCACCTGGACAACCTGTACTTCACCAAGCTGGGATCCGGCACCGCATCGAAGCCAAAGAAGTTCAAGAGCGATATGTTTGTGCAGAACAACAAGGCGAAGGATGCGGAGGACCGGATCGTCTACGACAAGAAATCCGGCAAGCTGTACTACGATCAGGACGGAACGGGATCGAAGGCGCAGATTCACATCGCGACGCTGACTAACAAAACCAAGCTCGCCTACCACGACTTCTACGTGATCTGAGGTCGGCAATGCGGCTGCAGCGAGGCTTATGCTTGCTGCAGCCTGGCACTCTACCCGCCCGCCTCCAGCGTGAACCCGGCTTTGAGCACCACCTGATAGTGGTGCACCTCGCCGTTCTCGACATGGCCGCGGGTTTGGGTGACTTCGAACCAGCGCAGGTTTCGCAAGGTCTCGTTCGCCCGCCGGATCGCGGTCTGAATGGCATCCTCGATGCTGGTCTCCGACGAGCCGACGAGTTCGACGATCTTGTAGACGTGGTCGCTCATGACGCGCTCCATGAATCCTGGAGGAAGGCGAGGCTCCATGGGTGTTCGGTGGAGCCTCGTCGGTTGGGTCAGACTCCCGTGCCCGCTGCGACCGTCTGGCGGACGGCGCCGATCTGCGCATCGAGATGGGTAACCAGATCGGCAGGCAGGTCCATCAACGCCACGAGGCGGTCGAGATAGGCCTTCTCTTCGGGCGTATCCGCGTCGCCGATGGCCACCCGCGAGGCCACATAGAGCTCAGCGGCCTGCTCCTTGGTCTTGGGGAGGCGGGCGATGGCGGCGGCGTCCGCAGGCTTGCCCATCATGTCGAGCAGGAAGCCTTTCTCCGCGTTGCCGAGGCCGAGCTGCTGGATCTGCTCCTGGATCCGGGTGCTTTCCTCGCCATCCAGGTGCCCGTCGGATTTCGCCGCCGATATCATGGCCTGCACGAGGGCGAGACCCATCTCATGGCCGTTCTTGTCCTTCTCCTCTTCGAGGTGGAAGCCGCTGCCGGCGGGCGGTTGCGCGGGTACGCTTCCAGGCCGCCCAGTGGCCGGCGCCTGATTGGCCTGCCAATCCTGATAAGCCTTGAAGGCAACGCTCGCGAGCACCGCGAGGCCACCAGCCTTCATCAGCGAGCCGCCCGCCGAGCGCCCGCCGCGGGAACCCAGGATCAGGGACAGGAGGCTTCCCGCCGCCAAACCGCCCATGCCGCCCGGAATCTGGGAGCCGAGGCCTCCGGATCCGCCGAGCATGCCGCCAAGGCCGCCTTGCTGCGGCCTGCGCCCATTGTGCGACCCCTGGCTGCGCATGAGGCCGTCGATGATGCTGCCGAGATTCATGGGTATTCTCCCTGTGCTTGATGATGTGCACCAGGAAAAGGCAGGGCAATTCCAAGAGTTCCGAAGGGCGGCGTTCACCGATTGGTTAGGAATTCAGACAGCTTGGTCGGAACTTGAGGCGCGTTCCCTGGTTGAGGAGCCGTCAGCTCGGCCGTTCGGACCGGGCGCAGGAAGGGAACCCCCGATGAACCTCAAGATCGCTCTTGTCGCCGGTGCCATGGCACTCGGCGTTGCCGGCTGCATGACGCCCATGACGTCAGCCCCGACCCCGGCCCCGATGGCCGTCACTACGGCGGCAGAATTCGTGCCGACCGCAGTTTCGTCCAATCTCCTGGAGATCGAGTCGAGCCAGCTTGCGCTCCAGCGCGCACGGAACCCCGAGGTGCGCCGCTTCGCCCGGCAGATGATCCGCGATCATAACCTCGCAACCCGCCGGATGGCGGCCGTCCTGCGCCGCTCCGGCCTGCCGATGCCGCAGCCTACGATGATCCCGCGTCACCAGCAGATGTTGGCTTCGCTCCAGACGGCGACCGATTTCGACTCAGCCTATATGGACCTTCAGGTCATGGCCCATCAGGAAGCCGTGGCCCTGTTCTCGTCCTACGCGTCCAACGGCGATGTTCCTCCGCTGGCGGCCTTTGCCCGTCAGACCCTGCCGAACCTGCAGATGCATCTGCAGCATGCGCAGAGTATCGCCGGAGGCGGCCGCGGCATGTAAATCCGCTTTTTTGCAAAGAGGCCGCCGGATTTCCCGGCGGCCTTTCGGTTTGTAGGGTCAGCCCTGCATTAACTCGATCCTATTGCCGACCGGGTCCTGAACGTAGAAGCGCCGGACCTCCGGAATGGAATCGTCCCACGTGGGTTCATGGCCCGCTTCCGACAGGAGCCGTGCCAGGGCATCGAGATCGGCGACGGCGATGGCCGGGTGTGCCTTGCGCGCCGGGCGGAAATCCTCCTCGATCCCGAGATGGATTCTCACCGAGCCGCTCTCCAGCCAGAGGCCCCGCGCTTGGCAAGCGCCCGAGGTTTCGGCACCTCCCTCATGCCGAGCAGGCCGGCATAGAACGCCCAGCATAGGTTTTCCGTACCTTCAGGAATAGCCAGCTGGACGTGATCCAAGCGCAGCATCACGCCTCTTTGCGGTAGGCCTGGATCTCCTGCTCGATGGCCCCGAAGATCGAGTGGCCAGCCTTGTCCTTCATCTCGATGCGGATCGTGTCGCCAAAGCGCATGAACGGCGTCTTGGCCTCTCCATGGACGAGGGTCTCCACCGTGCGCAACTCCGCCAGGCAGGAATAGCCCAGGCCTCCCTGCCCGATGGGCTTGCCCGGTCCGCCGCCCTCGTCCTTGTTGGAGACGGTGCCCGAACCGATGATCGTGCCGGCTCCGAGCGGCCGGGTCTTGGCCGCGTGGGCAATCAGGGTCGGGAAGTCGAAGGTCATGTCGGCGCCCGCATTGGGCTGGCCGAAGGGCTTGCCGTTGAGGGCGGAGAGCAGGGGCAGGTGCAGCTTGCCGCCATCCCAGGCGTCCCCGAGCTCATCGGGCGTGACCGCCACTGGCGACAGGGTGGAAGAGGGCTTGGCCTGGAAGAAGCCGAAGCCCTTGGCGAGCTCGTTCGGGATCAGGTTGCGCAGGGAGACGTCGTTGACGAGAACCACCAGCCGGATGGCGGCAGCCGCTTCCTCGCGGGTCGCGCCCATGCGCACGTCGCCGGTGATCACCGCCACCTCGGCCTCGAAGTCGATGCCATGCGCCTCGTCGGCCGCCGGGATCGGATCCCTTGGTCCCAGGAACGAGTCGGAGCCACCCTGGTACATGAGCGGGTCGGTCCAGAAGGAGGCGGGCATCTCGGCGCCCCGGGCTTTGCGCACCAGCTCCACGTGATTCACATAGGCCGAGCCGTCGGCCCATTGGTAGGCGCGGGGCAGGGGGGAGGCGCAGTCGTGTTCGTGAAAGCGGAAGGCCGGAACCGAGCCGTGCTCGAGCTGTTCGGCCAGATCACGCAGGCGAGGCTCGACTTTTTCCCAATCGTCCAGGGCTTGCTGGAGCGTCGGAACAATGAAAAATGCATCCGTCGCGCGGGTCAGGTCCTTCGAGACGACGACGAGGCGGCCATCACGGCCTTGATTCAGGGAGGAGAGCTTCATTGCCACCGACCGGTTTGTTATGGTCCACTCAACTTGCAACGAAATGCTTTCCGGGGAAACGCCAATGACGACGATGAAGAGAAGAAACTTTCTGAAAGGGGCCGGCCTCGCCGCGGCCGCCGGCACGGTGGCGGCTCCTGCGATCGCTCAATCGAATCCGGAAATCCGCTGGCGCCTGACCTCGAGCTTCCCGAAATCCCTCGACACCATCTTCGGCACCGCCCAGACCTTCGCGAAGTACATGGCGGACGCGACCGACGGCAAGTTCCAGATCCAGGTCTTTGCGCCGGGCGAGATCGTAGGCGGCCTGCAGGCCATGGATGCGGTGCAGAACGGCTCCGTGGAATGCGCCCATACCCCGACCTATTACTGGGTCGGCAAGGAGCCGGCGCTGGGCATGGGCACAGGCCTGCCCTTCAGCCTCAATGCCCGCCAGCTCCATTCCTGGTGGCATTTCGCCGGCGGCAAGGAGATCATCAACGAGATCCTGGCGAAGTATAACTGCACGTCTCTGGTCTGCGGCAATTCCGGCACGCAGATGGGCGGTTTCTTCCGCAAGGAGATCAACACCGTCGAGGACCTGAACGGCCTGAAGTTCCGCATCGGCGGCCTCGGCGGCATGGTGCTGGCCAAACTCGGCGTGGTGCCGCAGCAGATCGCACCCGGCGATGTCTATCCAGCGCTTGAGCGCGGCACGCTCGATGCGGCCGAATTCGTCGGCCCTTATGACGACGAGAAGCTCGGATTCCTGAAAGTCGCCAAATACTACTACGCTCCCGGTTGGTGGGAGGGTGGTGCCATGCTGCATCTCGTCGTCAACCAGCAGAAGTGGAACGAGCTGCCAAAGAACTATCAGGCCATCATGTCTAACGCCTGCGAGGCGGCGAACAACTGGATGCTGGCCAAGTACGACGCGGTGAACGGCCAGGCCCTGCGCCGCATGGTCGGTGCCGGCGCGGAACTGCGCACCTTCTCCCCGGCCATCATGGAGGCCTCTCTCAAGGCCGCCAACGAGCTCTATGCGGAACTCTCCGCCAAGGATGCGAACTTCAAGAAGGTCTACGATTCGATGGTGGCCTACCGCACCGATGTCCTGCCCTGGTGGCAGCTCAACGAATACGCCTTCGACACCTTCATGATCCGCACCCGCGGACGGGCCTGACCATGGCGCGCTGTCAGGCAAGGTTCGCGCTTTGCCTGACAGCCATTCTCCCATGTTTTGCTTCTCCTGCAGCGGCTCAGGACCTCGCTATTCCCGAGGTCACTTACCCAAGCCTGCCGCGGCAGGCTCAGACAGCAGAAGGATTCGTGCCACTGGGGTGGACGCTTGAGGTGCAATCGTCCGGCGACCTCAACCGAGATGGAAATCCTGATCTGATCCTCGTCCTGCGCCAGAACAACCCTGCAAATGTGATCGAAGATTTCGAGGGGCTTGGCGAGAAGCCGTTCGACACCAATCCACGCATTCTAGCCATTGCATTTCGTGACGGACTTTCGGGCAGATTCGATCTGCAGCTTGAGAACCATACCCTAATCCCCGGCCGCACAGAGCCCGTTGCCGATGACCCCTTCGACAAGGAGAGAGGAATTGCTGTCGTGCGGGATGGATTTCAGGTGCGCCTGAATTGGTTCATGATCGCGGGAGGGTGGGAGACTTTCAACACGACCTATACGTTCCGGCACAGATCCGGCGGCTTCGAGCTGATCGGCTACGACCGCAAGGAGACTCACCGGGGGAGCGGCGACATGACGTCGCTCAGCATCAACTACCTGACGCGAAAAGTGAAAAAGGCGACGGGGCACATCAGTCGCGATGCCGAAAAAACCCGTTGGCAGACACTCCCGCAGGGGCCGGTTCTAACACTGGAAGGCGTCGGCGATGGGCTGAGCTTCGAGCCCGCACTCTGATCCCGCCGAATTCGAACAGGCCCGGCTTGACGTTCCCTAGGGAAAATCTAGTTGCTTGTGCAACGAATTCTGGTATTGGTTGCATGGGCAACGAACGGAATGGCGATGGCGAGCGGATCTGCAGCGAGGAAGCCGGCTCCTGAGCCCTTGGTGGTTCTGGAGGATTTTCTGCCTTACAGGCTCAATGTGCTGGCTGGGCTCACGTCGAGCGCGCTCGCACAGATCTATGCCGAGCGGTTTGGCCTCTCGATCCCGGCCTGGCGCGTGATCGTGACCCTCGGGCAATATGAATGCCGCACGGCAAGGGATATGGCCCCCGACGGAGTCATGCACAAATCGACGGTTTCGCGGGCAGTTGCGGCGCTCGAAAAGCGCGGACTCGTCAAGCGCCGCCCGAATCTCGACGACCGCCGTGAGGAATGGCTCGCCCTGACGCCACAGGGACGGGCGATCTACGAGGCGGTGGCGCCGGAAGCCCTTGCCGTCGGGGAACGCCTGTTGTCGGTGCTGACTCCCCGGGAGCAGGAAACGCTCTCCACCTTGATCGACAAGCTGACCCAGCAGGCGCGGTTGCTGGCGCCACAGGATGCAGAAGGGGATGAGGCGTGAAGCTCTACACTTATTTCCGTTCGTCCGCAGCCTACCGGGTGAGGATCGCCCTTAACCTCAAGCGCGTCTCCCATGAGGCCGTGTCGGTGAACCTGCTGAAGGGGGAGCAGCGCGAGGCGGACTACAAAGCCCTCAATCCGCAAATGCGCGTGCCCTCCCTCGATATCGGCGAGACAACGCTGATCCAATCGCCGGCCATTCTCGAATATATCGACGAGGTCTATCCGGAGCCGCCGCTTCTGCCGATGGGTGCTGTGAACCGGGCAAAGGTTCGGGCTATCGCCAGTCTGATCGCCTGCGATATCCACCCGCTCAACAACTCCGGAACGCTCGGCTACCTCAAGAACCGCCTCGGGCACGATCAGGCTGCTGCCGACGCGTGGTATGCCCATTGGGTGCGCGAGGGCTTCGATGCCATTGAGACCATGCTCGGGCCGGGACCTTACGCGTTCGGGTCCAAAATCACGCTGGCCGATGTCTATCTCGTGCCGCAGGTCTTCAACGCGCGACGCTTTAATGTCCCGCTCGATGCCTATCCGAAGATCGTCGCGGTGGATGCGGCCTGCGCCGAACTCAAGGCTTTCCAGGATGCTGCACCGGCGAACCAGCCCGACGCTGCTTGATGAAGAATTACACTCGCCGAATGGCGGGTGCGCTGATTTCACACGCAATGGCCTCTCGTTCATCAGAGGCATACAGGAGGAAAACCATGGGACCGTTCCCGCACGATGCGCCCCCGGCCGAGATTTCCGAAGAGAACCCGATGGGGACTGATGGCTTTGAGTTCGTGGAATACTGCCATCCCGATCCGCAGGCCCTCGACCGCCTCTTCAAGACCATGGGCTTCAACGTCGTGGCCAAGCATCGTTCGAAGAACGTGCTTCTTTACCGGCAAGGCGATATCAACTTCATCGTCAATGCCCAGCCCGGCTCCTTCGCCGAGCGCTTCGCGTCCCAGCACGGTCCCTCCGCCCCGGCCATGGCCTTCCGCGTCGCCGATGCGAAATATGCCTACGATCGCGCGGTCTCCATGGGCGCCAAGCCGGTGCAGACTCAGGTCGGGCCCAATGAGCTCGAGATTCCGGCAATCGAGGGCATCGGCGGACTGCATATCTATTTCGTCGACCGCTACGGCGCGAAGGGGTCGATCTACGACGTCGATTTCGAATGGCTCGGCGAGCCCGATCCGAAGCCAAGGGGCGTTGGCCTGCATTACATCGACCACCTGACCCATAACGTCTATCGCGGACGGCTGAACGAATGGGCGGGCTTCTACGAGCGTCTCTTTAATTTCCGCCAGATCCGCTATTTCGACATCGAGGGCAAGCTGACGGGCCTGCACTCCCGCGCCATGACGAGCCCGGATGGCAAGATTCGCATCCCGATCAACGAGGATGCGGGCGAGACCGGGCAGATCGAAGAATATCTGCAGGAATACAAGGGCGAGGGTATCCAGCACATCGCGCTGGGCTCGCATGACCTCTACGAATCCATCGAGACACTTATCGAGGCCGGTCTCGAGTTCATGCCCGCGCCGAACGAGATCTACTACTCGCGCATCGACAAACGCCTTCCCAAGCACGAGGAGCCGTTGCACCGTCTCAGGAAGAACGGCATCCTCATCGACGGGGAGGGCGTGGTCGAAGGCGGCTTCACGAAGGTGCTGCTCCAGCGCTTCGGCAAGACGGCGATCGGGCCTATCTTCTTCGAGTACATCCAGCGCAAGGGTGATGACGGATTCGGTGAGGGCAACTTCAAGGCTCTCTTCGAATCCATCGAGGAGGATCAGATTCGCCGCGGCGTGATCGGCCCAAAGGTCGCCTGACCTTTACGAAAGTGTCGAAGGAGGCCGGAGACGCTCCGGCCTCTTTTTTGTCCACACGTCAGGCAGATCCCTCTACTGACACGACAAATTGTTCGATCGCCTGCGTGAGATCGCCATCGAGCGCAGGAGCATGTCCCTGGCCGGGAATCGTGATCGCCGTGAGCCGTGGATGCCTGTCTTGCATGGCCTGCACCGTCTCCTTTGAGAGCAGGTCCGAGTGCTCGCCACGGATAACGAGGAGAGGAAACGGCTTCAATCCCTCGAAGAGCGGCCATAGATCAGGCAGTGGCGCCTCGGGATCAGAAGGCTCAAGCGTCTTCATCAGGTTCGGGTCGTAATTGAGAACGAGTTGGCCGTCGGCCTCACGCCATGTGACGCGGGCCAAGGCCTGCCATTGTTCATCCGTGAAGGCAGGAAATTCGGATCCCGACATCTGTCGCAGAACCTGCACGGCTTCCTGCATCGTGCGCGGTGTCGGCAGCTTGCCGACATAGCCACGAATCCGGTTAAGTCCCCTGGCTTCAAGCACGGGGCCGATGTCGTTGAGAACCGCGCCGACAATCAGGGTCGGGCGGAGTGCGCTCAAGGCCATGGTGATCAATCCGCCCCTGGATGTGCCGACGAACACTGCCTTCTCAATGCCACTGACCGTCAGCACTTGCAGGACATCGTTCAGCTCGATCTTCACGTCGTAGTTGCGCCAGTCCTTGTCCCATTCGGAACGACCGCGGCCGCGATAATCCAGCGACAGGACACGGCGAGGACGCGCTGCGTCGCGGCTCAAGGCCATGGCGAGTTCGTGAAAATCCTCGGAGGACCGTGTCAGGCCCGAAAGGCACACGACCGGCGAGGTGCCGACGGTGCCAGGGTCATAGTCTCGGGCGTAAAGGCGCAGCCCGTCGGCTGCGGACACGAAGAGATCCCGGTAGGTGTCGCTCATCTTAATCCATGATCATTGGCCGTCGATGAGCGGCATCTTGCATCACTGGCTGATGCTTGTCGCGTCCGCCGTCGCTGGGGCCGCCGGTGAGGCCTTCTCGTTCAGGCGCTGCCGATAGACCCTCAGGTTCTCGAGAACACGCTGCACGTAGTTGCGGGTCTCGTAGAAAGGAATGCGTTCGATCCAATCGACCTCGTCCACGTCTGGCTTGCGCGGGTCGCCATAGGATCGGACCCATTTGATTACGTTGCCGCCGCCCGCGTTATAAGATGCGAAGGCAAGGATATGGGAGCCCTTCCAATCCTCCATCAATTCGCCCAGATGAGCCGAGCCGATCTTTGCGTTGTAGGAGGGATCTTCGATCAGACGCTTGAGATCGAACCCGACCCCGAAGCGCTTGGCCGTCCTCTTGGCAGTCTCCGGCATGAGCTGCATGAGGCCACGGGCTCCGGCGCTGGAGATGGCGCGCGGGTTGAAGGCGCTTTCCTGGCGGGCGATGGCATAGACCATGGCGGGCTCCACCTCGTCCCCGACAGACTGGAAGTCCGGAATGGCCGCCAGGGGATAGGCGTGCTGATCGAGCGGGAAGCCCCTCTGCAGGGCAATCTTGCCGATGGCGAGAACCGCCCGGGGATTCTGCTGTGACGTCGCGAGGCCCGCAAGCGCATCGAGCTGGCCGGGGTCGGTCAGGGTCTGGGCCAGATCGGTATAGAGGCCCATCGCCAGATCCTGCTCGCCGATCTGCTGCAGCAGTTGCACTGCCTGAACCGGAACGAGGGCGTCGAAGGTCTTGCGTTCGTCCTCCGTGAGGGGATCGACCTTCCTCAGGGCTATGGTGCGACCGAGCTTTTCCTGGGCCAGTTGGCCATAATAGGTCGTGGGCTGGTCGGCGGCGCGCTCGTAGAACAGGCGGGCGTTCTGAGCTTCGCCGATCGCCTCCGCGGCGCGGCCCTGCCAATAGGCGACGCGGGACAGGGAGATAGGGGTCGAGGCCGTCTTGGCGACGGCAGCAAAGTGCTGGGTCGCCTTCGCCGGCTCGTTCAGGAAGCGCAGGGCGATCCAGCCGGCGTGGAACTCCGCCTCGATCTGCTGCACCGGAGATTCTGCCGCGTGATGGCTTGCGACCTCATAGGCGGTCTTGGCGTCGCCCTTGTCGAGAAGCTCACGGGTGATCCGGCGCTGCTCGGCCCACCATTCATCGCCATCGACCCGCAGTTCCGGATCGCGCGGTGCCTGCATGATGATGCTGGCGGCCTCGACCAGGTTGTTGCTGCGGCGCTGGAGCAGGGCGCGGGAGAACAGGTAAGAGGGATCTTTCCTTAAGGAGACCGGCACGGCCGCGAAAGCCTTCTCGGCTTTCTTCTTGCCCTGGAACACGGCCATGCGCGCCTTGACGAGAAGCTCGTAATCCTTGCCGGCATGGGCCGCCGCCCGCTGTGCGCCGCCCCAGCTTTCCTTCAGGAGCAGCCGCTCCATGCGGAAGCGGTGATCGGCCTGAGTGAACACGTCGGGGAACTGGTCGAGGATCCGGCGCTCCACATCGGGGCCGAACGTGTCCTCGCGCCACACGTGGCGGATCCTGTCGTGAGCCTCTTGCTCGAGGCCGTCCGCCTTCAGGGCGAAGGCGAGGGCGATTCGCCCTCCCGGTGTGACGGGTGCCTGGTTGGTGAAGAAGAAGCGGACCTGAGGCGGCGAGCGGCGCTCGGCCAGCAAGGTGTCCTCGCTCCTGCGCCGGATCTGGTTCGTCACCGGCCAGTCCGGGTAGTCCTTGCGGAATGCCATGATCCGGTCGTAGGCGACAGGCGTGCCGCTGCGGATGGCGTACCACTCGACAAGAGCGCGGGCGGCCGGCTGGGTGAGCTTGGTCTTGAGGATCTCGACCTCGGTCAGATCGTTGTCCCGATGGGCCTTGAAGATCCCGGTGAGATGATCCAGGTCTCCTGGCACTGGATTGGCCGGAACGAAGGTTTCCAGGGAATTGACCTGCGGGGCTTCGATCTTCGAAGGAGATGTTTCGGTGGCTTGGACCGTGAGGGTGGAGAGTTGGACAAGCGCGACGGATGTCACAAGACCCATGAGAAGACGCATGTTGAGGCTCACCCGCTAACCCCTTTGCTGCCGCCCGTATCGCATTGTGACGACGTTTCTCTTGAGGAAACACTAAGAGCCGAGCTAGGACAACTCCCCGAAGGAACGTTTGCGCCCATGCGCCGCACCCCCTATGTGTTAAACCCTTGTGGCCTCTAGGACCCGGCGCGTTTTATCCGAGGAAGATTCATGACCCAATTCAAAGGCTCCATCACGGCCCTGGTGACCCCTTTCAAGGATGGTGCCGTGGATGAGGCGGCCTTCCGGTCCTTCATCAATTGGCAGATCCAGGAGGGCACCAGCGGCCTCGTTCCTGTGGGCACGACCGGAGAGACCCCGACGCTGAGCCACAAGGAGCATGACCGGGTCGTCGAGATCTGCGTCGAGGAGACGAAGGGCAGGGTGCCGGTGATTGCCGGCGCCGGGTCCAACAGCACCGCGGAGGCGGTGGCGTTCTCCAGGCACGCGGAAAAGGTGGGCGCCGACGCGGTGCTCATCGTCACGCCCTATTACAACAAGCCGACGCAGGAAGGCCTTTACCAGCACTACAAGGCGATCAACGACGCCGTCGGCATCCCGATCATCATCTACAACATTCCCGGCCGCTCCGTGATCGACATGTCGGTGGAGACGATGGCGCGCCTTTTCGAGCTGAAGAACATCGCCGGCGTGAAGGACGCCACCGCCAACATGGCACGGGTCAGCCTGCAGCGGCAGATGATGGGTCCGGAATTTATCCAGCTCTCGGGCGAGGATGCCACGGCTCTCGGCTTCATGGCCCATGGCGGGCACGGCTGCATTTCGGTCGCCTCCAACGTGGCGCCGCGCCTCTGCGCCGAGATGCAGAACGCATGCATGAACGGTGACTACGCCTCTGCCTTGAAGGTGCAGGATCGGCTCATGCCCCTGCACACGAACTTGTTCATCGAGACGAACCCGACGCCGGTGAAATACGCCGCGTCGCTCCTCGGCCTCATGGGGGACGATGTGCGCCTGCCGCTGGTGCCTGCCTCCGACAACGCGAAACAGGCCGTTCGCTCGGCCATGGTCCATGCGGGCCTGATCAACGCTTAAAAACAGAGCTCATGGCAAAAGACCCGAAAAGTCCCAACCGCGTCGTCGCCGACAACAGGAAGGCGCGGTACAATTATGAGATCATCGATACCTACGAGGCGGGGATTGCGCTCACCGGCACGGAGGTGAAATCCCTGCGTCAGGGGAAGGCGACCATCGGCGAGGCCCATGCCGGGCCCTCGGGGGAGGAATTCTATCTCTTCAACGCCTATATCCCCGAATACCTGCAGGCCAACCGCTTCAACCACGAAACCAAGCGACCCCGGCGCCTGCTCCTGCACAAGCACCAGATCAACAAGCTGATCGGCGCCACGCAGCGGGAGGGGTTCACGGTGATCCCGCTCAAGATCTACTTCAACGATCGCGGGCGCGCGAAGGTGGAGCTGGGCCTCGGCCGGGGCAAGAAGCTGCACGACAAGCGCGAAACGGAGAAGGAGCGCTCCTGGAACCGGGAGAAGTCCCGTCTCATGCGCGAGAAGGGCTGACGCAACGGCATTGTGCGCTAGATTTCCCTCCAGCTCGTTCAGGAGGAAGACATGGCGTCCGTGGCTCTGGTGTCGGTTCTCGGACCCGATCGGGTGGGGCTGGTTGCAGCCATTGCCGAGCACCTGTTCAACATCGGTGTGAACCTGCGGGACACGACCTTCGCATCCTTAGGCTCCGGGGCCGAGTTCGTGGCCCTGTGCGAGCTCCCGCCGGATGTGACGGCGGGCGACGTGGAGGCTGGTCTCAAGCAGCTTGCGGAACTTGAAGGCGCCGAGATCCGGGCGGTGCCCTACGCCTTCGATCCGAGCCCCGGCCCCGCGGGAAGCGTCACCCATCGCATCGCCATCAGCGGCGGCGACCAGCTCGGCCTCGTGGCCCGGCTGGCCGAGGTGTTCAAACAATACGAGGCCAATATCGTGCGCCTCGAGGCGCGCAAGCTGCCGGAGGCGGAGGGCGGGCTTTATGTGACGCGCTTCGCGGTCTCGATCCCGCCCGAGCGCACCGACCTGTGCTTGGCTACCGTCAGCAACACCGCCGGCGCTCTGGGGCTGAGCTGCCAGGTGGAAGAGAGTTCTCTCTGATCACAAATAGAAAATGGCCGGGACATGCCCGGCCATGATGCATTTCGCTCGATCGCCTCAGATGTCGAGCTCGTCGTCCTGGGGCTGGCGGATGCCGTAGCGGCTCTCGAGCGCGGGGCTGCGCGGCTGCGGGCGCGGGCGGTCCCCGTTCTCGTTCATGGGGCGCTGCGGGCGATCCGAGGGATCGCGGCCGATCCGGGATGCGAGCTGCGACAGGTCGAGGAACTCGTCCGCCTGCCGGCGCAGCTCGTCGGCCACCATCGGCGGCTGCGTGGTGACGGTGGACACCACCGAGACCCGAACGCCACGACGCTGCATGGCCTCGACGAGGGAGCGAAAGTCACCATCGCCGGAGAACAAAACCATGTGATCGATGAAGGGTGAGAGCTCGAGCGCATCGATGGCGAGCTCGATGTCCATGTTGCCCTTGACCTTGCGGCGGCCGGCGGAATCGACGAACTCCTTCGTCGGCTTCGTGACCACGCGATAGCCGTTGTAATCGAGCCAGTCGATCAGCGGGCGGATGGAAGAATATTCCTGATCTTCTACAAGGGCCGTGTAGTAAAAGGCGCGCACGAGCGAGCCACGGCCCTGAAATTCCTTCAGCAGGCGCTTGTAATCGATATCGAAGCCGAGAGTTTTCGTTGTAGCGTATAGGTTGGCGCCATCAATGAAGAGGGCGATCCGCTGCTGGCCTGACATAAGTATTCTCTATCTGTGTCTGCCGGAGCGGCCTAACAACCTTCATTATTCAAGCAACATCTATTATTTACGCAGGCAATAAAACTGCGCGAAAAATGTATGACGTGCCCCAGAACAGGCTGCTATTAACCCTTCGGACCAGTAATCCTGACAATGGAAAATACTTAATGGCGTGTAAATTCCAAGAGTCAAGTTGTCAGAACCAAGGCAGTCAAGCCATTGTGTGACAAATAAACAGCTATTTTGATTTCAGGCTTCGGCTGCCCGGTTTGATGGCCGGAAGAGCCGCCAGTTCGGGCGGCAACTGGTCCGGCGCGTAGGCCGGAATGTCGAGTTGAACCAGGGAGACGAGGGGCACGCCGAGATCCGCCTTGCCACCGGAGCGGTCGATGAGGCAGGCAGCTCCGAGGATCGTTCCGGGATGCTCCTGAAGAGACGTCAGGCATTCCCGAGAGGAAAGACCGGTCGTGACGATGTCCTCCACCATGACCACACGGGCGCCCTCCGGAATCGTGAACCCGCGGCGCAGAACGAAGACGCCGTTCTCGCGCTCGACGAAGATCGCCTTGGCGCCCAGATGCCGGGCCGTCTCATAGCCCGGCACGATGCCGCCGACGGCCGGCGAGACCACGTAATCGACAGCTCCGAATCTCTCCCTGATCTTGTCCGCCAGCGCCCGGCAGACCCGCTCGGTGCGTGCCGGGTCCTGAAACACGAACATCTTCTGCAGAAAGACCGGGCTGTGCAGCCCTGACGAGAGAATGAAGTGCCCCTCCAGCAGAGCGCCTGCGGACCGGAATTCTTCGAGAACGTCGTTCGGGGTCATGGCTTCTTGTCTCCTGCGTGAGCGCTTCTGGCAGGTGAGGGAGCGGGAGGCAAGGGCCTGCAGATCTGGTGTGAATCTGCGGCTGTAGGTTCCGCATGTGCGAGAGCGCACTTAAGCAATATAATAATATTGCAATAGAGGTCTGACTCACCAGCAAGGCACATAAACAAAGAAGGCCGGGGGCAAAATAGAATGATTCACGAGCGTATTAAGCTTCGGATTGTGATCATCTAAGCAGCAATTGCGGCTACGGCAACTGAAGCCATCATTGCTTCTGCCGGCCATATTATGCTGCGTCCCTGATGATCAATCCCGAGGACACACCCATGAAAAGTTCAGCGAAAGAACTTTTCCAGCGAACCGAAGGAACAGGATCATGGCAAACAGCAGTATGGCTTTGAGAGGCGCCCCCTCGACGCATTGCCCGATGGCCGATCAAAGCAGGCCTTCTGCTACGAGAATAGCGACTTCAACCAAGCTTTCCCGCGAGCAATCGGCATGTGCGTCATTGAGTAATCCTCAAGGCGCGGATTTGGAAGAGCCTGGTCATGATCAATCCATCGTCACGGTTTTGATAGAGCCGAACCCGCTCCTGCGTGAGGGTCTGCGCAGCATCCTGGCTGAAACGAGGTATAATCCGGCTGCCTTGGCCTCATCCTTGGAGGAGGTTGGCTCATTGCCAGTTCCCGAGGGTGGAGTAGGGGTCTTCATCATCGGTGCGGTGTACAACGATGACAATGACCACCGACAGGTCAAAGAGATCAAAGATCGTCATCCGTCAAATAAGGTTGTGATGCTGGTCGATAAGTATGACCTGCAGGAAGTTCTTGGCGCCTATCGTTCAGGCGTGGACGCATACCTGATCAAGTCGATCTCCTTCGAAGTTCTCCTGAAGACTCTTGATCTTGTGATACTGGGTGAGTCCGTCTTTCCCGCGGCGGTTCTCTGCTCCCAATCGGGCAAGGGCACTCCAGCCGATCTCAGGCCCTCGGAAATTCTGTCAAATCGAGAATTGGCGATCCTGCGATGCCTGATGGACGGCAGTCCAAACAAGGTGATCGCTCGCCAGCTTGATATTGTTGAAGCGACTGTGAAGGTCCACATCAAGGCGATCCTGCGTAAAATACGCGTTAAGAACCGCACGCAAGCAGCCGTATGGGGGATGAGTCACTTTGCGCTGGATGAAGATCCTTCTGCCAATGAGACGAGTTCCAGCTGAAGATCCCGTACCACGCCGGTCGACCCGCAGTGAATGCGTCAGCAGGATATGCTCAAAGATCAGGAAACCTCAGCCAGCCACCGGGGAAGCTCTGCCAGTGATGGCAGCTCCGCGAAGCGTGGGTTGTCGGTGGGAAGCGGCGCGTCCTCGTGTGCCCAGACCAGATGGAACGGGATGAGTGCCGCGTAACTGCCCGCTTCGAGCGCCGGCAGCACGTCCGAGCGCACGGAGTTGCCGGCCATGGCGGCGTGCTCCGGTCCGGCGCAGTGGCGCGAGAAGATGCGGGTGTAGGTATCCGCCTTCTTCTCGCTGACGATCTCGACGCCCGAGAAGAAGCTGCCGAGACCGGAGGCGGCGAGCTTCGTTTCCTGATGGAAGAGATCGCCCTTGGTGATCAGCACGAGCCTGTATTGCTCCGAGAGCGCTTGGAGAGCCTCGTGAACGCCGGGGAGGGGCTCCACGGGATGGTTCATGAGCTCACGCCCGATCGTTAGGATTTCGCCGAGGGCCTTGCCCGATATGTTTCCGTTGCTCACCTGGATAGCAGTTTCCATCATGGAGAGCGTGAAGCCCTTCGCCCCATAGCCGTAGAGGCCGAGGTTGCGCCGCTCCGTTGCCTCGATCTCCTCTTCGAGTTGCGTGGCATCGACGAAGTCGGCGAGCAGTTCGTTGAAGCGCTGGCGCGTCGATTGATAGAACGTCTCGTTGTGCCAGAGCGTATCGTCGGCATCGAGACCGAGAACGGAAATTGGCATGGAAAATTCCTGTAGTGACGATCAGTGGCGCTGTTGCGCCGCCTCTACGAAGGCGCTGAACAGTCTGTTGCCAGGGTTGTCCTGAGTCGCAAAGGCCTCTGGGTGCCACTGAACGCCGATGGCGAAACGCCGGGATGGGATCTCGACCGCCTCGATCACGCCATCGGGGGCTCTGGCTGAAATCACGGCTTGATCGGACACGGCAACGACTGCCTCCTGGTGGCGGCTGTTCACGTCGAGGCTCGTCGTGCCCACGATGCGCGACAGGATCGTGCCCGGCATCATCTCGACGGTGTGCATAGCCGCCCGGTCATCGTGGGTGAGAATGTGCGGGCCGCTTTTGCGCACCTCATGCACCATCCGTGCGCCATGGAGACAGGCGAGCATCTGCATGCCGTTGCAGATGCCAAGCACCGGCTTGTCGCGCTCAAGAAATCCCCGCATGAGGGCCTGCTCGATCTCAAGCCGCTCCGATGACGGATAACGCGACTCGTCGCCGGCAACATACCAGTCGCGGGGAAACCGGATGCGCCCGCCGACGCTCACGAAACCGTCGAACTCCTCCAAGACTGGTTCGATCATCTCCGGAATATAGGGGATTCCGAAGGGTAGGCCGCCGGCGCGCTGAACGGCGACGAAATAGGCTTTCGTGGTTTCGTAAAGGGTTCCGCCGCCGCTGGTGTTCTCATCCATGATGACGGCGATGCGGGGTTTGGCTGACATGCTGTTCTCGATTCTATCCGTTCATGCGGTCGACGCGGCTCACCACGCGCTTGGCGCGCAGCTCTGCGATGATGGCATTGAGATGCTTCAGGTCCCAGACCGTCAAGTCGATGGTCATGTCGGTGAAGTCCTGGGTGCGCCGTTTCATGGAGACGTTGTCGATGTTGCCGTCATGATCGGCGATCACCTGGGTGATCTGGGCGAGCGATCCAGGCTCGTTGATCGATTGCAGCTTGATGCGCGCCGGGAAGCGCTGGGTCGAGTCCGCCTCCAGGTCCCAGCGCACGTCGATCCAGCGGTCCGGCTCGTTGTCGTATGCCGCAAGCGACGGTGACTGGATCGGGTAGATCGTCACGCCTTCGCCGGGGGTCATGATGCCGACGATGCGGTCTCCCGGGACGGCGCCGCCTTCCGGCGCAAAGCGGATCGGCATGTCGGTGCTCAGTCCGCGGATCGGAATGCCGCTCCCATGCTCGCCGGCGCTCTTCCTGCCTGCGCCGTCGGGCTGTCCACTGCCCCTGCCATCGCTGCCGGCGCGCCGCTCCTCGAAATAATCGGGATAGACGGCCCGAACCACGTCGCCTGAGAACATCTCGCCGCGCCCAACCGCCGCCAGCACATCCTCGACCGAGATCCGCGCCAGCCGGGGCAGGGCGCCTTTCAGCTTCTCGTCGGAGAAGGGCCGGCCGGCGCGCTCGAAGGCGCGCTCCAGAATCTGATGGCCGAGGCCGGTATATTGCCGGCGCACCGCCGCGCGGGTGGCGCGCCGGATCGAGGCGCGCGCCTTGCCGGTGACCACCAGGGATTCCCAGGCAGCCGGAGGCGTCTGGCCTTCGGCGCGGACGATCTCCACCTCGTCGCCGTTCTGCAACTCGGTGAGCAGCGGCGACATGCGGCCGTTGATCTTACAGCCCACCGCAGTGTTGCCGACATCGGTGTGCACCGCATAGGCGAAGTCGATGGGCGTGGCGCCGCGGGGCAGGGCGATCAGGCGGCCCTTGGGCGTGAAGCAGAAGACCTGGTCGTGGAAGAGTTCGAGCTTTGTATGCTCCAGGAACTCCTCCGGGTTGTCGCCTTCCGCCAGCAGGTCGATGGTGCGCCTGAGCCACTGATAGGCCCGGCTTTCAGTAGCCAGGCGCGAATCGTCGTTGACGCCCTCCTTGTAGAGGGCATGGGCCGCGATGCCGTATTCCGCCACCTCTTCCATGCCCTCGGTGCGGATCTGCAGCTCGACGCGCTGGCTGCCCGGCCCGATCACCGTGGTGTGGATCGAGCGGTAGTCGTTCTGCTTCGGGGTCGAGATGTAGTCCTTGTACCGGCCCGGCACCATGGGCCAGCTGGTATGCACGATGCCAAGCGCCCGATAGCACTCGTCGATGGTTCCGACGATGATGCGGAAGGCGAAGATGTCGGAGAGCTGCTCGAAGGAGACGGACTTGCGCTCCATCTTGCGCCAAATGGAATAGGGCCGTTTCTGACGTCCCGACACGACCGCCTCGATTCCCTGAGCGCGCAGCTTCGTGGTCAGGGTCCGTTCGATCTCCTCGACCAGCTTCTCGCTCTTGGCCGAGAGCTCGCCCAAATGGCGTCGGATGGCCTCATAGGCCTCCGGATCGAGATTCTGGAAGGATAGCTCTTCCAGTTCCTCGCGCATCTCCTGGATACCCATGCGGCCGGCGAGCGGCGCATAGATGTCGAGAGTTTCCTCGGCGATGCGCTTGCGCTTTTCCGGCGGCATGAACTGGAGCGTGCGCATGTTGTGCAGGCGATCGGCGAGCTTGACCAGAAGCACGCGCACATCGTCGGCGACGGCGAGCAACAGCTTGCGGAAGTTCTCCCCTTGAGCCGCGCGCTTCGACACGAGGTCGAGCCGCTTGATCTTCGTGAGGCCGTCCACAAGGGCGCCGATCTGGGGGCCGAAGGTCTTGTTGATCTCTTCGAGCGTCGCTTCGGTATCCTCCACAGTGTCATGGAGCACCGCAGCAGCGATGGTCGCCTCGTCGAGCTTCATGTCGGTGAGAATGGCCGCCACTTCGAGGGGATGGCCGAAGAACAGGTCGCCGGACGCGCGTTTCTGGGTGCCGTGAGCCATCATGGCATACACGTAAGCGCGGTTGAGAAGCGCCTCGTCGGCCGAGGGGTTGTAGCGCTTCACCCGCTCGACGAGTTCATACTGGCGCATCATGCGGCCGACATCTCCCTAGGGCCCGGTCTCTGGCAGAAAGTATTGAAGATATTGTACAATGTCTCTGCACCGCAAGCCGAATACCTTGCCGCAGGGCAGGGATAACGGGTCGTGGTTAAGCCATGCAACAAAAAAGCCCGGCTCAGGGCCGGGCTTTCGATAAAGGCTTTAGGAGCGCTTATTCGCGGTCGTCGTCGTCCGCGCTGCTGCTCGGGGGCACGAGGCCTTCCAGGCCGCGCAGAAGGTCGTCCTCGCTCATGCGGTCGAACTGCACGTCCGCGTCGTTGTCGCTGCCCGTGGACGGGGCCGCGGCGGTGTTGCTGAGCATCGGAACGGCCTCGGCCTCCGGCTCGTCCACCTCGACATACTTCTGCATGGAGTGGATGAGCTGCTCCTTCAGGTCGTCCGGAGCGATGGTCTCGTCCGCGATCTCACGAAGGGCCACGACCGGGTTCTTGTCGCGGTCGCGATCGATCGTCAGCGGCGAGCCCGACGAAATGAGGCGGGCCCGGTGGCTGGCCAGCAGCACGAGCTCAAACCGGTTGTCGACCTTGTCGATGCAGTCTTCGACGGTCACGCGAGCCATGCGGGGCTCCTTCTTCAGGTTCAAGGAATATCGGAAGAGGGACCGGATACACCGGTTGCCTTAAGAAAACAAGAGGATGCGTTCTGCCGCAGGGGCTTATGCCCAAGCCGGGGCAGGTGCGAGGGCGCACGGCGTGGGTACTCCGGGCTGGGTAGAGTTTCCCAAGGTCAAGCCTGGGGAGGGCTGCTCTTGGGAGCCTTAAGATACGTTCTGCGAAGTCTCGCTCATGCCTTGGGCAATGTCCTGAGGCATCTGAGCCTGCAAAGGCCCCCGGTGAACCGGCAGATGCTGCGAGGGTGGCGGCGCCTGATCTGATCACAGGTCAAGTGCGGAGCAGCGCGCCCTTCGCCTTGACTCCTCGCCCTCCGGGTGCGAGTCCCGCGCAAATTCGATAATCGAGGGAACCGTTCCTGATGAAGCGCGCATTCATTTTCCCCGGACAAGGAAGCCAGACGGTCGGAATGGGCAAGGCCCTGGCCGAGGCCTTCCCGCAAGCCAAGGCGGTCTTCGACGAGGTGGATGAGGCTCTGTCTCAGAAGCTCTCCACCCTCATGTGGGAGGGGCCGGCCGAGGAACTGACCCTCACGGCCAACACCCAGCCGGCCCTAATGGCGGTGAGCCTTGCGGCAATCCGCGTCCTGGAGGCCGAGGCCGGTCTCGATCTGAAGCAGCATGCCGCCTTTGTGGCCGGCCATTCGCTGGGCGAGTATTCGGCGCTTGCCGCCGCCGGCAGCCTGTCGATTTCCGATACGGCCCGGCTTCTGAGGATCCGCGGCAACGCCATGCAGAATGCCGTTCCCGTGGGGCAGGGCGCCATGGCGGCGCTTCTGGGTCTCGAATACGATGCCGCCCTCGAGGTTGCCCGCGAGGCGGCTGAAACAGAGGTTTGCGACGCGGCCAACGACAATGGCGGGGCCCAGGTGGTGGTGTCCGGCCATAAGAGCGCCGTCGAGCGGGCCGTGGCCATTGCCCAGACCAAGGGCGCCAAACGCGCCGTGATGCTAGCCGTGTCCGCTCCCTTCCATTGCGCCCTCATGCAGCCGGCGGCCGACGCCATGCGCGAGGCCCTGGACCGGGTGACCGTGAATGCTCCCGTGATTCCGGTGGTGGCCAATGTGGAGGCCGCTCCCATCACCGATCCCTCGGCGATCCGGAACGCCCTTGTTCGCCAGGTCACCGGCACGGTGCGCTGGCGCGAGAGCGTGGCCTTCATGGCAGCCCAGGGCGTCGATTCCTTCTATGAGGTTGGTTCCGGCAAGGTGCTGACCGGCCTCGTGAAGCGCATTGCGGCCGGTGCTTCGTCCGCCGCCATCGGAACCCCTGAGGACATCGCCGCCTTCAAGGCGTCCCTGAACGGATAAGAGGAAACCCCGCCATGTTCGATCTCACCGGCCGCAAGGCTCTCGTCACCGGCGCCACGGGCGGCATCGGCGGCTCCATCGCCCGCGCCCTCCATGCCCGGGGTGCAACCGTCACCCTCTCCGGCACCCGCCGGGCAGCCCTCGATGAGCTTGCCTCGTCGCTGGGCGAGCGGGTCCATGTGGTTGAGGCCAACCTTGCTGACAAGGACTCGGTCGAGGCCCTCGTTCCGGCCGCCGAGGCGGCCATGGAAGGGCTCGACATCCTGGTCAACAACGCCGGCGTCACCAAGGACAACCTCTTCATGCGCATGAAGGACGAGGAGTGGGACACGGTGATCGCCGTGAACCTCACCGCTTCCTTCCGCTTGTCGCGGGCGGCCGTGAAGAACATGATGCGCCGCCGCTACGGCCGCATCGTCAATATCGGCTCCGTGGTGGGCTCCACCGGCAATCCGGGGCAGGGCAACTATGCCGCCTCCAAGGCCGGCCTGATCGGCATGACCAAGGCGCTTGCCGCCGAGGTGGCAAGCCGCAACATCACCGTGAACTGCGTCGCTCCGGGCTTTATCGAGTCGCCCATGACGGACGTGCTTAACGAGAAGCAGCGCGAGGGAATCCTGGGAACGATCCCTATGGGGCGGCTGGGCCAGGGCGAGGAGATCGCTTCTTCGGTGGTTTATCTCGCATCGACCGAGGCCGCCTACGTGACGGGCCAGACCCTGCACGTGAATGGCGGAATGGCTATGTTCTAAAGGAACTTATAGCCGTTTCCGGAATCTGTTTGCAGGCGCCGTTCGCCTCTCGCCAGATCGGATAAGCTTGTGTTAAGCATGATCCCGATCAGGTCAAAGGGGTTGACCGGCGCTTAAAAATACGGCTTTGCACGGCGCAGGGTAGCCGTTTCAGCGTTGTCAGCTGAGCAGCTGATCTATTTTGATTTCTTTCAATCCGCCCAATCCTGAGGCGGCAGCCACTGAGGAAAAAACGATGAGTGACGTCGCTGATCGCGTGAAGAAGATTGTTGTCGAGCACCTCGGCGTCGAAGCCGACAAGGTGGTCGAGAACGCGAACTTCATCGACGACCTGGGCGCCGACAGCCTTGATACGGTCGAGCTGGTGATGGCGTTCGAAGAAGAGTTCAACGTCGAGATCCCGGACGACGCGGCTGAGACCATCGTGACGGTCGGCGACGCTGTCCGCTTCCTCGAGAAGAACGCAGCCTAAGAGCTGAAGGGGCGTCGGGTGACTCATCCGACGCCCGAATTATATCAACCGATAGGGCAGAAATTCATGCGCCGGGTAGTTGTCACAGGTCTTGGCATGGTCACTCCGCTGGGCAGCGGGGTCGATGCCACATGGTCGCGCCTCGTCGAGGGGCAGAGCGGCGCCGGCAAGATCACGGATTTCCAGGTCGACGACCTGGCCTGCCAGATCGCCTGCCAGATCCCGCGCGGCGACGGCACTGACGGCACCTTCAACGCCGACGAGTGGATGGAGCCCAAGGAGCAGCGCAAGGTCGATCCCTTCATCGTCTATGCGATGGCAGCTTCGTCTCAGGCTCTTCGTGACTCCGGCTGGGAGCCGAAGACCTATGAGGAGCAGTGCGCCACAGGTGTGCTGATCGGCTCCGGCATCGGTGGCATCGGCGGCATCTACGAGGCCTCCGCCACCCTCATCGAGCGCGGCCCGCGCCGCATCTCGCCCTTCTTCATTCCCGGCCGCCTGATCAACCTGGCTGGCGGTTACGTTTCCATCGAGCATGGCCTGAAGGGCCCGAACCATGCAGTCGTCACCGCCTGCTCCACCGGCTCGCACGCCATCGGCGACGCAGCCCGCCTGATCGCGCTCGGCGATGCGGATGTGATGGTGGCCGGCGGTACGGAATCCCCTGTCAACCGCCTCTCCATCGCGGGCTTTGCCGCCTGCCGGGCTCTTTCCACGGGCTACAACGACACGCCCGAGAAGGCCTCGCGCCCCTACGACAAGGACCGTGACGGCTTCGTCATGGGCGAGGGGGCCGGCATCGTGGTGCTGGAAGAATACGAGCACGCCAAGGCCCGCGGTGCCAAGATCTATGCCGAAGTCATCGGCTACGGCCTGTCGGGCGATGCCTACCACATCACGTCGCCGTCCGAGGACGGCGACGGCGCCTATCGCTGCATGGCCGCCGCCCTGAAGCGCGCCGCCATCGACGTGTCCGAGATCGACTACGTCAACGCCCATGGAACCTCGACGCCGCTCGGCGACGAGCTTGAGCTGAAGGCTGTCGAGCGGATTGTGGGCAATGCCGCCGGCAAGCTCTCCATGTCGTCCACCAAGTCGGCCATCGGCCACCTGCTCGGCGCTGCCGGTGCCGTCGAGGCGATCTTCTCGATCCTGGCCATCCGCGACGGCATCGTCCCGCCGACCATCAACCTCGACAACCCCTCGGTTGAGACGGCCATCGATCTCGTGCCGAAGCAGGCCAAGCGCAAAGAGATCAATGTAGCCTTGTCGAACTCCTTCGGGTTCGGCGGAACTAACGCTTCGCTCATTCTTCGTCGCGTATCCTGAGACCGGCAAGGGCCTCTTACGGCTTTTCGCCATAATCCCGGCTAGGGTGTCGGCGGACCGGCAGGACCGCCGGCCGACACCAGAAAAGCGGCGTGATGTTCGGACGAAAGAAAAAGATCCTTCTTGCTCCCGTGGACGATGCCGAGAACGGCTCGTCGCAGCCCCGTCTGTCGCCCCGGTCGCCAAGCGAGGCCATCAAGCCCTCGATGGCTCCGCCGCCGCCGCCCAAGCTCCGCCGCCGCCGCAAGGGCATGCTGTCCCTGCTGAGCGGGCTGCTGACCCTGCTCGTGGCTGTGGCCATCGCGGGCATCTTCGGCTTCTCCATGCTGCAGCAGGCGGTGACGGCCGACGGGCCGCTGCAGAGCGACAAGGTCGTGGTGATCCCCCGTAATACGGGCACGGGCGAGATTGCCCAGATCCTCAAGCAGGAGGGCGTAGTCGAGCAGCCGCTGCTGTTCCAGGCCTATGCCTATCTGAATCGCCAGCGCGGGCAGCTCAAAGCCGGCGAGTTCCAGTTCAAGGCCGGAACCAGCGTCGAGGAGGCCATCGACACCCTGATCCAGGGCCGGGCCATCCTGCACACCGTGTCGGTCCCGGAGGGACTCACCAGCGAGCAGATTTTGGCCCGCCTCTATGAGCACGAGATCCTCACCGGCGATGTCTCCGAGACCCCGCGCGAGGGCTCGCTCCTGCCCGATACCTACAAGTTCGAGCGCGGCACCACGCGCCAGCAGATCATCAACACCATGCAGGCGGCCCAGCGTCAGGCGATGGAACAGATCTGGCAGCGCCGCTCGCCCGAATTGCCGATCAAGTCGCCGCAGGAACTCGTGATCCTGGCCTCCATCGTAGAGAAGGAGACGGGCCGGGCCGATGAGCGCACGCGGGTGGCCGGCGTGTTCATCAACCGCTTGATGAAGCGCATGAAGCTCCAGTCCGATCCCACGATCGTCTACGGAATGGTAGGCGGAAAGGGCACTCTGGGCCGTGGTATCCTGCGCAGCGAGATCCAGGCTGCGACGCCCTATAACACCTACGTGATCGAAGGCCTGCCTCCCGGACCCATCGCCAATCCTGGGCGCGCGGCGCTCGAGGCGGTCGCCAACCCGTCCCGTACGAAAGACCTCTACTTCGTGGCCGATGGTTCCGGCGGCCATGCCTTCGCCGAAACCTACGAGCAGCATCAGCGCAATGTGGCCCGTTGGCGGCAGATCGAGAAGAGCCGTCCGCCTGAGGCCAATGAGGTGGATCGCGTGACGCCCGATGGCGAGCAGACAGGCCTGCCGCCCGATGCTGCGCCTGCGCTGCGCGGCACTGCGAATGCCCTGCCGGTCGCAGGCGGCCGGCCCGGACGCGGCTTCGATGCCAGCGAGGGAACGGAGAAGGACCCGCTCAAGAACAAGAGCTTCGACCTGAGCAATCCGAAGAACGTTCCCGCTCTTCGTCAGCCCTGAGAAACGGGGAGAAATCCCCAATCCTTGCAATCGACTCCTGGATCGGCGCGCATTATGGTCGCGCCGATTTTCATTCCGCCTGAGGTTTCACCCATGTCCATTGCGAGCATGACCGGCTTTGCCCGCGAGGCCGGCGTCACCGGTGCCTTTCAGTGGGCCTGGGAACTCAAGACCGTGAACGGCCGCGGGCTCGAAGTGCGGGTTCGCACGCCTTCAGGTCTCGACGCTATGGGTGAGGAGGCGCGCGGCCAGATCCTCAAGGCGCTCACCCGCGGACAGGGTCAGCTCAATCTATCCTTGAGCAAGGCATCGACCGCCCCGAAGCTGCGCGTCAACCAGGATGTATTGCAGTCGCTTCTCTCCGCCCTCAATGGCCTGTCGCTTCCGGAGAACGTGAAGCCTGCCTCCCTCGACGGTCTTCTCGCTGTGCGCGGCGTGGTGGAACTCGACGACGATGCCGATGACCCAGGGCAGAATGAGGAGCTTGCGGCTGCGTTGAGGGCCGGTGTCGGAGCGCTGATCGAGGCGCTCAAGGCAGCCCGCCTGAAAGAAGGGCAGGCGCTCTCCGCCGTTCTCGGGCAGCAGCTGGATCTGGTCTCACGGCTCGTCGACGAGGCCGAGGCTGCGCCCGCCCGGCAGCCGGAGGCGATCCGCACTCGGCTGGAGGCTCAGATCGCAGAACTGTTCGAAGGCAAGCATGCCCTCGACCCGGCGCGCCTTCATCAGGAGGCGGTGCTGATCGCAGCCCGCGCCGACATCCGCGAGGAGCTCGATCGCCTGCGCGCCCATGTGGATGCCGCCCGCAGCCTTCTGCAGGAGGGTGGCCCGGTCGGCCGCCGTCTCGACTTCCTTGCGCAGGAATTCGGCCGCGAGGCGAATACCTTGTGCGCGAAAGCCAATGATGTCTCCCTGTCGCGGATCGGCCTTGAATTGAAGGCCGTGATCGAGCAATTCCGCGAGCAGGTTCAGAACGTGGAGTGATGCGGTGAGCCAAGATCCGAAATCGCCGGTTGGCCGTCGCGGCCTGATCCTGATCCTGTCGTCGCCGTCCGGCGCCGGCAAAACCACGCTCACCCGCAGCCTCGTGGAAGAACGGGCAGGCGCCCTGTCGATCTCGGTGACGACGCGGCCCAAGCGCCCTTCGGAAATCGAGGGCAAGCACTATCACTTCATCGACGTGGAAGAGTTCAAGGCGATGCGCGATCGCGATGAACTCCTGGAATGGGCCGAGGTGCACGGCAACTTCTACGGCACGCCGCGCAAGCCCGTGGAAAAGATACTGGCATCCGGCCAGGACATGGTTTTCGACATTGACTACCAGGGCACCCGCCAGGTGCGCCAGAAGCTGCCCGACGACGTGGTGACCGTGTTCGTCCTGCCTCCGAGCTTCAAGGAACTGAAGGCGCGCTTGGAGCGTCGGGCGGAAGATGCCTCCGACGTCATCGCCAAGCGCCTCGCCAACGCCCGCGTCGAGATGGAGCGCTGGGTCGAGTATGATTACGTGATCGTCAACGAGGACCTCGGCAAATCCTTCGAGAGCCTCAAGGCCATCCAGGCCGCCGAGCGCCTCAAGCGCGACCGCCTCGTCGGCCTCTCGGATTTCGTCGAAGGGCTCTTGGCCGAGAAGCTCGACTAGATCGCCCCTATACGAGCGCCAGCCGGTTCCGGCGCTCGTGGCGGGCGATGGCATGCCCGATCAGCACCTCCATCAGCTCGCTCTGCGGCAGGCCCCCCGCCTCCCAGAGCTTCGGATACATGCTGATCGCGGTGAAGCCCGGGAGCGTGTTCACCTCGTTGACGAACAGGCTGCTCTCGTTCTGCGGATCGACGAAGAAGTCCACGCGCGCCAGGCCTTCGCAGCCGAGAGTCTTGAAGGTCTCGGCCGCAAGCTCCTGAATGCGCCGCGCCTGGTCCGGGTTGAGTTCGGCCGGGATGCGCAGAAGGGCGCCGTCCGCGTCGATGTATTTCGCGTCATAGCTGTAGAAGCCGTGGCTGCCCGCCGGCACGATCTCACCGAGCGGAGAGGCCTTGATCTCGCCTGCAGCATCCTCCAGCACGGAACACTCGATCTCCCGCGCGCCCGTAACGCTGCGTTCCACCAGCACTTTGGAGTCATAGCTGAAGGCGCGATCGCAGGCTTTAGCGAACTCGTCCGGCGATGAGGCGCGGGATACGCCCACCGAGGAGCCCATATTGGCGGGCTTCACGAAGAGGTCGGATGTCCCGAGGGTATCCGCGGCTTTTTGATAGTCGACGCGGGTGCGAGGCGTCAGGGTCAGGAAGGGAACGACAGGCAGGCCGCTGTCACGCAGGAGACGCTTGGCCACGTCCTTGTCCATTCCAGCCGCGGAGCCCATCACGCCGGAGCCCACATAGGGAATATTGGCAAGTTCGAGGAGGCCCTGGACCGTTCCGTCCTCGCCGTTTGGCCCGTGGAGCACGGGCACGACGGCATCGAGGCGAAGCGTGGTGGAGCCTGCATCGCCGTTCAGAACGATCATCTCGCCTGCACCGCCCGGCAACAGGGCGACCTGGGGCGATCCCTCGGGGATCTCCAGGGATTTCGCGCCCCGTCCACCGCCGTTGCCGCTATCGCAGAGGAGCCATCGCCCGTCCCGACCGATCCCGATGGGGACGATGTCGTAGCGGTCCGGATCGAGGGCACGCAGCACATTGGCGGCCGAGAGCTTGGAGACCTCGTGCTCCGCAGAGCGCCCTCCGAACAGAAGCCCGATCCTCTTGCGCGGCTGCGACATGCCCGCTCCTTCCTTGGCGGCTGTATGGGCCGCTTGCCTGAACTCGATCATGGGAGCGGCGCGGTTAAGGTCCCATGAAAGACCCATGTCGCCCCCGTGGAGGGGCTGCATATAGGCCGCATCGAGGACGAGGCGAGCGTCTGAGCTGTCTTAAGCCCGCAAGCCGCGGGTGGCGTCCAGGGCATTGGCCAGCGCCACGTAGCCCTCGACCGGGATGTTCTCGGCTCGGGTCGTTTCCTCGAGCCCGGCCACCCGGATGATCTCGCTCGGATCCGGCGTGAGGGATTTGAGACTCTGGCGCAGCATCTTGCGACGCTGCCCGAAGGCGGCACGCGTGACGGCTTCCAGGGTTTCGAGGCGGCAGGGCAGAGGATTCGCCCGCGGCGTCAAGTGCACGATGCTTGAGGTGATTTTCGGCGGCGGCACGAAAGCAGAAGGGGGAACGTCGAAGAGGATGCGCGATTCCGCGCGCCAGCCACAGAGGACGCCCAGACGGCCATAGTTCTTCGAATCGCTCTCGTCGGCCACGATGCGCTCGGCAACCTCGCGCTGGAACATGAGGGTGAGCGAGGCCCACCAAGGCGGCCAAGCCGCGCCGGTGAGCCATCCAGTCAGGAGGGCCGTGCCGACATTGTAGGGCAGGTTGGCGATGATGCGGACGAGCCCATTGCCTACGAGAGGACGCGGGTCGAACTCCAGGGCATCAGCCTCGACCACCTCCAGCCGGCCCGGATAGCGCTCGGCGATCTCGGCGAGCGCCGGCAGGCAGCGGGTATCGCGCTCGATGGCAATCACCCTCCTGGCGCCGGCCGCGAGGATCGCTCGGGTCAGGCCACCAGGACCGGGGCCGACCTCGATGACGGTTGCGTCCTCCAACGGTCCGGCGGAGCGGGCGATGCGGCTCGTGAGGTTGAGGTCGAACAGGAAGTTCTGGCCGAGCGACTTCTTGGCCATGAGCCCGTGGCTGCGGACCACCTCACGCAAAGGGGGGAGGTCGTCGATCTGGCTCATGATGCCCCCAGACGGGCCGCTAGCTTGATGGCAGCGATGAGACTGTCCGGCCTTGCAATGCCCTGGCCTGCGATGTCGAAGGCTGTGCCGTGATCGGGCGAGGTGCGCACGAAAGGCAGCCCAAGGGTCACATTCACCGCCTCATCGAAGGCGATGGTCTTGATCGGGATGAGGGCTTGGTCGTGATACATGGCGAGCGCCGCATCATAGCGGCTGCGGGCGCGGGCATGGAACATGGTGTCAGCGGGCAGGGGGCCTGTCGCCTCGATACCCTCGGCGCGCAGAATGTCGATGGCCGGGACAATGATGCTGGCATCCTCAGATCCCATCGCTCTATTCTCGCCCGCGTGTGGGTTGAGGCCCGCAAGCGCCAGCCTGGGATTCGCGATGCCGAACCGCTCCCGCAGTTCCCGGGCCACGATCCGCCCCGTCCGTACAATCAAATCCGTGGTGAGGGCAGAGGGCACGTCCGCAAGGGGAATATGGACGGTCACAGGTACGACCGCCAGCTGCTCGCTCCAGAGCATCATCACAGGATGGTAGGTCTGCTCGCTACCGGATGAGGCAAGAGCGGCAAGGAACTCCGTATGGCCCGGATGCCGGAACCCCGCTTCGTAGAGCACCTGCTTGGCGATCGGGTTGGTGACGAGTGCCGAAGCAGCCCCATTCCGAACGAGTTCGACGGCCGTCTCGATAGACTCGACCACCGAGGCCGCCGCACCTGCATCGGGCTGGCCCGGTTGCGCCGAAACCGAAGTGTGCAGGGGAAGAACAGGAAGAGCCTTCGGGAAAATGTCCGAGATCTGCGCCGGCTCAACGGCCGTGATCGGCACGTCCCAGCCTTGGCTCTGCGCAACGCTCTTGAGGAACACGGGGTCGCTCAACGCTGCGAAGGGAGGTAGGTCCTTTTCTTCGCGCCGCATCCAGGCTTTCAGGGTCAGTTCCGGCCCAATCCCGGCTGGGTCACCCTGCGTCAGCACGAGTGAGGACTGGTTCAAGGCCGGCACTCGTGTCTTTCACCCTCACTCATCAGCGGAAGCAGAACCGCCCAGTCTTTGAGTATAGCCCACTTCGCCTAGGGAGCGGAGCTCAAGACTGAAAGCGACTGTGTGGTTCTGCTCCTTCTCGCCCGAGGTGAGGGTGATGTCGCGCGGGGTGATGCTGTAGCTCACCGAGAAGGTCGTGCATTCGTCGATGTAGCCCAGGCCCAGGGACATGCCGGCCAAATATGTCGCGTTCTCACTTTGTGAGATCGCTGCTCCCGGGGCGGCTATCTGAACAGCACCCAATTCGCGCGCCACGAGGTAACGATCTAGGTCGATGAGGATCGAGCCGCTGATGAACCAATTCGGCGTCATGTCCCAGCGTGCAGAGGCCAGCAGGCCTTCGCGGCGGGTCGGATAGCCGATAGCTGGCTGAGCTTCGTAACGGGCATAGGTCAGGGAGGTCGAGACCGGCAGATAGGGATTGAGGTTTGCCTGGATACCGGCTTCGAACCGGTTCAGGCTGAAATCTTCCTGATCGAAGCGTCCGCGCGACAAGAAGGCAAAGTTGGCATTCGGCGAGATCTGGAAGCGGCCGACATAGTCGGATGCCCGGGAGTCGAGGCCCGAATCCAGGCCCACATTAGCCAGGTCGCCCTGCCGGAACGAATTGCGTCCCGCGATCTGATAGGACTGGCCGAACAGCACGTTGGCATAGAAGTTGTCGGCGCCGGTGACTGTGTATTGCAGGCCGACATTGGCGCGCACGCCGCCTTCGACGCGGTCGTAACCGGAGAACTTGTCCCAATCGAAGAGCGACGTGTCGTCGAACACGAGGCTCTGGGCATCCTCGTTGGGAAGGCGGCCGATCCGGGTCTCGTTCGGGCGAGCGACAATCTGGGCGATCGGCTCCAGGATCTGCTGGCCCGAGGTGCCGAGGGTGGCGATGAATGGATAACGATATTCGAGACCGACCGCCGGCATGGCGCGGAAGAGATAATCGTCATCCGCGTCGGTGAAGTTGGCGAGCTCCGGGTTCTGGTAGCCGTTGAAGTCGGGGGCGATCCAGAAGTTATCGGCTCGCAGATAGGCGAACGGAGTCCAGACTTGGCCGATGGGATCGATGAATTCGCGCCGCCATGATGCCGTAACCGAAGCCCTGGATGTCGAACCGCTGATGCCGCGAACCAGGCATGAACTTGGGTCGAATTCGATACAGGTCCGAGCAATGCCGAAGTAGGTCGCATTGCTAGGAGACAGCGGATCGAACTGAGCCGCCTCGCGGGAGAGGCTGGTGACGTTCACGTCGATCGCGAATTCACCGCCAATGGTCGGGGGCGTAAAGCGCTTGTTGTAGTCGATAACCGGAGCCACGACCGGTTGCTGCTTCTGCCAGTCGTAGGTGGACAGCGTCTTGAAATAGTAGCCCCGCGCATCGAAAAACGAGCGATCCCCCTGACCCTGGAGGTAAACGGTCGAGATCGATTCCTTGACGTAATAGCTGCTCAGACTCTCGCTGTTGATGCGGTAGTTCGTCAGGAACCACTTGTCGGACACAAGGGCGATGTCCCAGCCCCAGCGCCAGTTCTGGTTGATGAAGAACTCGCCCGATGACTCCAGGGAGCCACGGAAATCGCGGTCGCCTGCGCCGAACGGAGAGGGGAGGAAGGCCTCAGGATCCAGCTGGTTGATGCCGGCCGCGCGGATGTTGTAGGCGCCGGTCTCCAGGCGATGGCGCCATTCAACCTGTCCGAGAAGGCCCTGACGGCTCAAGATGGTAGGGCTGATCGTCAGGTCGTAATTGGGAGCAATGGCCCAGAAGAACGGAATCGAGCCGCCGTATCCTAGAGTGTTCGAGAAGACATAGCGCGGCGCCAGGAAGCCCGTCTTGCGTTTGACGGTCGGATCAGGCGTCCAGAAATAGGGCATGTAGGCGACCGGGATGCCAAGGAGCTCGAGGGTTGCATCCTCGTAATAGATCGTCCGTTCGCTGTTGTTGTGGATGATCTTCGCCGCCTTCACTTGCCAGAGCGGGGGGCGTTCCGGATTTTCCTTACAAGGTTCGCAGGCGGTGTAGGTGCCGCGCTCGAAGGTCGTGGTCTCGCCCTCGGCCCGCTCGGCCCGCGGAGCGGAGAAGCGGGTGGTGAGGGGGCGGCCCTGCTCGACGGTGGTCTGGACCACCCTCAAGGAATCGATGAAGCCGCTCTTGAAGTCGTCGGTCAGCTCGAAGCGGTCGCCTGTTGCGACGGTGCCGTTGGTCTCCGTCAGGCGGGCATTGCCCTCGGCGAAGACGCGGCCGGTGTTCCGGTCATAGGTGACCCGGTCGGCCTGGAGCGTCCGCCCCTGATAGTTCATCTGCACGTCGCCGGTGGCGGCAATCGTGTTCCGGTCGTTGTCGTAGACGATTTCCTTGGCGTCGACGAGGAGGCGGTCCTCCCCGGATCCCGATTGGGCACGGGCGCCGATGGTCTCATTAAGCGTGGCTTGGGCAAGCGCAGGCATTGACCCAGCGGCATATATCAATGCCGCTGCGACCGCAGACCTTGCGATCGTTGTCTTGAGCCGCCGCATCCCCACTCCTTCGCAATACTTCTTTACGCGAGAACGTTTAGCCGTCCTCTTGGTACAATAAGGCCAAGGTCCCTAAAAGACTGCCTACTACAGCAGGGAACCAAGCCGCAACCAGGGAACTGATGATTCCGGAGGCTCCAAGCTCCGCCATAAGCTCAGTGGCGACATAAAGCATGAACCCGGCGGCGACGCCACCCAGAACCATCATGGCTACACCGCCAAATCGAAAGAATCTTAACGAGACGGATGCGGCAACGAAGACCATGGCGATGAAGAGCAAAGGACGGGCCAAAAGCAGGTCGTAATGCAGGCGATAGGTGGTGGCGTTGAGATCCGCCTGCTCCATCCGGGCAATGGTCGCCTTCAGGTCCCAGAACGGCACCGCATCGGGGTCGATGAAGCTCTGTCGAACCTCCGAGGGCTGCAGGGTCGAGGCGATCAGGTAACGATCGTGCGATTGAGGCTCTTCGGTCGCAGATAGGATGCGGGCGTCTTTGAGTTCCCAGAAACCCTCGTGCAGGCTTGCTTCACGGGCCTCGACTCGATGGGTGAAGCTGCCGTCGTGGTCAAACGCGTAAACCGTGACGTCATAGAGGGCTGCGGCATTCGTCGCCGAGCCGTTCGCGCGGAAAATGGCCTGCCCGTCCTGGCTTCTCTGGCGAAGCCAGATCGGCTTCTCCCGAGTCTGGACATTCCTGGAGAAGATGCTCGTTTCCAACGCGGAGGCGCGCTGCTTGAGAACGGCCGAAAGCGGGTTGTAGACGGTCACGGAAAGCACGCCGATCAGCACCGCGATCAGGAGCCCTGGCTGCAGGAACTGCCAGGCGGAAATCCCGGCTGCCCGCGCCACCACCAGTTCGAGCTTGCGGCTGAGCTGCAGGAGGGCCGCCATGCTGCCGAACAAAACCGCAAAGGGCATTACCTGCTCGGCAATCGCCGGGGTGCGGTACAGGGCCAGCTGGGCAATCACGCCTGCCGTTGCGCTCGGCGCATCGCCGGCCCGGCGCATGAGCTCCACGAAATCCAGGGTATAGACGAGGGTGAAGACCGTCGCGAAGACCAGGAAAATAGTCTTCAGAAACTGTCGCGAGAAATAGGCGCCTAGGGTCCGGCCGATCAGCATGGTCAGGCTTTCTGGATCGTGGGAGCGCGCCCCGGCAATATTCTGCTGAACGCCCTCAGTAGCTTGGCCTGGGCTGACCGCATGGCCGGCCCCTGCAGGATCAGCAGCAGGCTGATGAAGATGCTGGCCAGCGGCACGGCATAGATGGCGATGACGGCGGCCGGGGTCCGGGCAACGCCGCTCGAAGCAGCAAAGCCGAGGATGCGCATCAGCACGATTGCCACCACGGCGCCGGCGATCGCCAAGCCGCGGCCCTGTCGGGTCGTGCGCGGTTCGCCCAGAGCCGCGAAGGCGATCATCATCATGGCGAGGGGGTAGAGCCAGGAGGACAGACGCTCGTGCAGTTCGGCCCGGAACCGCCCCGACTGCTCCTGGTACAGGGGCTCGCTCTTGTCGGGGAACAGGAGCTGGAGGGTGCTCCTCTCACGGGGCTTATAGACGACGTCTCCACCTTCCTTGTTGAAGGCCGATAGGTCGACTGCATAGCGCTCGAAGGCCACGATAGAGGAATCGCGGCTGTTCGGCTCCTTGCGCTGAACGCTGCCCTTCTGGAGCACGAGATAAGACGTTCCATTCTGCTCTGCTGTCTGGCCCTGCTCGGCCAGATACACGATGGCTTTGTTCTTCTCCCGGAGATCCTCCATGAAGATCCCGAGCAGGGAATCGCCCTGGCGCTCCCGGTAATGGAAGGTGATCCCGTTCTCCAAGCTAATAAACTGGCCTTCCTTGGCCATGGTGCCCACGAAATCGGCCCGGATCTTCGTGAACAGCTGGCGCATCTCCTGGAAGCTGGCGGGCATGATGTGGATCGAGATGATTCCCACGGCCAGGCAGACGAAAGCCGCCAGCGCCAGGAAGGGCCGCAGCAGCCGACCCGGAGGCATGCCCCCGGCGCTCATGACGATCAGTTCGGAATCGCCGTTCAGCTTGTTCAGGGTGTAGATGGTGGCCAGAAACAGGGCGACCGGTGCAATGACGCTGATCAGGGCTGGCAGGGACAATCCCGTTACCGTCAGGAAGATCATGAGCGTCTGCCCCTTGCCGGTGAGCAGGTCGAGCTCCCGCAGGGCCTGCGTGATCCAGATCACGCCCGTGAGAGCGACCAAGCATGCAGCGAAGGCATTGAAGGTGTTTTTGAGGATGTAGCGTTCGAGAAGTGTCATAAGGCCCTTCGCCCCCGGGCGGTTGCGCCCTGGGTATCGTGTCGTACGGTCTCAGGCAAGTTGGCCGTTTTCAACAGCCTGAGATTGCGCCGATTTCACGGCGGCTTCCCCATAGCCGTGCACGCAATATGATATATGTCCCAACCGTCACCACCGCGCATCAGCGTCGCAGCCGGCCCTAAGACCGGACATGCACCAAAACAAAGAGGAATTCATGGCCGACAGCTTCAAGATCGACTTCCAGGCCCACGGCAAGGTCGAATCCGGCGATCTCATCGTCTTCGTTGGAGAGAACCTCAAGCCCTCCGCTGTTGTGGCCAAGCAGCTCGGGCCGAAGGCCGTCGATCTGATTGCCAAGGCTGCCGCTGCGGAAGGCTTTAAGGGCAAGACCAAGTCCGTCATGTCGATCGTGGTCCCCACGGGGCTGTCGGTCGACCGGCTGATCGTGATCGGCCTAGGGGGCGAAAAGGACCGGAACGACACGGATTTCGTCCAGCTGGGCGGCCTGATCGCCGGCAAGGTGAACGGCAAGCTGGCGACTGTGGTTCTGGACTTGCCCGAAGCCAGGGTCACCCCTGAGATGGTGGCGGACATTGCGCTCGGCGTTCAACTGCGCCGCTACAGCTTCGACCGGTACAAGACCAGGAAAAAGGACGAGGACAACGGGAAGGGCGGCGGACGGCTGGTCTTCAGCGTGGCGGATCCGGCTTCGATCAAGAAAGCCTACAAGACCCGTGAGGGCATCCAGCAGGGCGTCATCATCGCCCGCGATCTCGTCAACGAGCCGCCGAACGTTCTGGGCCCGCAGGAATTCGCCGCCCGCGCCCAGGCGCTGACCAAGCTCGGCGTTGAGGTTGAGATTCTCGACGATAAGGCCATGAAGAAGCTCGGAATGGGAGCGCTGCTTGGCGTAGCCCAGGGTTCCGTACGCGGCGGCCGGGTTGCCATCATGCGCTGGAACGGCGGCAAGGCGAACGACAAGCCCATCGCCTTCGTGGGCAAGGGCGTCGTTTTTGATACCGGCGGCATCTCGATCAAGCCGGGCGCCGGCATGGAGGACATGAAGGGCGATATGGCCGGTGCCGCCTGCGTGGTCGGGCTCATGCATGCTGTGGCGAGCCGCAAGGCCAAGGCCAACGTGGTCGGTGCCATCGGCCTCGTGGAGAACATGCCCGACGGCAACGCTCAGAGGCCCGGCGACATCGTCACCACCATGTCGGGTCAGACCATCGAGATCATCAATACGGATGCGGAAGGGCGTCTCGTGCTGGCCGATGTGCTCTGGTACGTGCAGGACCGCTTCAAGCCCAAGTTCATGATCGACCTCGCGACCCTCACGGGAGCCATCATGGTGGCGCTCGCCCAGGAATATGCCGGCCTGTTCTCTAACAACGACGAGCTTGCCGAGCGCCTGACCGTTGCCGGCAAGGCCACCGGTGAGCGGGTCTGGCGCATGCCCCTGGGGCCCGAGTTCGACAAGATGATCGAATCCAAGTTCGCCGACATGAAGAACTCGGCCGGGCGCTTCGGCGGCTCAAGCACGGCGGCGGCGCTGCTCCAGCGTTTCGTCAACGATGTGCCATGGGCGCATCTCGACATTGCCGGCACCGCCATGGGCTCACCGCAGAACGAGATCAACAAGGGCTGGGCGTCGGGCTGGGGCGTGCGCCTCCTCGACCGGCTCGTGCACGATCATTACGAGGCTCGAAACTCGTAAGCACCATCCGGGGGGCTGCGCAGCAGAACCCGGGATCGCTGGACGAGAATGGCGCTTGATCCTGACAGCGATCCCGGACCTTCGCTCTGCTCCGTCCGGGATGACAGGGGTATTATGACCGAGGTCCTTTTCTATCATCTCCAGCATCAGCCGCTCGAGGCCGTGCTGCCCACGCTCCTGCAGAAGACGCTGGAGCGCGGGTGGCGCGGGGTCGTGCAGGTGACGACCGAGGAGCGCATGTCCGCTCTCGACGATCACCTGTGGACCTTCACCGACGAGAGCTTCCTGCCGCATGGAACGGACAGGGAGGCCCATGCGGCGGACCAGCCGATTCTTATCACCCTGTCGGGCGGCAATCCCAATGGCGCCTCGATCCGCTTCCTGGTGGAAGGCGCCAGCCTGCCGGAGGACATGGCCGCCTATCAGCGTCTGGCGATCCTGTTCGACGGCAATGACATCCAGGCGCTCGCCTTCGCCCGCGATCAGTGGCGGGCTGTGAAGGAGGGCGGCCACGACGCAACCTATTGGCAGCAGGACGAGAGCGGCCGCTGGCAACGGAAGGCGTGAGGCGGTTCCAGCACTGGAACACGAACTCTTCATCGCAACAGTGCTTGCCACTGGGGGTAGGGTCTCCAGTTTCAGGACGGCCATAAGGATGCTCCGATGACCCGAAAGCTCCGCCTTCCTCTCTACGCCGCCTTGTTTCTGTCGCTGGCTCCACCCCTCGGAGTTGGAGCCCAGGAGCAGCAGCCGCAAGGGCAGGAGCAGCGCCGGCCGCGGCCCGAGGCCAGGGACCAGCAGGCGCTGCCGCCGGAATCGGTCACGCGGCATACGCTTCAACTCCCCGGCCGCACCCTGTCGTTCACCGCAACGGCCGGGCATCTGACGCTCGCTGACCCGCAGGGCGCGCCTCAGGCGGAGATCGGGTTCGTCGCCTATACGCGGGACGATTCGGACCTGGCCACGCGGCCGGTGACCTTCGCGGTGAATGGTGGTCCCGGTGCCTCCTCGGCGTACCTGCATCTTCTCGCCCTCGGGCCGTGGCTCCTGCCTCTCGATGGTTCGTCGATCAGCCCTTCGGCGCCTCCAGCGCTCGTCCCCAATGCCGAGACCTGGCTTGACTTCACGGATCTCGTCTTCATCGACCCACCGGGAACCGGCTACAGCCGGGTCCTCGGGGGCGACCAAGTGCGGGAGCGGTTCTATTCGGTCCAGGGCGATATCGATGGGCTGGCTGCCTTCGTCATGCGCTGGCTCAAGGAAAAGAACCGGCTCCAGTCGCCAAAATTCTTCACCGGCGAGAGTTATGGCGGCTTCAGGGGGCCGCTGCTGGCTCAGAAGCTCCAGAGCGATCAAGGCATCGGGTTCAGCGGCCTGGTTCTCATTTCGCCAGTGTTCGATTTCGACTGGCTCGATCAGGGCGCCGGCGCACCATGGATCAATGCGGCTGTTCTGCCATCGCTTGCAGCGACAAACCTGTCACGGAACGGCCCCGTGTCGCGCGAAGCGCTGAAGGACGCGGAGGCCTATGCGTCCGGCGAGTACCTCGTCGATCTCATGCGCGGGCTCCAGGACAAGGAGGCTGTGGAGCGCGTCAGCCGGCGCGTTGCCGAGCTGAGCGGGCTCAGTCCCGAAGTCTCGCGGCGCCTCGCCGGACGCATCGACATGCGGGCGGCCCAGAGGGAATTGCGGCGCGACTCATCCGAGATCGTCAGCGCCTACGACACCAACGTGGCCAACGCTGATCCGAACCCCAACGCCCAGGTCTCCCGATTCGCGGACCCGGTCCTCGACGGCATGACGGCGCCTTTGACGAGCGCGATCATTCATCATCTGACCCAAACCCTGAACTACAAGGCGGAGGGGCGCTACAACCTGCTCAGTGGATCAGTCAATGGCGCTTGGCGCTGGGGCGGCGGACGCAACGGCCCCGAAAACCTGGAAGAACTGCGGCAGGCCTTGTCGCTCGACGGCAATCTGCGTGTCCTCGTCACTCACGGCTTCACCGATCTGGTAACTCCCTACTTCGCGTCTCAGCTGCTCTTGAATCAAGTGCCCGACCTTGGGCCTCAGAAGCGCGTGGGGCTGACGGTTTACGAAGGCGGTCACATGTTCTATTCGCGGCAGGCGTCACGGCAGGCCTTCAAGGCCGATGTGCAGCGGCTCTTCGACGAGGCCCTGCAGGCGAGGGCGGCCGACAACAAGGATTGATGGGCAAGGATTGATGGGGATGCGTACAAGAGTTCTGTCGAGTGTCGCCCTCGCGGCAATGGCACTGTCCGCGTGCACCAGCACTCGGTCCACGCCGCCGGTTGCAGCGCCTGCGGCCCCTGCGCCGATGGCCGCCCTCGGGCCGCAGATCGACGGTCCCGTCCTCGGCCCGGATGGCCGCTGCACCGGGACGCCTGCGGGCACGGCAACCGCCATCGAACCCGGCATTACCGAATGCGATCTGGTGCGCCTGAAGGGCAAGCCTGCCACCGACGTGCTCGTGGGTGAGAGCGGCAAGGGACAGCGCGAGGTGCAGGTGCTCTACTCCGAACCCGGCGGACGCGAGCTGTACTTCTTCGTGAACAACAGCCTCGACCGGGTGGTGAAGCCTTAAGGCTCAGCGCTTTGTTCTGAGCCTTCTCGGACTTAACGTCTTCAAGCCTGCAAATGACAATGGCCGCAACAGGTGCGGCCATTGTCGTCGATCCGGAACGTGCTCTCAGCTCGACTTTGGCCAATCAGGCGGCTTGGCAGAGCGCGTAAACCAAGCCTCGTTGAAGGGCCTGTGAGGGTTTCGACA
>NZ_JAERQE010000059.1 GCF_016734765.1 Microvirga soli | reverse complement strand
GTCATCCCGCACCTCCTCACAGGTACAGAAGACCCCCACCACCCCATGCTACCAGACAGCGGGCTTTGCCGTCCTAGTTTTTTTGCGTCAGGCCCATGCGCTTGAACATCAGGTGAATGGTCGAAAGTGCCTGCACCTCAATCCCGCGGGCACGCAGTTCGGCTTGGATCTCGGCCAGCGTGATGCCGGACCCGCCCTCCACCAGGGCGCGGAGCAGATCCTGATGCGGCTCGAGCACCGCACGACGATGGCCGCCGATGCGCTCTGGGGTGACCGAGCCGGTCTCGCGCAGCCGCCGCATGAGCTTCACGGCGGCCGAGGAACTGACCTCGGAATGAGCAGCAGCCTGGCGGATCGAGCTGCCCTTCTCAACAGCGCGAACAATGCGCCGGCGCAGGTCCTGCGATAACGGCGTGGTCATGGCGAGCCTCTGTGCTCACGCTCCTGACCACATCGAGCCAGACTTCTCGCTTCCGTTCAACCCCAAACCGCTCTAGGTGATGCTGCTCTCGCTTTATAGGACGTAAGCTGCATCAGCCCTAGGACGCAAGCGCGATAGGTTCGTTTGCATTGGCCACTGTGGCTGGCCTGCGGCTCGTAATCTTCCGACCGTATTCCCTTAAAGGCGTCTCAAGAAGCAGGAAATTTAGGTTGCTGAGGAGCAAAATAATGACAGCAGCCGTGAGGACATAGGAGAGCCCGATGCCTGGACCAATGGGAATGCCCGATGCAGCCGCATACTCCCGCCAGAGAGCAAAGGTAAGATAGAATGCGGGTCCGTGAATCAGATAGATAGCGTAAGACCTCTCGCCGACCCAGAGGAATAAGTCATGTAGGGCATAAGGTAGGGGCAGGAAGTACCCCTTCCCATAGGAGGCAAGCCAAACCGTTATAGCGCATACGATGGCTGTGAGAGACACCCGCACCTCTGGAATTGCAGTTGGGATCGCCACCAGAAGCAGAAGCAGGATAGCGCTAGCCCCAAGGGCTGCGACCTTGCTCTTGAGAAGCGTAGGCTCAAAAATTCGATAGGCCTTCGTCTCAGAAAAGAAATAGATCAAGACGCCCCAGATCATCTTGTCCATCTGCATTGCGTTAAACCACAGACCTAGCCCAGCGAAGAAAAGACCAAGCGCTGCTAGAAGAACGAGCTTCCACCTCCACGCGGGCGGACAAAGAAGCGCGAAAAATGGGAGCACAAAGTAGAACTGCTCCTCAGACGCAAGCGTCCAATAAATGGCCATCAGATTTTGCTGATCACGAAGATTCGCGGTAAACGTAAGTACAGCGATCTGATTTTTGAAGTTTAGCCATAGACTGCCAACTTCTGGAATGAAAAAAGAAGCAGGAATGTAGAAGAGAGCCCACAACCATGCTGACGGCAGAAGGCGGAACGCTCGTCGAACCCAAAAATTCTTCATCGTGACCCAGACCTCGTCGTCTTGGGCTTGATCGATGCTCCTGAACAGAGACTTGCTAATTACATATCCAGATACGCAGAAGAATAGATCAACACCTCCGCCGAAGACAAAGGTCGAAAATATCCACGTCAATTCTTCTGATGGCCAATTTACTAGAATCTTTAGATGCGCAAAGACTGTAATAAATACAGCTACAGCTCGAATGTATTCGATATCCGAGTTTTTATGGTGTGTTTGCGGCAGCTTAACCTTTGAAAGGACAACTTGATAGCTTGCAAGGATTGCGGCCATTACAGCGAACACAGTAAGAAGCAAGACGCCATTGTTGACCAATGCAGTTGTCTGGTCAGGAAAGGACCGAAATCCAGAGAATGTGGCGAGGGCGACCCGCAATTCGCCAGGTTTATCAGCATAAAGGTCGAACCGCTTTACAATCTTTCCAACACGTACTTCGACATTGCCGCCAAAGGGGTTCTGGTCAAAGGTGAGCGTTGCCGTTTGGGAGACCTTCCCATGCCATTTCAGTGGAGAGGGGGGCAGGCCTTTAGAGAAAACGCGCTCATTCCGAGTTTCCCAACCTGTTGAGGCCGGTACAGCATCTGCCAAAGCTGGGAACGGGGCAGCTGGATCGCTGAGGCGAATCCATACCTCGGAGCCTTTTGCCGCTGAATTCTGCGTTCCGAGAGCAGTAACCTCAAGATCTACTTTGTACCATGCCTTCCAGCTCATGGGAGTTGCTGCAGCGATTAACACTACGACCAGTGTAAACGCGAGTAGATACATCGGCGGCTTTGCCAAGTCTGACTTGCTTGATTTCAATCCACTAGCGATATTCCTGAATGCCAAGCTTAGCCGCACGCTGGAGCCCCCAATTGTAGCCAAGCGATTTGCCGAAATTGGTGGTGCCTGTCAATTCAGCCCCGAGGTGACGAGAGCGCATAGCTGGCGCAGCCCGTTCCGCCCAGATATCTCCCGGTCTTGGGGCGCCTCCGTCCGCCAGGCGAGCTCAGCTGTGACCCATAATTCTCAATCTGGACCCTCAACACAAAGCGGTCCGGCCCGGGAGAGCGTCCGGAAAGCAAGGAGGCCCGAGTGTTGCATCAGCCGGCGTGCGGGTCCGTCTGGTGCCGAACGATCCTAATCGGGAGCGGGACAACGCGAGTCTGATAGCGGCGTGTGAGGTCTTGGGGGCGGATTGTGAGCGGCTGCGGGTACAACGGGAGCATCTGTTCCAGCGCATCATCGATCTTCTCAGCGAGGAGGGTAGCGGATCAGAAGACCATGACCGCTCTTCATCGCAAACCGGCACCTGAGGGGAATGGGATGGGGTTCGTTGAGCGGGAGGATGTCGGGATGACGCACCACCGTAAGCTGTCCCCGCACCGGAGGCTGGAGGTGTGGGAGACTTCAGGTGGCCGGTGCGTGGTGTGTTGCCGCGAGATTGACGGCGCGCGAGCGCTGGATTGCCGACCATATTCGGGCGCTCGAGCTTGTGGGGCTGACGATCTCACCAACATGGGACCAGCACATCAGGCCTGTGCCTGGAGCAAGACCCTAGACGATCACTGGCGGGCCTCCAAAGTTAAACGGCAGAAGCGTCAGCACATCAGCGATCCAGACCCCAAGCGGCCCCTGCCTTGCGGCAAAGCCAGTTCTTGGAAGCAAACTCTCTCGGGTCAGATCATCCCGCGATGAACCCGCTTTGCAAATAGTTTACTCCACTATTCCCCAGAATAAATACATCGGCAGAGATAATAACCTTGGACAGGATTGGTGTCGCGTCGGTCGCTTACCAAGAAGCAGCACCCAATCAGCAAGGCAAATTTCGATGCGGCAATTGGTGGCTTGGCCCTAGGCAACAACAAAGCTATTGCAACCCAGAAAATCCCAACTCTTCGAGGTAGGCCTGAATGCCAACGATTGGACAGATCACCCTGGTCAGCGACACGACTGCTTACTGTAAGGTACACTGGGGCAAGACTAACAAAGCTCGGGGTTCCTGCTCTTTTGCTGTCTATATCCCAACCTTTCCTGGAGAAGGCTGGCAGGCCCGCAGGTCGAAGGCCATCGCAGAGGCGATCCAGATTGCAGAGGCCTTTCTGCATAACGATCAGGCTCAGCGTGTCCAAGGGTCGTGCCAACGTGAGCCTCTTCACAACCTATCCGTCAGCGCATCCGCCTTCTGAAATCCCATCGAACGGAGATCCCCCTTCTCAAACGGAACTCTCAGCGCTAGTAAGCCTGTTTCATCGACAACACCGGCAAGCCAACATGGATACAATGATTCATTCATCAGAAGGAGGCGTTGTGCGGCCTGCTCTGAGTGTCGTGATTGGTATCCGGAACTGGGGCCTTGACAGGCTCGATGTTGCCATTCGAGCGCACCTCGGCTCCAGTATCCATGGGATTGAGGTGGTGATCTCCGATTATGGATCGGAAAATCACAGAGATGTTGAGGCCATTGCCCATAGACACGGGTGCAGGTACATCTACACTGTGGCGGACGTCTGGAGCCGATCGGCAGCCCTCAATGCCGGAATCAAGGCCGCTTCAAGCGAAAACATCCTGACGACAGATGCCGATATCCTCTTCGCACCGCAATCCCATGAAATTCTTCTGAAAAACTTGGCCTTGATGCCGGATTCTGTCCAGATCATCCAATGCCGAGACCTCCCCGAAGGCTTTGGGGCCGACAGTTTGACCCATTTTGACTGGGACCAGCTTTTCCAAGTCTCTTCAATCCGCCCGCGTTGGGGTATGGGAGGCTCTGCAACCTTCACGAAGGCGCTCTTTGCAAGGCTCCATGGCTTTGAGGAGCGCATGACCGTTTGGGGCGGAGAGGATAACGATCTTGTTCAACGCGCCCGGCGCTCCGGAGCAATCCTCAACTGGGTGGAAGACGCTGAGGCACAAATTTATCATATCTGGCACCTGCCCGATTCCCGCGGCACCTCCTCAGCGGGAACGAAGGTCGTTGAGCAAAACAAGAAGATCCTGAACGAAGATCGCACAATGGTGCGGAATCTGGCGCGCACCTATCGTGGATCTGCGTCATTTGTGCCAACCGTTTCCATTGTCATCACAACAAGAAACCGCCCGAACCTGCTTCAGGAATCGGTAGCAAGCTGCCTCAACCAGACCTTCCAGGATTTTGAAATTCTCGTTGTCGACGACGGGTCTGACGATGAGCTTAAGCCAATGCTAGATGATTTCGGCGATGACCGGATCCGCCTGCTGAGGCTCGACAAAAACAGGGGCGTGGGTTTCGCGAGAAATTACGCAAACCGGGTCGCACGTGGCGAGTTTATCGCCATCCACGACGACGACGACCTGATGCTGCCACAGCGCTTGGAACATCAGCTCAGCGCAGTTCTTGATGATGCTGCTGGGTCGTATGGTGGCTGGATTGATTTCGATGACCGGACCGGAGCCCTAGTACCAAATCCAGGGCGAACAACGTTTGACCGCGGTTCAATGATGTTCGTGAGAACACTTGTTCATGCCAGTATTCTCATTCGACGTCAGGTTCTCGAGCACTACAGGTACAACGAAAACTTTCTCGCGAACTCGGACTATCACCTGTTGAACCGGATTGCGCGAGGAGGGGTCGGTCTGGCCCACTGCGGCCACTACGTCATTCTCCGTCGCTTGCACTCTCACAATCTGACCGGAACCCACAGCACAGTCCAGAAATCAACGGCCAATATCAGCAAGGCCATGGCCAGAGGTGCCATCTCGGCGGGTCTTGAGCAACGATACAAGAAAGCGTCCCGAGCCAGGCTAGAGGCGGATATCCCCCCGTCAGAGGTGGTTGCCGCTGCTCAGCACCTGCCCCCGAGGTTAAGGTCGAGAAAAATTAGGGTTGAATTCAGTGCTCCTCTGACGGGACAGCATGGTGAATTCCAGGCCCTCGCCTCCGTCCTTTCGAGTTGCGAGAATCTCAATCTGGAGTTCACACCTGGTCCCCTGGGGGGAGTCAAAGCCGTCACTCTCGCAGATAGCGGAGACGGAGCACGCGACCAGCTCATCTCGATGTTCTCCACAATGGGGTCGATCGACCGTGTTACTGAGATGATGCTTCCTCTGGCATACCCTGATTACTCGACCCTTGAGGCGGAGATAGCGGAAGGGGACTCTGTCGAGAGGAAGTATATTAGCATCGACACCATCGAAGGTTGTCTGCCGGTCCTGCAGAAACACTGTCGGTATTGCCATCTTTCTGCGGGTGGAGCTGCTGGGTACATTCTTGGGCTTCCACCCCTTCAGCCCGCCGTGCAAGCCCTCTTGCAGGCCAAGCTGCGCAGATTTCCCGCTGATCACCGGTCCCAAGGAGGGGTTTGAGTTGCAAACCGAGATCATTATCGATCCCTCTGAGAGGATCACCACAATCAAGTATGTGCCCGAGAGCTATGATGCCTTTCCCCCGGCAGCCGCGGCTTGGATGGACGGAAGGGTCATCGAGTGCAACAGGGACCGCGAAGCGGTCGCCCAGGTATTGCTCCTGTTCCCGTTCGTTTCGGGTCAGTTCTCTCCGGCACGAGGATGCGGCGTCGACGTGGCAAGCTCGCTACGCGAGTTGTTTTACCCGCGGACAATTAACCTTGAGGGTGTGGAGTTTAAGCCCGTTCGCATCCCGTCCGGCACACGGACTGCGATGCTGTGTGATGGGTCCTATCGCTCAGCCGCTCTGCTGAGCGCACGTGCCACGGATCTCCATTTCCGGCTGAGCGAGAGCGCCTATACGACATCCATTGGCCCACGCAACGTGGTGGTGGCCTCCAACTTCGGCCTGTTTGCGCGACAGGATGGCCAGCTCTTGAGCCTTCTTCCGGCTCTCGCCGCAGGACTATTGTTTGCAGAAGACCTCGGGATCGCACGCTTCGTTTTACCGATTCATGATCTGACAAGCGGCGAGACCGAATTGTTTATCCGTCTTGCCGCATTGCTCGCAGCCGTGAACATAACGCTTGACGCGCCTTTTCTCGGGGCAGAGTTCACTGCCTTATCTGAGTTTCTACCGCAGGTGTCCGGGCTCGAGATCTTTTTCTCTGAAAGACATGAACATATCGCCTCTCCAGACGATCTTCCCGATTACTGGCTTGCGAGGCTTCTCCTCTCGCAAGCCGCGGGGGATGTGCAGGCCACCATCGCCGCCTCTGACAAGCTTCGAGCGCTTTCTGGCCGTGGTTTCTCGTTTTCTGCACGGGAGCGCAGCCTGTTTGCGTCCTTGGCAAAGGACCCACACAGCGAGCGGGCCAATCCTACGCAATCAATTCAATGATGCTCAGAACCCTCAAAAATTTTACGCCATTCCCGGTACGCATCTTCCTGAAGGAGCGACTGCCGAGCCAGCTTGTCGGCACCGTAACGACCAAACCTATACCCTCGCACAAGCAGGCGGAACCTGTCCGCGGGACAGCGGCGCCGAACGCAACCCATAGACCAGTGAAGGCCGAGTGCCCTATCTGCGGCACCGCTCTTGCACCAGCCAGCCGCAAGAAGGAAATCAGGTGCACAGGGTGCGGCTCCACGTCGAACCAGCGTCGTCTGGCACTTGCCTTCTACGCCTGCGCAGAGAGGGACCAACGCATTCTGGTCCTCGGTTCCGATCCCATCCTTCAGTCCCTCTGCAATGAGACAAAGAATGCTCACTGGGCATCGGACCTAGCCCATGTCCCATCAGAATGGCGAACTCACGTCCATCTGTGCATTCACTCCCCCGGAACCCAGGCTCGCGCCCTCCCCCCAGAAAAGCTCCTTAGGGGTGCTAATGCCTTTCTGTCTCCTAACGGGAAGCAGATTTTCACTCCCGAAGGATTTGCGGTGAGTTGGCGAATCTTTAAGTGGCAACTGCGGACCACCTACCTCGTTCGTTGGCTCCAGCAGAAGGGGTGGCCAGAGGTCTCGGAATTTGAGCCGGACGACCATTATGGAGCGGGATCCAGTGAGGTCTTCGCTTGCAAGGCAACCGGAAGTCTTGCAGACGCTGTCATCATGCTACCGAAAATCTCAGCCAATACGGATGCGGCGCAATGACATGGAATGGTCTGGGTCAGGGCTGAATCCACGACTGCCGACATAGAGAGCAACGACGACTTAGGAACGACGATGAATGTACTTGTCACTGGTGGAGCCGGGTATATCGGCGGCCACATGGTGTTAGCTTTGCTGGATGCAGGGCTCAAGCCCATTGTCCTTGACAATCTGTCGACGGGATTCCGCTGGTCGGTGCCAGATAGCGTGCCCCTGATTGTCGGCGATGTGGGCGACCACGAGCTGGTCCTCCAGACCCTGAAGAGCCACAAGATTGACGCCATTGTGCACTTTGCTGCCAAACTCGTTGTGCCAGAGTCGGTCATTGATCCCTTAGGCTACTATCAAAACAATACCGTCAAGAACCGGGCGCTGATGGCAGCGGCTGTTGCGGCAGGGATTGAGACCTTCTTCTCTTCAACCGCGGCTGTATACGGCAATGCCTCGGACAAGCCGTTGACCGAGGATGCTCCCCTTTCGCCCCTGTCACCCTACGGCAACTCGAAGCTTCTGAGCGAGGTGATGCTGCGGGATATCGCGGCGGCATATGGAATGCGCTATGCGGTGTTGCGCTATTTCAATGTCGCTGGCTCAGATCCGGCCATGCGTCATGGTCAGTCGACAGCAAATGCCACCCACTTGATCAAGGTGGCGGTGCAGACAGCGCTGGGCATGCGCCCCTACATGGAAGTGTACGGGACTGACTACACCACGCGCGACGGCACCTGCATCCGCGACTACATCCACGTGAGCGATCTGATCGCCGCCCACATGCAGGCCCTAACTTATTTGCGCGGCGGCGGCGAGAGCCTTGTGGTGAACTGCGGTTATGGTCACGGCTACTCGGTCGCGGAGGTCATAGAAACTGTCCGCCAGGTCTCAGGTCGACCGCTTGAAGCACATATCGGTCCTCGTCGCGCGGGCGATCCGAGTATTATCGTCGCAGATACAACCCGCATCCGTTCGACGTTTGGATGGCAGCCGCAATACGATGATCTATCTAAGATCGTTGACCATACCCTGTGTTGGGAACGTATGCTACGTGAACAAAATGCTAGATTTTAGAATGGGCAGAGGAGTTGGTCCCGAAAAAGACGACTCAAAGGCTACGCGGAGCCCTTCCAAAAGGGGCATGATTACAGAATGTTATGCGCCTAGCATGATACCCGCCGGGTAATGTTGACTCAGATTTGCGTCGGCGCGCCTGCGGTGATTGGCTCCGGAGCGGGGGCGCTGTTGCAGGGAATCAGCATGGCCGCGCTCCGGATCTGGCCTGCCTCAATGGGGTGAACAGTATGTGATGTCAATTTAGGGCTGGTCTGGCGCCAGCTTGGAAGTCAAGACCAAGACCTCAGGTGCATGTGGATGGTAGCCCAAGGATGAACGCGGGCGCACCGTGTTGTAATGGTGGCGCAAATTTTCGATCATCACCCTTTGCCTCTTCTAGGGTGTAGAAGATCTCTCCTTTCAGCCGTTTGTCCCGCAGATTGGAGTTGAATCTCTCACAATAGCCATTCTCCTATGGACTGCTCGGCTCGATTTAAGCCGTCTTGGCGCCCACAGCCGTGATCCACTCGCGCACCGCTTTGGCCAAAAACTCGCTGCCGTTGCCCGAACGAATATAGCCCGGAACACCGAGCAGGATGAACGAGTCGGAGAGCACGTCGATCACATCAAGGGATTTGAGCTCCCGACTCACCTGGATCGGCAGGCATTCACGCGAGAACTCGTCAATGATCCTGAGCATGCGGAACTTGCGCCCGTGATGGGTGCGATCCCCGACGAAGTCGTAGCTCCAGACATGCTTAAAGCGTGCAGCAGCTGCGTGAAATCGGGGTAGCTGATTCCATAGGGCTGCTTGTGGTTGGCCGGGCGGCGTCTCATGCGTAAGCACTCGGCGTGTGCCCTCTTGTGAGAGCGCTGTTTGCGCGTGACGTTCTGACCTTAAGGCTCGCTTTAAGGTCAGCAGATCAATGAAGATCGAAGTTCTCGGCACAGAGCGCCGGCGGCGCTGGAGCCTCCAGGACAAACTCCAGATCGTCGAAGAGACGCTGCAACTGGGTGTGAGTGTGACCGAAGTGGCCCGCCGCCATGGTCTTGCCCCCAGCGTGGTTTTCACTTGGCGCCGTCTGGCCCGCGAAGGACGGCTTGGCGACGTCGCGCCGACCTTCATGCCGGTCAAGATCACACCCGTCCCAGCCCAGGCTCCGTCGGTGACCTCCCCATCGCGGCGCACCGGCCTGATCGAGATTGTCCTGGGCCGCGGGCGCCGCATTCGCGTGGATCGCGAGGTCGATGCCGAAGCGCTGCGGCGGGTGCTGCAGGTGGTGGAGAGCCTGGCATGATCCCGGTGCCGACCGGCGTGCGCGTATGGCTCGCCACCGGCTACACCGACATGCGGAAGGGCTTTGGTGGCCTCTCCTTGCTGGTGCAGGAGACGCTCAAGCGCGATCCGCATTCAGGCAACCTGTTTGTCTTCCGTGGCCGCAGAGGCGATCTGATCAAGGTCCTCTGGTACGACGGCCAGGGCCTGTGTTTGTTCTCGAAGCGCATTGATCGGGGTCGTTTTCTGTGGCCCTCGCCGGCCGATGGGACGGTGTCGATTTCCACCGCGCAGTTGGGCTATCTGTTGGAAGGCATCGACTGGCGCAATCCCCAGCAAACCTGGCGCCCGACCGCGGCCGGATAGGCAACGAAGCCTTGCAAAGCAACGCTTCCGTGGCAGACTCAGAGCGTGGCAAATCACCCCGATCCGCTCCCCGCCAGTCTGGCTGACGCTCACGCGATGATCCGCGCCGAGCGCGCTGCCCGTCTGGCAGCCGAAGCCCGCGCGGGTGATCTGGAGATCGCTCGCGCTGCGTTGGAAGTCGCCCGGCTTGAAGTCACGCAGGCCCATGCCGCCCGCTATGCCCTGGAGCTGGAGATCGAGCGGCTCAAGCTGCAGATCGCCAAGTTGCGCCGCCAGCACTTCGGCACCTCATCGGAACGCAGTGTCCGTCTCGAGCAACTGATGCTCGCTCTGGAGGATCTCGAGGAGAGCGCCGCTCACATGGATGCCGAAGCGGAGGCGAAGGATGCCGCCGCAGCGCCGGATGCCCCCAAGTGGAAGGTCGAGGAACTGGAGCGGGCCAAGCCCGCCCGCCGGCCCTTGCCCGGGCATCTGCTGCGCCGGCGCATCGTCCTTCCTGGTCCCACCGCCTGCGCCTGCTGCGGCGGCAGCTTGCGCAAGCTCGGAGAGGTGGTGAGCGAGACCCTGGAGCGCATCCCGGCCAAGTGGGTCGTGCTGCAGACGGTCCGCGAGAAGTTCAGCTGTGCGACGTGCGAGAGGATCACTGAGACGCCCGCACCCTTCCATGCCATTCCGCGCGGCCGTGCCGGCCCGCATCTTTTGGCCGAGATCACGGTCGGCAAGTTCGGGCTGCATCTGCCGCTGACCCGCCAGAGCACGGTGTTCGCCCAGGAAGGGGTCGATCTGGATGTCTCGACCTTATGCGACTGGATCGGCGCTGTCGCGGTGGCGACCCAGCCGTTGAGCGCGCTGATCGCCGAGCATGTCCTCAAAGCCGAGCGGCTGCATGCCGACGATACGCCGGTGCCGGTGCTGGCCAAGGGAAAGACGAGGACCGGCCGGCTCTGGACCGTGGTGCGTGACGACCGCCCCTTTGGCGGCAGCGATCCGCCGGCTGCCATCTACTATTACTCTGCAGACCGCAAGGGCGAGCATCCGCAGTCGTTTCTGAAGAGCTACAGCGGGATCCTGCAGGCGGATGCCTATTCCGGCTTCGGACAGCTGTATGAACCAGGCCGCGTGATCGGGGCTGCCACTGAGGCAGCGTGCTGGGCGCATGCGCGACGTAAATTCTTCGAACTGGCCGAGTTGAGGAAGGGGCCGATCGCGGTTGAGGCGGTCAAGCGCATCGATGTCCTGTTTGCCATCGAGCGTGAGATCAACGGCCGACCGCCTGACGAGCGATGCTCTGTTCGTGCTGCTCACTCCAAGCCCCTAGTGGAGGATCTGGAGCGCTGGTTGCGGGCGCAGCGTGGACGGCTGTCGCCCAAGAGTGAGACCGCCAAAGCCATCGATTACATGCTGCGGCGTTGGGATTCATTTGCGCTCTTTCTCGAGGATGGGCGGGTCTGCCTGTCGAACAACGCGGCCGAGCGGGCCATCCGCGGCATTGCGGTTGGGCGCCGGAACTGGACGTTTGCCGGCTCGGATGTGGGTGGGCATCGCGCAGCGGCGCTGTACACGCTGATCGAGACCTGCAAGCTCAATGAGGTCGACCCACGCGCCTGGCTGGCTGACGTTCTGGCGCGCTTGCCGGAGCATCCGGCCAAACGCCTTGACGAGCTCCTGCCCTGGAACTGGAAGGCGCTGCGGGATGAGCAAGCCGCGGCTTAAGGCTCACGCCCCTCGCGTGAACAGCGCCTTGAACAGCTTTTCGGCTTTCTGCAGCCCTTCATCGGTGAGCACGACAGACTTGGCCTTGTTGGCCGGATCGCAGATGAAACCCTTCTGGTAAAGCCGATCTGTTACGTCCCAATCGAAGCTCTTCCAGGCCCGGCACCCATCGTGCAGCGTCAGCCACAGCAGGGCGAGGACGGCCTCGTCGATCTTGTCGTGGTCGATCTTCATGCGGCCACTTTACCACGCCGCAGCTGAAATTCCGCGGTCCTCGGCGGATGCGTACTCTCATGCCAGCTCCTCTGTCCCTAGACTTGCGTGCGCGGATCGTGCGTGCGGTGGAAAGCGGATCCTCGATTCGGCAGGCGGCCTGCGCCTTGAGGTCAGCCCGTCGGCCGCCGTGAAGCTGGCGGCGCGGTATGCAAGAGGCAATCGTGCGGTCGCACGCAAGCTCGCCATCGTGTTGCATCGGATGTGGCGTGACGAGACGGACTGCCGCTGGTCAGCAGCCCCATGAGTTGAGCCCAAGTCCTTTCTGAGCTTCTCCGGCACGGAGGAGGTCCCTGCGGGGACGACGGGAGTTGGCGAGACCGGGGAAACTGGCGCGATAGCTTCGGCTGATCGCGCGGCTTAGATGGCTCCGCCCACTCCTTTGATCCCATCATGAGGCGGCTGGATTTCTGACCTCGGAGAGAAGCGAGCTCGGTAGGACCGCTTATCGGGAGCTGAAGGAAGCACGCATAAGGGAGTTGACCTATGAGCCCCGAATAGAGAAGAGAAGCACTGAAATTTCGATCCAGCTCTACGCTGTAGGAACTCTATGGCTTTACCAAGCTGTTCATAGGAAGCTTCTCCTCGGCAGCCAGAGAGTTATTTTCTCCGGCGTCACATTCTGCGGGCAAAAAGTCTAACGCTTCCGTATCGTTAGATAAATTGGGGTGTATAGCTTCTCGAGGGGTGGAGGATACATCATATGAGATTGCGGCGAGGAATAACTGCACACCAATAATGATCGGCAGAGCTGAGATCATAACCGTACCAGCGGTTGCTACTTCGCCTTGGGCGCTTTCCGTGATCCACTTGAGAAGACCAAAGCTTGTTCCAAACAAGATTAGCAAGAGGGAAGCAAACAACTCGACAGATGCAACATTGAAGTCACGAAGATAATAATTATATCCGATCCTTTTCACCATATTTCGGAGATGGCCAAGGATAAATGGCATCAAAATTCTATTTATTTTCAAGCCACTCTCTTCGTCAGCATATTTCGCTACCATCGGTATATCGACGACCTTGGCTCGGATGGTGCTCAAACGAAAAAGCATATCACTCTCGAAAAAGTAGCGCTTGTGAAGCGTGTCGAGGCGCATGATCCGCAGGATTTTTACACTAATTGCGGTGTAGCCGTTGGTTGGATCAAAAATATCCCAATAGCCACTCGAAAGTTTCGATATAAAAGATAACGCTGCATTTCCGAAAATCCGGACACTTGGCATCTGCTCAAGAAACTCAGGGCTGTAAAAGCGGTTACCTTTGGTGTAATCGGCAACACCTTGTATGATGGGTATAACGAACTGCCGAAGAAGCGCGGGGTCCATTTGGCCATCCCCGTCTATCTTAACGACGACATCAGGATTGCTACGCAACACTTCCTGATATCCTCTCACAACAGCACCACCGACGCCGAGGTTCTGCTCATTACGGAGCACCCGCACCCGTGGATCTGCGCAATGGGCCTCGATAAAGTCGCCGGAGCTATCAGGGCACGCGTCGTCGATGCAGAAGATCTGATCAACCTCTGGACCGATACGGGAGATAACCCCCAAAACGTGCCGAGTAACTTTGTAGCACGGGATAATTACTCCGACTCTTGCACGGTCAATCACTTCCACACCCTCTATTCATGCGGTTAGTAGCAAACCAATAATCATCAGGCCAACACCAATGACGTATCGAAGTGAGATCGTTTCACCAAGGAATAAGACAGCGGCAATAGGTACAAGTATAAAGGCAAGAGCCATGTAGGGGTATGCTTTGCTAACTGGCACATATTGCAAAACACCTACATAAAGCATGGTTGTTCCGCAATAAAGAATCAGGGCTAGAATAATCACTGGCTGGGTGAACAGCTTAATAAAACCTAAGATGTCAGTGGCCCGATCTGCCTTTAGCGCGCCGAGTCGAAACAGGGTCTGACCCGCAGCTAGCATAGCCGCCGAGAGAACCAGTAGAGCAGCAAAGAGTGGCTTCATTATCCCAGACAAGTCCCAGAACCAATTTCACATAGATCAACGGACAACATATACGCCGCAATTAAATACAAAATGACCTTTTCGAGCTACTAACTCTGGCGTCGTGGATGGTCATGCTAGATAATCCTCGCGGTAGTAAATATCCCGACCGATTTGCTCACAAAAGTATTCTTTTGGCACAGGATGCATCGCACGTAGGAAGCTGTGCGGATAAGGAAAAAAGTTGAAATGCGGATTGAAGGTGTAAATCGACTCTCGCTCCATAGGAACGATAATTATTAAGCGGCGCGCCGCAACTCGTCTTAGCTCAGCAATTGCAGTTCGGTAATCAAGGATGTGCTCGATTACGTGCGTGCAAACAACTGTGTCGAACTCATTATCTCTAAAAGGAAGCCTCTCAATTTTGGCCGGTATAAACTCTATATCGGCGAACTGCGGGTTCTCAGGGACATTGAAATCAGTCCCGACCAAACGGCTGAGCTCTGTGTTTGCATGTGCCTTGATATGATTCAGAAGAAATCCAGTGCCACATCCAACGTCACATACGGAGGGTCCGATAACGTCCGATGTCACTTGAGTAAGGCAGGCTGCCGAATTATCTGTTCCACTATGGACATGCGGATAATTTCGGTAGAGCTTCTCATACTCTTCGTCCGTTAGAAACGGAGCGCGCTTACGAAAGTCTGCCATATGGCTGATATATGGCCCATACATCTTGGCACCCAGCCAACGAAACAGGAACGAATCCTTCAGTATCGGTGGAATCAGTTCCTCAATGACAAAACGTATGCGATTGCTCGTTTCGCGCCGCACTTCGATCTCCCTATCAAGAAGGATGGAGCCGGCGTGTATTCTGGTTGGCCGGCTTTCGCAAGAATAAAATAGCCCCCTACCCGGCATGAGCACGAGGAGGAACTGCAAGATCTGTCGGAGACCATGAGAGCTGTGTGGAACTCTCGCAAATTGTCTGACGCGCAAAGTGGATCAGCAGCGGCGTGAGCAGTAAGCCAGCTAACACCAAGGGGAATTGATACCGATAATCCTGAGATCCAATCAACGGGACCAAGGACAACGTGTTGAAAAGTACTGGGGAGAGAACCACAAACACAACACAAAGCTTCTGGCGCTGTCGTAACGCGGATACGAGAATTAGTATAATAAACACTACACTTGCCGGGCGCCAGAAAATCGAGAACAGCAGTTCGTTTGATGTAGTCCAGGAGACCTCCCTGGTAAGGAAATTAGCTACTAATTGGCTTACGGGATTATACGTTATCTGAATTGCTCCGGGCGAAGGATCTTGCCAGATGTCGAGCGGAACTAAGTGTCTTGCAGCGTGGACGGGCGGTGATATGCGCCAGTTAAGAGAGTTAACACAAACAAGATGCTTTAAAGCTACACCGGGGTTACGGAGAATTTCTCTAATAGCTGGCTTCATCAAGGACGCATCGAGTTGATCCCACGAGATTCCCGGCTCCCAGAAAAGCGGTACGACACTCTGACAATCGTAGGCCTTCTGCCACTGCTCAAGCGGCAGAATAGTTTGCATGTGCCGAAGGGTTTCCCCATCTGTAATTTTACCTTCAGCTGCAAAGCTCCCAAGCAAGTGCATTGGGATAATGCCACCATAGTGCTTCCCAATTCCCTTTACGCCAAGAGCCGGTAGAATTGCAGCGTTCAAAGCAATAGGTATCAACAACCCGGCAAATAGGGCACCAACAATTAGACGACGCCTCAGTATGCGTCTGTATAGGATGAAGAGAGCTAGAATTGTTCCAGCCGCGACAATAAGCCCGTTGTGCCGCAGAGTTGCTACTAGAAAGAGAACGAGAAGAAAGGCAACAAGAAATGAACGTCTAGCTGCTGCTGCACCGCCTGTTCGCAAAAGTACTAGAAGCAAAGTCGCTAGAACGACTACAGCTATCGTGAAAGGCACATCCTTCCAAAAAGTGGTTGCCATTAGATGAACTGGAGCGAATAGAGGAACAAGCAAAGCTGCACCTCCAACTAACCATCTAGGGACCGACCACCGGCGCAATTCTACGCAGGTCCCGCCAATTGCTAATGCCATCAGAACAATCTGGATGGCCATCGACCAGCCAGGCGAGCCTAGAAGATAACCTGGGCCACCAATCAAGAATGTATGAACAACTGGATGTGCATTGCTGAAGGCGCCGAGATGCAGATCTGTCCATTGGCTAATTGAATCCGGCGACATTTGCGCCGGCCAAGTGCCAAGCAGAACTAAAGTAAAGACAATAAAAGATGGCAGACTATAAATCGCAAGCGCACGCCAGAATCCGAAAACAGGCTCATAGCTCACGGACCTATTTGGTTTGTAGTGCAGTAGCGAAATTATGGCCAAGATCACAGAAGAAAAAATTAGTACTAGGCTCAGGAAATTCCAGGAATTCCTCCAGTTCGTTCGTGGTTCTACAGGAAACTCTGAGATATTTACTATCTGTGATCCACTGGGTCCGGATGCAAATAAGTCGTAAGTCCGCTTTAACCCATTAATTTCAACCGCGACTTGTCCAGACCAGCCGTGTCGTGCAAATACAAATTCTGCATCCTGAGGCAGAGCCCCATTCCATGTGATACGAGCGGGCTGATAGCGGTAGGACACTAGAGAACCTTCTCGCAGTTCCCAGCTATTCTTAGGTTTGGCTTTCGTTCGAAGCGCGGAGCGCTTCATGTCTGAAGGCAGCGCGCTAATCCAAACCTCAGTGCTTTGCGATGAAGGATTGCTTGTGCCGAGTGCGGTTATAGTTATGTTAACAGGAACATCGACGCGCCATGGAACAACAGGCCAGCAGAGTACAGTCAGGACTCCTAGCAACAGGGAAATGGCCACATCGCGCGGTCTAATGAAGCGTGTGAAAGGCACTAGCTAGTTTCCTTGACCTTATGAGCTTAGCGTTAATTGATGCAATTGCTCGAAGAAACCGATGTCGACTGTTTTGTCAACTCCGCAGCCCATGAAACTTCTGTAACATGCTGCAAATATTGGATTTTTCGAGCGGTGCTGACGCTCCTCTGCCCAATAACGTCAAGATTTCCCGTCATGATAGGCAACCGCGTCAGCGTTCACGGGTCGCGGTTAATCGATATGACCTCAGAACCCTGAGAGTCTGACTCAGAAAGACTGGTCTGGTTTCAGGGCCTTGCAAGCCGTCTGGTGAGCATCCGGATATGGGCGATGAAGACCCAGGCCACTGCGCTTTCAATGGAGGCTTCGAAGTCCTTGGCCAGGCGGCGGCAGCGTCCAAGCCAACCGAATGTTCGCTCCACCACCCAGCGGCGCTTGAGGATCGCAAAGCCTTTGGCCGCGTCGGAGCGCTTGATGATCTCGATCGTCCAGTGCCCGAGAGTGGCGATGGCCTCGCGCAACTTATCGCCCGCATAGCCGCCGTCGGCAAACACATGGCGCAGCCAGGGATACAGCGCCCGGATGGCGGTGAGCACCTCCACCGCACCATCACGGTCCTGGATGTCGGCGGTGTGAACGCGCAGCCCGACCAGATGGCCTTGCGTATCGGTGATGATGTGGCGCTTGCGTCCCTTGATCTTCTTGCCTGCATCAAAGCCGCGTGGGCCTCCGGCTTCCGTGATCTTCACGGACTGGCTGTCAATGACGCCGGCCGAGGGGCTCGCCTCGCGTCCGGCCTTTTCGCGGGAGACAGCAACAAGAGCATGGTTGATCCGCTCGAAGGTGCCGTCCCGTGACCAGGCATAGAAATAGCCCTGGACCGTCGAATACGGCGGAAACTCCTTGGGCAACTGGCGCCATTGGCAACCGGTCGAGGCCAGATACAGGATCGCCTCAACCACGGCTCGCAGGCAGGTCATGCGGGGACGCCCGATCCGCCGAGCCGCTGGCATGAACGGCTCGATCAAGGCCCATTCGGCATCTGTGAGATTGCTTGCATAGCGCAGTCCATCTCGCCGATACTGTCGGCGAGTGGCTTCGGTCCAAACCATCGTGACCTCCATCGAATCTTCGCAAATCCGACGGAATCACAAGGGCTTGGGGCCACTCAACCTTTTTCAGTCAGCCTCTTACAGGCTGCGGACTAACGCAGGGGCAAAGATGTACACTTGCAACTTCCTGAGGCATCGCTAGAGATGCCGGCAGCAAGATAAATCAAGGGCAAGCTCGCTGTGGAACGTCTCGGCTTCGATAAGACAACACCCTATTCAGCCATAGAAGCAGCCATACATGCAGCTCGCTATGCTGTTGCAAAACCGATCTGCGAAGGGCGACGTGTACTCGACATCGCTTGCGGTGAGGGATATGGCTCCGCTCTTTTAAAGGACTGGGGGGCTGACAGTGTCCACGGCGTCGATATTTCCGAAGATGCGATTGCGTCAGCCCGTGCAAACTTTACCCGCTCTGGCATCGATTTCAAGGTAGGGCGCGCGGAGGACGCAGCGACGCTCCTTGACAGAGAGAGCTACGATCTTGTGATCAGCCTCGAAACGTTCGAGCACTTGGACGACCCACGTGTCTATCTGCGTCAGATCAAGTCGCTCGCGAAATCAGACGCGGTGATCATCATCAGCTGCCCCAACGACCATTGGTACTACCCGCTAGAGTCTCAAGGAAATCCATTTCACAAGCGCAAGTATACATTCGATGAATGCCGAGAAATTTGTGAAGAAATACTGGGCCCTGCGGCATGGCGCTTCGGGGGACTAACAGTCGGCTTCATGGCCGCCGCAGGAGGTGCTCCGCAAGGTACGCATTGGGATCAGACTGCGATGATGAACTACAGTGTTGTCCCAAATACGATCATGCTTCCTCCGGATCCCGATACAGCACCTGAGCACAAATTTTCGTCATTTTTCGTTGGGATTTGGGGAGCACCCGATCTGCCACTGAGTGCTGCAATATACCCGACGTCTATGAAGGTCCTAGAAACAGGACTGTTCCCGGACACCGCCGCCCGACTTGAACAAGCCAAGCGGGACGTCGAGCAATCCAACCGGGACGTCGAGCAATCCAAACGGGACGTCGAGCAATCCAAACGGGACGTGCGGATACAACGTCTTAGGAATCAGGCGCTCGAGTCGGAGAACTCTCTCCTTAGAGAGGGCATTACCCAAACTGCACAGCTAAACCGCCGTCTCTCTTCCGAGAACGCCAAATTACAAAAGAAGCTGGCCCAAGTCCCCTGGCGGGCGGTGGGTATCTATAGGCGAGTTAGATCACATATCCCCCAACCCGCTATGAAACTCATTGGGCGGGGCGTTACCGCGATTAAGGCGCTACGCAAATGAGTAAACCAAATCGAGCGCTAACCTACAGGGCCGTCAGCTTGCCTTTCGTCACCCATGAGTTGAATGCATTTCTCTCGGATGATTTCACTTCCGACTCAGGGGGCAACATTGGCTCGGCTGGAGAGAACCTGACGATCTCGTTCCTGTCGCTCAATCGCGTTTGGCTTTCCGAACGACTTTGCGCTTCCATCGCCGAGTGCATACCTGAGTTTGCCGGTGAGGTTGTCGCAATCGACAATGGATCATCACCTCAAGAGGTTAAGCACTTACGGGAAGTTCTCGCAAGGATGCCGTACCGCACGCGACTCGTTGAACTTGGCGAAAACAGAGGAGTCGCCGGGGGTCGGAATGCCACCATCCCGCATGTCAAGACCAAGTGGCTTATGTGTCTCGACAACGATATTTATTTCATCAGCAATCCGCTGAAACGGATTCAAAGCGATATTGCGGCGCTCGGCTGTCGCTTTCTCAGTCTTCCGTTGCTCGAACCCGATAGAAAAAATTTGTTCGCAATGGGAGGCATGCTCCACGTCTCATATGATGATGCAGGACATGTCTCAGTCAGCGGTGGAAGTGCCTACAGGCCGACAACCGTCGACACATATGATGCCCCGGGCTTTCTCTCCTCTTTTGTATTCGGAGGAGCCTGCGTTTTTGATGTGGAAGCGTTCAAGGCCGCTGGCGGCTATGATGAAGCGCTCTTTATTGGATTTGAGGACACTGACTTCTCGATTCGTCTGTTTCGGATGGGGTATAAGGTTGGCACCACCGGCGCTATCGCTCTCGTTCATGATCATCCGCCGCCGGCATCAAGCAATGATACCGATTATGAGAAGCGCCGCTTCTCAAACGAGATCATCAAAAAATCCGCCCTCCATCTTGAAAAAAAATACGGCTATAAGTTTTGGGATGACGGCACGCAAAGCTGGCTGGTCAAGAGACAAGCTGATTTGGGCCTAGAGGTTGCAAGTCATAAGCCCCTTGCGGCAACCGCCCGCTCGAAACCTAATATTGCTCTCGTCGTAGACGTTGAGGATTGGGCTTTCCACAATATCGCGACCCAAGTGCAAAGAAACCTCAAGGATAAGTTCGATTTCGATATCATACCTTTACAAGCGATCGATGATGATCTCTTCCGCCTGATGCTGATGATGGAAGGCTATGACGCAGCTCATTTTTTCTGGCGGCAGCACCTCCATGCATTGGCAGGCTCCTATGTGAAGCAAAAGGCTGCGTCTTTCGGCTTCGATTTGGATGAACTCCATAAAAGGTATTTGGCGAATCGTCCGATCACCACATCGGTCTATGACCATCTGTTTCTTGAGCCGAACCAAATCGAGGAGCGAATGCATGTTTTCCAAAGTGTCACCGGGTATTCGGTATCTTCGGAGCGTTTGAATCGTATTTACTCAAATATCATTGGATATCCGCAGCCGAGTGCGGTCCTCACCGATGGAGTCGACTTGGAGCGTTTTCGCCCTGCTCCGAGGGCGTTATCGACGCGGGCTGATCGTCCACTTGTTGTCGGCTGGGCTGGTAACAGTGCCTGGTCTTCCGAAATTGAGGACTTCAAGGGGTTTCGGACTTTACTTGCTCCTGCGATCGAGGAACTTGCGGCAGAGGGAGTGCCACTCACCGGCCATTTTGCGGACAAGCAGATTCGGATGATACCGCATCGTGAGATGCCGGAGTACTACTCTCAGATTGACGTGTTTGTTTGCTCGTCCAAAATTGAAGGGACACCCAACCCGGTCTTGGAGGCAATGGCCTGTGGGGTTCCCGTGATCTCAACTGATGTTGGGATTGTTCCGGAGGTCTTTGGCACAAAGCAGCGCGATTTTATTCTTCAGCAACGGACAAAGGATTGTCTAAAGCAGGCTCTCCGGCGCCTGCATGAAAATAGAGGTGTTTTGAAGGAACTCTCTGAGGAGAATCTCTCTTCGATCCAGGCTTGGGCATGGGCTGAGAAAGCCCGTCTCTTCGGCCCCTTCTTCGAAGGGATGATTTCAAAATTCCATGAGAGCAAGCCGAGCGCTGGGTAACTTTTGTTGTTCTGGTCTACGCAGGCCATATCGGTAAGCGCGATATCAAGCCATACTCCCGGTCTACTCATCGGCTTGGAAACCTGCGCGGAGGTTCATGATGGTGCTGGCAGCCACTCGCTGCCTTCTGTAACCGCGTGCGCCTACCATCGGTCCAGTACGTCAACTTTCGTCATTTAGGTTACAAGAACGACGGCTATGAAGGATATAATTCCACTGAAGTGAGTCTGCTCGAGCGTCGGGCACAACAACTCATCTGCCAAACACCTACGGCACTCCAGCCATGCTCTGCGGACTACCTGCTCGCTCTTGGACGTTGATTGAAAACAGATCTGGACGAACGTGCCTCATTCTCTCGCCAAGGGGAGACGCAAGGGTGCGCGAATACTCGATGGTCATATGATGCGCATCCCTGTAGATTAGCACGTTACCTCCTACTGGCGGGCACAGTTGCTCGTCACAGAACCTGTCTGTGAGATCAATGAAGCTGACGTTGTCTGGCCTTGGATTGAGTGTGGTGGCCGGATCCACGTCATAGAACAGGATGTCGCGAGGCAGTGCACATTTGGCTATATCATCGGCATTCCTCTGGACACATTCGAGAACGTCATCCTTCATGCGGGGAGTATCCCGAACCGCAACCACTCTGATGTTGTTTCTGGCCAGGCGCTTCCACTGCTCCCGGTAACCCGTAGGAACACTCTCCGTGGGCCTGTCAAACCGCAGTGCCCCGCGCCTCGTTGATGTTGTGAACACCGCATCTGGCCGTAACTGCAAGATGGTATCCTGCACATCCTCGTTCCACTGCAGGCATGAGGGATTGTTCTTTGTGTCGGCCGCGAACGGGCACCCACTCTTGGTAACGGCAACAATTCTCCACTCATGCTCAAAGGCCAACTTCTCAAGCGCCGGCAGCCAATGCTCGGAATGCGATCCGCCCACCAGCGCGATCGTCTTCCGGGCGTTTGTTTCAATTCCATAAACACACGTGGTCACCGCCGGCTCCCGCAGGTTTTGCTGACACCGGTTGGCGTGCTTTCCTTTAACGGCTGCCGTGGTTGGATAGACGGGTATTCCAGGCTTGACGGCAGTCGCCAAAGACATCGGACTCGCGCCACCGGGGTACTCTTGGGCCAGGCGGGCGAGAGCCTCCTGCTGTCGACTCTCCGCCGCCTGGTTCACGAGCATCCATGTTAAAGCAACCATCAGGACGGGGATCGCCAGCCCCATCCCCATTGCGTGCACATGCCACTTACGCGCTGTCCCAAGCGAGGAGTGCAGGATTGGCTGTTCGACCCACCTGTTGGTGCAGTAAGCGCCCGCTATGGCCACGGCAATGACGAACAATCCACCCAGCGGGCCAACGCCGGTATGTCCCCGCAAGATCATAAAGAAGATCAGCACCGGCCAGTGCCAGAGATAGAACGAGAATGAGATCTCCCCCAAGGCCACCAATGGCTTGCTGGACAGAAGCCTGTCAGCCCCAAAACGCGACCCGCTACCGCCGGAAATCAGAACGAGGGCAGCCCCTACCGTTGGCCATAGGGCAACATACCCTGGAAACGACGCCGAGGCTGGCAAAAGGAAACCGCAGCTCACGACCATTGCGAGGCCTACCCATCCAGCCAGCACTCGCAGCTTCGGGGGAACCGACAGGCGCGGAAGTGCAATGGCGAGGATCCCACCAAGGGCGAACTCCCACACCCGCGCCAAAGTGTTGAAGTAGGTGGGAGAGGGATCGCGGGTCGTCTCAATGATCGAGTATGCGAGCGATGCGACGAATACAGCCACAAGTGCCGCCATATAGGCGGCGCCTCCCATACGAAACCGTCTTGCTGCCAAGGCAATCGCCAACAGCACGAAGGGCCAAACGGCATAGAACTGGACCTGAACGGACAAAGCCCAGAACTGCTGGACCGGGCTCGGCGCCTCCTCACGGGCCAGATAATCGACCGAATTCATCATGAGTTTGAGGTTCTCAAGATGAAATGCGCTGTAGACAATCTCGTTGAGGAAGCCGGTCTGTCGGCTATGCGGCATCCAGACGATGGCCGCACCCAGCGTGAGGGCCAGCACCAGATAGGCGAGCGGAGCTATGCGTTTGGCGATCCGCGCCCAGAACGCAATCACATCAAGGGTCTGACTTCTTTGAATTTCCCGATACAGAGAGCCCGTGATGAGAAAGCCGGAGATCACGAAGAATACGTCTACACCGCCGGACACTCGCCCGAACCATATATGGAACACGGCCACGAGCAGCGCACCAATAGTGCGAATTCCTTGAATTTCAGGACGGTACCCTGAACGCTCCCCAGTCGAATTTGCCACTCTGCCGCCCCCATCCCTGCGCAGAACATCAGCGATAGACGTTCAGCTGCAAGAAAATATTGCAATACTTCAATAATTTACCCGACAACACATCTGAATGACTGTCACCAGCACAACAGCTTCCAACATAAATATTGGAGGTTCCCAGTAGCTTGGCTATACAGCGGCCGCTGTATAGCCAAGCTACTGAGCGAGAACAGAGGCTACCCGAAATTTGAGACCCTCTTGCTTGAACGGGTGCAACCCGCACGCCTTTCCGATTCTCTCCGCACTCTGTTTATTTGCTCTTCCGTCGATTTTCAATTCAGCGAAGGGGGCGGTGACCTGCCACTGAAATTTTCCTCCAGGTTGAGTTAGAGTCCGGCCCCTCACAAGGACGGACAATGAAGCGTTCAC
>NZ_JAERQE010000058.1 GCF_016734765.1 Microvirga soli | reverse complement strand
GTGATTCTCAGTTACGCACTTGATTCGAATGTGAGTAGTATTCAGACCGAAGAGCGATGTGCGATCAGGCCTTATGACCCTGAGACAGACCGTGAAGTATCGTTGAAATCTACAACTGGAACTAAGAGATGCCGTGGATCTTCAACCTAGATTCTAGATGGCCATTGGAAGGTCGGTCTTGGTTAGACGGAGCGATGCCTTGTCCATGCAGGGATTGCTCTCCTGGCAGGGCAAGACGTAAGCCTAATTTCCATTATGAATGTATCAGCCTAAGCGCACCGCAGGGTAGAGCCGCATAGATGCAATTGGCTTCTAGCGCTAGGTCGCTGTCCACGTAACCTTGGATCCCCAAGTTATCCTAGTCCTCTCGCTAGCAGTGCCAGACTGATTTACGGACCCATCAAAAAGATTGGAGCGAGTGCATGGTGACACGAAATGCTCGTCTGAAAGACTTCATAACTGACGGGTATCCAAGCTCTGGGCTGGCGGTGCAGGCACTGGCTGAGGATCATGTTGGAACTTACATCCTTCCGTTCTCTTGTGAGCGCATAAACGGCGAGTGGCGGAACAGGATAACAGGGGAGACAGTTCAGGCGAACGTCCTTGGCTGGCGTGAGGTGCAGACAGGAAGTCGAGACTCGGCCTGGGAGTAATTGTTATTCTTACTCTGTAGCATCGAATACAACGTCCTAAGGATCAAGCTCAACGATGGCTCATACGACACCGCCAGACAGCAACCCTAAGGTCGCTTTCGAAACAAGGTACGGCCGTTTTGTGGCGCACTTGTTCGAAAGGGAAGCGCCTATCTCCACAGCTAATCTACTCACCCGAGCCGAGAAGGGCCTTCTCGCCAATTCGTCGATCTACCGTATTGTCACCCTTGCCAATCAGCCTGACACGACCACAGCAAAGATAGAGGTGGTCCAGTTCGGCCTCCGCGGGTCCAGTGCACAAGAAGCAGACACCCTTCCACCAATTGCTCATGAGACAACCGCCGCAACTGGGCTGCATCACCTCGATGGAACCTTGTCAATGGCCCGCCTTGCGCCGGGAACCGCCGGGTCTGCGTTCTTCATTTGCATCGGAGACCAGCCTGAACTGGATTTCGGCGGGCGCCGAAATCCAGATGGACAAGGCTTTGCCGCTTTCGGCCAAATCGTGGAAGGAATGGACGTTGTCCGAACGATCTTTGCTCAGGCAGAGGACGCGACCGATCAGTTGTCCAACCCGATCCCAATCAAATCCGTCTTAAGAATATAAGGGCGGAGTTCTTGTGTTTGCATTGACTTCAATCCGGAACTGAATCGAAGTTGACCAAACTGCGTCAGTCAGCGTGAGGTTTGGCCCATGAACTTGTGTACGTCCGGTAAGGGTTTCTTGCGGGGAGCTTCACTTGCTCATGCTGGGCTCCCGCAGCTTCGTCGTCAAATCTGGTCGTAAACAAGGTTGAGGCTCGACAGAATTGTTTAATTCCATTGGATAGGGAGCGATAGAGTGATGATAAAGCGCAGCGGATTCTCAGCCGTCTTGGCGGTCTGTGTTTTCACGAGCCAGGTAACCATCGCAGCCGATTTCAGGATCGGCGTGCAGGAAGATGCAGATGTCCTTGATCCTCATCGTGCCCGTACCACAGTAGGGCGAATGGTCTTCACGTCGCTTTGCGACAAACTTGTCGATGTCACGGACAAGCTGGAGATCGCCCCGCAGCTTGCGAGCTCATGGTCATGGAGCGCCGACAACAAGAGACTGACATTCAAGTTGCGCACTGACGTGCAGTTTCACGATGGCACGAAGTTTGACGCGACGGCTGTCAAAGCCAACCTGAGCCGAGCGTTGACGTTGCCGGACAGCCAGCGCAAGGGGGAGTTGGGATCCATTGACCGAGTAGAGGTCACCGATCCTTCAACCGTCGTGCTGTCCCTGAAGCAGCCGGACGCGACGCTGTTAGCACAATTGAGCGACCGCGCAGGCATGATGCTCTCACCGGCGACTTTCAACAGTGAGGATGTAGGCCGTAAGCCGATCTGCTCCGGACCGTACCGTTTCGTGGAGCGCGTCCAGAACGATAGGATCGTCCTGGAGAAGTTCGCAGATTATCGGGACGCCAAAGATTATCAGTATGACCGGGTGATCTTCCGTCCGATCCCGGATAGCACCGTGCGCCTCGCCAATCTTCGAGCTGGTGATCTCGAGCTTGTAGAGCGTCTGAATCCGTCTGATGCCGAGGCGGTGAAAGTCGACAAAAGCCTGAAGTTCCTCGTTCTGTCCGGGCTCGGATTCCAGAACATCGTGATCAATGTGGGATCTGGTCCGCGGGCCGACGGCCCCTTGGGCAAAGATAAGCTCGTGCGGCAGGCCTTCCAAGCAGCCATCGGGCGTGACGTCATCAATGAAGTTATTGGTCATGGGCACTATAATCCCGCACAGCACCCATTCCCGCCAGCCAGTCCCTATTTTGACAAGCAGTATCAGGTTACGACCCGCGATGTTGCAAAGGCTAAGGCTCTGCTCGCTCAAGCCAAGCAGCCCGAAGTCGCCTTCGAGCTGTCCTTTGGCAATACGACCATCACGGCCTCTCTAGCAGAGATGATTCAGGCAATGGCGGGCGAGGCCGGGTTCAAGATCAGTCTGCGGCCGATGGAGTTTTCAGCCATGCTCGCGGAAATGCAAAAAGGAAACTTCCAGGCTTCCTTGAGCGGTTGGTCGGGCCGGATCGATCCTGATGGTAATATCCATCAGTTTGTGACCTGCAAAGGAACCCAGAACGACTCCAAGTACTGCAACCCGGATGTGGACCGCCTGCTGAACGAGGCACGGCTCACGCCCGACGTTGAAGCTCGTAAGAGCCTCTACAACCAAGCGCTGGGAATCCTACAGAGCGAACTGCCGATCATCTATACGTATTACTCGCCTCTAATTTACGCGGTATCGAACCGCATTGTAGACTTCAAACCCTATCCCGACGGCATGATCCGCCTCCGGGGCGTCCATCCGACCAAATAGGTGGCACTACTCTTTGAAGGCCACATCATCCTAGAGCATCAGACGATTAGTCAAGCCTATCTGTTTTATGATGGAGTAAGAGCCGCGTTGCGTATCAGCCCGCACAACTTCCAGCGCCCTAATGCATGGATCTGGCCCCAGCCGAGAGCCCTTGCCTCTCGGCTGGGGCATTTTGATTCACAACATACCCGTCGAGATAGATGGTTCAGGAGGCTATGACATCAGCGATCAGCAGCTTATTGACTGAGACCATATTATCGCTCAGCGCGAAAACCTCCTGCTTCCAGGGTACCGCGTCCTCAACGGTCTGATCTTAAGACCACTCATGCCCTGAGGTGCTGGTCGCGTGGCGCAGTGCTCGCCTGAGAGAGCAGGTACGCATCCCCGTTCCGCTTGAAAATGGCAGCCTTTTCGAGATCCTTCAGGATCTTTTTCTGTGCCGATACCTGGCAAGCGCTCCGGATCGTTCCGGCGCATGGCGTCGATGTCGCTGAAAATCCTCAGGATGGAATTTCCGACGTCAACAAAGACCTAGTGCGTCTTGCCGGACCCTTTATGAGCCCGTTCCCCTCGCCCGCTGAACTGCCTTACCGGCCCGATGGAGCGCTCCTGACAGGCCAGGATGTTGAGGTCGGTCTGGGGAACCTCTGTCCCGACGCCCAGCGCATTCACGTTGACAAGGATATTAAAGCCGCCGGCCCGAGCCGCATCGAGAAGATCGTCATGCTTGATCTTGCGACCGACCGGCTGGCCCTCCTTCAGGCCCTGCTCGGCGCTGTTACGCCGCACGCGGATTTCGCCGGCCACGACAAAGGCCACCCGCGGCTTCTCCCCTTTTCTCACGTGACTGGGAGATGGGCTTTCCTGAGCCAGACAGCCGGAGAGCTCCCTGGCTAACTCGACGCTGTCACAGCGGATCATTGCCAGGGTAGCGGTGGCCGCGCGCTGGCCCAGACTCGAGAGACCGCCTATACTATGAGAGCGGCAATGGCCTTGTCGCCCTCGGTTGTTCCTTCCTTAAAGAAACGGGAGAAAGCTTGCTGGGAGGCTTGATCGACCGACTTGTTCTCGGCCAGCAATGCCAGGAACGCGCTTTCGATGAGCTGGACAGCGTCAGCACCGAGGTGCGCCTCAAACTCACCAGTGGCAATGTCGAACCTAGTGGGCACCGTGCGCCCGGTCGCCAGCACCTCGTCATAGGTGGCAACGTCAATCAGGTCGTGCTCAATGCTGGCGCCGAACGCCGCCAGCGGGTCTTTGCCGTCGGTCCGGAACGGAGTAGCTGTCGGAACGATGCCAAAACCGCCGGCGTGGGCAATCCGTGAGAGGACCTTCGCGAGTTCGTCTGCCGCTGCCTTGTGGCCCTCATGGATCTCCCCTCTTGCCGAAGCGTTCAAGCGCTTGCAGAAATTCCTCACGATCGAGCTTGTTGACGAGTGACATGTTGGTTGCAGCGAAGACGTTCGCATCCAGCGCGTTTCGCTGCACCGGCCCGTCACCGATGGATTCGATCTTGGCAACATAGAATGTCGTTTGCGCGTTCCTCACCGCGGGAACGGTTTGGAACTGGGCGTAGTTCTGGCGCAGCAGGCTGACGTCGGGATGAAGAACGAGAATGGGCTTGCCCAACCCGACAACATCTTCAGCCGCACCTGCCGCCAAGAGACTTTTGCCGCTGCCGATGGGTGCCAGAACCGCACCTGAGCGACCCCGTCGAATAGCCTTGCGAACCGATGCACCGATCCTGGCCTGAAAGGGCTCGGCCTGCTTGTCGCCAATACGACGGTTGAGTTCCGCGACATAGATTTGAGGCAATGCCTCAGCAGGGTTGGAGTTAGTCCTCATCAGTCAACAATTTGATGAATAAAGGGGAATGGAATTGCGGAGGCGGACCTGTCTCGCAGTCTGATCCGCAAATCACACTATGGACCATCGATAACACTGATTATACCCAGATGGGTTGCGCGAGGTAGGGCTTGTTGTCACGTTGAACGATGACACAATCTCCTGATCGAGATGAACCCCGGCATGCCAAGACGGAGGGCCCCACCCATGTGTAATCTTTATAGCACCTACGCGACACAAGCTGCGATGCGACAGGCGTTCAACGTGACACGGGATAGCGCAGGCAATGTCCCTGCCCTGCCGGCGATCTTTCCCGACCAGATGGCGCCGGTCGTCCGAAACCACGATGGCGAGCGCGAGTTGACTCAGATGCGCTGGGGGTTCCCTCCTCCCCCGAAGGTCGGCAATCACCCGGTGACGAATGTGCGCAACGTCGGCTCACCATTTTGGCGTGCCTGGCTCAAGCCGCAGTACCGCGTGCTGGTGCCTCTGACCTCATTCTCAGAATACAAAGATACGAAGCCGCGGAAGACACCTGTATGGTTTGCCCTGAATGAAGAACGCCCCCTCGCTGCATTTGCCGGTATCTGGCGGCCATGGACCGGCGTGCGGGGAACGAAGGCAGATCGTGTTGAGGGTGAACACCTGCTCTATTCATTTTTAACCTCGGAGCCGAATGGCGTCGTGGGGCCAATTCATCCCAAAGCGATGCCGGTGATCCTGACAACATCCGAGGAGTATGATGTCTGGCTCAACGCGCCCACAGAAGAGGCCCTTAAACTTCAGAGACCACTCCCTGATGACATGCTGCAGATTGTGGCAGAGGGGCAAAGATCAGACTCCGGGACTAATCTGATCAAATGAGCCCTTGCTCCTCCTCCGAGGCGCATTCCCAGGGCTTCTCCTACGACTTAGCTGTGGCGATCGCCTGCACCTCAGCTGGCTGTGGCAGCACGGATCACGTTATAGTCCATGTTGGCGTGGATGATCGCGTCCCCCCTAGGTATTAGGCGGGTTTTAACATGATGCGCAAAGGACAGGGAGGGTACGCCTGCAACTCGCTTCCTTTGCTTGCAGAGCAGTTCGAGACGCTTCCATCTTGGGTTGGTCAGATTGTATCAACAGAGAGTAGCAGCTGCGCTCAGCTTTCGCAGCCTTTGAGCGGCTCAATCATCTCTGAGCCAAAGCGGGGACCCATTGCTTGTAACACCAGTGCAAGCCGCCTCGACACAAGCTGCGAGGCTTCCGAAGTGGAAGCCCCTTCCCGTGAGGCCCGGGCCGTAATGGGCATACTTGCCGGAATTAGTCATGATCGTTTCAGCCGTCGGTGGAATAACCGGCTCCGTGATCATGCACCAGCAGGTATCCGTGACGAACTGAACCCCGAACCGTTCGAGTTCCGACAGAATCCCGGCTTCCTTTATCTTGTCGTGCGTTGCACGCCCGCAGGTCACGACGATTGACACGTTCTTATGCTTCGTGCGGTTGCAGCAGAGAGCTGCGAGCTTTTCGCATTCGCTGACGGAGAAATGCGGATTGCCAAGCGATATGAGGTCGACCCATCGATCAGGGGCGCTGTCGAGCTCGCGCCAGCTCTGAAGCAGGTCGCCAACAGAAATCTCGACAGTCGGAACGTTTGTCGCGCCGGTTGCATCGTCCAATGTCACTGCCTCGGGGGTCACGCCGAGAATATGGAACATGGGCGCGCTTGAAGTGGTCGCAAACGCAGCCCCAAAGGCCTTGAGATCATCTTGTGAGGGCGCGGCCTGTTCGAGCCCCGTGAGAACGGGAATCCGGTTCGCGGCCACGAGCCCTACATGATACCCGAGCAGGGGGTAGAACGCGTCGTCGGAGCCTTCGAGCCTCGGGACGTTGATCTGGAGAGCAGCCCTTCGGCTGCTCTCAATATGACACCCAGCTAATGGTGCGCGGCCCGTGAGCGCAATGCAAATATCGAGGAAATCAGGATATTTCATCGTCCGCGCGCCGAGCACGCTGTTGGCATAAACCACGGCGTTGGACTCAGCCCAGACGATCTGTTCACCTTTTTGCGGCGCAGTATCGAGGAGATACGGCGCACACGTGAACGTGGGGTGCGCGCCCATATCTATATAGGCGTCACCCAATTGGCTCGCCGGCTCTCCAAAGGCCGGATCGATGCCCTGCGCGCGCCATCGGCGGTGATCGACTGAGATCGAATTCAGCGTCGTCGGCACGGCAACCCTCCCACCCCAATCCCGCAACTGCTGCGCGAACCTCAGCGATCCGTGACCGGTGTAGACGCAGCCATCGATATGCGCCTGCGTGACATCGATTAGCTGATTGGCGCCTTGCAGCCGAGCCATGCGAAGAATGACCTTCATGGCTACCTGTCCGGCTTTACCGTAGGTACCATTTAGATATGCCTCATCCGCTTTGCTCAGTTTCAGATCCGCAGCATTGTCGGCTGGTTCTCGCGTGGCAAGCGGCAGCGCGCGCAGTGCATTTGCATCGTCACCACATACGAGGCAACTGCCGTCAACACGTGCATAGCGCGCTGTGGCTACCCGACCTAAATCCCTTGGGTTGAGTACGACGACGGGGATGGATTTCCCAAAAACCTCTTCCGCGATCACAACGCCGAGGGTGAGGATATCGTCCTCACGCTCTGTCACTATGGCTGCTGGTCCCTTTCCCGTGAGAAGAAGCTCCAGGATAACTCCGCTGCCAGAGCAGGAGCCACGTCCACCGGGAATGACAAGAACCTTTCCGGTCAAGACTTGGCCACTAAGGGGATGATGCCGGTCGATGACTTCACCGCTGAATGGGTCGACGCCACCCCAGAAGCTCAACTCCACATCACTGGTAATAATTTCTCCCAAAACCTCGCCATGAACGAAGGCGGCGCCGGAGAAAACTACTTCGCTCATGACGGCTCCACTTACCGACACGGCAGGAGAGCCTGCAGGTCATCATAGAGTGCCTTAGGAACTCGAACGCCGTTTATTTTGCTGCGCTCGCGCGCTTCGTAGCGGCGCTGTGACGGCAGACGGGCGCCTTGACCCACGATGGCATCAAACATTGTTTCAGCGCGGGCCGCGTGCTGCGGCGCATCAACGCCCAAGAACACTTTGGGATCGAAGGCGAGAATCAACTCGCCGTGGCAAGGGGCAGCGCCGACGCCTTCATCGAAGGCCATAGACTCCGCGCTCATCATGTCACCGATCAGAGGCCCCGCCATCAATTCGATCATGGCCGAGAGAGCCGAGCCCTTGTGGCCGCCGAAGGTCAGCATGGCGCCGGTCAAAGCGGCCGTCGGATCGTTGGTGGGATCTCCTTCGATGTCTATGGCCCAGCCGGTGGGGATGGGCTTGCCCGCGCGCCGGTGCAGTTCGATCTCGCCCCGGGCGATGGCGCTCGTAGCGAAATCGAACACGAAGGGAGGCCTGTCGGGACGCGGCCAAGCGAACGCGATCGGGTTCGTGCCGAACACCGGCTTCGTGCCGCCCGCCGGCGCAACCCAGCTGTGACTCGGGGTCATGGCGAGCGCTACGAGGCCGTCCGCGCTGATCGCCTCCACCTCTGGCCAGAGAGCGGAGAAATGATAGCAGTTGTTGATCGCCATAGCGGCCAAGCCCGTCCGGCGGGCCTTCTCGACAAGTAGCGGCTTGCCGCGCTCAAAGGCGAGCGGAGAGAACCCGAAATGAGCATCGACACGCACGACGGCGGGCGCGTGGTCCACCACGTCCGGCACCGCGTTCGGATTGACCTTGCCTTCCTTCACGGAACGCACGCAGCCGAGAAGCCGGTACATGCCATGGGAATGGCACTCGTCACGCTGGCCCGCATAGACCACCTCCGCCATGGCATGCGCATGGTCGTCGGAAAGACCGCCTGCCTTGAGAACGTCGATGCTGACTCGCATGACCTCGTCGAGCGGGAGGGTGACTTCTTCACTCATTCGTCCAAGTCCGTTCGTGTCAGAGGCTTCCATATAGCGGTCTCGACAGGTCTACATCTGCGGCCAAGTATCCGACAGCCGGTAGCCATCCGGCCACGGATCGTCGGGGTCGAGCATGTGCTGATGGGTTCCAGTGATCCAAGCGCGCCCAGAGATAGACGGGATGATGCCGGGTCTGCCACCCACCGTCACCTCGTCCTCGATGCGGCAGATGAACTCCGAATCGATGATAGAACGACCCACGAAGGTGTCGCCAACCTTTAGGACGCCGCGCGCGTGAAGCACCGCCATGCGGGCCGAGCAGCCGGTGCCCGTGGGCGAGCGGTCAATCTTGCCAGGCCGCACCACTACGGCATTAGCGCCGTGCGGGACGCCATCCCGGTCGACGAGCGGCGCCGCAATTTGACAGAAAGAAATATGATCCCAGTCCGGAAGCTCGGGATGTCGGAAGCCGATCTGCTCGTTGGCCGCTCGGGTGATCCTGATTCCGATCTCCGCTAAATCCTTCGCTTCATCGGGGCGGATCGCGAAGCCGAGCGCCATCGCATCCGTGATCACGAAGCTGTCGCCGCCATAGGCCGTGTCCACGGTGAGCGTGCCAACTCCCTCCACTTCGAGGTTCACGTCGAGCTTATCGGCGAACGAGGGTACGTTGCGGACCGTGATCCGCTCCGCCTTGCCGGCTCGGCAGGCTGCCGTGACCTCGACGAGACCGCCTGGCGCTTCGAGAGTGAGCCGGGTTTCCGGCTCCTGCATCGGGATGATTCCTGTGTCGAGCAGGACGGTGGACACGCAGATGGAGTTCGAGCCCGACATGGGCGGGGTATCAGCGGGCTCCATGATGATCCAGCCTATCTGCGCCCGCGGGTTCTTCGGCGGCACGAGAAGATTCACGTGCCGGAAGACACCGCCGCGCGGCTCGTTCAGCACGAAGTTGCGCAGGGTTTCGTCTCTGGCGATGAACCGGGACTGCTCCCAGATTGTGTCGCCCAGGGGCGGCGCGACGCCGCCGACGATCACATCGCCCACCTCTCCTTCCGCATGGCAGCTGACGACATGAACGACTTTTGATGTGCGCATCGAGCTCTCCCGGCCGGGGCTGTCCGACGATGGATTCGGTGAGGCCGAACCCTGCATCGTCAGAGGACAGATTTCAGAAATTCAATTGTCTCCGGTTTCTGCGGATTTCCGATCACCTGCTCGGGCTTGCCGATTTCGTGGATCAGGCCCTGATGGAAGAAGGCGACCCGATCGGACACGTCTCGCGCGAAGCGGATCTCGTGGGTGACGAGGATCATGGTCATTCCCTCCTCCGAGAGCATCTTCAAAGTATCCAGCACCTCACCCACAAGCTGCGGATCGAGTGCCGAGGTCACCTCGTCGAAGAGCATATAATCCGGCGACATGGCAAGCGCCCGTGCAATCGCCATGCGCTGCTGCTGGCCGCCGGACAGCTTCGAGGGATAGACCTTCAGCTTCTCGCCCAAACCGACGTGAGTGAGTTGCTTGACAGCAATCTCCTCGGCTTCCCTCTTGCTCTTGCCCAGCACCTTGCGGGGTGCAAGCATGACGTTCTCGAGCACGGTAAGATGTGGGAAGGCATTCCACTGCTGGAATACGATTCCAATCCTCTGCCGTAGTTTGTTGAGGTCAGTTCCGCGGGCATGCACATCCGTGCCGTTGACGAGGATCTGCCCGCCCTGGATTGGCTCCAGACCATTAATACACATGAGCATCGTGGACTTGCCCGAGCCCGAGCCACCAATGACGGAGAGCACCTCACCCTTCTGAACCATGAGGCTGACACCCTTAAGCACCTCAAGGCTACCGAAGTTTTTCTGAACGTCTTTCAACTCAATCATTTTCACGCCACCGCTTTTCGAGCCGTGCCCCAAGCCGTGCAATCGGGAAGCTCATGAGGAAGTAGATCAGGCCCGCAATCGACAAAACGAAAAGCGGCTCCTGAATGCGCGTTACAATCACTTGGGAGGCCCGCAGCAATTCAACGATGCCGATCCATAGAACCAGCGCCGTGTCTTTCATGACGCCGAGCGTAAGACCGATCCAGCTGGGTAGCGCAACACGCAAGGCCATGGGAAATACAATGTTCGTCAGGTCCTGCGTGTAGGTCATGCCTAAGGAGCGGGCAGCCCGGCGCGTGGTAGGCGGAACGGCTAGAATGCCGCCACGCACGATCTCGGCACAGTACGCCGCCGTATAGAGGGCAAGCACCACGCAGCCTACCGTGAAGGCGGATACTTGGAGCTTGAGAATGGATTTGAACGAGTTTGCCAGCACGAACTGGATCAGGAGAGGCACCGAACGCAGAATATCCAGCACGAACCCGATCGGCGCGTTGACCCACCACGGCGACGTGGCACGGATGAGACCGAAGAGCATGCCCAGGATGGTACCGCCGAGCACTGCCCAAAACGTGATGGTCAGCGTCGTTCCGGCACCCTGAAGAAGGAAAATTGTGTCGTTCCAGGTGAGACTTGTCTCGAACATCACATCCTCCCTTAGTACCGGAACAGACGCCAGGCGAAGAGGCGCGATGAGAGGGTGATGAGCTTGGCCAGCAGGTAGTAGATGACCGCCGCGATGGCAAAGAACTCGAAGGTACGGAAGGTGCGCACGTTCAGGTCCTGTGTGACGCCGGTAAGATCGGTGTTGAGGCCGACCGTAACGCCGAGCGACGTCATCAGCAGCGCCCAGACCATCTGGTTGGTCATGGGATAGAACACGATGCGAAACATCTGCGGCAGCACGATGAGCCGGAACGCCTGCGGTGCAGTCATGCCGAGAGAGCGGGCGGCGCGTGTCTGCGTATGCGGGATGGCGCGAAGGCCGCCGCGGAACGTTTCGGCTAGATAGCCTGCATTGTTGAAGGCGATGCCAGCGAGAAGCGCCACGTAGGAATCCAGGTGAATACCGAATGACCCTAGACCGAAGTAGGTCATGTAGATCTGGAACAAGGCCGGCGTGTTGCGGGCAAGCTCGACCCAGCCGGTCGAGAAGCCATAGAGGAACTTATTGTTCGATTGGCGCCCGAGTGCCAGAAACACGGCAAGGACGACGCCGATCACCATCGACAGTACAGCAATCTGGAGGGACACCAGAGCGCCCCACAGCATGTCGGGAAGGGCGTTGAAGGCCGGGCGCCAATGAAATGTGTAATTCAGCATGATGAACGCGGTCCGAACGACTGAGGTGCCCTGAGAAGAGCGGAGGCTCTGCTTGCCTCCGCCCGTTCAGCAGCCAATCAGCGATAGACGCCTTTGACTGTAAGGTCAGGCGCCTGACCGCCGCCTACCCACTTGTCGTACAGTTCTTGGTAACGGCCGATCCGAACCTGCTGGTTCACGAATAGGTTGAGGTAATTGAGCAGGCCCTGCTCCTGGCGCAAGCCAATCAGAGCGACATAGTCGGTTACGTAGGGCGCATCACCCTTCACTACAAAGCCCTTGAATTTGCCGGACTTGACCGTGGCCTGGGCCACCGTATTGGTAACGACGGTCGCATCGATCTGGCCTTGGGAGAGTGCGAGGAACACGTCAGCCTGGGTCTGATAAGGACGGAAGGAACCGCCGCCCCAGGCCTTCATGTCCTTCTCGAGGGCGATCGCTTCGAAGGTGCCGGAGGTCGAGCCAGTCTTCTTGCCCTTTAGGCTCTCATAGGAGTCGATGCCTGTTCCGTCCTTGGTGAGGACGACCATTTTGAAGGCGAAATATGGGACTGAGAAGCCGATGGTCTTGGCGCGCTCCAGCGTATCGGAGGTCGAGGCAACGCCTACGTCGGCACGGTCCGAGACGAGCGCCGGGATGCGGTCCGGGAACGGGGTTTCGACGACTTCGGCCTTCACGCCGAGTGCCTTGGCAAGATCGTTGCAGGTGTCAACGTCGAAGCCGACTGGCTGGTTTTTCTCATCGCGAAACCCCATCGGCGGGAAGTCAAGTGTCACAGCGCAGCGCAGGGTACCAGAGGCAATGATATCGTCGAGTTTGTCCGCTTTGGCAGGCATGGCGGCGAGCATGCCAATGAAAATAACTGCCGCTGTTGTCCTCAGTTTCATTATTTAGTTCCCTGGTTAATTCATGTCCGAGCCTGGCAGCCCTCGCCTAGGATCATCGTGCAGGACTTTCGCATATTGGATACAATTTGCAATATGGAAATTCTCCTCTGAGGCCTAGGTTTGAGCGATATTGCATGTTGCCCAATCAGTCAGCGGCCTTTTCGGGGTTCCGAAACACCGAGAGGCGGCACTCCCCGATTTCGGCGCACTTGCACCACGGCCTCTGCTCACCGGTGTTGACTCTAATAAATGTAGATTGTATAAAATCGCTAGCTGACCCCCATCTAAGGCAGATCTTTGAATTTGCGCCCACCGGCTATGCGGGCAGAGAAACGGACTTCAAGGAGAACCGCATGATTTCCAATATCTTTTCCGGCTGCATTCCGGCGCTCATGACGCCCTGCAAAGCTGATCGCAGCCCCGATTTCGACTCTCTCGTGCGCAAAGGCGAGGAATTGATCGCAGCCGGCATGTCTGCGGTTGTCTACTGCGGCTCGATGGGCGACTGGCCGCTCCTGACGGATGAGCAGCGCATGGAAGGTGTGGAGCGCCTGGTGAAGGCCGGTGTGCCAGTCATCGTCGGAACCGGAGCTGTCAACACCAGCGCCGCGGTGGCTCACGCCGCCCACGCACAGAAAGTCGGCGCCCAAGGCCTGATGGTGATCCCGCGCGTCCTCTCCCGCGGGTCGTCTCTCACCGCACAGCGCCACCATTTCAAGGCGATCCTCGCTGCCGCTCCCGAACTTCCGGCTGTGATCTACAACAGCCCCTACTACGGCTTCGCGACCCGTGGTGATCTGTTTTTCGCCCTTCGCGCCGAGCATCCGAACCTGATCGGCTTCAAGGAATTCGGCGGTACCGAGGCCCTGACCTATGCGGCCGAGCACATCACAAGCCAGGATGACGGCGTGACGCTGATGGTGGGTGTAGATACCGCTGTGTTCCACGGCTTCGTGAATTGCGGCGCCACCGGTGCGATCACTGGCATCGGCAACGTGCTGCCCCGCGAGGTGCTGCACCTTTGCGCCCTTGCCCAGGCGGCTGCGAAAGGCGATGCCGAGGCTCGCCAGCGCGCCAAGGAGCTGGAGGAGGCGCTGCACGTTCTATCCTCCTTCGACGAGGGTCCGGATCTGGTATTGTACTACAAGCATCTGATGGTGCTGAAGGGGAGCCCGGAATACGCGCTTCACTTCAACGAAACCGATGCGCTCTCGGATAGTCAGCGCGGCTATGCTGAGACGCAGCTCAAGCTCTTCGACGCATGGTATGCGGAGTGGAGCAGGCAGTCCGGTACCATGCAGAAACATGCCGCCTAAGTGGCATGCTAAGAGGCCCATCCGACCGTGGGCCTTTTCCATTCTTGACTGCGCTGAGGACGGACCCAGAAGGTTCGAACCCGCTTGAGCAGTGCTATTTCCAGGCTAACTAGGGGAATGTCCCCGGTTCGGGGTTGTGCTGGACGGGAAAGCGGCGTGCAATGACAGTCCTTCTCCCCTGAAGGACCCGTTCAACAGCATCTCCGCGTGCCGAAGGCCTTATCGGAACAGTCCCCACAGGATGCCGGGAGAAATGCTTTACATCATGGTTGATCGGTAGATTGTATACGGTATGATTTCAATGGCTACGAATGGAGCGGCGTGAGTGCAAGTGATCGAACCGAATCTATCATCGGCGGGCGATTCATTGCCTAGCTCCCGTCTACCGTCCTGGCCAGTACGCATTGTTGTTGCCCTCTCTAATGGATTGCTCGCCATTGAGCGCATCGCGATCATGAGCTTTATGGGTATCCTGACCCTGCTGATTTTGATCAATGTCACCACCCGATATGCCGGCCTTCCAATCTATTGGATCGATGAGTCGGCTGTTTATGCGACGGTCTGGCTGACGTTCATCGGGGCCTCTGCGATGACGCGGCTTCGACTTGATTTTGCTGTGACTATGCTCACCGAATGGCTCTCTCCGCGCGGGCAGCAGATTGCACGGATCATCTCAGCCTTAGCCGTCGTCGGCTTCGGCCTCGGTCTAATCATCATGTGCTGGCTGTGGATGGACCCGATCGGCATCGCCCGCGCGGGGTTCGACGCTAAGGCTTATGCCGGTGAGACGTTCAACTTCCTCTATACGGAACATACCCAGACGCTGAACTGGCCAAGTTGGATCGTGTATCTCGTCCTGCCTATATTCGCCGTCTCTATGACGCTGCACGGCCTTGCAAATACGTTGGAGGATCTGGGTACTGTCAGCAGAAGCGCCTTTCCGGGGTTCCACGCCACCGCCAGCAACGGGATCAACTAATGATCACCTCCGCCGCCTTTGTTGCTATTATGCTAGTTGGCGTGCCGATCGGTCTGTGCCTTTGCATCGCGGGTATCGTCTATATCGTTGTCTCCGGCAACCCGTTGCTGTTTCAGTCCTATCCACTTCAGATGTTCAGCGGCGTCGACAGTTATGGCCTCATCGCCATTCCGCTCTTCATTCTGATTGGCGAAATCATGAACGGCGGCGGCATAACCCGGCGCATTGTGGAAATGGCAATGGCCTTTGTCGGCGCATTGCGCGGCGGCTTGGCTTATGTGAACGTGCTCGCCAACATGTTCGTCGCATCAATCTTGGGCTCAGCCACGGCTCAAGTCGCGATCATGTCGCAGATTATGGTGCCCGAGATGGAGCGCCAGGGCTACGACAAGACATTTGCAGCAGGCCTCACTGCCTATGCTGGAATGCTCGGTCCGATCATTCCACCATCTGTGATGTTCGTGGTCTACAGTGTGCTGGCCCAAGTGCCGGTCTCTGACATGCTGATCTCGGGCATCATCCCCGGCATCCTGTTGACGGTACTATTTTGCATCATCATTGCAGTGATGGGCTTCATTCACAATTTTCCGGCCGGAGCATACATGACGCCGCGCGAGCGCGTGATGACTGTGCTTCGCGCGCTGCCGACACTATCCATCCCGGCCGTGATCGTCGGTTCCATCCTCACGGGGCTGGCCAATGCCACGGAGGCGGCCGCCGTGGGTGCAATTGCGGCGGCACTGGTTGGCCGCTACTGGACACGCGAGTTCCGCTTCTCCCAGATCCCGGAAATGCTGCTCCGATCAGGGATCTACTCGGCAATCGTCCTGTTCTTGGTCGCTGCCGCAGCTGTGTTCTCTTGGATTTTGATTTTCGGCAAGGTTCCGCAGGAAGTGGCGGGCTGGATCCAGTCGGTCGCTAAGGATCCGGTCACCTTCATGCTGCTGGTAAACGTGATCTTGATCGTTATCGGTACGGTTATCGACGGCGTGCCTGGCCTGATCATGACAGTGCCGATCCTCCTGCCCATCGCGACCGAGGTCTATCATATTGATCCGCGGCACTTCGGGGTAGTCGTTGTGATCAATCTGGTGCTCGGACTTCTCTCGCCACCCGTTGGTCTCTGCTTCTTCGTCGCGGCAGCCGTCACGGGAGCCAAGCCTGGCAAGATGTTCATAGTGACACTGCCCTTCTTCATCGTTGCCTGCCTGATGCTGATTATTCTGTCGGTATGGCCCACCGTCTCGCTTGCCCTCGTCGACTAACCTGAAGAAAGAACGGAGGACCCATCATGACCATTTCCCGCAGACGTCTCTTCGCCTTAGCGGCGGGCGCAACCCTGCCGCTTGCGGCCCCAACGGTGCTTCGCGCTCAAAGCCGTGAGTTCCGCCTTGGTGTCATTACGCCTCCGAACCATCCCTGGAACAACGCTGCCTTGAAGGTTGGCGAGACACTGAAAGCAGAAACCAACGGTCGCCTCTCGCTCACGGTTTTCCATGCCGGCCAGCTCGGCAATGAGGGCGCCATGATGCAGCAGCTCCAGTCAGGGGCACTCGATATGGCCTTTATCCAGGCTGCCGAGCTTGGGTCGCGTGTCCCGGCGATTGCAGCCATCAATGCTCCTTACGTGGTGCGCTCCACGGAGGCTGTAGCCAAGCTCGTCCGCCACCCTGTTGCGCTTGGTCTGTTCGAATACCTTCCAAAAGAAACGGGCACGATTGGCCTCGGCTGGGGCATCACGTCAATTCGGGCAGTGTTCTCGGCTAAGGAAATCTCGTCTATCGCGGATTTGAAAGGCATGAAGCTGCGGATCAATCCGACGCCTGCTTTCCGCGATTTCTACCAGATTCTGGGGGCTGCCCCCACACCAATCCCAACTCCACAGGTGTTCGACGCAATGGCCAACGGCCAAGTCGATGGCCTTGAGGCGGATCTCGATTTCTCGTGGAACCAGCGCTTTGATCGGGTCTCAAAGACCATCCTTCGGATGAATGCCGTTCACATGCCGATGGTGGCTCTGGTCTCCGGCCGGGTCTGGACTACCCTGCCAGGGGCCGATCGTGAGTTGATCTCTAAAATTACCCGCGCAGCGCTTGATGCCGAGATCGACGAAATCGTTGCCAACCAGCCTGGCCTCGTGGAGAACTTCTCAAAACAACCTGTCAAGATCGTCGTCTCTGACGTGAAGGACGCCGATCCAGTGATTGCCGAGTATGACAAGATCTGGCTGCCGAAGGCTCCGGTTCTGGCCGAATTGCGCAAGGTCGGCGCTACGCTCTGAACCTGCTTGTCTTCCACTGATCAAGGCGGGCGAAACGCCCGCCGCCTTCTTCTAAGTCGTTTTGTTGTGCTCTTCAAAGTAATTGCGGAGCGATTTGCCCACACCTTCGATATGCGTTTTCAGGAGTGCGCAGGCCGCGGAGACTTTGCCACTCTTACAGAGGCGCACGAGTTCGGCGTGCTCGACTTCGGCCCGCTCCATGCCACCTGTTAGCGAAAGCTGAAGCCGGGTATGTCTGTCACATTCCTGAAGTAGGCCTCCAACGATTGCCTGCGCGCGCGGCTGTCGTGCATGCTGGTACAGAACGTTATGGAACTCCGTGTTCAGCTCACCCCAGCGCCTGACATGCTTGGCACGGAGTTCCGTGCTGTATTCCTGAAGGATTTGACTAAGACGCTCATAGTCCGCTTCCGTCAGATGTTTGGCCGAGGCTTTGAGGAGACGTGGCTCTAGTAGCGCTCGAAGTTCAAAGAGTTCTTGAACTTCCTCCATAGACAGTTCTGAGACGATTGCGCCACGATGTGGAAGGATCTTCACCAGCCCTTCAGCTTCGAGTTGCATCAGGGCCTCGCGCACTGGGATGCGGCTGACACCGAACTCCGTAGCTAGTGCATCCTGACGAAGCTGGAAACCAGATTTGAACTCACCATCCACAATCCTACGCCGCACTTCCTCTGCGACGGCAGAGGCGATGGTTCTGTGCTGAAGGGACTTCTGAGCGGGTCTGGCAGGGGGCATAGCTTTCACTGTCGTTAGTTGCAGATCCTATGGAAGAACGGATCCTATGGCTCTATAGCAGATGGACAAAAGAGCGACTTGACACCAGGGATTTTATACAATCTACGTCGAGGAAGTTCAATACTATATAGCAGGAACAGGAGCCTGATGGCGAACGGAATTGACTGGGAGTACATCTTTCCAGCAGTCAAGAACGCGTTCGAGTCGGGCTGCAAGTTCCAGATGGAGGCCATCATGAACAACAACCTCAAGCCACGGCCGAAGCTGCCCGGTGTAGACCTCACACCTGCGGCCTGATCAAACCCGAGGCGGTGCGGTCACGCGCCGCCTTTCGTCTTCGACAAGAACTCTTTGAACAGCGAGTGAGGCCATGGCGCGCCACACCTTCTTCTGCATCGACGGTCATACCTGCGGCAACCCGGTCCGGGTGGTGGGCGGGGGCAGCATTCCCCAACTCAAAGGGGACACCATGTTCGAGCGCCGCCAGCACTTCCTGGCGGAATACGACTGGATCCGCACAGGCCTGATGTTCGAGCCGCGTGGCCACGACATGATGTCAGGCTCGATTCTCTACCCGCCCACTCGGCCGGATTGCGACGTGGGTATCCTGTTCATCGAGACATCGGGCTGCCTGCCCATGTGTGGCCACGGCACGATCGGCACGGTGACCATCGCGCTCGAAAACGGCCTCATTCATCCGAAGACACCGGGCCTGTTGCGGCTCGATACGCCGGCCGGCGTGGTCGAGGCGCGCTACGAGCAGAACGGTCCATTCGTGGAGCGGGTGCGCATCACCAATATCCCGTCCTTCCTCTATGGCACTGGCTACGAGGTCGAGGTCGAAGGCCTCGGCCACCTCATGATCGACGTAGCCTATGGCGGCAACTTCTATGCCATTGTGGAATCGCAGGCGCTCTATTCTGATCTCGCCGACGTGAACCCGTCCGATATTCTGCGCTGGAGCCCGAAGCTGCGCGAAGCGTTCAACGCGCGCTACAAGATCGCGCATCCCGAGAACCCGGCCATCGACCGCCTCACGCATGTTCTCTGGGCTGGGAAGGCCCAGAATCCAGGCGGCAGCGCACGCAATGCGGTGTTCTACGGCGACAAGGCCATCGACCGCTCGCCCTGCGGCACGGGCACCTCCGCCCGCATGGCGCATCTTGCCGCCCGCGGAGCCCTGAAGGAAGGCGATGCCTTCGTTCACGAGAGCATCATCGGCTCGACCTTCACAGGACGCATCGAAGGGCGCACGAAGGTGGGCAACCGGGATGCGATCATCCCATCCATCGAGGGCTGGGCGCGGGTGACCGGGTTCAACACGATCTTCATCGACGACCGGGACCCCTTCGCCAACGGCTTCCAGGTCGTCGACCAGAGCCGCTAAGCCTTCAGCTTGTTGTAGGGACGAACCATGCGGGTTGCGATCATCGGCGCAGGCATCGTGGGGCTTGCGACCGCGCACGCCTTGCTCGACAGGGGCCATGAGGTTGTTCTGGTCGAGCCCGGCGCCAAGCAGGGGCGGCCGACCGACGGCAATGCCGGCTGGATCGCCCATACCGACGTCATGCCGCTCGCCTCGCCAAAGGCTTGGCGGAACCTGCCGCGCTGGCTCATGGACCCGCTCGGGCCGCTCACCATCCGGCCCGGCTACCTGCCCCATCTCGCGCCTTGGCTGGCGCGCTTCATCCTGGCATCATTACCGCACCGGATTGAAGCGAGCATCGGGGCGATCCGCTCCATCAATGCGGAGGCGTTGCCAGCCTGGAAGGGCCTTCTGTCGTCTCTCAAACTGGACGGGCATCTGAGAGAGAACGGCATCCTGTCCGTATGGAGGCATCGTAGCTCGTTTGCCCAGGCTAAAGACCTTCTCGAGCGTCAGCGCAGATTTGGCATCCCGGTCGAGATCCTGAGCCCGGATGATCTCGCCCGCCTCGAGCCGGCTCTCCGCAACGTGGAAGCCGCCGTGCTGTACCCTGATGCCTGTCATGTCTCCGATCCCGCCCTCCTGGCCGCCGACCTAATGCGACTAGCGCTTGACCGAGGAGCCGCGCATGTGCCGGCGCATGTGTTGGCAGTCGAGCCTCGGCAGGATGCTGTTCACGTCCGAACGGATGGGGCGATGGAAGAGATCATCTCAGACAGGATCGTGGTCGCTGCCGGCGCGTGGTCGCGTTCACTTGCTCAACAGCTTGGAGATCGCATCCCCCTCGACACGGAGCGAGGCTACAATGCCACCTATCCCAAAGGGACGTTCGGGCTGAACCACCCGATCATGTTCGAGGGCGAGGGCTTTGTCGCCACCCCCCTCGACACAGGCGACCGAGTCGGCGGCGCCGTCGAGTTCGCAGGGCTGACGTCCCTGCCGAACCACAGACGGACCGACGCGATGGTGCAGCGCCTTACGGGCTTCCTTCCCCACCTTCAGGCTGAAACGCCCGCAAAGCGGTGGATGGGCTTCCGTCCTTCGATCCCCGACTCCCTGCCCGTAATCGGACCTGCCGGAAAGGACCCTCGCGTCGTCTATGCTTTCGGTCATGGGCATTACGGTCTGACGCAAGCAGCGATCACATCGGAACTCGTTGCCGATTTGGTTGAACAGAAGCCCACTGGCATGGACTTGAAGCCCTTCCTGCCGCAGCGCTTCTGAGGAAGCCGGATGAATGGCCAAGAAGGCCTATCGTGTCGGCACCGTCAGGGTGAACGGATGCAGGCGTGGGCAAGTGTTGGAAATTACCCGTCAGCCTCGTTACACTCGTTATCGCTTCCCACCTGAAGTTATCATCAGCTCTGAAAGACCTTTTTCTTCAGGCAGAGGATGAAAAAAGCCAGAGCGACTCTTGAACAGCTTGACTGTTCTGGCTATGTTCTAACCCGATTAAGGTTAGAAAAGCCTATCGCTTTCGGGTTTACCCGACGCCCGAGCAAGTTGTGCTTCTAAGCACGACGATCGGCTGCTGCCTTCTCGTCTACAACTTGGCGCTCGAGCAGCGCCGGCTATTCAGCCGCAAAGGGCGCAGTCTCAACTACAATACCGGCGCCAACGAGCTTCCGGCGCTGAAAAAGAGTTTCCGTTTTTCGCTGAGGCGCCGAGCCAGTGCCTGCAGCAGGCCCTGCGCGATCTGGAAGATGCATATCAGCGCTTTTTCCAGAAGCAGGCAGGCTATCCTAAGCCCCGGCGGAAGTCCGTGCACGAGAGTTGCCGGTTTCCGCAAGGGTTCACCATCGAACGGCATCGCCTGAAGCTGGCGAAACTCGGGTGGCTGAAGTTGACGGCCCACCGTAAGGTAAAAGGCCGTCCGACCTCGGTGACAGTCTCGCGCGAGGGCGGCCATTGGTACGCGGCGATCGCCTGCGAGGTCGAGTTGTCGAGCCCGCAACGGCGGGAGATCGCCGAGGTCGGTGTCGATCTTAACGTGGCAACGGGAGCTGTTACGTCGGGCGCGCAGATCCTGCCGATGCCACGCACGTCGCCCGAGGAAATGCGCCAATTGGCGCGCCTGCAGAAGAGCCTCGCCCGCAAGAAAAAGGGCTCGCGCAACCGGTTGAAGGCCCGGCGGGCTCTGGCACGATTCCATGCCAAGCTCGCTCGGCGCCGGCGCAACGCGGCCCACGTGATCTCGCACCAGCTCACAGAGCAGCACACGCACATTGCCTTCGAGGACCTGCGCCTGACGAACATGACCGCAAGCGCGAGAGGCACGGTCGAGCAGCCGGGCCGCAACGTGGCCGCCAAGGCGGGCCTGAACCGGGCGATCCTCGATGTGTCGCCAGGCCAGATCCGCTCGATGACGAAGTACAAGGCGGCTTGGGCCGGCGGCGAATGTGTCGAGGTCGACGCCCGCCACACCTCGCAACGCTGTTCGGAGTGCGGTGGGCATCCGAGGGACGACGCGACAACCAACCACCTGCCGCATGGTCGTGTGGCCCGCGACCGCTTCGTGTGTCCGCTGTGCGGGCATGAAGTCCATGCTGACATCAACGCCGCGAGAAACATCCTCGCGCTGGGCCGCGCTCGCTGGGCGGCATTACGAACGACCGCCGGTGGAGCGCCGGTGGCAGCCTGTGGAGGCCTCAGCTCTAAGCGCGCCCGCGAAGCAGGAAGCAAAGATCAAGGGATGAAGCGGCTTGCCGCCTAGCCCAAGATGCCTCGTCCTTCAGGGCGGGGAGTCTCACCAGCCACTCCATCTGTTTGTATCTTCGAGTTCCGTTGAGCCAGCGCAGGGTCGAAGAGGTGCTGGCTGCCAGAGACATCCTTGTGGGCTGGCAGACTGCGCGGCAGTGCGCGCTGAAGTTCGGGCAAGGCGGTGCCGACCGGGTTCGCAGGCATTTTTAACTGCGCTTAGCCAGCCCCGGCTGCTCCGTTGCCACTGGTTCAGTACCTCAGTTCCGAGAGGAGTACGAACTCTGGCTCACCGCACCGACGGAAGTCGCGCTTAAACTGCAGCAGTTGGCAGGTGACATGCTCGCGATTGTGTCGGAAAGCGCAGGATCCGACTAACCCAAGGTTACTTGACCTACCTGGCACCTCTAAAGCTCCTTGTCAGGAACTGGATTGGACCTTGGGTGTGTTGCTGAACCCTGTTCCGGAACTGGCACTGTGGCGTGTGGCTCCGTCTGAGCCTCCTGAGCATTCCTCGAGGGATCGTCCAGCGTCTGCTCGCTTCGACGATCCTGAACTGGGCTCGTTGCCGCTTGTTTCCGGAGCCTCCGGTTCTTCCAGGCATGCAGCATCTCTTGCCTCAGCCCTGGCCTCGGCTTCGGAAGGGTCCGCCAGATCGTCAGCGTGAACGCCTTTCCCACGGCGAGCACAAGGGCCATTCCATAAAGAAAAATTGTTGGCGAGAAACTTTCGTCCATTCCGTGTCATCCTCTCAGCGCCTGCCCTACGCTGCCAGCCGGGAGTTCTGTCGAAGCTCTGCTCATACCTCGCCAGTGATCGAAAGGCGGCTTTCTTGCCCCTGAGCTATCTACCAAAGTCTGTCTTCCTCAATCCTGCCGGGTGCTAAGGATAGGAGGCGTTGAACAGGCCTCCAGAGTTCCTACATCGATCATTCAGAGACGCTATTACAAATGCTAAACATGAGACTGCTGCAGAAAGCTCAGACCTACTTCCGCAAGCCCGAAGTGATACCAGTTATCCAGCGGCAAACGATTCCCCATGATGAGCAGGTTGGCAGTTCACGTTCGAAGCGCGCCCAAATCAGGGACGTGCTGCGTCAGTACGAGAGAGGCAGTCTCAAGGAGACTGAAGCTGTCGAAGAACTGCTCAAGATCCTACGCTGAGACCGAACCAGGCTTCCCTGCCCGACCCGCCTTGGAGCAGATAGCCGCGGCGAAACTTTCGCTGGAGCCAGGTCTCGAGCGCTTCCACGGCGCATGACTGGTTCTCGTAAAGCTCGACCCTCCTCTGCCCGGGTCGACCAATGCGGCCCCACTCCCGGATCAGGGTCGCATCGCCAAACAGGCTCGGCTCGATCGACAGGACATAGTAGCGAGCCATGTTGCAGCTTGGATCACACCGGTGCAGGACGAGATAGTGGATCGTGTCTTGAGCCATGCGCCAGTGTCGCGCTGGCCCAGGGACGAGGTCCAATCAAAGTCCTGAATCGATTGAGCCTTAACGATTCACAGCCGTGATGCACCCTACGGTTTCCGCTCCCTGAACTCACGTACGCTGGCCAGTCACCATCTCCACGAGCACGGTTCCTCTGCCTACGACATTCTTCGTCTCCTCATGGCCAGGAGTTCGACGGCGAGGTCGATCTTGCCGGATTTCACCATGCGGGTGAGGGCGCGGAAGTAGCCGCCCGGGTTCTTGATCCGGCTCTCCCCGCCGTTCTTGGCTGCGTCGTCCTCATAGAGCTGCAGGACGTAGATCACCGCAATGGCCGCCCTGACGGTGCCAACCTCTTCGACAGCCTCGGCCCAGGCGCTCTCATGCGCCCCGAGCGAAGCTCGCAGGTAGCGGCCGGCTGAGACGATGTCCGCCAGATCCCGCACGGGTTGGCCGTAGTCGCTGAGGGCGGGGCAAGCCTCAAGGATCAATTCCGGTGATAGGTGCTCCGTGGGTTGTTCGGTTGAACGAACCGGCTCAGCTTTCTTCGGAAAGCCTTTGTTACAAGGTTCACTAGGAGATCCGTTGTTGTTATTAGTGTGCAGGACTCCGAGTCCGGCTTTGCCCGCTTCATAGAAGACTTCTTCAACCTCAGTTCTCAACAGCTGCCAGGCGTCCAGAAGATCGGCTGGAAGCGTGATCCTGGACCGGGCTGGCGTGCGGGCCTGGAGAGCTTTCAACCGGGCCTCGACCTCGGAGCGATCCACGTCCGGGAAATGCTCGGCCAGGGTGCTCAGGGCCTCCTCGGTCGCCCGGCGGCAGATTGTGACCTCGTCGAAGGCGCGCTTCTGCACCTCCCGCAGCTGCTTCTGCTCCATGAGCATCACCGCCCAGTCGCCGCGGCGGGCGTAGACCGGGGTCAGATCGAACCCGAAGGCATCCACCACCTGGCCAGCGAGATCCTTGACGGCGTAGCGCTTGCCGTTGGGCGAGTCCTTGGGAACCAGCAGCTGCAGGTCGACCAGCTGGCGCAGAATGCGCCGGATCGCCCGCTCGGTTAGGCCTGTGCGGCTCATGAGGTAGTCGTTGGACGGCCAGACCAGCAGCCGCTCCCACTCCTGTTCACCCCAGCAGGCCACGAGCTCGGACAGCACCGCCCGCTGGGCCGGCCTCAGGTCGAGGGCCTTGCCGGCCTCGCGGGCGGCGGCCGAGAGTTCTTTGCGTGTGACTGTGCGCCCGTCTTCGAGCGCAAGCTTCCTTGCGGCCAGAGCGGCATGTCTCAGCCGCCGGCCTCCTGACGATGCAAGCTGCATCGTACCCTCCATGTTGAGGGCAAAGCGGGAGCGCTCACCGAAACCGATGCTCTTGACACTCAGCTTGTCGGGATGGCATAAGGAAGGTGCTTAGATTCCCTTACGCCCACCCTCGGTGGGTCTCCAAAGGCCCTCGAAGTTTCCAGCTTCGTGGGCCTTTTGCTTTGCCTGGTTTACGTCA
>NZ_JAERQE010000057.1 GCF_016734765.1 Microvirga soli | reverse complement strand
TCGACACGATCCCGCTGCCTACCTGGCGGCTCTCGAACAGCAGGCCTGCCAGCTAGCTTTGCCGTCCTAGTTTTTTTCGTCATGAGAGCCGAATGGCGAGAAGCTGTTTTTACCGTTGTTGTGAAGACGAATATGAGCGGCTTCGTGCAACACGATAAGTCTAGCCTGTCCATCGTAGGCCTCCGCATCGCGCCGTGTCTCATGCGCGATGTGGAGTTCTAACGGGTCGAACTGTACGAATGCAGGATCGGGATGATCCCCGATCCTGAAATATTTTATTTGTACTCCGCGAGTGAACTCCAAGCGCTTCCAGGTATCCCATGCGCAGAAAGTCAACTCGTTATTGCGGTAGCCAGCCTTGCGTCGCTCTTTCAGAGCAAGCCTTTCAAGGTCTTCCTCTACCCACTGGTTCAGAGCTTTGAAATCTTGCCCCATGGCGATAGCCCTTAGCCACCATTAGGAGCAACCCGTCGTGCTACCGCAGGTATCGCATTTCAAGCACGTCCCGTTGCGCACCAGCGTGAAGTTCGCACATTCGGGGCAGGCTTCGCCGACATAGCCCTTCATCTTGGCCTCGGCGCGCCGGTCGGCGACGGACGGGGCCGTGAAGGCGAGCTTGGACATCTCAGTTTCGCCGACCGGCTTCTCCTCCGCCTGCACGGCAGGCTGCGGGAGTTCAGCCTTGAGCGCGTTCGCGCCGACCGTCATGCCACCCGTGCGCTGGGTCACGCCCGTGGCGCTGCCACCGCCGGGGATGAGCATGAGGCGGTCGGAATTGCCGCGCACGAAGCCGCGGGACACGATGGCCGTGGCGGGAGCGGGCTCCGGCGCCTTCGACTGGTCCTCGCCCTTGCCGATGGTGGTGGGGCCTGCTTCCGACGGGTCCACGTGGGCGAGGTCGTTGCGGCCGAGATAGGACACGGCGAGCTCGCGGAACACGTAGTCGAGGATCGAGGTGGCGGACTTGATGCGCTCGTTGCCCTGGACGAAGCCGGCGGGCTCGAAGCGCGTGAAGGTGAAGGCCTCCACGTATTCCTCCAGCGGAACGCCGTATTGCAGGCCGAGCGAGATCGCGATGGCGAAGTTGTTCATCATGGCCCGGAAGGCGGCGCCTTCCTTGTGCATGTCGATGAAGATCTCGCCGAGGCGTCCGTCGTCGTATTCGCCGGTGTGGAGATACACCTTGTGGCCGCCGACCACGGCCTTCTGGATGTAGCTCTTGCGGCGATCCGGCATCTTCTCGCGCTCGCGGATCCGCTCCACGCGCTCGATCACCTTCTCGACGATCTTCTCCGACACATGCGCGACCTTGGCGGCGGCCGGCATGGCGGCCAGCGCTTCCAGCGCGTCGTCCGCATCCTCGTCCTCATCGGCGATGAGGGCGGAGTTCAGCGGCTGCGAGAGCTTGGAGCCGTCGCGGTAGAGGGCGTTCGCCTTGAGCGCCAGCTTCCAGGACAGCATGTAGGCGTTCTTGCAATCCTCGACCGTGGCGTCGTTGGGCATGTTGATGGTCTTGGAGATCGCACCCGAGATGAAGGGCTGCGAGGCCGCCATCATGCGGATGTGGCTTTCCACCGAGAGGTAGCGCTTGCCGATCTTGCCGCACGGATTCGCGCAGTCGAAGACCGGGTAATGCTCCACCTTGAGGAACGGCGCGCCTTCCAGGGTCATCGCTCCGCAGATGTGGATGTTCGCGGCCTCCACGTCGGCCTTCGAGAAGCCGAGGAACGACAGCAGGTCGAAGGACGGATCGTTGAGCTTCTCGGCCGGGACCTTGAGGGTGCCGGTGAGGAAGTCTTCGCCGAGCGTCCAGCGGTTGAACACGAACTTGATGTCGAAGGCCGATTTCAGGCCCTTCTCCACCGCGTCGATCTTGTCGTCCGTGAAGCCCTTGGCCCGCAACGAGCCGGGGTTGACGGCGGGCGCCTGCTTCATGGAGCCGTGGCCGACCGCATAGGCCTCGATCTCGGCGATCTCATGCTCGCGGTAGCCGAGCGCACGGAGCGCATCGGGCACGGCCCGGTTGATGATCTTGAAGTAGCCGCCGCCGGCGAGCTTCTTGAACTTCACGAGGGCGAAGTCGGGCTCAATGCCGGTGGTGTCGCAATCCATCACGAGGCCGATCGTGCCGGTGGGCGCGATGACGGTGGATTGCGCGTTGCGGTAGCCGTTCTTCTCGCCGAGTTCGAGAGCCTTGTCCCAGGCGGACTTGGCATGGGCGACGAGGTCGGCATCCGGGCAGGAGGCGTGATCGAGCGGGACCGGATTGACGGCGAGGCCCTCGTAGCCCTGAGCCTCCCCATGCGCCGCGCGGCGATGGTTGCGGATCACGCGCAGCATGTGCTTCGCGTTGGCCTTGTAGTTCGGGAACGGCCCGAGCTCGCCGGCCATCTCGGCCGAGGTGGCATAGGACACGCCGGTCATGATCGCGGTGATCGCGCCGCCCAGCGCACGGCCGGCATCGCTGTCGTAGGGCAGGCCCATGGTCATGAGCAGGCCGCCGATATTGGCGAAGCCGAGGCCGAGCGTGCGGTACTCGTAGGAGAGCTGCGCGATCTCCTTGGACGGGAACTGCGCCATCATGACGGAGATTTCGAGCACCACCGTCCAGAGGCGGCAGGCATGCTCGAAGGATTCCGCGTCGAACTTGTGGTTCTGGCGGTCGAAGAACTGCAGCAGGTTGGCCGAGGCCAGATTGCAGGCCGTGTCATCCAGGAACATGTATTCCGAGCAGGGGTTCGACGCCCGGATGCGGCCACCGGCGGGGCTGGTGTGCCAGTCGTTCATGGTGGTGTTGAAGTGCAGGCCGGGATCGGCGGACGCCCAGGCGGCGTGGCCGATCTGCTCCCACAGGTCGCGGGCCTTCAGGGTCTTCACCACCTTGCCGTCCTTGCGGGCGGTGAGGTGCCAGTCGGCATCGTTCTCGACCGCGCGCAGGAAGTCGTCCGTCAGGGAGACGGAGTTGTTGGAGTTCTGGCCGGAGACCGTGAGGTAGGCTTCCGAATCCCAGTCGGTGTCGTAGACCGGGAAGTCGATATCCGTGTAGCCCTGCTTGGCGAACTGGATGACGCGCTTGATGTAGTTGTCCGGGATCTGCACCCGGCGGGCCATCTTGATCTCTTTCTTCAGAGCCGGGTTCTTCTCCGGGTCGAAGCAGGCATCACCCTCGGCCTCGCAGTTGATGCAGGCCTTCATGATGGCCTTGAGGTGCTTGGCGGCGAGCTTGGAGCCAGTGACCAGCGCGGCGACCTTCTGCTCCTCCTTCACCTTCCAGTCGATGTAGCTCTCGATATCCGGGTGATCGACATCGACCACCACCATCTTGGCGGCGCGGCGCGTGGTGCCGCCCGACTTGATCGCGCCGGCAGCCCGGTCGCCGATCTTGAGGAAGCTCATGAGGCCCGACGAGCGGCCGCCGCCGGAGAGCTTCTCGCCCTCGCCGCGCAGCTTGGAGAAGTTGGAGCCGGTGCCGGAGCCGTACTTGAACAGGCGCGCCTCGCGGACCCACAGGTCCATGATACCGCCCTCGTTCACCAGGTCGTCCTCGACGCCCTGAATGAAGCAGGCATGCGGCTGCGGGTGCTCGTAGGAGGACTTGGACTTGGTCAGCTTGCCGGTCTTGTAGTCCACGTAATAGTGGCCCTGACCGGGGCCGTCGATGCCATAGGCCCAATGCAGGCCGGTGTTGAACCATTGCGGGGAGTTCGGCGCCACCATTTGGTTGGCGAGCATGAAGCGCAGTTCGTCATAGAACGCCTGGGCGTCTTCCTCGGACGAGAAATAGCCGCCCTTCCAGCCCCAATAGGTCCAGCAGCCGGCGAGACGGTCGAACACCTGCTTGGAGGAGATTTCGGAGCCGAGGCGCTGGTCCTCAGGCAGGGAGGAGAGGGCGGCTTCATCCGGCACGGAGCGCCACAGCCAGGACGGGACGTCGTTCTCCTCGACCTTCTTCAGGCGAGCCGGCACGCCGGCCTTGCGGAAATACTTCTGGGCCAGCACGTCGGAGGCCACCTGGCTCCAGGTCTCGGGAACCTCGATGTTCTCGAGCTTGAAGACCACCGAGCCATCCGGATTGCGGATCTCGCTCGTGGCGAGCCAGAAGGCGAGGGAGGAATAAGGCGATTGGCCAGACTTCGTATAACGCCGCTCGATCCGCATAGGTCACATCCTAAGTATTGAGGACAAACGTCCCCATGGCCGCGATTTGCCCCGCAGCTCATCAGCCCAAATTATTGTTCGACGCCCCAACGATCCGTTCTTTGCCGGATCGCCCACGCAACACGCCTGAGTTACGGTCCCCTTCGGGCGTCACAGGTGGCGCGGCAACGATGTTGCCACGGGCTCTGACGCCTGCTCTGGGGAGTGTTCAACCGGCCTTTTCGGGTCGGCTGCCGGTCTCTGGTCGGCACCCCGGCAAGCTAGTCGTGTTGCGAGCCTCACGTCAAGAACTAGTGTCGCGGCTCACGGTTCCGAACTACATGTTGTGTGTAGCTGTGAGAATTGTGGATAACAATTGCCCTTCCGGCTAAGCCTCTCAGACTCCTCTGAGAATCCGTTCCCGATTTTTGCAATGGCCAAGCTTCGCCGGCTTAAGGACCCATGTTGAGTCATGCTTAACGGCCGGTAGATGTTGTGCCGGCGCACCAATCCTTGGCCGTCGCCTGGAGCTGCCATCGGGACGGTTCCCAAGCCCGAAATGGCCTGATTGCGGGAAATTCGGCGCCCGCCGCTGGGGAAGGGGTGAGTCGGAGAATCACAGCGGCTTTTCGTAGGCCGTAAGGCTGGACTTCGCTGACCTCAGCGGCCATATTCCGCGCAACTTCACGAACCCCTCCGGCGGCAGCAGCATGAAAGAGTTTTTCACCCAGTTCTTCACCTGGTGGAACGGACAGACCCTCGGCACCCGATTCTTCACCTGGCGCAAGGGCGTGTTCGTGGGCACGGACGAGTTCGGCAACACCTACTACCGCTATGTCCAGGCGCAGGCGATCGACTCCAATGTGGGCGCCGAGCGCCGCTGGGTGGTCTATAACGGCTATGCCGATGCCTCGAAGGTGCCGCCCGGCTGGCGCGCCTGGCTGTGCCACAACGGCGACGTGCCCCCGAGCGAGGAAGCCTACCGGCCGCATTCCTGGGAAAAACCCTATGTGCCGAACATGACCGGCACGACGCAGGCCTACCGGCCGCAAGGGTCACAACTCGGGACCGGCCAGCGCCCCGCCGCCACAGGCGATTACGTGCCGTGGACCCCGGGAGAGTGAGGCCGTCGGCGGCGTCCTGACCCGATCATGCTCAAGAAAACCCAAGCCCGCACCTGCATCGAGTGCGGGCTGCCGTACGACCACCCGAATTTCTCCTATCACGCGGGGCGGGTTCAGAACGGTCCGGCCTATTGGTCAGAACGCGGGCTTCTGTGCTCGCATGCCTGCTCCACGGCGCATTTCGAGAAGCGCGTGAAGGCAGGCGATCCAATGACCGAGCCGGCGTCCAATCCACTCGAACAGGACTGGTCCTGAGAACAGCCTGTCAAAGGATTGGGCCAGCTAGGCCGACCGGTTGCGGAAGGCTTCGATGTTCTGCGCGAGATGCGCGACCTTTCCTGTTCCACTGAGAATCACGGCTCTTGGGAGCCGTTCCTCGATGAAGCGGAACGCGGCGGCGGCGGCTTCCTCGAAAGGCTGCCCGGCCAGCAAGCCGCCCATGGCGAAGGGACGGTTGACGATGGCGGTGCGGCCGCTCGCATTCAGCCCCGGCAGCAACGGCGCCAAGGTCTGGCTCGACATGTTCAGGGGAAACTGCAGCGCATCGTACAATCCGCTTTCCAGCGCGAGCCGCCCTGCTTCCACATCGCTGACGCTCGCCCCGAAAGCCCTGATCCCACAACGCCGTGCATAATCCATGGCGGCGATCACATCAGGATGAGTGACGACATCGCTCGTCGCCTTGTGGATCTGCAGAACATCGATGGTTCCGAGCATGGATAGGCTCTGGTCGATGCTTCGAACCAGCGCATCGCGGCTATGATCAACAAAGCTGGAATTGCACCCGAAGTCCCAATGCTCTCCGGCCTTCGTCATGATGGTGAGCCTCTGCTTCGCGGAGGGCTCAAGGGTATCGAGGAAGCGGCCCAGCCGGGCTTCGCTCTCGGCATAGGCCGGGGCCGTATCGAAGATGGTGATGCCCAGTTCCAGGGCTTTCGCCAGCAGGGCTTGCGCCTCGCTCTCGTCAGGCGGCGCACTTTGGGTGACGCCCCAGGCGCGGCCGACGGAGAGCAGGCCCAGGCCGAGCTTGGGGCCGGGTTCGGTGAGGTTATGCAGCATGCGATCTACCCGGCCGGCTTTGGATGAAAATAGGATTGCCGCCTGAGGACACCTTCCGAGAAGAGTCCAAAGGCCTGAATGACGGAGCCGGTCGGCACATCGACATGGCGAGCGACGCCCGAGCCTTTGAGAACCCCGCCGCGCCCATCCGGATCGGGATCGCGAAAGCTCCCGCCGTCGCCCAAGGTACAGTTTTGGCAGCGGATGGGTCCGAGAATCTGTGCGCCGCGACCGACCCGGTTGGACAGGATGAGCGATCCTCCGCCCAGAAGACGCGCCCCGTCGCCGACCTCGATCAGATCCCCCGCCTCGGCCTTGAGGGTGAAGCCGCCTTCTTCGCCGATCTCGGCAGACGCCCCGACCTTGATCGAGCCGCCGGAGGCAACAAGCCTGCTTCCGGGGAAGAGTTGCGTACCAGCGCCAATGACGATGGTGCCGCCGTCTCGAGCCTCAAGGATGACGCCGGGCCAGAGCACCGCTCCCGTTGCAAGCTGGACGCCTGGTGAGACGAGCACGGAAGTCGAAGCCGGGATCACAACGCCACGATGGGCGAGGGCAGCCGTTTCCGCAGCAGACAGAAAGCCCAGCCGCTGACGGGACTCATCATCTGGATTCCGGACTTCACTCATGCAGGAATCTTCGCTCCTCGGTCGCTCGCACGCCTGGAAGCTTAGTCGATCAAACCTGAGCCTGAACAGCCCAACGAAATAATAGAGCGTTGATGCATTCTTGAGGGGCTAGGTGACGTAATTCAGCTTGGGGTACCAGTCTGCGCCGCGACCCTCGGGCGTCATGTCGAGCACGTTCCACAGAGGAGCTAGATCCGGGGCGCCGCGAGGATCCTGGCCGGGATCGGCGGAATCGCCGGTCATCTCTCCGCTCCAGAAGTGACGGATGGTTCCGTCGCTGCGGGTGAAGACGTTGAAGCTCGGAATCTCCGACCCGTCCGGCAGCACACCGTGATAATCGCGCGAGTAATTGCCGTTGAGATCGGTGTAAAGCCGCAGGTTCGTCCAGCCGCGTTCCCGCTTCCAGGCGATCAGCCGCTCGATCGGGGATCGCGCCACGACGGCGAGCGCCATGCACTGCTGGATATCGGCGCCATTGCCTTCAAGCGCACTGAGCAGGTTGGTGCACATGGGGCAGGGGCGCTCGCGCTGCGGGCCGAACATGTAGCTGTAGACGGCCAGCGACTGCTTATCGCCGAAGAGGTCGGCGAAGCTCACCGGGCCATTCTCGCCCACGAAGCTGTAGTCGCCCTTTACCTCGCCACCGGGCGGCAGGGCGCGGCGTTGGGCCGCCACGCGTTCCAGATGGCGCCGCAACTCGATCTCCTCCGCCAGCAGGGCCGTGCGAGCGGTGCGGTACTCGGCGCTTTCGTTCGGAAAGCGCACCGGTGAGCGGCGCGCGAGTTCGTCGGCGGGAACGAGCTTGTCGGACATGAACTGCTCCTCGAAGGGCGATTTTACGATTTGCGCGGACCGACTAGGCCGAAGAGAGCGCCCTGCGGATCGCCGGCCACGATGATGAAGACGCCGCCCGGCACTTCGGCGGGGCCGTAGTGGATCACGCCCCCATTCCCGGAGACAGCCTGCGCGGCGACATCGATGTCCGCGACGCCGAAATAGAAAGTCCATAGGGGCGGGGGGCCATCCGGCGTCCGCTTCATCACGGCCCCGATGGTCCGGCCGCCATGGTCGATAAACTGGTAGTCGCCCATCTCGCCCATGGGCATGGCATCGCCCTTCTCCCAGCCGAAGCGGGACCGGTAGAAGGAGAGCGCCGCCTGCGGGTCGCTGGTGGAAAGTTCGTTCCAGTTGCAATGACCGGATTTGCTCTGGTCGAACGCTGTGCTCGTCCCGTCCACCGCACCGCGCATGACGTAGAACATCACGCCTTGCGGATCCGTCAGCATGGCGAAGCGTCCGACGCCCGGAATGTCGGTGGGCGGCATGTGCTGCGCGCCGCCGTCGCGGACGATGTCGGCCGCCGCAGTGTCGACATTCTCGACGGCCACGTAGCCGAGCCATATCGGGCGCATGCCGGCGCTCTCGGCGCCGGCCGGGAAGGGCATGAGTCCGCCCACATCCGCGCCGTTGATCCCGAAGACCCGGTAGCCGCGGTCTGAGCCTTCCGCCGCCCGGTTCTGCCAACCGATCACCGCGCCGTAGAAGCGTGCGGCCGCATCCGCATCGTTCGTCAGGAGTTCGTACCAGATGAAGTCGCCGTGCCGATTGGCCATGGTCCGCACCTCAGACGTCGAGGATCGGCATGAAGCCGCCGAAGATCATGCGCTTGCCGTCGAAGGGCATCTGCTGGCCCATCGCCTCCATGCGCGGATCGGTCATGATCTTCTGTTGGGCAGCGTCGCGCACTTCCTTGGAGGGATATTCGATCCAGCTGAAGACAACGACCTCGTCGTCCTTCGCCTGCACGGAGCGGCGGAAATCGGTGAGCTTGCCGTCCGGCACGTCGTCTCCCCAGCATTCGACCATCCGGGTGGCGCCGAACTCCTTGAACAGGGGCGCCGCTTCTGCCGCATGTTTCCGGTACACTTCCTTCTTGTCGGCCGGAACAGCCAGCACGAAGCCATCGACATAAGTCATCGCTTATCTCCCTTGCCTTGAGGCAATCTCATGTTCCCTTGACAATTGAGTTGATATCAACATAAATAAGCCATGTCAAACAGCTCGACCGTCTCTTTCGAAACAACTCATCTGGTCAGAGACACCTGCCTGTGCCTGCACGCGCAACGGGCTGCACGCGCGCTCTCGCGACGCTTCGACGAGGCTCTGCGACCGGCAGGGATCACCTCCGGCCAGTTCTCCCTGCTGAACGCCCTCAACCGACCCAAGGCCCCAGCCATCGGCCCCGTCGCACAGCTTCTGGCGATGGACCGGACGACCCTCACCGCCGCCTTGAAACCGCTCGAACGGGATGGGCTCGTGACCATCGAACGCGACCCGGACGACCGTCGCAGCCGGTTGATCGGCCTCACGGACAAGGGGCGGGAGGTGCTGGCTGCTGCCGTTCCGATCTGGCGCGATCTCCATGCAGCCATTGAGGCGGGGCTGCCGGAGCTGGAGCCGGACAGCGTCCGCGGCGCGCTCAGGTCGCTCTCGCAGGCGGGCTGAGCCTCAGGGCAGGGGACGGGAGTCCTATCTTCGCGCCCCGCCCTTTTTCCATCATGGTTCACGTGCTATCGCGTTGCCGAACTGACAACGGGTGCGGCCATGTTCGGCCGGACGAGAGACGCCAGATCGAACTTGGCTTGGACAGAATGATGAAACTCGGATGGACGCGGGCGGCCCTGGTGATCGCATCGCTTATCGGCGGCTTCAGTGCGGCGCAGGCGGACAGGATCAAGAATCCTACGGCCGTGTTTTCGGGCCTGGACAAGATCACCGGGCGAATCGTATCGTTCGAGGTGGCTGTCGATGAAACCGTCCAGTTCGGCGCCCTTCAGGTGACGCCACGGGTCTGCTTCACGAAGCCGCCCACGGAAACGCCGAACACCACATCCTTCATCGAAGTGGACGAGCCCGGATCCGAAGGGAAGGGCAAGCGGGTGTTCTCAGGCTGGCTTTTCGCCTCGAGCCCAGGCCTTCATGGCCTCGAGCACCCGGTCTACGACATCTGGCTCGTCGACTGCAAAGGCGGCACCGAGGTGATTGCGGAGCCCAAGGAAACACCCGAGGAGCTGCCGCCGATCCAGGATGCGGCCAGCGGCTCGAGCGATCCGGCGCGGCCCGGTGACGTCACGGCCCCGCGCCCGCCGGCCGTCGAGACGGCGCCCTTGCGCCAGCCGGCCCCTCAGCGACAGCAGCCTGCTCGGCGTCCGGCTGCGCCGATCATCAATTCGGATCGCCCGAACTAAGGAGAGCTGATGGCGGCGAGCACGTCCTCGCCGCTCACGGTCCTGTCTGTCGGCCAGACATTCCAGTCGGCCGCATGCTCCATGGCATTGCGCAGCATCTGCTTGTAGGCCCGGCGCGGAACCTCGGTGGCGCCGAATTGCGCCAGGTGCGAGGTCACGAACTGCGTATCCAGGAGCGAGAAGCCGCCCCGGCGCAGGCGCGCCACCAGATGCACCAGCGCCACCTTCGAGGCGTCGCGCTCCGTGTGGAACATGCTCTCGCCGAAAAAGGCGCCGTTCAGCCTCACGCCATAGAGACCGCCGACGAGGCGGTTCTCCTGATAGACCTCCACCGTGTGGCAGTAGCCGGCATCGAAAAGCTCGCCGTAGAGCTCCCGGATCCGACGGCTGATCCAGGTCTTCTCCCGGTCCTCAGCCGGCGCGGCGCAGCCGGCGATCACGGCATCGAAGTCCCGGTCCACGTGAACCTGGAAGACATTGGAACGGACGGTGCGGGCGAGGCGCTTTGAAATGTGAAAGCCGTCGAGGGGAATGATCCCCCGCTCGCGGGGCTCGACCCAGAACAGGGACGGATCCTCCGCATCCTCCGCCATGGGAAAGATCCCGGCCGCGTAAGCTTTCAGCAGGATGTCGGGCGTAATCTCGGTTGCGTGGTCGGGAGAGTGGGGCATTCACCAACTTGTCTGATCGTTCGGCTGTCCTTCAAAATAGGATACCTGGAACGCTAAGTCAGACCGGTGTCAGATAGATTCTGCCGAGTTCCTTCATCTCGTCATCGGTTTTTGGCAGTTTTGTCGCCAATCCCCACAGATCGTGCTTTCGCGTGCGCCGCAATCCGAGGAACTTGGCGAACCCGGCCCGGATGCAGGCATTGCTGAGAGATTTCAGCGTGAAGCCCGTATGATGGGCCATATAGAGGTTCCCGTCGGCCATCGCAGGGCGGAACCCGTACATCATGTCGAGCGGCGCGACCGGTCCTCTGCCGCTGGTATAGATAGGCGTGTCGATATCGCCCGAGGCTAATCGCTCACCGATGCTTTGAAGGTCCGGACAGGTGAGGATCACGAACCCATCCGGCTTGAGGACGCGGCGCATCGCATTCAGCGCCAATGCCACTTCGTGCGGATAAAGATGCTCGATGTTGTGAGCCGAATAGACGGCGTCGAAGCTGTTCGATTCAACCTGGAACAGTTCAGGGAGCTTATCGACGAGATCCGGCTTCACACTCCTGTCGATATCGAGCGTGACCTCCTCCCATTCGGACGAGGCGAAAGCCCTGACGGTCTGGTGTTTGCGCTTCGGGCCGCAGCCCACATGAAGAAAGCGAGGCATGTCTTCACAGCCTCGCCTTCGATAGCGCGGCCCCCTGTTCCGTTTTGGCAAGAATAGAGGGCTTGATATCTTATAACAAGCTGCTATGCCGGCTCGTCGCCCAGCCCGCCGGTCTTCAGGAAATGCTCCAGCCAGTGGATGTCGTACTGGCCGTTCTGGATTTCCGGGTTGCGCACGAGGGTGCGGAAGAGCGGAAGCGTGGTGTCGATGCCGTCGACCACGAACTCGTCCAAGGCCCGGCGCAGGCGCATGAGGCACTCGTTGCGGGTGCGGCCATGGACGATGAGCTTGCCCACGAGGGAATCGTAATGCGGCGGGATGCGGTAGCCCTGATAGGCTGCCGAATCGACACGCACGCCGAGGCCGCCCGGCGGGTGGAAGTAGCTGATCGTGCCGGGCGAGGGGCGGAAGGTCGAGGGATGCTCGGCATTCACGCGGCACTCGATAGCATGACCTTCGATCTTGATGTCTTCCTGCCTCACCGAGAGCGGATGGCCGGCCGCCACGCGGATCTGCTCATTCACCAGGTCGATGCCGGTGATCATCTCCGTGACGGGATGCTCCACCTGGATGCGGGTGTTCATCTCGATGAAGTAGAACTCGCCGTCCTCGTAGAGGAACTCGATGGTACCGGCGCCTGCATATTGCAGCTCCTGCATGGCCTTTGCCACCACGCCGCCGATGCGCTCGCGCATCTCGGTGTTGAGGGCAGGCGAGGGACCTTCCTCCCAGACCTTCTGGTGGCGGCGCTGGAGCGAGCAGTCGCGCTCGCCCAGATGAATGGCGTTGCCCTTGCCGTCGCCGAGAACCTGGATCTCGATGTGGCGCGGCTTCTCGAGATACTTCTCGATATAGACCGCATCGTCGCCGAAGGCCGCCTTGGCCTCGGTCTTGGCGGTCTGGAGCGCGTGGATGAGGTCCTCCTCGGTGCGCGCCACCTTCATGCCGCGCCCGCCGCCACCGGCAGCCGCCTTGATGATCACCGGGTAGCCGATGTCCTTGGCGACGCGCTTGGCCTCGTCGTCATCGGTGATGCCGCCCTCGGAGCCCGGCACGCATGGGATGCCGAGGCGCTTGGCCGTGCGCTTGGCCTCGATCTTGTCGCCCATGATGCGGATGTGTTCCGCCTTGGGGCCGATGAAGGCGATGCGGTGATGCTCCAGCACCTCCGCGAAGCGCGCGTTCTCGGACAGGAAGCCGTAGCCGGGATGGATCGCGTCGGCGCCGGTGATCTCGCAGGCGGCGATGAGCGCCGGGATGTTGAGATAGCTGTCGCGGGCTGCCGGCGGGCCGATGCACACGCTCTCGTCGGCGAGGCGCACATGCATGGCGTCCGCGTCGGCGGTGGAATGAACCGCCACGGTGGCGATGCCGAGCTCCTTCGCCGCGCGCAGGATGCGCAGGGCGATCTCGCCTCGATTGGCAATCAGGATCTTATCGAACATATCGCGCCTTACTCGATGACGAGGAGGGGTTCGCCGTATTCAACAGGAGTTCCGTCTTCGACAAAGATGGCCGTCACGGTGCCGGCGCGGGGCGCCACGATCTCGTTGAAGGTCTTCATGGCTTCGACGAGCAGGACCTTGTCGCCGGCCTGAACCTTGGAGCCGATCTCGACGAAGTTCTTCGCCTCGGGCGACGGCTTGCGATAGGTGGTGCCCACCATGGGGGAGAGTACGGCGCCCGGATGGGACGCGCTTGCCTTGCTGGCAGCCTCGGCCACCGAAGCGGCGGACGGGGGCGGTGCCACGACCGGGGCAGGGGCGTGATGGGCTGCCGGAGCTGCCACCGGAACCGTGACGGCGGCGGTGACCATGCGCGCCACGCGGATGCGAAGGTCGCCCTTCTCCACTTCGATCTCGCTGAGATCCGTGTCGGCGATCAGGTTCGCCAGCTCGCGGACGAGATCGGGATCGAAAGGGTTTTCCTTGGCCATGGGGCTTACCTCTGCTTTTTCTGAGGAATTAGTGCTGGGAGGGTTTCGCCGGACGGGCCCGCTCGGCCATCACCCGGTGAACCGCTTCCAGGCCGAGCAGGTAGCTCATGGGCCCGAAACCACAGATCACGCCGACGGAGACGGGCGCTATGAGCGAGCGATGGCGAAAGCCCTCGCGAGCATGAACATTCGACAAATGGATCTCGACCGTCGGAGCGCCGCTGCCGGAGATGGCATCGCGGAGCGCGATCGAGGTGTGGGTGTAGGCGCCGGCATTGATGACGATGCCGGCTCCTTGCGCTCCCGCCTCGTGGATCCAGTCGACCAGATGTCCTTCATGGTTCGACTGGCGGAAGGCGAGCGCCATCCCTAATGCCTCGGCCTTCTCGCGCACGAGCTTCTCGACGTCGGCTAGCGTGGTGCTGCCATAGATCTGAGGCTCCCTGCGGCCGAGCAGGTTGAGGTTGGGTCCGTTGAGGACAAAGACGGTGGTCATCGGATAAGGAGCATTCCTTGAAGCCCCGTCAGGCGGGGCCGAAACGCCCTCTTAGCCAAAAGGCGAGCAGGGGGGAAGGGGAAAACCAGGGCTTTCCCAAGCTTGGCGGGGGTTCCGATGGGGCAGAGGGGCTGTTTTCTCGTCATGGCCGGGCTTGTCCCGGCCATCCACGTCTTGTGAGCGGCTGTGTAAGACGTGGATCCCCGGAGTAAGTCCGGGGATGAGTGCAGAGAGACTACCCGCAGTTCGCCTTGCCGCATTGACGGACATTGTCCACGAGCTGCTTTAAAGGCTCCAGGCCGACCGCGCCGGGGATGATCGTCTCGCCGACAATGAAAGCAGGTGTCCCGGAGAGGCTCAGCTTGTCGCCCAGCGCCATGTTCTCCTGGAGAGCATTGCGGATCTCGGCGCTCTCCACATCCTTCTGCAGACGGCCCAGGTCGACGCCCATCTCCTTGGCGACTGCCATGGCGCGATCACCGTTCACCCGGCCGCGGGTGTCCATGACCTTCACGTGGTAGTCGAGAAGCTTCTGGCCCTGGAGCTGGTTCTTGACCGCGAGAGCCACGCGGCTCGCCTCGACGGAATCGGGCCCGAGAACCGGAAAGTCCTTCAGGACCACGCGGAGCTTGGGATCGCTCTTCATGAGGGTCTGCACGTCGGCCAGAGCCCTCTTGCAGTAGCCGCAATTGTAATCGAAGAACTCGACCAGGGTGACATCGCCGGACGGGTTGCCCACCACATAGGAGTGCGAGGCATTCAGGAGCGACTGCCTGGTTTCCTTCACGGCGCCGGCCTGGGCTACCTGCTGGGCTTCCGACTGCCGCTTCTCGAGTTCGGCGATGACCTCAGTCAGAACCTCCGGGTTCTTGATCAGGTAATCCTTCACGATCTCGCCGATGGCCTGCTTCTGCTGATCGGTGAAAACCGCACTCTGCGCCATCGCGGCGGGAGCGATGACCAACGTGCCAAGCAGGGCCACGGCCTGGCCGATTTTGAGAAGCGAAGAGCGCATATCCGGTCCTTTGCGGAGAATTCTTCAAGACAAGCTCCGTCCTTAAGTATGGTTCAAGGCGGAGTTGAGACTCGTCTATTCTCTTGCGAGTTAGCGGCTCTGAGTGTCCTGCGTCAAATCACGGGTTTGTTTTGCATCTCCGCTCGTCAGACCCGGACTTGTTCCGGGGACCCACGTCTTTGCTGCGGTTGAAGGCGTGGATGGCCGGGACAAGCCCGACCATGGCGGAAAAGTTGGTTCTTGAGACCGTCTCTCCAACGGGATACGACCCTTCCCATGACCAAAACACCTGCCGATCTCCACCAGCCCCTCATCGCGCGCCGCATGGACCGCGTGGCCTCGTTCCTCGCCATGGATGTGCTGAGTGCGGCGGCCGCCAAGGAGCGGCGGGGGGACAGCGTGATCCACATGGAGGTGGGGCAGCCGTCGGCGCCCGCACCACGGGCGGCCCGGGAGGCCGCGAAGGCTGCCCTCGACCTCGGCCGCATCGGCTATACGGAGGCGCTCGGCATGTCAGCCCTGCGCGAGCGGATCGCGCGGCATTACAAGGACACCTATGGGGTGAGCATCGCGCCCGAGCGCGTGGTGGTGACCACCGGCTCCTCGGCGGGATTCGTGCTGGCTTTCTTAAGCCTCTTCGATCCGGGGCAGCGGGTGGCGATTACGGCGCCGGGTTATCCCGCCTATCGCAACATCCTGGAGGCGCTCGGCATCGAGCCGGTGACGATCCCGCTCACCAAGGCGGACGGTTGGATCATGACCGCCGAGTCCATCGCGAAGGCCCATGCGGAGAAGCCGCTGCACGGCATCCTGGCTATGAGCCCGGCGAATCCATCCGGCACTATGATCGGCAGCAAGGCGCTCGCCGAACTGGGCGAAACCTGCCGCCGCCTGGGGCTTTGGTTCGTGTCCGACGAGATCTATCACGGTCTCACCTATGGCGAGCCGGCGTCGACGGCGCTCGCCTCGGATGACGACGCGGTCGTGATCAACTCGTTCTCCAAATATTACTGCATGACCGGCTGGCGCATCGGCTGGATCGTGGTGCCGGAGCGGCTGGTGCGGCCCATCGAGCGGCTGGCCCAGAACCTCTACATCTCGCCGCCCTACCTCTCGCAGGTGGCGGCCCTCGCCGCCTTCGACGCCATGGAGGAGCTCGAGGCCGTGAAGGCAGGCTACGCCCGCAACCGCGCCTATCTGCTCGAGGAACTGCCCAAGGTCGGCATCACCGAGATGCACCCGGTGGACGGCGCCTTCTACATCTATGCCGACATCGCCCGCTTCACGAACGATTCCATCGGCTTCTCGAAGCGCATGCTGGAGGAGGCAGGCGTCGCGGCAACGCCCGGGCTCGATTTCGATCCCATCGAGGGCTCGCACTACCTGCGCCTGTCATTCGCGGGTTCGGAGAGCGATTGTCGCGAGACGGTGACCCGGTTGAAGGGGTGGTTGAGGTAGAACCACTCTCGTCATCACCGCCTTGTGCCGGTGATCTCGATGAGAAAGGCGCTGCGCTTCACTGCATCGGGATGGCCGGGACAAGCCCGGCCATGACAGTGGAGGCATAGGTGCTTAAACAAAAATGCCCGGCCTTGAGCCGGGCATTTCTTTTTCAATTTACGATCCGCTCAGGACCGACTTGGCCTTGGACCACCAGCCTGCGCGCTTCGGGCGCTCCGGGTCGGGCGGGGTCAGCACGACAGCGACCGGCTCAGGCTCGGGGATGACCGGCGCGGGAGCGGCAGGCTCCTCGGCCACGGGCTGCCGCGGAGCCATGATGCGCTCCTCTTCGGCGGCAGGCTTGGGAGTCTCGGCCACCGGCTGCGCGTCTGCGGGAGAGGTCTCCTCAGAGGCCGGTGCGGATTCTGCCTGATCGGAGGCGGCGAAGCCTTCCTCCTGGGCGGACTCGCCGTTCTCGTCACGACCGCGCCCACGACCGCCGCGGCGACCGCGACGGCGGCGGCGTCCTGCGCGCTCGTCGTCGGACTCGCCGGCATCGGTCGGTGCTGCCTCGGCCCCGGAGGTCTCGGCTGCTGTTTCTTCGTCGGATTCACCCTCGGATTCATCACCCTCGGCGCTCTCGTCGCCATGGTCCGCTCCGGCGGAAACCTCCCGGTCGCGGCCCCGACGACGGCGACGGCGACGGCGACGACGGCGGTCGCCTTCGCTTTCACCCTCTTCGCTGCGCTCTTCGCCGGCGGCCTGGGTGTCCTCTGCGGTCTCCTCTTCCATCTCGACCTCATCCTCCTCGGCGGGTTCGTCGATGGGGATGATGGCGTCGATCTGGATGCCGGTCGCGGCCGACTTGTGCTCCAGCTTGAGGGCCGGGTCGCCGCGGTCGATGGCGTAGGTGGTGTGGCCCTGCAGCGTGTCGTCGGCCACGATGGAGATCGTGACGCCGAAGCGGCTTTCCAGCTCGCGCAGGTGAATGCGCTTCTGGTTCAGGATGTAGAAGGCCGCTTCCATCCTGGTGCGGACCACGAGGTTGTAACTGGCATTCTTGATGAGGGTTTCCTCGATCGAGCGCAGCACCTGCAGGGCCACGGACGGCGTCGAGCGCACGAAGCCGGTGCCGGCGCAGTGCGGGCAGGGGATCGAGGAGGATTCGAGCACGCCGGTGCGGATGCGCTGGCGCGACATCTCGAGCAGGCCGAAGGGCGAGATGCGGCCCACCTGGATGCGGGCGCGGTCGTTCTTCAGGCACTCGTTCAGCTTCTTCTCGACGGCGCGGTTGTTCCGCTTCTCCTCCATGTCGATGAAGTCGATGACAACGAGGCCGGCGAGATCGCGCAGGCGCAGCTGGCGGGCGATTTCCTCGGATGCCTCGAGGTTCGTCCGAAGGGCCGTGTCCTCGATGTTGTGCTCGCGGGTGGAGCGGCCGGAGTTCACGTCGATGGAGACGAGCGCTTCCGTCGGGTTGATGACGAGATAGCCGCCCGACTTGAGCGTCACCACGTTCGAGAACATGGCATCGAGCTGGGCCTCGACGCCGAACTTCGCGAAGAGGGGCTGAGGATCGCGGTAGGGCTGGACCAGCTTCGAATGGCTCGGCATGAGCATCCGCATGAAGTCCTTGGCCTCGCGATAGCCGTCCTCGCCGGAGACCATCACGTCGTCGATGTCTTTGTTGTAGAGGTCGCGGATGGCGCGCTTGATGAGGGAGCCTTCCTCGTACACGAGGGCAGGGGCGGCGGACTTGAGGGTCAGCTCGCGCACGCTCTCCCATAGGCGCATCAGGTATTCGTAGTCGCGCTTGATCTCGGGCTTGGTGCGCGAGGCACCGGCCGTGCGCAGGATGATGCCCATTCCCTCGGGCACCTCCAGCTCCTGGGCAATTTCCTTCAGGCGCTTGCGGTCGGCCGCATTGGTGATCTTGCGCGAGATGCCGCCGCCCCGGCCTGTGTTGGGCATGAGGACCGAGTAGCGGCCGGCAAGCGACAGGTAGGTGGTGAGAGCCGCGCCCTTGTTGCCGCGCTCTTCCTTGACGACCTGCACCAGCAGGATCTGGCGACGCTTGATGACTTCCTGGATCTTGTACTGCTTGCGCGGCGTGCGCCGGCGCTGGGGCAGGTCCTCGATGGCATCGTCGCCGCCGAGCTGCTCGACGATCTCGTGCTCTTCGAGTTCGTCCTCGTCGTCCTCGGATTCATCTTCGTCAGATTCCGTGTCGTCTTCGGTCGAGGGAGCCCTGGCTTCTTCCGCGGTCTCGTTCCCGTTCGAGGCCTCGATATGGGCCGATCCCTCGACGGCCTCGAGAGCATCTTCCCGGGCGTTCTCGGCGGAAGCCTCAGCCCCGTCCTCGACCGATGAGGAGGCCTCAGATGCTTCTGCTGAGACAGCCTCGCTGAAGGACTCCGTACCTTCGGTCGCGCCAGCCGAGAAGCCCTCGGGAGCGGCCTCTAGGCCCTCTTCGGCGCCGGCCTCGGCCTCGGTCGAGACGACGGTCTCATCGTTCTGGGCCCGGCGTGGCGACGAACGGCGGCGGCCGCGGCCGCCACGGCTGCTGCTGCGGCGCTCTTCCTCGTGCTCCTCCTCGCGGTGGGCTTCCGCCTCGGCTTCGAGAAGGGCCTGCCGGTCGGCAACCGGGATCTGGTAGTAATCGGGATGGATTTCGCTGAAAGCGAGGAACCCGTGGCGGTTTCCGCCGTATTCCACAAAGGCCGCCTGGAGAGACGGTTCGACCCGGGTGACCTTGGCGAGATAGATATTCCCGCGCAACTGCTTCCGGTTAGCGGACTCGAAGTCGAATTCTTCGACCTTCTGACCACGTACCACCACGACCCGGGTTTCTTCCGGGTGGGAGGCATCGATGAGCATCTTGTTTGCCATGTTGAACTCTCGACATGGCGATCGAGGGCAGGACCTGAGGCAGGGGCCGCATTGTGGGCGGTAAGGCACGCCGCATGTGAAGGCGACGGGCTGGAGTTGCGTTCGGGGTGCTGTCGATCGCCATCCTGCGCCGCGAAGGGGCGCATTCTGGGTTGAATTGGGCCGGCACGGAGCCGGAAAGGGTGGTGCTGGGGCGTGCGCGAAGGGATGCGCGCGATTCGAACGATGCAGAAACGAAGGTCATAGCTGACTCCGTATGTGCAACCATTCGAGACGGCCCTTTCGTAGATATCGATGGGCCGGGTGAACCGGCCATCGGCGAGTGGCGACAGGTGTCGCCCTATGATCCTGTCCGTCGCCTGTCGATGGTGAGGCGGTCCCTGAAGGATCGGTCAACACAACCGTCTCCCTCGGAGCCGCCGTCAGATTCGGCCATGCCGGACGGGATCAAGATCATTACAGATCGAATGGGGCATTTGGCAAGATGCTGTCTCACTGTGCCATGAATGCAACAGAGTCTCAGTAAACGGCACAGGGGCGTGAGGTTCCGTTAACCAAACGGTGGCTATGAGTATAGGAAAGGACGCTCGAAAGTTAGCGATCAGCGATGCCTCTCTCCCTCACCATACGCCTTGTCGGCGCTTGTCTCGTGGCGATCCTTCTCGCCGCCGGGGCGGGGCGTGCCTGGGCTACGGGAGACGGCGCAAAGTCCGCGACACCGATCGTAGCGGCAGCCGCAGCCATCGAGACGGACGGGGCGAAGACCCGGTTCAAGGTGACCCTCTCGAAGCCGGTGACCGCGCAGGTCTCCCTCATGGAACGCCCGGACCGGCTCATCATCGACCTGCCGGAGGTCGCCTTCCACCTCCCGGCCGAGGCCGGGCGCAGCAAGGAGGGGCTCGTCGCCTCCTACCGCTACGGTCTTTTCGCGCCGGGCCGCTCCCGCGTCGTCATGGAACTCGCGCAGCTGGCGGTGGTGTCCGGCATGACGACCGTGCCCGATGCCACGGGGGCCGCCACGATCCTGACCATCGAGCTCTCCCGCACCGATCGCGAAGAGTTCCGCAAGGCCGCGGCCGGAAGCCCTGCGCCGGCAAAGGACGGTCCCGAACCCGTCGTCCAGGCCGCTAAGGATGCCCGGCCCGTGATCATGATCGATCCCGGCCATGGGGGTATCGATCCGGGTGCTGCGGCTTCCTCGGGAAGCGTGGCCGAAAAGGATCTCGTGCTCTCGTTCGCTCAACGGCTGAAGAAGAAGCTAGAGGACGGCGGGCGCTACAAGGTGCTCATGACCCGGGACAAGGACGTGTTCGTGTCCCTCGGAGATCGGGTGCGGGCCGCCAAGGGCGCCCAGGCGGATCTCCTCATCTCGATCCATGCGGACTCGATCTCCGGTGGCCAGGATGTGCGTGGTCTGACGGTCTATACCGGATCAGAGCGGGCATCCGACGCCGATTCAGCCCGGCTGGCGGACCGCGAAAACAAGGCCGACGCGGTGGCCGGTGTCGAATCGGGCGACATGCCGGACGACGTGTCCGACATCCTGATGGACCTGACCCTGCGGGAGACCCGCGGTTTCTCCCACGGCTTCGCCACCCGCCTCGTGGGCGAGTTCGATTCCGTGGCGCGCCTCAACAAGAATCCTCATCGGCAGGCCCGATTCCAGGTGCTGCGGGCGCACGACGTTCCGTCCGTTCTTGTCGAACTTGGCTATCTGTCGAGCCAAAAAGACTTAGATTTGTTGATGTCGGAGGAATGGCGGGCCAAAATGGTCTCGGCCATGTCGAATGCCGTGGATCGCTTTTTCGCTACACGGTTCGCCCGGAGGGGCGCTGCCGCCGCAGTTTTACCATAGATAGGGTGTGGATACCCGTAGCGGGGGCGCGATTCATCGGCTAACGAGGGTCCGCGTTTCAAGATCTACATAAACGGGCGCCTGAAGGCGCCGTCATGGAATACCTTCGGATGCGCTTCGTCCTACGATTTTTCGGCTTTCTCTTCAGCGTCGGTGCGATCTTTTTCCTGATCGGCGCTGTTGGGCTTGCCTATGGATTCTGGTTCTATTCGAAGGACTTGCCGGATCATGCCCAGCTGGCGAATTACGAACCGCCGGTGATGACCCGCATCCATGCATCCGACGGCAGCCTGATCGCCGAATATGCCCGCGAGCGCCGGCTCTATGTGCCGATCGATTCCGTACCCAAGCTTGTGATCGGAGCCTTCCTGTCGGCCGAGGACAAGAATTTCTACAAGCACCCGGGCATCGACCCGGAAGGGCTCATGCGCGCCGTCGTGATCAACCTGCGCTCGGGCGGGGCGCGGGAGCAGGGCGCCTCCACCATCACCCAGCAGGTCGCCAAAAACTTCCTGGTTGGAAACGAGCGCAGCTATGAGCGCAAGATCCGCGAGGCGCTGATCGCTCTGCGCATGGAATCGACCTTCTCGAAGGACAAGATCCTCGAGCTCTATCTCAACGAGATCTTCCTCGGGACCCTGACCCCGGGACGCAACCTGCACGGTATCGCGGCCGCGGCGCTGGATTATTTCGGCAAGTCGATCCACGAGCTGACCATTGCGGAGGCCGCCTATATCGCGGCCCTGCCGAAGGGTCCGAACAACTACCACCCGTTCCGTCAGCGCAAGGCCGCCGTCGAGCGCCGTAACTGGGTGATCGAGCGCATGGCCGTCAACGGCTATATCTCGAAGGAAGTGTCGGAGGAGGCTCAGAAGGAGCCGCTCAACGTCAAGCCCAGGATGGTGTCTCCGAACAGCATCGCGTCCGGTTACTTCGCCGAAGGCGTGCGTCGCGACATCGCCGAGCGCTACGGCGAGGAGAGTCTCTATGAGGGCGGCCTGCTCATCCGCTCGACTCTCGACCCCAAGATGCAGGCCATGGCCCGCAAATCGCTTGTCGACGGTCTGGTGCGCTTCGACGAGGCGCGCGGCTGGCGCGGCGCCCAGCAGAAGCTCGATCTGGCCGGTCGCGAATGGGGTCTCGCCCTGTCCGAGGTGCCGGCTCTCGGCGACGTCCAGCCGTGGCGCGTCGCCGTGGTGCTGGAAGTGGCGCGCGGGCAGGCCAAGGTCGGCCTGCAGCCCAGGCGGGAAGCCTCCGGCCAGGTCGTAAAAGACCGCGAAACCGGCCTGGTCACCGCTGAAGGCGTGAAATGGACGCGTCGCGGCGTCGACAAGGCATTGTCGGTCGGCGACGTGGTCTATGTGGAGCCCCTGGCAGACAAGGATGGACAGTTCCGCCTGCGCCAGATGCCCGACATCTCTGGCGCCATCGTGGCCATGGACCCGAATACGGGCCGTGTTCACGCCATGGTAGGCGGCTTCTCCTACGACCAGAGCGAGTTCAACCGGGCCATCCAGGCGATGCGCCAGCCGGGCTCTTCGTTCAAGCCGATCGTCTACGCCACGGCCCTCGACAACGGCTATACGCCCTCGTCGCAGGTTCTCGACGGCCCCTTCGTCCTCGACATGGGACCGGGGCAGGAGGCTTGGGCGCCGAAGAACTATGATGGCAAGGCAACCGGCGTAAGGACGCTCCGCTACGGTGTCGAGCACTCCAAGAACCTGATGACCGTGCGCCTCGCCAACGAAGTCGGCATGCCGGTGATCTCCGAGTATTCACGCCGCTTCGGCGTCTATGACGACATGCTGCCGCTGCTCTCCATGTCCCTGGGGGCCGGCGAGACCACGGTCATGCGTATGACGGCGGCCTATTCCATGTTCGTCAATGGCGGCCGGCGCATCAAGCCGACCCTGATCGACCAGATCCAGGACCGCAACGGCCGGACGATCTATCGCCATGACGACCGCAAATGCGCGAACTGCAACGCGGAGAAGTGGGACGGCGGCGCAGCCCCCAAGCTCACCGAGAACCGCGAGCAGGTGATCGATCCGCTCACCGCCTACCAGATCACCTCGATCCTGGAAGGCGTGGTCCAGCGCGGCACCGCCCAGACGGTCAAGGCCGTCGGCAAGCCGCTCGCGGGCAAGACCGGCACCACCAACGACGCCAAGGACGTGTGGTTCGTTGGCTTCTCGCCGGATCTCGCCGTGGGCGTGTTCCTCGGCTACGACCAGCCGAAGTCGCTCGGCAATGCCGCCACGGCTGGCCAGTACGCCGCGCCCGTCTTCCGCGACTTCATGCAGATGGCCCTGAAGGACAAGCCGGCCACGCCGTTCCGCGTGCCGGCCGGCATCAAGCTCATCCGCGTCAATGCCTCGACCGGCACCCGCGCGGGCGGCGAGGGCGGGGGCACGATCCTCGAGGCCTTCAAGCCTGGGCAATCCCCGCCGGAATTCGTCCCGCCGGAGCCCGAGGAGATCCCGCAGGCGGAATACCAGGGCAGCCCCGGAGCGCCCCGGCAGGCCGGAGGCGTCGGCCCCGGCGGGTTGTACTGACCGGCCCAGCCCACATATCAATGCGCTCCCGATAGCCAGACATGGTCCCTGCATCCTGGAAAAAGATGCAGGGGCTTACGTCTTTCAGGATGGCCTTGGGCCTCGAAGTGCATTCCCCTTTAAGGCCCGATGCTCTAAGACGCCGTCATCACAGGCACGAATAGAACGAACGGAACAATGCGCGCCGAAATCCAACACCTCGTAGAAGAGACCAAGCAGTCAGTCGGGCTGCTGAGGAGGCATCTTTGACTGGGATACTGCCCAGCGCCGCCTCGCGGAACTGAACGCCCAGGCCGAAGATCCCAACCTTTGGAACGACGCAGACGCCGCGCAGAAGATCATGCGCGAGCGCACGTCGCTCGAAGACCAGATCTCGGCCGTGAAGCGTCTCGAGCAGGAGCTTGAGGACGCGATCACCCTCATCGAACTCGGCGACGCCGAAGAGGACGAGAGCACGATCAAGGAAGGCGAGGAGGCCATCCGCGGCCTTCAGGCCGAGGCCGCGCGCCGCCAGGTCGAGACCCTGCTCTCGGGCGAGGCCGACGCAAACGACACCTATGTGGAAGTGCACTCAGGCGCCGGCGGCACGGAAAGCCAGGACTGGGCGAACATGCTCCAGCGCATGTATGCCCGCTGGGCCGAGCGCCGGAAGTACAAGGTCGAACTTCTGGAGATCACCGACGGCGAAGAGGCCGGCATCAAGAGCGCCACGCTCCTGATCAAGGGCCTCAACGCCTATGGCTGGCTCAAGACCGAGTCGGGCGTGCATCGCCTCGTGCGCATCTCGCCCTACGACTCGAACGCCCGCCGACACACGAGCTTTGCGTCCGTATGGGTCTATCCAGTGGTGGACGACCGCATCAACATCGAGATCAAGGAATCCGATTGCCGTATCGACACGTTCCGCTCCTCGGGCGCGGGCGGCCAGCACGTGAACACCACCGACTCGGCCGTGCGCATCACGCATATCCCGAGCGGCATCGTGGTGGCGTGCCAGCAGGAGCGCTCTCAGCATAAGAACCGGGCCACCGCCTGGAACATGCTGCGCGCGCGCCTCTATGAGGCCGAACTAAAGAAGCGCGAGGAGAAGGCCAGCGCCGAGGCGGCCGCCAAGACCGACATCGGCTGGGGCCACCAGATCCGCTCCTACGTGCTACAGCCCTACCAGATGGTGAAGGACCTGCGCACGGGAACCCAGTCGACCGCTCCTCAGGACGTGCTCGACGGAGATCTCGACCCCTTCATGGAAGCCTCGCTCGCCCAGCGTGTTTATGGGGGTGGGGCTGAGGTCGAGGATATCGATTAGACACCCCGCTTCAGCAAATCTGATGCATGCTCATGCTACCTCAGCGTGGAGTGGGTCGCGCCGGAGACCGCCAACCGTGAAATCTTTGTTGCGGTTGTGGAGTATTCCAGAGGGTGTCGAACGCGCTCTAGGATACAGTGACGGTAAAGTTCAAATCAGGCTGCCGTTCAGATGATGTAGAAGTCCGATGCGCTCAGGCTCAAACCTATATCATACTGGCTTATGGTGATCTTCGCGAAAAGCACCTTCTCCACGGCACCTGACCCATCAGGGTCGTAATAGAGGAGGTTGTCGCCGTCGTCGTAGACGATGTAGTCGTCCGTGAAGAATTGTCTGGCGGCTTGAGTCACGCCCGTTGCGGCGATCGACCGGATCCAACCAGCAACAGGA
>NZ_JAERQE010000056.1 GCF_016734765.1 Microvirga soli | reverse complement strand
CCTGCAAAATCGAAGGCGGTGATGCGCCTGATATCCCAATCGTCTCAACGAGATCGGGATTCTTCACGGACGACTACCGACGGCCTGAGCGGGTAGATCGCAGCTCCAAAACCCAAGTAAGTACTGTGAGCGGGACTAGACCGGGATCGTGAACTTCGAGAACCGGATGAAGCCATCATAGTCACGGGCTTGGTAAGTCACGGCGCCATAATAGGCGAAGAGTCCGACGATGAAGACCGTTCCAGCCAGCAAGACGACGGCAGTCCGCCTGCGCTTACGGATCGCTTCAGCTTCATCAGCGGAACTCATAGACCCCCCTTTTTGATCTTCCAGCCAGCACTCTTCCCTCGTGGGCTACTCATTGCTCAAGAAGTCCCAAATTCTTCGAGCATACTCTCGAAGGGAATATCCCTTCGTCCACACCGCGACCCAAGCCCCGTAGTACCCGCCGATGAGGAAACCAATGATCGCGAACAGGGGACCAATAAGAAATCCGTACCACGCGAATTCGGAGCCGATGCCCAACAGCCTGCCGACGAGCTGGCCAAAGATGAGCATGAACAGAAAGCTTGATACAACCCCCACGACGGAGCCCAGCAGGGCGCCAGTGATGGCAAAGCAGATGATCTTGAAGTTCATCATGGCGGAGCCTGATGCCGATCCTCAAGGGGCTGTCTAGCCACCGTGCTTGTCCCACCGCGTGGACCACAGGCCGATCAGGATACCCACTGGCACGAACAAGGCTATCACGATGTGCCAGACCAAGGTTTCCATCGATCTCGGGTCACCCCACTGGAATACCAAGTCTCTCCCACTTCGTCCGCCGGAATAGATGACCCCGAAGAAAATGCCTCTCGCGATCTGCACCAAGGCGAAGATGGTAGGAAAGCAAAACAGACCGACGAAGGTCGGCTGAAAGGAGAGCTCCAGGATGTGTCTGTCTTCGCGGTAGGCCATGCAAGAAAAGCTAAAGGGCTGCTTTTGGCACGGAGCCGAAGTAAGCCGAACGTCTGGTTGCGCAGGGTCAGCGGACGTTCCTGACAGCCGGCGATCGTCGCTGGATGACCCACAGCAGTCATTCCCACGCAACACTAGATGGTAGTGGCAGGTACGAGTTTACCTAGCGTGAGCAATGGTTCATGCTGCTGTACCCGGATAAGCTTGCGAGGTTTCCCATGCGTCGGCCCCACTTGGCATGGATCCTCGTGCTCGGCGTCTCCGTCGGTTTCCTGGCGGGGGTGGCACAGGCGACCGAGGAGGGCGGCAGCCTCTTCATCCCGGGTTGGCACGGCCCTGATCAGGGATCGTCCCGCCGCCCGGGTTCTACTTCAGCAATGACTTCTACGCGTATTCCGGTGAGCTCAGCGGCGGATGCCACCCGCCTGGGCGGGCAGTCTGCTTCCGAGCCGGCTCGCCCTGTGACGGCGAAGTATTGATGCTTCCCGAGATAGGTCATTCCCCAACCAGTTCTACCGATCCTCTCAACTCAAGGATGAAGCAATGAAACGGCGTGATTTCCTCACTGGCTCTGCGGTCGTTGCCTTCGGCGGGATGACCGTGGATGCCAACCTAATCCCATCGGTCAGCGCCGCATTGGCTCAGACAGCCGGGGTGAAGCCGCCGACTTCTCATACCTTGGCCGCCAACAAGAAGGTGCTCAACTCGCTGCCCTTCAACGATCGCACAGACTTTGAGCTGGCTCAACGCGGCTTCATCGCGGGCCTGCCCGACGGGGTCCTCAAGGACGATCAGGGCAAGGTCGTCTTCGATGCCAAGAAGTTCGCCCTGCCGCTCGATGCTCCCGCCCCTGACTCCTGGAACCCGAGCCTGTGGCGCGTGTCGCAGCTCGATGGCCTCTCGGGCCTCTTCAAAGTCGTCGATCGTCTCTATCAGGTGCGCAGCATTGATGTTGCAAACCTGACCATCATGGAGGGCGACACCGGCCTGATCATCATTGACTGCACAACCGCGACCACGGCCGCAAAGGCTGGCCTCGATCTGTACTACCAGCACCGCCCCAGGAAGCCCGTGGTTGCTGTCATCCTGACTCATAGCCACATCGATCACTTCGGCGGCATCGGCGGCATAACCACGGCGGAGGACGTGGCCGCCGGCAAGGTCAAGGTCATCGCGCCCGCAGGATTCACCGAAGAGGCTGTCAGCGAGAACCTTTACGCCGGCAACGCCATGATCCGCCGGTCAACCTATCAATACGGCATCGTCCTTCCCAAGGGGCCCGGCCCCGATCAGACCCTTGGTTCAGGCTTGGGCATCGTGGGACCGGACGCACCTCCGAGTCTGATCGTTCCCACCGATTGGGTGACGCAGACGGGCCAGAAGATGACCATTGATGGCCTGGAGTTCGAGTTCCTCATGGCGCCCGGCAGCGAGGCTCCGAGCGAGATGCACTTCTATACTCCGGCTCTCAAGGCCCTGTGCACGGCCGAGAATGCTACTCACACCCTTCATAACTTCTACACCCTGCGTGGCGCCAAGACCCGCGACATTTCCAAATGGGTCAAGTACCTGAACACGACGCTGGATATGTGGGGTGATGACGTCGAGGTTATCTATGCCCCACACCAATGGCCGGTCTGGGGCAATGCCGCGATCAACGAGCACATCGAGAACTACCGGGATGCCTTCAAGTTCATCCACGACCGCTCCCTGCACCTGGCCAATTCCGGCTATACCATGCCGGAGATCGGCACCATGGTGGAGTTGCCGCCGGAGTTGGCGGGCAACTGGGCGACACGCGGCTATTACGGAACTGTCAGCCACGATGCCCGGGCCGTCTACAACTTCTATCTCGGCTATTTCAGTGCCAACCCAGCCGAGCTGAACCCGCTGCCGCCCGTGCAAGCCGCACCGAAATACGTGGAGATGATGGGCGGCTCGACTGCCATCCTGGCCAAGGCGCGAGAGGCCTATGCAGCGGGGGAGTATCGCTGGGTGGCTCAGCGCCTGGAGCATCTCGTCTATGCCCAGCCCGACAACAAGGAGGCGCGCAACCTCCAAGCCGACGCCTTCGAGCAACTCGCCTATCAGTCGGAAGCTGCGACATGGCGGAACTTCTATACGGTTGGCGCCCGAGAGTTGCGCGAGGGCGTCCCCGACATCCCTCTGGCTCTCGGCACCTCGCCTGACTTGATCAAGAACATTCCTCTCGAGATGGCCTTCGACTACGTCGGCATTGCCCTCGACAGTGAGAAGGCAGCCGGCAAGGAGATCAAGATTAACTTCGAGGTCGATGGCAGCAGCGAAAAGCACTCGCTCGTCCTGAAGAACAGGGTCATCAATTCGAGAGCGACGCCCGTATCAGATCCCGATCTGACGCTCAAAGGCCCTGGTGCGGCACTTAACGCAGTCCTCATGGGCGGCAAGCCAGAGGAAGCGATGAAGAGCGGAGGCGTCACCGCGACTGGCAGAACGGAGGCCCTGACTGAGCTTCTCTCGATGGTCACGCCGTTCGAGTTCTGGTTCCCGATCGTCACCCGACCCGCAATGAGCTGATTTCCGGGATCATCGAAGATTAGACCGTGGGCTTTGCCGGCTCTAGCGCATCCGCTGCACTCGAACCGCATTAGGCCGTTCTCGCGCGTCCGCGTGTGCCGGGTCTCCCTGTCGCCCGCGGCAAGGGGTGACCCGGCACACATGCCTGCAATTCGAACGTCCGTTGTTGGCACGAGGCGGAAGTACGTCGAACGTCCGCTCAAGCGTGGCGCAGCAGACCTTCCCAAGGCGACTGCAATTTCCTGGGATGACCCGGAGCTGACTTTAGCCGATCCGGGTCATAGAGCCTGTTCCCCGAATAATCCCGGCAGCGAAGTTGGCACCAGCCACTATCCATGAGGACATTCCATGCCTGGGCGCAGCGCCAACGGGCATGGTCGAGATCAGACGATGCCTCCGCCAGCACATCCAGGGTGGTGAGGCGGTTCACGTTCCCTGGAACGACTGTCCATCCCATGCCACCCCTCCCTTTTTGGACCTCGCAGGCAGGTTGCCGAATGCCATTCTCCGCAATCCCGAAGCTTTCGGCTATTGGGGCATGCCCTGCGAAACCGAAGTCAAACCTCCATACCCACGCCGGGGAAAACGGACGCTGCGTTCAGGGTTCACGCTGAGCCGCAACTCTGCTGTAATTCGCATCCACTGGCGTACCCCCCCAGCAGGAGACGTGCCAAAGGAGAGCGGGATAGGCGCCGGGAAATGCCTTGATCCACTGCGTTCGAAAGGTATCGCCACATGACCAGCGTCGCCCCGACCTTGCCGTTCCGGAGGCCCAGGTTTCCGCCTGTCGGTTTGCGGTGGCGCGCGGCCGCGATCACGGCCACGGCCATCCTGATCTGCTTTGTGCTCGGTGCAGCCCTCGTCTACGAGGAGGCGGATGAGAGGCGCCATGATCTTGAGCACCAGGCGAAGGCGGCCGCCCTCGCCAGTGCCACCTCGTTCGACCGCGAGGTGGCATCAGCAAGCTTTCTCCTCATGGGACTTTCCAAGGCACCCGCTCTCGTCAGCGGGGACTACCGGGCATTCTACGACCAACTTGTCGCCACCCCAAGACCAGAGGGTTCCTGGTTCATCCTGTGGGACGCCGACGGCCAGGTTCTCAACACCATGCGTCCCCTGGGGAGTTCGCTGCCCCGCCGTTCCGAATGGGCAGGCTTCGAGGCCGGCTGGAACCGGATCCGGGACAGGCGCACCAGCGTTTCCAGCCGCACGTACTCGCCGACCGCAGAAACCCATGTGATTGTCGTGGCGGTGCGCGTCGATGGTGCCGACGGCCGGATGAAGGGCTTCCTCACGGTCAACCTTCCCGAATCCCGGCTTGCCGCGATCCTCCGGGAAACCCTCCTGCCGGACGGCTGGACGACGACGGTGTTCGACCGCAATCAGGCTCCAGCCGCAACCAGTGGTGATCAGCCGGCTGCGGTCGCCCAGGGCATGCCTGCTGAGCTTCGCGAACGCTCGAGGGATCTTCGGGCTCCGGCCAGCGGCACGGGCTACGATGCCGCCTCGAGATCCTTCTTCGCCTATTATCGGTCCGCCCAGACGGACTTCGTGGCCGCCACGTCCGTCCCGATTTCCCTGTTCGATGCCCCGATCACGGAGGCGCGGCGCAAGGCCGGCATGATCGGTCTTGTGGTCCTATTCGCGGGTAGCCTCGCCGGCCTGTTGGTCGCGCGTCAGGTCGGACCTGTCGAGACCTCGGCCGCCTTGACGGCGCGAAGGCTCCGTCTCGCGGAGGCACGCTATGACAGCCTCTGGAACGACACACCCGAAAGCCTCTTCGTGGTCACGGTGACGTCGGATGGCCGGTTCGTCTTCGAGGGTCTCAACCCGGCGCACGAGCGGGCGACGGGCCTGAGCTTCGGAGACATTGTCGGAAAGGAGCCTGAGCAGTGCCTGCCACCCTCCGCCGCCGCAGTGACGAGCCGCTACCGCGCCTGCCTGGATACCGGCGAACCTGCGCTTTACGACGAGGTTCTTGACCTGCCGAGTGGGCGTAGGTTCTGGCAGACGAGCCTTGCACCCGTCCGCGACCCGGACAGCGGGCGGATCGTGACGCTGGTCGGGACGGCGCGTGACGTCACCGCCTACCGCGAGGCAACGGCACGCGCCGAGCGAAGCCAACGCCTGCTTCAGGCCACCCTCGATGCCATTTCTGCCCATGTCGCAATCCTCAACGGGAGGGGCGACATTATCGCCGTTAACCAGGCCTGGCGTTCATTCGGCAGGGGCAATGGATTGACCGTGCCGGATCATGCCATTGGGACCAATTACATTGAGGTCTGCCGTGCCGCTTCTGCGACTGATCCCCGTGCGGCTGTGGTGGCCAGAGGGCTTGCAGCCCTGCTGGATGGCGAGAGGCCAGAATTCAGGTCGAGTTACCGCTGCGGCGACCGATACTTTCAGATGACGGCGGCGCAGTTCGATCACGACGGCGGGGCTTATGCCGTGGTCGCCCACGAGGACGTCACCGAGATGGTGGTGGCCCGGCATGACGTGCGCGACATCGCCAGACGCCTGCTGTCGCTGCAGGAGGAGGAACGACAGCGCATCGCAGCGGACCTGCACGACTCCACCGCGCAACACCTGGCGGCAGCCGGGCTCGCCCTCATGCATGTGGGCGCTGTTGCCGGAAATCCGTCGAAGGTGGAGAAGGCCCTCGAACCGGTGTGGCTGTCGCTCGACAAGGCACAGCAGGAGATCCGGACCCTGTCCTTCCTGCTCTATCCGCCCGGCCTGCGGGTGGAAGGGCTCGCGGCCTCGCTGCGGCAGCTCGTGAATGGCTTTTCCGAGCGAACAGGTGTCGATGGAACGGCACACGTTTCCGACGAAGTTGATGGCGTGCCCTTCGAGGTGCAGCGATCTATACTCCGCGTGGCTCAGGAGGCGCTGATCAATGTGCACCGACACGCGGCGGCAACACGTGTTTCCTTGTCCCTCGGTCTGCGTGAGAACACGCTTCGGCTTGCCGTCGCCGACAACGGCAAGGGATATGTCAGGGCCACAAACGATGGAAGTGCAGCCTCCTCGCTTGGCGTGGGAATTCCCGGCATGGAAGCCCGCATCCGGCAATTCAACGGGACGCTCGAGATCGTCGGCGGCCAAGGCGGGGGCACAACCGTTCGGGCAACCGTTCCGTTACAGATGGATTCTTTCTAGGGGCAACTGTCGGGATGCGCAACACCCCCTGGCATGGAATGAATTGATGCGCCGGGGGCGGCTGCAAGCCCCAGCGGCAGAGGCTTTCGACGAGATCCGTAGTGGCACCCAGCTTGGTCATCCCAATCTCATAGACTGAGACAGTGTTGGACCAATCTAAACTTGTGAACCAGGAACATCTGGTTTTGGCACTCCTGAGACGTAATCGCTTGGTCTGCTTCGGCAGGCATGAGCCGACGTTCGTTGGGCGATCGGAAGGTGAAAGGTTGACCCTGAGCCGACTTTCCGTACGGGGATATCCTTCGTCAGACCTCTGCTGTGAACATAGCAAGCGGCAACCCTACAGGCTTGGCACAGAGGCTTGGGATTGTTGTTCTGAATGCCTCAATAAGGTCCGCAGGTGCGTGCTCGGGTGTCGCCGGGTGTCTCACTCCAGCGCTGCTTGTAGCACCGATGGAACCAGGAGAGATCGTTGAACCCATGGGCAAATGCTATCTCGGCGATGGTGCGCCTGCTCTGCCAAGAGTCAGTTAAAGCGCGGTAGCACGCATCCAATCGCGCCGACACGAGCGTCTCGCTAAATGTGCTCCCGGTGCCTTCGAACAGCTTCTGCACATAGCGCCGCGAGACCTTCAGATGTGCCGCAACCTTGCCGATACTCAGCTCCGGATCGGCCAGATTGTTCGTGATGAACTGGCGGGCGGCCGTAAGCCGTACGTGGCGAATTCCACTCTGATCGGGATCGACTGGTGCGGTTGGTCGGAATGCCGCCACAGCCAGATCACACAAGACCGAACTCGCCGTGCTCATCGCCTCTGACGGCAAGGTGGAGACCGTCTGTGACAGTAGGGCCATATAGCCTGTGAGCAGAGCTCCCACTCCATCATGGCCATTCACACGAACCTGGGTCCGATTTAGGGCAGTGAGTTGCTCATCAATGAGATGGCGAGGAACATGAAGGATCGTTGCCTTGACAGGTTGCGAAATCACGAAGCTGTCACACTGTTCTGCCGTGTCGAACAGCAAGAGATCCCCAGGACCAGCTTCGTACTCCACTCCTCGATAAACTCCATGCACAGCCCCTTCGTGCAGGTGATGCAGGCAATACGCCGTTTGTGAGAGGCGGGCGATCTCAGACCCGCTGCGGCCCATGCGATGCTCCGGCAGATGGGCTCGGGCCATTTGTACGTCACTGATCCCATGCAGCTCGATCGTCGCTTGGAACGGGCCTGACCCAGTTCGCTCTGCCCACAGCCCGAACCAAGTCTCACAAACGATCTCACGCCAGAATGCGAACTGCTCCGCTGGAGTGGCGAGATCGCCCATCTCAATTCGCGTATGCATGAACTCCCCGCCTATTCGCGATGCTGGCTTATACAGTCGGCAACTGTCCCACCAGGTGCCGTTCCTAAGTTACAGAATTCAGAGAGTGGCGAGAACAGCTGCCTATCCGAGTAAGGCGATGCAGTTCGCCGACGTCCATATCTTAGTTCGTCTAACACCAAGACACCTTTCACTTCACAGGTAATGCTTAAGGTTGGACAAGTGACATCATAACGTAAAGCAAATAGATCTTTCAACCACTAATTTATATCTGAGATGGGACATCGCCTGAGACGAGCGCAACATCACGCCAACCGGCTCCTGTTCGCCCTGGAGCAGGATGATCTCATCTACCTTAAACCTCATCTTGAGATGGTCAGCCTGAGACGAGGGCAGATCATCTGCGAGGCAGGTGAAGTACTGCACCATGCCTTTTTCCCGCATGATGCCGTGATTTCACTGGTTTCCGTGATGGAGAATGGCAGCGCGGCTGAGATGGCGGTCTGCGGTCGGGAAGGTGTGGTAGGTCTGATTCCGGCATCGGTCACGCGCCAGGCCTTCGGGAACTACGTTGTCCAGATGGCAGGAACCAGCTCCCGAATATCAATGGATCAGCTCCAAGCGGCAATCCAAGCACGTCCCCTGATCGCACGGCTGATGAACCGCTTCGCTGAAGCCATGCAGGCGCGCATTCTCCAATCAGTCGCGTGCAATGCGGTTCACAGTGTTGAACAGCGCCTGTGCCGCTTGATTCTGAGCACCCGTCACAGAACCGATCAACCGGTGCTGCTACTTACCCATGAGGTTCTGGCGGAGCGTCTCGGCGTTCAGCGCTCGACAGTAACAGCCATCATGGGGAAACTCCAGGCCGCCGGAGTGATCCAACAGGTGAGGGGCGGGATCACCATAGCCGACTGCGTCAAACTCGAACAAAGCTCCTGCGAGTGTTATCGAAGGTTGCGGACGACCTTTAAGCGCCTGTTGCCACATACATTCACAGCAGAATGAGGCTGACCAAGAATAACTTACTGCTGGGCCTGCGGCGGCTCAGGCTTCAGCCCTATGGCCGGCGTGCAGGCCCATAAGGCCCAGAGGGTACTGTCAGGTTGGTAACAGCTCGGGGCCTGTGGCAGGGTGCCGGGTATGAGCACGACATTCAACCCTACTGCGGCTTCCGCTTTCCGGCTGAGATCATCAATCAGGCGGTCTGGCTGTATCACTGCTTCAGCCTGAGCTTGCGGGAGGTAGAGTTGACCCTCGCGGCGCGAGGCATCGTGGTGAGCTACGAGACCATCCATGAGTGGAGACTGCGCTTCGGACGGAGGTACGCCAAGAGCCTCAAGAGGCAGCGGCCGAAGCGCGGTGACAAATGGTTTCTAGATGGGTTATTTGTCCGCATTCGGGGCAAATTGCACTACCTCTGGCGGGCTGTTGATCAGCATGGCAACGCGCTCGATGCGCTGGTGCAGAGCCGCCGCAACACCAAGGCGGCCAAGCGCTTCTTTCGCAAGCTGGTGAAGGGCCTGTGCTACGTGCCGAGAGTCATCGTGACCGATAAACTCGGATCCTATAGCGCCGCAAAACGTGAGATCCTGCCAAGTGTCGAGCATCGCCAGAGCCGATGCTTGAACAACCGCTGTGAGGTGTCGCACCAACCGACCCGACGACGGGAACGCTAAATGCGGCGGTTCAAGTCAGCCCGCCATGCCCGGCAGTTTCTCGCCACCCATTCTCCGATCCACAACCACTTCCAACTCCGCCGTCACCGTCTTTCTGCCAGTGCGTATCGCGCGGTCCACAATCGCGCTTTCAATTCCTGGCGCGATGCGAGTGGTACTGCCTTCGTCGGCTGACTCGGACTGGCTTGGAGCTGCACGTGCGGCGGCAGTGCCGATCAGGCGTCAAGTTGACACTACCAGTGACAGCCTCACCGCAAAAGCAGCCATGTCAGAGGCGTCACGGACCAGGAACACCAACTCGGAGGCATCACCTTTAGTCCTTCGCGATCTCATGATCTCGAGCAGGCTTTCGGCAGCGGCGTTCTGCGCTTGTTTGTGATCATCAAAGGTTGTGCCCACTTCATCGCGTGAGACGTCACTCCCGTCGAACAGGTCAAAGTAAAAGCGTTTCAAAAGTCACTCCAGAATGTCAGGCTGTGCAGGGCGAAACCTGTCTCAACGGAGAGGCTTGGGGGTGATTACACTCGTGCGCTACTGCGCAGTCCAGGCCTAGTTTCTTCACCATTCGTTTGCGTGTAAATGAATGATGCGCAATTGTATATGGTCCATTCGTTCAATGCCAACCTGTCGCAGGCGACCAGCGCAGCTTGACCGCAAGACCTGCAATGAGGTGCTGCTGCGTTTGAAGGACGTGAGCCTGTACAGATCCTAGGTTGATCCAGCAGGAAAGCAGATATAACGGGAGGCGACTGGGCCGCATTAGCCTATTGTCCACGAGGCCGACGCGATAGACCTGTTGCCGTTCGCTGGCTGCGCCGGAGGCGCGCAAGTACTCGGCTTGGTGATCTGTCAAACGATCAGTTGCAGCTCCAGTTCTGCAGCTTTGTCCCGCCAGTGGGCTGAGACGGCTGAGACAACTATTCCAGAAAGCCGTTCAGACTGTCGCGCAGGCGGATGAGATCGTCCCTGAGCGCCTGGATCTCCTGAGCGGAGCGGCCACTGGCGCAGACCACGTTGTGCCGCGCCTTGGCGGCTTGCTCTTTGAGGCTGTGTCCCTTCGGCGTGAGAATAATCCGCACCTGACGCTCGTCCTGCGGATCGCGCTGCCGGCGCACAATACCGGCAACTTCCAGCCGCTTGAGCAGCGGGGTCAACGTGCCGGAGTCGAGATGAAGCCGCTCGCCGATGTGCTTCATCATCTGATCGTCCTGCTCCCACAGCACCAGCAGCACAAGGTACTGCGGGTAGGTGAGGCCGATCTGGTCCAGCCCCGGCTTGTACACGCGGTTGAAGGCCTGCGACACGGAATAGGCAGCAAAGCAAAGCTGTCGGTCGAGCTTGAGGGTGTCTTCGAGGGTGTCGGGCACGAGCGGCTGCGATTTGGCCAAGGGGTACTCCTGGAGCAATGATGTTCATTAACGTACCACTGAATAGCCCGTTAGTATAGTTGCGCGGCATTATATTGCGCGTTAAAGATATCCAACCTGCTCACGCGGCAGGCCTCCACCTCCAGCTTCCTGAGAGCCTATCATGATCCGCATCCCCGCTCCCTTCCTGAGAGGCGTCGCTGTTTTGACTATTGGAGCCACCCTCGTGATCAGCCATGCAGCTTTTGCAGCGCCTCAGGCAGGTGCCAGACCTGAGGCACCGATGCAGATCGCTTTTGTGGAGAGCCATGACGGCGAGGAGGGCCTGCACAATGGACAGAACCTTGAGCTGGCTGAGAACTGCTACCTGGAGGTGCAGAAGCATCGCACGCCACGGGGCAAGGTCGTGTCCCGCGTCGTGCATGAATGCGACTGAGTTGATGTGATGATCCGGACCCTCACCATGCGCAACCGCACACGTCGACCTGCGAATCACTTCAGGCCCGCGGATCCGCCGGACAGGGTTGAGACCGCCGCCCGTGTTCTCAGTGCCTTGCTGGTGTTGGGCACTCTGGTAAGCGGATCAGCCTTGTTTCTCCAAGCCGGTCCCGCTCATGCGGAGCGGGAGACCGTGCAGGCTGCCGTCGTGCTTCCGCCCAAGCCGGGCAAGTTCGTCAAGCCAAACGCCGTTGCGGCGAACACCTCCAGCGCCCGCCGGGTGTGGGTTGACCCGCCGCCACTTCCAATCATGGAGCAAACAGCGAGCACAGCCGCCCCGGCCAAACAGATGTCGGAAGCGGCACCTGCTGCTCAGGTCGTGTCTGCTGGAGCACCCATAGTGCCAATGGACTGCCTGCCGGCTGGTTTGCGAACCGTGCTGAGGGACGTCGAAACACGTTTCGGTGCCGTGACGCTGGTGTCGACGACCGAGCTGCACACGGGTAACCACAGCCGCGGCAGTGTGCGCCATAAGCTGCATGGCGCCTGCCAGGCGGTGGACTTCAAGGTCAAGGGGAACCGGCAGGCCGTTGTGACATACCTGCGCTCGCGCCCAGAGGTCAGTGGTGTCAACAGCTATGGCAACAATGGTGTGATCCACGTCGATCATGCCGAGCCACGGCAGATCGCCCAGCGCTAGCGTTGCCCCAATACCGGGACGAGCTGAACTGGTTCGACTGGGTGCAGGCGTGGCCTTATTCTGCCCCGCCTTTCAAAATGCCTCTGGGCTCGGAATGTCGGAAAATGGCACGAGGCGGAAGTAACTCGGATGTCTGCCTTTCCGCGGTGAGCAGACGTTCATTCCGTCTGCTCAATTTCTTGGTTTGACCCACTGCGGACGATGGCGAGCCTTGAGTTCAGCACCTGCACTTTCAGCGAGAGAACTGCTCCGCGAGCAGGAGCAATGTAATTGCGACCATAACAACGCCAGATATTTGTCTGGTGGCCCGGGCGACCTTTGGGCTTGCGTGTGGCACTGACTTTGAGGGCGGGGAAGGCTTTGGCTTCCTGGTCCCTCCTAAGCCGAACGGCCCAGGGGCGATCCGAGGAGCTTGCTGGCTGCCACGCCCGTAACGGCTAGGATCACAGCGCCTCCGGCGCTACTGGCTGCTGCCCCGAACATCGGCAATGCTGCCCCGTACGCAATAGGTCCGATCGCTTGACCCATGAAGAAGCTGAAGGCGTGCAGAGAGAATGCCGATGCCCTCGCGCTGGGCGCCAGTTCCGTAACCTCAGTCTGCACCGAATTGTGCAGCAGGAAGAAGCCGAACCCGAGCCCCACCATTGAGGCCATCTGCGTGGCCCAGCTCACGTCCAGTCCGACGGTCGCCAGCGCCATGGCGGCAATGCTCCCGCCTGCAACCATCATCGCAGGCCGCTTCGCAAACCTCAGGATGAGCGGCACAACAAAGGCATACAAGAGGCCTCCGATCCCAAGGCCGCCGATCACAAACCCAGCCTCGCGCAACCCGCCGGCTCCGCGCGAGCGCAGGAGCTCACCGATGTAGGGCATGATGCCATAGATCGCGAGACCTTCCAGAAAGACGATCGAAAAGCACACAAAGGATCGAGGGTTACGCAGCACCATGCGATAGCGGTCAACGGCTTCGGCAAGGCTCGGCGGCGCTGCCCTTTGACCATTCGGCTTGGGCAACATCATCATCGCCGCTCCAGCCGCGATCACGGTCAGAACGGCGGCACACCCGAAAACGCCGCGCCAGCCGATCCATTCAGCAATCATTCCCCCGATGCTGACCCCGACGATCTGCCCGATCAACGTCGCTCCAATGTAGCGGCTCATCGCCACCTGCCGGACAGCAAGCGGGAAGCTGTCCCCGATCATCGCCATACACACCGGCATGATCCCACCCGCTGCTATGCCTCCGAGAACCCGGGTGATGAACAGCACGGTCAGGTCGGGTGCCAGGGCGGAAGCGAGCAGGCACAAGGCCAGGGTCGCCACGGCCACCTTGACCACCAAAGCCTTGCCGAAGGCGTCCCCTGTCGGGCCGAGAAACGGCTGGCTCAGACCGAAGGGCAGCGCAAACGCCGAGGACAGGATAGCCACGACGCCCACGGACGTGGCGAAATCCGACGCGATGGTTGTGATGAGCGGGTCGAGAAGCCGGGTCGCGAGTGCACCCGAGAACCCACACAGGGAGAGGATGAACAACAACATGGGTCTGAGCCGTTACATGGGCGGCGACGGCTGTCCACTCCGGCATGGAATGGCGGGGTCAGCACAAGGTCTGCTCTCAAACGAGCGCCACCTGAGGACGTAGTGAGGGCTGGCCCTGAGGATCTGGGCCGAGTTCGAGAGGAGGCTGAGCATCACCACCAATCCCTCCGGGTCACGTCTGATCCCTTCACGCCGCCGAGCTAATACTCCTGCGCGGACAACGTGCGCGAGCGGAACGGCAGCTTCTGGCGCGTCAGTGCAAGAGTCAGGAGACGGCATGATCGATGCTCAGTGGCAGGCCACGACCTTCACTGCGTTCCCAGCCAACCTAGGCGTCAGGTTGCACGCCGTACTGCTCGTCCGTCACGTGCTCCAGCCAAGTGACATGGGAACCATCCAGGGCCTCCTGCATGGCAATATGAACCATGCCGGTTTGGGGTGCTGCCCCGTGCCAGTGCTTCTCGCCCGGTGGGATCCATACCGTGTCGCCAGCCTTGATCTCCCTGACCACTCCGCCCCAGGTTTGCACGCGCCCAACACCCAGGATCACGTGAAGGGTCTGTCCAAGTGGGTGGGTGTGCCATGCCGTTCGGGCACCAGGCTCGAAGGTCACACGGTTCGCGCGGATGCGTGCCGGAGGAGGGGCGTCGATGATGGGGTCATGCCAAACGGTTCCCGTGAACGCATCGGCCGAAGCTCGCTTCGTCGGGAATGTCCCTGCAATGTGGATCTCCATGGAGCTGTCTTCCTTTCGAGTGGATGCGTCACAGATGCTTGATGCCGACGCTCATGATCAGTGGAACGAGTTCATCGCGAGCGCCGATGCGGTGTTGGCGGGCCTGTTGGTGGGCCTCGGCGGCTTTCCCCTTCCGGATCGCGGCGATGATATCCCTGTGGGCGGCAACCGAGCCGGTCGGCTTGGGTCGAAGTCTGAGCGTTAGCATCCGCGCCCGGTGGGCTTGGTCGGTCACTGTCTGGGCGATCCTACGAAGCCGGCTGTTGCGACAGCGCTCCACCAAGGTCCGGTGGAACAGGTCGTCCGCGGCAGCCCACGCGAGGAGGTCATCGTTGCGGAGGGCCTGTTCCATGTCTGATGTCGCTTCCTCGAGCTCGTCGGCCACGAGGTGCCGTTCCCCGTCAGGCAAGGAGGCAAGCAGCTCGGCCGCCATGGCCTCGATTGCGATAATCACCTCGTAGATCTCGCGGATGTCCTCCGGAGCGAGCGGGCAAACCGTAACGCCTCTCTTTGAGAGCACGCGGACCAGGCCATCCTCCTGAAGCCGGATAATGGCTTCGTGAACGGGCGTCCGGCTCATGCCGAGGCGCAAGGCAATCTCTTGCTCCGAGCCCTGGTAGCCGGGCGGAAAGACATTGTTGCGGATGGCGTCCTTGAGCGCCTTGTAGGCGTCCTCGACCAGCGACGGTTTCTTTTCGGGCTCCTGCTTCGCCCGCATGTGCAGCTTGTTCACCACGTGCCCTCCTGCTTCATTCTGCCATACCTAATCACTTCCATGCAAGTATGAATGCAAGGTTGACAGGTCGATCTTCTCCTGGCATCCCTTAATGCATGCTAACTTCCATGGAAGCTGTGACTTTCACCGCAGCGAACCAGGTGCTCACGAGAAGCAACGGCATTTTCAGGAGGAACGCGCATGGATCCGACGGTGAATACACCGACGGCCGGGCTTCAGAGAGGTCACTCAGCCCGCTCGAGCTTTGGCCTTGTACGAGGACCCCAGAACTTGGTCGCCGGAGCGACCCTCGTGCTTCTAGCCGCCTTGGCGTTGTGGCTTACCCGTGATCTTGAGCAAGGGACGCTTGGGGCCATGGGTCCCGCTCTCCTGCCGCGCTGGCTGGCTTACGCCGTCGGGCTGTGTGGCCTGGCCCTGGTCATCCCGGCGTTTCGGAAGGACGGTGATGCCCTGGAACGCTGGAGCCTGCGCGGGCCGGTCTTCGTCATCGGTGGCATCCTGGCCTTTGCCATCACCATCCGCCCCTTTGTCTTCGGCGGCTTGACCACCCCAGGCCTGGGCCTGCTGTTCGCGGGTCCGCTGGCCATCATCATCGGCGGCTTTGCCACTCCCGAGGCGCGCCTGCGGGACCTCGTGATCCTCGCGCTCAGCCTGACTCCCTTCTGCATGGTGCTGTTCGGCGATCTGCTCAACCTGCCGATCCCGGTCTTTCCGCAGGCGCTCACGGGCCTCTTCCCCGCCGACTGGTCGCAGAAGGCGGTGCTGCGGGCGACAGCCATCATTATGGCTGCCGCGGCCCTTATCGTCTTCCTTTCCAGCCGCCGCAGGCGGAGGACGGTCCAAGTCGATGTGACTGATCACAGCGGGAGGATCTGATGGGTGACCTTATCTCCAACCTAAGTCTCGGCTTTGGCGTCGCCCTCTCGCTTCAGAACCTGGGCCTCGCCTTCCTGGGCTGCCTTGTTGGCACCCTTATCGGCGTGCTGCCTGGCGTCGGCCCCATTGCTACCATTGCCATGCTGCTGCCCATCACTTTCGGGCTCGACCCGACCGGCGCGCTCATCATGTTGGCGGGCATCTATTACGGCGCTCAGTACGGCGGCTCGACCACGGCCATCCTCGTCAACATTCCCGGCGAAGCCACCTCCGTGGTGACGGCGCTCGACGGCCACCAGATGGCCCGCCAGGGCCGCGCCGGCGTGGCGCTGGGTATTGCCGCCATCGGCTCGTTCTTCGCCGGCACTGTGGCCACCTTGGTCATCGCAGCGCTGGGCGCTCCGCTCACTGGCCTCGCCCTGGTGTTCGGTCCAGCAGAATATTTCTCGCTGATGCTGATGGGCCTCGTCTTCGCCGTCGTGCTGGCACGCGGCTCGATCCTCCGAGCTGTGGCCATGATCCTCGTGGGCGTGCTGCTCTCCACCGTCGGCACGGATCTCGAGACCGGCGAGGAGCGCATGACCTTCGGCCTGCCGTTCCTGGCCGACGGCATCGATTTCGCGGTGCTCGCCATGGGCATCTTCGGCGTTGCCGAGATCATGCGCAATCTCGACCACACCGAGCACCGGGACGTCGTGCACAAAGCCATCGGCCGCCTGCTGCCGAACAAGGACGACTTCAAGCAATCCTACAAGCCGGTGCTGCGCGGCACCCTGATCGGAGCAACACTCGGCATTCTCCCTGGCAACGGCGCGGTGCTTGGCCCCTTCGCCGCCTATACGGTCGAGAAGAAGCTCGCCAAGGATCCAAGTCGCTTCGGCCGCGGCGCCATTGAGGGCGTGGCAGGTCCTGAGAGCGCCAACAATGCCGGCGCGCAGACCTCGTTCATTCCGCTGCTGACGCTTGGCATCCCGCCGAATGCCGTGATGGCCCTGATGGTCGGCGCCATGACCATCCACGGCATCATCCCTGGGCCTCAGGTGATGACCAAGAACCCGAGCCTGTTCTGGGGCATGATCGCTTCCATGTGGATCGGCAACCTGCTGCTGCTCATCATCAACCTGCCGCTGGTGGGCCTCTGGGTTCGTCTGCTGAAGGTACCTTATCGCCTGATGTTCCCGGCGATCCTGATGTTCTGCTGCATCGGCATCTACTCGATCAACTCGCTGCCGACCGACGTCATGTTCATCGGTTTCTTCGGGATCGTCGGCTATGCCCTGATCAAGTTCGGCTTCGAGCCGGCTCCGATGCTCCTTGGCTTCGTGCTCGGCAAGCTGATGGAGGAGAACCTGCGCCGGGCGCTCCTCATCTCGCGCGGCGACATGATGACATTCCTCGATCATCCTATCAGCGCCGGTCTGCTCGCGGTGGCGCTTGTCATCCTCGGCCTCGCACTCCTTCCGACGATCCGGAAGGGACGGGACGAGGTCTTTGTTGAGTAGCGAGTGGCGCGTGTGCGGCGCCAGTATTCCGACAGCACCAATCAACTAGGGAAGGAAATGCACATGAAACGAACTCTCTTCACTCTCGCCGCGGCTCTCGGCTTCGTTGCGACAGCCGCACAGGCACAGGGCACATATCCGACGCGTCCCATCACTCTGGTGGTTCCGTTCACCGCCGGCGGAACCACCGACGTGGTGGCCCGCTTCATGGCCGATCACATGGGCCGCACCCTTGGTCAGCAGCTCGTGGTCGAGAACGTCACCGGCGCCGGTGGTACCGTTGGCGTCACCCGGGTCGCCAAGGCTGAGCCCGATGGCTACACGATCCTGATGGGCAACCTGGGAACGCAAGCGGCGAGCGTCGGCCTCTATCCTAAGCTGGCCTATGACCCACGCACCGATTTCGAGCCGATCATGAACTCGGCGTCGACGCCGATGCTTGTGGTCGCCAAGAAGGATCTGCCGGTCAAGGACTTCAAGGAATTCATCGCCTACCTGAAGGCTAACGCTGCCAAGATGAACTATGGCTCGGGCGGTGTCGGCTCGACCTCGCACCTGACGTGCCTGTTCCTGGAATCCCTTCTGGGCGTGAAGCCGCAGCACGTGCCATTCCGCGGCTCGGGTCCGGCCCTGAATGCATTGCTCGGTGGCCAAGTCGATTACGTCTGCGACCAGACCGTCGCTATCGTGCCGACTGTCCAGGGCAAGCAGGCCAACGGACTGGTCGTCGCGGTCCAGAACCGCCTTCCGGTCGTCCCTGATGTGCCGACATCGGCAGAGCAGGGGCTGCCGCAGTTTCAGGCGACGGGCTGGAACGCGCTCTTCGCCCCGAAGGGCACACCCAAGGACATCGTCACGAAGTTGAATGCCGCCGCCAAGGCCGCCCTCAAGGACGAGACCACACGCAAGCGTCTCCTCGACCTCGGTGCCGAGCTCCCGGACGAGGCTGGCCAGACGCCCGAGGCTCTCGCCCAACTCGTCAGCTCGGAAATCGACAAATGGGTCCCGATCATCAAGGGCGCAGGCGTGACGGGGCAGCAGTAGCAACTGACAACCGCGTGGTCGGCGCCCTTAACGGATCGCGGCCGCGGCGATTTCAAGCATCAGCCGCGACCGTGCAATCCCATATCGGCCTTGCAGGCACGCTTTACTGACGAACAGGACCTCACATGGCACAGGATCATAAGAAGCGGTATCGGCTGGCGGTCATCCCCGGCGATGGCATTGGCAAGGAAACGACGCCTGAAGGCGTGCGTGTCCTGGAAGCCGCTGCCAAGAAGTTCGGCTTCGACCTGCAACTCGACCACTTCGACTTTTCGTCCTACGACTACTATGCCAAGCACGGGCGCATGCTGCCGGAGGACTGGAAGGAGCAGATCGGCTCCCACGACGCCATCTTCTTCGGCGCGGTCGGCTGGCCGGAGAAGATCCCAGATCATATCTCCCTTTGGGGCTCGCTTCTCCAATTCCGGCGCGAGTTCGATCAGTACATCAACCTGCGGCCCGTGCGCCTCATGCCTGGCGTGCCAACGCCGCTCGCCAACCGTAAGCCCGGCGACATCGACTTCTGGGTCGTGCGCGAGAACACCGAGGGCGAGTACTCCTCCATCGGCGGCAAGATGTTCCCGGGCACCGAGCGCGAGGTGGTTATCCAGGAAACCGTGATGACGCGCATTGGTGTCGATCGCGTGCTGCAATTCGCCTTCGACCTCGCGCAGAAGCGGCCCAAGAAGCACCTGACCTCGGCCACGAAGTCGAACGGCATCTCCATCACCATGCCCTATTGGGACGAACGCGTGGAGGAGATGGCCAAGAGCTACCCGGACGTGAAGTGGGACAAGTACCACATCGACATTCTGACCGCCCACTTCGTGCTCCATCCCGACTGGTTCGACGTGGTCGTGGCCTCGAACCTGTTCGGCGACATACTCTCTGACCTGGGGCCAGCCTGCACGGGCACCATCGGCATTGCGCCGTCCGGTAACATCAATCCCAACAGTGACTTCCCGTCTCTCTTCGAGCCGGTCCACGGGTCGGCTCCGGACATTGCAGGGCAGGGGATCGCAAACCCGATCGGCCAGATCTGGGCCGGGGCCATGATGCTGGAGCATCTCGGCGAGGGCGAAGCGGCCGCGGCCATCGTTCAGGCGATCGAGGACGTGCTGAGTGAGCGAACCCTGCGCACGCGCGATCTCGGCGGCAATGCCGGAACCGAAACCGCAGGCAAGGCCGTGGTCGACGCCCTCGGCTAGGGGGCGAAGCACAAAGGCGAACTCAAATCCTGACCGCCGCATGTCAGCGGTCACAGCGAAGAGGACGAGACAATGAACAGCTACAAAATCGCAGCGGTCCCTGGCGATGGCATCGGCAAGGAAGTCATCGCCGCTGGCGTTGAGGTCCTCCAGGCCCTTGCCGAGCGGGACGGAGGCTTCAAGCTCGACTTCGAGAGCTTTGACTGGGGGTCCGACTACTACAAGAAACACGGCATCATGATGCCGGAGGATGGTCGCGAGACCCTGAAGAAGTTCGATGCCATCTATTTCGGCGCCGTCGGCGCGCCCGACGTGCCAGACCACATCACCCTTTGGGGGCTGCGCCTCGCCATCTGCCAGCCCTTTGATCAATACGCGAACGTGCGTCCGACCCGAATCCTGCCGGGCATCCAGGGCCCGTTGCGCAACGTGGAGGCGAAGGATCTCGACTGGGTGATTGTGCGCGAGAACTCCGAGGGCGAGTATGCCGGCCAGGGCGGCCGCTCCCACCGGGGCTTTCCGGAGGAGGTTGCGACCGAGGTCACGATCTTCACCCGCGCCGGCGTCACCCGCATCATGCGGTTTGCATTCGAGCTCGCGAGCTCGCGGCCGCGCAAGCTTCTCACCGTAGTGACCAAGTCGAATGCGCAGCGGCATGGCATGGTCATGTGGGATGAGATCGCCGCCGAGGTGGCACAGGACTATCCCGACGTCACCTGGGACAAGATGCTCGTCGACGCCATGACCATGCGCATGACCCTGAAGCCGCAGACGCTTGACACCATCGTGGCAACCAACCTGCATGCGGACATCCTGTCGGATCTGGCCGCGGCTCTTGCGGGTTCGCTCGGCATCGCGCCGACCGCGAACCTCAATCCGGAACGGCATTTCCCGTCCATGTTCGAGCCGATCCATGGCTCGGCCTTCGATATCACCGGCAAGGGCATCGCCAATCCCGTCGGCACCTTCTGGACGGCAACGATGATGCTGGAGCATCTGGGCGAGAAGCCAGCGGCCGAACGCCTGATGCGGGCGATCGAGCGCGTGACGGCCGATCCATCGCTGCATACGCCCGACCTCGGCGGCCAAGCCACGACCCGTCAGGTCACCGATGCCGTCATCGCGGCTATCCAAGGCGACAATGCGTAAGGACAGGTGACGCCGATGGCCCAGCCCCGCGCATTCCTGCAATCGTTGTTCGAGGCCGCCATCGCGGCGGCCGACCCGGCTCACTGCGTGCCTCCGAACCTGCCGGAGCCGCCGCAGGGGCGCACCATCGTCATCGGGGCCGGCAAGGCGGCGGCTTCAATGGCGCGGGCGGTGGAGCAGCAATGGGCGGGCGATCTCACGGGGCTTGTCGTGACTCGGTACGGTCATGCCGTGCCGACGTCCCGCATCCAGGTCCGAGAGGCGGCCCATCCGGTGCCGGACACCGCAGGCCTTGAGGCATCCCGGGAGATCATGAGCCTTGTCTCTGATCTCTCGCCCGATGATCTGGTGCTGTGCCTGATCTCGGGCGGCGGGTCGGCGCTCCTGCCGCTGCCGATCGACGGCCTGACGCTCGAGGACAAGCAGGAGGTGAACAAGGCCTTGCTGCGCTCCGGCGCGACCATCGGCGAGATGAACTGCGTCCGCCGACATCTGTCCGCCATCAAGGGCGGGCGGCTGGCGGCGGCGTGCCACCCCGCGACGGTCGTGACGCTCCTGGTCTCCGACGTTCCCGGTGACGACCCGATCAACATCGCCTCCGGCCCGACCGTGCCGGATCCAACCACCTGTGCGGATGCACTGGAGATCCTGGATCGTTACGGGATCGACCCGGCTCCAGCGGTGTTGGAAGTCCTCACCAGCGGCCGGGGCGAGACGATCAAGCCGGGGGACAAGCGCCTCATGCAAGCGGACGTCCGGATGATCGCCACGCCCCAGATGGCCCTGGAAGCTGCGGCCAAGGTGGCGGCCCAGCACGGTCTTGCCTCCCATATCCTCGGAGATGCCATCGAGGGGGAAGCCCGGGATGTCGGCAAGGTCCTGGCCGGCATTGCGCTGCAAGCGGCGCGAAGAGGTCAGCCCTTCACCCCACCGTGCGTGCTCCTGTCCGGCGGCGAGACCACCGTCACAGTGCGGGGACAAGGGCGCGGCGGGCGCAATGTCGAGTTCCTGCTGTCGCTCGCCGCGACCCTCGACGGGCACCCCGGAATCCATGCCCTCGCGGGGGATACTGACGGCGTTGACGGCCTTGAGGAGATTGCCGGGGCCTACCTCGCGTCGGACAGCATCGATCGTGCCTGGGCAATGGGGATCAGTGTGAAGAAGAGCCTTGCCGAGAACGATGGCCACAGCTTCTTCGAGTCACTTGGCGACGGCATCGTGACCGGTCCGACCCTCACCAACGTCAATGACTTCCGCGCGATACTTATCACCGAGGAGGCGGCGAGACACGCCGACTGAACCATGCGCCGACAACGTCATGCCAAGATCGTCGCGACCGTCGGTCCGGCGAGCGCTTCGCCCGACAAGCTGCGGGAGCTCTTCCTTGCCGGAGTTGACACATTCCGGCTGAACTTCAGCCACGGAACCCACCAGGATCATGCCGCTGTCCACGCCGCGATCCGGGCGCTCGAGAAGGACGTCGGCCGACCCATCGGCATCCTCCAGGACCTGCAAGGTCCGAAGATCAGGATCGGCACGCTCCGGGACGGCGCATTGGCCCTGTCTGAGGGCGAGACGATCCGGTTCGTCCTTGAAGGCAAGGACGGCGATCGGACCTCGATCCCTCTTCCCCATCCGGAGATCTTCGAGGCCATCCTCCCGGGGCAGGACCTGCTCATCGATGATGGCCGGGTTCGGGTCAGGGTGACGGGACTCGGCAACGACTCCATCGAGGCCAGGGTCGTGACGGCTGGCAAAATCAGCAATCGCAAGGGCGTCAACCTACCAAGCACGGTGCTGGACCTGTCGCCTTTGACCGCAAAGGACCGGGCCGACCTCGCTTTCGGACTTGAACTCGGCGTCGACTGGATTGCCTTGTCATTCGTTCAGCGTCCATCCGACATGATCGAGGCCCGCGGCCTGATCGGCGAGCGGGCGGGCCTTTTGGCCAAGATCGAGAAGCCTTCAGCGCTTGATCAAATCGAGGACATCGTCCGCCTGTCCGACGCGGTCATGGTCGCCCGCGGCGATCTTGGTGTCGAGATCCCGCCGGAAGAAGTTCCCGGACGTCAGAAGGAACTGGTGCGCCTCTGCCGTCTGGCGGTGAAACCCGTGATCATCGCAACCCAGATGCTCGACTCGATGGTCGGTGCCCCGACGCCGACCCGGGCCGAGGCTTCCGATGTGGCGACGGCGATCTATGACGGGGCTGATGCCGTGATGCTGTCGGCCGAGTCCGCCGCAGGCCAATATCCGGTCGAGGCAGTCGCCATGATGGACCGCATCATCAGCAAGACCGAGCAGGACAAGGCCTACCGCTCCATCGTCACGGCTCTCAGGGCAGAGATCGAGGAAAGTCCGCCACATGCCGTGGCCAGCGCGGCGGCCGATCTAGCCCAGGCGATCCACGCCCCCTGCATCGTCGCGTACACCTCGAGCGGAACCACCGCGAGCCGCATCGCCCGGACCCGCCCGGATGTGGCGATCCTGGCGATCACCCCGGATAAGGACGTGGCGCGGCGTCTGTGCCTTCTGTGGGGTGCCCACAGCGTCCGCTCGGAGGACATCCACACCTATGAAGAGATGGTGGAACAGGCCGAGGTGCATGCACTGTCCGAAGGCTTGGCCGAGCCACCTGAGTTCATCGTCGTCGTGGCGGGCGTGCCCTTCGGGACCGCAGGGACGACCAACAACCTCCGGGTCGTGCAACTGCGCCCGTGACGGATGTGGCCCAAGTGACCCGACGCTGGGTCTAAGGCGTTCGAGACCACCGGGTACATCGACCGTGATGACCCTTGAGACAGCGCGAAACTGGGAAAGACCGATCGCGGCGCATTTAGCGGATCGTAGCGGGAGGAATGCAGAATGAGCGAACTTCTGACGACCGAGGCCCTATCGGCCTTCCTCCAGGTGATCATGATCGACCTGGTGCTGGCTGGCGACAATGCCGTCGTGATCGGCCTGGCGGCGGCTGGCCTGCCCAAGGAGCAGCGCAACAAGGCCATCCTGGTCGGCATCATCGCCGCCACCGTCCTGCGCATCGTGTTCGCTCTGCTCACCACCCAGCTTCTCCAGATCGTCGGCCTGCTGCTGGCCGGTGGCATCCTGCTCCTGTGGGTGTGCTGGAAAATGTGGCGCGAGCTGCGGGCCGGCCATGCCGAGAAGGACCTTGAGGCCGAGGAAGCCCTGGAGGACCGCGACCTCGACCAGGACGGGCTGATCGCCGAGCACGCCCCGCGCAAGACCTTCGGGCAGGCGGCCTGGCAGATCCTGGTGGCAGACGTGTCCATGTCGCTCGACAACGTTCTCGCCGTGGCGGGTGCCGCGCAGGACCACCCGGTCATCCTTGTCTTTGGCCTGGGACTTTCGATTGCCCTGATGGGGGTCGCCGCCAGCTTCATTGCCAGACTGCTCCAGAAACATCACTGGATCGCCTATGTGGGTCTCGCTGTCATCCTCTACGTAGCGATCGAGATGATCTATCGCGGCGCCCTTGAGGTCTGGCCGTTGGTGGCGATGTCATGATCGGGTTGGTGACGGCCTTGCCCGGCCGCAACAGCCTTACGGGATTTGCAACCGGGACTGCACCGCGTCGTGTGGCAAACATTCCGGCACCTACGGCCATCCGGCTTCGAACTATTCCTGCGAAAGGATCAGCCTCGACTGTGTGTCCTCTGGCCTTTCGCCCGCCGGGCTGCCGTGCACGCCGAACTCGGCAACAAGGTTGCAAGCCAAGCCGGAGCAGGGTGTTCTTTCCGCGAGCCATGACGCTTGGCTGATCGGAGGTGCGGATGAATGGCTCGCGAGACGGGTTCCATCCCGGAACATCATGGGACACGGACGCAGCCGATTCGGCAGGCTCCTCTCGCGGGAGGAAGTCCGCATTGGACTACGTCGTTGCCCGCCGAGAGGGGCATTGGTGGATCCTGTATGATGGCAAGCGCTTCGGCGGGACACGGGTCTTTGCAGCGGCTTTGAGGGAGGCAGTTGAAACGGCGCGGGAAGCCGGTCTTCAAGGATTCGATGCCAGTGTCTTCGTCGAATACGATTCCAGCTATCGGTGCCACGTTTGGACCTACGGTGAGGCCCGATGCCCCTTGGACGGGTTGCGACCCGTGCACCGCCGACGATCCTCCAGGGCGCTGTCCTTGCCTCGGCCATCCCGCCGGACGTCACGCTCCGCGATTCCTGTTTCGTGAAACTCTGATCGCGATCCTGCACGACGGACGGCCTTCGGTTCCACGTCCTGGGACATGCCCAAGAGGATCAAGCGGGAGAAAGGCCGCAAGGTCTGAAGTTCTTGCCTCGCAGGCTGTGGCACATCGGAGAAAGCACCGACTGGGCAAGTGCTAACGGCGGAAATTAAGGTCCGGAAGTGACCGAGGCCGTGTGGAAACGCGCTTGCTGAACAAGGATGCTGATCGCTGTTTTGCGAGAGCCATGATCGCGCGCATCGGTGGATGATGGGGTTCAGACCGCCAGAGCCTTCAGCAGGGGCCCGGCACCCAGAATGCTGATCATCCGCTTCAGGTTGTAAGCCAGCACGTGCAGGCTCATCTCGGTTTTGACCTTCTCGAGCGTCTTCATCAGGAAGTGCGTACTGCCCATCCAGGCTTTGATGGTCCCAAACGGATGCTCCACCGTCTGCCGGCG
>NZ_JAERQE010000055.1 GCF_016734765.1 Microvirga soli | reverse complement strand
TATCCAAGCTCTGCAAGGACATCGACGAGCGGGTGACCGGCTTCCTGCAGCGCCCGCTCACCGGAGAATGGCCGTATTTGTGGCTCGATGCCACTTACCTCAAAGTGCGGGAAGGTGGGCGCGTCGTCTCGGTAGCCGTCATAGTGGCTGTTGCGGTCACCACCGAGGGCCGGCGCGAGATCGTCGGGCTGCATATCGGTCCGAGCGAGGCGGAGATCTTCTGGACCGACTTCCTGCGGGATCTGGTCAAGCGCGGGCTCACCGGCATCAAGCTGGTGATCTCGGATGCGCATGAGGGCCTCAAGGCCGCCATCCGGCGGGTGCTGGGTGCCACCTGGCAAAGGTGCCGGGTTCATTGGACCCGGAATGCGCTCGCCTACGTGCCGAAGGCGCACCAGACCATGGTGGCGGCCGGGCTGCGTCAGGCCTTTCAGCAGCCCAATCAGGCGGCGGCCCGGGCCAGCCTCTGCCATTTTGCCGACCAGCTCCACAACCGCTGGCCCAAGCTCAAGGTCTTCGTCGACGACAGCCTGGATGACGCGCTGGCCTATATGAGCTTCCCGGCCCAGCACCGCACGAAGCTGCATAGCACGAACCCGCTGGAGCGCCTGAACAAGGAGATCAAACGGCGGGCTGATGTGGTGGGCATCTTCCCGAATGAGGACAGCATCAAGCGCCTGATCGGGGCGGTGTTGCTGGAGGCCAATGACGACTGGCAGCTCCAGCACCGTTACATGCAGATCGAAGGGATGACCGAACTCGCAACACCGATGATCAACCCGCAGGCTCTGGCAATCACCCCACAGGCGAGCTGACCAATGGCCACCTCAAACCGCACCCGAATTTACACTCATTGACGGACGTGACCGTATCCTGGTGGGCTGCGACCTTCCTGAAGGAGCTTACCAGCAGCAAAACCAAGACGGCTGTACGAAGCTCACTCAGCCTTGCGAAGTAGAAGGGTGCTGTCCAGCACCGCCACAACGACAGCTGTGCCGTGCACACCAGTCAGACCACATGCAGGGGATCTCCTGTGTGCGCATCATCACGTCAGGGCGCCTGCTGGCCACACGCGCTATGGAACACTGGAACGAACCGAATGCCTATGAGCAGGTTCTGCGTTCCGGAAAGGGCAGCTGATGACGTATCCGAAATCTGGCAGGCGCTGGGTTGCGCTCTATGTGCCCGCGGAATGATAAGCAGGAGCAGGCGATGTCGGATCACGTCTACAAAATGGTTGAACTTGTTGGGTCCTCTGAGACCAGCATTGAGGATGCTATCCAGACCGCGATCAAGCGGGCCAGCCAGACGTTGAGAAACCTGCACTGGTTCGAAGAGTCGTCCAGACCCGCGGCCACGTCGAGGACGGCGAGGTCCGGCACTATCAGGTTGTGCTCAAAGCTGGCTTTAACCCTGGACGACGAGGCTCCGTAGCGGGGGACACCGATTGCGCTTCCCCTGTTGCCAAGGCGCGTGTAAACGGCAGCACAGAGAAACCCCGCCCAGGGTAGAACTGAGCGGGGTTCTGTCTTTGGAGGCCTGGTAAGAAACTCAGACTATAACTACGATAGCGGCCAATTCGTAACCTGCTGGTGCATGTGCCTGTTGGCTCCCGAGCTAGGCAGGTTTCGGATGGCGTTCAGCGCAACCAACTGCGGGAGATGGCCAAGACTTGGGAAGCTTTGGCTGGGGTCGGGACCGGCTGGCCCAGAACCATCCTGACGTGAAGGCACCGATGGCAACGAAAGACACGGAAAGAACAGCATAAACATGGTCTACAGCCTCTCCCGGCTTGCTCCTGGCAGCTATGATGTCCTGCTCAATGGCGTGATTATCGCCAGCCTGGTGCGCAGTGGCGACACTGACAACGCAACCTGGGCAGCGGAGCTTCTGGTCGACCTGCCTCCAGAGGAAAGGCCCACCCCGTTTACGGAGATGGAGCACACATTCGGCAGCTTGGAGGAGGCCCGGCAGTGGCTTGGCCATCCTGAGGTCCGTGATGCAGACCTCCACGGCAAGATCTAAGGACCTTTATCGATGCTGATCAATTCAGGCAGACGGGCACCTCCGACCAGCGGGCGGCAAGAAGACTGGGATGAGGCTCGTGAGGCCTATCTGCTCGAGCATGCCCCTGGATTGAAGGAGCACTATGCCGCTCAGCAAAGAGCGTTCCGTCAGATTGAGGAGGATGCACAAGCCCGCCATCCAGACCCAACGCTGCACGGCATAGCCGCAGCCGTCTCTGCAGAGGCCAACCTTTCGTACCGGAAGAGAACCGAAGCTCAGCTGCGTCGAAACTTTGAGCCTTTGGCCGTGCATCTTCCTCAGGACATCGAGAGCAAGCGCAAACGGTTCGTCCAACGGGAGCAGCGGGCGTGGAACAGAGCCAATCCCATTCCCCTGACTGACGAGAGGCAGCGTGCTCTCACAGCAGAGTTCGTGAAGACGTACGCCAAGGCTGCCCGTTCATAGGCGGCCCTACGCCCTCCCCTTGCTGACGCTGACAGGGTGCAGTTCTGTGTGGATCCCACTGTCGTTGAGGCTACACACGCTGCTCTCGACTCTGCGCATCCGACTGCTAAGATTCTCTCTTTGCTGAGTGGGGTCCAACAGAGGGAAGAGTTTCGTGGCGACAGGAACGGTGAAGTGGTTCAACGACCAGAAGGGTTATGGCTTCATCCAGCCGGACAATGGCGGCAAGGACGTGTTCGTGCACATCAGTGCGGTTGAACGCTCCGGCCTGCGTGGCCTCGCGGAAGGCCAGAAGATCTCTTATGAGGTCGAGGCTGACCGCCGCTCCGGCAAGGAATCGGCCGTTAATCTGAAGGCGGTCTGATCAGAGCCGCTTCGTAGGGGCGGCGCCCGCCCCACAGCGGATTTGAGCGCTTGTCGGGCCGGCTAGCGGCGAGGGCTCAAGGAACGGGCAAGATCGCGAATGACGCTGTCTTCGATGGTGAGATCATTCTGATCGTGCTCATTGTCCGCTTCGGTCTCAGCCACAGGAGGTTCTGAAGGAGCAACCCGCTGAGGAGCCGCTGCTTGCGGCTGGTGTGCTCCAATGCGGCCCTCCAGGGTATCGAGCAGGCTGTTGAGCGCTGCGTCTGTGATCTCCACCTCAGGCGCTGACGGCATTCCGTTCCGAGCCATGGAGCGGCTTTGGTAAGCAGGGTCTTCCGTTACCTCCGGGCCAAACCAGGCCAGCGGCGGCATGGCCTGCACGTCCTCCGGTCCAGCCATCAGCGCGATCAGATCAAGGGGACCGGGCCTGACGAGATGAAGGATGTGGATCTCGTGTGAGCCGATCGAGAGGCTGGTCCGCATGTACTCTACCTGACCTTGACTGACCGCGAGTAGTGCCTGGGCATGGGCCGGAGGCAGATCTGTCCACTCCTCAGGAGTTCCGTCACCATTCGCCTCAAGGATAAGGCTGCTCCGCGTCTCCTCAATCTGGACATACGTGCTGCGTTGCTGTTGGCCAGGGAAGTAGCCTTCTCGCACACGCTCCCCTTCCCTCTCCTTCCAGATCAGGCGCGCCAGAGACGGAGAGATGATGAACAGGCGCTGCATCGGCACGTGGATGGCCTCTCACAGGTTGTTTAACATGCGTCCGCCCTGCCCTGGAACTAGAGCACGCTCCTGAAAGAGGAAGCTGCTAGTGCTCCCAACGAGGAGGGATGGTCGGACAGGCTTCCGCCACTCCCGGCAAAGAGAAGCGCCCCGCATCGCAGTGGCGCTTAAGTTCCAGGGAGGACCAGCCCCCCAGCCGCTCCTTCATGGACCCCCTCGAGCCGTGTTCTCGCCTCGGCGGGCACCGGTGCGCCGGCCTGCCGACCAATGGCCAAGGCACCCTCGAGGATGGCAAGGCGCTGACGGAACAACTGACGCCACCGCAGGCGTGAGGCCACATAGATTTCGCGCTCCTGCTCCACCTCCGGCGTGTCGGCGCAGGCCAGGCGGGTCACTAACGGCAATAGGTGCTGACGCTCCTCGTCAGAGTCGTCATCGTTCAATGCGTTGGAGCGGTTGAGGGGAGGTCTGCGTTCAGGCTGTAGGGGCTTGGATCCAGACCTGGAGGGTTCCATGTCGCTTCGCCCCACCGTGAGTGGTGATGTTCCAACTTCGACCGCGACCGTCGCCCGTGCAGCCTTTCCCCAAGGCAATCCCTATCTGCTCTTGCGCGACCACCTTGGGACGATCTTCACCGACGCCCAGTTCGCGCCGCTCTTCGCCCACCGCGGACAACCGGCGGAATGCCCATGGCGGCTGGCGCTGGCGACCCTGCTCCAGTTCGCCGAGAACCTGTCCGACCGGCGGGCGGCCGATGCTGTCCGCGGTCGCATCGACTGGAAGTATCTCCTGGGATTGGAGCTGACCGATCCTGGTTTCGACGCTTCGGTTCTCAGCGAGTTCCGCGGCCGTCTCGTGGCAGGAGGCGCGGAAGAGCAACTGCTCGACACTCTCCTGGCGCTGTGCCGAGACCTGAAGCTACTGAACGCCCGGGGCCGGCAGCGCACCGACTCCACCCATGTGCTCGGAGCCGTCCGCTTCCTGAACCGCCTCGAATGCGTGACCGAGACCCTGCGGGCTGCCCTGAATGCCTTGGCGACAGCGGCCCCCGAGTGGCTGCGCGCTGAGGCGGATCCTGCCTGGCTGGAGCGCTATGACCGGCGGGCTGGCGATCACGAGGTGCCGCAAGGCGCGGCGAAGCGGCGCGCCTATGCCGAGCAGATTGGTCGTGATGGTCATCAGTTGCTTACGGCCATCATGGCTCCTGGTGTGCCAATTTGGCTGCGACAGATCCCGGCTGTTGAGTTGTTGCGGCAGGCCTGGGTCCAGAACTTCTGCCTGATGGACGATGTTCCGACCACAGGGATGGAGGCGCCACTTCGGGTGCGGTGGCGGACCGACCAGGAGGGGTTTCCACCCTCCTTACTGATGGTCGACTCGCCCTACGATCCGGAGGTGCACTACGCCAGGAAGCAATCAACGATCTGGATCGGCTACAAGGTGCATCTGACCGAGACGTGCGACGAAGGCGGACCACACTTGATCACGCATGTGGAGACCACGCTGGCACCCGTCGTTGATCGCGACGCTCTCGAAGACATCCATGAGGCGCTCGAAGCCGAGGGCCTGCTGCCCGATACTCATCTGGCCGATGCCGGTTATGTTGCGGCCGACCAGCTTGTCGCCAGCCGGAAGAAAGGCGTCACGCTCTTAGGGCCGGCTCCCAAGGATTATCAGTGGCAGGCCCGTTCAGGAGAAGGCTTCACGGTGCAGGACTTCCTCCTCGATTGGGACCGGGAAGTGGCGACTTGCCCGGTAGGGCATCAGAGCAAGAGCTGGGGTCCTGACTACCATCAGGGGCGAACCACGTTCAAAGTTCGCTTCTCGACCCGCGATTGTCGACCTTGTCCTCTGAAGACACAGTGTACCCGAAGCGGGCGGCGACTGCTCACGCTACGACCACGCGAGGAACACGATACGCTGGAGGCGGCTCGCCAGCGCGAGGCGCAGCTTGCCTTCTCAAAAGAGTATCGACAGCGCGCCGGCATTGAGGGAACGATTTCCGCCGGCGTCGGAGTCCTGCATCTGCGGCGCTCGCGCTATATCGGCCTCGCCAAAACGCATCTGCAACACGTGCTGACGGCGGCGGCCATGAACCTCATCCGACTCGGGGCTTGGTTCGCGGGCACGCCGCTCGCACGAACCCGGCAATCCGCCTTCACCAGACTCATGATGGCTCCCGTCCCAGCATGATGAATTCGCCAGCAGTATCTAATCTGAAGCAAGTCCAGCGGCGGGTTTATCCTTTGCAGTGGTCATGGTGGGGCTCCTCTCGGAGTGCGTGACGTTGAACATCACCATCCTGCCATGACCGCCCCGCTCAGGCGATTTGCAGAACCTTCACCACACTACTCCGCTCTCCACTCCGGGAGACCAGACCTTAAGGCTTCGTCGCGTGCAGCCTCGTGGCAACAGTTTGAATACGCTGGGAGTGACGGAGGATAGGATCCGAACGGCTCACTTCGGCGTTCCCGCTCCTAATGTCGGCTCAACCTCAGACCCGAGCGAGTCCTGCCCACCTCAACGTCCGGCTACCTACTGACTACCTGGGAGAAAACAGCGCAAAGGGCCGAGCCAGTAACCCTTTGATATTGTTGGTGAGCGCGCTGGGCTCGAACCCAGGACCCTCTGATTAAAAGCCAGAGGATCTCAATGAGGTTGGGAACGGGTATTCGGATGTGATCCAGATCGGGAGCGTGCCTGCAGCCGCGGCTGCCTAGGCGGTCTCCTCAAGCGCCTTGCGGACGGCCGCCAGTGGCAGGCCAAAGTGCTTGGCCACCTGGGTGGGGGCTACCCCCGCCAGAAGGGCAGCCCGCACCGCCTTGCGCTGCCCCTCCTGTAAGGTGGATGAGCTCTTGCCGGATCGGGAGGGCTTGACCCGTTGTCGTGACGGCTGCGGACTGAGGCGCTCAAGGGCTACGCTGGTGTTTCTGATCGCCGCCATCAACTCAGGCCGGCTGCCCCTGCCCTCCTCCATCCGGCGCTGCACCTCCTCCAAGACTTGCCCGAGCTGCTGCGCCAGTTGAGCGTCAGACAAGCTGGCCAGCGCCGCCGCCTCGGCCGGAGCTGGTTCGGCCGAAGGCGTCGGGATCGTCAGGGTAACCTCGAACAGGTCGGGGGTGCGAGGCGAAGAACCCTTGTGCGGCATGCAACTTATATGGGCATTCGCCCGCTCTGATCCAAGCATGAAGGAAGTTCGCCGCACCGTGGTCAGAGGCTCCAAGCGCTCCTGGTTCCGGTGAGTTCAGCGTCATTTCCACCACTTTACGAACCCGTCCGGGGTCAGTTCTATCTCAGGCTCCCGCATTGTCCGCTTCCCTTTGCCTTTCACGGCTTTGGGATCTCGGATCCGCTTGGATGCCTTTTGAGTCGGGGCGGCGCCGCTGGGCCGAGCCTGCGCGATTGGCTCAGCGGAATGGAGCGCCTTGCCGGCCCTGCCGGTTTTACGGATCTGCCTCGCCGGCGGTGCGGCATGCGTGTTCACTTCTGGTGGCGGGCGAGACTGAACGGGTGTCTTCTGGCTTGCTGCCTTTGTGCTCGTCCACTTCTGGCTAGCTCGGGCCACCGGCTGGGGGGTGGCTGGCAGAGCATCAGGGTCTGGGATAGCATCTCCGGTCGCCGCCATGTCCAAGCCAAACAAGGCCGAGATGTCGTCCGTCTCCAGGACCTTTCCGGTATCGAGCGGCTGGCTCGAGATGGACAGCGCGGTATCAAGATCGGCCACCAGATCCTTCTCGTCCACCGCACGCAGGCGGAACAGAAGCTCAGGAGCCTCATCAAGACGGGCGCCGACGCCATACAGCACCGCGGCCACGTGCTTGCACATCGAGGCTCCGTCCGGGCAGGTGCACGAGAACCGGATGTCCGACGGCTTGGGGAACAGGCCTCTGTCCTGGCGGCAGATCCGCTCCATCACGCCCTTGGAAAACCGGCCTTGCAGCAGTTCGATAAGGGAATCGATGCCACCGGCGCAATCCCTACAGATCGACCGCCACAGCGTCGGCCCCAGCGCCGTGATGCTGACGCTGACCCTGTAGATTGACGATCCGCTCACCACCGCCGAGATCTCCAGCGCCGAGATATGAAGGTCGATCACCGCGCCATTGCGAACATAGCTGCGGCCGCGCAGCAGGCGGTTGTCGAAATCGCGATAGCTCTCCAGGTTGTCGCACCACGCCTTGCCCCAGAAGGTCCGGGCAATGGTGCGCCCCTCAAGGATGACGGGGGCGACCGGGTGCCCTTTCTTGCGCAGCTTCTCGATCTCGCGCGCGGCTTGCTTCCGACGCTCCGCAACCGGAACGTAGGGGGGCCATCCCTCATAGAACCAAGGAGCCATCCGCCTTACTCCGCCAGGACCGACTTCAGATCAAGGGTCACCATCCGCAGGAGATCCTCGTCCTTCATTTCGGTGAGGTTAATCTCGTCTCCACCAGCCAGCAGATCGTCCGACAAGCCCTTCTTCGCCTCGATCAGCGCGTCGATCCTCTCCTCCACTGTACCCTGGCAGACAAATTTGTGGACCAGCACGTTGTTCTTCTGGCCGATCCGGAAGGCGCGGTCGGTCGCCTGGTTCTCCACCGCCGGGTTCCACCACCGGTCGAAGTGGACGACGTGAGATGCGGCGGTCAGTGTCAGCCCAGAGCCCCCGGCCTTCAACGACAGGACGAAGAACGGCACAGTCTCGTCCTCCTGAAAGGTCTGGACCAGTGCCCGGCGGTCCTTGACCGCGGTATCGCCATGCAGGACCAGCCCGGGCCGGCCGAAGATCCTGCCCAGATACGCGGCCAGAGGCGCCGTCGTCTCGCGGAACTGGGTGAAGACCAGCATCTTCTCCTGGCGGGCGGCGACCACCTCGGCGATCTCGCGCAGGCGGGCCCACTTGCCGCTGTCCGCCTCGGCCCACTTGCCATCGTTGAGCCACTGTGAGGGGTGATTGCAGATCTGCTTCAGCCGCATCAGTGTCGCCAGCACGATCCCCTTGCGCCGGATCCCCTCGGCATCCTGCAGGGCTTCAGTCAGATCCGCCACCGTCTTGGCGTAGAGGGCGGCTTGCTTGCGGCTTAATGGACACAGCGCCTTGACCTCTGTCTTGTCCGGCAGGTCGGTGATGACAGTCTTGTCGGTCTTCATTCGCCGCAGGATATAGGGCCGGACCAGATCCCGAAGCGGGCCGTAAGGGTTGTGCGGTCGCTCGGCCAGGGCCTTGGTGATGCGGCCGAATTCCTTCGCGCTCCCAAGCAGGCCAGGATTGATGAAGTCGAAGATCGACCACAGGTCGCCGAGGTGGTTTTCCACCGGCGTTCCGGTCAGGGCGATGCGCGCCTCGGCCTGCAGGGCCTTGGCCGCCCGGGTCTGCTTGGCATTGGGGTTCTTGATCGCCTGCGCCTCGTCGAGCACGACGAAGTGCCAGGACGTTTGGCCCAGCACCCGTAGGCGCAGCAGCGAGCCATAGCTGGTGATCACCAGATCCAGGCCGGACAGTCCCTCTACCGTCACCTGCTTGAGGTCTTCGACCGACATTGCCGAGGAATGCGCGATCCTCGCGTTCAGCCCGGGGGCGAAGCGCTCGATCTCCGCCGCCCAGTTAGCCAGCAGCGATGCCGGAGCGACCAACAGGCTCGGCTTGCGCGCGGCTCCCTTTCGCTTCTGGATCAACAGTAGCGACAGGACCTGGATCGTCTTGCCCAACCCCATGTCGTCGGCCAGGCAGGCGCCCAGCCCAAGCCCACTCAGGAGGTGGAGCCATTCGACACCTGCCTTCTGGTACGGGCGCAAGCGTCCCTTCAGGGCCGGGCCAGGATCAACACCGGCACCGTCAGGGTTGCGCAGCGCCGTCAGCGTCTCAGTCAGCCACGCTCCGGCCGTGATCTGCGACCACTCGGCAGCTACGGCAGGCTCGTCGTCCCCGGTGGCCTCAGTGCCAGCCAACAGGCGCATGGCCTCGGCAAAGGTGAGCCCCTCCTGCTCGGCAAGGTCCTGCACCTCCTTGAAGCGGCGCATCGCGCGGTCCAAACGCGGACGATCGATCTCGACCCATTGGCCGCGCAGCAACACCAGGGTCTCGGTGCCAGCAAGCAAGGTGGCCATCTGCTTTGCGGTGAGCGGCTCACCCTCCAGGGTCACGTCCATGTGGAAGTCGAGCAGAGCGTCAAGACCTGTCCCGGATGGCGGGCGGGCGCCAACCGTAGCGGTGACCTGCGGGCGGGACGGGCGGCCTTCGCGCCAGTGAGCGGGCAGGCGCACGATTACACCGGCGCTTTCCAGGTCAGGCACGCTGTTCAGGAGCCGTGCGGCCTCCGCTGGGCTCCAGCGTACGGGATGAAAAATCTCTCCGGTATCGACCATTGCCTTGAGCCAGCCAAAGTGCTCCGCCGCCCTCTGCACCGGCACCAGCAATGACAACAGCTTGTCCCGATTGGCAGCGCCGGCGTATTCGCGTAAGGCCTGACCGAGCGGCACATGCTGGGCTCTCGCCTGGGCCGACAGACGGGCGGTGTAGGTGGCCAGGAAGGCAAAGGGCCATTCCGGGTCGCGGCGGTTCTCCGCCAGATTGAAGTGGACACGGCCGATCAGGTTCCAAGCCGGGTTCAGCGTCTTGAGGAAAGCCTGCAGATCAGTTCCGGCTGCTATGAACGACGCCGTAAACGCGGTGCCAAGATCGACCCACAGCCGACGCAGGACATCAGCGGTCAGGTATTCTGCCCCCGGCATCATCGGGGCCGTCAGTACGAGCGTTGCGAGTTCAGCCTCGGCCGGCAGGGCAATGGCGGACAGGAAAGCGGCGGACCGTCCCTCTCCTGCCCCACCCGACCCATGAAGACAGACCGCCTCCAGATAGCGGACGGCGAAATCGCGCCACCAGATGAAGGCTGGTGGTAAGGATTGGCCGATCTCGCCCGCCCCAAGCTGCAACAACCCGTACCCGAGGCTACGGCCAAAGGCGCTGGCCAGCCGTGCTGCCACTGTTTCATCCAGGATGGGTGCATCGTTCGCCTCCTCCAGCAGGAGGTTCCCGCGTGGGGTGAGACGCAACTGGATCCGGGGCATGATGGCTGAACGAGCTCCGCAATATGTCAATCCGCGCCGCCCATTGTGCAGGGGCTTCAGTCCCCATTGGGACACGGCTGAGGGCCCTTCATGGGAAGCATTGGAGCGCTGGGGTAGTCGGTATCGATCCGGTCCACATCGCTGCCATTCCGTCTGATCGGGTTCCACTTGAAGGGGGGCGGCACAGGAGGCACCATGAATGCCGCAGATCGTTACGCACCCCATCTCGTCCCATTTAGCGTCACGCTGTCGCGACAAGATCGTCCTGTCCCTCGGCCGGTGTCTAAGAAGCACGTCGCAGGATCCCGCGCCGCCGATCATAAAGATGCATGATTTTATCGGGCGCCAGCGCGTCCGGCCAGAAGGTAAAGCCGGCGTGCTGCTGCAGGAACGGATCCCGTCCGCACCCCGGGGCCAGACATTCCCGCTTGACCTTTGGGCACTGCGAGAAGGAACAGAGACGGCCGCGATAGGTGTTCACCTCTCCTTGCAGAACGAAGATCTCGACCTGATGGTGAGCCACCCCGATCTGCTTTTCCTTGAACAACTGGTGGAGGGCCAGGCTGCGGACCCGATTGAGGGTCTGGAGCCGGTCCAGGCGATCGAGCCAGACCGCCAGATCGACATCCTTGCATTCGTGCCAGACTGAGATCCCCCAATGTCGGAACGGCTGAAACCGCGGGATTCCCCGCCACAATGGCCGGGCTACTGAGCCGATCAACGCCACCGCCTCGACCTCATGCACCCCGGCCAGCGCGGCAGTCACGGCATCAGCCGCCAGGCGAAATTGCGCCTGCCGGTCCAGCATCTGGCGGTCCTGTGCGCCAATCTCCCGGCGTGTGGGTCGTCTCATGCTCAAACCCGTTCCAATCGCGCGTCAAAACGAAGAACGGAGATCGCAATTGACTCCAGCCGGTTCGAGATTGAGCCCTCTGCCCTAGGAGCCACGATGCTGCCTCGTAAGCTAAGCTATTGATGAATAACAGCATAGCTGCGGGAGTGGAAGCAAAGCAAGTAATCACTACGATGTGGCGGATGAGTTCAAGCGGTCTCTCAAGACTGCATCAGCATCGGGCTGAAATGGTCACCTGCTCCACTTCGATCAACCGCAGGCAGGATCCTCATTGAGCGGCAGTCGAGTCGCTAAGCTCTTTGTTTTTAAGCCATTTTTGCAAGACAGGGGAAGCCCTCCCCTTTGCGGCTGGTTAACAAAATGACTTGAGAAATGTTTGCAAACGATCAGTTGCTCACGTCAAGCGAGAGTGTACAAACACCTTCTGATGAGGATGGTAAGACTGACTCTGTCGGTCTTGCGCAGCTCAGGACAGCGACTTAGATATACATTCTCTGAGACGTATATCAGGAAGATTCTATGCAAGTCGCGAAATGGGGCAATTCACTGGCCGTCCGATTGCCTGCCGCTGTGGTGGAAGCTTTGGATCTCAAAGAGGGAGACGACATCGACATCATGATCGCCGGGGCGCGGACCTTCGAGGTTTCTAAGACCCCTGATGCAACGGTAGTTCTGTCCCGACTCCGGCAGTTTCGCGGTCGCCTCCCAGCTGGCTTCAAGTTCGATCGGTTTGGGGCGAATGAGCGCTAAGCCGTTTTTCGACACCAATGTAATTCTGTACCTATTGTCTGAGGATGTGGCTAAGGCCGATCGCGCGGAGGCTCTGCTCTCACAAGGCGGGACATTAAGTGTGCAGGTCCTCAACGAGGCGGCGAACGTGATGACGCGCAAGCTCAGAATGGATCTCGACGAGATCAGCGGGTTCCAGATTGGAGTTCGCCATTTCTGTGATGTTGTTCCTATAACCATCGATACTCACGATGATGCCCTCGCGATCGCGCGGCGTTATAGATTCTCGATCTACGACAGCCTCATCATTGCAGCAGCGATCGCCGCTAAGTGTGAGGTCCTCTACTCCGAGGATCTTCAAAGCGACCAGCAGATCGGAGGGCATCTCACGATCACCAACCCATTTAGCTAATGGCTCGGCAAACTCACGGTTCTTTGCCAAATTCCGTGAGGATTCAACGGGGATAGTCCCCTCCCCTCACGGAAATCGCCTGATCGGCTACGCTCGCGTCTCCACAGAGGATCAGGCGCACAATGCTCAGCTGGACGAATTGCGCACAGTGGACTGCGATGTAATCCATCAGGAGCACGGCTCCGGCACAAGCCGAGCCCGGCCAATACTTGCGCGGCTCCTCCGTCAGATCAAGCCGGGTGAGGTCCTGATTGTGGTACGCCTCGATCGCTTAACCCGTTCGGTGAGCCACCTTCTTGACGTAATCGAGACGCTGGGGGCTAGGAAGGCGCATTTCCGGTCCCTCCGCGATCCCATCGACACCTCGACGCCACAAGGTATAGTGCACGAAAGGCAGGGCTAGCCCTGCCAACGTCCCACCAAGACGTGGAGTAGCGTCTTCGCCGCGCGATGTGATTACCGATGAGATTCGAAGCGAAGCGGGCGCAACCTCAATCGACCATTGTCCGCAGTCAACAAGGCAGCACTTGTGAGAGAGGGCCCCACTTCCAATCTCCCCTCCCCGCTCATAAAAATCGACCTGTGGGCTCTATTCACCGTTTCACGCAGTCTCGGCGGGCCGGGAGCTGATGCTCGGTCAGGCTCTCGGCTTGAACCACCGCGCGGGCCACAGCCTGTGCCATCACCGTGGCGGCGATGGCACCGATCGCCGAAACATCGGCGCGGACCGATGAGGCTTTGCTGGTGGACAAGGCGAATATTAATGACGCCAACGACGACATCCGTGCCTGGAACGCGATGGCTGGCGGTGCCGAGACCGGCTTTCATGGCAAAGGCAGGGCCGAACATCTTGCCTACTGTGGCCCCTGCCCCCGCTCGACATTGCCCTCGGCCACAGAACCTGACGCGGCGGCTAGGCAGGCCTGGTATCCGGCCTCGGCATCCGGCCGAATGGTGAAGTCGCCGACACCCAGGTCGAACAGAATGGCAGCCGGCACGATCGGGACCACGCCGGCGCGCAACTTGAACCCGAGCTTGCGCTCCTCGAGATAACACATCACGCCCGTGGCAGCCTCCAACCCGTAGGCACTGCCGCCCGACAGCAGGATAGCCTGGACCTGCTGGACCGCATTAGTCGGGTCTAGCAGATCGGTCTCACAGGTACCGGGTGCGGAGCCACGCACATCCACGCCGCCCACGGCGCCGTGCTCACAAAGAATGCCGGTGCAGCCCGTCGGCCGGCGGGTGAGGGTGTGAATACCGATCTTGATCCCAGGCACGCCCGTAATGGAGCCGCCCATGAGGGGCGGACCGGATGGATCGGTAGTAGCAAGTGCCCTTGTTGGGTGGGCGAGGAGAGGGGCTGTGGACAGAGCTAGGAGAGAGTTGGTGAAGGTTCTGCGTTTCATGGCGGCCTCATGATCGGTGCTCGAGTGCCGCCATTCGCCTGTACCATAAACCGGGGGGGCAAGATCGGCGCCCGGGGAGGAAGCCCATAGGATCTAATAGTGCCTGTCAGGTAAAGCCATGTCGTCCGTCCGCCCGAGTCATGTAGCCCCGCCTTTGGTTGCGGCGCGGCCACACTCAAGAGTCTCCATGGCCACACCCTGGCTGTCGTGCTACTCGATCTTGCGCTGCCCGGCAGTGCCGATCCGGCCCCATTCGCGATTAAGGTGGCGTCGCCGAATTTCTGCCCAATGTTTGAGTTCGCAGAGAAAGCAAATGAGGAACTTTGCAGCTGCAAAGTTCCTCTGCATCTCGGAGCTGGTGGCACTCTGATATGACCGGATAGGGTTTCATCAAGCATCAGCCCGTCTGCCGCCCTTCAAAATGCAAAGATATGCTCGATTCGCACCCTGACGGTGGGAAGGGAGGCAGCATTTGAACGGTGCAGCATCGAAGAAGACCTCAAATGTGCGGAGGCCAATTAGATCACCTGCAAGTACTCGGCAATCTTTCTGGATGCCGCCGAATCATCGTTTGCGGCAGGCGTCTTACAAAACGGACTTTGCAGCTGCAAAGTAGGTTCGTACCTATGCAAATAAGAAAGAGACAGATAATTGCTTTCTTTAAGACCAACTTATCGCGACGTTAACCATCCGTTTACGATTCGCAGGCTTTGCTCACGGAAGACGTCGCATCAGCGGCGAATTTCCGTAACTAGGAGAGTTGATGTGGCTATCCCTCAACTAAAAATGGATGAAGCACCAGTCGAAATGCAGACGCCTCCGCGACGTCTGAAAGTCGACGACAACTACATCTTGATGCATGCCAAAGAACTCTCCGAGTCACTTCACCAACAGCGCCTGGCACTTTATCCCCCAGTGGCTCAGAAGGCGCTTCGCAAGTTTACTTCCGGGGAGGCTGCAAAGCTTATTGGCGTCGACAACGGCTACCTTCGCCAACTCGCCTTGGACGGGAAAGGTCCCGAAGCCGAGACGCTCCCTAATGGGAGGCGCATGTATTCCCTTGATGATATCAATGCTCTCCGTGCGTACCTTGACGAGAATGCTCGCGGTGGTCGGCGCTATATTAAGCACCGTTCCGGCAAAGAGCATCTTCAGATCATCTCCTGCGTAAACTTCAAGGGTGGGAGCGCTAAAACGACCAGTGCGGCGCACCTAGCACAGTATCTTGCGCTAAGTGGGTACCGTGTGCTCGCCATAGATCTTGATCCCCAAGCTAGCCTCTCAGCCCTGCACGGATATCAACCCGAGTTTGACGTCGGCGCGAACGAAACCATTTACGGCTCAATCCGCTATGATGACGAGGCTTGTCACCCAAGTGAGGTTATCCGCCGCACCTACATCTCTGGGCTCGATATAATTCCGGGTAATCTTGAGTTGATGGAATTTGAACACGAAACACCAAAGGCACTCGCCAATCGCCGCCCGGGTGAAACAAAGTTCTTCTCACGCCTTACCATTGCATTGGCTGAGGTTGCTGACGAATACGATGTCGTGGTGATTGACTGTCCGCCGCAACTCGGGTTCCTCACGCTAGCAGCCCTGAGCGCATCCACATCCCTCATTGTGACGGTGCACCCGCAGATGCTCGACGTGATGTCTATGTCCCAGTTTTTGACGATGACGGCTGATCTTTTAGGCGTGGTGAAGAAGTTCGGCGGCACTGTCGAATACGACTGGATGAAGTATCTCGTCACTCGTTACGAGCCAGGCGACGGTCCACAAAGTGGTATGGTGGAATACCTACGGGGTCTATTCCCAGAGGCAGTTCTCGAAAATCCGATGCTGAAGAGCACCGCGATTGCAGACGCTGGCATTAACAAGCAGACGATCTACGAAGTGTCGCGCGAGAGGTTCACCAAATCGACGTACGACCGGGCGATCGATGCCATGAACAACGTCAACGCCGAGATTGAAGGCCTTATTCGCATGACTTGGGGGAGAGAACAATGAGCAAGAAGAATTCCGTTCTCAGCAGGCTCATGCCTACGCCCCAGTCGGAGCCGGAAGCACAGCAGCTGCCATCCCAATTCCCGAACCTCGTAGCCGAGGATCGCCACGAGGGTGTAAAGCCCATAGTTCGCGTTGCTGAGTCGTCTCAGGAAGCCGCAGAGCAGTTAGCTGGCTCTGTAGCGACGCTAGCAGCGTCGCTCTCTCGTGATCATCAGGCAGATAATCAACCTGCAAATGCCAAGAGGAAAGAGTGGGGAATCAATCGAGCAGGGGGAAGCGCACTTGGAAAGCTAAGTGAAGCTTTTGCGGTCGAGAATGAGCTCAAGGCTGTAAAAGACCAGATGGAGACCGGTCAGACAATCATCGAGCTAGATCCTCAAGTTCTGGATAGTTCGTTTATTCAGGATCGGATGGAGAGCTCTGATAAGGCTATTGCCGAGCTCGCGGAACAAATCAAAGAAAAAGGACAGCTAGTTCCAATTCTTGTCCGTCCGCATCCTAACGTTCCTGACCGTTATCAGATCGCCTACGGCCACCGCCGCGTCAAAGCTGCGGAACGGCTTGGCATCAAGATCCGGGCCACTGTTCGAAAGATGTCGGACGAAGAGCTGATTATCGCTCAAGGTCAGGAAAACAACGCTCGCCTTGATCTAACCTTCATTGAGAAGGCACGCTTCGTTGTGGCTCTTGAAAACCGAGGCTTCAAGCGAAAGGTCATTCGAGAAGCACTCTCAGTCAATGAGGGAGATCTCTCATCTCTGATTGCTGTCGGCTCCCGGATTCCGACTGATATCATCAATGCGATCGGACCCGCACCAGGGATCGGCCGCCCTCGCTGGCGGACCCTTATGGATCTCTTCCAAGACCCCACTTGCGTCAAGCGCGGCCGACAAATCTTGGCCGAAAATGACGTTCAAGCAAGGAATTCTGACGCTCGCTTCCGCACACTAGTCGATCGCCTCCAGAAGAAGGAACGCCCTGAAGCTCAATTCTGGGAAGATCCTCACCACCGCCGACTTGTAAGCATCATTGCCTCAGAGACAAAGTGCACCCTTCAGATTGATCAGCGTCCTGAACCGAAGTTTGCAAACTTCTTGATCTCAAGACTGACAGATATTTATCGAGAGTTCGAGGCTCAGAAAAACAATTAGGGCCATGAGCCAAAGGGAAGAGCACTACTCTCTCCCTTGCGATCAAGGTGCACTTTCGGGAGATCTTTGCAGATGCAAAGATCTCTTACATTTCCCATATGCACCGAGGTTATCCGGCAACAGCAACCAGGGATGGGTTGTTCGATTCTTTCCTTCCGGCGAAATAAAGAGCGCCCTATCGGATACAAGCTCCCGAAAATTCAGGACTCTTCCAGCCGAGATTCCAAGAGGAGAGGGGGCAAGCTGAGAGACCTCATCGTTATCAAGATCTGTAAAATTCGGAATATCTCCAATTGATCGTGTGAAAACTCCTTTCAAGCCGCTTCGTTAACCGGCAGGGGGAGAGGAGAACTTCCTCATCGCGCTTGAAACACGCTTAGGATACGGGGCTCTGGCGCTAATTGGTGCCTCACTCGTGGGCGACGGTGCTGTCCAGAACCGCTTGTCGGCTAACCATCACGATCCTTGCGGATGCTGCTGTGTAGAGCACGGGATTGCCTTTCGTCGCGCCGTAGCAATCTCTTGCTTTGCTTCCTCTTGTTAAGCTATATCTCGTAGCACCAATGACTTAGCTTAAGGATCCAAGCGTGACTTTCGGCAGCAGGGGCGGGAACTACGACGACGAGCGGCTGACACCCCACACCTACGATTTGCCCGAGCTGCCGTGGCAGCAGACTGCCGGTCGGATCGAGCCGGTCACCATTAGCATCCTGCGCTTCGATGCCCGCTTGGAAGCCTCCGGCCTGGGTGCCGGCTGGCAGTCGCGCTGTGACATGACCGAGGCCGTACGGGCCCTGCTGCTGGATGGCCATCTCGTCGACGTGGGCGATCTGGTGCTGCACGACGCTAGCATGGACGTACGCCATCCCACCCACGAGCTCACCCGGGCCGCCGCCGCGCTGCGCGCCCGGCGCACCGCCCTAGCCAGAAAGGCACCCTGGCCGCTCTCCATCGACGGCCTGGCTGCCCTGCGCGGCGTCGCCCCTATGGCCGAGGACAAGCCCGCCCGGTCCAAAGCCAAGCGGCCGGATCCGGAGGATGACGAAGCCTACCCGCTTTATGCCAACGATGCTGATCCGTGGCAGGCACACTTTGCCGAGATCGATGCTCTCCTGGACCGCACCAGCAAGGTGCTCGCCGGCGAGATCCCGCTGCCACGGAGCCGCTCGCATCTGGTCTACGACCCAGATCAGGACGAAGCTGAAGCCGAGGACCTGTGGCTCGACGTGGTCCACCGCACCAGCGGCTGGCCGGCGATTGCCGCGGCCGCAGTGGCGTGGAATGCGTGGCTGGATCTTAACCTCTACACCCGCCTGCCCTGGCTCGGGCTGATCATGGCCGCCGCCATCCTGCGGGCGAGGGGCCTCACCGCCCATCTGCTGCCGCTCGCCGCCGGCTTCAAGCAATCGAAGTTCCGGCCGCAGGGCCGGGAAGGGGCAGCGGAGACGCTGGAGGGCTTCTGCCAGGTGCTGGAGGAGGCGCTTGTTCTCGCCCACAAGGATCTCGACCGGCTGATCCTCGCCCGCGAGCTGATGAACAGGGTCACGGTCAAAACCCGCTCCAACTCGCGGCTGCCGGAACTGGTTGAGCTGTTCCTGTCGCGGCCGCTGGTGACGGTTCCGCTCGGGGCCAAACTGCTGAAAGTCACGCCCAAGGCTATAGACCTCATGCTGGTCCAGCTCGGCGGTGCCCTGCCACGCGAGCTCACCGGCCGAACCCGCTACCGTGCTTGGGGCATCGTGTAAGCCTTCCTTTGCTATGACGTCAGCCGATCATTGGCTGTTCATGTTTTCTGAGATAGAGCTTCCTCCCGTTCCAAGGGACGGTTTCTCATGTTGATGTGGGGCACAGTTGTTGCATTCCTCTTCTCACTGCTGGCTGTGGGGCCGTTGCGGGAGAGCTCCCCATCCTGGCTCCTGTCCGGCGCAGAGCTCGTGGCGGTAATCAGCCTCTTTGCCTTGGTGTGCTTCCTTGAATCCAGCGGCGGCAACACCGACCGCTCCAACCCAGCCGCCTGACAAGTTTCAGCAAGGAAGTAGCGGCTACGCTGTTCCATCTCTGACCGGAGATAGCCTATGAGAAGCATCCTGCTCCCCGTGATCGGGATTGTTCTGGCGTCTCCGATGGCCATAGCCGACGGCCTGAGCCTTGCTGGCTCCCTCTGGCAATGCACCCGCGCCTCTGATCGGTCCCTATTTGTGATCACCTTCTACCCCGGGGGCGGCGTCGGAGGAGGCGAGTTCGAGAACGACGAGGTAAGCCCCTACATCTTCGATGCCTCCCGCACAAAGCTGGGGGAATGGCCAGGCAAGTGGGAGCAGACGGGCCAGCGCTTCATCTGGGCATTCCCGGATCAGAGCATCCGGATTGAGGGAAACATTCAACGACCTGGTCAACCTGATGCACGGCTCGCTGGCACCGAGACCTCGCCAGCAGGCAGGGCTGCTGTGGCGTGCACGGCTTTGCCCGAGCTACCGAAGATCGGGGAAGGGCTTGTCGTCCCAAGCAACAGTCGCCTCCTCGACCTGGATGGAGGGGAGGGAACACTGAAGGTGCCGGCGGGCATTTCGCTTCAGGAGCAACGATTGCGCTAGACACGGCAATTGACCGCGTCCTTAACCTTGGGGCCGGACCGTCGGATGCCCATATATGGTCTATGTCGCACAAGGGTCCCTCACCACGCACGTTCGACCTGTTTGAGGTCACGCTGACCACCCCGACGCCATTGTCTGAACCGGCTCCTTTTTCGGCCAAGGCACCGGCGCTGGCCAGCCGGTCCGACGCTCAGCTGGGCCAACTCGTCGAGGAAGTGCAGCGCCGGCTGGAGAAGGGCAGGGGGCGACGGCAACACAAGCCAGAGCGTCCTTGGATCGGCTAGCTCCAAGACGTACCAGCCAAGCCGGACCCCTGGGATCTGCCAATGGTTCTTTGCCGCTGCAGGAGGGGCAGCGCAAGGCTGTGCGAGCCGCTCTTGTGGCAGGCGTAGCCCCCACTCAAGTGGCCAAGCACTTTGGCCTGTCGCTGGCCACCGTTTGCAAGGTGCTCGGTGAGGCGGGGTAGAGGTGTTGAAAGAACAGGGTCTTCACTACGGGCTACATCTCAAACACTATTGTGCATCACAGGCGTGTGGACCTTGGCATGCACGTGATCGAGAAGAGCTTCACCTATGCTGAGCTGGCCACAGAAGTGAGGCGCACACTCGACGGAGACTAATTGAGGGAATCTCATCGATGCCCGTACTCACCCAGGAGGCCAGTTTGATTGAGCGAGATGAGGTGCTGCGGGATGTGCTTGGCGGTCTGTCTCGTGACCAGAAGATGCTTCCCGGCAAGTACTTGTGGGATGAGACGGGTTCGTCCCTGTTCGACCGCATCTGCAACACGCAGGATTACTACCTCACCCGCTGCGAGGGTGCTCTCCTGCGCTCGACGGTCGAGGAGATTGGCAGCTTGGTTGGATCTGGAGCCACGATCGTCGAGTTTGGTAGCGGAGCAAGCCACAAGGTTCGCATACTGCTCAATGCCCTCACTGCACCGACGCGGTACGTCGCCCTCGACATCTCACGTGAGTATCTCGAAGCTGCCACACTGAGGATAGCAGAGGACTATCCGGGGATCGAGGTTACTCCAGTTTGCGCGGATTACACGAAGCAGATCACCCTTCCGATCCAGCGTTGGGCAAGTCCGGTTCTGGGTTTCTTTCCAGGCTCTACAATTGGCAACTTCGATCCTGCAGGCGCAGTCGCCTTTCTGACGCGGGCACGCAAGACCCTTGGGCCGAGCTGGCTTCTGGTCGGAGCCGATCCCAATCGTGATGAACAGAGCCTCTTTCGCGCTTACAACCAGGCTGATGGGCTTATGGCTGAGCTGCACAAAAACCTATTGGTCCACCTCAATCGCCTTCTCGGCACTGCATTCGATCCTGGTGACTTCCGCCACGAGGCCCGAGTGCAGAATGACCCGTTCCGCGTTGAGGCTCATCTGGTTGCTACCAAACCACTGACGTATCAGGTTGGTGAGGTCCCAATCACGTTTGGGTCAGGGGAGAGCATCCACACGGACACCTCGTACAAGTATGATCCTGGGAAATTCCAGAACTTGGCGAGCCAAGCCGGTTGGCAACCTGCGAAGTGCTGGTGCGATGAGCGGAATCTCTTCTGCCTTCACTTGCTACAATCGAACTAGGACGGTGATGCCCAGCAGAGCCACGACTACCAGTGCTGGTTGACCCCGCAGAGAAGCGTATCATCGTAGCGCGAGGCCGTAACACTCTGCACAAGGATGACGGCCAGGGACGGCTAAGGTTCCAAGTTCCCAAAGGTCGACCTCTCGAGCCGGCAGACACTCACATCCCATCAGGGTTCTCTGGGCTGCTTCCGCGCCTCCGGCTCGATGATGACGTTGGATGGCATCGGCCCGGATCCAGTCTCCACCAGATCGTGCAAGTCACCCTGCGCGACGGCCTCTGCCGTCCTTGTCGGCGTAGACTTCTGAATGCCGTAAGTTGGTGACTGAAACTCAGTCCGACCGGTAGCCGTTCTCTCGTTTCGCAGGTCGGAGACAATCTCTGGAGGAACGAGGCCAAGGCTCACGGTGGGGTCTGTCGCAAAATCGAAGTATAGACAGTTTCCATCGGCAGTCGCGGTCATAGCGGCAGCGCTAAGTCGTTAATTCTACGCCAAACGGCCAGTGCGAGCGCGCCAGTATAGACAAGTAGAAACTGAGTGTGCGACACAACCACGGACGTTCCTAAAAAGTTTGGGAATTTCGCTGCCTGAACCCTTGGCGGACTTAAGGACCATCCGGCCGTAAAGGCTCCGAACTCGTGCCCGATAAGCGTCAAGAGACCAATCGATTCGCCAAGGCCGTCTCATGAATGGCTGTCGACCTCACGGGATCCGGTAGAAAGGATTCGGCATCAGGAAGGTCCCTTCGGCATCCCCCCAGCCAGATACGAGGGCTGGTCACCGATGTTGGCCACGATCTTATAGCCGGCTTGTTCGATGGCCGCGCGCTGCGGCTCCTTGAAATCGGCAGCCGAGCGATAGTAGCTTTCCCCTGGCGTTAAAATGAGCCGGCGGTATCCATCGTAGCCTGCGGCTTGAAGGTTTCTCTCGGTCGCAGCACGCTGGCTTTCATCCCGTCCGGAGATGAAGAAGACCTCGGCACCCAGAGAGCGCGCCTGACGGAAAGTTGCCCGGGATTGAGGGATGGCCGGAGACCTTCCCAGTAAGTCCCATGCGACCCAGCCGCAGGGGCCATCAGAGAGGAATCGGCATGGCCCTTTGAAGACGCGGCCGAAATCGTTGGCCTTGATCACCTCCCAGTTCGAAAGGGCTGTGTCATCAATGTCGAACACGACAGCAGGACGACGAACTTGGGGAATGCGTGCGGCCATCCAAGCGCCGGCCCGGGCTGCAACAATGGACAGATCGCTGTCATAGGCCCCGCTCTGGTAGTAGGTCGTAGCGGCAAGCTTGGTATCCCCCACATTGATGGCTTAAGCAGGAGAGCCGGGGAAAAGCGGTTGCGCAGGGGTGGTACAAGCCGTCGCACTGATTGCGAGTAAGCTCCCGAGGACCAGTGTGCGATGCCGGGTTTTGGGCATTGAAGCAATCACTGTCATTCTCCCCGAGAGCTGATGTCCGGAAGCAGACTGTGGGTTCTGCTGTCACCTCAGCAATACTCCGTATGCTGCACTTTCCGGCCCGGATATCTCAAACTACATAGGATAGGATCATCACTCCACGGAGGTCATCCATGCGGACTCGGATTGGCTTGGTCCTATGGCGCGGTCACGTGTTCGTGACGGCGGCAGCCATGGCATTTCTGCCTGGTTTAGCTCAGGCGCAGACCATTCCGCGAGAGAGGATCACGAACGCGCTGCCCAGGCTCGAGGCCATGATCGACAGGATCATCGCGGCAAAAGAAGTGCCTGGCCTGTCCATCGCCATCATTCATGACGACGAGGTCGTCTACCGCAAGGGGTTTGGCCTGCGTGAGATCGGCAAACCCGGTATGGTTGGTGCCGATACGGTGTTCCAGATCGCTTCCCTGTCGAAGCCGGTGTCCTCGACAGTCGTAGCGGCGTTGGTCAGTGAAGGGATCGTCTCGTGGGACAGCCGGGTCGCGGATGTCGATCCTGCCTTCCGCCTTGCTGAGGCCTATCCGACGAGCATGGTCACAATCAGCGATCTATTTGCCCATCGCAGTGGACTTCCCGGTGGCGCCGGCAATGACCTCGAGGAGATCGGTTACGGGCGTGACGAAATCCTTCAGCGTCTGAGGCTATTGCCCCCGGCCTCCAGCTTTCGCTCAGCCTACGCCTACAGCAACTTCGGCCTCACGGCCGGAGCGGTCGCGGCTGTGCGACCGACGGGCCGATCCTGGGAGGACATCGCCGAGGAGAAACTCTACCGACCGCTTGGGATGATGTCGACAAGCTCCCGGCATGCGGACTTTCTCGCGCGACCGGATCGGGCTGCCTTGCACATCAGGGATAATGGCGCTTGGGCCGCGAAGGTGCAGCGCAATCCGGACCCGCAGTCCCCCGCCGGTGGAGTCAGTTCTGCGGTTGGCGATCTGGCCAACTGGGCACGTCTGGAACTTGGCCGTGGAATGTCCGATGGGAAGCGTCTGATCGCCGCCGAGGCTCTCGATGAAACCCATGAACCTTTGATGTCCCGTGGACTTAATGCGGTTACGCAGGCTCAATCATTCTATGGACTTGGCTGGAATGTGGAGTTCGGACGGCATGGACTGACATGGGGGCATGCGGGCGCCTTCAGTGCGGGTGCGCGCAGTCTCGTTACTCTCTATCCGAAATCGAATCTCGGGATTGTGGTGCTGTCCAATGCATTCCCGACCGGCGTTCCCGAAGGGGTGAGCGACAGCTTTGCCGACATGGTCTTTCACGGGGAGGTCAGAGCCGACTGGGTGACAGCGTGGAACAAGGCGTATGCCGGGCTGTTCGGGCCGGCAATCGAGGCAGCGAGGGCGACCTATGCCACGCCTCCGGTCCCGTCCAGTCCTCCCCTTACGCTGGAGGCGTATGAGGGGCGTTACGCCAATTCTTACGTTGGTGAGGCCATCGTGAAACGTGAAGCAGGAGGTCTTGTGCTGAAGGTCGGGCCGGGAGAGGAGCAAACCACTGCCCTGCATCACTTCGATCGCGACCTGTTCTTCACCTATCCCGCTGCTGACATGCCGGAAATGCCCTCGGAAGTCCGGTTCTCAATTGGCCCAGACAGCCGAGCGACGGCGGTGACAATCGATTTCCTGGACGGAAGCGGCGTTGGCACCTTGCGACGGGTTCCTTAAGCGAACCCACCTACCTGTCGGCGTACACTACGCAGAGCCTCGCTAAACTTCAGAGTGACGGTGCGAGCCCGTTACATCACTCTTCACCCGGTGGATTGTTAGAGCAGCAGAGGTCTGATTCTTGCACTTTCTCTGAAGAAAACCGAATGTCGGCTTTCCCAGCGAATACCGGACGCTCCTGAAGAGCAGGGGAAGCACCGTGCGTGACCCGCTGCGGACATTCCACGGCCCAGCGCTGACACCCTCGGTCTGCTACGGTCGGCACCTCCCGATCGGCTTGATCCGAGCCGCGCATTGACCCGCGCGAGGGTCATTGTTACATTCAGGCCATGATCACGTTCGCTCACACTCCGCGACTTCGCCTCCCGGTCGTTCCGACGGCCGGGTCTTTCGTCGTTCTCGCGAAGTAATCTGGGCGACGCTCCTCTCATGCGTTCGTCCGAACGCAGAGAGTTGAGCCATGAGAGCCGACTTCTACTGTGCCGTGATGTTCCCGTATCCTTCGGCGGCGGGATTACATCTGGGGCACTACTACAACTACGCCGTCATCGATTCCTACTGCCGCTGGCTGAGACACCGCGGCATGAGCGTCTTCCAGCCTTTCGGCTACGACGCCTTCGGGCTGCCGGCCGAGAACTACGCTCGCAAGGTTGGACGCGATCCGGCTGATGTGACCTATGAGAACATCGCGCAGTTTAGGCGGCAGATGGCCCGCATGAACACGTGCTACGAGGAGCGCCTGGTCACCTGTGATCCGTCCTACGTGAAATGGACGCAGTGGTTGTTCACGCGCCTGTACGAGCGCGGGCTGGCCTACAAGGCTTGGGGCGAGGTGAACTGGTGCCCGTCCTGCGAGACCGTGCTGGCGAACGAGCAGGTGATCGACGGCCACTGCGAACGCTGTGGCAGTGCGGTCGAGCGTCGGACCATGAACCAATGGTACTTCCGGATCACGGACTACCGGGCCCGACTAATCGCGGGCCTGGATCAGATCGACATGCCGGACTCCACCAAGCGGATGCAGCGGGCGTGGCTGGACAACCTGAGGGACTGGTGCGTCTCGCGACAACGGACATGGGGCTGCCCGATCCCGATCGAGGGCGAGACGGATACCCTGGATACGTTCGTCGATTCCTCGTTCTACTACCTGCGCTACCTGACCGACAGCGACGCCGAGTTCCTGCCGGATGGCTGCTACCAACCCGTCGACCTATACGTCGGCGGGGCCGAACACGCCTGCATGCACCTGATCTACACCCGGTTCATCCACATGGTGCTGTTCGATATGAGGATCGTCCCGCAGGAGGAGCCGTTCAGGAAAGTGATCCACCAGGGCGTCATCAGGAAGGACGGAGCAAAAATGTCGAAGTCCAAGGGAAACGCCGTCAGTCCCGATGACTACGATCCCAACGAGTTGCGGCTGTACCTGATGTTCATCGGAACCTACTTCGAGGGTGGGGAGTGGTCAGACGAGCACATCATCGGGCAGCGCAGGTTCCTGTCGCGGATGAAGCGGTGGCTGTCCGACAAAGGCTCGGATTGCATCGACCTTGCGTCCTTCGAAGACCAGGTGGACCGGGACGTGAGGGCCTTCAAGTTCAACAAGGTCGTGAGCGGGTTCATGGAGTTCTACAACCGTCACAAGCACCTGAAGCCTGGTCGGGCAACGGCCGGACGGGTCGAAGAGCTGCTGCGCGTCTTCGCACCGGGATTTCGGGCAGAGCACCTATGAGGCGCAGGAACTGGATTCATTCTTGTCAGACTAATGATGCCGCATCCTTATCCAGCATTCAGTAAAGCTCTCGAAGGGTTGACGAGGCGGGGTATTGCCACGGCTTAAGGTCAGCTAATGGGATGGTCCGGCCGTGCTTCTGCCCCGCTTGTTCGTAAGCTGTGGGGCTTCGAGCCACGCAAGGA
>NZ_JAERQE010000054.1 GCF_016734765.1 Microvirga soli | reverse complement strand
TCAGGACGTGAAGGCAGGGGCATCAGCTAGGGAATTTTCGAAGCCCACAATCAGGCAGTATTCACCGCCCTATGACACGCCCTTGGGCAGCGCCTTTCGGTCGGAGTCCCCTCCCCTGCCCACGGGTGAGCCTGCGCTTCACCAACCGCGTGGCCTCGACTGCCAGATACGCCAGTTCCTGATCCGGCATATTGTCGAGGAGTTCGTCGATCGTGGGTCTGGTGGCCTTCGCGCCAAGAGCCCCTATGGACACCGGCTCGCCTGTCCGGGTCTCCTCATGCACTGGCCTCGGCGAGGACGTCCGGCGGGCCGGTTTAGCAGGTGGCGGAGGTGCCCCGAACAGATCCCCTTGTCGCTCATCGCGAACCGGGTTTCGCGCCATCCCTCCTCCCGACTGTTTTCTTTTCGTTAACCATACTGGCCCTTATGGCTTCGTCCATCAATCAAAACGGTAACGGCCCTGATGGTTGCCCGGAGGAGGATGCCCCTCCCCTACTGGCTGCCGGTCTCTTCGTCCGAGGGTGCCGGGAGGCTGGATTCATGGTGAAGCGGCTCGCCCTCCGCAGGCCCTTCGGCCACGGGCGTAACCCCGCGCTCCGGCAGGCGCATGAGAAGGCTGCACAGCCGGGCCAAGGTTGAGCGCAGGTCATGGCGGTGCACCACCATGTCGACCATGCCGTGATCCTTCAGGAACTCGGCCCTCTGAAATCCATCGGGCAAGTGCTCGCGGATCGTCTGGCCGATCACCCGTGGCCCAGCAAAGCCGATCAGGGCTCCTGGCTCGGCCATATGGACATCGCCCAGCATCGCATAGGAGGCCGTGACGCCGCCCGTGGTTGGGTTCGTGAGAACCACGATATACGGGAGCTTTCGCTCACGCAGCCGCTGGATCAGAACTGTGGTCCGCGGCATCTGCATGAGGGACAGCATGCCCTCCTGCATCCGGGCTCCACCCGAGGCGGTAAACGCCACATAGGGCGTGGCTCGCTCGATCGCCGCTTCAGCACCCCGGATGAACGCCTCCCCGGCTGCCACCCCGAGCGACCCGCCGATGAAGTCAGGGTCGTGGGCCGCCACGGTCATCGGCAGACCTTCAACGGTTCCTGTGCCGACTTTGATCGCGTCCGGTAACCCGGTTTTCGTCCGGGCCTCCTTCAGGCGGTCGGTGTAGCGCTTGTTATCCCGGAACTTCAGCGGGTCGGAGTCCCCGTCTGGGATTGGCACATCCGTCCACTGGCCCCCATCAAAAGTCAGCGTCAGACGCTGGATCGCTGACAGGCGCAGGTGGTGGCCAGAGCCGGGGATCACCCACTGGTTGGCCTCAACGTCCTTCTGGAACACCACCTGCCCGGAGTCCGGGCACTTGATCCAAAGGCTGTCAGGCGCATCCCGCTTGAACAGGGTTTTGATCTTGGGCGCGACATCGGTAATCCAGCTCACGCGGCGTTCCTTCCCTATCTGCCGGCGCGGCACAAACCACGGGAATGCAGCAGGAGTGCGACGCCAGGCTGGTTGAACTGCCTGCGGCTGCTCAGTCACAGTTCACAAATCAGAGGGGCTCGACCATAGTCCGGCCAGAAGAACGATCTTGACGTAGGGCAAACACCGTTGGCCAGTTCGGCATCTCAGATCAGGCGCGCAAAGCAACTCGACGCACTGGCGGCCGTGCTGCCGATGGCAGCAGCTGATCGCTATGCAGAAGTTCTGACTGACGCTGATGTTGCCACCCTGAAGCACCTCGCCGATACAGGGATGGGGGCCAACACGCTCCGCGCCCTCGCCTCCGATCTCGCTTATCTCGAAGCTTGGTGCCAGGCAGCGACCAGGCGTCCACTCCCGTGGCCGGCAGATCCGGAACTCGTCCTGAAGTTCATTGCCCACCACATGTGGGACCCGGATCAAAGGGCCATTGATCCGGCTCACGGCATGCCCGACGACGTTGCGGAGGACCTCTGGGATCGGAAGATCCTCAAGGTCAAAGGGCCCCATGCTCCCAAGACGGTCTCCCGGCGGCTGTCCAACTGGTCGACCCTGCACCAGTGGAAGGGCGTTGAACCGCCGTTCGACCATCCGGGCATTAGGAAGGCTCTCCGCTTGGCTATGAAGGCCTCTGCTCGAGAGCCTCAGCGCAAGAGCCGCAAGCCCGTCACCCGCGATATCCTCGACCGACTCTTGGCCACCTGCAGCGATTCCAAAGCTATTGACCTCCGCGATCGGGCCATCCTCCTGATCGCGTTCGCAGCCGGCGGGCGGCGGCGCAGCGAGGTGGCGACCCTGAGGCACTCCCAGATCAGCACGGCCGATCCCATCAAGCTGCGGCCAGCAGACCCCGCATCGCCAACGGCGCCCTGTGTTCGCATTGCTCTCGGCCGAACGAAAACCACCACGGCAGGGCAGGGTGCCTTCGTGTTTGCTGCGGGCCGTGCGGCTATTGCCCTTCACGAATGGATGCAGGCCGCCTACATCACCTCCGGGCCAATCTTCAGGGAGGTTCGCAAGGACGGCTCCATCGGAGCCAACGCACTGACCCCGCAGTCGGTCAACCTCATTCTCAAGAAGCGCTGCCGGATGGCGGGGCTGGATCCGGCGGATTTCAGCGCCCACGGACTACGGTCGGGCTTCATGACGCAAGCAGGACGCGACGGGATCCCGCTGGTGGACGCGATGCGCCAATCCGCTCATAAGTCTGTCCAGCAAGCGGCTGGCTACTACGACGAGCAAGAACATGCACAGAGCCTGTCGGTCAGGATTGCGATTTAGTCGGGTTGCACGCCACATGAAGCAAATGCCAAAGTTCGCAGCTGCGAACAATTGAGGCCGTCACCCCGACGGCATAGGATAGAGTTGGGTAGGCAGCACTCCGTCTGCGGAAGAAGTCTCTCGGGGCAGGGTTCTTCTCATGGGACAAGATGTAACCCTTACTCTAAAGGGCCCGATCACTCAAAGTTCGCAGCTGCGAACATTCCCTCACCAGCCAACGCGAGATTAGAGCATAGATCGCTGCGGCCCTACCTAGGTGCGCAAGGCGACACAGCCTCAAAGTTCGCAGCTGCGAACATCTATAACGCAAAACTGCGGCACTTCCGCCGTTTTACCCCTTTCTGTTAACCCTTTTTAAGGGTTTGTGGGTGCTTTCTAACGGTCAGTACCGCCCAATCGCGCGGATTGCCGTGAGAAGGAGGCCCCAATGGCCCTGCCCCAGATCAAAGAATCTGAACCCGTCAAAGCCCAGCCGACGATAAACTTCGAAACTATGCGCGCACATGCGGACGGGCTCTCGCAGCGTCTCGACGGGATGCGGAGAAAGCAATATCCGCCTGATGCTCAACGGAGCCTCCGGAAGTTCACCTCTGGAGAAGCCGCGAAGTTAATCGGCGTCGACGACAGCTACCTGCGTCAATTGGCATTGGAAGGGAAGGGGCCTCAAGTCGAGGTTTTGCCAAACAGCCGCCGCCAGTATTCAATCAAGGACATTAATGAGATCCGGGAATACCTCGATCGGAACGGAAAGAGCGGCCGCAAATATGTCAAGCACCGCTCGGGCAATGAGCACTTGCAAGTGATCTCGTGCGTTAACTTTAAGGGTGGCTCAGCCAAGACCACGACCTCCGCTCACCTTGCTCAATACCTCGCCCTGAACGGATACCGAGTTCTCGCCCTAGATCTTGACCCCCAGGCGAGCTTTACCGCGTTACACGGCCTCCAGCCTGAATTTGACATTCAAGACAATCAAACCCTGTATGGCTCAATCCGCTACGATGATGAGTTGCAACACCCATCGCAGATCATCCGGAAGACATACATTCCAGGCCTAGACATTATTCCAGCGAATCTGGAGCTGATGGAGTTTGAGCACGAAACTCCGAAGGCCCTCTTGCACCGCAAACCGAACGATGCCCTATTCTTCCAGCGTATTGCATTGGTGCTCAGCGAGATCTCCAACGACTACGACGTCGTTGTGATCGATTGTCCGCCCCAACTCGGTTTCCTGACGCTCGCCGCCCTTAGCGCCTCAACATCCATGGTCATCACGGTCCATCCCCAGATGCTTGATCTGATGTCCATGAGTCAATTCCTTTCCATGGCCTCAAACCTTCTTCGAGTAGTCAACGAAAGCGGCGGCAAAGCTCAGTTCGACTGGATGCGATATCTTGTAACGCGCTTCGAGCCCGGCGATATCCCGCAATCGCAGATGGTCGAGTTCATGCGAGAAATGTTTGGCGACAATGTCTGCAGGAATCCGATGGTCAAGAGCACTGCCATCTCCGACGCCGGTCTCACGAAACAAACGATTTACGAAGTGCCCCGCGACCGTTTTTCAAAGTCGACGTTCGACCGCGCTATGGACGCCATGAATAACGTCAACTCTGAAATCGAAGATCTTATTAAAGCCGCTTGGGGGAGACTCTGATGTCTAAGGCTAAAGCAAACCAACTCAAAGAGCTGCTATCATCTGAAAGCGTGCCTCACCCAGTTCATCGCATTGATGTAGCCACCAATCCGGCTACCGGCGCTCCACACCTTGTCGAGGCCAAGAGCGATCGCACTGCTGCCGCCCAACAGCGTGACGCAGATGATCCGAAGCCTAGACCGGCGGCACCTTCTTGGTCACTCAACGTGTCGGGTGGTGCAATCGGTGCTGTAGGCGCAAGCATCAGCAAGGCTCAGCAAGAACAAGTCACCATTATTGACAATCTGAAGCAGCAGCTTGCCGCTGGTGAAACCATCGTTGAGATCGATACGACGAACATTGAAGACTCCTTCGTCAGCGATAGGATGGACATTTCTGATGAGGAAACCTCCATCCTTTCTCAACAGATTAAGGATCAGGGGCAGATCGTTCCGATCCTAGTCCGTCCTCATCCGAGCAAGGTGGCCTTCTACCAGGTAGCCTATGGACACCGTCGTGTTCGTGCGACTGCGATGCTCGGCATTAAGGTTCGCGCTATCGTACGTGACCTAACCGATGCGGAACTGGTCATAGCTCAGGGACAAGAGAACAACGCCCGCCAAGACCTGAGCTTCATCGAGAAAGCGACATTCGCAGTAAAGCTCGAGGAGCGTGGATTCGACCGTAAGACCATCTGCTCGGCGCTAGCGGTTTCGAAGAGCGACTGCTCAACCCTCATCAAGATCGGCTCGCGCATCCCCCGCGCGGTTATCGAAGCAATTGGAAAAGCACCAGGCGTCGGTCGTCCCCGATGGAATGAACTGTTTGACAAGATCCAAGAGAAGGGAAATGTCGACCGTTGCAGCGCACTCATCTCTGATTCAAAGTTTTTGGCTCTTGGATCTGACGAGCGCTTCGCCTCCCTTTTGCAGAGGCTGTCAAAAAGAGAGGATACACTAGGCGCTCCGCGGGATCAGACCTTCTGGAATGACGCAACTGGCCGGCGCTTGGCGGTGATTCAAATGACAGAGTCTCGATGCACTCTTCAGATTGATCGCAGGGACGAGCCAGGCTTCGCGAACTTTGTGGTCGAGCGGCTAAATGATCTTTACCGCGATTACGAGGCTGCCAAGTCTTCGGGAGCGCCCTAGTCGGGCTTATCGGACTTGCTCCCTTTTGCAACAATTTGCAGCATCTCACCAGGAAGAGATCTCTGAAGTTTCAGGCCTCTTCTGTTGGTGCGTTGAGCCAAACATCATGTTCCGCAGGCGTAGTCTGGTCACAGGCATCGCCTTCGGATGAAGCGGCCCCACCACGCCGTTCGGCTCCGACGTCAGAAATGAGTAGAGCAGGTGTTCGCCTTCGACAGGATCAGTGTTCGATCCACGTACACCGGTCCAAAGCCGCCAAATGCCAGCACAGGGGGGCAGGGGAGGGTACCGAACTTGTACAACCTGCTATCTACAAACGAGCCTTTGTACACAGTCGGAATCTGGGAGCAACCGATCGTTTGAAGACGTTTCTCAAGCCATTTTGTTAACTAGCCCGGCAGGGAAGGCTTTCCCAAGGCCCACAGAAGTGCTTTGAAAACAAAGGGTTTAGCAGCTCCGCTGATAGCGACCAGCCGACACGGGCGTACGTGATCCAATCCCAAGCAAAGAGCACACAACGCCCTCCGGCATACCACCGCAAAAGCTGACATCAAATCGTATTTAATTCGATTTTCGCTTCTTCTCTGGCCATTACGAATAGCAACATCAATGGCTTATGACCATTGGAAAAGCGTAGCGTTAGGGTAGGTGGGGCAGTTTGGGGGCCGCCTTAGGCTGCTCGGGCCGCGAGGGGCGGAGTTTTCGACTGATCTCCGTTTAGTCCAAGCCGGTCCCCAAGTTAGGCGGAGAACGACAGTCCGCCACAGGGCGGTGCTCGCCACTTGACGCTGATTGTCTTGGACGTCTGTGACTGTGCGGTGCATCCTCAGGGCTCAGAACCGGCACAGCCCCACCGAAAGGATGCTCGATGGACATCTCGCGCACCTCACCGGAGACACGGTACGCCAAAAGCGGCGACATCCACATCGCGTACCAGATCGTCGGGAACGGCCCGCTTGATCTGGTGGTCATCCCAGGCTTCATCTCCCACGTTGAATGGTTTTGGGAGGAACCTGCCTGCGCCAGGTTCTTAGGCCGCTTGGCATCCTTTGCGCGCCTGATCCTGCTCGACAAGCGTGGCACAGGGCTTTCCGACCGGGTGGCGCAGGTGCCAACCCTCGAGCAGCGGATGGACGATGTCCGGGCTGTTCTCGACGCCGCAGGATCTGAGCGGGCAGCCATCATCGGCGTTTCCGAAGGTGGTCCAATGAGTGTTCTGTTCGCGGCCACCTATCCAGAGCGGACCGCCGCCTTAGTGCTGTACGGCAGCTTTGCGGAGTTCAGCTCCTGGGTGGCCACCCCACAGGATCTCGAGTTCATTCTCCAGTTCATGGATATGGCGTGGGGGACCGGTGCAAGCTTGATCCGCTTTGCTCCAAGTGTGGCGGACGACGAGCTGTTTCGGCAGTGGTGGGCCCGCTATGAGCGGCTGGGAGCAAGCCCCGGGGCTGCAATGGCGCTGATGCGCATGAACAGCGAGATTGATATCCGGCCCGTGCTGCCCGCTGTGCACGTTCCCACCCTTATCCTCCATCGCCGGGAGGACGTGAACATCACGGTGATGGCCAGCCGCTACATGGCGCAGGAGATCCCTGGAGCGAAGTACGTTGAACTGACAGGTCAGGATCACCTCCCCTGGGTCGGCGACGCTGATGCCATTGTTGCAGAGATCGAAGAGTTTCTCACAGGAGTGCGGCACAGCCCCGAGCCCGACCGGGTGCTCGCCACTGTTCTGTTCATTGACATCGTCGGCTCGACCGAGAGGGCGGCGGCTGTCGGGGATCGCCGCTGGCGCCAGCAGCTGGAAAGCTATTACGGGATCGTGCGCCAAGAGCTCAACCGCTTCAGAGGCCGGGAGATCAGCACAGCCGGTGACGGGGTTCTGGCAACCTTCGATGGACCGGCACGAGCAATCCGCTGTGCCTGTACCATCCGCGATGCCATGCGGCGGCTTGGCATCGAGATCCGATCAGGGCTTCACACGGGTGAATGCGAGGTCCTGGCGGGCGGGGCTGATGTAAGTGGGATCGCTGTCCACGTTGGTGCCCGGGTCGCGGCCGCGGCCGACCCCGGCGAGGTGCTGGTCTCGAGCACGGTCAAAGATCTGGTTGCGGGCTCAGGGCTTCAGTTCCAGGACCGGGGCCTGCGCACCCTCAAGGGAGTTCCGTCAAAATGGCGGCTGTTTGCGGCAGAGAACCAATTCCCTCATGCTTAGTCCAGGATGCCAGCTGGCAGACGGTGGCTCCAGGGACGAGCCCGCTCCATCTGGGCGGCAAACGAGAAGAGGAGGTCCTCCTGCCCGAAGCGCGCGACCGCCTGCACGCCAACGGGTAAGCCATCAGGCGTCCAGTGCAACGGAAGACTGGCGGCTGGCTGTCCGGTGATGTTCCAGATGGGTGAGAACGGCATGAACCGGAACGCGCGCTCGGCCGCCTGCCGTAGGAGCGGTCCATAGCGCAGATACCGGCCGACGCCCAGGCGGGCGGCCAACACTTGCAGGGTGGCCTCAAGGCCGCGGGGGTGGAGTTCTCCGTGCCTGACAGGAGGACTGGCAAGGGCTGGTGTCAACAGCAGGTCATAGTTCTCAAAAAACCCGGCAATCTGGCGCGTGGCCCGGTGCAGCCGCTCCAGGGCAACCGACAGCTCCGCGGCCGAGAAGCCCCGCCCCAACTCACGGCACAGCCACGTGCTTTCCTCGACATCGGTGCGCCGGGCCCTGGTGCCGGTCATCTCCTCCGCAAAGGCAAACTCCTGCGACACCGCTGCCAGGAAGACGATCAGAAACCAGCTGAAGTAATCCTCCGGCACTGAAGGCACGGCTTCCTCCACATGGTGGCCTAACTCGGCACAGAGCCTAGCTGTGCTCTCCACCGCGATCCGGCACTCTGGGTCCACCGCAGCTCCATTGGGAGTCGCTGAGCTGAAGGCGATCCGCAGCCGCCCCGGCGGCATAGCCGCAGCTTCGGCAAAGGACCCCGCAGGCGGAGCAATGCCATAGGGCGCGCCGAGATCAGGTCCGGCAATCGCGTCCAGCAGGCGGGCACTATCCCGCACGCTGCGGGTCACAGCATGTCCAATGGCGGCGCCATGCCAGCCTTCACCGGTATAGGGGCCGTTCGGAGTGCGTCCACGAGTGGGCTTGAGCCCGAACAGGCCACAACACGAAGCCGGGATGCGGATCGAGCCGCCGCCGTCGGTGGCATGGGCCATCGGCACTGAGCGGGCTGCCACGTGAGCCGATGATCCTCCCGACGAGCCGCCGGTGGTGCGGTCCAGGGCCCAGGGGTTGTTGGCCCGGCCCAGATGCCGGGGCTCTGTCACCGGTGTTAGGGAGAGTTCGGGTACCTTGGTGCTGCCGAGAATGATCAGGCCAGCGGCCTTGAAGCGGCGGACCATCTCGCTGTCCTGTGGCGGCACCCAGCCGCGCCAGATCCGGCTGCCGTTGTGATACGGGAGGCCAGCGGCAACATGCATGTTGTCCTTGAGCAGAAACGGCACACCGGCGAACGGGGCGTCCACCACCGGCCCGCGGGCGGCCCGGCGTGCTTGATCTCGCGTCCATTCGGCCATGCCCGCCAGCTTCGGTTCGACCTGCTCCAGCCGCGCGATTGCGGTTTCGACCAACTCGGCGGGGCTAACGTGCCGTTGCCGCACGAGATCAGCGAGCGCGGTGGCATCGACGATGATGTAGTCATCTGCAAGGCTCATCGATCTGCACCTATGCTCTGTTATCCAAGAGAGGATACCAGAACTCAGACGGCTCTGGGTCAGGGGATCATGATCCACTGCCCTCAGGTTCCGAGTGTGTCCTCGACGATTCTCGGATTGCGGTCCAGCAGCGCCAGCAGGACCCGTGCTGGTCCCTGCGGTGAACGGCGGCCCTGCTCCCAATTGCGAATGGTCCCCACCGCAACGCCGACGCGACGGGCGAAAGCGGCTTGCGAGAGTCCCGTCTTGCTCCGCACAGCCGCTGCATCAACGGTGGCGGGCAGCCTTATCCCGCTGCCGAGACTGAGATCATCATCTGTCTCTGCGAGAATGGAGCCAAGGCTGGCGATGAGGTGCTCGAACTCGCTGTCATCGCCCATGGACGCTCCTCGGACGGAAGCGAGGACATACGTCAGTGGCGCAGTACGTCAATGGCAGAGTGCAGGAGGCCGAAGCCGCGCTGAGGCTCTTCTTCGGCTGGGAGTCACTCAACGGTGCCGGAATTCTTAAGCAGAAAGTGTGATGTCGCTCAACGGATCCCAGCTGCTGTAGCTATGGCTTAACCCCAAGCCCCAAACCCGTCACGACTTACTCTTGTGCACTTGGATCAGCACTGTCTGCAACCCATATTAAGTGTATGTCATACAAGGGATCTTCTCGCCGCACCCCTGACCTCTTCGAGTACACGATAACTGTACCGACCCCGCCCCCTCAGCGGGCTGCCACTCCAGCCAAGCCGCCGGAGATTACGGGTTTGTCTGACACACAGTTGGTAGAAGATCTTGCTGCGCTGATTGACAAGTTGCGGCGCCGCTTGGAGACAGGCAGGGGGAGCCGGGCGGAGTGGGAGGCGGCGGCAAAACAGGCCAGCCTGTCACTCAAGCGTCTGGTTCCAAGCCCCACACGCCAGACCAAGCCCTCAAGATCGAGCAAGACCTCATCGGTGCTGCAGGAGGGGCAGCGCAAGGCGGTGCGGGCGGCACTTCTGGCCGGGGTGGCTCCCAACCAGGTAGCGAAGCACTTCGGCCTGTCCCTGGCCGCAATTCGAAAGGTGCTCGTCGACGAGAGTGCGTGAGCCGGCAGGATGGCGGATCCTTCTGAGGCCGATATCCTGCAATGCGTGTCCACAAAGTCAGGAGGACGCGTGTGGCAGGCAACTTATTTCCGGGATGGAGCCATTCCAGCATAGGGGTAGCACCGGACGCGCTCGAGGGTGAGACCGAAGTGCTCGCCCAGCTTGCGAATGGCCTCACTATGCTCGGGGTAGGGATCCCGGTTCTCAGGACCAACAATGATGATCCTGAAGGCCGGGTCATAGCGCCCGTCTGGCGGCAGCATCGCTGTGGCGAGGGCTGCCCCCTCCGCACTGCGCAACGTCAGGAACAGGGGCATGACACGCTGCACGTGAGCCTTGAGGCCGATGTTCTGCTCAACAAACGGGCTGGAGGTCGAGCGATAGGTGCTCGTTGCGGCTTCCCACGCTTGGTGGAAGTGTTTCTCAACCACGTGACCCATCACGTCGGACTCGAGCGCGGCTTCACCTTCAGTCTCGATCCGAAACCAGGTTTTGAAGCCTGGGGCATCACAGATGTATTGCATCCCTGATCAACGCGGGAGCCCGGCGAAAGTGCCCAGAGGCTGCGCTATCCAACCGAAGCAACGCAGGAGCTTTGTCATTGCAAGCAGAGGCCATTTTGGGGCAAGTCCAGCAAGTCTAGGCGGTCGAAATTACCCAATCACGATTCTGGCCCGCCTAGTCGGGCTAGCCGATCATGCAAGCGATCCGAGGAGCACGAGGAACGATAGCATCTGATCCCTCGGCAAAATCTCGTCAGCCTACGTTCAGAGGAATACGGTCTTTGTGCTTTTCCAACCATGCCTCAAAGCTCAACAAGGCCGGATTCAGCAAACGAGAGGTGTCAACGCTGCGGGTTCGCGCGAATTCTCCTTCAAAGTCCTGGTAGACCTGGAACATGTTGCCCAGATCCTCCGCACCAGGAAAGCCCAGACCACGGTATACGGGAGCATCAATGGACCTGTAGGTGACGGTTTGACCAAGAGACTTCGAGAGCGCAGCCGCCATCTGGTCACCCGTGAGGTGCGCCCCAGCAATACCAACCCGTTGGCCGATGTACTCCGCGCCACGCTTGAACACCCCATAAGCGCACTTGCCGATGTCCTCGGCCGCAATCCCGGCTAGGCGTTTGTCGCCCATGGGCAACACAAACTCCAACTCACCGTCTGCGCCTTTCCTCGGACCCATGCCGAAGTGGATGAGGTTGTCCCAGTAGAAGGACGTCAGCAGGAACGTGACCGGCAGCCCCTGATCGCTGAAGAAATGGTCTGAGCTCCCTTTTGCGTCGAAGTGCGGAACCTTGTAGCTCCCCATGAGCGTCGGCATCCGATTGTCGCTGAGGGGCACCCACAGTCGGGTGTCCTCAAGCGTTGACCAGATCACATGCTCGAGGTTGGCGTGCTTGGCCGCTTCGGCCATCGCCTGCGCCTCAGCAAGCTCCTTTTCAGGCGAGAAATGGGCCCAGAAGAAGGTGACACAGTAAGCTCCGTATGCTCCCTCGAACGCGCGGGCGAGGCTATCCGGATCGTCGATGTCGGCCGCGACCACTTCGGCGCCTAATCGTTCGAGTTCCTTGGCCTGTTCGCTGTCTGTGTTCCGTGTGATGGCACGTGCGGTAAAGCCACTCTCGGGATCCGCGCAGATTGAGCGCACGAGACCGCCACCCTGCGCGCCAGTTGCCCCAACAACTGCAATCACCTTCTTACCGCGGATCTGTTGCATCATCATTCTCCAGCTTGCTTCTGTCGGGATGTCGCTAACCCGCATCAGGCAGAGGTGTTGCAGTCCCCACTGTGGAATTTCGCAGCAGTTGCCACGACGCTTTAGTGGTGGCCCTTAGAACCATGCCGGTGACCCTCCGATGCCTGATAGCCACGCAGCTCGCCGTACAGTCTGACCTGATCGGATGTGAGGACGTCCAATGTCGAGAGGTGGTAGCGCAGGTGCGCTAGCCGCAGGGCGCCTTGCGTGGCGCCGATCTCCACTGTGGCTGCTTGCAGGCTCGCAGGCGTCACTGACTTGCTGACGAATTGGCGCTCTAGGTCGGCTTCCTGCCCGATGAGGCGCTCGCCTAACGGAATGGCCTCGGCATTCATGGCAGCATGGAGTTCCTGCACGCGGGTGCGCTGTTCCTTCGTCAGCCGGAGCTGATCACCCAGCTCAAGGACATGAAGAGGGCCCGGGTACCCATTGAGCTCCGCCGGCAGGGCCAGGCCCATGCCGCGGCCAGCGCGGAGATCGGCGATCTGCTGATCGGAGAGTGCCTTAACAGCTCGGTGCTCCCAGCCGGCATAGGGCGACGCGGGGGCATGCTGGGCCTGCGCGGAGGTCGATACGGCGAGCGTTCCAGCGATTGCGAGACATAGGCGTGACATCGAGGACCTCCGATCGGTGAACGGGGCAGGGCGTGTTCAACCCGTGCGGGTTTACAGGGGCATGGTGGCGACGTAGACGGCCACCATCAGCAGGGCGCATACTCCCAGAGAGCCCGCCATCCATGGGGCGAGCTGGTTTCTGTAGTGCTCTTCCAGGTGTCGTTGGTGCTTGCGGCGGGACATCGTCGGCTTCCTCCCGGTACAATGGCGCAGGGTGACGTGTCGACCGGATCATAACCTGTTGCTGCCTGCGTGACGACCCAAATCCGGAGCAATTGGAAGGCGGCTAGATTGAGCAGCGTCTGCCGCATTTCCGGACGGAAGACCGGTTTTAATCCTTGGTGGCGGGGGCGAACCAAGGAGCAAGCCGATGGAAACCCGCATCGATGAGATCGGCGATCGCATCTACCGCCTCTCGACCTACGTGCCGGATATCGTGCCGCCGGCCGGCTTTACCTTCAATCAGTTCCTCGTCCTCGGGGAGGAGCCGCTGCTGTTCCACGCCGGGTTCCGCAAGATGTTCCCACTGGTATCGGAAGCCGTGTCCCGGCTCATGCCCATCCAGGACTTGCGCTGGATCACGTTCGGCCACTACGAGGCCGACGAGTGCGGCGCCATGAACGAATGGCTGGCGGTGGCCCCGAACGCGGAGGTCGCGCACGGGACGACGGGGTGCCTGGTGTCGCTGAACGACATGGCCGACCGGCCGCCGCGGGTGCTCGCGAACGGCGAGGTTATCGACCTTGGCGGCAAGCGAATCCGCTACATCGACACGCCCCATGTGCCGCACGGCTGGGATGCCGGGGTGATCTACGAGGAGACCAGCCAGACGCTGTTCTGCGGCGATCTCTTCACGCATCTCGGCAACGGTCCAGCGCTCACCGAGAACGACATCGTTGGGCCTGCTCTTGCGGCAGAGGACATCTTCTATGACACGAGCCTGGGCCCGAGCATCGCGCCGACCGTTCGTCGGCTGGCGGATCTCGCCCCGCGCACCCTGGCCCTGATGCATGGATCATCCTTTAACGGTGATGCGGTCACGGCCCTGCACGATCTGGCTAATGCCTACGACAAACGCCTGCGGACCACGATGGCCGAGGTGCCGGCCTGAACGTCAGCGTTCTCGAGCGGCCACCGACGGCAGGCCCGCGAGGACAACGCGCGCTCCGACTTCAGCGGACCTAACCACCATCCCAGGGGTACCCCGCGAGTTCCACCTGTGATGAGTGCGAGCTCGGCATGGATGTGTCGCCTAACACATCCATGCCGTTGCCTCCGATATAAATTCGGGCAGGTGGAATTGAGCGCCTTGGATGTCCTTTATGACGGCAATGGCGGGACACCAGCGAGGGGGTTACCATGGTCTCAGGAAATTCATCAGCGTCGCCCTCGGGCAGGCTCACGGGATCGGAGTGGGCTGCCATTGTGAGTTCCCTTGCCTTTGTCGTGGTCTGGTTTGGAATCTCGTTTGCCTGAGCCGCGCTTTTATGGGGATCTGGCTGACGGTGCAGCACGATCACCGACCTAACGCGATGGGAGGCGCTGCAAGACAGGGAGGCGGCGATGACCCCAGTGATCCGCCCTGCCACACCCGCCGATGCGGAGGCTTGCGGGCGCATCATCTTCGAGGCCTTCAAAGGCATCGCGGACCAGCATGGCTTCCCGTGGGACTTCCCCTCGGCAGAGGCGGGAACGCAGCTTGCTACGACCTTCATCGCGGCCCCATCCATTTATGGGGTAGTGGCGGAGCAGGACGGACGGGTGGTTGGCAGCAACTTCATGGCCGAGGGCGATCCGATCCGCGGCATCGGGCCGATCACTGTCGACCCGGCCGTGCAGGGCAGCGGGGTCGGCCGGCGGCTGATGGAGGCCGCCCTGGCCCAAGCAGGTGACGCCCTGGGTGTGCGTCTCGTCCAGGATGCGTTCAACACCCGTTCGATGTCGCTCTACGCCTCGCTCGGGTTCGACGTCCGGGAGCCGCTCCTGCTGATGCAGGGCACGCCCCGCAGCGGGCCAGATGGGGGCTATGCTGTCCGGCCGATGACCGCCGCGGACCTGGAGGCATGTGGGGCGCTTTGCTCGGCCGTTCATGGCGTCGAGCGCACCCATGAACTCCAGGAGGCGCTTCACGTGTTCGCGCCTTTCGTGGTTGAGCGGGAGGGCCGAACTACCGGCTATCTCTCGGCGGCGACGTTCTGGCTGATGAACCATGGCGTGGCTGAGACTGAGCAGGACATGCGGGCGCTCCTGGCCAGCGCGGGAGCCATGAGTGCGGAGCCGCTCTCGCTGCTCCTGCCGACGCGGCAGGCCAACCTGTTTCGCTGGTGCCTGCATCAGGGGATGAGGGCCATCAAGCCGATGACGCTCATGACCATGGGCCACTATCAGGAGCCGACGGGCTGCTACTTCCCGTCTGTTCTCTACTGACCGCAGCTAAGTTTCTACTCGGGCCAAGGCCGGGCTTGAAACCGCCAGGATCGATAAGGTTTGGATCAAGCTCCGCAACGGTGACCTCGTTGAAAAGGTCACCGGGGTCGAGGCCGATGCCGGCCTCTTGGTGATGGTCCAAGCGGGGCGAGGCCACTCCTTCGCCAAGAATATCTTGGCTCTAACCTGGGGCCAGAACAAGATCTGCTCCCAAACACACGGTAACGGAGTACGTAGCAAGAACGTGTCCCGATGAACCAAGCGAGAGACCGCCGCAACGGCTGAATACAGCCTCCACGTGTGTTCGCGACTGGTCGCCTGATCAAGGGCCTCTACTACTCCGAGGTTCAGAAAGGGCTAAACGCCATGGCGGCATTCTACATGGCCTGCGACCAACTCCTCGAACGCACGCCATTCCTGATGATGGACTTTCGTTCCGACCAGTTCTTCCTCGACGGAAACCGGGATGGCTGTGTCGACGCGACTGGGACATTGGCACTGCCGGAGATTGATCCGGCGAATTTCCTGCCCTACGTTGATGGAGCAGACGAGATTTGTAATGAGGACCTCATCAGCCAACGCCAACCCGATGAGTTGATCGCTGTTTCGTAAACGGTCTTTCGCGACATTGCGGCCTGTAAATCGGGAATGCTGCATGATGGCACGTCAGGGACCTTGTGCCAAAGTCAGCTTGCGAGGGCATAGCGGATGTTATGGCACGGGCAGCAAGCGTGCGAAGGTCTGGCGGATCCTGCGGTAGCACTCACAAGTCATCTCCTCGAGGCCAGCTCGATCCGCGATGATGATGCCGCCGCGCTGCTGCGTGATCAGGCCCTGCGTCTGAAACGTGCGCAGGACGGTGCTAACCGTGGAGCGCTGGACCCCCAGCAGCTCGGCCAGATCCGCATGGGTCAAGGGCAGGAGATCCTCGTCGATCCGGTCCCGTGTGCTCAAGATCCAGTTGCAGCAGCGCGCCTCGACTGTGTGGATCGCATTGCAGGAGACGGTCTGGAAGGTTTGAGCCAGCAAAGCCTCGCTGTAGCTGAGCACCAGCCGCTGGATCCTGGGGCGCGCGCGCATCGCCTCCTGCATCCGGTCGAGGGCGATCCGGGAGGCGGTGCCGGGCACCTGGACCTTGTAGCGGCCAAAGGCCTCGCGCGAGACAATGGCACTGATCAGGCCGAACAGCCCCTCCCGCCCGAAGGAGGCGACCTCGACAAACTGCCCCTCCTCCATGACGTTGATCAGGCCCACGATGGCGTCATGCGGGAAGTACGTGTAGCGGATCGGATCCCCGGCCTCATAGAGGATCGTGCCTTTCGGCAGGCTCACCACCTCCAGGTGCGGCTCCAGACAGGCCAGATCCTCGGGCTCCAGGGCGGCGAGAAGCCGGTTGCTGCGGTGATGGGCCTTCGACGTCGGGAGCGCCATGACAGCCTTCAGATCGACCAAGACGTCAAACAGTATCGCTGTCATAGAGCGACCGATACAACCCCGATTACGATCACGGAGGCGTTACGGTCACCGAAGCTGCCGGGGTTATCGATGATCAAGATGTATCGAAGGACAGGCTGGATGGCCTCACGCGCTCAGGACGCGCGAGCCTGTCGGGCCTGCTATGTGGCACCCATTAGAGCTTTGTGCCGGTGATCTGGAAGGGAGCGGAACGAACCTTCCACTCCGCCTCCTCGGCGGCGACGGTCAGCACAAAACGCTCCTGACTGGTGCTCCAGTCAGGAATTCGCACGGTGGCCTGAAGGGTCCCGTCCGCGCTCGTCCTGGCTTGCTGGAGAACTTCGTAGGCTGTCCGGGGCGCTCCGCCGCCGATGACTACTGCGGTGTCGGCCGGGAGACCCTTGGCTGATAGGGTCACAGTTGTGCCGACTGTGCCGTTACCGGGGGTGAGCGAGACTTCGGCCTTGCTCACATCCACGTTCGCAGAATTGATGCGGTCACCGATGCCACCCAGCCGCTGACGCAGGTCCGGGTTCTTGTCGAGGAGGTTGTCCACGGACGACGTGAGGTTCTGCGCCATTCCGCTCAGCGCGCTGCCGGCCTCGCGGGCAAGCGAACCCAGGCGCTCGGTTGGGGCCAGCGCAAGATCTGTTCCTGATTATACGCTAAGATAGAACAAATCAGGAACTCGCCTTTCCTTGACGATCCATTGTCCGGCGCCGAGCGCACTTACTGGGAGGTAGCAGCCCGGCGCTCTCAGAGGCTGGTGAGCAATTTTATTGCTCGATCTAAGTGATTGATTCACCATAGGTTTGGAGCTGGCTGCTGCGGCGGATGTGGGCTGTTTGACGATCCGGGAGCCCCGCGATGGATGCCTGTTCCTATTCCAGCGACCTCAGCGATGCCGAATGGGCGCTGCTCGAGCCACTCGTCCCCCGCAGCCATCCGGCCGGGCGACGACAGACCTATCCGCTACGGCGCATCGTTGACGCCATCTTCTATCTGCTGCGCACCGGAGCCCAGTGGCGCCTGCTGCCGCACGAGTATCCCCCACGATGCACCGTCTTCTACCACTACGCGCAGTGGCGCGAGGACGGCACCTGGGAGCGCGTGAACCATGCTCTGCGGGAGAGCTACCGCCGTGCGATCGGCCGGTCTCCTCAACCGAGTGCGGCGATCATCGACAGCCAATCGGTCAAGACCACCGAGATGGGTGGGCCGCGGGGCTATGACGGCGGCAAGAAGATCAACGGTCGTAAGCGCCATCTTCTCGTTGATACGCAAGGCAATCTGCTGAAGAACAGCGTGCAGCCCGCCGACATCCATGATCGCGCCGGAGCCGAACTCCTGTTGGAGGGTCTGCAGCATCTCTTTCCAGCCATCGAGCTGCTGTGGGCCGACACGGCTTATCGCGGATTGAAGGACTGGCTGCAGAAGGCCTTGAGCTGGAGATTGTCCATCCCGCAGCATTGGTGGAGCGGCGGAACCTGGATGCGGGCTGACGCGGAGCCGCTGACGCGCCCGAGTGGCTTTCAGGTGCTCGCGCGAAGGTGGGTCGTTGAACGAACGATCGGTTGGCTGACCACCAACCGGCGACTGGCCAAGGACTATGAGCGGCTCGTCGAGACTGGCGAGATGCTGCTCTATCTCGCCATGAGCCGCATCCTGCTGCGCCGCCTCACCCGAAAGGAAAGATAATTGCTCACCAGCCTCTCAGCGATTAGCCGCAACCCTGCTGGTAACGATACCCAGAAGGTAACGTGTGGATACGCAGGGTAGCAGCTGTACGGGGTTCGTAGATCTCGCACCAATGTCCGGCTCCTCAGGAGCGATTGAGCCGACACTATGCGAGGTAATCGATGGCCCGCCGAAAGCTTCTGAACCCTGACGAACGCCAGGCGTTGCTCGGGATTCCCGACGACGAGGAGAGCCTGATCAGGCACTACACACTGTCTCCGCAGGATCGTCTGCAAGCCGAAGTCCGCCGCCGCCCTCACAATCAGCTCGGCTATGCGATCCAGCTCTGCATCATGCGCTATCCGGGCCGGGTCTTGGGGATGGACGAAGACCCGCCTGCTGCCGTGGTCGCCTACGTGGCCGAGCAGCTGGGGATCGCCCCGGACGTTTTTGCATCCTACGCGCGTCGCATTCCGACCCGCTTTGAGCACAGCCACCGTCTGGCGAAGTACCTGGGCGTCCGGACGGCGACGCGGGACGATCGTCGAGCAGCCCTTCTCGCAGCTGCCGGGGCCGCCAGCGCGACCGAAAGCGGTCTGCCGATCATGACCGCGGTCGTGAATGAGTTGCGCCGTCGCGGCGCTCTTCTCTTACCCGATGCTGCTCTCGAGAAGATTGGCCTTGCCGGGCGCGCCATTGCCCGACAACGGGCAGAAGCGGCTCTTCTGGAGGGGCTCTCGGCGGACCAGATCGAGCAGCTCGAAGCTCTCCTCCTGGTCGACCCGGCCGTCCAGCAGACCCGGCTTGCGTGGCTGCGATCGGTTCCAGATGCGCCAAGCGCCGACAATCTGATTGGCCTCATGGACCGTCTGACATTTGTCCGCACTTTGGCGATCGATCCCCAGCGGCAGTCGCGGATCCATCCAGAGCGCTGGACCCAGATCGTGCGAGAAGGCGATGTGACACCCGCCTGGTTGGTTGCCGACTTCGGCGCTCGCAGGAGACGAGCCACCCTTGTGGCTCAAACGATCACGCTCGAACAGACGCTGGCGGATGCCGCGGTCACGATGTTCAACAAGCTGATCGGCCGGCTCTTCGCGCGAGCCAATACTCGGCGCAAGAAGCGGTATGTTGAGGCTCAACAAGATACGACCAAGGTGCTGCGCCTGTTCCGGGACACCCTGCGAGCTCTCGTTACCGCCAGTGACACGGGCCGCAATGCCATCGATGTTCTCGATGATGAAGTCGGGTGGCACCGCCTGTTGCAGGCCCAACCGGAAGTCGAAGCCATGGTGCGGGATGCTGATCCCGATCCGCTTCTACTGGCAGCGGAGCGCTACAGCACTATCCGCAAGTACACGGCGCGGTTCCTGGAGACCTTTACGTTTTGTTCGTCACACAAACATGACTCGCTGTTGGCAGCCATCGGGACACTTAAGACCTTGCGGGCCGCGAGCCGGCGCACCCTGCCCGAGCGCGTGCCAGTCGGCCATCTCAGCACCAAGAGTCGTAAACTGATCTTTGGAGACGCTGGACCAGATCGCCGCCTGTACGAGATTGCAACATTGGCCGTCTTACGGGATCGGTTACGCTCCGGCGACATCTGGGTTGAGGGCAGTCGCGCCTTCCGGCCCATGGACGAACAGCTGATGCCGAAGCCCGCCTTCACCGCCCTGAAAGCATCGGACGATCTCGGGCTCGGTGTACCACAGGATGCTATCAGCTATCTGAGCGAGGCACGACAGATGGTCGACTTCAACCTGAAGCGGCTTGCCTACCGCGCCCGCAACGGCAAGCTCGAGGGCGTCCGGCTTGAGGCCGGGCAGCTCGTCGTTACTCCTTTGCCCGGCGACGTGCCGGCGGCGGCCGAGGAGTTGAAGTGGGAACTGGCCGACATGTACCCGCTGATCGAGGTACCGGATCTCCTGGTGGAAGTTCATAACTGGACCGGGTTTGCCGATCGTTTCACGCACATTCGTACCCAGGAGCCGCCGCGCAGCATCCCGGCGATGCTGGCCGGTGTTCTCGCTGATGCGACCAATCTCGGCGCCAAGCGCATGGCAGCAGCCTCGAAAGGAGTGAGCCCGCAGGAGATTACCTGGAAGCGGATCTTCCATACGCGACCGGAGACGTACAAGCTGGCGCAGGCCTGCATCACCGACGGGCACGCTCAGCACCCACATGCCCTGCTCTGGGGCAACGGATCCACGGCCTCATCGGACGGGCAGTTCTTCCAGGCCAGTGATCGTGCCGGGAAGCGTGGTGACATCAACCTGCATTACGGTAGCGAACCCGGTTCGAAGTTCTACAGCCACTTATCCGACCAGTACGGCTACTTCAGCATCCTGCCGATCAGCGCTACCGAGAGCGAGGCTCCCTACGTGCTAGATGGCCTGTTTGATCACGAGACAGAACTCGACATCCAGGAGCATTTCACGGACACAGGCGGCGCGAGTGTTATGTGGACACTCGGCGGACAGAGGCAGCAGGAAGTGCTATTCTGCCGCTGCGTCTGACCCAGGTCTGGAGGCCTGCGATGTTCACGGTCCGGCGATGCCTCAGATCATCAGTTCCGGTCGAACTCGTGGATTCTGTCGGTAATTCCGTCGCGCCCGTTGCGGACTACCTCGTCTATCTGGCCTCGCGGGGCTGCTCGCCGCACACCATCGCCGCCTATGCATACGATCTGCGTCACCTCTGGACTTTCCTCACCACCGCGGAACTTGACTGGACGACCCTGACACCAGTCCGCGCGATCGCGCTCCTCATCCACCTGCGCACCATACCCTCCCGCGCCAAGCGGACCAGAGGCTCCGGCATCGACGCCGAACGGCGGCTGTCGCCGGCGAGTGTCAACCGCGCACTTGCCGCCATCTCTGCGTTCTACGACTGGGCCATGCTCGCGGGCTTTCACGCGGGCCCCAATCCGATCGCCAAGGTCGAGGCGCGCGCCGTGCTGCGCTCAGTCGATCGACACCGTCCCTTCCTCGAGGGCATCGCGCGCACCGCGCCGGTCCGGCGCACGCTCGCCGTAAGGACGGTGCACCAAGTGCCACGGCCGTTGTCCGACGAGGAGGTCACGGCCATCCTCTCTGCGCTGTGCTGTCGACGCGATCTCGCGCTCGTCCGTCTCATGCTCGACGGTGGCCTGCGGCCCGGCGAGGCACTCGGCCTCAAGCTCGAGGATGTCGCCTACGGCCGCAGGCGCGTCGTCGTGCGCCATCGCGAGGACCATCCGCGCGGGGTGCGCGCCAAGGGACGCCGCGAGCGCGTCGTCGACCTGCATGAACCGGCGACGCTCGCCGCGGTCGCCGACTACGTGACGCTCGAGCGCCCGCGCGACACTGGCTGTGCCTTCCTTTTCCTCGTCGGCGGCCATGGCCGGCGCTGCGGCGAGCCGCTGTCCTATGCCGCGCTCGCCAAGCTGTTCGCGCGCGCCTGTGAGCGTGCCGGGGTGCGCGGGCCCCGCGTGACGCCCCATGCTCTCCGGCATACCCATGCCACGCGCATGTGGGAGGGAGGCATGCGTGAGCTTGCGCTCATGCGCCGGCTCGGTCATGCGTCACCCGAGTCCACCCGTGTGTACACCCGTGTCTCGGATCCCGCGGTCATCGCCGAGTACCGGCGCGCCCTCGGCATGGACGGGCCGGCCTCGTGAGGGCCACCGGCTCGATCTCGGCGGCGGCGCTCGCCGTCGGCAACCCGCCGCTGGCGCCCGTCCTCGCCGACCACTGCGACGAGACCGAGTTCGCCGACCACATCGCTCGCCAGCAGATCGGCGCCGAGTACAAGTACGCGCAGCTGCAGGTGTACCGGCGCTTCCGAAGGTGCTGGCCCGACCTCCATGCCTGGCTCGCCCGGCCGTTGCCCGAGCGGGTCGGCCGTCTCAGTGGCGAGCGCCGGAAGGCGGCCAGCTTCCGTCTGTCCTACCAGGCCCGCCCCTATCTCTATTTCCTGGCCCTCACCGACCGGCTTCGCCTCGACTATCCGTGGCTGCTCGCTGTCGGCAACACCCGACCGCTCGTCGTGGCCTCGCAATTGGACATGGATCTCGGCATTCCGCGGCTCGTCGAGGAGGGGGTGGCGCTGGGCTACAATCGCGCTGCGATCAGGCAGGCGATCTCGTGGTCAGTCGCCCGGATCGCCATGCATGAGGGCGTCCGCGATCCCGATCGGCTGCGCGCCGAGCATGTCGACCGGCTGCTCGCGGCCATCCGCGACTTCGCGGAGCATAGTAGCATCGACCGGTTCTTCGCTTCGGCCGATGCCTACCGACGCGGACGGGCCAAGAGCTGGATCACGCATGGCGGCCAGCTTGCCGTCATCCTCTACCACCGCGGCCAGTCGGAGCGGCAGCCGGCGAAGACTATGCCGCCTTGGGCCTTCCGCCCGCCGGTTCAGCCCGAGATGCGCGCGCTCGTCGACTGTTGGCTGGATATCTCAAGGCCGATGCTGCGCCCCAACACCCTATACCACCGAGAAATCTCGCTGCGGCGGCTCCTCGAGTATCTCGCGACCGCAGCACCTGAGGTGCGCAGCTTCGCGCAAGTGACACGCGATCACGTCCTCGGCTTCCTGGCAGCGATGGCCGAGGACATCCAGCCGACGACGGGCCGCCGGCTCGCCACGCACACGCGGCGCGGCAGGACGTCGGATGTTGCCCTGTTCTTCCGCGATCTCGTTGTGCTCGGCTGAGAAGGGCCCGGGCAGTTGCTGATCGACTACCGGGACAAGCCCCGCGTCGTCGACCGGGTGCCCCGCTTCATCCCGCAAGCGGAACTCGACCGGATCATGGAGGCGATCCGGGCTCTGCCGTGCCCGTATCGGCGCGCGGCGCTGCTGACGCTGCGCTGGTCGGGCGCACGGCGTGGCGAGGTCCGCCGCCTCTCCTTCGACTGCCTGGACCGCTACCCCGACGGTACGCATCGGCTGCGTCTGCCGGCGGGCAAGACCTACAAGGAGCGCACGATCCCGCTCCACGACGAGGCGGCCGAGGCGCTGCGGGGCGTGATGGCCTTGCGGGCAGACACTCCGGACCGCTGGTTCACTGACGAACTGACCGGCGGTCGCGTCCGCCACCTCTTCGTCGTGCGGGGCAAACTGATATCGGCATACTATCTCTTCGAGACGGCGCTTCAGCAGGCCTGCCGCAACGCCGGTCTCGTGGACGCGTCGGGCCACGGCACGATCAGCGCGCATCGCTTCCGACACACGCTCGGCACCCAACTCGCAGAACGCGGCGCCAAGCTCGACACGATTATGAGCGTACTCGGGCACCAGAGCCCGGGGATGTCGATGGTTTACGCTCGGATCTCCGACCCCGAGGTGCTGCGTGATTACCAGGCGGTGCTTGGTCCGGGAGCCCTGATCGCCGGCCCCGGCGCCGAGGCGGTGCGCTCCGGCACGCTGTCGACAGGCGCGATCGACTGGTTGAAAGCCAACTTCCTGAAGACCGAACTCGAGCTTGGGCACTGCCTGCGCCTGCCCGAGGAGGGCCCATGTGAGTGCGACCTGTACCTGGCATGCCCGCGGTTCGTGACGACGCCCGCATACGCCTCTCGGCTTCGCGTGTGAATCGGCCTCGAATGCTGACCCTCGAGCAAACTTCCATTAAGCGCATGGCGTTGCTAGCGAATTCACAGCACCGGCGGGGCTATCATCGGCGCCGATCATGACCCCGCCAAATTTCCAGATTGTGTCGCCAAACCAAGACGTTGCGCGTCCCTCGCGAGGGATCAGCCTTGGGTGCCGATTGACAACTTTGGGCCGCTTCTGAGGGAACAGCAGCTCAGGATACCTGATTGACGTGAACCACGGCGTACGGTGAGTCGCTGAAAAGTCCTTTGTGCCTTCAACCGACAGGAGAGACTGATGGCGACCGCTCATATCAACTCAGCATCGTCTTCATCAGCCGTGAACAGCGGCACCTGGCGCGCGCTGGCCTGGCTCGGGGTGGCGCTGCAGGCGGCCGCGCTCGTCGCTGTCTGGTGGCTTCAGCGCTGGGGTGGCTTGTGGACCATCGGCGGCTTCTTCGTCCTGTCGCTTGCCTTCATGCTCGTCAAGGACCGCATTCCGAGCCTGATGAGCTTCCTGATCGTGTGCGCGGCCCTGCTGAATGCGGGCGGCTGGGCCTGGAACTGGTTCGAGCAGTTAGTCTGGTACGACGAGTTCATTCACACCTTCACGCCTTTTGCGCTCGTCTCCGCGCTCATGTATCGCCTGTGGACCGGCGGCTCGATCAACGATGCCCCCGGCAGCGGTTCCTTCATCCTCAAGGCCGCCCTGATCGGATTGGGACTGGGCATCGCCTGGGAGATCGCGGAGATGCTGTTTCTCAACCTGCATTTCACCGACACCCTGGTCGATCTTGTCTTGGACACCATTGGCGCCGCTCTCGGCGGCTGGTTCGCCGGATGGGCGATCCACAACCAGGGCGTGGCGCAGCGGAGCTGACCGGAATGGTTCGTGCAGTGTCCGCCAGTGTACCGGAACAAAGACTTGAAGGAGAACCTCTGCGTCCTGCTGCCGTTGCCATGGTGAGCCCTGCGACTCCACCACTGCTCTCCTGACCGTTTGTTCAGGTGGAGGGCTCCTCCGGAACCGCTTCGCAGGCTCGCAGATGATGCCTCATACTCGCCTCGACAGCCCCGCCACTCGCACGATGTGGCGGGGCTTTGTCGTCCCATCTCAAAGAATATACCGGTCGAACCGTGTCACCCCGGCGGCATAGGATTCCGGGTCCGCCGCAAGCTTGCGTTCAGGCCGGGGAAGCCGCTGTCATTCGGATCAAACGTGTCGAGGAAGCCTTCGTTGCCGCCGAAGAACCCGCCCCGGCCGAGGCCGATCCCGAACTCCACCGGGTTCACGAACGTGTCCCGGTTCGTGTCGAACAGGCCGAAGCCGAATTGCGCCTGCGCGGTCGAGACCATGCCCAGCATGGCCGCGCCGCCGAGCAGTCCTGTGATGATCCGTTTCATGGCGTTCTCCTCCGGTTGCGAGTTGTGTTCGTGCGCTGCATGGCCAGCCACATCAGTGCCAGCCGCCACCTGTCCCGGCGCGGTGCCTGTCGTCCTTGCATGGACGCGGCTGTCTTTCCCGGCCGGGGTGCCGCCGCTGTCCCAGGCCGCAAACGGTGGACTGGCGCGCAGGTTCGGGCGGCAGACCCCTGGCCGGTACGCTGCAGAACCCGAGTTCGGGCGGCCTGTTGTCCCGCGTCTCGTCGGGTGGCGAGGGTCAGTCCAGCACCGTACAAAGCGGACCCTCGTGCGGGAAACCCGGTGTTCAGGTTCGACTTCTCCATCTGACTGGTTCTGACCGAGACGTGGATCTTGCGGTCTGGCGCTTCGATGATTTTGCGTCTTCACGCGCTCTCAGCCGGGACATTGACGGTATTGACTCTGAACCAAGGAGATACGCGATGAGACTCGCAGCGCTTACGATATTCCTGGGCACGACGGCTTTGGTGCCGCTCCCAGCGTCGGCCCAGCCACAGGGTCAGCAGCCGGCTATGCAACAGCGCCAGGCTGCTCAGCCACAGAACCAGCAGGGGCAGGGTCTGAAGGCCTCGCAGCTGCGCGAACAGACCCTCTACACGCAGAGCGGTCAGCAGATCGGGCGCGTCAACACCCTCGTGCAGGGCCGCGACAATCAAGCCTATGCGGTGGTGGCCTCCGCCGATGGCCAAGTGCTCGTGCCGGCCAACCGCTTGGCTTGGCGCAACAATCGCTTTATCGTCACCGGCGATGACGACCAGCGCGAGTTTGAGGCTTACAACCAGCAAGTCGCAGCCCAGTACCGCGAGGTCAATCCCGAGTACCGGGTAGCCATCATCGGCTATGAGGTTGACCCGGTGGTGGTGGTCCGCCGGCCTGCGGGCGACGGCACCAACGTGGTGGTGCGCCAGCCGGCTCCAACCGTGCGGGTGGATCCCGCCGACCCGCGTGTGATCGTGCGCCAGCAGCAGCCGCAGGTGACGGTGAACCAGGCCCAGCCCGAGATCATCGTGCGCCAGCCGCAGCCGACGGTGCGGGTCGACATCCCGCAACCGGAGATCATCGTGCGCATGCCCCAGCCGGACGTGAACGTGGCCATGCAGCAGCCTGACGTGCGCGTGCTGATGGAGCGCCCGGACGTATCGGTTGTGCGGCCGGGCCAGCCGCAGGTGCAGGTGGGCCAGGTCCAGCCGCAGGTTATGCTGCAGCGCTCGGCCGATTTGGAGCCCAACGTGCAGGTGCAAAAGGCGGAGGGACAGCCGACGGTGCGCTATGAGCGCGCTCAGCCGCGTGTCATTGTCAACCAGGCCGAAGGCCAGCCGAATGTCCAGATCGAATGGCAAAACCAGGCGAACGCGCGCGTCCAACAGCAGGATCGAACCGGCGTTGGCACCGGCCTGAGCGTGGCGACGTTCGACCGGGACCGCAACAACACGCTCGTGCGCGACGAGTTCAATCCGTTCGTGGACCGCGTTTACACGGGCTGGGATGCCAACCGCAACCAGCGCCTGGAGCGCAACGAGTTCTACGGCGGCCTGTACAGCGTGTGGGACATCAACCTCGATGCCCGCTTGACCGAGGATGAGTACAACCAGGCCTGGGACACCTGGGGCACGGGCCTGAATGACATCGAGTACGGTGAGTTCGACCGCAACGATGATGGCTTCCTCGACCGCAACGAATTCGCCGGCGGCTGGGGCGATAACGGTCTATACGAGCGCTGGGATGCCGACAGGACTGGCTGGCTGGCCGAGAACGAGTTCGGCAACGGCTTGTTCGGCCTCTGGGGCGAGCGAGATCAAATCGCCACGAATGAGTTCCAGCCGTGGGTCGGCCGCAACTGGGGCATCGGCGGCACCCAGATGGCGGGAGCTGATGTGAACACATTTGAGCCCCGCTACGACCCCGTCGACTCGGGTGCGGCGATGACCACGGGAGCAGTGGATGCGACCGCCAATGTCCGCCCGTTCCGGGTCTCGGTCCTGGAAGACATGGACGTGTACAGCCTGCGCGGCCAGCAGATCGGCGAGGTCAAGCGCGTGGTGCGCCGCATCGGCGACAACCAGGGCTTTGTGATCCTCGAACATGGGGGATTCTTGGGCTTGGGCGAGAAGGAAGTGCCGCTGCCCATGAACGCGTGGGTAGCGTCCCGGGGCGTGGTGTAGGAGCAGGCCACCGATGAGGTGGTCATCGCCAGTCTTCGGTTAGAGTGCGGGT
>NZ_JAERQE010000053.1 GCF_016734765.1 Microvirga soli | reverse complement strand
GTAGAGAACGCAGAAACCCTTTGGGATCGCAAAACCGCTCAGGATTGGAGAGTTGCCCCTTGACCCATTAGAGAACAAAATCATCTACAACAGTGCCACGGGCGACCTGTTCTACGATGCGGACGGCACGGGATCGATCGCACAGGTCAAGTTTGCGACGGTTAGCAAGGGCCTGGCGCTCTCGGCCAACGACTTCATGCTGATCTAAGCCTTTAGGCTTCCAAGTCTGCACAAACACAAAAGCCGGCGCAAACAAGCGCCGGCTTTTCCATAACCTCAGGACCTTCTCCGCTTATATTGACAGCACTTAAGGTTGGACCCATAAGGGGATTATGCTGACACTGAGCGCTTCAAACCGACGCCGAATGACCGCCGCCTTGGCGCGCGTGCGATGACGGCTGCCTGAAGCCCGACCGCAAGCCGCGCCGATGCGCGGCTTTTTTGTTTTCCAAGAACCATATCGGGGCTATCGGCTTTGCCTATGAACGGGCGGCCACAGGTGAAAACGGATCGATCATGACGACCATGACTCAAAGCTCAACGGATCTCGGCCTCAAGACGAAGACCGTCTTCATCGACGGGGAGGCGGGCACCACCGGCCTCGGCATCCGCGATCGCCTCCAGGGCGTGCCTGGCGTCGCGATCCGGAGCATCGATCCGGAGCGGCGGAAGGATCCGGCCGCCAAGCGCGAGATCCTGGCCGAGGTCGATCTGGTGGTGCTCTGCCTGCATGACGATGCCGCGCGGGAGACTGTGAGCCTTGTGGACGGCCTGAGCGGCCATAAGCCCCGGATCCTCGATGCCAGCACGGCCCATCGGGTCAGCCCCGGCTGGACCTATGGCTTTGCCGAACTCGATCCCGCCCAGCGGGAGGCAGTCGCCAAGGCCGACCGGGTGGCCAATCCCGGCTGCTATCCCACCGGCGCCATCGCACTCATCCGCCCCCTCGTGGATGCCGGCCTCATCCCAGCCGACTACCCGATCAGCGTGAACGCCGTGAGCGGCTACAGCGGCGGCGGGCGTTCGATGATTGAGGCCTACGAGGCCGGCACGGCTCCGTCCTTCGAGCTCTACGGCCTCGGGTTCGAGCACAAGCACGTACCCGAGCTGCAGAAATACACTGGCCTGACCCGGCGGCCCATCTTCATTCCGTCAGTCGGCAATTTCCGGCAGGGCATGCTGGTGAGCGTGCCGCTCCACCTTGATATGCTGCCCGGCAAGCCCAAGGCTGCGGATCTCGAAGCGGCTCTCATGCAGCACTATCAAGGCGGTGGCCTCGTGAGCGTGGTGCCGACGATCCGGGACGGCAAGAAGATCGAGCGCATCGAGCCGGAAGCCTTGAACGATACGGACCGGCTGGAGCTCTTCGTTTTCCAGCAAGATAGCTACAACCATGCGCTCCTGACCGCTCGCCTCGATAATCTCGGCAAGGGAGCTTCCGGTGCGGCCGTGCAGAACATCCAGCTCATGCTGGGGCTGATTTGAAGAGCAGTGTCGCTCTGATTTTCATCGCCGGCCTTGTGCCTGAGATCTCGTTCATGAGGGGCGCAATGCCCTCCAAACAGAGATGGCCGGGACAAGCCCGGCCATGACGTGAAGAATCGGATGTTCTGCTGGAGCTAATGCCCCTTCCAGCTCTTGCTGGTGTCGACCGCATTGCCCTCGAATGCCACGACGCGCTGGCGCTGTTCGCCAAGGCCCTCGATGCCGAGCGACACCTGATCGCCCGCCTTGAGGAAGCGTGGGGGCTTGAGGGCCATGCCGACACCCGGAGGGGTGCCGGTGGTGATCACGTCGCCGGGCTCCAGGATCATGAAATGCGAGACATACGAGACGATCTGTGGCACGTTGAAGATCATGGTCTTGGTCGAGCCGTTCTGCATGCGCTCGCCGTTCACATCGAGCCACATGGAGAGGTTCTGCGGGTCCGGGATCTCGTCCCTGGTCACCAGCCAGGGGCCTAAGGGGCCGAAGGTCGGGCAGCCTTTGCCCTTGGTCCAGGTGCCGCCGCGCTCGATCTGAAACTCACGCTCGGAGACGTCGTTGCAGACGCAGTAACCGGCCACGAACTCCAGCGCCTCGTTGGCGCCGACATAGGACGCGCGTTCGCCGATCACGATGGCCAGTTCGACCTCCCAATCGGTCTTCTGTGATCCACGCGGGATGATCACGTCGTCGTTAGGCCCGACAATGCAGGAGGGCGCCTTGTTGAACACGATGGGCTCCGCCGGAATGGCCGCGCCTGTTTCGGCAGCGTGGTCGGCGTAGTTCAACCCGATGGCGATGAAGTTTCGGACTTGGCCCACGCAGGCACCGAGGCGCTGGCCGGAGGGTGCTACCGGAAGGGAGGAGGGGTCGGCCTGGCGGATGCGGTTCAAGGTCTCGGAAGACAATGTCGCTCCGGTGATGTCGGGAACGAGGCTTGACAGATCGCGAATCTGCCCTTGGGCGTCGACCAATCCGGGCTTCTCCTGTCCCGTTTCCCCAAATCTCACCAGCTTCATCAAACGCTCCTCTCGTTGCGGCATGTGCATAATTGGCGCGAACGCGCTCTGCTACAATGCATGTTCTCGGTGCAAATATGTTGCTGTTTTGCCACGAGCCCAGACAAAGTGCGCGATTTCTTTGTTCTCATCCGTGGTAGAGACCAGCCGTCAATTAGCCGCCAATACATTCGTTTAGATGTGAACTTTTGTTCCATACTTTCAACTATTGCAGGTCTACCTAAGTAATTATCAGTAATTATTCCGCGATTTACATATCGTTTATAGATTCTTAACGGCCCTATCCAGCATCACAATCAGATTGCGGCAAAATTTAAGCATTGGCAGATTGTGCTCAAGGCGGGATTCGCCCGCACAAGAAGCAAATGGGTAGGAAAACTCCATGAGCCGTCTCTCTCGTTCTTTGTCCCTGGCTGCGGTCTCGCTGGCAGCCCTCGTCGCCGCTCAGGGCGGTGCTCATGCTGGTGCCTTCGCGATCCGTGAGCAAAGCGCCTCGGCTCAAGGCTACTCCTTCGCCGGTGCTGCATCCGGCTCGGGCTACTTGTCCTCCATGTTCTGGAACCCCGCCGTCATCACGATGATGCCGGGCTGGTGGAGCGAAGGCCATGCCTCGTTGATCGTGCCGCGGGTCGAGATTGATCCCACGACAGGAACCGCCCCCTTCTTGCTCCCTCTCGGCGCCTCGGGAGATATCGGCCAGGATGCTATCGTCCCGTCGAGCTACAATTCCTACCAGATCAACGACATGCTCTGGGTCGGTCTGTCCACGACTTCGCCTTATGGTCTTGTGACCGATCCGCGGCAGGACTGGGCTGGTCAGATTTATTCGCGTTCGTCTAAGATTTTCTCCCTGAACGTCAATCCAGTAGTTGGCGTGAAGGTGAACGATTGGCTGTCCGTCGCTGCCGGACCGTCGCTCCAGTACTTCGACATCACCCTCAAGCGCGCTGGAGCACCTTTGCCGGGCTCACCGAGCGTCATTCTCGACGGTGACGATGTCGGCTTCGGCTTCACCGCTGGTGTGACCATCACCCCATTCGCCGGCACTACCATCGGTATCGGCTACCGTTCACGGATCGATCACGAGCTTGAGGGGAACGTGGGTAGCTCCGTAGTTGGGGCACCTCGTCTTCCGATCACTGCGGACCTGACCACGCCTGATCAGCTCACCATCGGCGTCTCGAAGGCGATTACGCCCGCGCTGACTTTGCATGCCGGCTTCGAGTGGACGAACTGGAGCGTTCTCGAAACGCCTCTCGTCGAGGGCCCAAGCGGCGCAACCGTCACTACTCTTCCGCTCAACTACGATGACGGGTACTTCTACTCCCTCGGCTTGGATTACAAGCTGAACAACCAGTGGACCCTGCGCGCCGGTCTCGCTTACGAGCAGTCGCCCATCGACACCGAAATTCGTTCCACCCGCCTGCCTGACAGCGACCGTATCTGGGCATCGGTCGGCGCCAGCTATCAGTGGAACGACAAGCTGTCGTTCGATGTCGCCTACACCCACATTTTCTCGAGAGAGGGTGATATCCGCATCGTCGAAGGCCAGCAGGACTTCCTTCCCGGCGCACCTTTCGTGGCGGATGTGGATGCCAGCACGGACATTCTCTCGGTCGGTCTGCGCTATCGCTGGGACAATCCGGCAGTTGCCATCCCGGCCGCTCCGATCGTTCGCAAGTACTGAGTTCCGCAACACGCAGACAGAAGAAAGGCCGGCTTTCCGCCGGCCTTTCTTTTTTAGATCCGTAAGGAAACTGACGTTCAGGACTTCGCCAGGACGTATGTCCCCGGCGCATCGCACAGCGGCTCCAACTTGCCGCCTCCGGGCTCACGCGCCGGCACCATCTTAGGGGCTTGGGCCTTGATCCATTCGAACCAATAGGGCCACCAGGACCCAGCGGTTTCCGTCGCCTGCTTCGTCCAATCCTCCAGCTCGCCCTCGACCGGCCCGCCGGTCCAGAACTGGTATTTCGGCTTCCCAGGAGGATTGACGACGCCGGCGATGTGCCCGGATCCGGCGAGCACGTAATGGACCGGACCGCCGAAGGCCTTCGATCCCACGAAGACCGAGCGGGCAGGGGCGATGTGGTCTTCCTTGGTGGCGAGGTTGAAGATCGGTGCCTTCACCTTCTTCAAATCGAGCTTCACGCCTGCAAGCTCCATCTCGCCCTGTGCCAGCTTGTTCTCGAGGTAGCAGTTGCGCAGATAATAAGCGTGATTGGCCGCCGGCATGCGGGTTGAATCTGCGTTCCAGTAGAGCAGATCGAAGGGAAGCGGCGCCTTGCCCTTCATGTAAACATTGACCACATAGGGCCAGATTAGATCGGTGGGCCGCAGCATGTTGAAGGCGTTGGCCATGCGCGAGCCTTCGAGATACCCGCGCTTCTTCATGGAGGCCTCAAGGCTCTGGACTTCCTGCTCCTCGGCGAACACCTTCAGGTCGCCCGCATGGGTGAAGTCCACCTGCGCGGTGAAGAGCGTTGCGCTGTCGATGCGCTTGTCCCGCTTTGCGGCCATGTAGGCCAGCGTCGTGGCGAGCAGCGTGCCGCCGACGCAGTAGCCGATGGACGTCACCTTCTTCTCGCCCGTTGCCAGTTCGATCGCGTCCAGCGCCGCGAAGATGCCGTCGCGCATGTAATGCTCGAAGCCCTTCTCCGCGTGCTGCTCGGCCGGATTGACCCATGAGATGCAGAAGACGGTGAGGCCCTGCGCGACCGCCCAGCGGATGAAGCTCTTCTCGGGATTGAGGTCGAGAATGTAGAATTTGTTGATCCAGGGCGGCACGATCAGCAGCGGCCGCTTGAGCACCTTCTCGGTGGTTGGCGTGTACTGAATCAGCTCGATGAGTTCGTTGCGGAAGATCACCTTGCCAGGGGTGTTGGCGATATTGACGCCGATCCTAAAATTGCTCGGGTCGGACTGGCGGATCTTCAGTTCGCCGCCGCCAGCCTCGATATCCTCCGCCAGCATGCTGATGCCGCGCACGAGGTTGGCGCCATTCTCGCGCAGGGTCTCGCGGATGAGCTCAGGGTTGGTCAGCAGGAAGTTGGAGGGGGAGAGGGCGCTTGAGAGCTGCTTGAGATAGAACTGCGCCTTGTGGCGGGTGCGCTCGTCGATGCCGTCCGCGTTCTCCACCAGGTCCTCCGCCCAGCGGGAGGAGATGAGATAGGCCTGTTTCAGGAAATCAAAGATCGGGTTCTCCGACCATTCGGGGTCCTTGAATCGGTTGTCCTTGGGCTCGGGCTCGGCAACCGGCTCCGCAGGCTCGCCTTGGGCGCGCTTCAGGGTCGAGGCCCACAGACTCAGGAATTGGGTGCCGAGGCGGGTCTGGGCCTCCAGGCTCTTCTGCGGATCGATCATCCAGGCTTCGGCTACCCGGCTCAGGGACTTGATCGCCTCCGACGTATCGCCCGGCGGCTCCGAGAGTGTTTTGCCTTCCTGCACCGGCTTGAGATAGGCGGCCGCAGCCTTGCCGGCTCCCTCGATGAACCGAGTGACGTTATGGGAGAGTTCCTCGAAGTCCGGAATAGGGCCTTGGGTCTTCTCTTCACCATATGGCTTGTCCATAAGGCGATCTCCCTCTATCGCAGCAACATTGCTCGCAAGCCGTATTTCCGACATCTTAGCGGTCGACCTGTCGGATATGCCAGAGTCATGTTGCAATTCTTAGGTATCACGATGCGTACGATGGCCTTTTCGATCCGCCGCACTTCCACTGTTGCCGCGATGATGCTCGCAATCGTCAGCGTTGCCGGCTGCAACGGCAGCTTCAATCCTGTCCGAGATGTGGCAACGGCCGTCGGTGCCGGTCCGCAAACCGCGGCAGCTCCAGACTTCGTTGCACGCTCGAGGCCCGCCAATATCGACTACATGCCGATCGGCACGCCCGTCCCCGAGCGTCCCACGCCGGCGCGCACGGCGGAAGAGACCAAGGCAGCAGAGGCGGAGCTCGATGCATTGAGGACGCGGAACGAGGCTGCGGGTGCTGCGGCTGCGGAACTGGGCAAGACGCCGCCGCCTGAGCCGATCAAGCTGCCTGCCAACTCCTCTGCCAACACGTCGCAGCAGACGCGCCAGAAGACGAATTCCAACAGAAGGCCTTAGTGCCTATAGGGAATGATGCGATTCCGCTCGGGGACGAGAACCATGTCTGATTTCTACCGGATCAAGCGCCTTCCGCCTTACGTCTTCGAGCAGGTCAACCGGATCAAGGCAGCCGCCCGGGCCAATGGGGCGGATATCATCGATCTCGGAATGGGCAATCCGGACCTTCAGGCCCCACAGCATGTCATCGACAAGCTTGTCGAGACCGTGGGCAAGCCCCGGACCGACCGCTACTCGGCCTCCAAGGGCATCGGCGGCCTGCGCCGCGCCCAGGCCGGCTACTACGAGCGTCGCTTCGGCGTGAAGCTCAACCCGGACACCCAGGTGGTGGCGACGCTGGGCTCCAAGGAAGGCTTCGCCAACATGGCCCAGGCGATCACGGAGCCGGGCGATGTAATTCTGGTGCCGAATCCGAGCTATCCGATTCACGCCTTCGGCTTCCTCATGGCAGGCGGCGTCATCCGGTCCGTTCCGGCCGAGCCGACCCCCGACTTCTTTGTCGCCGCCGAGCGGGCCGTGGCGCACTCGATCCCGAAGCCTGTGGCGCTCGTGGTCTGCTATCCGTCGAACCCAACCGCTTATGTGGCCTCCCTCGACTTCTACCGGGACCTCGTGGCCTTCGCGAAGAAGCACGAGCTGATCTTGCTGTCGGACCTTGCTTACTCCGAAGTGTATTTCGACGAGGCCAACCCGCCGCCCTCGATTCTCCAGGTGCCTGGCGCCATGGATGTGGCGGTGGAGTTCACCTCTATGTCCAAGACCTTCTCCATGGCCGGCTGGCGCATCGGCTTCGCGGTGGGCAACGAGCGGCTCCTGGCGGCTCTCGCCCGGGTGAAATCCTACCTCGATTACGGTGCCTTCACGCCGGTGCAGGTGGCAGCCACCGCCGCTCTCAATGGGCCGGACGACTGCATCCGCGAGATGCGCGCCACCTACAAGCGCCGCCGTGACGTGATGGTCGACTCATTCGCGAAGGCCGGTTGGGACGTGCCGGTGCCCACTGCCTCCATGTTCGCCTGGGTGCAGATCCCCGAGAAATTCCGCTCCATGGGGAGCCTGGAATTCTCCAAGCTCCTGGTGGAGAAGGCCGATGTGGCGGTGGCGCCCGGCATCGGCTTCGGCGAGCACGGCGACGATTACGTGCGCATCGCCCTCGTGGAGAACGAGCAGCGCATCCGCCAAGCGGCCCGCAACATCCGCAAGTTCTTCGATCAGGCGGACCAGACACTCCACAATGTGGTGCCCATGGTTCGGCGGGTCTGACATCTATCGCAGGAATTCATGCCGATCCCTGTGACCGGGGTGCCGGTCCGCATGGACATGGAACCCTGGCGGTCGTAAAAGCAGCCCAAGATTTTCAAGGAGCTGCTGTTCGTGACACGTCCCCTTCGGGTCGGTATTGCCGGCCTCGGCACCGTCGGCGCATCGGTCATTCGCATCCTCGACCGCCAGAATGAGGCCATCACCCAGCGGGGTGGAAAGCCCGTTCAGGTGGTGGCCGTCTCGGCCCGCGACAGGTCCAAGGACCGGGGTTTCGACCTCGCTCGTTTCACGTGGTTCGACAATCCCGTGGAGCTTGCCGGCACGGCCGATGTGGATTGCGTCGTCGAACTCGTCGGCGGCGCGGACGGGCCGGCGCTGGAGACCGTGCGCACGGCACTCTCGCACGGCAAGCACGTGGTGACGGCCAACAAGGCGTTGCTCGCCAAGCACGGCCTGGAGCTGGCGAGGCTCGCCGAAGAGAAGGGCGTGTCGCTCGCCTTCGAGGCCTCGGTGGCTGGCGGAATCCCGATCATTAAGACCCTGCGCGAGGCCATGCCGGCCAACCGGATCTCGCGCCTCTACGGCATCCTCAACGGCACATGCAATTATATCCTCTCCCGCATGGAGCTGGAGGGCCTGACCTTCCAGGAATGCCTGAAGGACGCCCAGCGCCTCGGCTATGCGGAAGCGGATCCGACCTTCGATGTCGAAGGCTTCGACACCGCTCACAAGCTTGCGATCCTCACCAGCCTTGCCTTCGGCACGCAGATCGACGCGGAAGCGATCTATGTGGAGGGCATCTCCTCCATCACTCCGCTCGACCTCGCCATGGCGAAGGAGCTAGGCTTCCGCATCAAGCTGTTGGGTGTTGCAGAGCGCACGAAGACCGGCATCGAGCAGCGCGTTCACCCGACCATGGTGCCCCGCACGTCCTCCATCGCTCAGGTCATGGGCGTGACGAACGCGGTCACCATCGACGCCGATGCGGTCCGCGAGCTCACCCTGATCGGGCCGGGGGCAGGGGGCGATGCCACCGCGTCCGCCGTCGTAGCGGACATCGCCGATGTTGCAACCGGCAATGTGCAGCCGCTCTTCGGCGCTCCCATCGACCAGCTGGAAAAGGCGCCCCGCGCGCCCATGCAGCGCCACGAGGGCGGCTACTATATTCGCCTCACGGTCCATGACCGCCCCGGCGTTGCCGCCGGCGTGGCGACACGCATGGCCGAGGGCGACATCTCGCTCGAGAGCATTCTCCAGAAGCGCTCGGAAATCGCCGCTAATAAGGATCCGCACGGCCGTTCGGGCGCCCCGGTTCCACTGGTGCTCATCACCTATGCGGCCAGCGAGGCTTCAATCCGCTCGGCCCTGGAAAAAATTACGGGGGATGGTCTTATTGCCGAGCCGCCCCAAGTCATCCGCATCGAACGCGAGTAACCTAGCGCCGGGCTCAACCGCCCGGCGACGACATCATAAAGGGAGACGACACGTCCATGTCGCAAGGCATTACCGTCCAACCGGGCCAAATCATCGAGCGCATCCTGACCCTGGAACTCGTCCGCGTCACCGAGCGCGCGGCGGTGGCCTCCGCCGGGCTGCGGGGCCGCGGCAACGAGAAGGCTGCCGACCAAGCGGCCGTGGATGCCATGCGCCGTGAGCTGAACAAGCTGCCCATCGACGGCACGGTGGTGATCGGCGAAGGAGAGCGCGACGAGGCCCCGATGCTGTTCATCGGCGAGCGCGTCGGCAACAAGCAGGGTCCCAAGGTCGACATCGCGGTCGACCCCCTCGAAGGAACGACGCTCTGCGCCAAGGACATGCCCGGCTCCATTGCCGTTATGGCCATGGCCGAATCCGGCACCCTGCTGGCCGCCCCCGACGTCTACATGCATAAGATCGCCGTGGGTCCGGGCTATTCTGCCGGCGTGGTAGACCTCGACGCCAGCCCGGAGGAGAACCTTCACAACCTCGCCAAGGCGAAGGGCGTGAAGGTGAACGAGCTGACCGCCCTCGTGCTCGACCGTCCGCGCCATGCGGACCTCATCGCCGCCATCCGCAAGACCGGCGCCGGCATCCGGCTGATCTCCGACGGCGACGTGGCCGGCGTGATCTTCACGACGAAGCCTGAAGAGACTGGCATCGACATTTATCTCGGTATCGGCGCCGCCCCCGAGGGCGTTCTGGCGGCAGGCGCCCTGCGCTGCATCGGCGGCCAGATGCAAGCCCGCCTGATCCTCGACACGGAGGAGAAGCGCTCTCGTGCTCTGCAGATGGGCGTGACGGATCCCAACCGGAAGTACGATATGACCGACCTCGCTCGTGGCGACGTCATTGTGGCGGCAACCGGCGTGACGGATGGCGCGCTGATCAAGGGCGTTCATTTTGGCAGGGACGTGATCACCACGGAAACCGTGGTCTACCGCTCGGCCACCGGCACCGTTCGCCGCATCTACGGCGAGCACCGGGAGCTGGCGAAGTTCCACCTGGATTAATTCTGTTCAGAACCTTCCAGCATCATGGCCGGGCTTGTCCCGGCCATTTACGTTTCCGGGACCGAACTGTCGAAACTTGAAGAGGCATGATCGTGGAGCAGCTGAGCACGTCTTCCATCCAGATCCGTCCCTTCCATCCCGATGATCGGCAGGCCTGGGAGCCTCTCTGGCAAGGATACCTGACGTTCTACAAATCCTCATTGCCTGCAGAGGTCACGGGCGAGACGTGGCGGCGGCTCAATGATCCGGCGGAGCCCATGTACGGCCTCGCTGCCGTTCTCGATGGCAGGATCGTCGGCATCGTGCACTACATCTATCACCGCTCTACTTGGACGACGGGCAATTACTGCTACCTTCAGGACTTGTTCACGGCTGAGGAATCGCGGGGGCACGGTGCAGGCCGCGCCTTGATCGAAGCCGTCTATGAAAAGGCAAGAGGGGATGGGGCGAGTCGCGTCTATTGGCTGACCCACGAAACCAACACAACGGCCCAGGCGCTTTACGAGAAGGTCGCCTCCCGCAGCGGCTTCATCCAATATCGGCATCTGCTGGGCTGATTTACCCCTGGTGCTCGCGCCCGAGGGCGACGATCTGAGGAAGGTGCTTTGACCACAATTCGGGGTTAAGACTCCCGCCGTGACCGAATCATCTCCTCTTCACCTGCCCAAACCATTTCTGGGCGTCGCCAATTCCGCCCTCGGGCGCACCTGGGTCGAGCGATGCGATGCCGCCCAGAGCACCATTGCGCTCGCCATCGCCCAGACCCACGGCCTGCCCGACGTCCTCGCCCGCGTGCTCGCCGGCCGTGGCGTAGGCATCCACGAGACGGACGGTTTCCTGAACCCGCGCCTCCGGGATCTCATGCCTGACCCGCACAAGCTCACCGACATGGAGGCCGCCGCCTCCCGCCTCGCGGATGCGGTGGTGCGGGGTGAAAAGGTGGCGATCTTCGGCGATTATGACGTGGACGGCGCCTGCAGTGCAGCACTGCTTGCCGAATACCTGCGCGCCTGCGGGGTGGAATACGCCATTCACATCCCTGATCGGATTACGGAGGGCTATGGCCCGAACGTGGATGCAATCCGAGCCCTGAAGGAGCAGGGTGCCGACGTTCTAGTCACCGTCGATTGCGGCACCGCCAGCATAGAGCCCCTGGCCGAGGCCCGCCGCCTTGGCCTTGATCCTCTTGTGATCGACCACCACCAGGCCCCCGAGCAGCTGCCGGATGCGCTCGCCATCGTGAACCCAAACCGTCAGGACGACCTGTCGGGCCTTGGCCATCTCTGCGCAGCGGGCGTAGTTTTTCTGACCCTCGTCGCTCTCAACCGCACCCTGCGCTCACGCGGGTTCTTCGACGGCCGGCCCGAGCCCGACCTGATGGGCAGCCTCGACCTCGTGGCGCTTGCCACGGTGGCCGACGTGGTGCCGCTCCTCGGTCTCAACCGCGCCTTCGTGCGCCAGGGGCTCGCGATCATGAGAAGCCGCCGCCGGGTGGGGCTGGCGGCGCTCCTCGACACCGCTGGGCTCGCAGGAGCCCCGGAGAGCTGGCATCTCGGCTATCTCGTCGGCCCTCGCATCAATGCCGGCGGGCGCATCGGCGATGCCGCCTTGGGCTCAAAGCTTCTCTTGACCGAGGACCCGGTCCAGGCCGGCCGTTTAGCCGCTGAACTGGACCGGCTGAACCGGGATCGGCAGGCCATCGAGGTCGTGGCGGTCGCAGAGGCCGAGGCTCAGGCTATGATGGCTCTCGAGCGCATGCCGGATCTGCCTGTCCTCGTGACCGCCTCGGCAGAATGGCATCCCGGCGTCGTCGGCCTGATCTCCGCCCGCACCAAGGAGCGATTCCGCCGTCCTGCCTTTGCTTTCACCCTCAACCAAGACGGAACGGCTACCGGCTCAGGCCGGTCCGTGCCCGGCGTGGATCTGGGCTACGCCGTACGGGCAGCCGTGGATGCCGGGCTTGCCATCAAGGGCGGCGGCCACACCATGGCGGCCGGCGTGACGATCCAGGCCACGGACCTCCAGAGATTCCTCGACTTCGTCACCGAAAGGCTCTCCGAACCGGTGAGCGCCATGCGTCTGCGGGACAATTTTGCCATCGATGCGAGCCTGACCGCCGGCGGCGCTCAGCCTGCCGTCGTGACGGCGCTGGAGCGGGCGGGGCCGTTCGGTCAGGGCCAGCCCGAGCCGATGTTCGTGTTCCCGCAGCATCGGGTGGTTGAGGCCAGGGAGGTCGGCAGCGGCGGTCATCTGCGGGTGAAGCTTCGCGGCGGTGACGGCAGCTTCATCGGCGGGATCGCCTTCCGAGCCGCGGGCCAGCCCCTCGGTAACGTCCTGTCCCAGGCCATCGGAAACCCTCTTCATGTGGCGGGCACGCTCTCCATCGACCGATGGGGTGGCGCGGAAAAAGCCGAGCTTCGCATCGCGGATGCCGCAAGGCCCGAATAATTGAAATCGGGTGCTTGCGATGCATCACGAACCCATCTATAGGTTCGCCCACTTCGGCGGCACTGCCCCGAATGACCCGCGCCCTTCGTCTATCGGTTAGGACGCCAGCCTTTCACGCTGGAGAGAGGGGTTCGACTCCCCTAGGGCGCGCCACAGATTTTCATTCCAAAAATCACATTCTTCTCAAAGGCCTAACGGCACTTTTGCGCTTGGTATCTCAAGAAGCGCAGCGCCGCCTGAACCCGCCTCCGATATCGTAGGTTCGAAGCTTGGTGCCTGCTTGAACAACGCCGCGCATTGCTTCCCACGGCACACGTCATGGAATGGCAGGCGGCGGGCAAAAGCCGATGTGCAGGCCATCGATACCGAAGAAAAATCCGCGAGCTCCGGCTTCAGTCAACCACACCGGAGGCATGGCGATCCTCAAACAGGATTACCCTTCACCTTGGTGACCATCTCCCAGTTGTCGCCGGCGGCGATCATGCAGGCTTTTCCATCCGGCATGGTCATGACCATGGTCCAGGAGCCGTTTGAGGACGCGAAGACTTCCAGAACCTGCCCGGGCTGGGACAAGCCTATGCCGACCGGGTCTTCCTTGTACTGGTCTGCCAGAATCTTGACGAGCTGCTCGCGAGGGCCGCAAGCCGATTGGGCGCTGGCCGGGGATGTGCCGATGGCCGTCAAAGCAGCCAAGGCCGCGAGCGGGGCAAGGGACGAACGGATCATGGTTTTCGCTCTACGGTTGGCCCGCACTGGCCCTTGGCGTGCGGATCAACGCGCTACCAAGAAAAAAGCTCCACCGTTTCGATGCCGCTGTTGTCCAGGACAGGAATGTGTATAGGAGGCACAAGGCTCTCGGTTGAACCTGCCGCCGCCGGCGGCGTTTTTCCCGCCACAGATCAGGATGAAGCTGGAACCATGCCCCGCTATTTCTTCAACATCCGGGACGGTCACGACGTCGATGAGGACGAGGAAGGCGTTGAACTTCCCGATCTCGATGCGGCCAAGGCCGAAGCACTCGCAACGGTCGAGGAGCTTCGCGACGAGCTCGCCGATGCAGGCAATATCGAACTTGAGATCACGGACGAAACGGGACGGCGCCTGCTGACCGTTCCGTTCTTTCGCGGCGGCCGGAGCCGGTAAAAGAAGAGCCCGGTGTGGACCGGGCTCTGCTGAGGTAAGTGTGAGGGCGGTTTAGCACTCGACTTTCTTCTTGGTCGTGGTGTCGCCGAACTCGTCGGTCTTCTGCTTGGTCTCCGACGTGCAGCCGACGCTTCCGGTCGTGGAGGTCGTCACCGACGTCGAGGACGTGGTGCTCGGCTCCGTGGAGCGCTCAATGGTGGTCTTGCTGCCTAGGAGACCTTCTTCCTTCTTGATGGTCGTCGTGGTGTCCTGAGCGAATGCAGCCGTGCTCAGAAGCGAGGCTGCGAGGATCAAAGCCGTCTTTTTCATCGTGAAACTCCAACAAAGGGGCATCTCTTCCTGAGAACGGCTTTCGCTCTCAGGGGTTCCTGCCCGATGTTTCAGGACAGCAGTCGCGGAAGAGCTTAAGCTGTTCTGAGGGCCTGCCAAGCCGTGGCGAAATCCCGGGCTTTCCGGCCAATCTCCTCCACGGGCATGGCTGGCGTGAACAGTGCCGAGCCGAGCCCGAACCCGTTGGCGCCCGCGTCCACATAAGGCTTCATATTATCGGGCTTGATGCCGCCGACCGGTACAACGATGGCGTCCTTCGGCAGCACGGCTCGCCAGGCTTTTACGACGGAAGGCGGGATGGCCTCGGCGGGGAAAATCTTGATGGCGTCGGCTCCGGCCTGGAGCGCCGCAAAGGCCTCGGTCGGTGTCGCTACACCGGGGGTGCAGATGAGATCCTGCTCCTTGGCTCGCCTGATGACGTCGAGGTCCGCATGAGGCATGACGATCAGCCGGCCGCCCACATCCCGGATGCCGTTCACCTGCTGGGGATCAAGAACCGTGCCGGCGCCAACGAGCACGTTCCGGGGCATGGTTCTGGCGAGAATCTCGATGCTGCGGAAGGGTTCGGGCGAGTTGAGCGGTACCTCGATGATGCGAAAGCCAGCCTCGACCAGAGCATGGCCGACGGCCTCGGCGTTTTCTGGTTTCAGGCCGCGCAGGATCGCGATGAGAGGGAGTTCAGCCAGATAATCGCGCAGCACAATTCGCCTCCCATGGGTGCGGCCGGGTCACAGGACACCGGCTGTCAGCCCGCCGCTAGTAGTTGGACAGGGGCTGGGCTGGTTTCAACCTCTCAAGGGTTGGGCGCCAAGAACTGAGTCATGTAGGCGACGGCGCTGCTGAGGGTATCCCGCCCATCGCTGCTGTGTTCGATGAACCAATCCTCGAGCGCGATGCCGGGATACAACTGCTCGATGCCTGCAAAGAACTGCATGAGCTTGAGTGAATCGAATGCAAGGGTGCGCGTCAGCGATACGTCTATGGCGATGGGGGTCATGTTATTCCCATCGATTGACCGGCAGAGCGCGATGACATGCTGGGCGACATCTGCCTTCACGGGAAGGGTCACAGGAGGATCCTTAGGTGATTCCGTAGCGGAACTATGAGTCTTGTTCTCCACCCGATATCGAAATGATATAAATAAGCAATGAGCTTCTGTCACAAAATACGTGAATCAGTATGAAATATGACTATTTTCTTTCTTCCTACCGCAGAGGAAGCGACGAGACGTCACTAGGATGGCGGGCTTTGGCGCAGGCACTGCTGAGCGGCGCGTGAGATGCGCGTCTGGTCTTCGGGCGTCGTGGTATTGTTCAGCACCTTCTGCCAGAGGTCCGTCTGGCGCAGTGTTTCGACAGTGCAGGAGCACAGAGTCCGGCAGGTCTGGGGCTGCGCATTCTGCAGGCAGGTGGCTTCGCACTGGATCATGAAGGGCTGCGCCTCGGCCATGCGGTTGGGACCGACGATCTGCAGCACGCCATAGAGGATGGCCAGCAGGATGATCTGGTGGGTGAGGTAGATCGGCAGACTCTTGCGCCCGGCCCAGATCAGCAGCCGCGAGGAAAGGCCTTTGGAACGCCAGCCGGCAAGGCTCATGGTCTCTTGGCGCGCCAAGAGAAGCCGGCCTGCCGCCACCCCAAGCAGCACAAGGCCGAACCAGGGGAAGATCGGCACATAATCGTTGGTCACAGGATCAGCCGCTCCAAGGCCGAGCCAGTCGAGCCATGGGGCGTCGAGAGCGGGACTCGTGAGAAGATGCGGCGCCACAAGGCAGAGGATTCCGGCGGCCAGAGTGACGATCGGGTGCAGCCTCAGGAAGGGCAGGGCCAGCACACCCGAGACGGCGATGCAGTGAAGAATGCCGAAGAAGATATAGCTGTCAGGGAAGGCGAAGTACGTCGCAATGGTGACTGCGAGAGCTGCGCCGCCCACCTTCAAAAGACGCTTCAGGAAGGCCCCGCCATGAAAGCCCTTCGCATGAGCCAGCACGAGACCAAGGCCCGAAAGCATGAGAAATGAGCCTGCGATGCAACGCGCGAACCAGCGCCAGGCTGGAACCTGAAGGATATTGGTCTCGATGAGTTGCAGGAAGCTCAGGTCCCAGCTGAAGTGGTAGACGATCATTGCCAGGATCGCGAGGCCGCGGGCGACGTCGATGACGTCCCACCGTTGAACCGCAATCGATTGAGACAGGAGGGAGCTGGCCTTCACATCCGAATGTCTCATGGGCGGGGGCGTTCCTTCCTGGTCTTCCAGTCTTAGATGAACAGACATGACCGATAGCCTTACCCCTTCAATCGCCATATTGCAGGACATGATTCAAGAGGCCCGGATCGTGGCCGGCTTCACGGGAGCCGGAATCTCGACGGAGAGCGGCATTCCCGACTTCCGTTCGCCGGATAGCCCCTGGATGCGCAACAAGCCGATCTCATTCGAGCTCTTTCTCGAAAACCCGAAGGCGCGCAGGGAGGCATGGCGGCGCAAGTTCACCATGGACGATCTTTACCGCGGAGCTTGCCCAAGCGCCGGTCACATCGGCTTTGCGTCCCTTGTTGCCTCGGGGCGAATGCCTGCCGTCATCACCCAGAACATCGACGGGCTCCATCAGGCGTCGGGCTTGGCTGAGGATCAGGTCATCGAACTGCACGGCAATGGGACCTACGCCAAATGCCTGTCCTGCGGTCGCCGGCATGAGCTTGACTGGGTGAGATACCATTTCGAGAGAAACGGCGATCCGCCGGAATGCATCGTTTGCGGTGGCATTCTCAAATCGGCGACCATCTCGTTCGGGCAGGCTATGCCGGAAGAACCGATGCGGCGGGCGCAGAGGCTTTCCGCCGGCTGCGACCTGTTTCTCGTAGCCGGATCATCGCTGGCGGTCTTTCCCGCGGCTGCGTTTCCGGCCTTCGCCAAGGAGAACGGGGCCCGTCTCGCTATCGTCAATCGGGAGCCGACGCACCTCGACAAGGCCGCCGATTTGGTGATCCATGCGGAAATCGGCGAAGTCTTCTCAAAATTTATTTCGTAACTTCAAGAACATGCGGCGTCTTGAAAATTTCATTATGAGATGAGGTGTGTTTCTGGCTTCCCCTGATTCAGGACGATGTTATCCTCTTTTTAAGAATCGGGTTCATGATTCGAGTTTGGGTTATTTCATGACTAGCGATTACGGCTCCAATTCTTTCAGTCTCCATGAGGAGAATCCTTCCTTCGATCATGGGCGCCGCGAGGTCTCTCAGCCGGGCTCTGAGGAGGGCGCTCTCGACCTTATCCAGGTCAGCGGTCGCATCAAGTGGTTCGATGTGGCCAAGGGGTTCGGCTTCATAATCCCTGACAACGGCATGCCGGATGTTCTGCTTCACGTGACCTGCCTGCGTCGCGACGGCTATCAGGCCGCCAATGAAGGCGCCCGGATCGTTGTCGAGGCCGTTCAGCGTCCCCGGGGCCTGCAAGCCTTCCGCATCCTGTCCCTTGACGAGTCGACGGCACTTCACCCGTCCGAGCTTCCGCTGCCGCGCACCCATGTTCAGGTCGTGCCGACCAGCGGACTGGAGCCTGCCGTCGTAAAGTGGTTCAACCGCCTGCGCGGCTTCGGCTTCCTCACACAAGGCGAGGGCAAGCCGGACATCTTCGTCCACATGGAAACCCTTCGCCGCTACGGCATTGCCGAGCTGAAGCCCGGCGAGCAGGTCTTCGTGCGGTTCGGCGATGGTTCAAAGGGCCTGATGGCTGCCGAGGTTCGTCTGGCCGAGATGGCCCTGCCGCACTCTCATTGATGAGACGATCCGTGCTGCAGCGGTTCCGGCCGGTTTTCCCGGCTCTCGGCTTCGTCGCCGCTTTGGCCGGTGCGGTTTACGCGCAGGCGCTTGAGACCCTGTCCATCGCCAGCCAATCTGGACAGAAGCAGTCCTTCCGGGTCGAAGTTGCCCGCAATGATGCGGACCGGGCACAGGGACTGATGTACCGGCGCACCATGCCGGCGGATCAAGGCATGCTGTTCGATTTCGGGCGTGTCGAGGCCGTGTCCATGTGGATGCAGAACACCTACCTGTCCCTCGACATGCTGTTCATCCGGCCCGATGGGACGATCGCCCGGATCGCTGCCAACACTGAGCCTCTGTCGACCCGCACCATTCCATCCGGCGAGCCGGTTCTGGCCGTTCTCGAGCTGAATGCCGGCATGACGGCAAAGCTGGGCATCAAGCCCGGCGACCGAGTGGAACACCCCATCTTCAAACGCTGAGACGGAGCGGGCAGGGGTGTCCGGCAGCCTCTTGCGAATGGCCGCTGTCCTGGCCAGCTTCCTGCTGACGGACATGGCGGTCGCCCAGGTCGGCCCTCATGCGGTGATCAATGTCTCAAAGAACCTCCTGCGGGTTTATAACGCGAGGGATGCCGCTGCGCTGCGCGAGCTCCTAGCCCCAACTCTGCAGGCAAAGTACACCTTAGATGACCTGCGCCTGACCCTGGCGCGCTGCCATGGCCTCACCCATGAGATCGACCGTTTCAGCCTTCCATCCTGGGGAGCGCGTCGCTTCGGTTTCTTTGGGGTCTATGCGGAGAGTTCAGTTCTCGAAATGGTGCTTGAGATCGATGAGGACGAGAAGATCATCCATTGGATGATCACCGACGACGTGACGGCCAAGGAGCAGCAATGCACACTCAGCGCCATGCCGTGACGCCCTGCTAGGGCAAGGTAGCGTTTCCTTACGCAGCCTCAGCCTGCTGCTGCAGCCATTCGCGGGGGACATTCGCGCCTGTTCCGCGTTGGCAGGGCAGATCCTGAACGAAGGAGCCCCCATGGACCGCCGAGACCGCAAAAACGCCCTGACTGTCGCAGGCTTTGCCATTGGCGTCGTCGCCCTTGGGGCCCTGATCACGATCATGCTGGCCTTCGGGTGATCCGCAAAAAAGAAAGCGCCCATGCCGATACATGGACGCTTAAGTATCCGGCCCGTAGGGGCAAAGAAGGCCGGTTCCGACAGAGATGGAATATGATCGTGTCCTCATTGGGGCAGAACTAAAAACAACAAGATGAGCCAATGATTTAACACGATATCGTATCCAATTTAAAAGTTCATCTATGAACGAATATGGGTTGATTATGCATACGCGTTAACCTAGTGAGGCCTTTCCCGTAGAGGCAATACGGGCCGGGAGGGTCGCGAACACTGTCGATGAAAGGCAGGGCGCGGCCCTTTTTCCTATAATCAAAGAATGAATACTTTCTTGGTATTAGGAATGCACTTGTCGTTTCCATATGAGTTGAAAGCTCGCTGCCGATCCTTGTTGGGCACCACCTCTCCTGCGTGACCCTTCGAGAGCGTTTCACGCGACTAACATATTGCTCTGCTGGCGCTGTGGTTTCACAGGAGGTCTGGATGAGGAACTGTAGGGCTTGCACAGGGGTTCTCAAATCGATAGAGAAACCAAGCTGTTGAAGATATCGGGGTGTAGCGCAGTCTGGTAGCGCATCTGCTTTGGGAGCAGAGGGTCGCGGGTTCAAATCCTGCCGCCCCGACCATCATCACGGAAGAGTCTTGGAGAGAGTCCAAAACCGATGCCTGCACGGATTTACAAGCCCGCCAAGTCTGCAACTCAGTCCGGCATGGCCCGGACGAAGCAGTGGCTTCTCGTTTTCGAGCAGGACAAGCCCCGCGAGATTGAGCCCCTGATGGGCTGGACCAGCTCGGGCGATACCCGCCAGCAACTCCGCCTTTGGTTCGATTCGAAGGAAGAGGCCATGGCTTATGCAGAGCGGGAAGGCATCGCCTACCGGGTCGAGGAGCCGCAAGAGATCAAGCGGCGGACGATCTCCTATTCCGATAATTTCAAGTTCAACCGCGTCGGCCCCTGGACCCATTAATTCAAGGTCGCCACCGGACGGCTCCGTAGCTCAGCTGGATAGAGCAGCCGCCTTCTAAGCGGCAGGTCGTAGGTTCGAGCCCTACCGGAGTCGCCATTTTCACGACGTTTACCGGCGGATCTCTGTTGTTCTAGACCTTGCCGGCAGCCCTCCGGCTAGAGGCGGGTGGATTCTCCAGCAACTGGCAGCAGCTTTTCATATTTCTCACGCAAGGCGCCGTAGCACTCACATGCTGCCTGTTGCAGGCCGGTACGGTCAACGACCGTAATGCTTCCGCGCCCTTGGCGAATGAGGCCCCTAGTCTGAAAATTGTGCAGGATCGTGCTCACCGTCGAGCGCTGGACGCCGAGCATCTCTGCCAAGAACTCGTGCGTGAGAGGAATGTTCTGACGGCTTACGCGGTCGCAGGTCGCGATGATCCACCGGCCAGCCCGTGCCTCGACACTGTGGACTGCATTACACGCGACCGATCTCAGAGTCAGGGACATCAGGAGCTCGGTATAGTGAAGGATCATGCCCCGGATGGCCGGTCGCTTTTCCGATGCTCTGTGCAGGCTCGCCGTATCGATGCGCAGGGCCGAGCCGGGAATCTGCACCATATAGCGGCCGAAAGATTGAATCGGGATGCCCTCGAATGCCAAGCCCACCAAGCCTTCACGGCCAAATGTGGCCATCTCGACGACCTGGCCGTCTTTCAATGTTCGAACGAGAGACACAACAGCGGATTGAGGGAAGTAGGTGTGTTGGAGAGGCTCACCCTCCTCGGCGAGTACCTCGCCTTGCGAGAGCTGGATGCATTCGAGCTGCGACTCCAGCCATCCGAGGTCTTCAGGAGCCAGGATCGCCAGAAGTCGATTGGGAGGATAACCTGTCATCGCCAAGTCTCATGTCCGTTCGGAAACAGGATGGTACCGCTCTCCCTATCTACAAAGAAAGTCATGATGGGCGGCAATTCAGAGAGGCTGGCCAGTTATGCTCGGTCTCAGGGGAGCAGCTTACCTTAACGTTGGTCTGTGCTGCTCAGGAACGCCATGAAGGATCGGGCGTTTGGCTACGTTCAACCGAGAAGCCGCTTCCTTGCCAACCTCCTCCGACAATCGAAAATTCATCTGGCTTGCCGCCGCCTCTGTGATCGGCTTCGTCGCCCTCATCGCCGCGTGGTTCCTGCTGCCTATGGATCAGTGGCTCCAGGGGTTCAGCCGTTGGGCGCAAGGGCTGGGGACGTTGGGCGTCGTGCTGGTCTGCATCGCCTACGTAATCTGCACGATCCTGCTCGTCCCAGGTGTGCCGCTGACGCTTGCAGTGGCGGTTGCCTATGGCTGGTGGGCGCTCGCGATCTGCTTCTTCGGCGGCATGACGGCAGCCCTGATCTCCTTCCTCATCAGCCGCTACCTTGCCCGTGACCGGGTCAAACGGTTCCTTGACAGGCATCCGGCCATGAAAGCTGTCGACACGGTTGCCCATGAGGAGACGTTCAAGACCATCGTGCTGGCCAGGCTGACACCGGTCACGCCCTTTGCCGTCGAGAACTACGCCTTCGGCGTCACCGGCGTTCGGCTGCGTTCTTTTCTGTTGGCGACCGCCATCGGGATTGTGCCCGGGATAATCCAGAACGTGTGGATCGGCGTGATCGGCCGCACGGCTGCCGAAGGGAGCGCAGGAGTGATGAACTGGATTCTGCTCACCATCGGGCTCGTGGCAACTACCGTCCTGACGGTCTGGATGACGCGTCAGGCGAAGATCCGCATGAAGCAGCAGACCGAGCCCGCATAGTCTGCTCTGCTAGGCGCTCTCGGCAGCCTCAGGGTCTTTTTGATGCTCGTGGATGTACTTCAAGAGCGACTTTCCAGCCCCTTCGATGTGGGTCCTAAGGAGCTTGCACGCCGCCGCGATGTCTCCATCGATACACAGACGGAGCAACTCGTCATGTTCGGCCTCCGCCCTTGCGCGGCCGTCTGTCAGAGCAAGCTGAAGCCGGGTATGCCGGTCGCATTCCTGCAGCAGATTCGCCACGATGGCCAGTGAGCGCGGCTGACCCGCATGCTGGTACAGAACCATATGGAATTCCCGGTTCAGCTCACCCCAGCGGCTCACCTGCATGGCGTGAAGCTCCGAGCTGTATTCTTTCAAGATACCCCTCAGTCGCCGGTAATCGTCCTCCGACAGTTGTGGAGCCGAGGCCTTGAGCAGGCGCGGCTCGAGCAGAGCCCGAAGCTCGAACAGTTCCTCGACTTCCTGCGGTGAGAGCGCCGACACGATAGCACCCCGGTGAGGGTGGATCTTCACGAGCCCCTCGGCCTCTAGCTGCATCAAAGCCTCTCGGACCGGAATCCGGCTCACTCCGAACTCCACGGCCAGAGCCTCCTGGCGGAGCTGAAAACCAGCCTGGAACTCGCCGTCCACGATGCGACGGCGTAACTCCTCTGCCACCGAGGCGGAGATGGTCCGGTGCAGGAAGGTCTTCTGAACGGGCTTCGATGATGGTGCAACTCGATTTGTCATCAAACTCATGGAGCAGGAGGGCAGGGTTCGCTTGACAGCGTAGATTTTATACAATCTACAGTACGGAACATCAATCCACCATCCGGAGCAGTCTCACAATGGCGAACAAAATCGGTTGGGAAGGCGTCTTTCCCGCGGTTACGACCCAGTTCAAATCGAACTTTGACCTCGATCTCGATGCAACGGCCAAGGTGCTGGACGGCCTGATCCGCGACGGCGTTTCCGGCCTCATCGTCTGCGGCACGGTGGGTGAGAACACATCGCTCAGCCGCTCGGAGAAGGTGGCCGTGATGGAGACCGCCAAGAGCGTGTCCCGCGGCCGGGTGCCGGTGATTGCGGGCATTGCCGAGTTCACAACACAGTTCGCCTCCGAAGTCGCCAAAGAGGCGGCACGGGTCGGCGTCGATGGCGTGATGGTCATGCCGGCCCTGGTCTATTCCTCGAAGCCACATGAGACCGCCGCCCATTTCCGTGGCGTTGCCAAGGCCACCGACCTGCCGGTGATGGTCTACAACAACCCGCCGATCTACAAGAACGACGTGACGCCCGACATCCTGGCCTCGCTGGCCGATTGTGAGACCGTCGTGTGCTTCAAGGACTCGTCCGGCGATACGCGGCGCTTCATCGACACCAAGAACATGGTGGGCGACCGCTTCGTCCTGTTCGCAGGCCTCGACGATGTCGTGGTCGAGAGCGTCATGCTCGGCGCCGCGGGCTGGATCTCCGGCATGTCAAATGCCTTCCCGCAGGAGGGCGAGACCCTGTTCCGCCTGGCTAAGGCCGGCCGCTATGAGGAGGCGAGGGCGCTCTACGAATGGTTCATGCCGCTCCTGCATCTCGATGCCCGCCCGGACCTCGTGCAGTGCATCAAGCTGTGCGAGGAGATCATGGGCCGCGGCTCGGCTCTCACCCGCCCGCCGCGTCTGGCTCTCGAAGGAGCGGACCGCGCCCACGTCGAAGCTGTCATGGACAAGGCGCTCGAGAACCGCCCAAAGCTGCCGGACGTGGGCTTGCGGTCCGCTGCCTGATCAAACCCGAGGCGGTGCGGTCACGCGCCGCCTTTCGTCTTCGACAAGAACTCTTTGAACAGCGAGTGAGGCCATGGCGCGCCACACCTTCTTCTGCATCGACGGTCATACCTGCGGCAACCCGGTCCGCGTTGTAGGCGGGGGCAGCATTCCCCAGCTCAAAGGGGACACCATGTTCGAGCGCCGCCAGCACTTCCTGGCGGAATACGACTGGATCCGGACTGGCCTGATGTTCGAGCCGCGCGGCCACGACATGATGTCAGGCTCGATCCTCTACCCGCCCACTCGGCCGGACTGCGACGTGGGTATCCTGTTCATCGAGACCTCGGGCTGCCTGCCCATGTGCGGCCACGGTACAATCGGCACGGTGACCATCGCGCTCGAGAACGGCCTCATCCATCCGAAGACGCCGGGCCTGTTGCGGCTCGATACGCCGGCAGGCGTGGTCGAGGCGCGCTACGAGCAGAACGGTCCCTTTGTGGAGCGGGTGCGCATCACCAACATTCCATCCTTCCTCTATGGCACCGGCTACGAGGTCGAGGTCGAGGGACTCGGGCACCTCATTGTCGATGTGGCCTATGGCGGCAACTTCTACGCCATCGTGGAATCGCAGGCGCTCTATTCGGATCTTGCCGACGTGAACCCGTCCGATATCCTGCGCTGGAGCCCAAAGCTGCGAGAAGCATTCAACGCGCGCTACAAGATCGCGCATCCCGGGAACCCGGCGATCAACCGCCTGACGCATGTTCTCTGGGCTGGGAAGGCCCAGAATCCGGGCGGCACCGCGCGCAATGCGGTGTTCTACGGCGACAAAGCCATCGACCGCTCGCCCTGCGGCACGGGCACCTCCGCCCGCATGGCACATCTTGCCGCCCACGGAGCCCTGAGCGAAGGCGATGCCTTTGTCCACGAGAGCATCATCGGTTCGACCTTCACGGGACGCATCGAAGGGCGCACGAAGGTGGGCGACCGGGACGCGATTATCCCGTCGATCGAAGGCTGGGCGCGGGTGACCGGGTTCAACACCATCTTCATCGACGACCGGGATCCTTTCGCCAACGGCTTCCAGGTCGTCGACCAGAGCCGCTAGACCTCAAGCCTGTTGTAGGGACAAACCATGCGGGTTGCGATCATCGGCGCAGGCATCGTGGGGCTTGCGACCGCGCACGCCTTGCTCGACAGGGGCCATGAGGTCGTTCTGGTCGAGCCCGGCGCCAAGCAGGGGCGGCCGACCGACGGCAATGCGGGTTGGATCGCCCATACCGATGTCATGCCGCTCGCCTCGCCAAAGGCTTGGCGGAACCTGCCGCGCTGGCTCATGGACCCGCTCGGGCCGCTCACCATCCGGCCCGGCTACCTGCCCCATCTCGCGCCTTGGCTGGCGCGCTTTCTGCTAGCTTCGTCACCTGCGCGCATCAAGGCCAGCATCGGGGCGATCCGCTCCATCAATGCGGAGGCGCTGCCAGCCTGGAGGAGCCTTCTGTCGTCTCTCGCATTGGACGGGCATCTGAGGGAGAACGGCATCCTGTCCGTATGGAGGCATCGGGCCGATTTCCTTCGATCGCAGGATATTATTGAACGTCAGCGCGGCTTTGGGATTGGGGCGGAAATACTGCAGCCCCAAGAACTCGCAAAGTTGGAGCCGGCACTCCACGACGTGGAAGCCGCCGTGCTTTATCCCGATGCGTGCCATGTGTCCGATCCGGCTGTTCTGGCCGCTGACCTACTGCGGCTGGCTCTGGAGCGAGGTGCGATGCTTGTGGGGGCGCATGCCTCCAGAATCGAGCTGCAGGACGGGGCCATTCGTGTGCATACGGATGGATCCTGCCCGGCTCTGGGAGTCGATCAAGTGGTTGTCGCGGCCGGGATCTGGTCGCGTGCCTTGGCCGCTCAACTGGGCGACCGGATCCCGCTCCACACCGAAAGAGGCTACAACGCGACTTATCCGAAGGGCACGTTCGGGATCGGACGGCCGATTATGTTCGAGGGCGAGGGCTTCGTCACGACGCCGCTCGACACGGGTGACAGGGTCGGCGGCGCGGTCGAATTCGCAGGGATTGAGGCCGCGCCCAACCACAGCCGAACCGATGCCATGGTGCAGCGCCTGACCCGCTTCCTGCCTCATCTCAAATCCGAGCCGGCTGCAAAGCGCTGGATGGGCTTCCGCCCCTCGATCCCGGATTCCCTGCCGGTGATCGGACCGGCCGGAAAGGACAGGCGCGTGATCTACGCCTTCGGTCATGGGCATTATGGCCTGACCCAGGCTGCCGTGACAGCCCAGATGGTGGCAGGCATCATTGAGGGGCGCCCAGGGTCCGTCGACGAGAGCCCATTCTCCGCACAACGCTTCTGATCCGAACGCCTCGCTCACAAATTCTGGAGCAGAGGCACGAACCGGAAGGAAGGGTCTTTTCCTGCACAGGAAGTGCCGCACATAATCGAGCGCACTCTTGTCGGGATTCTCATGAACTCATCGAAGCTATTGAGCAGTCTTGAGCGCCCCGCACAGGCTGCTGTGATCGGCGCCCAGGGAGGAATCGGACAAGCTGTCACGAGGCTACTGGCCGGTGAGGGTTTAGAGGCGGTCCAAGCCCTGTCGCGAGGCGGCCTCAGCGTCGGATATCATGGCATACGAACGGGTGTCATCGACATTGAGCATGAGCCCAGCATCGCCGCCGCGGCCGAAGGACTCCGGGATGGGGCGCCGTTGCGTCTTATTCTTGTAGTGACCGGACTACTCCATGCCGCAGGCCATCAGCCCGAGAAAACCTATCGCAGTCTCGATCCAGAGCTCCTGGCCAGGAGCTTTCGCGTCAATGCGACCGGCCCCGCACTTGTCGCCAAGCACATGCTCCCCCTCTTGCCAAAGACGGGGAAGAGCGTCTTCGCCGTGATTTCGGCCCGGGTGGGCAGCATCCAGGACAACCGGCTTGGTGGATGGTACGGCTATCGCGCCTCGAAGGCTGCCCTCAACCAGCTCACGCGCACCCTCGCGGTCGAGCTGAGGCGCCAGAAGCCCGACGCGATCTGTGTCGCCCTTCACCCTGGCACGGTCGATACGGCTTTGAGCCAGCCCTTCCAGGGTGGAGTCGAGGATGGAAGGCTTTTCACTCCAGCCTATGCAGCCGGGCGGCTGCTTAGTGTACTGAATGACCTGTCGGCTGCGGACAGCGGAGGGTTCTTCGCCTGGGATGGCCAGCCCATCCCATTCTAGCGTTCTTCGAACAATCTTACTGGCTGTGGCAGATTGCCTTGGACGGATCCCGCATTCCGGGCCGGCGTTCCCTCGATGGTAGGAGAAGCCACTTTGAACGTCTCGGAATCGATCCTGGACAACAGGAGGGAGAGCATTGCGCCCAAGCTTTGGCGGCCCAAGCGCGTGCTTGTAACACCGGCGGCTCTCGAGTGGGAGCATGGCCGCGGCATTCTGGAACGTGCGGCTTCAATGGGTTCCGAGATCGTCGAGCTGACAAGCAATCGTCTAGTGGGCTTAGCGGGCGACAACGAGCGGCAGAGCTATGTGAATGCCAAGACCACGCTCGCCGTTGTCGTGGCGTCTCCGGGCAAGCTTCGTCTGCAGCCGATCCCGCCGAGCGCGGACTGGCGGGTCGATCTGGCAGAAGGCTGCCCAGCCCATTGCCAGTACTGCTACCTCGCAGGTTCGCTTTCCGGTCCTCCGGTCACGAGGGTTTACGCTAACCTCCCTGAGATCCTGGGCAGTCTGGCGGATTATGCTGGCAGGGGAGCCGTAACGTCCCGCTCCGTTGACCGGATGCATGAGGGCACCACGTTCGAGGCATCCTGCTACACCGATCCTCTAGGGATCGAGCACCTCACCGGCTCCCTTGCCGCAGCAATCGCCCATTTCGGATCCTGGCAAGCTCCTGTGCAGCTTCGCTTCACCACCAAGTACGACGCGGTCCAGCCTCTGCTCGGGATCGCGCATGGGCGGCGCACGCGGATCCGCTTTTCCGTCAACGCGAAGCCGGCGGCTCGCTTCGAGGGTGGCACCGCATCCGTTGCGGCGCGACTGAATGCCATGCGATTGGCAGCCCTGGCCGGCTACCGGGTCGGCCTGACGATTGCACCGATCATGCCCGTCGAGAACTGGCGCGAGGCCTACTTAGTCGTCCGTGAAGAATCCCGATCTCGTTGAGACGATTGGGATATCAGGCGCATCACCGCCTTCGATTTTG
>NZ_JAERQE010000052.1 GCF_016734765.1 Microvirga soli | reverse complement strand
TCGCGCAATCGGATACTTCTCAGGTCGCCTGAAATCCAGCGCCCGCCTCGTGCCGCCGCATTATTCAGGGCCGACTACTTATTTGCTTGCTGCACAACAGACGAAACCTCCAGCGAACAACGATTGACGCTGCTACAACACCAGAGATCGCCCCTGCTCCGCTAAACCAAACATCGTGGAGGCGAACCGACCTTCCTGGCGAGAAAGCCTGAAGAGCTTCAAGGAGGACGCTGATCGATACAAGTGCTACGGCAACAAGGAGGGGCTTCCGGGTGTAGCTGAGGCCAAACAGCACGGCTGCAACGAAGTATGCGAGAAAGTGTTCGAGTTCGTCTGGAGCGCCTGTTCTGATCTCGAGGTTACTCGGCAGCAACGAGAGAAAGGCGAGAAAAAGCACACAGAACCATGAGCCAATTCGTATAGTGCGTCGGTGCTGGAGGTCGGAGGGGCGCATGGGTGCTCTGCGTTGCTGAAACCAGGAGATCATAAAGAGAAGCTAGCTTGAAGGGCATTCACAATTCAAAGAGCCCTCCTCCACCTGCATTGCCGACGATAGCTGCTCTGAGTTGAGGGTGTCTCGCGTTTATCTCGCTCAAGTAGCGCAATCAGCGATTAAGATAGTGATCCAACCGCAGAGATGTTCTCTGAAGGCCTGACGCTTGCGGCAACCCGGATGTTGTAAAGGCCCTCTTGGTGTTGTACAGGCACACGAAAGTCTTCATCGCGGTCTCCCCCGGAGCCCTTTGCAAGACATTGGTATCATTACGGAACTGCTCAGCAAGTCGGAATGTAGGGCTCTAGGCCCGCGACTGCTCAAGTTCAGGTTTGAATAACCTCCCGCCATGAATTCGCGACGATGCGGCACTTGGCGGGCGTCTTTTGCAGATGTCGGTTTCGATTGAAAGAGTGGATTTAGCGGATGAATGCTCCCGCGCCTAAAGTCTCGTTCGTATCCCTGGGTTGCCCTAAGGCCCTGGTGGATTCTGAGCGCATCATCACCCAGCTTCGCTCCCAAGGCTACCAGCTGACCAAGGAGCACGACGGGGCCGACGTGGTGATCGTCAATACCTGTGGCTTCCTCGACAGCGCCAAGGCCGAATCCCTGGAGGCCATCGGTGAGGCCATGGCCGAGAACGGCAAGGTTATCGTCACCGGCTGCATGGGTGCCGAGCCTGAGCAGATCCGGGAGCAGTTCCCGAACGTGCTGGCGATCACCGGTCCACAGGCTTACGAGTCCGTGGTCTCGGCCGTGCACCAGGCGGTGCCGCCGGCCCATGACCCCTTTGTGGACCTCGTGCCGCCGCAGGGCGTCAAGCTGACGCCGCGCCATTACGCCTATTTGAAGATTTCTGAAGGCTGCAACAACCGCTGCTCCTTCTGCATCATCCCGAAGCTGCGCGGCGATCTTGTGAGCCGCCCTATCGGTGACGTGCTGCGCGAGGCCGAAAAGCTCGCCAAGGCCGGGGTCAAGGAACTTCTGGTGATCTCGCAGGATACCAGCGCCTATGGCCTCGACATCAAGTACCAGCCGAGCCTGTGGAAAGACCGGGAGGTCCGCACGCGCTTCTTCGAGCTTGCCAAGGAACTGGGCGAACTCGGCATGTGGGTGCGCATGCACTATGTCTATCCCTACCCGCACGTGGACGAGGTCATCCCGCTGATGGCCGAGGGCAAGATCCTTCCCTATCTCGACATCCCGTTCCAGCACGCCTCCCCCAAGGTGCTGAAATCCATGCGCCGCCCCGGGAACCAGGAAAAGACCCTGGAGCGCATCCACAAGTGGCGGGAGATCTGCCCGGACCTCGCCATCCGCTCAACCTTCATCGTGGGGTTCCCGGGCGAGACGGAAGAGGATGTGGACTTCCTCATGGAGTGGCTGGAGGACGCGGAGATCGACCGTGCCGGCTGCTTCCAGTACGAGCCCGTCCAAGGCGCGCCCGCCAATGACATCGCCGGCGCAGTGCCAGCTGAGGTGAAGGAGGAGCGTTGGCACCGCTTCATGCAGACCCAGCAGAAGGTCAGCACAGAAATCCTCAAGAGCAAGGTCGGCCAGACCCTGCCGGTGATCATCGACGAGACTGGTGCCACCGTCGCCACCGGTCGCACAAAGTACGACGCTCCGGAGATCGACGGCGCGGTCTATGTGGCGTCACGCCAGCCGCTCAAGGCCGGCGAGATCGTGAACGTCAAAATCGAAAGCTCGGATGAGTACGACCTGCACGGGACGGTGGTCTAAACCCCTTCCCTTCATGCAGTTTCAAGCTGAAGCTGAGCGCTGTCGATGATGTGAACACCGGCGGCGCTCTAATCGTTTTGGGCTCTCGCGAGCGATCCATTGGTGTCGATGGCCCGCGAAGCGTCATCGATCAGGTAGGTGTCAAAACCGGCGGCGGCCGCGTCGAGCGCCGTCCAGGCGACGCAGAAATCCAGGGCCAACCCTGCACAGAAGACCCGGCGGAAGCCACGCTCCTTCAGATAGCCCTCTAGACCCGTCGAGGTGTGCCGGTCCGCCTCCTTGAAGCCCGAGTAGCTGTCGATGTCCCGGTTGTAGCCTTTGCGGATGACGAGCTGCGCATGTGGAATATCCGACTCCCGCGAGATCTCTGCGCCAGGTGTTCCCTGCACACAATGATCGGGCCAGAGCACCTGCGGGCCGTAATGGAGATCGATCACCTCGAAGGGTTGCCTGTTCGGATGGCTCGAAGCGAAGGAGGCATGCCCCTTCGGATGCCAATCCTGCGTTAGAACCACATGGCGGAAGGCTTTGGCGAGACGGTTGATCGGCTCGATCACCGCACCGCCTTGGGGCACGGCAAGTGCGCCGCCGGGAAGGAAGTCGTACTGGACGTCGGTGACGATGAGAATGTCCTGATTGCCCGGCTTCACGCTTTCCTGTCCTTCTCCGGATCGTATGCCGGTTCACGAATATAGCGGCTTTAACGAAAAGGGCAGCCGATCACTCGGCTGCCCTCACCTCTCGCAAAGCGGTTTGGCTTATTGCGGGATCTTATCCTCGATGCCCTTCACGTAGAAGTTCATGCCGAGCACCTGCTCGTCCGAGAGAGCACCCTGGCCCTTGCACTCGATCTCTTTGCCGTCCTGACCCATGATCGGGCACTTGAAGGGATTGAGTTTGCCGGACTTGATCGCAGCCTCCGTTTCTTCGGCCAGCTTCTTCACGTCGTCGGGCATGTTCTTGTAAGGCGACATGACGACCATATGGGCGTTGATACCGCCCCACACGTCCTCCGACTTCCAGGTGCCATCGAGAACGGCCTTAGTGCGGGCAACGTAATAGTCGGACCAGTTGTCGACGATGGCGGTCAGCTGCGCCTTCGGGGCGAAGCGTTCCATGTCGGAAGCCTGACCGAAGCCGAATTTGCCGCGGGCCTCGGCGGCCTGGATCGGAGCCGGGCTGTCCGTGTGCTGGGCCAGCATGTCGACGCCCTGGTCGAGGAGAGCCTTGGCGGCATCGCCTTCCTTCGCCGGGTCGTACCATGTGTTGGCGAACACGATCTTGATCTTGACCGCCGGGTTAACCGACTGGGCGCCGAGGTAGAAGGCGTTGATGCCGGCGATCACTTCCGGAATCGGGAAGGCGCCCACATAGCCGATGGTGTTCGACTTGGTCATCTTTCCGGCGATCTGGCCGATGATGTAGCGGCCCTCATGGAACTTCGCCGCATAGGTCGAGAGGTTCGGGTTACGCTTGAAGCCGGTGGCGTGCTCGAACTTGATGTTCGGGTATTTCTTGGCGACCTTCAGGGTCGGCTCCATGAAGCCGAAGGAGGTCGTGAAGATCAGGTCGTGGCCGGTGCGGGCCAGCTGCTCGATGGCGCGCTCGGAATCGGCTTCCGGCACGCTTTCCACGAAAGTGGTCGTGACCTTGCCTGGAAAGGCCTTCTCAATCGCTTGGCGGCCCTGGTCGTGCTGGTAGCTCCAGCCGTGGTCGCCTACCGGACCCACATAGATAAAGCCGACCTTGACCTTGTCCTTCGGCTGGGCAACAGCGCCCGTGGCCGACAGGGCCAGGACCGTGGCCCCCGCCAAAGCTCCAAAGACTTTCCCTGAAAACATGCTCGTTCCCTCGAGGTTAGATTTCCATTATTCCGTCGCAGGTCTGAAGCGTTCTGGCAAGAATTCCTCTGCCTACACTTTGGTCAGATTAACACCGCATTGCTCATCGGTCAGGCACGAAGGGGGCCCCCAGAGATCCGGGAGCTCCAATGGCTCGGCCGTGACGGATGGACAGGAGCAGCAGGGCAAGGATCGTCGCCAGGTAGGGCACAGCCGACAACACCTGCGACGGCACTCCGAACTGGGCAGCCTGCGCGTGAAGCTGCAGCACCGTAGCGGCACCGAAGATGTAGGCGCCGACCAGCACCCAGCCCGGGCGCCAAGCGGCGAAAACCACGAGCGCCAGGGCAATCCAGCCACGACCGGCCGTCATTCCGGGCGACCAGAAGCGGGTATACACGAGGGCGAGATAAGCTCCCGCCAGACCCGCACAGGCACCGCCGAACAGGATGGCCCAGAAGCGCACCTGCCGCACCGGAAGGCCCAGCGCATTGGCCGATGTATGGTTCTCGCCGATGGAGCGCAGAGTGAGCCCGGAACGGGTTCTGACAAGGTAGATTGCCACCACGATGGTCAGCGCAATCGAGGCATAGACGAAGAGATCCTGCTCGAAGAACAGGCGGCCAATCACAGGGATGTCGCTCAGTCCCGGAATATCGATCGGCGCGATGGGATCGCGCCTTGCGCCGACGAACGGTGCGCCGATGAGGCCGGACAGGCCAAGTCCCAGAATGGTCAGAGCGAGACCAGAGCCCGTCTGGTTCGCCGCAAAGCCTAGGACGAGCAGGGCGAAGAGCGCCGCCATAAGGGCACCCGCCAGCATCCCGGCGACTACGCCGAGCAGGGTGGAATCGAAGGTGACGGCAGCGGCGAAGCTGCAAGCGGCACCCATCGCCATCATGCCCTCGACGCCCAGGTTGAGGACGCCGGAGCGCTCCGTCACGAGTTCGCCCAGGGCTGCGATCAGCAACGGCGTGGAGGCGGTGACGATGGTGAGGAGAATGGCCTCAAAAACGGTCATTTGCCCCCTCCCCGTGTGGCGAAACGAATGCGGTAACTGACCATGGCGTCGGCCGCGAGCACGCACATGAGCAGGATGCCCTGGAATGCCTGGGTAAGATCGAGCGGCAGCTTCAGCATGATCTGCGCACTCTCGCCGCCGATGAAGGTGAGGGCTACAACAAGCGATGCGACCAGGATGCCAACAGGGTTGAGGCGCCCCAGGAACGCGACGGTGATGGCCGTGAAGCCATAGCCTGGGGAGATTGAGGGCTGCAGCTGGCCGATCTGCCCCGAGACCTCCAAGATGCCCGCCAATCCGGCGAGCCCGCCGGATATGGCAAAGACAGCCAACGTCGTTGCCTTGGAGCTGAAGCCGGCAAAGCGGGCTGCTCTTGGGGCGTCTCCAGTGAGCTTGAGACGGTATCCAAACAGGGTTCGGCCAAGAATTATAGCTGTGACCAGGACCGCGATGGCTGCGAAAACCGCGCCATAATGTACGCGGCCACCTTCAAAGATGGGATGGAGCGTCGCCGAGGGATCGAACGTCACCGATTGCGGGAAGTTGAAGCCCTTCGGATCGCGCCAGGGCCCGCGCACGAGATAATCGAGGATCAGCTGCGCCACATAGACCAGCATGAGGCTGGTGAGAATCTCGTTCACGCCGAAGCGGGTTTTCAGGAAGGCCGGGATCAGGCCCCAGAGAGCACCGCCAATGACGCCGAGCAGCAGCATGAGGGGCAGAACCCAGAAGCCGGCATCGCTGCCATGGGTTCTCAGGGCAAGCCAGCCGCCGAGCACCGCCCCGATCACGTACTGGCCCTCGGCGCCGATGTTCCAGAGATTGGCACGGAAGCAATAGGCGAGGCCGATGGCGATGAGCGCCATCGGGGTTGCCTTGACGACAAGTTCCTGCAGCGACCAGGGATCGCTCAAGGGCTGGAGAACATAGACGTCAAAGGCTGCGATGGGGGATCGGCCCATGAGCCAGATGACGAAGCCGGCGATCAGGAAGGCTGTGATGAATGCCGCGACTGATGCGAAAACGCGCATCATCGTGGAGGCATTGGTGCGAGGCGTCAGCTCAAAGCGCATGAGCGCCTCCTTGAGCCTGAGAAACACCGAGCATTTTAAGCCCCACGGCTTCCTTGGTCCATTCGCCGATGGGCTTCAGAGGGCTCAAAGTTCCCTGGTGGATCACGGCCATACGGTCCGCGACCTCGAACAACTCGTCGAGATCCTGGCTGACGACGACAACGGCACTGCCCTCGCGGGCCAGATCGACCAGAGCCTGTCGAATGAGACGGGCCGCACCCGCGTCGACCCCCCAGGTCGGTTGATCGACGATGAGGAGCTTCGGCTTCCGGATGATCTCACGGCCGATGACGAATTTCTGGAGGTTGCCGCCGGAAAGCTTGCGTGCCTGAGGGTCTCCCTCGGGCGTGCGCACATCAAAGCTCTGAACGATGGACCGGGCGACACGCTTGGCGGCATTCATCAGGATGAAGCCCGAACGGCTCACCTCGGTGGCTGCATGGGAAATCAGGGTGTTCTCGCTCAGACGATGGGTTGGGGCAGCCGAATGGCCAAGACGCTCCTCCGGCACGAAGGCCGCGCCAAGACGTCTGCGCGCATCGATCCCCATCGCGCCTGAGGGCTTGCCGTTGATGGCGATGGCATCCGGGTGATCTGCAAGGCGCTCGCCCGACAGCGCAGCAAAGAGCTCGCTTTGGCCGTTGCCGGCAACCCCGGCTATGCCGACGATTTCGCCCGCCCGTGCCACGAGGTTGATGTCTCGCAAGGCCTGCCCGTGCAGGCCAGCCGGTGGCAGCGACAGGTTCGACACCCTGAGTGCTTCCCCCTGCGGATGATGGGGCGCATCGCTGCGGACCTCGCCCACGGCGTTGCCGACCATGAGGGCCGCGATCTCGCGGGCGCTGCTCGCCCGAGGGTCGATGGTCGCCACCACCCGCCCTGCCCTCAGGATGGTGGCACGGCGGCAGAGGCGGCGCACTTCTTCCAGCTTGTGCGAGATGTAGAGGATTGAGCACCCCTCGGCCGAGAGCCTGTCGAGGGTCGTGAAAAGGTGCTCGGCCTCCTGCGGCGTGAGCACGGAAGTGGGCTCATCGAGGATGAGCAGACGCGGGTTCTGAAGCAGGCAACGGACGATCTCGATGCGCTGACGTTCGCCCGCAGACAAGGTCCAGACGGCTCGGTCCGCATCGAGCGCCAGCCCGTAGGTCCGGCTGATCTCGCCGAGCTTCTCCCGGACGGTTGAGAGGCTCCAATCGCTGGAGAGCGCCACGGCGATGTTCTCTGCCACGCTCAGTTCATCGAAGAGCGAGAAATGCTGGAACACCATGCCGAGGCCGAGCGCCCGCGCCTCGACCGGCGAGCCGATGGTGACGGGACGGCCGTCCCAGCGGATCTCGCCGGCGCTCGGCTCGATCACGCCGTAGAGGATCTTGACCAGGGTCGACTTCCCTGCCCCGTTCTCACCCAGAAGGGCGTGTTTCTCGCCGGGTTCAATCGACAGGTCGATCCCGTCATTCGCGAGAAGATCGCCGTAACGCTTGCTGATCCCTTTAAGTTCGACGAGGGGCGGTCCCGAGGGTGGTACGTCTGCCTTCACACAAGCGTCTCTGACTTAAAGGTTGATGCCGGGTCGGAATATGCACATGAATGACGGCCCGTACGGAACCTGGCAAGCGCCGTACCGGTTCGTTACTCCTCTGTGAGACGATCATAGGGATGCGGCGCACCGGTCGGCAATGGCGAAAGCTTGGTTTATTGTGAGTCCGCGCCCCATCCACAGCATGGTGAAGAGGCAAGCCTTGACCGAGAGCACCTATAACATTGCCGTCGTGGGCGCCGGAGCCGTGGGCCTGAGCGCTGCCCTGGCCTTTGCCCGGGATGGCTTCAGGACGGTTCTGGTGGGAGGGCTCGACGCGCGTCGGGACGGTCGCACCGTCGCCCTTCTCAACGGCTCGGTCCGCTTCCTGGAGGCGCTCGGTGCTTGGCCGAGGATCGCCGCGGAGGCGGCAGCGCTCGAGACCATGCGGATCGTTGACGACACGGGCAGCCTGTTCCGCCCACCGCCGGCCTCCTTCCGGGCCGGCGAAATCGGCCTGGATGCTTTTGGCTGGAACGTCGAGAACGCCACCTTGGTCGAAAAGCTGGCCGAGGCACCACGGGCTTGCGAGAACCTGACCCACGTGTCGGAATTCGCAAGCGGCTTCGAAGCCGATGAGACTGGAGCCATACTGACTCTGACCGGCGGTGGAACCATTAAGGCGAGCCTTATCGTTGCCGCGGACGGGCGTAATTCGAAGCTGCGCCAGATTGCCGGAATCGGCACTCAAAACTGGTCTTATCCACAATCGGCCGTGACCGTGATCCTAGCCCATGACCGGGACCATCGGGAGACCTCGACCGAATTTCATACCCGTCATGGGCCATTCACCCTGGTTCCCCTGCCCGGCCGGCGCTCCAGCCTTGTTTGGGTGACGAGTAAAGTCGACGCGGAGCGTCTGTCGGAGCTTGACGACGCGGCTCTCGCGCTCGCCATCGAGCGGCAGGCTCAATCGCATCTGGGCGCGATGCGCATCGACGGCCCACGCGGGCTCGTGCCGATGACAGGATTGTCGGTGAACCGCTACCGGGCCCAGCGCCTCGCCCTTGTCGGCGAAGCTGCCCATGTGTTCCCGCCGATCGGGGCACAAGGCCTCAATCTCGGCTTCCGCGATGCGGCCTCCTTAAGGGACGCGGTTGTCGACGGGCAGAGCGAGGGCAGCGATCCAGGTTCCGAGGAGACCTTGGTCCGGTACCAACGCAGCCGCGACCTCGATGTCCGTCTGCGCACGGCCGCCGTAGACGGTCTCAACCGCACTCTCCTCACAGGCATGATCCCGACGGACTTCCTCCGGGGTGCCGGCCTCCTGGCGCTCAGCAACATCGGCCCTTTACGCCGGATCGTCATGCGCGAGGGCGTACTCCCCCAGATCGGCGCGCCGCGCCTGATGCAAGGCGCCTCGCCGGCTTAAGGGAAGAGGTCGTATGGCACGGCGCCCGTCTTGGTGGTGATGTAGAGGATGCCGGTCAGCGTCAGCATCGAGACCAGTGTGCCGATGAGCACGCAGGCCGAAGCGCGCTCCACGCCCACATTGTACTGGGTCGAGATGACGAAGATGTTCAGGGCCGGGGGTAGCGCCGCCATAATGATCGCCGCATAGGTCCAGGCGGGTTCGAAATCCCCCACGGCCGACAGTACCACCCAGACCAGAAGCGGGTGGAGGATCAGCTTGACGAACACCAGGACAGGAACCTCGTCCGGCATCTGTCTCAGAGGCCTCAAAGCCACGGTGACACCAAGGATGAACAAGGCGCAGGGCGCAGCGGCCCCTGAGAGCCAGGTGACGATCTGGTCGGCGGCCTGCGGCAGCCGGAGGTGCAGGTAGCTTGCCGCAACGCCGATGGCGGTCGCGACGTTGAACGGGTGGGTCACGACCCGCCAGACGATCCTGCGGATCGTGGCCGACAGGCTCAGCTTCTCCACCCCGGCGAAGGACATCAGGAGCGGCACGACCGAGAACAGGAACAGATTGTCGAAGACGAAGATCAGCACCACCGGGGCGCTGGCGGAGGCGCCGATCGCCGCGAGGATCAGCGGCGGCCCCATATAGCCGATGTTGGAATAGGACCCGGCTACACCCTGCATGACCGATTGCGGCAGGTCCCTGGTGTAGCGCCAGCCGGTGGTGAAGGAGAGCGCGAAGGCACAGAAGGTCGAGAACGTCGTGGCCAGGATGAAGGGCCAGTTCGCGAGTTCATCCAGCGGCTTGTCGGCGATGAGGCGATAGAACAGACATGGCAGCGCCACATAGATCAGGAAGAATTGCATCCAGGCGAGGCCGGCCTCCGGCTGCTTCACCACCTTGCCGCAGAAGAAGCCGAGGCCGATGAGGCCGAAAAAGGGGGCGAGCAGGTTGAACAGCCCGATCAGGTCGGACATGGGCGGCTCCAAACGAGGGGATGGGCAGGAATGGAGCGCTCTTTCTGGCAAGGTTCCAACCTTGCTACAATCCCGCCTTTCGGAAGGGCCATAGTCCTGGAATGCAACGCTCGTCGCCGGCAACCTGCTCTCGGCCTTGTGACAGGCGGCGGATTTGGAGATTCCCGCCCAAATCTCTATATGTGGCTCAAGGAGTTAAGACCATGAAAGCGAGTTCAGCCAAATTCGCGATTGGCCAAGTGGTTCGACATCGGGTTTTTGACTTCAGGGGGCTGATTTTCGATGTCGACCCTGAATTCGACAACACGGAAGAATGGTGGCTTTCGATCCCTGAGGAAGTCCGTCCGCATAAGGACCAGCCCTTCTACCACCTCTTCGCCGAGAACGCGGAAACCGAGTATATCGCCTATGTGTCCGAGCAGAACCTTCTGCCCGATGAGTCAGGCGAGCCGTTGCGCAACCCGATGATCGGCGAGATGTTCACGCGGCAGAAGAACGGCACCTACAGAGCCCATCCTATTCTGGCCAACTGAGAATATGCACATCAAAAGAAAACGCCGGGCCATGAGCCCGGCGTTTTTGTTTGCTGGAAGTCGGTTGGCCTTACGGCTTGGGAGCAGCTTGGGCGGCCGGAGCGGCAGCACCAGGGACCGCACCGGGAGCGGCAGGCGCGCCGCCTTGGCTCTGGAGCATGCGCTGGCGCATCTCTTCGCTCTTCTTCTGCAGCTCTTCCTGCAGCTTCTTCTGCTGCTCCTCGAGCACCTTCGGGTCGATCGGAGGACCGTCGAAGGACTTGCCGAAGCCGGCAGCCGGAACCGCGAAGGTGATCTCGCGACCCATCTGGTTCTGGACGCTGACGTTCAGGTTGGCGCCCTTCTTCAGGGAGGCGATGAAGTCATCCTTCACGGCCGCCTCGGCGAAGCAGCCGTTGGGCAGGCACATGACGTAACGGCCGGCGACTGCCTGGCCCTGGTCGACCGTGAAGCGCAGACCCGGCTGCAGGAGCAGGCCGAGCGGCATCACGAAGCGGACGACCCGCTGCGGCTGCGGGCCCTTCACGTCATAGACGGCGAGGGCGAGAACCGGCTGGCCCTGATCCGACACGAAGTCGCGGGTGGTGTAGCAGATCTCGGTCTTGGTGTTCTGGTCCGTTCCGCAGACCTTGGTCCATTCAGGCTGGGACGGCTCGGCCTTCACCTGCACGACCGTGGGACCGGCATTCTGCTGAGGCTGGGCACCCGGGGCCTGGGCCGGAGCGGCAGGACGTGCGGGTTGGGCCATCGGAGCCGCCGGGCGGGCCGGCTGAGCTGCCGGAGCCGCAGGGCGCTGGGCCGGAGCAGTTTGAGTAGGAGCGGTCTGAGCCAGAACGGGTGCACTCACCAGAACGGCAAGAGCTGTTGCCAGGCCGCGGGTCCCCCCCAGGCTCGCGAAGCGTGTCGCGAAAGACATATCGTTAGATCCTCTTCAGTCGAAAGGTCGGATTTCGAAGTGGCCGTTGATCCGGCGCGTTCTTAACCTGTGATGACGTGGTCAAATCCTTGCCCAATGTGGCGAAGACAAGACGCGTGGCGCTCCTTTAACCTTTCATGTGGTAGGTTTCCAGTCACCCTGGGCAAAATTCTGTACAACATTGCTCAGGCGAGAACTCGCATCGGGAAAGCCATGAGCCGCTGGCTTATCAGAAATCTGCTGTTTTCGGCTGCTCTTGCCCTCATGACCTTTGGTGCTGCCGCTGAGGGGGCCGCCCCACTGCGGCATGGCATCGCGATGCACGGAGAGCCTGTGCTCGCGCCCGGCTTCGAGCACCTGCCCTATGCCGACCCACGGGCACCGAAAGGTGGACGAATCACGCTCGCCCTGCAGGGCACCTTCGACAGCCTCAATCCCTTGATCGTCCTGGGCGTGGCCCCTGACGTGGTGCCGCGCTACGTCCTGCAGCCTCTCATGATGCGTTCCGCCGACGAGCCCTTTACGATCTACGGCCTGCTCGCCCGCGGCGTGGAGATGCCGGAGGATCGGAGCTTCATCACCTTCCACCTCGATCCCCGCGCCCGCTTTTCCGACGGTCATCCGCTGACGGCCGAGGATGTGCGCTTCTCGTTCGAGATGCTGAAGAAGAACGGCAAGCCCTTTCACCGGTCGAGCTTCGGGCAGGTGAAGGCGGTCGAGATTCTCGACCTGCACCGCATCAGGTTCGATCTCTCGGGCTCGAACGACCGGGAATTGCCGCTCTTGATCGGCATGATGTCGGTGTTTCCGGCTCACGCGACCGACGCTGATGCCTTCGACAAGACCTCCCTCACCCCGCCTGTCGGTTCTGGGCCGTACACTCTCACCGAAGTGAAGCCCGGTGAGCGGTTGGTGCTGACTCGGCGCAAGGAATATTGGGGCGAGGATCTGGCGATCACCCGCGGCCTCTACAATTTCGACGAGATCCGATACGATTTCTACCGAGATGCCAACAGCTTGTTCGAAGCTTTTAAGGCCGGACTTTACGATTTCAGGATCGAAGGCGATCCGGGTCAATGGGCCACCGGCTACGACATTCCTGCGGTCAGGAGCGGACGTATCGTTCGCGAAACCATGGCCACACGGCTGCCGAAAGGCATGAACGGTTTCGTCTTCAACACTCGAAAGCCGCTCTTCAGCGACGTGAGGGTGCGTGAGGCGCTGAGCTATATGTTCGACTTTGATTGGGTGAACCGCAATCTCTTCTTCGGGCAACTCACCCGGTCGAACAGCTACTTCTCAGGCTCCGATCTCGCCTCCCCCGGCCGCCCTGCCGATGAAGCCGAGCGGGTACTGTTGAAGGAGTTTCGATCGCCCGTCCGCGAGGACATTCTCGAAGGCCGCTGGGAGCCGCCGGCAGGCGATGGTTCTGGCCGGGACAGGGATATGGCACGCAAGGCGCTCGCCCTTCTGGCTGATGCCGGCTGGGTGCTCGACAATGATATTCTACGGAAGAAAAAAACCGGCGAGCTCTTCAGCTTCGAGATGCTGGTCAACTCGCGCTCACAGGAGCGGCTTGCCTTGAACTTCTCCCAGTCCCTGAGCCGGATCGGCATTCAGGCACGGGTGCGCCTCGTGGACGACGTGCAGTATTGGCGGCGTCTGGCCCGGTTCGATTTCGATATGGTCCAGTGGCTCTGGCCTGCCTCTCTGTCGCCCGGAAACGAGCAGCGCAACCGCTGGGGCTCCGCTGCGGCGCAAAGGAGCGGGTCCCATAATCATGCCGGGGTAGTCGCCCCGGCGATCGATCGCCTGATCGATGCGCTGCTGGAAGCCAAAGGCCGTGAGGATTTCGTCTCCGCCGTCCGTGCCTTGGATCGCACTCTGCTATCCGGCTCCTATGTGGTTCCGCTGTTTTACCTGAAGGACCAATGGCTTGCTTATAGCAGCGAGCTCAGGAAACCTGGGACCGTGCCGCTCATGGGGACCAACATCGATACTTGGTGGCGGCAGGCGCCCTGACTCGCTCTGACGTCCCGAGGCGCCCATTGTTGAGCTTCCGTTCATGTAGAAGATGAAACTAATGCCCTGCTTCGACGTTAGGTGAGTACCTCCTGTCCCACTGTCGCGTCTTACTGCAGGGTATCGTCATGAACGCAATGCCGAAGGTCCTCGTTGTCGATAGCGGCGAGCGCGCCCCCGATGGCGCTCTGTCCGCCGAGTTGGCCGGCATGGGTTATGCGAGTGTGACCACTCCCTTCGAGGCTGCCGACGACGTTCTGGCTCTGATTCCGAGCCCGGCCGCCGTAGTGCTCCAGATGCCACGCCATGCCGATTGGGCCGAGCGCAAGCGCTTCCTCGACCTTGCCCGCCGCCTGCGCAAGAACCTGGGAGAGAGCGGAACCCCCGTCATCATCACGGGTGGTTTGAGCGGAGCCGCCACAATGCTCCAGAACCAGCTCAGCGTCCGCGTCGCCGCAGCGCCGGATCTCTAGCCCTTCAGGAGCCGGAAGGCTCCTTCTTCCGTCTTAGCCTCATCTTCGCTCGTCCTGACGAAGGCGGCTGTTCGTGCCGTTGAGCCGCCAAGGTCCCGGTAAACCGCAATCGTGCTGCCCGGCCCGCCACCCGTGTGCCCGGCTACCTTGAGAGCCGATGTCGTCTCACCCGTCATAGTCCCTAGCCCATAGCCGGGGATCAGCCAGGCGCACCCTGGCACAGGTCCGGGGAGCACGAACGGGGTTTGCATCTCCTGCAACAGCTCAGGCATCAGCAGGCTGCCATCCAGCAGGCGGTGGAGCAGAAGCGCTGCATCCGCAACGGTGCCCACCAGCAGCCCATGATAGACCCAGCCCGGATGGTAGCCCTCCGCGCTTCCCATGCTAACGTTTTCAAGGTCCGACCGCTTTCGAGCAATGCGCGCGCTTCCGATCCCGAGCGGCGCCAGCACAAGACGCTGCAGGGCTGCGCTCAGGTCGGAGCCGGCCATGGTCTCGATCAATCGGCCCACGACCAGATAACCCACATTGGAATAGTCCCACCCCTCGCCTGCCGGGTATCGTAGTCGATCCGCATCGAGGCGAGTGAGCAGCTCGGGAACCGGCCAAGGATCATCGCCACGCTCAACGGCCTCGTGATAGGCGCGAAGGCTGCCGTAGTTTGTCAGACCCGAGCGATGCTGGAGCAGATGCCTGAGCGTGTAAGGCTTGCCCTCGACCGGTTCGTCCAGTTCGATAAGGCCGTCGCGGACGAGCACCAGGGCCGCGACCGCGAGAACCGTTTTCGTGAAACTCCACCAGGGCACGAGCCGATCGGCCTCGCGGCTGTCGATCACGACACCATGCTCAACGAGAGCCCAGGCCTCGACCATCAGGCGGCCTTCTTCTCCGCAATCCGAGCAAGGCTGCGCAGGATCGTGGTCGCGGCCTTGATGCGCTCATCCGGCGTTTCGATGTCCCGGATGAACACGATCTTCATGTCCGGCCGCACCTTCGCAAACGAGGCTTGCTCGGTGACATAGGAAATGAGGCCGGTCGGATTGGCGAAGGAGTTGTCACGGAACGAGATGATGATACCCTTCGGCCCGCCATCCACCTTCTCCACATTAGCCCTGCGGCAGAGCACCTTGATGGCCATGATCTTGAGAAGCTGATCGACCTCGGACGGCACAGGCCCAAACCGATCGACCATCTCGGCCCGGAAGGCATCGATTTCCTGGTCGGTCTCGAAGGTCGAGAGGCGACGGTACAGACCGAGGCGCAGCTGGAGATCGGCGATGTAGCTCTCCGGGATCATGACCGGCGCGCCGACCGCAATGGTGGGCGACCACTGGTCTTCCGTCGGCTCCTCGATGCCGGCCTTGAGTTGCGCCACCGCTTCTTCCAGCATCTGCTGGTAGAGCTCGTAGCCCACCTCCTTGATATGGCCCGACTGCTCCTCGCCGAGCAGGTTGCCCGCGCCGCGGATATCGAGGTCGTGGGAGGCAAGTTGAAAGCCCGCTCCCAGGGTGTCGAGGGTCTGGAGCACCTTGAGGCGGCGCTCCGCCTGCACCGTCAGGGACTTGTTGGCCGGCACCGTGAACAGGGCATAGGCGCGGGTCTTGGAGCGCCCGACGCGACCGCGCAGCTGATAGAGCTGCGACAGGCCGAACATGTCGGCCCGGTGCACGATCAGCGTGTTGGCGGTCGGGATGTCGAGGCCCGATTCCACGATGGTGGTGGACAGCAGGATGTCGTACTTGCCTTCGTAGAAGGCCGTCATGACGTCCTCGAGCTGGCCGGCCGCCATCTGACCGTGCGCGACCGCCACCTTGGCCTCCGGCACCTCCTTGTCCAGGAAGGCCTTCACCTCGCCGAGATCGTCGAGGCGCGGTACCACGTAGAAGGCCTGCCCGCCCCTGTAGCGTTCGCGCAGCAGCGCCTCGCGGACGAGGAGCGGGTCGAAGGGCGTGATGAAGGTTCGCACCGCAAGCCGATCCACCGGTGGCGTCGTGATCAGCGAAAGCTCCCGCACGCCGGTCAATGCCAGTTGCAGGGTACGCGGGATCGGCGTGGCCGAGAGGGTCAGCACGTGGACCTCGGCGCGTAGCTCCTTCAGGCGTTCCTTATGGGTCACGCCGAAATGCTGCTCCTCGTCGATGATGATGAGGCCGATATCCTTGAATTTGATGGCCTTGCCGAGAAGCGCATGGGTGCCGATGACGATATCGACGGACCCGTCGGTCAGCCCCTCCTTGGTCTTCTTCATCTCGGCCGCGGGCACGAAGCGGGATGCCTGGGCCACATTGAGCGGCAGGCCGCGGAAGCGGTCGCAGAAGGTGCGGTAGTGCTGGCGCGCCAGAAGGGTCGTGGGCACGACGACAGCCACTTGCTTGCCGCTCATGGCCGCCACGAAGGCAGCGCGCAACGCAACTTCCGTCTTGCCGAAGCCGACGTCGCCGCAGACGAGGCGGTCCATGGGACGGCCGGAGCCCATGTCGTCCAGCACCGCCTCGATGGCATTGAGCTGGTCTTCGGTCTCGTCATAGGGGAAGCGGGCCGCGAACTCGTCGTAGATACCTTCCGGGGGCGTCAGGCGCGGTGCGTCCTTGAGGATGCGGGCAGCGGCGATCTTCATGAGGGCGCCGGCCATCTCGCGGATGCGCTTCTTCATCCGCGCCTTGCGAGCCTGCCAAGCGCCGCCGCCGAGCTTGTCGAGCTGGACCTCCGTCTCCTCCGACCCGTAGCGGGTCAAAAGCTCGATGTTCTCCACCGGCAGGAACAAGCGGTCTCCGCCGGCATAATGCAGTTCCAGACAGTCATGCGGCGCGCCTGCCGCTTCGATGGTCTTGAGCCCTTCGAAACGCCCGATGCCGTGATCCACGTGGACCACGAGATCGCCGGGTGTGAGCGCCGCCACCTCGGTGAGGAAATCCTGAGGCCGCTTGGACTTGCGCTTCTGGCGCACCAGCCGGTCGCCCAGGATGTCCTGCTCGCTGATGACGACAAGGTCCGCAGTCTCGAAGCCCGATTCCAGGGGCCAGATGCCGACCGGGATCTCGTTGCGCGGATAGGCCAGCGCCTCCGAAAACCGGGAAATCGGCTTCGTCTGGCGTAGATCGTGGTCCTGCAGCACGTGGCAGAGGCGCTCACGAGAACCTTCGGACCAAGCGCCCAGCATGACGCGCTTCTTGGCGTACTGGAGGTCGCGGATATGCCCGATGACCGCCTCGAACACGTTGGCGTTCTCGTCCGCCCGTTCCGCGATGAAGTTGCGGCCCTGCCGCGCCTCGCAGTCGATGACGAGTCGGCCGGAGGATTCGGGGAGCGCGAAGGGCGTCAGCCGCGCGAGCGGCAGCGAGGCCGTGCGTTCCGACCACTCCTCGGGCTTGAAATACAAAGCGTCCGGCGGAAGGGGGCGATAGGGCGCGACGCCGGGCTGGTTCTGGCCCATGCCTTCCCGACGGGCATCGTAGTAGTCCTTCACCTGGGAGAGACGTTCGCCTTCCGCATCGTCGGCCAGAGCATCGAATACGACCGGAATGCCGGGCAGGTAGTCGAACAGCGTGTCGAGGTGATCGTGAAACAGCGGCATCCAGTGTTCGAGGCCGGGATAGCGCCGCCCTTCGCTGATCGCCTCGTAGAGCCGGTCATCGCGGGTCGGTGCCCCGAAAGCCGCCACATAGGTCTGCCGGAAGCGCTTGATGCTCTCGGTGGTAAGCTGAACCTCGCTCATGGGGACGAGATCGAGGGAGCGCAGGGTTCCGACCGTGCGCTGCGTCTCCGGATCGAAGGCGCGGATCGATTCGAGGGCGTCGCCGAAGAAGTCGAGACGGACCGGGTTCGGCAATCCTGCCGGGAAGAGGTCGATGATGCCGCCGCGCACCGCATATTCGCCGGTATCGCGCACGGTTCCGGTGCGGAGAAAGCCGTTGGCCTCCAGCCAGTTCACCAGCTGGGTCGTGTCGACCACGTTGCCGGGTGCAGCCGAGAATGTCTCGGCGGCGATGCGGGCCTTCGGCGGCACGCGCTGAACGAGGGCGTTGACCGTGGTCGAGAGGATGCGCGGCTTGTCCTCGGAGGTGTTGGAGCGGGCGAGCCGCGCCAATGTGGTCATGCGTTGCGCGGTGATCGCGGCATTGGGCGACACACGGTCATAGGGCTGGCAATCCCAGGCCGGGAACGTCAGAATTTCGATTTCGGGTGCGATGAAGCCGAGGCTGTTGGCGAAGTTCTGCTGCCGCTGCCCATCTCGGGCCACGTGCACCAGAACGGCCGGCCCCTCGACCTGCCCGGACAGGCCCCGCGCAAGATCGGCGACGGCCAGGGCATCGAAGCCATCGGGCACGCCCGACAAGGTGAGGCTTTGGCCCTTCTTGAGGGCATCGAGGGCGCGGGTCAGGGCAGGCTTCATGGTGAGATATCAGGCCAGAGATCAAAGGGAACGCGGGCGATTCCGCCCGGTTCGGTCAAAAAGGGCTGCTGAAGCGTCAGCTGTGGATCGGCGACCTATGGGTATGGAATGCCTTGAGGCGCCGGAACAGGGGCGTATCGTAGTTCGAGGGCGTTTGGATCTCGCCGGTGATCCAGCCGAGGAGATCGCGGTCGGTCACTTCGATCAGCCGCTCGAACTCGGCAAGATCCTCCTCGGAGAGCTCCCCGATCTCCGCATCGGCAAAGCGGCCCATGATCAGGTCCATCTCCCGCATGCCCCGGTGCCAGGAGCGATAAAGGATCTGCCTGCGGCGAACATCGAGCCCGGCGCTGCTGCGTGTCGTTCCGCTCATGACGATGCTCCGATCTGATAACTAGCCGTCGCCTCCGGGCGGCTTGGCCGCTATATAACCATCTCCCTTCCAGTTGCTACCCATTTGAATGTCACTGCGTCCCTCCATTCTCGATCCGCTCTTCGCCCCGGCGAGCACCCTGCCCGGCGTCGGCCCGAAGATCGCCCCCCTACTCGATCGCCTCCTCGGCGAACCGGGCAAGCCCACGCGTGTCGCGGACCTTCTGTTCCATCTGCCGAGCAGCGGTATTTCCCGGGAGATGAAGGGCTCCGTAGCTGATGCCCCCGTGGGCGAACCGGTCACCCTGTCCGTGAGCGTCGTCGCGCACCGCCCGCCCCCGCCCGGCCGCCGGGCGCCGTACCGGATTCTGGTGGAGGACGAGACCGGCGATGTGACGCTGATCTTCTTCAACGGCCAGAAGCCCCGCCTGGAAAAGATTCTTCCGGTGGGCGAGCGCCGCTATGTCTCCGGTAAAATCGAACTCTGGGAAGGCCGTCGGCAGATGGTCCATCCGGACCGGATCCTCGACGATCGCGGCATCGAAAATCTGCCGGCGGTCGAGGCTGTCTATGGCCTGACCGAGGGTCTCTCCTCGCGGATGGTCGGGCGATATATCGGCGCCGCGATCGAGAGGGTCCCGCACCTGCCCGAATGGCAGGATCCCGCCTGGCTGGGCCGCAATGCCCTGCCCGACTTCCGACAGGCGCTCTTTGCCCTTCATAGACCCGACAATGCTGCTCAGCTGTCTGAGGACGCGCTCGCCAAATCCGCCCCGCGCCGGCGCCTCGCGTATGACGAGCTGCTGGCCTCGCAGCTGGCCCTGGCTCTCGTGAGAAGCCGCATGCGGCGGCTGCCGGGCCGGGTGAACGCGGGCGACGGGCGTCTGGTGGAGCGCCTGAGGTCCGCCCTGCCCTTCGGTCTCACGGCATCGCAGGAAAAGGCCGTCGAGGACATTCGCCAGGATCTGGTCTCCGACAAGAAGATGCTGCGGCTGCTTCAGGGCGATGTGGGCTCGGGCAAGACCGTCGTCGGCCTGCTCACCATGGCGAGCGCCATCCAGGCCGGGCGTCAGGCCACCATGATGGCCCCGACCGAAATCCTCGCCCGCCAGCACTACGAGCGGCTTGCGCCGATGGCGGAACAGGCCGGGCTGACCATCGCCCTCCTCACCGGACGCGAGAAGGGGGTCACGCGCCGCACGATTCTCGCCGGCCTCGCGGATGGCAGCATCCAGATTGCGGTCGGCACCCACGCCTTGTTCCAGGAAGGTGTCGCGTTTCATGACCTGGGCGTCGCGGTTGTGGATGAGCAGCACCGCTTCGGCGTGCACCAGCGTCTCGCGCTCGGCTCCAAAGGCGAAGCCGTCGACATCCTCGTCATGACGGCGACCCCGATCCCGCGCACCCTGGCCCTCACTTATTTCGGCGACATGGACGTGTCGGTGTTGAGCGAGAAGCCGGCGGGCCGTAAGCCCATCAGCACGAAGCTCATCGCCATCGACAGGCTCGACGAGGTGGTCGGCGGCATCGGGCGGGCCATCGCCAATGGAGATCAGGTCTACTGGGTCTGCCCGCTCGTCGGCGAGTCGGAATCCATCGATCTTGCGGCCGCCGAGGAGCGGTTCGAGATGCTGAAAGGCTTCTTCGGGGATCAAGTCGGCCTTGTGCACGGCAAGATGGCGGGCCGGGACAAGGACGCCGCCATGGAGCGGTTCTCGGGCGGTCAGACCAAGATCCTGGTCTCCACCACCGTAATCGAGGTCGGCGTCGACGTGCCGAACGCCACCGTCATGGTCATCGAGCATGCGGAACGCTTCGGCCTCGCGCAATTGCATCAGTTGCGTGGGCGTATCGGACGCGGTTCGAAATCCTCCACATGCCTGCTGATCTACAAGGGGCCGCTGGGCCAAGTCGCACAGGCGCGGCTTGAGATGATGCGCCAGACGGAAGACGGCTTCCGCATCGCCGAGGAGGATCTGCGGCTGCGCGGTGAAGGCGAGGTGCTGGGCACCCGCCAGTCGGGCACGCCGGGCTTCAAGCTGGCGCGACTTGAGGTCGATGGCGACCTCCTTGGCGCGGCTCGTGACGACGCCCGCCTGATCGTTGATCGGGATCCTGACCTCGTCAGCGAACGCGGGCAGGCCTTGCGGGTGCTGCTCTACCTGTTCGAGCGTGACTCCGCAATTCGGCTGCTGCGTGCAGGGTAAAGCTACCTACTTACTATTGCTGCACATGCGCAATTCGAAGCGTTCGATTATGCAGGAGCACTTGGAGTGGCCCACCGAATGTCCTCTACCGTGCATGCGAAGCACGGACCAGTGCTTTGCACTAGAGCATTCTTCAGCGAAGCGGTTTCGATTTACTGTAAAATGCGGCGAAGCAAAGAAAGGCGCTGATCCCATGCTAGCGGAAACAGCTCTAGGCACCTGCGGCGAGCCGCCGGAGGAAGAACTATTCGCGTGCGCGTTCCGCATTGCTCCCTCGCCGATAGGCCAAGCTGAGACCTGCGGCTAGCGCCGGTAAGGATCCTCCAAACGGCATACTGGCAAGCGCGACGGCAGTTTCGTAAGGCCAATCCACGACCAGTGCTACCAACACACCAATCACGCGATAACGACCAACGCCAAAACCAATTCGACCCAGATGTGTGGAAGTCCCCCAACTATCCCACACTCCTGGAGGCATTCTTTGCCAAGCATATAACCATGCCGATCTACATCGGGACAGGAGACGACGAACTCATGATACACTTTCATGCTGCGTTCTTCTATGAGTTCTGGACTCGAAGCAAGCAGCCCGGAGAGCTCCGAATTTATAACGGCCGCCATAACTTCGGTACTATCTATGCGCAGTTCCCGGAGGCGTTTCGCTATATTTTCGGATATGTACGCCATCCAGCGAGTGCGCGGTTTTAGAAGAGAAATATGCCCTGGGCGGCAAAGCGTTCGAGCAGCGAACGATGAGCGGCGGTTGGGATGCGACATGTTGGAGTTGGCTCAGCGAACCTGGACACGGCTCAGCTGAAGGCTTGAGCCAGGATAACTGAATTGGATGGCGGACCCAGCACATTGGAAGGCACCCATTCAACAGATGCTTCAGATCAATCGAGCTTCGAACGTATGGCGCAATCAAGCCACGGCTCGATAGACGGACGCAGCCCATAACGGACGTGTGTCGCCCTGTCGGCATGCCGACAGGGCGACACACGTAGCGCATTAAAACACGAAGAAGTCGTGAGCGGAGATGGATGTCTTGTTCAAGAGAGTCGCGAAACGAACTGCTGCCGCACCCCCGACGCCGTCGGCATCATAAGACAACGCACCCGTCGTCTTGTTGTAGATGATGCGATCTTCAGCATCCATGGCCTTAGTGCCAACATGGAACGCATTGGCACTCAGTTCGCCGGGAGCAATCTTCGTGAAGATTGTACCCTTGAGCAGGAATACATCCTCTGGCGAATAGAAATCGGTGATCTTGTCCACGTTCTTGGAGCCGAGCTTGGTGGAGAACACGAATGCGTCCCACTCCCAGCCACCGGTAAGAACGTCACTGCCCCCCTTGCCGTCGATCTTGTCCTTGCCCATACCACCCTTGAGTTCATTGGACCCGCTGGTTCCGTTAAGAGCATATTTGTAGCCGCCCACCGGATACTTGGCCTCGGTATCCGCCGTGGGGGTCGGAGTAGGATTCGGTATCGGAGTAGGAGTAGGAGTAGGCGCTGGAGTAGGAGTCGGAGCCGACCCACCGGAGTCGAACGGGCTGTTGTAGCCCGAGAAGTTTTTCACATAGACGGAGACGGGCGTACCATACGGATCGGCCGGATCGCTTGAGCCACCGCTTGAAAGGAGCTGCTTGACGGCGTCTGCACCGCGAAGATGGGCACCAGCCAAAAGGCCCGTAGCCGTGATTTCAATACCATCGAGCTTCGTACCAATGTACTTCTCCAAGCCCGCGCCTTTCACCCAACCCCAGACGAACTCGTTCATCCATTGATGAGCGGCATCAAGCTGCTCCTGGGGGTTGTTCAGGAAGTCTTGCATGCTGTTGATGCCGTCTTTCCCGGTGAAGTAGCCGGCCTTCCAGTTGATAGGAGCATTCATATCGCCGTCTTCGCGATAGTAGCCCATGTTCTCCATGGCCCATTCATCGAATTGAAAAGCGCCGAGGTAGTTCAGACCGTTGTCTCCGAGAGCCTTGTAGTTTGGTTCAAGGCTTGCATTGAAGACACCGCGGGATTCGCGAACAGCCAATAGATGAAAAAAATCGTCGTAAGTACCCTTAGACATTATAAATTCTCTCTTATTTTTTTGTTGTAGCGGGCCCCATGACCGCTACGTAGCGGGCCCTACGACCGCTACGGCGAAGCTCACTGGAGGGCTATAATGGCAAGAATATGGCCGGTATTTCCGATAAATTAGGTCTCGCAAAAAGACATATCGGAAACTTCGCATCGAAAGAATCTAATATCTGATGCAATCAGAAAGTAATCCTATCGTGCAAAAAACCAAGTGAACTTATACAATCATCATCATGAAAAATAGCAGCACAATTACTAGTGATAACTACACAACGGCAACAATCCAATTCATGAAAAATGGCTCAAAGACGCTAAGGGCAATAAACCTAACATCGATAGTAGAGACACTCTTTCTAGAATGCCCCTGCTTCAGGCTCCGCACAGCTCGAACCATGGTATCGCGGCCTCGCGCATCAGCAAGCTTGCTCCGACAGCTCGGATCGCCTCCTCAACCCCGTTACTTTTGAGCGGCAAGATTGCCGAGCACGGCCACATCGCTATTCGTGAGGGCCTGAGCCAGCATCTGCTCGACACACGCCCGGAAGATCTCACCTCTTATAGCGCCGTCGATCACGAGCAGTGCGATAATCCAGTTCATTCGCGGCCCGGCCGCCAAAGTGATATTCAGCCTATGCCCATGCGGTACAGCACCAACCACTTGCTCCCCGCGTGGCGCCCTGCGGTAGCAGCGCGTCATGTTGGTGGTGCCGGTCTCGTCCAGGACCACAAAGCGGCTGGCACCCATGAACCCCTACCACACCCGAAACCGCCAACGCGCCTGGGCAATACGAAGCTGGTCGCGACCCTCACATCTCACCCCAGTGAGCAGGCTTGATTTCACTACTCCGAGCTTGAGCGTGATAATAAGAGTGAATTCAGAAGGGGCTCGGCTAAATAGCCAATGACAGAACCGGGGAAAGTGAAGTCGCTGAGCTCTCGGCTGGTATTCGCAAACTTTTCCTTATAAGCGTCCCCGCCGCGCAAAAAATCCATCTCGTCGAGACCATTCCTATTGGCCCACTCAGCCAAATTTACCAAAAGGCAGTTTCCCGGAGAAAAGTCTGACCATTCCAAGTCATAACTCGGCATGTAATAATAAAGTTTATTCCCGAAAGCGCACCCTAGGTGGACTGCAATGATGTCATCCCCGCATTGCAGCCACGAAAAATGGAGGTTACCTGCAGCGGCTAGGGAGTCGGCTATTCCTTGGAGCATCAGCGCAGCTGCATGTGGGTTGTCGAATAGACCTACTTTTCCAAGCCGAGCGGCCCATGCTGTTTTCTGTTGGATCAATGCGGCAAAAGGTGCTTTAGGGACAGGACCTTCCCTTACTACTTCGAAGCGAATAGGCCCCCTCTCCTCGAGCTTGCGCAGCGTACGCCGAAAACGGGAACGCTTTCCTTGCTCACGCCAAGCCGCTTTCCCATCGTCGTTGAAACAGATTGCATGAGTCATGCTGGTGCGGGCAGGTCTCGCGAACGCACTCAGCACCCCATATGTCGATGTCTCGGGACGAATGGTCTTCAAAAGTGCGACATCGAATCTGCCCGACTTGCGAACCGAGTTCCACAGATCGTGATTGACAGTGTCGGTTATGGCTAAGGAATCACAATAATCAAACATGTCGCCACCAGCCCAACGCAGAAAACGAAGCCCGTGTCTTCTTGTGATGGAAAGGGGGGCAATGGCGACAAGAGAACCGTTCCATCGGCAGGTGACGATATGGAGCCTCTCACCATCCTTCTCACCACGAATACGCCACCACGCGTCGATTAATGTCGCATCCGTGAATGGGTACCTCCCATATGATGCTTGGAGTGCCCGCCACTCACCAAGGATCGCAGTCAGCCCCTCCCCCGTATCAACAACTTGGGTCGTCGTTTTCGATGCAGCAAGGCTCCGCGAGCCGAACTCCGAAATCAAGGATACCATCATCACCTTTCCCCCAGCCGCATTGAGCTTACATGCCGCCGACGCAGCAGTGCCATTGCAGGCGGTCATGCTTCGAAGCTCGACTACCCCGTCTTTGTAAGAAGATGATATAGCGCCGGCACATTGGTACGTAAGTAGCGGCTACCCAGGCGGCGTGGCTCCAAGACGCTTCGGAAGAGCCACTCCAAGGCCGCCTTCTGCATCCAAAGCGGTGCCCTCGGTGAGCGCCCGGAGTAGTAGTCGAGCAATCCGCCACACGTCCGGATCCAGCCGACACCTTGAAGACGTGACCGGTTTCTCACTGCAAAGCTTTCTTGAAGTGGGCTGCCAAGACCAACCCAAAGCACATCAACGCCGTTATAGCGAATCTCTTCACAGATTGAGGCTTCTTCACCCTGCTGAAAGTATCCGTTACGTCTTCCAACCAACTTCAGGCCTGGGAACCGTTCCGTGAAATAATCATAAGCGCGACAACTATCCTCCTCCCTCCCGCCGAGAAAGTAGAAGCGGAGTCCGGAGGAAATTGCTGCTTCTGACGCGTCAATGACGAAGTCTGTTGTCGCAATACGTTCCGGTAGCGGGATGCTTGCGAGGATGCGCGAAGCGTGGATGAGGGGCATTCCGTCTGCATCAATGATATCAGCTTGGTCGACGAGCGCTTTGAATGATGGCTCCTTATGATACCGCGCGATGACAGATCCGTTCGAGGCGAATACGAGCTTGGGCAGCAGCGTTCCGCCTCGAGCAGCGTAACAGTCATCGATCATGCGGCCTACCAACTCCGACTTGGTCAAACAGGCAGTATGAATGCCGCCGACGCGCACTGTGCGTGCACGTCCAACATCTCCGCTGTCGATCAACAAACTATTCGCAAGTGTCATGGCGGGGGCGGCCTCAATGGCTAGCTGCTGCATGTCAATCGGAGAGCAGAACCAGTGATGCGTAGAACGTATGGCTCATGTCGCGATTAAGGACATATGATCCCAAGAACTCATTCATTGCGATTTCTAATGCGTATTACTTCATGTGCGATTGACGCCTGATCAGCCTTGTTACTCGGACCTTGGTCCACAATGAAGCGCGTGGCTCTGGTCGCTTTGGCGCATCATATTGTGCAAATGTAAGAACTTTAGGCGCCGCTATAAACAATGGAAAATTATGGATTACCCTCAGATGACCAGGGCCTTCTCAAAAAGGGGCTGTTGTCCAACAGGACAGGGAGACGCAAAACTCTTTTCGACGTGACGATCACGCGTTCCCGTCAAGCTGTTTCTGTAGAAGAGAGAGAAATGGTACACGCTGCCAACTTGCCAAAGCAATCATCCATAGGAAAATCCCGGTATGGTTCATCAAGGCGATTGAGAGTGGTCCTGCTTTCCCCTCCTGGAGATCTGGGACATACCGTCCTGCGGAGTCTCTCAGCGCTGGGCGCAGAAACACTCCTGATCTGCGGGCCACGTTCGGCGGTACGATTCTCATCCCATGTATCACGCACGCTTCTGGCAAGCGCCGATGCATTTGAGAATGTGAACCTTATTGTCGATGTGATCAATACTGAAGCAGAGAGAGCGCCAATCGACGTCATTCTCGCGAGTTCGGTTGCTGGGCTTAAGATCTTGGCACGCGCTCGGGATAGGTTGAGAGTGCCAATCTTCCCGATGTCTGACCTTTATTTGATAGAGGCTCTCAACGACAAATGGCGGTTCGCACAACTTTGCTCAGAGTGCGATGTACCTACCCCGAGGACGCTGTTGTATTCATCCGCCTCAGACGCCGCTATCGAAGAGGTGCGTGCGGCGATTGGCTTTCCATGTGTCGTAAAACCCGTCAATGCGTCAGGAGGCGATGGGATTTGCGTTGTTCAGAGTGAAGGCGATCTGGCATCAGCCCTCGCAGAAGCGTCGCGGTATAGTAATGATGGGCTGCTTGTGCAGAAATATATGCCTGGTGCCGACGTTGGGCTCAGCGTCTTTGCCGAAAACGGACACATCCGCAACTGGACTACTTTTTACTGCGACGGACACTGGTCAACACATTTTTCTTTCATTCCGGAACTCCTCGAGGCCGGCAGGCGGATCGTGTCTCATGCTCGACTGACTGGAGTTATGAATTTTGACGCACGCTATGATAAGATATCGGGTCAACTTGCCCTCCTTGAATGCAATCCCCGGTTCTTTCGTCGTGTCAGCGCTGCACGCAATTGCGGTCTGGATTTTGTATCCGCGGGCCTTGCATCATTGGGACTTGCCGCTGAACAGCCAGAATGTCTGACCAGAGGGCGGCACTTATCCACGCATGATCTGTTCAGTCGTGTGGGTTTAAGCATGATGACGACGCAGGGATACACACTCGCCGAGGTCAGAAAAGACGCAATAGAGTTCTTGGCAGATCCCACTCCAATTGTTGGAGCCTTCGTGAATGGCTTCTGGAATTCGAAAGTCAAAGATTCTCTGGCCCGGTTAAAAGCACAAGTCGCTCCGCAAGGATAAGAGACACTGTCTCCAGATGTGCGCACCTCGCGTGAAGTAGCCACGGACAGTAACCCTAAGAAGAGACTGGCTATCCGCAGCATATTTCCACTGATCAGGGTATCGCAGGAAAGTTGTTACGTGTTCAAAATTCAAAGCTCCGGTAGAGCATAGCCTAGCAGGGTAGTGATCATGTCACCAATACAATTTATACGAGGGGTAAGTCATGAATGCGCTCAAAGGAAGTTCTGCACGTAAAGAGGCCCCGCACGATATCTCCGGTACGAACTTCGCGGCATATCGTGCTGGATCGGTCGTTCTTGATTACAAGAATAGCACTGATCTTCAGCCTGCAGAGCGAGCTATTCTTACCTCACTTCAGTCGAAGTTTCGAAATAAGCGGATTCTGGACATCGGAGTGGGAAGTGGCCGAACTACTTCCCACCTACTGGATATCAGCAAAAATTATATTGGTATCGATTACTCGCCGGAAATGATCAAGGTCTGCAAAGAGCGTTATCCATCGGTTGATTTTGAAGTGCGTGATGCACGTTCGCTGTCTGACATTGCAGACGATTCATTCGATCTCATACTCTTCAGCTTTAATGGCATTGATTATGTCAGTCACTCGGACCGTATGCTCATCTTAGCCGAGATTGCCCGTGTCTTGTCGAAGTCCGGAGCATTTATTTTCTCATCGCACAACAGGAACGCAAAAGTCAGAAAGCCCTGGGATTTAAGTAACCTGCGACGCAATCCAAGCGGGGGCCCAATCTTTGTACCGACCTCTGTATTGCGATACGGGATTGGCATAATGAGACACTCGATGCGCGCCAAGTTCGAAACACAGACTGACGAGTATGCAATTATAAACGATCCGGGAAATGGATACAGATTGCTGACATATTATATCGGGATAAGACAACAATTGCAGCAGCTTGAGTGCGCCGGGTTTGGCGACATTCAAGCATTCAACCGTCAGGGCAAGCAAATGCAGGAAAATGAATATAATTGTTGTGCCGATGGTTGGATCTACTATCGCTGTTATGCTAGGTAGATCGGTTTTTATGCTCCAATTTTTTAAAAATAATTTTATAGTGGCTAGCTATACTTGCTAGTCCACTTAGAACTGAACTGCTACCATAGCGCTTTAGTTTAGCTCATAAGTGTATCCCGTTTTCAGCGGCGAAGTTTCGACAGCTGACAGTCTGGTTGCACCAAAATTGTATATCTTGATAGCGCAACATCCATTCTTAACATTGGCCATCTTGGCAGGACGATGTTTGCGCATTTCAGCTTGATGTCGCTAGTGACCTGCCACTGAAGTTTCATCCAGCCGCCGTTAGAGCCCCGGCAGGTGATACGCCGTGTGGCGCGACGTGAGCAA
>NZ_JAERQE010000051.1 GCF_016734765.1 Microvirga soli | reverse complement strand
AATCCTGCAAAATCGAAGGCGGTGATGCGCCTGATATCCCAATCGTCTCAACGAGATCGGGATTCTTCACGGACGACGATGTATGCTTCAAATCCAGCTTATGGCCCTCTGTCAGCTGAGGCATTCATCAAAAGCTGTCAGTCTCGTACCTATATTGGATGTGCGTTGGTCACCGTGCCTTCGTCGTGAGGCTACGCACCGACCAGTCGACTTGGATTTTGATGTTCGCGCCGTGAACCTTTGGCCAACTGCTCCATACCCAAGCGCCCTCACGACGCAGTACGACCTTGCGCGCACCCCCAAAACCATAGCCGTAGCCGAATGAAGGGTCGACCGCAAGATTTGGATCAACTGGCAACCATCGGCCGTCTAGGAAGACCTCGGCGGAGTGATGGTTGGGTTGTGAAAACCTACTTTCATCGTCGCCAAATAGGAATTCGGCCGTCATCCGGGCGGGAATACCCATGGCCCGACTCAATGCTGAAAATACCGCAGCATACTCTGTACAATCACCGCCCCCGGTCTGAAGGGCATAAAGGGCGCCCCGGTTCTCAGCCTCTTTCCGAACTTTCAGTTCAGTTCGGGCGTACTCGTAAGCGGCCCGGGCGCGGTCCTGAGGCAGGGCGTGTCGCGCCATCAACTGATTGGCAATTGTGCGCACCTCTGGCGCATCAGACTCAACGAGCGGGGTTGCCCGTAGAAAGCGTGCATCGCTTGTTCGCTGTAGGGGCCTTGCAACAATGGCATCTTCTTCATAAGGCGTCAGTTCGAGGACAAACGTTACCTCGCGCCGAACCGTAGAGTGGGCGGGGATAGTCCATTTGAACTCTAAATATTCGTCGGTGCCGTTCTTATGCTGCTTGCGATCAGGTGTCTCCCCAGCTGCGTAATCTAAAGAGACAAGTCGCTGTTGTGGATGATCGGCTACTGGAATAGTCAGTTGGAAATAGTATGGGGATACCGGCTGCTCACTAAGGTTATTGATGCTAACTATAGCGGTGAGTGCGACCCGGCGACCGGAGCTAGACGCCAGAGCACTGGTCACGAGAAGCGACATTCCGAAAACAAGCCCAACAGGAACCAGAGATGTAAGCAGCAAATTACACCTAACGCAGTAACTTAACTTTGCGTTCCGCGCTAAACCGATATGCCTGCGCATCGCTGACACCGTCATCGGACTACTCCTCACACGCAAAGTGACGTGCGCTCTCGGGAATGATCGTGCCGGCCGTACTGCGACCGTTACCATCATCTGCGACCGGCTTTTGCCCAGATCCGCTCAGGAGTCCATCTGGGCTCAATCTAGGATGGCTCCCGCACTCATCTCCTGGTGGAGGGTCACGTCCGCGAGCCAGCGAACACTGCTTACAAACTTCAACGGTGAACCGAAGCGGGCACTTCGGAGCGCTCTCCTAAGACATCAAAGGCGAGGTACTTGCCGATGGTATCCTCGTCAACGGAAATCTCGTTTCGCGCCGCTCCGCCAATTCGAGCTCCCCTTTCGCGCAGAATGCCAATCACCTTTTTGAATTCGACCTCTGTAACTAACCGTGGCTGCCAATCTGTCTTCAGGTTATCGCAGTACAGAGGATAAAGACGAACCTCCGTTTTTAAGGAGCTAATAACAATTTGCGCAAAGAGGCTGAACGGGGCAAGTCCGCGCCTATCATACTCGCCGTTGCTGTTGAAGACACCGTTTCCAATACCGTATACGACCCAGCAGTCGGAAACCTGCTCGACTTCCTGCATCATGTGCGCGCCGTGGCCAATGATGAGGTCAGCGCCAGCGGAAGCAAACTGTTCAGCATATTTCCGCTGCATCTTGCTGCGCCATTCGAAATCGAAGCCCCAGTGCGGCAGTATTACGAGTAATGCGTTCGGATCCTGTATACGTGTTTCATGCAATTGCTTCACAAGGCCGCCGCTCAAACAAGCCACACCAGGGCGTTGGGCCATCGCATAAAAGGCGAAATCCTCTTCCATATACTTGCGATATTGGTATCCAGTAAAAAAAACCACTCTCCTGTCGCCGCAATGTACCTCGAGGGGCTCCTCAGCCTCCAGGGCGTTCTGTCCGGCGCCGAAAGTCCTTATGCCCGCACGGCTGAAGCTTTCCAGGGTATCGATCAGACCTGGGGTGCCATAGTCGAACGCGTGGTTGTTCCCGAGAGACACTGCATGAAAGCCCCGTCGCCGCAATGCACCCGTGCTTTGAACCGGATCGCCTGCCAAGAGGTACGGTTTTGTACTGATAAAGGATGGTAGTGACTTTCGGGTCAATACTGCTTCGAAGTTGGCAATGTTGTAGTCACCAGATGCAATAAGTGGCTCGAGCTTTTTGAAGGAATGGTCATACCCATGCCTAGTCAATGCATCCTGAATACCTTTGCGTTGACGAATACCAGTGTAGTATTCACCAAAATATGTGTCTCCGATAAGGTTAATCCTGTATTCGCCAGATCTAGATACCAGCGAGACCGGGCGTTGGGCGAGCGGTTTCGGCACTGGCGGAACGAGCCTAAGTGCGCGCTGCGCAGATGCTACTAAGGCGTGCAGGATGTAGTCCCGGTGGAATGCGTCATGCGCGTTCACTACACAAAGTACGATGTCACGCCCAGCAATATTGGTGAGCGCGATGCCGTGCTGAGCGTCGCTCCTGAAGAAATAGCCGTGCGACACTGCACCCGATGCAATCAAGTTGCTCTCACTGAAACGCACGGAGCCGTTTATGGTAACTACGCTCTGTGAGAACCATCGCCGATATTTAAGGTGACTGCCGAAAAGCGCACAGGCGACGGATGCTATGTCGGAAAGCGTGGTCTGTTGTTCCTGCCCGGCTTGCCCAGTGATACTTTGGAGATTTGTATGTGCAAGACCGAGTTTCGCCGCCAGTGAGCGCATTTCCATCAAACACTGGCTAGCAGTTCCGTAGATGTGTTCCGCAAGAGCAAAGGCCGCGTCGCGCGCATTGCACACGACGATGGCTTCGATCAACTCAGCTACCGACAACTTCTGGCGTGCCTGCAGTCCAATTTCCGGCTCCCTCTGTCCGGCAGCGACGTCACTCACAGCTACCTGCTGCTGCAGTTGCACATCATTCCCGTTGAGCTTTTCGAAGCACAGCATGAGGAGGAGCAATTGGTTGACCCCCGCCGATTCGACCGCAATCTGCTCTGGCTTTCCTGCGAGGACTTCTCCGCTCATGAGATCGATCGCGACGCTCGCTACCTGCTGTGTTCCACTGACGTTCTCATCGGACTTAGTGGCAGCTTTAAGAGAGGGGTTGCCGCGTTCAACAGCTTGCGGGGAGATTGGTGTCGCAACGGCCTCTTGAGGCTTGCGGGCGGCGTCGTGCGGGCTCTCGGATCTAGCATCGCCGACCAACAGGCCCTCTGGTTGAACATGCACAGCTTTTGCATTCGCGCCGGCTTTGTTGGCGTCGACTTGCTCTTCACCTCTTACAAGCCGCTCAATGAGCATCGGACCAACCTTGCCAAAATCTGAGTCTCTTCGGCTTCCCTTCATCAAGATGACATCATTGTTGCGGCAGACGTCGAGGAGATACGCAACACAGGGCTCGGCACTGGAGAAATGCGGGCCGAGCAGATCCTGGGGAAGGACTTCTCTCAGGAACCGCATCGCATCCCCGTGAGTGACAACATGGTCGAATCCCGCGGCCAGTAACGGCTCCTTCAGGCTGCGGTGCAATTCCTGCGCCATGTCGCCGAGGTGAACAATTCGTCCGAGCGCAGCGATTTTGCGGCCTGGAGACTCTACCGAGTATGTGCGCATTGATTCAAATGCATTCACCATCGCGATGACTGAGGCGTTCCAGCTATCGTCAATGACTGTGATGGTTCCCCTTGGCGTGTCGAGAGTCCTCCGTTCCATTCGCGCAAGACCGGGGTGATAGGTCGGAAAGCGGGCTGCAGCCGCCTTGGCGTCGAAGCCGAGTTGCACCACTGCCGCTAGAGCATTCAGTGCGTTGCGGACCTGCCCGGATCCAAGCACGTTGATGGTGAACGTGACGTCCTCGCCGAAGACTCTGGCCCTGACGTACGACCCGGCATCGCTCGAATCGACGCTGAGCAGACATACATCGGCCGTGGCTGACGTGCCGGTGAGAACCATCTTCTTCGCGTAAGACTGCGCGGCTTGCTGGATGATGTCGCCGCACGGCAGGTCTTCGTTGAAGATCGCCGCTGCTTCCCCTTCTAAGCCGCGGAAGATCCGCGACTTGAAGCGCGCAACATCCTCCACGCTCTTCACCTGATCCGTCTGTGTAAGGGCGATCTCAGTGATGATGGCGACATGCGGGCGCGCCCGCAACGTCACTGGCCCGCTATTGATCCACAACGCACTCTGGGCAATCTCCAGGATGCAGACGCCGACATCCTCGGCCAAGCTGGCCAGCATGACCGGGACCCCGACGCGACTGTTATAGTTGTCGATCGTTGCGTGAACGCCGGCCTCTGGTGGCAGGATGTGCCGCAGCATCGCCACTGTGGAAGACTTGCCCGCACTGCCGGTGACCGCCACTACCTTGCCCTTGTACCGTTCACGAGCGGCATACCCAAGTGTGATCAGCGCCCCGATCGGATCCTCCACCTGCAGCACCGGAAAGTCTGATGGTAGGCCGGCCACCGGCCGCGCGACAATTGCTCCGGCAAGTCTGGATGCTAGTGCTGGTAGTCCCAGATGTGTGTCCCAGTTGGCACCGCTTGCCGTCGATGACTCATGATGTAGAAGGTTCTCCCGAGTGCTGGCCACGTACAACGTCGGGCCGGGAAGCATATCGATATGTTTGCTTCCCCGCACCACGGATTGGACGGACCACCCGTCCGGAGGGGGCGTCAGCCAACGGCCACCGATAGCTGCCTCTATCTGAGCCGCAGTCCAAGTCACTTGGCTAATATTGCTGACGACCCTCGTTTCTGCCGCCGTTCGGGAGGGCTCGGGATCTTTACCTGCCAAGGCCTCGGACGCCAACGCGGCCGTTTCAGGCAGAACGTACGGCTTAGGCACATCAGCGTGGATCGATCGAATTGTCCGATTCAGCCCGTTTCGGGCCTCTTTGAGCCGGCTGGAAAGCAACCCAGGAACCTTGCCAAAGTCCGTTGCACGGCGGTCCCCCTTGATGAGCACGATATCACCGCCAGTTACGCAAGCTGCAGCGGCATCAGCCAAGTCTTGCGCAGTAGCGAAATGCCCAGCGCGGACAGACTCTGGCAAAGCTTCGTGAAGATGAAGCATTTCTTCGCCGTGAGTGAACACCTTGTCGAACTCGGCTGCGAGCAAAGGCTGAGCTAGGGAGCGGTGCAACTCGGAAGCCTGAGGTCCCAGGAGCATTATCTGTCCCAATAATGCAATACGACGGGCACCATTGTGCTTTGGATGAAGCGCGGCAACCTCAAACGCCGCCTTCATTGATAGGACCTCCGCGTTGTGGCTGTCGTCGATGATATGTAGCGGCCTACCGGAGAGTTCGATCGTTCGTTGCACCAATACGCCCTCATTGGGCGTAAACGTTTCGATGGCACGAGCCGCGGCCTCCACATCCTCGCCAAGCACGGACGCTGCACCAAGCACAGCTAGTGAATTCGTGACCATTGCCCTACCAGCAACCGGTACTCTATAGCGGACTTTGATCCCGCGAATACTGGCTTGTACTAAGGAGCCGGAAGAATCCGGCTGCCACTCCAGCACGCGGATTTCAGCATCCTCGCTGAAGCCGAAGCTCAATGGCGTAGCCCCGTAGTGCTCCACTTCGTCGTGCACACGATCATACTCAGCCATCTCGCGATTGAGCAGTCCTACGCCGCCCGGCTCGATGCCTTGGCATATCCGGGCTTTGATGCTCGCCACCCGTTGCACATCCGGGAGTTTGTCGCCCTGGCTCAACCCGATTTCGGTGATGATACCGATATGCGGACGCGCTGTGAGGCAAATGCCTCCCTTCCGCATCCACAGAGCGGATTGGGCTACTTCAAGTACGCAAAACTCCGGATCGGTAACGCAGCGCGCGAGGGTCAGCGGAACGCCGGTGCGGGTGTTATGATTGCTTTTGGTCGCAATGACGTTCCCCCGACGCCTCAAGACAAGGTCCAGCATCGCTTTGGTAGTGGACTTTCCCACCGTTCCAGTGACTGCGATGATCCGCCCGTGCATTCGACCCCGTGCTACCCGTCCCAGCTGTAGAATTGCCTCATAAGAATTCGGGACGAGTAGCTGAGGAAAATCTGCTGGCAGTCCATTCAGTGGCCTTTGCACGATCGCGCCACAACATCTCTTATTGACCTTGAGCAAGAGATCATGAGTGTCCGACCAGTCAGCATAGACCCCGGTGTTGCCTGACCCTGCATACCATGTGTTCTCATCGATAGCGATGAAGAGGGTATTTGGATCGCCGGTTATGTCCTTGGATGAGATCGCGAGGTCAGTCGCACTCCAGCCGGCAGGTGGGCTTGTCAACCAGCGCCCATTCAAATGCTGAACTAACTCATCGGCAGTCCAGCCAAGCTTCGAGGTAACTCCACCGCTCACTGGCCCACTAGAAAGTGCCTCACTTGATAAGGATAGCTTCCTAACAGCCCCCTCTGGCTCCGCCTGCAGAAGTTCGGCAGCTGAACTTTGCGGCCGCCCCGCGTTCAAACGGAGGTACTGGCAATAGCCGGAGATGAAATGCTCTACGTCGTCGATGCGCACCCGGAAGGAGTGATGACGGATATAGAAGCTGCCGGCTATTGACTTAGGTCGGGCGAAATACATTGCCATCTCAGGATAGAAATGGCTGGCGCGCTGGTATTCGGCGCGGTGTTTAATTGTGCGATACAGTTGATCAATGTCATAGTGTTCAAGCAGATACTGCTTGTCCTGTGCCCGGATAGTCTCCAACATGCGGGCCGCCGCCGTCAGCAACTCCAGAAAGGTCGGAAAGGCCGTCTCACGATCGTGGATGAAGCGCAGATTGCCAAAGGCGTTTTTTAGGCCGAACTCGAAGTAGCGGTCTTCCGGAAGGTAGCGCGTGATCTCGTCGGTGCAGTAACTCAGCCAGTGGTCATGGTGCTGCCAGTAGTCAGCGGAGAGGAAATGATCAAAGGCGCGGCAGGCGGCGTTCAACCATCTTGGGTCGGGATCAAGGGCGTAAAGGCGGAGGAGAGCAAAGGTTGCTTCGCCGTCGTAGTAGATGATCCGGAACATTTCCTTGATACTGAGGTCGGGCGCATTAAGAACATGGATGTAACGCCCAGACGCTGAGTCCATTAGACGTCCGATAATCCCGTTTGCCACCGCCCGGGCGTCATCTAGGAAGCGGGGGCTGCCGCTCAGGGTAGTATACTTGGCAATCGTTAGGATTAGAGCAGCCTGGGCGCCGAGCTTGATCTCGCTACCGTTAGCGTGGTCAACCACGTAGGCGTGGGGAACATTGCCCTCCTCACGACGCTGAAGTGCCTCGCGCAGTACATATTCGATGCCTCGCGGTACGCTCACAGCGATGGCTTCGTCGCTAGTTGCCTCCCAAGCTTCCAGCATCGAATACAACGTACTACAATGGCGCAGGATGTTGTAGGTACCGATTGCCTTGCCATAAGTGGGAAACCAGCCGTAGTTGAAAGAACCATCGTCGCGAATTTCGCTAGCGAGATAGGTTCCGGCACTGTGAATTAGTTGCAGGGTCTCCGCCTGCAGGTTTGGTGCGAGCCTTATCCCGTTGACGTTTCCACCCGATTGCAGGCGATGTACAGTGCCGTCACGATCGGTCGCATCGCTGAAGGCGCCCTCTGTATCAAACGTGAACCAAGCATCACGCTGCGCTAAGTCCTTGGGCATGGCAGACAGCCCGCGCTCGCGTTTGAAATAGTTGCGGATACGGTTCTCGTTCAGGCCAAGGTGTCCGGTTTTCTCGTCCTCAGAGATGGCGGCGATCCCGTTCAACTCCTGCTCCAGAAGAGCATGACCAAAGTCCGGATCAAAGGCTATTCCCAGACGGAAATAGTTCCTGCGCACAGTCGCCAAGTGCGCAGCAAGTTCAGTCGGCTTCCATGCACGAATATGCGTGACGAGATCAGCCTTAAGCCAACGCCATTCACCCTCCCCGTAAGGAGTGATCCTCTTCAGCTTGGTGAGTGCGTTCTTCCACGCGCTGTCAAAGCTGTTTCCCAGCCCCACGGCTACGGTAGCACGGGCTGCCTTGTTCGAGGCGGACAGAAAGACCACAACTTTCGGCTTGCGCCCAAAGTGCCCTGCCGTTTGCTCCAGCGCCTGCTTCTCGAGGGGCCGAAGTGCCTCATACAAGCCTAGAAATTGGTCTTTCACCCGGCACTGCCTCCGTGCGTTGCGACTAAACACCCAGTGCATATGAGGCCGAGGTGCTTGTCCTACAGCAGAATGGCTGGTGACGTTACCTAGTCAAGGGGCCAAGTGCCCAGTACTCTTTCGTAGGTAGTGACAGGCGTCTCGCTGAGGAGCAAACCTGAGCCGGGCTACCGGCCCCAAGGGGTTTGAGGGCGTTCATATGAGAGCCATTGATCCTGCGGTGAGATAGATAGCGGAGGAACTCCAATCGGTTTTTGTCGGCGCGTAGCAACACGGAGGGAACGAAAGGCCTCCGCCAGAGCATAGAGTACGCTTCAATCCAGATGCCGCCAGCACTACCTTTCTAAGCTCGATTTAATCATCCGCCGGGATTTCGCTTTGGATAGGATGACGGCGGAGCTCGATCGTTCAGCTCCTGGTGTAGTGTATCATTATTGAGGCGGTTGCCAGCAACAAGAGCATCAAGCTCGACGCGTTTGAACAGGGGTTTGGCATCAACGCTGTCATGCCGCCGGCACAGGCGGAAGTAGGGATTCGCCAGATGGCCGAGCTCGTCCGGCAGGGCTACGATCTTGGCAGTCGAGCGGCTCGCGAGCGACGGGCGGCCAAAGTATAGGCTCCTATAGCACCAGTCACATTCTAGAGCATCGGACGAGAAGTCGGCTCCGGTGGGTTTTGCATCTCAGCAGTCCTGGAGCCATCTCGAAGTTGCTGGTGGTGCGTCCACTTAAAGGTCCGACGCTCTAGTAGGCGGGGACAATAGTGCTGTCGGCGAGGGCGCGCACGAGATGCGATTCGCTTGAGAGAGGCCCCCCAAAGATGCCGGCCCAGGTCCAGCGGCGAAGGCGCGATAACAGATCGTCCTAGGAGCCGAACACCCTGGTCAGGTTGCACGTCGAAGCTCGGTGCGCACCATCCACAGCACCGCCTTCAGGATCAATCGATTGCTCAAGGTGGAACGGCCAAAGTTCCCAGTTATCCCGGCGAGCGACACGTCACACGCTCCCATTGGGTATCCTTCAGATCCTATCGATCCAATAGTGCCCACGTTGCCCAGCTTCGAACCAGTGTTCGCTAGCAGCGAAAGCCATGGGATCGCCTGAATGCTGACGTGGCTTCATTCATAGACAACAACAGCCTGTAAAGCATAGTCACCAATCCGAAGCACCTGAGGACGTCGTGATGAAAGCTTAACATGATGATGTTCAATGATCAGGTTCATTAGGGCAGAAATCATGGAAACTAAGAGGTAATCTTCCGGAATAGTTCTCACCCAATGTGACTGAGAGTGCCAGTCAATCAGCTGCCCGATCGAAGTGTTTTCTTCCGGGGTAGTAGTTGGAAGCGCCTTGTAGGAGCCACAGTTAGCCGTTGCAATGATTAGTAAGCAAGAGATCTCGATGTACGAGTGCCAGTTATTGTTGCGCGTAAGAGTACTGTCTTATTTTAAGAGTTATTGCCGGCCTCTATACCCGGCCAAGACCTTATACTCGTAAGTAGTGGTAGGAATAAACACTTCGCCTTCCAGCAGTGGCTACTTGCCAACGGAGGAATCATGCCCGCGAGAACTGACACCGATATCGATGATCCAGCAGCGAGCGGACTCGCCAACATTTTGGCGCTAGGTAGCGTCAAAGACACTTCCAAAGAAAAGGAGAAAGAAAAGGAGGGAGACGGCGATTCAGACGCGGATGCCGATGCGGATGCTGACGCCGATGCTGACGCCGACGCTGATGCCGATGCTGACGCTGACGCTGATGCTGACGCTGACGCAGATGCGGATGCGGATGCCGACGCCGACGCTGATGCTGACGCAGACGCAGACGCAGACGCAGACGCTGACGCCGATGCCGATGCGGATGCTGATGCTGACGCTGATGCCGATGCTGATGCCGACGCCGACGCTGACGCTGATGCCGATGCGGATGCGGATGCTGATGCTGATGCCGACGCTGACGCAGACGCAGACGCAGACGCCGATGCGGATGCTGACGCCGATGCGGATGCCGATGCAGATGCCGACGCAGACGCCGATGCGGATGCTGACGCGGATGCCGATGCGGACGCCGATGCGGATGCGGACGCTGATGCGGATGCTGACGCCGATGCGGATGCTGACGCTGATGCGGATGCCGACGCTGACGCTGACGCTGACGCAGACGCAGACGCCGATGCGGATGCTGACGCGGATGCCGATGCAGACGCCGATGCGGATGCGGATGCGGATGCTGACGCGGATGCGGATGCCGATGCGGACGCTGACGCAGACGCAGACGCCGATGCGGATGCCGATGCGGATGCCGATGCGGACGCCGATGCGGACGCCGATGCGGACGCTGACGCTGACGCAGACGCCGATGCTGACGCCGACGCTGATGCCGATGCTGACGCTGACGCTGATGCCGATGCTGACGCTGACGCTGACGCAGATGCGGATGCGGATGCCGACGCTGATGCTGACGCAGACGCAGACGCAGACGCTGACGCCGATGCCGATGCGGATGCTGACGCTGACGCAGACGCCGATGCGGACGCCGACGCCGACGCCGATGCGGACGCTGATGCTGACGCCGACGCTGATGCCGATGCTGACGCTGATGCCGATGCTGACGCTGATGCTGACGCTGACGCCGATGCGGATGCCGACGCTGATGCCGATGCTGACGCGGATGCTGATGCGGATGCTGACGCCGATGCGGATGCCGACGCTGACGCTGACGCTGACGCTGACGCTGACGCGGATGCGGACGCTGATGCCGATGCAGACGCCGATGCGGATGCTGATGCCGATGCGGACGCGGATGCTGACGCTGACGCAGACGCAGACGCAGACGCCGATGCGGATGCTGACGCCGATGCCGACGCTGATGCCGATGCTGACGCGGATGCGGACGCTGATGCCGATGCAGACGCCGATGCGGATGCGGATGCCGATGCTGATGCTGATGCGGATGCGGATGCGGACGCTGACGCCGATGCTGACGCCGATGCTGACGCCGATGCGGATGCGGATGCTGACGCCGATGCTGACGCTGACGCCGATGCCGACGCTGACGCTGATGCCGATGCGGATGCGGACGCTGATGCGGATGCTGACGCCGATGCGGATGCCGATGCTGACGCTGATGCGGATGCCGACGCTGACGCTGACGCTGACGCCGATGCCGATGCGGATGCTGACGCCGATGCTGACGCTGACGCCGATGCCGACGCTGACGCTGATGCCGATGCGGATGCCGACGCTGATGCGGATGCTGACGCCGATGCGGATGCCGATGCTGACGCTGATGCGGATGCCGACGCCGATGCAGACGCCGATGCAGATGCCGATGCGGACGCTGACGCCGATGCGGATGCCGACGCTGATGCGGATGCGGACGCTGACGCCGATGCTGACGCAGACGCAGACGCCGATGCTGACGCCGATGCGGATGCCGATGCAGATGCCGACGCGGATGCGGACGCTGATGCCGATGCAGACGCCGATGCGGATGCGGATGCCGATGCTGATGCTGATGCTGATGCGGACGCTGACGCCGATGCGGATGCCGATGCGGATGCGGACGCCGATGCGGATGCTGATGCTGATGCGGACGCTGACGCTGATGCGGATGCTGACGCCGATGCGGACGCTGATGCCGATGCAGACGCCGATGCGGATGCGGATGCTGACGCCGATGCTGACGCAGACGCAGACGCCGATGCTGACGCCGATGCGGATGCGGATGCTGATGCTGATGCTGATGCCGACGCTGACGCAGACGCAGACGCCGATGCGGATGCTGATGCTGACGCCGATGCAGATGCAGACGCCGATGCAGATGCCGACGCGGATGCGGACGCTGATGCGGATGCGGATGCCGATGCGGATGCGGACGCCGATGCTGACGCTGATGCGGATGCTGATGCCGACGCTGATGCGGATGCGGACGCTGACGCCGATGCTGACGCAGACGCCGACGCCGATGCTGACGCCGATGCGGATGCGGATGCTGATGCTGATGCCGACGCTGACGCAGACGCAGACGCAGACGCCGATGCGGATGCCGATGCAGATGCCGACGCGGATGCGGACGCTGATGCCGATGCCGATGCAGACGCCGATGCGGATGCGGATGCCGATGCTGATGCTGACGCAGACGCAGACGCCGATGCTGACGCCGATGCGGATGCCGATGCGGATGCGGACGCCGATGCGGACGCTGACGCCGATGCGGACGCTGATGCGGATGCTGACGCCGATGCGGATGCGGACGCTGATGCCGATGCGGATGCGGATGCGGATGCTGACGCTGACGCCGATGCTGACGCGGATGCCGATTGTGACGCTGATGATAGTGACGTTTTCTTGGGGCTCTCAGGTAGTCAAACTATCGACCTGGGTAAGGATGAAGCCGTTGATGCGGTCATCCAGAGAGACGACGACAGTTTCGCAGCGACATCATTTATCGGCGGCAAACCTGGCGTGCACGACAACAACCCGCCCGAGCCGCCGGACTACAACGACGAGGACGGCGACGATGACGAGTACGGCAGGGAGACCGGTGGTCCCAACCCGAATGACCCGCACGTCGGCAAGGGGGGCTACAGCAACCCGGGCCACAACAAGGATGCCGGGGGCGATCACCAAAATAATGGAGGAATCTTCGATACGGGAGACACCTTCATTTTTGCTAACGGTGTTGATGTAGTGAGAAACTTCGATGCTGGGGAAGATGTGTTAGTCATACCAGCAACTATGTCAGTGATCCCTGGTGAATCGGGTAACCGAGATGCGACAGGTAATCTGGGCGACCAGGAGTTCGGCTTTGTTACTGGTCACTTCTCTGGTACGGACGACAGTGGAAAATTCACCGTAGACTCGGCTGGTTCAGACACGCTCGTGTTCTATGATGCAGATTCCGCTGCTGGAGCTACTGACATCGAGTCCATTGTCCTTGTTGGAGTGAGTAACCTCTCGACTGATGATTTGGCCTAGAATGGCTGTCATAAGTCCTTGATAAGTCCGGCGGGGGGCTTCAGCTCCCCGCCGGTTAGCCTATCGTGGCGCCTCATTGGGTCGCATATAGCCTGGGCGCTACAAGCCGTCGCTGATCAATGATGGTTGGGGCCAATTCAGCCGAACGGTCCAGCATCTCCTCTTTACAGCAGAGTGGTGGAATTGAGCATGGCGCAATCAGGTGAATTCTCCGGATCTGAAATGGGGCAGGCCCTCAAAGCTTCTTGGGTGGCTTTCCTTGGCGTGGGTCTATTCAGCGGGGCCATTAACATCCTGGCGCTGACTGGTGCAATGTTCATGCTCCAGGTCTATGACCGCGTGGTCCCCTCCCGCAGCATTCCTACGCTGATCGGCCTCGCAGCTGTTGCTGCAGCTCTTTTTCTGGTACTGGGTCTACTCGACATCATCCGCACCCGCTTGCTAGTACGCATAGGTGTATTACTTCATCAGCGCTTGAGCGCTCGAGTATTTGGCATCACCTTGTGCTTGCCGCTGGTGCGCTCGGGTACCGATGCACAACGGCCTCTTCGCGATCTTGATCAAGTCCGCTCCTTTCTCTCCTCCGGCGGACCGCTGGCGCTGTTTGATCTTCCTTGGCTGCCGTTCTATCTTGCCATAGGCTTTCTCTTCCATCCTGTCATCGGCTGGACCGCCCTGGGTGGAGCCATTGTTCTGGTCACCATTATGCTGCTGACTGCGGTGTTCTCCCGTCGCGCCTCCAGGGTGGCGATGCAAGCGGCTGGCACACGGCAGGCTGTCGCGGAGGCGGGACGGCGCAATGCGGAAGTGGTCGCCGCCATGGGCATGGGTCCGGCTATAGCTGCTCAGTGGCACGAGGCTGATCAGCAATTTATAGCCAGCCAACAGCGCCTCAGCGATGTGTCGGGTGGGTTTGGAGCCTTCTCGAAGATGCTGCGCATGGCCCTGCAGTCAGCCGTGCTCGGGGTTGGCGCTCTGCTCGTGATCAGGGGCGAGGCGACAGCGGGCATCATCATCGCCGCTTCCATCATCTCTTCCCGCTCTCTGGCGCCTGTCGAACACGCCATCGCGCATTGGAAGAGCTTCATTGCCGCTCGCCAGAGCTGGCGCAAGCTGCGCGAGGTGCTGGCGGCGGTGCCGTCGCGCGGCGATCCGCTGCCCCTGCGCAAGCCTGTCTCGACCCTCTCGGTGCAGGGCATCAGCATCACGCCTCCGGGTGATCCGCGCCTGCTGGTCAGAAATGTCTCCTTTCAGCTCGAGAGCGGTATGGGTTTAGGGATTCTTGGGCCGAGCGGCTCGGGCAAAACGTGTTTGGCGCGGGCCCTAGTTGGCGCGTGGGCACCGGCACGGGGCAAGGTGCGCCTGGATATGGCTGCCCTTGATCAGTGGCTGCCGGAAATGTTAGGACAGCACATCGGCTATCTGCCTCAGGATGGGGCGCTATTTGCAGGCACTGTAGCGCAGAACATCGCCCGCTTTCGCACCGGCGATGATCCGGATCTGGTGATCCAAGCTGCGACGCTGGCCGGAGTACACGAACTCATACTCTCTCTGCCGCAGGGATACGAGACGCTCATTAGCGAGGGGGGAGCAGTACTCTCCGCCGGCCAGCGCCAGAGGGTGGGCTTAGCGCGGGCACTATACGGCAATCCATTCCTGGTGGTGCTCGATGAGCCCAATTCGAACCTGGACGCCGAAGGCGAGGAGGCTTTGGTCCATGCTCTTCTGAGCGTACGGGCACGAGGCGGCATTGCGGTGGTGATCGCGCACAGGCCAAGCGTCATGGCGGCACTCGATCACGCATTAGTCATGGCCGGCGGCGAAGTGAGGGCGTTTGGGGCCAAGGACCAAGTCTTGCAACAGAACGTGCGCACCATACCGTATGTGGTTCCGATGCAGTTGGCTGGGAGGAGTGCATCATGAATCAACCGACCAGGAGAATGGATCGTTCACTGCATGTGCATCTTCTTGCCGGCTTGTCCATCCTTGCGCTGCTGGGCGGAGGCGTGGGCGGATGGGCTGCTACCACAGAGCTGGCTGGAGCCGTCGTGGCCCCCGGGTTCGTCGTCGTCGACAGTTATAGCAAGAAGGTCCAGCACCCTACAGGCGGAGTGGTGGGTGAGATCCGTGTCCGAGATGGCGACCGGGTGCAGGCAGGCGAAGTCGTAGTACGCCTAGACGATACAATTACCCGAGCCAATCTGGCCGTCATTACCAAGGCCCTTGATGAACTGGCTGCCCGGCAGGGGCGGCTGGAGGCCGAGCGGGATGGTGCGCCCACAATCTCAGTACGCCCAGAGCTGAGGGACCGCTCGGCAGATCGGGAGATCGCAAGGCTAATCATGGGCGAGCATACCCTGTTTAAGCTCCGGCAAGAGGCGCGTGAAGGCTTAAGAGCGCAGCTGAAGGAGCGCATCGGCCAGCTGCGCGAGCAGATTGCAGGTCTGCAGGAGCAGACCGGTGCGAAAGCGGATGAGATCAAGTTAATTCAGAACGAATTGGAGGGCGTGCGCGAGCTGTGGCGCAAGAACCTGGTCCCAATTAGCCGGGTGACGCAGCTGGAGCGGGAGTCCACCCGGCTGAAGGGCGAGCGTGGCCAGCTGATTGCCTCCATCGCTCAGGCTAAGGGCCGGATCTCGGAAACCGAGTTGCAGATCATTCAGATCGACCAGGATCTCCGGAGTGAGGTGGCCAAGGAGCTGGGGGAGATCCAAGCCAAAAACGCCGAACTAATTGAGAAGCGGGTCGCCGCGGAAGACCATCTCAAGCGCATCGATATCCGCGCACCACAAGCCGGCATCGTTCATCAGCTGTCGGTGCACACAGTAGGCGGTGTGGTTGCTGCAGGTGGTGATCCGCTGATGCTGATTGTGCCGGAAGCCGACGAACTGGCGATTGAGGTGAAAGTCGCGCCGCAAGACATAGATCAGCTGACCATCGGGCAAGAAGCAGTGCTGCGTCTGTCAGCCTTCAATCGCCGAACGACGCCGGAGATCAAAGGTACGGTCAGTCGGGTCGCAGCCGATCTGATTCAGGATCAAAAGGCAGGCACAGCCTACTACACGGCCCGGATTGCGGTTGAGCACGACGAGATGACGCGACTGCATGAGCTCAAGCTCGTGCCCGGCATGCCCGTTGAAGCCTTCATCCAAACCGGTCAGCGCACCGCACTCTCTTATTTAGTGAAACCCCTCTCGGACCAGATCAAAAGAGCATTCCGCGAGGATTGAGGAATGAAATTCCCAGAGGAATAGGGTGTTCCGGCGCCGTCAAAAGCATCGGGAGATACACGATGTTAACCGCCTAGTGCTGTTTAGAGGATGGTGCAGTGGGTCGGATTGACATTCTATTCGTCTACACGGATAGGATGCAGATTAAAGTGCATCGTGAGCGCCAGACGGCGTTTGAACAGCGGCGCTACCCCACTGACCAGTCCTATACGCTAACGTAGCGAATTTGGTCCATTCTGCCTCAGCCCGCCTAGGCTGGCGAACTCCCAAGGTGGACTTGCGCGAGATCCCTAACGAAATCCGCTATCTGGCGCGGGCTGGCTGCGGCTGCCGCATGAGGTCGGCCCATGGCTTGCTGTGTGCTGGTGGTCCCGGCGTTTTGTGCGCCGCCTACTGTTCCATATCCTGCACAATATCGCGCTCATGCTCGACCGTGAGCGCTGCGGCCGGCAGAGGCCGACCGCCAGGGGTTCAACACTCAGACCGTTGAGACTCCCGCAGCACCCGGCGGAGTCCGTTACGACGAGGCCAGGAAAATGAAGGGGCGCAAGCGACACATCGCAGTGGACACGGATGGAGTCCTGCTGATGGTCAACCTTACCGCGACGGACGCCCTGGCGGATCGCCCATGAAAGGATCTAGAGCGCAACGCGCCTTGCATTGGAGTATGATTCGTCATGGAAAGTCATGCTGAAACAAAGCATTAGCGGCAACGCACCGGCTCTGTCAGAACCGCCATTGCTCTAGTGGTCCGGTCTTACGCAGTTGGTTTCTCCACAGGAACTGGGAATTGGCCGAGAACGCCCGGGTTGTTCTTCATGCACGTTGCTGATTTGCGAGGAGAGCCGATGGCCCGTCCGGGCGACAAGCTCATTGAATACATCCGTCGCGCCCTGTTGCGCGAACCGACCGAGGTGACGCACTGGATTCGGATTACGACGTCCCAGGAACAGCGGCAGGCAGCAATTGAGCGGGAAGCTGATGCCTACCACTGACCCCTGTTTATTGTCTATTTCGCAGTGCCCTACTCGGGCCCAGTGAAGCAAGCCATCACACAAGATATTCGTTCAGGCGATGGCGCAAAAGAGAATAAGCCCCGCAAGAGAGCGCTTTGAAGGTGCCGGTCGTAGGGGCAGACGAGGCCGGTCGTGCGTACCGAAAGCCTCGCGCTGCATTGTTCTCTTAAAAGTTAAAACTCTTCTAAATGTCTCATTAGGGGTACTCAACGATCTCCGTCGACACGAATTCGCCACATTTAGCGTCAAAAAGCTCCTCGCGTTGTCGAGGCTATAGTCTCGGAACCGAAAGCACTGCAATGCGACCCAACGAGTCAGTGCCAGTTTAAATAAGTATTTGCGTAGAACTACCTACCTTAGTCCAATTCAAATTCATCACTTATCAAAGATCGCGCAATGCTCTCATCATAAGAGGCTCAGCGATATTTGGGGCAAAAAATGACAACTGTTAAAAAATCACTGATTGCTGATATCAGTGTCACGAATACTGGCCAGTCCGGCTACATTAACCTTGCAGTGACAGCTCCTGTGAGCCTCAGTGCCCAGCAAAAGCTGGTCGATATCATCGGCGACGAAGGCTGGACGCTCAAATACCATGCCAATGGCGATGCCTACCTCTCCAAGCAGCAGTACATTGCTTCAGGCGCAACCTACAAGCACAAGCTCGACTTCAGACTCGACGTGAATGACTACACCATCAACTCCATCGGGCAAACGGCGAGCCAGACGATCAGCGGCGCCGACCGCACCAAGTATTTGAACCCCGAGAAGTACATCGAGAGCACCAACGCGACCATCGTCAGCATCGCCAATAAGATCAAGGCTGCACATCCGGGCGATGTGTGGGCACAGGCTAAGGCGGCTTACGACTACCCGATCCAGAACTTCACGATCAAGGACATGTCCCAGAACATGGGTGCGGCTTGGGCTGTAGCCAATAAAACCGGCGACTGCACGGAGTACGCGGCCACTACGGCGGCGATCCTCAAGGCTATGGGCGTCCCGGCCCGCCTGGTCAACAATTTCTGGGGCGGCGCTGATGGCGAGGTGTCTGCGGGCTTCCCGACCCACATGCGCCTTGAGGCGTTCATGCCGGACAAGGACGGCAATGGATCGCACTGGGTGCCGATGGACCCGAACCTCGGCACTAACCCGACCATGTACGAGTATGGCTTTGGCCATGGCTCGACGGATGGCGTCGACTACAACCATACCGGCACGTGGTCCTATTCGCTGGGCGGCGCATCCGGCAAGGTAACCTATGCCCTTACCGATCAGGGTGTGGGCTCGTGGACCGGCTCTGTGCCGGCTCCAACGCCGACAAATCCGGTTCCGACGCCGACTCCGATAGAAACTGTGGTGACCAAGCTCGGGACCTCGAGCAGCGAGAGCCTCACCGGCACGTCTGGAAAGGATGTGATCAGCGGTCTCGGCGGATCCGACAAGCTTTGGGGCAAGGCTGGCAATGACGTCCTCATCGGCGGTTCCGGCAAGGACTCCTTCACCTTCGATACAACCTTGAGCGCCACCACCAACGTGGACACGATCAAGGACTTCAGTGTCGTCGACGACACCATTCGGCTCAACGACGCAATCTTCACCAAGGTCTGGGATGAGGGACAGCTGCGTTCGTCATGGTTCCGGGCTGGCGAGAAGGCCTTGGATAGCAACGACTACATTATCTATAACAAGAACACCGGTGCCTTGTCTTACGACAAGGACGGCTCGGGTTCGGCTGCTGCGGTGCAGTTCGCCTTGATCGAGAACAAGGCGCTCCTCACTGCCGCCGACTTCATCGTGATCTAACCCAAATCATTGTGAAAAGCGATCTCGGTCTGCCGATCGAGGTCGCTTTTCGCATGTTTGATGTTCGACATGCAGTGGGGCATCCGACATTGAAGGATATTCGGACAGCATCTTGTAGAGCGGATTTCCGGCGTGCCAAGACCGTATATGGATCAGCACGGCTGCGACTCCGCTATTCAAGGAGCGAACTGACTCGAAAGTTATGCAGCGGGTGACGTACTGCTCAAAGTTCGAACGGTAGTACGCTTATCCAATCAAGCATGTGCGGTGGCTTAGGACATCCCGGAATGGCTGCTCGAGCTGACATGCAGAGCAAGTCCGTTCGCGTGAAGAGCATCGACTAAGGGTTCGACCGGAAGCGCTTCTGTCACGACGTCTGATATCGCCGCGCCTATGAAGCGACTTGCGTGAAGTAGGGATAAGGGCACAAGGATCGGATGCGCCCTGTCTCCGCCATGAGCGCATTCCAGACGCGACAGCAGGCCTCGACAACAGCCTCCTCGTCGGCCAGCATCGGGGCAAGAGATAGCGCTAGCTCATGTAAAGCCAGATGCGCTCGACCGGGTTCAACTTCGGCGCATAGTGCGGCAGCGGCACTAAGGTCAAGTTGGCTGGGACCCGCAGGGCTCGCTTGTCGTGCCAGCCCGCCCCATCGGGCGTGCCGCCTGCGCCGTGGCCGAGACTAACCGAGGAGCTGACAAACTCTCCTCCACGATGCGCCGCTTCTCGCTCTCGGATCAGCGCCGGTGCCCACCGGTGTCGACGATCTCAAGGCGACTGATTTGATGGCTCTCGGAGCGGGTTGCGGCCTTTACTGCAATAGGTTCCACCTTTGCCTCGGCTGTCCAAGACACGGCCTCTCCATACTTGTGCTGCTGGTCGGGATCAGCGGATTCCTCAAGGTTGCCCAGAAGAATAATTTCGGTCGCTATGGTCCATTTCCATTCTCCAAGCTGAAGGCAACCTGGATGCACCAGTTAGCCAGGAAGGTCATGAGTGACATCTAGAACCGCTCCACAGGACTGAGAATTCTCATATGATCCAATTATTCGGGCTGCGGTCGGACACATGTTGGCTCTCAACGCACTTGGATCAGTATTTCGGCCAGTATTCTCTGTTCATTGTGCTTACCGTCAATGTCGCGTCAGCCAGTGCCAATGCAGCCCGCCGCGCAGGTATCCAGCAATCCTTGCAACCTTGACGCCGAACTCGTCGACCGATTTAACTCGAGCGAGTGCTCGCACGCTCGAACGCAACTGCCTCAGATAGGATCTATGCCCTTTCAGCGCTCGCATGCCGTTCTCGAGTCCAATTTGATAATGTCGATCGAGCAGCCAACTAACTCTACTCTGCTCCGCGCGAATGCGATGTTTGATGCCGGCATCAGGCAGGTACACGTCCTGCACCCCAGCTTCCCAGAGGCGCGACTGCAGCTCCCACTCCTCACCAATACGCACTAGGTCGTTTCCAGGGCCAAAACGTGCGTCGAAGCCACCAACCCGCCGCAGATCGCAGGCGAATGCCGCCCAGTTGGAACCGAGGAAATGGTTTCCTTGGGCGACAAGCTCGACATTGCCGTAATCGAGACCACGTACCGACGGCGGGTAAAGCGATAGTCTGCGCGGGGGCTCCGTTTCGAACAAAGGCGTGCACGGACCGCCGAAAAAATGTCCGGGCCCGAGGCGTTGTGCGGCGTCAAGGTAAGCAGACATCGTCGCTGGGGCAATTTCGACGTCGTCATCGAAGAAGATGCAAAGCTCGTCACCGACCAAATCGAGTGCGAAATTTAACGCTCGCGCCTTGCCAGGCATTGGCTGGAAGAAAATCTCCAACTTATGACGGCACGTGAGATCGTGCTCGTGCAGGAGGCGCACTGCGTTACCGTTCTCAATCACGGCGACACGAATCCTCCAGCCAATCGGCACTGTGCAGGTGTCAAGTGACGCGAGCACGCGCCGCACGGCTTGTACGCCGCGTGCGCTAGGAATCAGGACATGAGCTTGCTGCTGGTTAACCAATCGCCTCTCGCCCAGACGATTAGATTCATCGGGGTGATCGCTGTGCGTAGTCTCTCTATCTTGCTTTTGGAAGTCATCGCCGATGTTCAAAGCAGTACACTCCTTTGCAGTCGAAGGGTTTGCTACTTTAGATGTCGCACGCTCATAAATGAGTATTACTAAGGCTCAGCTGCTTATGACACTATGTCTGATGGAACCTGTCCAATCTCTATCGTATTATAAGACCGGATCTGCAAACGAGATACAATACGGATTGCGCAGCTCTCCACTTCAACAAGGCCACCCCGGTGGACGTTTGGGGACAGCTAAGACCTGATTACTTCCGCAGCCGCGCTGGCATAGATTGGATGCGATAAAGCTGGGTGTTCCGACCTCATTATCCATTTTATCTTACATAACCAGGTGCGGGGAGGCCTAAGTCTTGTTCCAAGAACCGACTGCAAAATGGCGGCCACCCCTAGCAGTCGAGTCTACTTAAGCGGGCTCGGATCGGTTTGGCCTTGTCCACAACTCCCAGCATCACCTTGACCCCGAAGGGCCCTTTCTCTCTATAGGGACGCACCGCACTTTTAGTGGGCGTCGAGATGAACCAGACACTGGCAGCTGAGAATTCAGGGCTCTGCGTAGCTCCATTGATGTAGTGGATTATAGTGTGATTATTCCCGGCGAAGGATAGTGATCAATTGATGTCATAGCGGCGCGGTCAGTACGCTCTCAGATCACAAAATCAGTCTGATAGGCGACGCGCTGCAGCGAAAAGTCTGAGCTATCTCCTGTACTGCTTATTTCATTTGGATAAGGAACTGCGGTGAGATCGAGTCGTGTGAAATCAGCCGCGGGATCGATCAAGAAGTCGAACGCAGACGTACCTGCCCCAGTACCTTGCCGTGGATCAAAGGTACCTTGACCGACTAGGCTGCCACTCGCGTCGTATGCTTTCCAGAGACCGATCTCTGGGCCACTAGCGCCATTCTCCGTAGCGTTCATCCGCGCGAGCCTAACGGTTGCGTTCTCGACCCCTCTGTCGAAGTCAAGCCGGAGGAGTTCAGTAACTTTCCCGGCAGGACTGAAGTTCACTTGCTCTGAAAGGCGACCGCCCTGCACGCCGATGCCATCTGCGGTTTTCGTGACCAAGGCTGCTGCGCCGCTCCAGTTGAGAGCGGATACGTCCAATGGACCCCAGTTTTGTGCACCGAGCGCTCCAGTCAGGCCAGCGCTCGAATCCACCACAACCGGTGTGGACGAACTAGCCTCAAGCTTAAGCACCAGTGGCGTGCTTGCAGGGCTCGTGCCACCCCCGGCGCTTAAAATGGACGCTGTAATAAAATTTATCCCTCCTTCGGGCACGCTGTCGGTCAGGGTCACAACCACCTGTCCTCGACCTTGGCCGTTGAGTGCGACGTCATAGGTTGAAGCTGCAACAGCCGAGTTAGCTTCGTATGGACCGAGTTGTGGCGCTGTAGCCGGCACTCCGGCTTTGAAAGCTCCACCTTCCATAAGTAATACCCGTGCCGTAGTCCCGGCCGGGCCGCTCACTGAGACGGTTTGCTGCGCGCTGTTAACGGTTGCGGTAGTGCCACTAACGCCCTGCACGGTGACTGTAGGCGCTGCTAGAGGGGGCATGCTTGCGAGTACCGTCCCCCCGCCAGTGCCTGTGGGCACCTTGAATAGTTCGTTGGTCAGTGTGGTAGCGCCAAAATTGAACGTTGCTTCGGCTCCGGTGAGTTCGACCCCTGCAACGTTTCCGGCTTGGCTAGGTCCCGGAGACGCAACACCTTTGATGCTCGTCGGGTCGACATCTGCTGAAAAGCTCAGCGTTTCGCCCGGCCCGAAGCCTTGCAGTTGTAAGCTTAGTTTTTTGTATCCAGTGGCGTCAGATCCGTCGCTGAAGGTAGCACCGGCCACCGAAAATGAGCCGACCTTGCCGTCCACGGTGAAGGACTTGGCCGTAGTATCGCCAGCCATGCCAGCAGGATCAAAGACCATACCGGCCAAGATGGAGCCGGAGAGATCAATCGTCACAGATGTGATCTCCTGCCCAGCCGTGGAAAGATTTTCAAGCTTGAAGGCGCCAGAGGTAAAGGTGCTGGCGGTGAGTGCACCACTTGGAGTTATGGAGAGCCGTGCCTGCGCTCCCTGTGTGGGCGACTGGTCATCGTCCGTGAGGGCTACTGACACGGGCGCGATGGAGATGCCGTTGTAACTGGCATCGCTGCTGGTGGCTGCCAATGTTATGTTCGCGGTTTCTGGTCCCTCCACCAGAGTGTCGTTCACCGCCGTTACGGTGACGGTCTGTGCCGTGCTCCAGTTGCCCGGCGTAAAGGTCAACGTGGTGGGGCTGCCCGTCACATCGGCGGTGCCATTGACCGATATGGTCACGTTGGCTGCCGGGGGGCTATTGAGAGCCACCGTAAAGGTGTCAGTGGCTCCGCCCTCGGTTGCTGCCGTTGAGCCACCCGTCTGCGTCACCTTCACACCCGCCGGAGTGCCGCCCGAAGCCGGAACAACACGAATGGCATCAATCTTTGCGTTGTTGATGGAAGAGGCGAACTGCAGGTTAAGGACGCCGTCCTGCACACTCACAGGCACAGTCACGTTATAGGCCGCATTCTTCTGATTGCCTGCGGCTGACCAAATATCGAGATTGTCGATCACCAGCGATCCTTCGGCCGTCACATCGAAGACGCGCTTACCGGACGCATCAAAATAGTTCTCGGCGAACTGGAGCGTGACAGAGTAGCTTCCATTAGCAAGGGGGATGGCATAGCCGAAACTACCCCCGTAGCGCTCGTTCTGGTAGAGCGCGTCGTCAGTTGTGTTGGCGATAGCGGCCGTCGTGGCGAAGGTATTGCCGCCACTGAAGTACTGATCGGCCAAGTAAGGTGTGCCGTTACCAGCCGAGAATGCGGCCCCACCTGCATTTAGCGCTATGTTCCCCGGCGCCGCAGTATCGTTGTCCGTGAGGGCTACTGACACGGGCGCGATGGAGATGCCGTTGTAACTGGCATCGCTGCTGGTGGCTGCCAATGTTATGTTCGCGGTTTCTGGTCCCTCCACCAGAGTGTCGTTCACCGCCGTTACGGTGACGGTCTGTGCCGTGCTCCAGTTGCCCGGCGTAAAGGTCAACGTGGTGGGGCTGCCCGTCACATCGGCGGTGCCATTGACCGATATGGTCACGTTGGCTGCCGGGGGGCTATTGAGAGCCACCGTAAAGGTGTCAGTGGCTCCGCCCTCGGTTGCTGCCGTTGAGCCACCCGTCTGCGTCACCTTCACACCCGCCGCTGGAGCGGTGTTGGTGGCTGTTATTTTGATTGACTCCCAGAAGGCCGGGAAGGCCTCCCCCGACAAGTACGATGTCGAAATGATGCCAACAGCAAGTGCACTTGAGGTGCTTCCAACAGCATATGCGCCTCTTAGGGCGTTCAGGGTCGCACCCGAGAGTTGAACTGGCGTGCCGCTACCGTTAAAGGCAGTGCCGCCCACTGTGTACGTCCAGTTGGGAGTTGCGATGCCAGTGCCCACATCAACTGCAAGACGCAATGTCAGTGTATCAAGCGTTTGGATCCCCGCACCTGTGATGCCGGCCGGGTATATCTTGCCCGAAAATGCGCCGGCATTCTCGACGCCTACCTGAATTCCACCGGATCCACCATTTGCCGCCGCGACAATTTTTACATAATTGTCCTGATCACCCGTACCAATGTAAAAGCCCTGGCTCTTGTAGTTTACAGGTGTGGTGGACGGGCTCCCGCCGAAGGGGTTATCCATCTTAGTTTCAATAACAAACTGTCCGACATCCGGCTGTACGTCGATCCCAAACTGAAAGCCGTTCGCTTGCGAGTTCTTTATGGCGTCTCCCTCTGAGACTGCCTCGACCTGAAAGCCCGCCGCTGCTCCACCCGCTTTGATGTTCGCCGGGTCGAAGTGGGTTAAGTAAGAATTAGAGTTGTTCGACATCAATCCGGTGAAACCCATGTTGAACAATGCATTGGGTCCAGGCGGATCAATGTTCTGCGAAAAATTCCAAATCAGTGATTGGCCTGCTGCAAGGTCCGTGTTCTTGCCATTGGCGGGGTCTTCGGCAAAGCGATCTACACTGTCTGACAATCCGTCGCCATCAGCATCACCGCTCGGCGGTGGTGGCGGCACATCGCTGGGCGTGAAGACGGTGATGCCACCGCCGTAATTGGCAACCCAGATGGTGCCAGGGAAGGTCTGATCATCGCCTTGCGCAGTAACATCGAGCGGCAATCCACCGCCCAGGACAGAGGTTCCATTGGTAATCTTGGTCACACCGGTGACTATCGTGCCCGCTTTATCGAGATCTATGCGGTAGAGTTGGTCGTCCCAGCTAACCGCCACAAGGGCACCAGTCATCGCGCCTTCGAATGTAGAACTGGTATACTCAGCCAAGCCGTTGGTTGAGGCGAACCAGTTGCTGTACAAAGAGCCGTCCTGATTGGGGAATCTGAAGTCCGACTCTACAGGGTTGGCCGCGGACACAGGAGGCCAACCCTGCGGCAAGCTTGCCACCGGTGTCGTTGAGCCGTTAAGATACCAACCAGCACCGTTTGGGTTAGCGCGGATCGGATTGGGATGACCACCATAGAAGCCTTGGGTGACAAGGTGCAAGTGATCCGTTGTGTCGCTACCTCCATTGTTCGGAGCATTTGTGACATTGGCCGTACCCTCGCCAATCGGGAGACCACCCCAACCGGCATTCGCGCCATTATCAATGGTGTAGAGCTTCCCACCTCGGGTCAACACAATGTCGTAGGGATTGCGATAGCCAGGTGAGTAGATCTGTACCGGGCCGCCGGTAACGATCTTAGCTTGGCTGAGTCCATCCTGACCGCCGAACGGATCCATCTTATAGGGGTCAGCAGAAGCGGCGGGCAGGGTCGGCAAATTGTACTTGTAGCTGTTCCCGAATTGGTCTGTCTGGGTGGGCATCGCCTCGACCGCGGCGAGGTCGATGGATAGGAGCGCCGCGGAATAAGCATATTCCGGTGTATAGGCAAAATTATTAGATGGTGCGCCCTGATTGGTGTTGCCGCCTACTGCGACGTAGAGTGTCTTTCCATCCGCGCTAAGCTGCATGCCATTGACGGAGTGATTCTCCTCCGACCGAGGCAGCCCGCGCACTAGGTCAATTCTATCCCAGCCACCATCCGACCGCTGCGTAAGACGTGAGATGACACCGGAGTTGGTATCCAGGTTGACGTCTCCGCCATCTGGGCCAGCACCAATCCGCGGATCACTGGAGCTGACGTAGATCACAACTGCCGTGTCAGTCGGCTCAAGGGCTGCTGCCGTTTCTATCGGGCCGGTCGGCTCCCGCGCGATGCTTTCGACTACACCAACCGAGACCTTGACTTTGCTGGTCTCCTGGCCGTCGGACACACGAACGCTTAACTCATAGAAGCCTTGACCTCTCACACCAGCATTGAGCTTCGACGGATCAGCAACGGTGATGACACCTGTGCTTGCGTCAATCGCAAACGCGCCATTGCCACCGGGACGACCCGGATGGAGTGAGTAGGTGATAGGACCTCCATCCGTGCTGGTGGCGTTCACATCTGCTACCTGCGTGCCTATAGGGGCTCGCTGCAGGATTGATGTCGCAATCGGCGCAGGTACTCTGAGTGAGGGTTGGCCCGGATTATCAACCAACCCGGGGGGTAAACCCTTTGGATCTGAGCTCGCTACTAACGCACTATCGTTAGCACTACTTGTCTCCGCAAGGGGAGCCGTGCTGGCATTGGGCGCTGCAACAGTTGCTCCCGGACCGGCGGTAACAAGAATACCTGTGACCTGTCGGCTGCCTTGGACCGTAGTAGGAGCAAGTGTTCCGTCATCATTGTAGTTCGTGATATCTTTGATGAGATTGATCGTCTCAACCCCGCCAGCGGCTACCTGATAGCCCGAGCTCGTGGCTGTGATCGTAAATGCCGCAATCGTCCCATCGACCTTTGAGGCATAAAGCCGTTGATCCGGCCCGAACTGGAGTGAGGTCCAATTACCTGTTCCGGTTCCAGAAACAGTGCTTTGAATGAAATTTGGTGTCGTTGCCATCTAACGCTCCCCGGCAACTATCTGAGAGGAGAGCCTTCAAACCGCTACTAACCTGCCAACATTGCCATTGGCAAGAAGCGACTCAAAGTATGGGATTGTGCGCTGCAGACCTTCCTCAAGCTGAACCTTCGGTTTCCAATCCATAAGTTCGTTCGCTTTGGAGATGTCTGGCCGGCGCTGTCTTGGGTCATCGGGCGGGAGTGGCCGATGAATGACTTTCGAACGGCTTCCGGTCAGGTTGATCACTTTTTCAGCTAAAGCACGGACAGTGAACTCTTGCGGATTACCAAGGTTCACAGGACCGGTTACATCGCTGGGGGTGTTCATCAACCGATAAAAGCCGTCAACGAGGTCATCAACGTAACAGAATGATCTCGTCTGCTCACCATCGCCGAAGATCGTCAAATCATGCCCGAGAAGCGCTTGAACGATGAAGCTCGAAACGACACGCCCATCATTTGGATGAGTCCTCGGGCCATAAGTGTTGAATATTCGGGCAACTTTTATCTGGACGCCGTGCTGCCTGTTGTAATCAAAAAATAGCGTCTCCGCACATCGCTTACCCTCGTCATAGCAGGATCGAGGGCCAATCGGATTGACATTGCCCCAGTAGTTCTCGTGTTGTGGATGAACACTAGGATCTCCATAAACCTCACTGGTAGAAGCTTGGAAGACCTTGGCCTTTAATCGCTTCGCGAGCCCAAGGATGTTAATTGATCCTATGACGCTAGTCTTCGTTGTTTGAACAGGATCCCACTGATAATGAATTGGAGAAGCTGGACACGCGAGATTATAGATTTCATCGACTTCTACGAACAATGGGTGCGTGATATCGTGTCGAAGAAGTTCGAATCGTTTATGATCCAGGAGGTGCTCGATATTCCAACGAGCCCCCGTGTAAAAATTGTCTACACATAAAACCTGATAACCTCTCGCGAGGAGCACTTCGCAAAGGTGTGATCCAAGGAAGCCAGCGCCTCCAGTGACAAGCGCACGTCGTTCAAGATGCATGTGCATGTCTCTCTCCTAGGTTGTTGTGAATTAGGCGCTCTATGGCTCCTTGTAACAATATGCTGGTCATCAGGACGTTCGTCACCAACAACCTTAAGCAGCGTAGTTTGATTATCTACATGCGAACAAATGCTATTTACAAATGAGGTGAGATTCAACATACCATTGTCTTGGCGGACATCGCACCAGTATTGCGTTGGCTTCTGCCCATAATGCTGACTGGCAGCGAATGTTAAGAATTACCTCAAAAACTACGCTCTAGCTCTTGATGTTAGCCTCGCTTTTTCGCGGCTAATCGAAGCTGCTTCTTCGCACGAACACTTCTACCCGCACGATTATGTTGGACAGTTAGCTACTTTGTCGATGCATATTTCGGAGTAGCAATGATATCATAGACAGGCAGCATTCTTCCGCAAGTATTACCCAAAGAAACCGCAAGAAGGATCGTGAACTTAGCCGAGACCTTTGTGGTGGGAGCAAGTTGGGATTCTTAAACTGGGGAGTTGCCCATAGAAACTGAATACCACTCAGACTGTATCGATGGAATGGAGCTTTTGCGGTTCTCTCAATCGAAGATGAGCTTTCCGCGCTCACCCATCTAGTGATGGCTGCCGCTTTAGACGACATGATAAGGGCGAGTTCGCGGTACAGTTTAAGGAAGCGGTAGAGGCCTACACCTACTTCTGCCGGCACATTGTTAGCTGGCGCTAGCTTCCTCGCGTTTCCCGTACCTGTCACCGCTTATCGCCGACAGGCGGCTGGTAGCACCGAACCGAGCGAGGGCCGGAAATTCTCTTAATTATTCTCAAGTGCGGGACCGACCGGCGCTATCAGGGTGCCGCTGTCATGAAGAACTGGCCCTATACCTTACTTTTGTGCAAGCGAGGAGGCACCAACACATGTTGAGATCAAGCACCGTATAACTATGGTATTTCGCTAAGGAAGCCATGGGTCTGATCGAGACGGACAGGCAAGACATTGCTCTTGTCGGTAATGCGCTAGTGGTGTGACTCTAACGCGTGTTTCGCAGGGGCGACCTTTTCCAGGATCGCCGAGGCCGGGGCGGCCCAGACAAAGGGCTTGGAATCCGCATTTCTCACGCCGCCGCGGAGCCCATCCTCGACTATTTTCGTTACAAGCCAGCCAATCCTGAGGCTTCCTCTCAAGCGCAATAGCTCGTCATGGATGCCAAAGCAGCCTTAAGAGTGACACGTAGAGGCTGGTGAGCAATTTTATTGCTCGCTTCAAGTGAATGATTCAGAATGAATTTCACTGGAACCGATGAGATGGATACGGGCTGTTTGGCGATCCAGGAGCCCCCCATGGATGCCTGTTTTTACGCCAGCGACCTCAATGATGCCGAGTAGGCGCTGCTCGAACCCCTTGTTCCCCGCAGCCATCCAGCGGGACGGCGGCA
>NZ_JAERQE010000050.1 GCF_016734765.1 Microvirga soli | reverse complement strand
CCGCCCGATCCAAACGCTTTGCCGCAAGCCCTCCAGGTCGTCGCTCATGCAAAGGAGGTCTCGCATCCAGACAGCTAAGGCAAAAAGGCTCACTAACCCGAGTCAGTGAGCCTACAGGTGCGGGCCGGAATTCTATTCGGCCGCCTGCCTTATGGGTAGGAAGCCGATGGGCTGGCGCTGGGGTCCCGTCTGTTTAAGGGTGCCGACCAGTTCCTCATATTCCCGCTCCATCTCGGGCGTGACGGAGGGGCGCGTCTCGCGCAGGGCCTGCTCGAAATGCGCCATGGTGACGCTTTGCGCTTGGAGCGACTCACGCAGCGCGAGAAGGCCTGCCCGGCGCGTCAGGTCCTCAAGATCGGCTCCCGTATATCGGTCGGTCCGCTCGGCGATAGTGTCCAGGTCCACGTCTGGTCCAAGGGGCATCGTCTTGGTGTGGATGCCGAGAATATGCCGACGGCCTTTGGCATCGGGCACCGACACGTAGATCAACTCGTCCAAGCGGCCCGGCCGCAGCAGGGCAGGGTCGATGAGGTTGGGCCTGTTCGTCGCCGCCAGCACCACGACACCCTGCAGTTCCTCGAGGCCATCCATCTCGGCCAGGATCGTATTGACCACCCGCTCCGTGACGGCAGGCTCACCGAGCCCGCCCCCTCGAACAGGAGCAAGCGAGTCGATCTCATCGATAAAGATCACCGTCGGGGCAACCTGGCGAGCGCGGGCGAAGAGGCGGGAAACCTGCTGCTCGGACTCGCCATACCACTTGGACAGGAGGTCCGAGGACTTGGTCGCCACGAAGTTGGCCTGAGCCTCGCGGGCGACCGCCTTCGCCAGAAGGGTCTTGCCGGTTCCGGGAGGGCCGAAGAGCAGGAAGCCCTTGGCCGGTCTGATCCCGAGGCGGCGGAAGGATTCCGGACTCTTGAGGGGAAGCTCTACGCCCTCGCGCAGGCGGGTGCGCGCTTCCTCGACACCGCCGATATCGTCCCAGGTCACGTTGGGCACCTGGATCATGATCTCGCGAAGCGCAGACGGCTGGACGCGTTTCATCGCATTCAGGAAATCCTGCCGGTTAACCTGCAGGCTCTCGAGCACATTCGACGGGATGCCGTCCCGCAGACTGATGCCGGGCAGAATGCGTCTTAGCGAGTCCATGGCGGCCTCGCGGGACAGCGCCGCAAGATCCGCCCCGACGAAGCCGTAGGTGGTGCGGGCGATCTCATCGAGATTCACGTCCTCGGCCAGGGGCATGCCGCGGGTATGAATGCCCATGATTTCCCGTCGGCCCGGCTCGTCCGGCACCCCGATGACGATCTCGCGATCGAACCGGCCCGGACGGCGCAAGGCCTCGTCGATGGCCTCGCGGCGGTTCGTAGCGCCGATCACCACGATGTTCTGGCGCGGCTCCAATCCGTCCATGAGGGTGAGAAGCTGCGCCACGATGCGTCGCTCAACCTCTCCGGTCACCTCCTCGCGCTTGGGCGCAATGCTGTCGATCTCGTCGATGAAGATGATCGCCGGCGCATTCTGCTGCGCCTCCTGGAAGACCTGGCGCAGGCGCTGCTCCGACTCGCCATAGTGTCGGCCCATGATCTCGGGGCCGGCGATATGGTAGAACTGCGCCTCGGTTTCGTTGGCGACGGCTCGTGCCAGCCGAGTTTTGCCGGTTCCGGGCGGTCCATAGAGCAGCACGCCCTTAGGCGGGTCGATGCCAAGACGCTGGAACAGTTCGGGGTGGCGAAGCGGCAGTTCCACCATCTCGCGCAACTGATCGACTGTGCTGCCGAGCCCGCCGATATCGTCGTAGGTGACATCGGCGCGGCGGGCTTCCCGCGGCTCCTCGAATTGCGGGCGAAGCTCGATTTCCGTCTCAGCCGTCACATGCACGATACCACGCGGCTGGGTCGTGACGACAACGAGGCGGATCTCCTGCAGGCCATAGGCCGGGATGTTGAGCAGTCCGCGCAGTTCTTCCGGCAGGCGCTGATCCGTCGAACGTTGGGAGTACACGGAGGTCGAGATTACGTCGCCGGCCGTGAGGGGGCGCTGGTAGAAGGTGCGCTTCAAAGCATCGCCAGAACCCTGAAGGCGCAGTCCCTTCTGGGCCGGTGCGAGCACGACGCGGGTTGCGGGGCGAACATCGGCTCGTTTGACCTCCACATGATCGCCGCTGCCGACGCCGGCGTTCACGCGCTGCAGACCGTCGAGGCGGACGATATTGAGGCCTTCGTCCTCGGCATAGGGAGTGACCGCGATCGCCGTGGTGTGGCGCTTCCCGATGATCTCGACGGCCTGACCTTCCTGAACGCCGATTTCCGCCAGGGCCTGCCGGCTCATGCGGGCAATACCGCGTCCGGAATCGTCCGGTCGGGCATTCGCAACCTGGAGCCTTACGTTCTGCCCATCCTCTGCCATGGCAGTCTTTCCATCATTTGAGTGGTCGCTCATGCGATGGCTATGCAGGGAAGAAGCCAAAAAGTTCAGGTCTTCCGAGTGCCATGCGGCGGGGGCTTCGCTGGCATTTCAGGTGGCGAAACCGGAGGGCAAACGCGAGATACGGGGAATTGTTGCAGGTTTATCGGCAGGCTTCAGGGCTCTGACGAAACACCTCTCGGCGATGACCAAAGCCTTTGAAGCGACAACTCGATTTGGTCTTCCTCACGGGTTGGGCTGTGAGCCAGCCTACCGGCAGGCATGAAGGGAGCTATGGTCGGGAGTTTCAATGACTCGTTTGCATCGTTTTGCGCCGTCATCTCCTTCGAAGGAGCGTCGATCAGTTCCCAACTGTCGAAAAGATCCATTGTCGAGTGCCCTGGCAGGTCGGGGCCCAGATAAGGGACGATTTCGACCCATGGACGTCCATGCGGGCGCGGGGTGATCTTGGTCACACGGCCGAAGAAATTGGTCAGAGGGCAACGGACGAATTCGCCGGGGGCGGGCAGGCGGGACTTCTCGCGTTCGAGTTCAGACTCGGCTTCCTGAAGCTCCGCCTGCAAACGGGCTATCCGTGCCTCGAGCTCCGCGGCACGCTTCGTGCAGGAGCTTTCATGCCCTTGGCCCAATCCTGAAACCAGCGCCAGGCTCTTGTTAGAACCGGTATCCATCACCGGAAAAGCCCTCATGACGGTCCCTCCATTCTTTTATAGGATTTTGGCGCGCTCCCCCATCAGCACAAGACGCGCATAAGACTGAACGGGAACTCAAGCTCGGCGCATGAGGGTTATATCACTGGGAAGCTGGAGAATTGGAGTTCTCATGAACCGTCTAGGCCGCAGGGCAGGGTGGATTGGCAGGGCTGTAGCTCTGGTGCTGATGCTGGCGCCTGCTGCCTGGGCGCAGGCGCCAACAGCGCCGCTGCCGCCGCCGCGTCCAGACCGCCCGGCCAATCCGGAGCCCGAACCCCAGGCAGAAAGTCCAGCCCCGACCGAGACACCCGCCGCCAGCACGCCGCCCGAGGACAACAGCTCCCATGAGGCCTGTCTCGACAGGCTCTCCAAGCTGGGATTGCATTTCGAGAAACGGCCCTCGGTGCAGGAAGGACGGTGCAGCATCGAGAACCCCGTCCTCCTGCTGTCTCTTCCTAACAACGTCGAGGTCGCCCCCGCGTCGCTCATGGCCTGTCCGGTGGCGGAGAGCCTTTCGCGGTGGGTGAGCGAGGTTGTCGCTCCCGAGGCCGAGCGTCAGTTCCAGAGCGCCCCGACCAAGCTCCTGATCGGAACCTCCTATCAATGTCGCGATCAGCGCAATGGAGCCAGGCTCAGCGAGCACGCACTTGGCAACGGGGTCGATGTCATGGGATTCGAATTTGCCAAGCGCTCTCCGCTGGCGATTGCTTCGCAGTCCGAGAGTTCGCCGGAAGCAAATTTCCAGTCGGCGATCCAGAAAGCTGCCTGTCCCATCTTCAACACGGTGCTCGGGCCCGGCTCGGACGCTGATCACGGCGATCACCTTCATCTCGATTTGCGCGCGCGGAAGGGCGACTATCGGATCTGCCAGTAGATTGCGGGAACAGGGAGGCGGCCCGGGCTTTGTCATTCATGATGTTATTGGTGAGGTCTCTCATGAAGTTGATTGCTTATGCTGCTCTTGGATTACTAAGCGTCCTTGGACCTGCTGTAGCCGCCGCTCAGGGGCTCGACCTCGATGCGGTGAACGGCGCCGAATGGAAGCCCAAGAGCGACAAGGGCAAGGAGATCGACCCGACTTTGATCAAGGCCCAGATCCTGCTCGATCGAGCCCGCCTCTCGCCTGGCGTCATCGATGGGCATAAGGGCGAGAATCTTCAGAACGCGATCAAGATCTTTGAGAAGACGAATGAGCTCAAGCCGGACGGCGCGCTCGATGAGGAGGTCTGGCGGAAGCTCACAGCAACATCCGCTGAGCCGGTGCTGACCGAATACACGATCACGGACGAGGACGTGAAAGGCCCCTTCGTCAAAATTCCCGACAAGATGGAAGATCAGGCAAAGCTCGAACGGCTCGGCTATGAAAGCCCGGAGGAGCTTCTGGCGGAGAAATTCCATATGGATGTGGACCTGCTCAAGGCCCTGAACCCCGACAAGCCTTTCGACAAAGCCGGTACGGCCATCATTGTGGCTAATGTGGATGCAAAGGCTGATTCTGCGAAGAAAGAGAAGGTAGCCAAGATCCAGATCGTTAAAAGCGAGAAGGTCTTGCGCGCCTTGGGCGAGGATGGTGCCGTGATGGCGGTTTACCCGGCTTCCATCGGCAGCGAGGAAAAGCCTGCGCCCAAAGGGTCTCATACAGTTCGAGCCGTCGCACCGAACCCGAACTACACCTACAACCCGGATTATGCGTTCAAGGGTGTGAAGGCGAAAGAGAAGTTCGAGATCAAGCCAGGACCCAACAATCCCGTCGGAAGCACTTGGATCGATCTATCCATCGAGTCATTCGGCATCCACGGCACACCTGAGCCGGAGAAGGTCGGCAAGGCCTATTCTCACGGCTGTGTTCGATTGACGAACTGGGATGTGCAGGAACTGGCCGGGATGGTTGAGAAGGGCACCCCGGTGGAGTTCATCGACTAGCTCGGCGTGACGAGGCGCAGGAGCGTCAGTCGTCGTTGGCGGAGTTCAGCTGGTCCGGCTTCATGCCCTCGTCCACCTCGGAATCGTGAGCTTGAACGAGCCACTCCAGTTGCTCCTGGACGAAGTCGGGGTCGCTGTGGAAACGCATGGCGCAGGCAACGAGGAAGATCGCGATTTCCGGCAGGTCGCTGTCGCCCATATCCGGCAGGATCAGCTCGAGATCCGTCATGTTGCCGGAGGTCAGGATGGCGGCCTCGGTGGGAGGAATAACAGTTCCGCCGTTATCAGAATCTTGAGCCATGGAGCAGTTCCCGAGCCTTCTGTTTTCTGTTGGGCATCTTGGCTGGCCTTGCGGCCCTGCGTGATGTTCTAAGGCATACCCCTGCCAGGTAAAGGCTACCGTGGAACGGGGATGCGGTTTACCTAATCAGAAGCCCTGCGGCAGGGGCTGCCGCAGGGCTTGAGAATGATCAATCGGTCAAGAACTATGGATAGGTGCAGACGTACCGCATCCCGTTCGTCGCGAGGAAGGTTCCAGTGCCTGGATTATAGGAACGATACTTGCGGGCGCAGTAGGCTGCGACCTGCGGATCGACGACACCAGGAGGCTGAGGTGCGGCCGGCTGAGCTTGGCTGGCAATCGCGCCGGCGATCAGGGCTCCAGCAGCGAGGCCCGCAACGCCTGCTGCAACGGCAGCACCATTGTCCCGGCGATAGTAATACCGATCACGGTAATAAGGACGGTACCCGCGGCGGTAGTATTGGGCGTAGCTCTCGTTCGGGTAAGCCTTCTCCACTTGGGGCAGGGAGCGGGTCTGAACCGGATTCGCGCTGGCCGGGAGGGCGGTGGCCAACATAGCCATGCCGAGCAAGGCCGTGATGAACTTGCGCATATTGTCTCCTATTAGGCAGATAGGGCGTAAGTAATTCTAGTTTGATCGCCCATATTATAGCCGTAGCGGCCAAGCTTGCAAACTGTGAGAAGCGCGCTAGGGAAATGTCATTAGACAAGTGTGTTTGATAAGGTCTCAGATAATGATGCAGAGAATTTATACTTGACTGGATTTTAATATCTATAAAAAAATGCGATTTTCCTTATTAATACATAGAGAAGTACGATTTTGTATTAAGCTATATGCGAGAATTTCGGCAATTGGGTGGTTTTCATCCACGGCATGCCTGCTATCTTTTGTCCTTCGCCCTTCTGGATTTTTGAACTGAAATCGGAGAAGATGCGTCGTTTTATTATAATCTGTCGCTGAATGGGAACTGATGCGTCCTCTCATCGGGCTTATATTTTATGCAGCAGCCTTGGGCATATGCAGCCTGTCCCATGCGGCGGAGCCTCTGCCGCTGCCCAAGGGGCCTGTAGTGCTGACGGTGTCTGGCAAGATCGAGCAGACCAATGGCAATGGCGTAGCGCTGTTCGACCTGGAGATGCTGGAGGCGCTCGGCAGGGCATCGCTTACCTCAAAATGGGAGTTGTCCGAGGTGCCCCAGCTGTTCGAGGGGATCCCGCTTCGTGCCTTGATGGAAAGGGTGGGTGCCCAGGGAAAGAGCTTGAGAGCATCTGCTCTGAACGACTATGCCGCTGTCATTCCCATGGAGGATCTTAGATTCGAGCCAATCCTAGCGACAAAGGTGGATGGCCGTATGCTGACGATCCGCGACAAGGGCCCTCTATGGATCGCTTACCCGGGGACCAGCACAGGGTTCTGCAGGATGCCCGGTATGACTCCCGCTGGGTCTGGCAGCTCAACAAGCTTCACGTTGATTAGCCATGCGCTTCAGCCTGCAAAATTATAAGACCGCTCTGGTAACTCTTCTGGCGACTGCAAGCCTCGTCGCATGCCTTGGATTCACGGTCGCACGATTGTTCGAGATGGAGAATGAGTTTCGCAACGATCGGTCATTTACCAATGTCTGGTATGTGACCCAAGCTCAATTCGAAGCAGCCGTTCTCGCAGAGACCCTGGCTCGTGTGGCAGCAAACGAGAAATTCACTGAGCCGGAGCAGCAGCCCGGTTTCCGAACCAGCATCCTGATCAGCCGCTTGTCGGTCTTGCTGGAGGGGCACCAAGGCAAGGTGATGGATGGCCTTGGCATTACAGGGGACCTTAAACAAGCTTACCTTCAGCTTACTATGGCTGAACCGATGCTGCACAATGAGATCGATGCTCAGGCTGCGGTGCTGCTTCGGGAGCAGATGATGCAACTCGCATACAAGCTCAGAGACACTGCTAATCAGATCATATTAACAAGCCGCGATCATGCCGCCTTGAAGCGTTCCGGCTATTTGCAGGTCATATTCGAAGGATTTGCCTTTCTATTAGGAATTGTCCTAAGCGCCGCCTTCCTTCTCGTGCGCCTCTTCAAGGGCGTTCAGGAGGCGAGTCAGGCCAAGCAGTTGCTCAAGCAGGAGCAGGAGTTGTCCGATCTGGTGATCAACAACATCAGCAACCAGGGCATCATCATGTTCGACAGCCAGCTCCGTTGCCTGCTCTGGAATCCGGGCATGGAGGATTTGCTGAGCGTCAAGCCGGACCAGGCGATCGGTCAGCGGATGGAGAATTTGGACCCGCTCTTCGGTAAATCCGAGATCGTCGAGGCCCTGACCCGTGCCACCGAAGGAGCCACCTCGATCCTGGAACATGAGGCTGCGACCACGGAGGGCCACGACCGCTGCCTGGAGATCAATAGCTTCCCCATCTTCATGGCCGAACGGAAGCTGGGGATTGCCTTCATCCGTGATGTGACGGAGCAGTGGCTTGCGCGCAAGCAGGCGGAGCGGCAGAACTTCGATCTTGAGATCAAAGTTCTCCAGAGGACCGCGGCCCTGCGCCAGGCCGAGCGCCGTCTGATCGCAGCCATCAACTCCGCTTCTGAGGGTTTTGCGGCTTTCGATTGGACAGGAAAGCTCCTTTTCGCCAATGAGCAGATCTGGGCTGCTGCGCCCGTGTCTCTGTGGTGCAACGATGATATGAGCCTGCCCGTGTTCCTGCGGTGCTTTGCCATGTGCGAGGGAGCCGATCTGCGCCTCGTGAATGCTCAGGCACCTTTCGAGGAACTCGAGTTCGATCTTCTGGTGAAGAGGGATACCTGGCACCGGCTTTCCCTGACCAAAGCCGACGGAGCCACGATCTTTGTGCGTCTGACCGATATCACCGGCTACAAGCAGGTCGCGAAGGCGCTTGAGTCGGCCCTGGAGCGCGAACGCGAGACGACAAATGCCTATCGTAGCTTCGTGTCGATGGTGTCCCACCAGTTCCGGACACCGCTCGCCATTCTTGACTCGAGCGCGCAACGCATCCTGCGGCGCGGTTCGGCCTTGACCCAGGACGAGCTCGTCACCCGGGTTCAGAAGATCCGCAATGCGGGAACCAGGCTGACGCGCCTGGTGGACAGCGTCCTGAATGCCGCCAAGCTTGATGCCGGGACGATCGAGCTGAATCCTGCGTCCTATAACCTTGTCGATCTGGTCATGGACATCTGCGAGCGACAGCGGGAGGTCAGCGATCAGGCCGATATCCGCTTCGATGTGCCGGACATTCCCGTTCGCGTCTATTGCGATGGCATGCTGATCGAGCAGGTTGTGGTGAACCTCCTGTCCAATGCCATCAAGTACTCTGGAGCTACGCCCGTCGTCGAAATCAAGATCTGGATGGACGGCTCCCGAGCATATTGTTCCGTTCGCGACTGGGGGATCGGAATTCCCGCAGGCGAACTGCCAAAGATCTTCGAACGCTTCTATCGCGCCAGCACAGCCTCAGGAATCGCCGGCACCGGCATCGGGCTGAACTTTGCTCAGCGGATCATGCACCTCCATGGGGGCGAGATCCAGGTTGAGAGCTATGAGGCGGCAGGCTCCTTGTTCACCTTTGACCTACCCATCGCCAATGCGGATCAAGCGCAGCAGGCTGCATGAGTGACCACGATTATGACAACACACAAAACAATTCTCTGCGTTGAAGACGAAAACGATCTCCGGAGCGACCTCGCCGAGGAGCTGGAAGCTGCCAACTATCGCGTGCTTCAGGCAGCCAACGGCAGCGAGGCCCTGGCGCTTCTCGAAAAGCATCGGCCTGATCTTGTCCTTTGCGACATCACCATGCCCGGGCTTGGCGGCTATGATGTTCTCAAAGCCCTGCGCGAGCAGGGAAACATGGTCGACGTGCCCTTCATCTTCCTCACGGCCCTGGCTGAACGCAACGACGTCCTGATCGGAAAACAGGCCGGAGCGGACGACTATCTGGTCAAACCCATTGATTATGAGATCCTGCTCGCGACCGTCGCGGCTCGTCTCGATCAGGTTGCGCGGGTGCAGACGAGCGCCGTTCATCGGGCGGAGGAATCCTGGCAGGAAATCCTGAAGGCTTCTGAGGGGCGCACCGTTGATGCCCTCTACAAGGCCACTTTCGCTTTTGACCGCTTCCTCGTGGGTGTCGTGATCGTCAACGAGGCCGGAGAGGTTCGGGTAATGAACAAGGAGGCGCAGCGCATCCTTGCCGAAGACGATGGCCTGAGCGCCTTGCAAGGCGTCATCAGAGGCTCCGTCGCCAAGCAGAACAGCAAGCTCTATTCGGCAATTGAGAAGGCCTTCGAGGAGGAAACCCTCGACGAGATCATTTCCTTCCCGCGCGTCTCCGGTGGACGGCCTTACCTCGTGCTGATCCCAGGTCAGCGCTTCTCGCCTGAGGAGCGCCCCGAGGCCGTGGTTCTGCTCGTCATCGATACGGAGCAGCGCGCCAAGGTTTCCGGCGACACGCTGGTTCGCCTCTATAACCTGACACCGTCCGAGACACGCGTCGCGCTGATGCTGATCGACGGCAAGCGCCTGGACCAGATCGCTGAGGAACTCGAGGTGGCTCAGACGACCGTCGTCTTCCACCTCAAGAACCTCAGCTTGTCGAATGTGCCGATTATGGGTAGAAGGTCGGCCCTTCCGCAAATGGGGCGGCCTCGATGGACCTCAAAATTGAGCCGGGCACACCGGTCATCTCGTACTTGCGATACTCTGCGAAGGTGCAGAGTAAGGGCGACAGCTACCGCCGCCAGACCAAGGAGTTTCAGGATTTCGTCGAGAAGTACAAACTCGCGACCTTCGGGAGCTACGAGGACTTGGGCGTCTCGGCATATCGGGGAAAGAACCTCCTCGAAGGCTCCCTCCGAGCGTTGTATGCGGATGTAGAACAGGGGAAGGTTCCGCCAGGGGCGATCTTGGCCGTTGAGGACCTGGATCGCATCTCGCGGCAGAGGCCCCGTCTGGCTCTGCCAGCTATCCTGGACCTGATCAACGCCGGGATAAGGATTGTCACGCTCAAGGACAAGAAAATCCACGACCAAACCACGTATGACACCGAGTTCGGGATGTTCGAGTCCCTGCTCATCATGAAGCGCGCGAACGAGGAGAGCGAGAAGAAATCGACTCGCGTCGCAGATTCCTGGGTAGGGCGTCGGCTTAAAGGGACGCGTGGCAGCGTCTGCCCCTCGTGGCTTCGGCTTGGAGAGAATGGCAGATATGAGGAAATCCCTGATCGTGCGAAAATCGTACGTGAGATTTTCGATCTGGCTGCGGGCGGCATGGCGGCCTACACGATCTCCCGTCTCCTGAACGCACGCTTTGCGGCGGGGGATATTGCGTACGAACCCTTCAAGAATACCGTCGCGAAGAAGGGGAAGGCGTGGCACCCGACCACCATCATGAACCTGCTCACCAACAAAGCCGTCCTCGGCATCTACGAGCCCGGCAAGGTCGAGGATGGGAAGAAGGTGAAACTCGGGGAGGCTATCGACGGTTGGTACCCGGCAGTCATCGAGGAGAGTATGTGGGCGAAGGTCCAGGCGGGCCGCCGCACGAATAAGCGGGGCCGTAAGGGTGCGGCAATGACCAACCTGTTCTCCGGGCGCGTCCATTGCGCTTGGTGTTCGGGTGTCATGAAAGTCCGAAACTTCGGGCGGAGTAGCAGAGAGAAAGAGGGCTCGGGGAAGCGCCACTACTACGTCTGCACGACCGCTGCGCAGAATCGGGGTTGCGATGCCTCATTCTACTTCGGCTTGGAGGCTCTGGAGTCCGCGATCCTAGACCATGTGTCAGAATATCGGCTGAGCGAGTTGTTTGCTCAACCTGAAACCGGCTCAGAACTCCGCAGGGTCGAGAACGAGATTGCCGCAACCCAGATGAAAATCGAGGGCCTAGAGAAGGGCCGCTCCCGCTTGATGAAGCGCATCAAGGAGGCGGATGACGACGACCCGCTGATCGCGGAGTACGAGAAAGAACTGCGCGCCGAGATCATCGCCATCGGCAAGGAGCAGGCGGCACTCAAGGCCCAGGAGCATCGCCGGATCAGCATCGTGGCGCAGAAGGACAGCCGGGCTGACATCGAAGCCCGGATTATGAAGTTGCGGGCTGAACTCGCCAACGCCGACGACGCGACCCGTCTAACTATCCGGACGAGGCTCTCGGCGGCTTTGCGTACGTTCATCGACGATATGCGCTTTGATCCGGCCACCGGCACCATCGACGTTATCTTATTGGGAGGGATGGCTGCATACCGGTTCAAGCAGTCTCGCCTAAAGGGCAGAAACGGCGGACATAGGGTCGATCTAATTGATCATTTCAGCCTCGTTCCTCTTGTCCAAACCGGACAAATGCGTAAGGAGCCGTTCCTGAGCGTGGGGCGGATGGTAGATGGTGTGGTCGAGATGGTTGAGGTGCCGAGGCGCGCCGAAGTCTTCGAGAAAATCGTAAGAGGACACTGATCCTCTGCGCGCCCTACACTGTGGAGACGCGAGCCGTGTCGGCACGGGTCTTGATAGCGTCGGCCAATTTGGCCGCGACCTCAGCCCGGCGGAGGCGTACGTCGAGAGATAGCAGGTCGAGTTCGAGACGATCCCGTCGATCATCATCCGCTTGGCCGTAGAGAACCTGCAACAAATCCACGTTGTACGCCGGAACTTCTTGGCGTGCGAAAAGCGTCTGAAGTTCACGCAGCAGGTCCGGAGGAATGCGTTCCATGTCGATGTACGCCGAGAGGTGATCGTCGCGAAGTTCGCCGCCAAAGAGTTCGTGGATGCGCATGGCGTTTCTCCTAAATACCGGGGTACATGGCCTTACATTCGGCGCAACGGGCTGCGGACGGGTTCGGAGGGATCGCCGATGAGGCGGGAATTCGGACTTCTTCGCCGATGCGATTCTCGCAATCGCGGCCTTCAAGGGCATGGACCGGTCCGCAATGGCGTACGGCAAGACGTGCCCGCAGTTTTTCGAGAACTTCGTGCGGAGATGGCGATGGTTTCTTATTGTCTTCCATATTCCCCTGCGGCTCTTGTATGAGTATCTCGTCTACTATCAACTGGTGATGATCCTCGGTTGATTTAACATGCTGTTCAGCAAGACTATTTCGGCTTTTGGGGGTGGATGCAGACTGCACGCGCACGTGCGAGAAAATGAAGTTGCACCACCCTACGTTGTTGTAAAGGTCGGCCATATACCTGCGCCAAGCGCTCTCATACTGCGCTCCATACCGCGTCCGTTTCCCGTCCCAGGCGTCAGAATATTGCAGGCGGAATTTTGTCGTATAGTCGGCAAGGCGGGATAAGTTCGCGGCTACGGTGCCGTGCTCCGAGATTGCTGCAAGGACCACACGGCGCAGGCCCGGCCATTGAGCACGAATAGATCGGGCCAGTTTGCGGCGGGTGTGACCACGACAGTCTACGACAAGGTGGGCATGCACGATCAGCACGCGGTGATCCATCGTCAGCATGTCGATATCGACTCCAAGGTCTGCCAGCAAACGCCGCTTGGCCCCTCCGCAATAATGGTGCGGGTGCAGGAGGTCGATCTCGACCGACCCGGCCCACCGGGTGCCCGTGTCGCGCGCGATGGAGCCAGTGTCCTGCAAAACGGCCTCCCAGGCGGTCTTGTGCTCCGCAATAATCGCCTTGATCTCCTCGGATCGGTCGTCATCAAGTCGCACGACGAGGACGGCGAAGATTATGGTGGCCCACCAGAGCCGCTCGTGAGGGGCATGCTTCATCGCGCCCATCTCCGCACGTACCGTGGGCCGCCACGTGTCGAGGTCCATTCTGGCTCACCAAGCCACGCCATGTAGCCACGCGTTGACGCTGCGGCGTGTCTCAGGCGTGTCCGGATGATAGCTCTCGATCTGGCAGTGCGTCGCCGTAGGTTGAAGCAATGTGCCGTCAGCCTGCCAAACCGCACGAACGGCCATCGACCAGTTGTCGCCAGAGATCAAGTAACGCCACGTCGTGCAGGTGTGCGGCACACCCGTACGGCAGCCAATGCGTACGGCGGTGATCGTGATCCCGCCGATCTCCCACACGTTTGCGGGGTGAAGTTCCGCAAAATCTGCTGGATGAAGGGATAAATATTGACGTACGAGGCGCTGAATGGATAATGTATTCGCGTAATGAATTGCGTCTAGCTTTGAGAATTGTTTAGTCATCACCATGCTTTGTTGATATGATTTAGCTATAATATTTATCAAAACATGGATTATGATCGCAATAAATTTTAGTATTGTGTACGAGCGCCTGAAAGAAGCTGGTCTCGTACGCAGCAAACGTGAGTTTTCCCGGAACTTCTTGGCGAAACGCAGCGGCTACGTCGCCGACGTGCTTCATCGCGATGTACTGGGCGCGCGGGGTGGACTCCCGATTATGCGCGATCTGCGAGATCGTCTAACGGAGATTGCTGCCGAAGTTCCAGACAGCTTGCGTTGCGAGATCGTCGAGATCATCGCCGGAATCGACGCAGGCGTACGCGTCGTTGAGGTCATGGCTCGCGGGCGTTAACCGGCGCGCCGCGAACCTGAAACTTCCTCGTGGAACAAGAGACTGAACCCTCGGATTGCGGATGTCCTAACGCCAGTGAAGTTCGACAATCTCGATTTCGGTTCCTGTCGGCCGCTGGCGGCGAAGTTCCTGGATGACGAGTGACTCCAGCGGCTGCCTCATACGACCCGACCACGCGGTCAACGTCCACGCAAGGGAGCCTGGGCGACGGTGACGATAGCGAACGACAGCTAGAGGTCTCATCAACATCACATGTTCCATGATGCCAAAGCCATTTCGGCGGCGGCGGGATCGCCCTGGATACGGTGGACAGTCTGCCGCGAAAGACCGGTACTCTTGGCGATTGCGCTAATCCCGGAGCCCTGGTCCAACATGGACCGTACAGCTTCGTATTGCACACGCGAGTAGGATGGCTTCCGGCCTTTGTATCGGTCTCCCCTTGCCTTGGCATGTGCGATCCCGGCGCGTTGAGCCTCCCGCGTCGCTTCAGCCTGTGCTTGGGCCGTAGCGCTCATGAACGCGATCAACGCATCGCGTACGGCTTGTGCCATCGGGTCCTTGACGCTGCCGTCGAACACCATGCCATGAATGATCGTCTTGACGATCACCCCCCTCCGCATGAACTCGCGGAGGGTGTCGGAAACGTCCTGATAATCTCTCCCGAGTCTGTCCACCCAACGGACCAAACAAACGTCGCCGCCCCTCAGTAGGTCAAAAAGGCGGCGACCTTCCGGTCGATCACGTAGACGGGTGGTTACACCCGAAACTCCGTGATCGGCGACAACCTCGTCAATCTTGTAGCCTGCGGCTTCAGCCTGCGTACGCTGATGATCGAGCGTTTGCTCCGAAACAGAGACCCGGCAGTAGAGAACGGTTTTCACACGCGCACCAAATGTCCGTTGAGGTAGTGTCCGTATATAAACGTATCCGTTGGTGAAAGTCAACCTGTACGGACGTGTTCCTGCTCAAATCCAGCATGACCCCTAGGCCATACCTAAACGGACACGATATTTGCTAAACTGCTCCGGACGCCCTTGACGGCCTTATGTATATGTCCCATATACATGTATATCTTAGGTATACAGGAGGTCATTGTGGCAGTTGCTCGACCGTACGAAGTTCCAACTCAGGGCTTAGGCCCAGATGAACCCGCCAGCGAGGAGCCTAGTGCGTGGCTCAACCGCTGGATGGCTAACAGAGGCATGTCTGACGCGGCCCTGATCAAGGCCATCCAAGCCCTGGGTTATGAGGGAGGGAGTCGAGCGAATGTTGCTAATTGGCGTAAGGGCCGCACCCCCATTCCCCCCGAGGTCTTCCCCAAGCTGTTTTTGGCTCTCGGTTTTACGGAGGCCCAAGCTGCGGCTTGGACCTGCGAAATCCTCAGACAGGCATATCCCGATATCGCCGAGTTCATCCGCGACCCCGTAGCAGAGAAGGGGGTCAGGCTTCTCCTGAAACTGAATGAACTAGGCAAGAAGCGCACCCAAAGCACCACCGACGCATAAAGGAGGACCTGATGAAGACGAAAAAGCTCCCGCTGCTCGCGAAGATCGAGAAGACGAAGCCACATTTGCTCACCCGTTTAGTTCCGGTAGGAATCTCGAAGGATGGTCGCCGCCTAGATCACACAGCCGCGAACGAGAATGGCATGGTCAAGGTCGGCCCGAAGGGTGATGAGGTTGAGTTTCCCCTCCATGAAGCCGCAGCTTTGATGTGGTGGATGTCCGACGAGTACCGCTATTTCCGGGGTGTCCCCGCGAATGAGGGTGGTCACAGCCGTCTCAAGATCGTTCGTTTCGAGTACATTACCCTAGGTGAGTTGCTCGGAGAGACGAAGGTGGTCGCGGCCTAGTCGGGCGGGGAACTACAACGCAGAGCAAATTGGGGCCGGGCGAACCGGCCCTTTTTGTATGGGCGAACGGTAGATGGCATCGTCGCCGCAGATCGTAGGCGGCGTGATTGCCGCCGCTGTGGATGTCGTAGATGCTGCCCCATGACATTGAACTGGGCGATCTGTAAAAGTATTCGTACGCCCCAACCACCACTACCGAGAGATCGAGACGCCGTTGGAAGTTCACCCATCAGAGTTGCACCGAAATCTTGAGGGTATGGGGTACTCGGCAGAAGGTGTCGCATTCCTCGGTCTAGGCAGATTCCACGGCGTCGGGTTCCAGACCTTGGTTCGGCTTGGAGGTCGTGACGGTATCCGAAACCTGATTGCGACCAAGGACGTAAGCGCGTTCGATGCCCTGCTTGCGGATGCAGGCGCGCGCTTCTCCGCTCGATCCGAGGGGTTCCAGACCTGGGACGAACTTCGGAGACAGCTATGGTCATTCGGACTGGAGGTGGCAGGCTCGCTTGTGGATCGGGGAGTGCGCCTAATCTTCGAGGGGGACCCGGATTATCCGGATGCCTTCCACGAAATGCCTCCTGGGCTGCGCCCTTTATGGGTTTTCGTCAGGGGCAATCATCACCTTCTGACGCAACCGTCTGTCGCCGTCGTTGGTACTCGCGAACCGACCGAGGAGGGCGAGTTCCTGGCAAAGTTCGCGGTGTCGTGCGCCCGCGAACTCGGAGCACCAGTGGTGAGCGGCCTCGCTAAGGGGATCGACCGCGTCGTCCACGAGTGGTGTTTACGGCTCTCGCTGCCCACGATCTCGGTGCTGGGAACCGGCATTCTCAAGACCTACCCTGCGAAGCACTTCAGTCTGGGCGAGGCTATCGTGGAGCGCGGTGGTGCGCTGGTCTCGGAGTACCTGCCTGATCAGGGTCCGACCTCGGAGACATTTGTCTGGCGGAATAGGCTTCAAGCTGCCCTCTCGAAGGTTGTTGTTCCTGCGGAATGGAGCCGGAAATCGGGAACAGCGCACACCGTACGCTTCGCTAGAAGCCTCTCCCGCCCTGTTTTCGGGCTGACGATGTTCGGGGTGGACCCCAAAGCCGACGCTGGCGACGCCGATATCACCTTCCAGGTGCCCAAAGATCACATGGCGTTCCGCGATGCGATCTCGGCGGAGTTGCTAAGGCAGCGTGTCCCCCAGAGTCCCGCGCAGATTGATTTGTTCCGGAACCTACCCTGATGCCTCTGAAGCTAGTTCTGATCAGCCCCAACGGTACCATTGGTGCGGATGGAAAGGCCCGGATTGATATTCTCGATGAACTCGTCACCTTCACCGAGCGGATGAGCGTACGCGGAGTCCAAGTCGCTTTTTGGTCACGACACCGAGCGATGATCGACGGTGAACCAGTCCATGAATACCTCTCTCGTAGGTCTGGAGTTCCTGTCAGGCTCTTTCTGGCCGGTCAAGGCGGACTACCCACGAGGCAGCGTGCAGGATCGGTCGATCCGATCTTGGCCGAGCTTGGTGTTTCCCGACATGAGACCGTCTTGGTCGGCAACAGCGACGCCGACGTGCCTGCCGGGGTGAACAATCAACTACTCCTGATCCGGCCTGGGTGGTACCCGCAGCAGATTGACTATGGGTTCGAGGTGCCGTCCATCAGCAGCCTCGCTCAGTTCTGCGAGATTTTCGCTCTTCGTGAACATCCGATCTACTGGTCAATCTCCGATTCCGATCTCCACGTACGAGCGATGGGACCGTACTCGACATACAAGCCGAACTTCGCGGAGTTCAGCGCGGACGCGAAATCGGCTGCGAAGGAGGATGGTGGGCAGCGTCGCTTCTGGTTCTTGATGATCGTCTCGACGCTCTACTTTTCCGGACTCATCCACCAAATTGATTACCTGTGCGCCTTCCCAGGGCACAATCCGAATTCATCAAGCGAGGTTCGCAAGGGCCTCGACGCGTTGATGACGGTGTTCGGCAAGTGCTTCAGGAAGCCGTACTTGGCCGACTTCATTCTTCGGCATACGCCTGCGATCAAAAGTCAGTATGCTAAGCCCTACGAAAAGACCTTTCTCAACCAGTTAAAGACGATCCACCTGAACCGTTATCCTCGGCATTATGATCGTCCGACACCTCCAGCGAGCCCGTTGAGGCTTACGGGCAAGACCGTACTGGTTGCAGACGATTTTTGCACCAACGGTCGTAGCTTAGACGTAGCGCGGGCGTTTATCGAGGCGGCAGGCGGCAAGGCGATATTGTTCTCGTGGCTGAAGACGATCAACACAGCCTTCCTGCACATGAATCCTGATCCGCAGGTGCAGCCCTTCAAGCCGAACGATATCAATGCCGAGCCCAAGTGGGTCAGCTACGATTATCACGATCATGTCGTTGCCCCGGAGGCGGCGGACGAGATCGCCGCCCTCCTTGATGCCTACAAGAACTGGAAGTGGCCGTAGCAAGAGATGCGAATCTTCATCGCGTACGCACCGCCGTTGTTCGACGGGGAACTCGGTTAGAAGTTCCGATCAGCTACGGTAGGTCCGGATGGCGCTCTGATCCAGTTCGGTGGCAGGGAGGAGCTTGTAGTGCCGTTCCTCGACGACTTTCACGGCGTCATCCTGCACGGTGAGTTCAAACATTGCGACCCGGTCGTCGGTCATGAACTGCGCCGAGATCGCCCGAACCCTCATCCCTGGAAACCGCTGAGCGCACCATGCGATGTCCTGCTTGGTCTGGACGACGCTGATCTGGTCGGTGCCGCCCTTGGCTTGTACGGGAATGGCGTAGTGGCACCCGTGTTTGTCCATGCCGACATAAAGTTCGTCGATCTCGATCTGTCCGATGCCCCTCACGGTCGTTCTGAGGTGATTCTGGAGGCTGAACGTCGTGAGGCCGAGGAACACGTCGATCAACCGATTGTATCGAACAATCGCCAGTAGGGCTTGTTCGTCGTCGAGTGAGTAGGCCCGAATGATCTCCGGTGTCGCGTCGGGGATACCGATGGTCGCAAGGTCCTCGCGAGGTAGGATTCGGTTCAACGTCACCAGCTTGAATACGTACTTTGCCCGCCCGCGTCCTTCGATGATCCACTCCATGCCTGGGGGCTGGGTCGCCGTGACAGCTTCGGGGAGCCCCGTCCGATATCTCACGGAGTAGATAACATCTCCGAGATTCTTGGGAACTGCGACGCCCAGGTGGCCTGCGACGTGGACCAACTCGTCGCGGTCGAATTCAACCTCCGTCTGACCAGGCTGATATCGGCTGACGAAGATGTGCTCGATGATCGCTTGATAGCTGTTTGTAGGTGGGGACGCCGAATTAGCCACTCGCCGCCTCCAGGGCAGCGAGCCGAGCCGCTTCGGTCTCGTGCTGTTTGCGTTTACGAGCCCCGCTTTTTCGATCACGGCGCGAAGCTGGCGGTTCGACGCCAAAATGACGGGCTGCCTCGCTGAGGTCCATATAAAGGAGCGCTTCGTCGCCAAGCGTGAGATAGCGGCGCGGTCGGGACGGCTTGCATCCGAGCACGCGCACAACAGCCCCAGCTACTGCGCGCCCAAGCGGTGGGGGTACCGCATTCCCGATCTGTCGCGCACCATGCCACTTCGTTGCATGTAGGCGAAACCAATCCGGAAAGCCGTGCAGGCGAGCCATCTCTCTCACGGTCACGCACCGTGGGTACTTGTAGTGAATCGGACGCGGGGACGTGAATGCCCCCCGAGCCCCGTCCGTACCGGCCCTGAGAGTGTTCGACAGCCCGTTCGGCGACAGCTTGTAAAAGCGGGAGATCGGTTCGACTGCTCCCGGTTGGGTTTCGGTAAACCGTCGTTGCGAGATGTCGGTGTGCTCTGTGCGCCAACTAGATGTGAGCCGGGCGGGATTCCATCGCCGTACGTAACCCAGGTGCCATGCGTCGTTCGACAGGCACCTCATCTCGCGGGCATACGCACTCGGCACATCATAATCGTCGAGGAACACGGCGTCGGTGGCCTTGAGGTCCTCGACAAGGTCCACATTCGGCAAGTCGCCGAGAGCTTCCTCACACGTCGGCCCTGTTGGCAGGTCCAAGGCGGCAGCACGGTCGTCGGCAGCACGGTCGTCGGCAGCACGTGTTATCGGCAGTGGGTATTCCGGGAGGGGAAGCCCCTTGCGGGCTCCCAGCAGGAACAAACGCTCCCGATGCTGCGGGACACCATATTCCGCAGCGTCGAGGACCCGCCATGGGAGGCGTACGGAGTAGCCTACCTCGTCGAAGGCAGCGACGAGTTCGTCGAGGAATTTCCGGTGGGTACCGACCGTGAGGCCCTTAACGTTCTCGAACACGAAATATTTCGCGCCCAGTTCCGCGACGAGGCGTACGAATTCGAGAACGAGCCGATTGCGTGGGTCGTCCAAGACGCGCTGCCCGATCAACGAGAAGCCCTGGCAAGGCGCGCCGCCGAAAACGCAATCAATTTCGGCGTCGTCGAGCCCGGCGCGCTTCCGGATGTCACGTCCAGTTAGGCCATCTGCGACAGACTGCGAGATGACGGTGCAATTCGGGAAGTTGAACTTGTGGACGGCGCAATGAACTGGGTCGATCTCGACAGCCGCGCGTACGTCAAACCCAGCCTGCTCGAAGCCCAGGCTCAGTCCGCCAGCACCAGCAAAAAGGTCAATTCCAATAGGTCGTGTCATTCTTCAACTTGGCTCCCGCCGCTGAGCTTAACGCGAGGCGGAGGCCACCGCTCCGGGCGGGCCGAGGAAATCCACAAGCGCTTTGACGACGGCGTCGCGATCCTTTGTCTCACATTGCCAGAGAGTCAACGTCTCCCATCCCATGGCTTCCATCGCGGCGACGGTGTCCGCGTCACGCTCCTTGTTCCTGGCGATCTTCGGAATCCAGAATTCCGGTCGGGATTTCGGCAGTTTCCCCTTCGGGCAGCCATGGCCGTGCCAGAAACACCCGTGGACGTAGATGGCCTTTCGTCGGCTGGGGAAAACTAGGTCGGGGGTGCCGGGGAGGTCCCGTCGATGCACCCGGAAACGGTAGCCAAGCGCATGTGCGATCCGCCGAACGATCATTTCGGGTCCAGTGTTCTTGCTCCGGACCGACTGCATGATGTAACGGCGTTGCTCAGGTGTTCGAGTATCGACCATGCACTGTGTCCGATGGAGCCCTACCGCGATTCTGGGAGCGGTCTATCGTTTGGGTAGGCCATTACAACGGGCGTACGCGAAACGGTCACCTATGATTAAATCCACTCAACATCCGCCAACCCTGTTGTCCCTTTCAACAACTAGAGCAACCTGTTCCGCAAGACGGACACCAACCGGCAGGCCGATCTGGTGCGCGTGCTTCTCTCGGTGCCGTTGCGGACCGCTGCCGACTGAAACGGCTGCGAAACCCGCGTTAAGAGGTTGCTAAGTATTCCGCCAAGAACGGCCAAAACCCAAGCTTTGCCACAATCCGTTCAGCTTTCAGAGAGGTTTCGAACAGTATATCTCATGACATGAAGAGGGAGACATGGGGCCTCCCTTCTGTCGGGGTTGTTGATCATGAAGATCTTCCGTCTTGTTTCCGGCACAGCCGCTGCTCTGGCGCTGGTTTCCGGGCTGGCTGTTGCCGAGCCGGCTGCAGCGCGTGATCGCCTGTCGCCTGGGGCTGCTGTGGCTCTTGGCGCTCTGGGCGGTCTTGCCGTGGGTGCTGCCGTCGGCGCCGCTGTGGCGCAGCCTCAGCCGCCTGTCGTCTACCGGGCTCCGCCTCCGCCGCCACCGGTCTATGTGGAAGAGCGTCGGGTGCCGGTCTACTACGAGCGCCCGATCCGCGAGCGGGTCTATGTGGAGCAGTGCACGACCGAACGCTACCGGGAATGGGTTCCCGGTTGGGGCTGGGAGCACCGCAGCCGCAGAGTCTGTCACTGATGCTTTCGATCAGGCCCACCTCCGAGTGGGCCTTTTCTTTGAAACGGTGGAGAACCGGGGTTTTGCTGCCGCGTTGATCGCAGGAGAACCATGCGAGATTTGCCATGACCAGCACCCCGAAAGATCAGGCCGGCTCCGATCGGACGAAGCTGAATCCCGGCGATCAGGCGGAACCGGGTACGCCCGGCACAGGTGAGAATGTGTGCCCGGAATGCAAGGGCAGCGGCCGTGTCGGTGCGGCGGCATGCCAGACCTGCGGCGGCACCGGCACGATCATAGAAGGCGTCGGCGGCGCTTAAGTCTCAGGGTTATCCGGCTTTGCCATCCAACGGATGAGCGGCATGAGCGGGACGATCCAAATGAGGCCTAGAACGATATAAGCCAGTGTCTGGATGAGCTTCGGGGCCTCGGAGATCCGCCCTTCGGCGACCGCCATGGCGAAGAGCGCATAAAAGAAGATGAAGGCCAGCATCACCACTGTCCCGATCAGCTTGCGCGTGCGCGTGCCCATGGCCAAATCCTCAACCTGATTGAACCTCATCCCGACGGTGCGTCATCGGCATGAATTGCCTCCGGGAGGCGCAGCCTCTATGTGACGTCCGTATCCTGGGTTCAAGCCCTAATCGATGATGAGAGTGAGCATGGCTGTCGCAGCCTCCACCGAGGGCATGCCGCTGGCGCGCGTGCCTCAAACCCGATCCCTGTCCGCGGTTCGCGCCTGGATCTATCTTCTTGCCGTTCTGGTGGTGCTGATGGTTGCCGTCGGCGGCGCCACGCGCCTGACCGGTTCCGGCCTTTCGATCACCGAGTGGCGCCCGGTCACGGGCGCCATCCCGCCGCTCACCGAGCAGGCTTGGCTGATCGAGTTCGAGAAATACAGGCAGATCTCCCAGTATGAACTCATGAACAAAGGCATGACCCTGTCTGAGTTCAAGTTCATCTATGGCTGGGAATGGGGACACCGGCAGCTGGGTCGCCTCATCGGCCTTGCGTTCTTCCTGCCGCTGGTGTGGTTCTGGGCCAGGGGTGTTATTAAGGGCAGGCTTGCTCTGACGCTCCTGGGCATCGGGGCCCTCGGCGGGCTGCAGGGCGCCATCGGCTGGATCATGGTGGCCTCAGGGCTCGAGCCCGGCATGACGGCCGTGGCTCCCATCAAACTTGCCCTGCACCTGACGGTCGCCAGCATCATCCTGGCCTGTCTCGTCTGGGTCGCGGCCGGACTGAAGGACCGCTCCGATCAAGCACCGGAAGCGCATGCAGGATACGCGCCGCGCATCCTCATGGGTCTGATCCTGTTCCAGATCGCTCTTGGCGGCCTTGTGGCGGGCTCGAAGGCTGGATTGACGTACAACACTTGGCCCTTGATGGACGGTGTCTTCGTTCCGCCGGCCTCAGCCCTGTTTTCAGTCTCACCCTGGATTGAGAACTTCGTCGATAATGTCGTGCTGGTGCAGTTCAACCACCGCTTGGTCGCCTATGCCATCGTGGCCTTCGCCCTATGGCATGCCTGGAGTCTTCGGCAGACAGCTTCTGGTTCGAAGGCAGCAAGCCGGACGACGGCCGTGGCCGGTTTGACCTTAGCCCAAATGGTGCTCGGCATTGTGACCCTGCTGCTCGTGGTGCCCCTCTGGGCTGGTCTGGCTCATCAGGTCTTCGCCATGGCCGTTCTGGCTATGGCCGTCGTCCATGCTCGTGTCAGCGCGGTCTGACAAAAGAAAAGGGCGGCCTTTCGGCCGCCCAAATTCTTCAACCACTAGCGCGATTAGCGGATGACTTGGACGATGCGGCGGGTGCCGGGCTCGACCAGAACCGGAGTGTCATTCACAACCGTGTAGCGGTAGTTGGTGACGCCGTACTGCTGCGGAACCTCATAGTACTGTACGCCGGAAGCCGGGAGGGTCGCGCCAACGCGAACCTCTTCCTGATAGCGGTAGGACGGCACGCCCTGGGTCACCACGTACTGACGGAACTGCGGCTGCTGCTGATCGGCGAGGCCGCCCACGATCGCACCCGTCACGCCACCGATGGCTGCGCCAACCGGACCGCCGACGATGGCGCCGCCAACGGCACCGGTGGTTGCACCGGCTGCAGCGCCGCCGGACTGAGCGAAAGCGCCAACCGGGGCAAGGACAACCAGAACAGCGCCTGCAAACAAGATCTTCTTCGACATGTGTCAGCTCCTAAATGGTGAAGTCTGGAGCTTAACGGCCAAGCAGAGGGGTGGTTCCGAGGCTTCAAAGCTGCTTGGAACACGAATTGTGAATAAGCTGGTCCGGTTTCTTAAACAGCAGCGCCGATTTGGGCGCAAAGCTTTGCGGCTTTGTCTCTCGACAGCAAAAGACTTTGGAAATCTCGACAAAGCCATAGTCTGCGAAGCCTTATAAAGCTTAGCTCTGCGACTGCTCAACAGGCGTCATCCGGGCAGATTCAGCGGAAGAACGTGAAAATCCTAGTGGGAACAGTGCAGGAATTAGGAAATCAGGTCTTGCTCTGCTACAGGTGAACAATATTAAGATAGCCTTAACCCTCAAGCGTAGTGCTGCAGGAACAGGCTGATAAGGAGTCAGGCATGAACGTGCTGGTCTTTGCTTCGCGAAAAGGCGGCTCGGGTAAGAGCACGCTCGCTGCTCATCTCGCGAGTTATATCGCCAACCCTTCACGCCCCACATTGCTGATCGACAACGACCCGCAGGGTTCCTTGTCCTTGTGGCACAAGATCCGGAACCAGGAATACCTTGGCCTCAGGCACAATGTCCGCAACATTGCGGATGCCATCCGGGACGCCAAGCGAGAGGGCTATGAGTGGGTTCTCGTCGACACACCGCCGAACAAGTCCTCGATCGTTGCCGAGGCGATCAAGCAGGCAACCCTCGTGATCATTCCGACTCGGGCAAGCCTGTTCGACATCGCGGCCCTCCAGGACACGGTGGCCATCGCGCGCGAGAATCGCAAGCCCTATGCGGCCGTCATCAACGCTGCCCCGGCCAAGCACGGGGATAGCGAGGCTGCCGTCGTGGCTGACGCGCGTGGAGCCCTGAACGCGCTTCAAGTCCCCGTTTGGGCAGGCCAGATCACGCACCGGCCGGAACTGACGCTCTCGCTCGCAACAGGCGAGGGCGCCCGGGAATACGATGCCGGGTCTCAGGGCGCTGACGAGATCGGCCGTCTCTGGACGGCGCTTGAGCGCTCGCTCAACGCGATCCACAATACCTACAAGAAGGCAGGCTCTTCGCGCGCTGCTTAGCGCCGAGGTTCAGTAAATGAAGAAGGGCGGCTTTGAGCCGCCCTTTTTCTTTGTCTTGCCGCCGTTCCTGCGGGGCTCAGGCTGCGTCCAGCGCCTGATTGAGGTCGTCGATCAGGTCCTGCGTATCCTCAAGACCGATGGACAGGCGCACCACCTCCGGGCCGGCGCCGGCCTGAGTCTTCTGCTCGTCCGTGAGCTGACGGTGCGTGGTCGAAGCCGGGTGGATCACCAGGGAGCGGGTGTCGCCGATATTGGCCAGATGCGAGAATAGCTTGAGGTTGGACACCAGCTTCACACCGGCCTCGTAACCGCCCTTGAGCCCGAATGTGAACACCGCGCCGGCACCCTTGGGGCAGTATTCCTGCGCGAGGTTGTGATAGCGGTCCGAGCGCAGGCCAGGATAGCTGACCCAGGAGATCTTGCTGTGGCCCTGCAGATGCTCGGCGACTGTCAGGGCATTGTCCGAGTGTCGCTGCATGCGCAGGGGCAGGGTCTCGATTCCGTTGAGGATCAGGAAGGCGTTGAAGGGCGAGAGGGCAGGGCCCAGATCGCGCAGGCCGAGAACGCGGCAGGCGATGGCGAAGCCGAAATTCCCGAATGTCTCGCCCAGCACCATGCCGGCATATTCCGGCCGCGGCTTGGACAGCATCGGGTAGCGGTCGTCGCCGGCGAAGTTGAACGTGCCACCGTCCACGATCAGTCCGCCGACCGAGTTGCCGTGGCCGCCGAGGAACTTGGTGGCCGAGTGCACAATGATGTCGGCCCCATGCTCGAACGGGCGGATTAGGTAGGGCGAGGCCATCGTGTTGTCGACGATGAACGGGATGCGGTGCTTCTTGGCGATGGCCGCGATGGCTTTGAGATCCACGATCACGCCGCCTGGATTGGCAATGGATTCGACGAAGATCGCCTTGGTCTTTGGCGTAATGGCCGCCTCGAAGGAAGATGGATCGTCCGAATCGGCCCAGACCACGTTCCAGCCGAAATTCTTGTAGGCGTGGTTGAATTGGTTGATGGAGCCGCCGTAGAGCTTGCGGGCGGCCACGAACTCGTCGCCGGGCTGAAGCAGGGTATGGAAGGTCAGGAACTCGGCCGCATGGCCCGATGCCACTGCCAAGGCTGCTGTGCCACCCTCCAACGCCGCAACACGTTCCTCGAGAACCGCGCAGGTCGGGTTGCCGATACGGGAATAGATATTACCGAAGGCCTGAAGCCCGAACAGCGAAGCGGCGTGATCCACGTCGTCGAAGACGAAGGATGTCGTTTGATAGATCGGTGTCGCCCGTGCGCCGGTGGCTGCATCGGGGGCCGCTCCGGCGTGAATGGCGAGCGTGTTGAAACCTGGCAGACGATCGGTCATGGGAGCAGCCTCTTCCTCACAAAGACAACGTTCTGTTCTCTATAAAGAACGAACCGTTCTTCGGGTCAAGGCATTAGCTATAAGGCTTTCGCTACGACTTACGGCCGATTGAGGCTGAGTTTCTGGAAGCCTTTTCCTGAGAGAACCGGCTTCTTCGCGCTGATCATCCGTGAATTGACGCCCTGCCAGGAGATCTCCCCGGAGAGGCGGCCGAACTCGATCTTCGGGCAGCGGTCCATGACCACCTGCAGGCCTTTTGCCTCGGCCTTGGCGGCGGCCTCGTCGTTGCGAACGGAAAGCTGCATCCAGATGACCTTCGGCAGCGGGTCGAGCGCCAGTGCCTCGTCAGTGATGGGTCCGGCGGCCTCCGAATTGCGGAAGACTTCGACCATATCGATCGGGACAGGCACATCCTTCAGGGAGGTGTACACCGTTTTGCCGAGCAGCTCGGTGCCCGCCAGTCCAGGATTGATCGGGATGACATCGTAGCCCCGCTCCAGCAGGTACTTGGTGACGATCCAACTTGGGCGGGCCGGGTTCTGTGAGGCCCCGACCATCGCGATGGTCTTCACGCTGTTGAGGATGCCGCGGATGTAATCGTTCGGATAATTGTCGTGATTCATAAAGGGAACGTATGGGATAGGACAGGGCAGTTCAATGAGCATCGCACATTCATGGCATCGCACCATCCCATCATGACCCGAGACGAACTCGTGGCCTTTCTCGACCGGGAGTTCCCGCAGATCCATATGGGCGGGCAGACCTATTTCGTGGATGAGGTCGGGCCTCTCTCGGCTAGGATGAGGATGGCCTACCACGAGCGCCATATACGCCCGGGAGGAACGATCTCCGGACCGTCCATGATGGCCCTGGCGGACCTTGGCCTCTACGTGGCGATTCTGGCCCATATCGGCCCTGTGGCACTCGCCGTCACCACGAGCCTGAACTTCAACTTCCTGAGAAAGCCCGAGCAGCGGGACCTCATCGCCGAGTGCCGCCTGCTGAAGCTGGGCAAGCGACTGGCGGTCGGAGACGTCTCCATCTATTCGGAGGGCAGCTCGGACGTGGTCTGCCACGCAACCGGGACCTATTCGATCCCGGATCGTCGCTGACGTTCAGAGCCCGGCTCAAGTCCTCGGCGGCAGCAGTGCGTCGTCGATCTCGCGCGCCTTGATGGCTGCCGGACGGTTGCCGATGCGGCTCCAATAAGCCTCGAAGGCAGGCCGCTTCTCGATTGTCCCGAACATCATGCCCCAGCCGAGCTGAGCACCCACATAGACATCCGCTGCGGTAAACTGATCTCCGGCGATATACTCGGTTTGGGACACCGCATATTCGAGGGCGCTCAGAACATCCTCGATGGAGCCATAGCCAACCATGCCCTGACGGTCGGCTGGTACCTCGAAGCCGAGGGACTTGTTGCTGACGGCCGCCTCAACCGGGCCGGCTGCGAAAAACATCCAGCGGTAATAGGTGCCCCGGCGAGGATCGCCGATCGGGGGCGCCAGCCTTGCGCCAGGGAAGGCATCGGCCAGATAGGCGCAGATCGCCGCCGCCTCGGTGACGACCACACCCTCATGAAGAATTGCCGGCACTTTGCCCATGGGGTTGATGGCCCGGTAGCCGGAGGCCTTCATATCCGACCCAAAGCCCAGAATCTCCGTGCGATAGGCGCAGCCCGTTTCCTCCAGCATCCAGCGTACGATACGACCACGCGACATGGGATTTGTGAAGAAGATCAGGTCATCAGCCATGGAGAGCCCCTCGTTATGATTTAAGCTGATTGTGCCTCAGACTTAAGGCCAAGCATAGCCTTCGATGATTTGAACTAGAAATCGTGTGGTCTTATAATACCTCATATGTGGTTTCATATTACCGCATCAAGGTAAACAGCTGTGCTATATGGGCTTTCTGATGCTGGCATGCCTCTGGTTTCCGGTTGACTTCCGCCTTTGATAACACTAAACAGCCCTTACTCGCCGCCGCATCTCGCGGCGGTTTGTCGTTTTTAGAACCTGAGCCATATGGCTCGAATGGGAAACAGCGCAATGAAGACTACGACTTCGCTGAAGCCCGCCGATGTCGAGAAGAAGTGGGTTGTGATCGACGCAGAGGGCCTCGTTGTAGGCCGTCTCGCGTCAGTGGTTGCCATGCGCCTGCGCGGCAAGCATAAGCCGAGCTACACGCCCCACGTCGACTGCGGCGACAATGTTATCGTCATCAACGCCGACAAGGTGGTGTTCACCGGCCGCAAGCGCGAGCAGAAGGTGTACTACCACCACACCGGTTATCCGGGTGGCATCAAGGAACGCACCGCCAAGTTCATTCTTGACGGCCGCTTCCCTGAGCGCGTTGTTGAGAAGGCTGTGGAGCGCATGCTTCCCCGCGGCCCGCTCTTCCGTCAGATCCTGGGCAACCTGCGCGTCTACAAGGGCGCTGAGCATCCGCATACGGCCCAGCAGCCGGAGACGCTGGATGTGGGCGCCCTCAACAGCAAGAACGTGAGAGCATAATCATGGCGACCCTCCAGTCTCTCGCCGATCTCGGCACCAATGCTGAGGCCGCTGCTCCGGAAGCTCCGAAGCACGTCCAGAAGCTCGACTCGCTCGGTCGCGCCTATGCTACCGGCAAGCGCAAGGACGCGGTTGCCCGCGTGTGGATCAAGCCCGGCTCCGGCAAGATCGTGATCAACGGCCGCACGGCCGAGGTCTACTTCGCCCGTCCCGTGCTGCGCATGATCCTCGCTCAGCCGCTCCAGATCGCCCAGCGCGAAGGCCAGTATGACATCACCGTCAACGTTGACGGCGGCGGTCTCTCCGGCCAGGCCGGCGCGGTCCGTCACGGCCTCGCCAAGGCGCTGACCTACTACGAGCCGGAGCTTCGCGGCCCGCTCAAGAAGGAAGGCTTCCTGACCCGCGATCCGCGCGTTGTCGAGCGTAAGAAGTACGGCAAGAAGAAAGCCCGCCGCAGCTTCCAGTTCTCGAAGCGCTAAGGCTCACTCAGCCAGACATTATCGAAAGGGCGGCTCTCGAGCCGCCCTTTTTGTTTATGTGTGAATGCACGCATGGCAAGCGTGGCCGCCGCTATGCCAATAAACTGCTCCCCTAGTAGGGCTTGGATGATGAAAAACGACCAGATCCGAGGCAAGACGATGCAGTTCAGGCGAAAATTAAAGCGCCGATGATGGAGCTTCTAAGGGCCAGCCTGTGAGGGGCAAATCGAGCCGGTAAGTTACAGAACACTCTATGTCGAGAGCAGCTACAATCTTTTTCTGAGAAGAGGTTGATCAATTCAGAGCCGAGCGAGCCGGAGATGCCGCTCTGCATCACTTCCGCGAAGCCGATGATGGCATTGAGGGCCTCTTATCGCGCTGCAGAGCCTTCCCTCTCGATATAGAGAGGTGTGTTTTGTCACGTTATAATGATAATAATCTCATTACAAAGATGTAGCTTCCTTCCTCCTGGTTGAGATCCAGACAGGCCGGAAAGCAGCGAAGAATTGGTAGCCTTGGCAAGTTCCGAACAGGTCTGCCGAAGACGACCAGTATCGATTTGGCACTATCAGAAAGCCTCTTGGCTTTCAAGGGAGATAAGTATGTACAGTGCTCTTGAGCAGGCCTATTTGGACTACATGGGTCAACACGGCGGATCTGTTGGATATGGGGGTGCGCAAGCTGGTGCGGGCACCGGAGGTGTCGGAGGCGCTGGCCCGATTACAACACACGCCAACGGCAGCGTAACGTCCGGCAACGGCACGACAGTGCAGACCCGACCAGATGGAACCCGTGTTACAACAACCGTAGTGGATGGCAGGATTGTGCAAACGTCCGAGAGGACGGATGGAACCATGAGTGTGGTCACTCTTGGCCAGAATGGCCAGCCGATAGCATTGAGTGGAGGTATCAAACAACCAAGGTCACATGATGGCGAAGTCATCGAAGCGAACCTAAAGGAAGTCAATGAAGTACGCCATGCGAACGGTACTCGAACCGTGACACTCGTTTGGACGGATGGAAGTCGGCAGATCCAGGAATTTCGCACAGATGGAACTCGATCGGAGACCACTTATGCTTCGGACGGATCTAAAAATGTCGAGTTGATAGCGGCCAACGGAAGTTCTCAGTTCACAACCTTCGCTCCGAACGGCGATCTATACCGTTCCGGCACGAGAGACATTAAAGGTAACGGACAGTATACGCAGCACAATTCCGACGGCTCGGTTCAACGCGTATCTATGGAAAACGGCAGAGTCAGTATCAATGGAGTGAGAAAAGACGGAAGTACGTGGACGGAGATTAAAGCGCTTTTGATCTGGGCTTGAATCCATTCGGGTGGGCTGCGCGTTGACTAGGATATGGCCCGGGAGGCAAGCC
>NZ_JAERQE010000004.1 GCF_016734765.1 Microvirga soli | reverse complement strand
CCCGCCGCAATGGCGTTCACGTCTGCCGGCAGTTCGGCGGGCAGCGCCTCTGGGGTGAGGGCCCGGTCGGCGCTGTTCGGTGCATAGAAGGAGTATTGCGGCTGCCCGGATGAGCTGGTCGCCACGACACTCAGCGTCGTGACGTTCGGGAGGCGCTGGATGTAGGACGAACTCACACCTGACCCGGCGAGCTTCTCGGCCAGGAATGAACCGAAGGCATCTTCCGATAAGGCAGACAAGAAGGCTGCAGGACGACCTAGGCGCCCGAGCCCGATCGCGACATTGAACGGTGAGCCGCCAGCCACCGCCTCCGCTGGAAAGCCTTTTGTCGTGGCGGTGCCGATGAACAGATCAATCAGGGCTTCTCCGGCAACCAAGATCATAGAATGGCTCCTGATGCAGTCGTGGCAGCATCGAAATGAGGGGCGACTGTCATTTAAGCAGCATGGGGCGGCTGCAAATCCAAGAGGATTCGAGCGCCCGGCGGCCGGTATCCTCAAATCCGTTCATGGGCGGCACGCGCGAACTCCGGCTTCAGACTTCGGTACAGGCTTCGGAGGGCTTGAACGCGAGGCTCGTAGAGTTCGACGAGGCGCGGGTCCGGCGCGATGGTCTCAAGAACGGCTGGCGCGGTGCAAACGTCTTCCGGTGCTTCCCCTGTCACCGCCAGTCGTGCCAGCCGCGCCGCGCCGAAAGCCGGGCCCTTGTCGCTGCCCTGATGGCGGATGATGGGGATGTTCAGCACGCTGGCGAAGATCTTCGTCCAGAACCTGCTCTTTGAGCCTCCCCCGATGATACTGGCCTGCGTCAGGACTGTGCCTGCCTTCTCGAACGCCAGCTTCGCATCGGCGAAGCTGTAGGCGACACCTTCGAGAACCGCCTGCGCCAAGTCCGTCTGCTGTGTGTCGGGGGAAAGACCGAAGAACACACCGCGAGCATGAGGATCGTTGTGCGGCGTCCGCTCGCCGGCGAGATAGGGCAGGAAGAGAACATCGGACGGTCTGCGATAGGCCGCTTCCGTCTCGTGCAGCAACTCGCCGATATCCCGCTTCAGGAGATTGGCCGCCCAGGCAATGCAGCTTGCACCGTTCAGCATCGCGGCCATCTGAAACCAGCGATCGGGTACCGCATGGCAGAAGGAATGCACCAGGGCGTCGGGCGCCGGGCTGAAGGTCTCGGTGGTGACGAAAAGCTGGCCGGACGTTCCCAAGGAAATGAAAGCCGATCCATCCCGGATCGCACCTAGTCCGACAGCTCCGGCAGCCGCATCGCCCGCACCACCCGCTACCACGACATCGCTTCGCAGATTCCATCGACGGGCAATGGTGGGGCGGACAGTGCCTGAGGCTTGCGATCCCTCCACGAGACTTGCCATGTGATCGCGAGTCAGGCCCGTGGCGGCAAGCGCCTCGTCCGACCAATCCCGCTTGGCTTCATCCAGCCACCAGGTGCCCGCCGCGTCCGACATGTCCGTGACGATGGTGCCGGTGAGCTGGAGACGGATGTAGTCCTTCGGCAAAAGCACCTTGCGAACGGCGCGGAACGTCTCGGGTTCGTGCCGTGCCAGCCAGACGAGCTTCGGCGCCGTAAACCCGGGCATCGGGATGACACCCGCGGTGCGTGAGAGGCCCGGATGCTCGCTTCCAAGTTGCTGCGCCTCCCGGAACGACCGCCCGTCATTCCAGAGAATGGCCGGACGCAGCGGCCGGTTGGCCGCATCGAGCAGCACCGCCCCGTGCATCTGCCCCGACAGGCCGATGGCGCGCACGTCCCCGAGGGCTGCCGCGTCTTTGGCAAGAAGCTCATCGAGAGCGGTCTGAACGGCTTGCCACCAGCTTTCAGGATCCTGCTCCGACCAGAGCTCCTGCGGGCGGGAAATCGGCAGCGGAACATCCGCTTCCGCAATCGGCGCCTGTCCCTCATCGACAAGGATCGCCTTCACGGCCGATGTGCCGACATCGATCCCGAGATATTGAGGCACTTCGCGCTCCCTGATAGTCGCAGAACCAAGCCTCGGCCCATGGGACGAGCCTCTGGCCCAGCCGCCTCCATGGGGCACAGGGGCGGCAAAATCCAGAGGCTCGGCCATGAAAAAATCTCATGGTCGAAATGTCGCCAGGATATTTAAATGCCGCGGGCATGCCCCAAATATTGTCGCATGCCCGAGAAATCGAACAATCAGTCTCACCCGACCCATTCTGATGCGCCGTCCCCGGCGGCTGCGCTGAGCGCCAACGTCCGGCTGCATCTCGGAAAGCAGTTGCGGGCCCTTTACGGCGACCCCGCTGAAGACAAGCTGCCGCGCGACCTCGCGCGGCTGGTTGACCGCGTTGCCCAGGTTATCCGTGCACACACGGAGCCTGTGGACCAGGAATTCGTCAACGGCGTCATGGACGCCCTGCCGAACCTGCGCGCCTTCGCCCTCTCGCTGACCGGAAAGGTCGATCAGGCGGAGGATCTGGTGCAGGATACGGTGCTCAAGGCTCTGACCAAGCAGGACACCTTCGAATCCGGCACCAACCTCCAGGCCTGGCTCTTCACGATCTTGCGCAACGGCTTCTACTCGACCCACCGCAAGACCAGCCGCGAGGTCGAGGACGGGGACGGGACTCACGCCGCCAGCATGATCGCCATTCCCGATCAGGAGGACAAGCTCGCGCTCCAGGATCTCTCCTCGGCGCTCGAGAAGCTGCCTCAGGAACAGCGCGAGGCGATTATTCTCATCGGTGCCGAAGGGATGTCCTATGAGGATGCCGCCGAGGCGCTTGGCGTAAAGGTCGGAACCATCAAGAGCCGCGTGAACCGCGCCCGTAACCGCCTGGCCGAACTCATGGGTACGCCCAGAGCCGCCGATCACGACCACGCGGCGGCCGTCTAACAAACCATGGGCCCGATGCCATCAGGCGTCGGGCCTTTTCCATGGTCTCGCTATCCTGACCCCGCCTTACGTGTGACCTAGCACTGCCGCGGCAATTGCCCAAAATATCAGCGGCGCTCCACGGTCGTTCCTCGAACTTTTCCCTGTGCTCCAAGGTTGAGCTTGTAGCTGGGTGGCTTCGAATCGCTCTTCTGCCAAGGAGGGGAGCATGGAACACAGGCCTCTGTCCGAACTCTCTAGCGTCGCCGACCTCAAGATCCCTGAAGACGTCAAGGCTCCGGTTCTGTCGAAACGGGAACGCCTGGACCGCTGGATCGACCTCCTGGAGCGGGAGCCCGACCGGGAGCTCAAAACCCTCGACGAGATCGAATGGAAGCCCAAGGCCCAGCGCCTCGCCATACGGGCCGATGGATCCGCCCTTACGGTGGCCTATTCCGATCCCATCCTCAGGCAGGCCGGGCTGCGCAGCGACACGTTCGGGGATGCCGTCGATTTCTTCCAGATCTCCGAGCACGACGCCCATATCGTCCTGTGCTCATGTCATGGCGGTGAATCGATGAGCGCCGACGAAGCGGCCCGCCGGGTGCGCGGGATTCGGTCGCCGAGCCTCTGGGGACTTTATTTCGGCTGGTTCCGATAGGATTGCAGCTCTGGCTAGAGCATCGCGCGGACCCAGCGGGCCGCACGATGTGCCAGCATAAAACTTAAGCATCGGAATTGACCCCAAATGTGCAAATCCACTTTTGGGTCCGATGCTTTAAGGGTCAATCCTTGTAGGGATCGAACTCGCCGGGGCCAGCCATGGCGACGGCAAATGGCCGGAGAGTGTGCTCGATCTCGATCGTGCCCTGGTGATAGGCGAGCACGTCCTCAAGGCGGCGATAGACCATCGGGCTTTCGTCCACGTCGCCGCCGCGCAGCAGAATGCCCTTCTCGCGCAGCCACGCGTCCATCTCGTCACGGGTGAAGCGGGGAGGGCGAACCCACTGGCCCGCCTTGTTCTTCTTGCCCTTGGCGTCCATGCGGCCGAAGAGGCGGCCTGCGCCGTGTACGGTCGAGTAGAGACTGTCGGCGCTCTCCGGGCTCTCGACACCGTGCAGGATCACCGCGTTGTCTCCCATGGAGCCGCCAACGAAGCCGCGCTGGCCGGGGAAGGCCGGGGTTGCACCCTTGCGCACCACCCAGTAATCCCGGCCCTCATGGCTCTCCCGCCAGACGAAGTTGTGGTGGTTGTGGACCGAGTCGGTGATCTGCCCGCCGATGATCCGGCGCACGCGCTCCACCACCCACTCGCGGCCGGCATAGGCATAGAGACCGCCGAGCTTTACTCCGGCGAGGTAGCTTTGCCCCACCTCGCTGCTCTGGTGAACGAGGGCGGGGTCGACTTCCATGCCGTCCTTGGCGCCGACGAGACCTAAGTGCCTGGTGGTGATCTTGTGACCAAGGCCATGGGAGCCGAAATGCACCCCGATCCAGACGAAGCCCTCCTCATCCTCGAACAGGTCCACGTAATGATTGCCGGAGCCGACGGTCCCCAGCTGCTGCCGGGCCATTGTCTTGAGGTCCCGGGCCCCGGCCTCCTCCCAAAGGGGTGAATCGAACAAATCGTGATCGACCTTCACGGCGTTCGTCTGCCCGATTCCGAAGCTGATGGAGCGCCCGATATCCGAGAGGATACGGCCCGCCTGGGCTGCAATGTCCTCGTAGCGGGTGTCGAGCCGGACCGCCATGTTTCCGCAGGCGATGTCGAAGCCGACACCGCTGATGGAAATATGCTCCTCATAGGCCACGACCCCACCGATCGGGTGGGCATAGCCGAGATGCCCATCGGCGCAGAGCACGCCCTTGAAGGCGCTGCCTGCCTCCATGCAGCGGTCAAGCTGCCTGATGGTCTTCTCGTCATCCTCGCCATAGATCCGGGTCTTCGTCGGCACAGGTGTCTCCTTCAGCTCAAGGGCGATTGTTGTAGCGCTCGCGCAGGCGCTCGACCTCGCGCTGCAAGGCATCCAAGCCCCGCGCGATGTCACGGCCCATGTTCTCGACGACCCCCGTGCCGGCCGCCACGTCCGGGCAGTCGAGGGTCCCGTCCCGGCGGTGCCGGGGCGTGATGCCTCCCTGCGGGGTGAGCAGATAGGCGCAGCCGGTATCCTCGTCCCGCCAGACGACCGGCCGGTCGAGAGCCGTGGCCGGATGGGCCGGCAGCACCATAAGGGCGATGGCGCACCAGCGGGCAGACTTGTTCATGGCGACATCTCCTGGGTCGAGCCTGACTGTCCAGGCAATGTCCGCTCGCGTGCGCGTGTTCCGTGAACAGGGCAGGCCGCTACCTTCCGTCAATTTGACTTCCCGGCGGGATTGGGGGACATCACGCGGCTTGACGGCCCGCGCCCAAGGGAATCCCTTGCTGGTGCGTGGGCTTTCCCGCCCCCGGAGTGATTGATGGACGGTTCTGTCCCCCAGCAGCGGATGTCCTGGCGCCACTTCTCCGTGACCCAGGTGACAAGCGTCGTTGAGCGGAGCCATGCGCGGCTCTGCGCCGTGCTCGTGCTGCTGTCGCTCGCCTGCTTCCTGCCGGGCTTCACCTCGCTTCAGCCCATGGACCGGGATGAGCCGCGCTATGCCCAGGCCTCCAAGCAGATGCTGGAGACGGGCGACTTCGTCGACATCCGTTTCCAAGACGAGGCCCGGCACAAGAAGCCGGTGGGCATCTACTGGCTGCAGAGCGCCAGCGTCGCCATCGGCGAGGCTCTGGGCATACCGGAGGCCCGGACCACCATCGCGCTCTACCGGATCCCATCCTTATTCGGAGCTATTGCCACGGTCCTGCTGACCTATTGGGCAGCCCTGGCATTCTTCGGGAGGCGAGGGGCCTTCCTGACAGCCGCCCTGATGGCGACCTGCATCATCCTCATGGTCGAGGCGCGCCTCGCCAAGACGGATGCGATGCTGACTGCCTGCTCGGTGGCCGTGATGGGCGGCCTCGCCCGCGCCTATTTGAGCCGAGGGGCGGGCGTCCTGCCCCGGCGGGCTCTGCTGATCTTCTGGACCGGCTTTGCCTTAGGCATTCTGATCAAGGGTCCTCTCGTCCTCATGTTCGCCGGTCTCGCGGCTGCGGTTCTCTCCTACAAGGAGCGCTCCGCCCGCTGGCTGCTGACGCTGAGACCCGGGCTTGGCCTTCTCTTCACTCTTGCTATCGTGCTGCCGTGGTTCGTCGCCATCGCCATCAAGAGCGGCGGCGAGTTCTTCGCCGCCTCCGTCGGCAAGGACATGCTTGGCAAGGTTGGCACGGCCCAGAAGTATCATTGGGCTCCACCGGGCTTCTATCTGCTGTCCTTCTTCGCGACCTTCTGGCCCGGCGCTATCCTGGCCGCCATCGCGGTGCCCTTCGCCTGGATCCACCGTCGGGAAGAGCCGATAGCCTTCGCCCTCGCCTGGATCGTACCGTCCTGGATCGTCTTCGAGGCGGTTCCGACGAAGCTGCCGCATTATACGATGCCTCTGTTTCCCGCTGTGGCCATCATCACGGTAATGGCCATCGCCCGGCATTTCGTCGGTCCGCACCGACCGGCCGCGAAACTGGCAACGGTGCTGATCCCGTTCATTCCGGTTGGCCTTGCCGTCGGCCTTTCGGTGGTGGCTTGGTCCTTCGATGGGCTGCCGCCCTTCCGGGCGCTGCCGGCGCTCGTCGTGTCGTCGCTCCTGGCCCTCTGGGCTTGGTGGCTGTTCGTTAAGAAACGGATGGTGCCGACCCTTTGGGCCGGCTTCCTGTCCTCGGCCTTCCTCGCTGTTGGCGTGTTCGGTTTTGCTCAGCTCGACCTGCGGTCTCTGAAGATTTCGGATCGCCTCGCCGAGGTCGCCCGTAACGTGCCCTGCGGCAACCCGCAGGTCGCAACTCTCGGCTATCGCGAGCCCAGCCTGGTGTTTCTGACTGGCACGAATCTCGACATGCTCGACAGCGGAGCCGAGGCCTCCCGGTTCCTGCGCCAGGGCGGGTGCCGGGTCGTCTTTGTGGACAACCGCTTCGAGGGTGAGTTCCGGGCGGAGAACGAGCGTCTGCGGCAGAAGCCTGTGCTCTCGACCAGAGTTCAGGGATTCAATATCAACAGCGGAAAGCGGGTCGATATCGCGGCCTATGCGACCGGATTCTAAAGTACGGATGACCGACCTTCCCACAAGCCCGCGCATCAGCGTCGTGGTGCCCGTCAAGAACGAGGCGCTCAACATCCTCCCCCTGGTGGAGGAGATCGAACGCGCCTGCGCCGCGCTTGCACCCTTCGAGGTGATCTATGTGGACGACGGCTCGACCGACGACACCGGACAGAAGGTCCTGAGCGCTCGCACGACGCGGCCATGGCTGCGCCTCATGCGCCACGAGGCAAGCTGCGGCCAGAGCGCAGCCGTCCGGACCGGGGTTCATGCCGCCCGTGCGCCGGTGGTGATCACCCTGGACGGGGACGGGCAGAACGATCCGGCCTTCATCCCCCAGCTCGTCGCGGCTCTCGAGGATCCAGCGGTTGCATTGGTGGCCGGGCAGCGGGTCGGGCGCAAGGACGGCAGCTATAAGAAGTGGCAGTCCCGCATCGCCAACGGCGTCCGGGGACGCATTCTGAAAGACGGCACGCGCGATACGGGCTGCGGGCTCAAGGCCTTCCGGCGTGACGTCTACCTGCGCCTGCCATATTTCGACGCCCTGCACCGTTTCATGCCGGCGCTCATCAAGCGCGAAGGGTATCAGATCGCCCACGTTGACGTGGTCGACCGGCCCCGCCATGCGGGGCGCTCGAACTACGGGATGTTCGATCGCCTGTGGGTGGGCATCCTTGACTTGGCCGGGGTCTGGTGGTTGATCCGCCGCCGCCGCCGCGTTCCCGCTGCCCAAGAAATCGTCTGATGGAAACCGTCTGATGCTGATGCGCCTGTCCCACGACCTGGGGCTCTATTTCTACGACGTCCTCGTCGCCCGCTTCGATCTCTGGGCCGCCTTCGGGGTTCTGGCCCAGCTCGTCTTCGGCGCGCGCTTCATCGTCCAGTGGATCGCGAGCGAGAAGGCGGAGAAGAGCGTGATCCCGATGGGGTTCTGGTTCCTGTCCATCGCCGGCGGACTGATGACGATGGTCTACGGCTTTGCCCGACGCGACATCGTCATCATCCTACCCCAGACACTGTCGATCTTCATCTACATCCGCAACCTGATGCTGATCGCCAAGGACAAGCGGCGCAAGGTCGAGGCCGAAATGCCGACGTGACGGGTTCCACCGCGCCGGCATCTGCCATCCTCGACCTTTGACAATCAGTCCGTCTCGCGCAGGCGGGTAAAGCCCGCATCGAGATCCCGCTTCAGATCCTCCAGGTCTTCGAGCCCGATGTGGAAGCGAAGTGAGTGGCCGCCGGGCTCCCAACGGGTGGCCGTGCGGTAGCTGGCGCAGTTGAAGGGAATCACGAGGCTCTCGAACCCGCCCCAGGAATAGCCCATGCCGAAGAGGGCGAGGCCGTCGAGCATGGCGGCGAGCGCCCGGTCCGAGCAGGGCTTGAGGATGATCGAGAACAGGCCTGAAGAACCCTTGAAGTCCCGCTTCCAGATCTCGTGGCCATGATAGCTCTCGAGCGCCGGGTGGAGCACCCGTGCCACCTCGGGACGAGCTTCGAGCCAGCGGGCCATCTCCAGAGCTTGCTTCTCGTGCTCGCGCAGGCGCAGCGCCATGGTGCGCAGGCCCCTTAACCCAAGGAAAACGTCCTCGGGTCCCGGGCACATGGCGAAGGCATCATAGGCGTCGCGAAGGGCCTTGAAGCAGCGCTCGTTGGCCGAAACCAGGCCGAGCAGCAGGTCCGATCCGCCGCTGAGATATTTCGTGCCGGCCTCGATGGCGATGTCCACGCCGCGCTCATGGGGCGGGAAGAGCAGGGGGGTCGCCCAGGTGTTATCCATGAGGACCACGGCCCCATGACGGTGCGCCACCTCGGCGATGGCCGGGATGTCCTGCATCTCGAACGACTGCGATCCCGGAGCCTCCGTGAACACAGCCGTCGTGTTCGGACGGAGCAAAGCCTCGATTCCGGCGCCGATCAACGGGTCGTAATAGGTGGTTTCCACACCAAATTTTTTGAGGATGCCGTTGCAGAAATGCCGGGTCGGCAGATAGACCGAATCCGTCATCAGCAGATGGTCGCCGGCCTTGAGGCACGACATGAGGGCGACGGTGACAGCCGCGAGACCCGAGGGCGCCAGCACCGTACCTGCGGCCCCGGTCAGTTCGGTCCAGGCGATTTCGAGGGAATTGGTGGTCGGAGTCCCTTTCGTGCCATAGGAATACCGCCCGCGCCGGTGCAGCAGGTCGTCGGTGGTGGGGTAGAGGACTGTGGACCCGCGATAAATCGGCGTATTCACGAATCCGTGCTGCTCGAAGGGCTCCCGTCCGGCATGGACAAGGCGGGTGCGTTCCGAGACGTTTTCAGGCTTTGGGGGGAGTTTTGACATTGCTTCAAGGGCTTGCTGAGGGGGCCGTGATCTGAGACCGGGCAGCCTCTGCCGTCAAGTCAGCCACGAATTGCCTCCCATCAAGACTTGACCAGTGATCAATCATTGAATTTGATGGATTGCGATGCCGTCTCGACCGAGGCGGCGTGGAACGGTCTAACCGGGGCTCGGCTGGGGGGTACAACCAGGTCCGTCGAGTCATGTGGAACTATTGGGAGAACATATAAACATGAAAAAGGCTCTCGTATCGATTGCCTTCGGCCTGACGGCCAGCCTGTTCGCCACGGGCGCATCGGCCCAGGCAACGCTCAACAGCGTGAAGCAGAAGGGCTTCCTGACCTGCGGCTCGAACACGGGTCTTGCCGGTTTCGGCCAGCCGGACGCCCAGGGCGGCTGGACGGGCCTCGACGTCGATCTGTGCCGCGCCATCGCGGCCGCGATCTTCGACGATCCGACCAAGGTCCGCTACATTCCGCTCGCCGCCAAGGATCGCTTCACGGCGCTTCAGTCGGGTGAAGTGGACGTGCTGTCCCGCAACTCGACCGCGACCATGTCGCGCGACACGCAGCTCGGCCTCGATTTCCCGGTCATCAACTACTTCGACGGCCAGGGTTTCATGGTCCGCAAGAAGCTCGGCGTTTCCTCCGCCAAGGAGCTGAACGGCGCTTCGATCTGCACCCAGCAGGGCACCACGACCGAGCTGAACCTCGCCGACTACTTCCGTGCCAACAACATGAAGTACGAAGTGGTGGCCTTCGCGACCTCGGACGAGACCTTCAAGGCCTATGACGCCGGCCGCTGCGACGCGTTCACCACCGACGCCTCGGGCCTGTATGCCGAGCGTCTGCGCGCTTCGGCTCCGGACGATCATATCGTTCTGCCCGAAATCATCTCGAAGGAGCCGCTTGGCCCGGCAGTTCGCCACGGCGACAACAACTGGGGCGACATCGTCCGCTGGACCCACAACGCCATGCTGAACGCTGAAGAGCTCGGCGTGACCAAGGCCAATGTCGACCAGATGAAGACCTCCGACAACCCGGAGATCAAGCGCCTGCTCGGCACCGAGGGCAAGTTTGGTGAGGCCGTCGGCCTGACCAACGACTGGGCCGTTCGCATCATCAAGCACGTGGGCAACTACGGCGAGTCGTTCGAAAAGAACGTCGGCGAGGGCTCGCGCCTGAAGATCAAGCGCGGCCAGAACGCGCTCTGGACCAAGGGCGGCCTGCAATACGGCATCCCGGTTCGCTAAGCGATCCAAAACAGGGCGTCCGGATTTTCCGGGCGCCCTTCAAGAATACACCTGAACAAGAACAAAAAGCCGCTTGACCCGGGCACGAACAGGGGAGGTCGGCCCGGTATCGAGAGCCGCCAGAGGATGAACTCAGTGCAGACCGCTGTCAGTCAGACATCGCCCCCCAAGAAATCGGTTCTCTACGATCCCAAGGTTCGTGGAGCTTTTTATCAGGTCGTGCTCGTTATTGCGATCATCGCCCTGTTCTATGTGGCCGCGACGAACGCCATCGAGAACCTGCAGCGCGCCAAGATCGCTTCAGGCTTCGGCTTCCTCAACAACACGGCCGGCTTCGACATCAGCCAGACCCTGATTCAGTTCAGTGCTGCAGGCAGCACCTATGGCGACGCCTTCATCGTCGGGCTTCTGAACACGCTGATTGTCTCGGCCATCGGCGTCTTCTTCACGACCCTTCTTGGGTTCCTGGTCGGCATCGCCCGCCTGTCCAAGAACTGGATGGTGGCCAAGGTCGCCATGGTCTATGTGGAGGTGCTGCGCAACATCCCGCTGCTGGTCCAGTTGCTGTTCTGGTACATCGCCGTGCTCGGCACCCTGCCGCAGCCGCGCAACTCCCTTGAGATGGGCGCAGGATTCTACCTGAACTCCCGCGGCCTGTTCATGGCAAAGCCCCTCTGGGCGTCCAACATCGGAATCCTCGTCGGGGTTCTCGTTCTCGGCTTGATCGGCACCTTCATTTATCGCCGCTGGGCAAGGAAGCAGCAGGAACAGACCGGCCGGCAGTATCCTGTCGGCAAGGTGACGCTCGCTCTGGTCTTCGGCCTGCCGATCCTCACCTGGATCGTCCTGGCTCTGGTCGGCGCAAACCCCATCGGCTTCGAGCTGCCGCGCAAGGGCACCTTCAACCTGACCGGCGGCATGCAGATCCTGCCGGAATTCGTGGCGCTGCTTCTCGGCCTGGTCACCTATACGGCCGCCTTCATCGCTGAGGTCGTCCGTGCGGGCATACTCGCGGTGTCTAAGGGGCAATCTGAGGCTGCGGGCTCGCTTGGCCTCACGCCGGGCCAGACCCTGCGCCTCGTGGTGATCCCGCAGGCCATGCGCGTCATCATCCCGCCGCTGACGAGCCAGTATCTGAACCTGACGAAGAACTCGTCGCTTGCGGTCGCCATCGGCTACCCGGATCTCGTGCAGGTGTTCATGGGAACCGTGCTCAACCAGACGGGCCAGGCCATCGAGGTCGTGGTGATCACCATGGGCGTATACCTGACCATCAGCCTGCTGACATCGTTCTTCATGAACATCTACAACCGCCGTGTGGCGATCGTCGAACGGTAGGAGATCTTATGAGCACCGCCGTCGATATGCCCCATTTCGTCCGCGCCAGGCAGGTGGAGGCTCTGCCTCCTCCAAATCTGGCTCGTGGTCCCATCGCCTGGATTCGGGAGAATCTCTTTTCCGGCCCCTTCAACACGATCCTGACCCTGGTGGTGTTCTACCTCCTGTATGTCAGCGTCCCGCCGCTCATGAAGTTTCTCGTAATCGATGCGGTCTGGACCGGCACCGACCGTGCCGCCTGCCGCGCCGATTCGGGCGGCAGCGAGAGCGGCGCCTGCTGGGCCTTCATCTGGGACAAGATCAACTACTTCATCTACGGCTCCTACACGATCTCGCAACGCTGGCGGGTGAATATCTTCTTCATCCTCCTGGCCGTAGGCGTCGTGTGGCTCCTGTGGCTGAAGGCGCCGCGCCGGGATCTGGGAGCCGTCTATTTCTTCTGGGTGTTCCCAGTCGTCTCCTATGTCCTGCTGACGGGTGGCAACGAGAATTTCAGCGGCCGCTTCTGGCTCGGATTCGCCATCTTCGGCGCGCTGGTGATCGCGCTCTTCGCCTTCGTGGCTGCTCTGCTAAAGGCTTCGCTGCGCCCAGCCCTCATCCTGGGTGGTGGCATCGTGGCGGTGATCGGCATTACGCTGGCCCTGGTCGATCTCGATTTCGGTCTCGCGCATGTGCCTACATCACTGTGGGGCGGAATCCTCGTGACCCTGCTAGTCGCAACAGTGGGCATCGTGGTCTCGCTGCCCTTCGGCATCGTGCTGGCTCTTGGGCGCCGTTCGAAGCTGCCGATCGTGCGGATGGCCTCGGTGATTTTCATCGAGTTCGTGCGCGGCGTGCCGCTGATCACGGTTCTGATCATGGCCAATACCATGCTGCCGCTCTTCCTGCCGGGCGACATGACGGTGGACCGTCTACTGCGACCGCTTATTGGCACGGCGCTCTTCGCCTCTGCATACATGGCCGAGGTGGTGCGTGGCGGCCTCCAGGCCATGCCGAAGGGGCAGTATGAGGGTGCGATGTCGCTTGGCCTCAACTATCCGCAGATGATGTCCCTCATCATTCTGCCGCAGGCCCTGCGCATCGTGATTCCCGGAATCGTGAACACCTTCATCGGCCTGTTCAAGGACACCTCGCTGGTGGCCATCGTGGGCATCTTCGATCTGGTCAAGACCATCGAGGCATCCCGCATCGATCCGGCCTGGGCGGCGCCCACTATCGGTCTCACGGGCTATGCTTTTGCAGCCCTGTTCTACTTTGTCTTTTGCTTCGGCATGTCGCGATATTCCCTCGGAGTCGAGCGCCGCCTTGCGGCTGGTCAGAAACGGTAAACACTCATGGCAACGACAATGTCTGCTCAGCACATCCCCACGGCTACAATCGATCCGCAGGCTCAGCCTGCCATCGAGATGATCGACGTCCACAAGTGGTATGGCGAGTTCCACGTTCTGCGGGACATCAACCTGAACGTAAAGCGCGGCGAGCGCATCGTGATCTGCGGTCCCTCGGGTTCAGGCAAGTCCACGATGATCCGCTGCATCAACCGCCTGGAGGAGCATCAGAAGGGCCGCATCATCGTCGATGGCGTCGAGTTGCTGGACGACCTCAAGCGCATCGACGAGGTGCGCCGGGAGGTCGGCATGGTGTTCCAGCATTTCAACCTCTTCCCGCACCTGACCATCCTGGAGAACTGCACCCTCGCGCCGATCTGGGTGAAGAAGATGCCCCGGAAGGAGGCCGAGGAAGTGGCCATGCACTATCTGACCCGGGTCAAGATTCCGGAGCAGGCCAACAAATATCCGGGCCAGCTCTCCGGCGGCCAGCAGCAGCGCGTTGCCATTGCCCGCTCGCTCTGCATGAGCCCCAAGATCATGCTGTTCGACGAGCCGACCTCGGCGCTCGATCCCGAAATGGTCAAGGAGGTGCTCGACACCATGGTGGGGCTCGCCGACGAGGGCATGACCATGCTGTGCGTGACGCACGAAATGGGCTTTGCCCGTCAGGTGGCGGATCGGGTGATCTTCATGGATTACGGGCAGATCGTCGAGATGAACACACCCGACGAGTTCTTCAAGAACCCGCAGCACGAGCGCACAAGGCTCTTCCTGTCCCAGATCCTGCACTGAGGCAGAGCTGATAGAATACAAAAAGGCCCGAGATATCTCGGGCCTTTTTGTTTGGGTTGATTACCCATCCTAACGTCATGGCTGGGCTTGTCCTGGCTATCTCGGTCGGAAAAGCGTGGCGCCTCACTTCATCGAGATCACCGCCACAAGGCCGGTGATGGCATTGGGGTGAGTGTTCTGTGAGGATTATCCTCTCTTCGCTCCCGATCCTGTCGCGACGGGGAGATCCTCCCGTGCGCCCCATTCAGCCCAGGAACCATCATAGATCGCCTTGATCGGGTGGCCTGCGACCTCAAATGCCACGCTAAGGATGGCGGCCGAGACGCCGGAGCCGCAACTGGTGATCACCGGCTGACTGGGATCAATCCCGGCCTCGGCAATCGCCTTCTCAAGTCCATTCTTGTCCTTCAAGCGGCCGTTCTCGACGATCCGGTCAAAGGGCAGGTTGAGGCTGCCCGGGATATGACCCATGCGAAGGCCAGGACGCGGCTCGGGGGCCTCGCCCTGGAAGCGGTTGGCCGGTCGGGCATCGACCACCTGAGCTGTCTTCGATTGCAAGGATTGCTGCACGACCGCGGCATCCGCAACAACAGACGCGTTGAAAGCCGGTGTGAAGGTGCGAGGAGCACGGGGCTGTTCCGGCCCGGTCTCAATCGGACGTCCTTCAGCCTTCCAGGCGGGAAAGCCGCCGTCGAGGATCGAGACGTTGCGTGCGCCGAACGCCTGGAACGTCCAGCGGACACGCGGAGCCGAGAAAAGGCCCGCGCCGTCATAGACCACGATGGTCATGCTCTCGCTGATCCCCATCGCTCCGACAGCCTTTGCAAATGCCTCGGGCGAAGGCAGCATGTGGGGCAGGGAGGACGAGCTGTCCTTCACGGTGTCGATGTCGAACCGGACTGCGCCAGGGATGTGACCTGCGAGATACTCGGCCTGCGGATCACGGTTTTGCGTTGGCAGATACCAGGAGCCATCGACGACCACGAGGTTCGGGTCATTCAGGTGCTCTTGCAGCCAGGCAGTGGACACGAAGGGCTCGGACATAGGCCACTCCTTTTGAGCGTGTGAAAGCATTATTCAGCGAGGGACAGGCGAACGCGGCGGTTCTGCTTGCCCTTCTTCTCGATGTCGGTGATGACGACCGGGCCGATCTCTGACGTACGCCGCACATGCGTTCCGCCGCAGGGCTGAAGATCGATGCCCTCGATTTCCACCAGACGCACCCGCCCGGACCCGCGCGGCGGCTTCACCGACATGGTCTTCACGAGGCCGGGATTAGCATCGAGCTCCTCATCGGTGATCCAGCGCTCCGTGACCGGCGCATCGCGGGCGATGAGTGCGTTCAGCTGGTCCGTGATCGCTGTCTTGTCGAGGCCCGCATCCTGGATATCGAAATCGAGCCTTCCGTCACCATCGCCGATCGAGCCGCCGGTGACCGGATAGGGCAGCACGACGCTGAGGAGATGAAGCGCCGTGTGGACGCGCATGCGTTTAAGACGCCGCGGCCAGTCGAGCTGCACAGTGACGGTTTCGCCTTCGGCCAGCCGGGATGCCGCTTCCACTCCAACCAAGTGCGCCACCTGCGAACGGTCCGCGCCATAGACGGTGTTGGTGATCTCGATCCGGTCACCGGTGGCCGTCACGAGAGTACCCACATCGCCCGGCTGCCCGCCGCCCTGAGCGTAGAAGATCGTGCGGTCGAGAATGACCCCGCCCTCCGGCGTGGTCGCCACAACCCGCGCTTCGCAGGAGGTGGCATAGGCATCGTCGCGGAAAAGCAGTGCGGTGGCGGTCATGTGCGTCTCAACATATGGAAAAAGGCGAGGGGCGATGCTGACGGCAATGGCCCTGGTGGGTCAAGCCATTCCCTTCGTTGGATGTCAGACGGAGGGTTCCGATGACAAGCCCCGCAGGCTGCGAAAGGCCTCGAGGGCACGCTCGCGTGCGGGGCCATGGGGAACGACAGGTTCTGGATAGGTCTCACCGAGCGCCACGCCCGCTCCACGAAGCACACCGGGCGGAGCCTCCCAGGGCTTGTGGACGAAGGCTGGCGGCAGCCGCGAGAGCTCCGGCACATAGGTTCGGATGTAATCCCCCTCGGGATCGAACTTCTCGCCCTGGGTCACTGGATTGAAGATCCGGTGGAAGGGGGCCGAATCTGGACCGGAGCCCGCGATCCACTGCCAGCTGAAGGCGTTGTTGGCCGCATCCGCATCGACGAGCGTGTCCCAGAACCAGGCTTCCCCCTGACGCCAATCGGTCAGCAGGTGCTTCACCAGGAAAGAAGCCGTGATCATGCGCACCCGGTTGTGCATCCAGCCCGTCTGCCAGAGCTGGCGCATGCCGGCATCGACGATGGGATAGCCGGTGAGGCCTCTCTGCCAGGCTCTGAGAGCATGGCGATCCTCGTTCCAGGGAAAGTTCTCGAACCGGCTGCTGTGTGGCCTATCCGGAAGACGGGGATAGAAATGAAGCAGCTGGTGGGTGAAATCTCGCCAAGCGATCTCGCTTAGGAATTTCTCCGCATCCCGCTCCAGGCCGGGGTCATCGGCCACAGCTCTTAGAATCGAATGCCAAACCTGTCGCGGGCTGATCTCTCCGAAGCGCAGATGCGGCGACAGGCGCGACGTCCCCTCCTGCCCGGGCCGATCCCGCCCCTCGGCATAGCCCCTCAGTCCTGTGTCGATAAACCGGGATAGCCGGGCCTGAGCGGCATACTCGCCTGGCTGCCATTCCTGCCTGATGCCGCCAGCCCAATTAGGGGATGAGGGTTCGAGGTCGAGTTCCGTCAGCGAGACGGCCTGATCAAGAATCGACGGTGCCCAGACGCCGCCTGCCAATGATCGAGGGGCCGGAAGCGGAGGCTTGATGGACCGGGCGTTCACGGCCCGGAGGTATGGTGTAAAGACCTGGAAAGGCTTGCCGGCCCGGTTCGTAATCTCCCAGGGTTCGTGCAGGAGCCGGCCATTGAAACTGTGGGCTTTGATCCCGCGATCAGCCAAGCGTGCTTTGATGGCGCTGTCCACGGCAATCTCGGCCGCGCCATAACGCCGGTTCCAGTAGATGGCAGAGGCGCCGGTTGCCCGCACCACGCTCTCGACCACGGTGAGGGCGGGGCCTTTCAGGAGGAGAAGGCTGGAGCCGGCGCGCTCCAAAGCATCGCCGAGCGCCTTCAACGATCCATGGAGCCACCAGCGGGCTGCGCCTCCCAGCGGGCGGCTTCCCTCGGACGCGTCATCGAGCACATAGAAGCATAGAACCTGTGACCCGGCGGCTGCTGCGGCCGACAGGGCAGGGTTGTCACTCAGGCGATGATCGTCGCGGAACCAGACCAGAACCGGTGGGGGTGAATCGCTGCTCATGCGGGCACAATACAGCCGCGCTTGGAAGGCGCGACAGATGAGTGTGCAGATCGACAAGTTTTGATTGGGAAGTGAGGGGAGGTTGGCTCCGGCGGTAGGATTCGAACCTACGACCAACGGATTAACAGTCCGCTGCGCTACCGCTGCGCCACGCCGGAATAAGCCTACCCTCCAAAGAAGCTAATCTTTAGAGCTTCTTGAGCGCCGTGGTGTCTTCAAAGACCGTTCCCCGGCGAGGTGGGAGGCATATAGCACGGGTTTCAGGCGTTGCAACCCCCTTGTTGGCGTGCCGGAGTTCAAAAGGCCCTGTTGCTCTTTGAGGGGACGCTTGCTATGGAGCAGCCGTCGCGTTCGCGGCACGCCCCGGATGGCCTCGTGGCGGAGTGGTTACGCAGAGGACTGCAAATCCTTGCACCCCGGTTCGATTCCGGGCGAGGCCTCCAACAAATTCTAAAGGCACTGTCGATGGTCGATTTCGCTCAAGCGCGCCGTATCATGGTTGATGGCCAGCTGCGCACTTTCGATGTGAACGACATCTCTCTTCTCGACGCCATGGACACGGTGCCGCGCGAGCTTTTCGTGCTCCCAGGCCGTGAAGAGCTTGCCTATATCGACCAGGATGTTCTCGTCGGCGAGGGTGCCGAGCGGCGCTACATGCTCTCTCCGATGATCCTGGGACGACTGGTCCAGGCTATCGGGATCGAGGCTGGAGAACGCGTTCTCGATGTGGCCTGCGGACGGGGCTACGCCTCGGCTGTGTTCCACGAACTTGGAGCCCAGGTGACGGCGCTCGAAGCGGACGATGCCCTTGCCGGCGCTGCGAGGCAGAGCCTGAGCGCGGCCGGTGCAGGAAACGTCACTGTTGTGGCGGGGCCTCTGGAACAGGGCTACGCTGGCAATGCTCCCTACGACGCCATTCTGATCAACGGCGCTGTCGAGGTTCGCCCGGAGGCGCTGCTCCAGCAGCTTGCCGAAGGCGGACGTCTTGCCTGCGTGAAGGGTCGCGGGCGCGCAGCCCGTGCGACCCTCTATGTGCGCACAGGCGATGCCATCGGCGAGCGCACCCTGTTCGAGGCGGCCGCCCCTCTGCTCAGCACCTTTGTTCAGGCTCCGGGCTTCAGGTTCTAATCCTTTCGAAGATCTTAATTTCTAAGGCTCGCGGTGTCGCTTTTTTGCGCCACCCAGGCGCAAAAATGGAATTGGGCGCAGCGCGTTGTTGCCGACTCGATTCCGATGGGTATTGTTGCGCTTTGAGTCGGAACGATTTCTAAATGGCGTCGATGGCGGTCGACAGCCTTGGATCGCTAGGCAGGTGCGCGTGAACGAGAAGAATTCCAAGAAGACGTATCGCTTGCTCTTTGGGGCCATGACCTCGGTGCTCGTGCTGACGGGCGCCAGCGGGGTGTCGGCGGAGACCTTGGACAGTGCCTTGGCGCGCGCCTATGGCAACAATCCCGAAATCAACGCCCAGCGGGCTGGCGTTCGGGTCCGGGACGAGGACGTCGCGCAGGCGAAATCAGGCTATCGCCCCCGGATCAATGGGACGGCGGACATCGGCCGGACCTTCACGGAAGCTGATACGGGCAGGCCGAGCACCCCTTTCGGGGGCGGAAGCAGCATAAGCCGCTCGACCCCTCGCGGTTTCGGCGTTGAGATCAACCAGTCCATCTTCGACGGGTTTCAGACCAGCAACCGCGTTCGCGCGGCGGAGTCCGGTGTTCTCGGCTCGCGGGAACAACTGAACACGACCGAGCAGAACATCCTGCTCGATGCCGCGACAGCCTACATGGACGTCCTGCGGGATACGGCCATCCTGGACCTGCAGCGCAACAACGTCGAGGTCATCGACGAGCAGTTGCGGCAGACCCGCGACCGCTTCAATGTCGGTGAGGTGACCCGAACCGACGTCGCCCAGGCGGAAGCGCGCCTTGCAGCGTCCCGGTCCGAAGCGAGCTTGGCCGAAGCCAACCTGCGCAACAGCATCGCGGTGTATCGTCAAGTCGTCGGTGTCGAGCCGCAGCAGCTTGCGCCTGGTCGCCCCTTGGACAGACTGACGCCGCGCTCTGTCGACGCCGCAATAAAGGCCGCTTTGAATGAGCATCCGGCAATCAAGGCGCGTCAGCACGCCGTGGATGTGGCCGAACTGCAGGTGAAGGTGGCCCAGGGCGCCCTTGCGCCGCAATTGGGCGTCGCGGGATCAATCGACCAGCGCTACGACCGCCAGGCGGTTGGGGACAGTGCTCTGTCGGCCTCCGTCGTCGCGCGGCTGACGGTGCCGATCTATGAGGGCGGTCAGGTTTACTCCGCCACCCGTCAGGCCAAGGAAGAGGCCGGGCAACGTCGCCTTGAGGCCGATCTGGTGCGTGATCAGGTTCGGTCTCAGGTGAGTTCGTCCTGGGGGCGCCTGGAGGCAGCCCGCGCTCAGATCCAAGCCGCTCAGGCGCAGATCGATGCCGCTGAAACCGCACTCAGCGGCGTGCGCGAAGAGGCCCGTGTCGGCCAGCGCACGACTCTCGACGTGCTGAACGCTCAGCAGGAACTTCTCACCGCGCGCGTCAATCTCATCCAGGCCCAGCGCGACCGGGTGGTTGCCTCCTACAGCCTCGTCAACGCCATGGGGCGGCTGAACTCCCGCGCCCTCGCCCTGAAGGTCAATCACTACAGCCCGAAGGTCCATTACGATCAGGTCAAAGATCTTTGGATCGGTACATCGACGCCGGATGGTCGTTGATAAGTTTCGGGGCCAGAACCAAAAAGTTCTGGCCCCGCTTGTTTTCTTAATACTTCAGTAAAATACTTAACGAACATTCATGAGAATGTGATTCTTGAAGTTTTTGATTTGGATGCGGCTATGGGTTCATCGAGCCTGAAAGTTAACGATCCTTCGATGGAAGATATTTTGGCTTCCATCAGGCGGATCATCTCCGACGACCAGGAGGTTCCGCCACCCTCAGAGCCCCAGGAGCCGAGTTCCTCACCCCTGAAGAACGTGCTGGACATTGCGGAACTGCATGTGTCGCCCCTCGTCGGCACAAGCCCCAATGAACCGCTTCTGGGCCCGTGGAGCCGAGGGGATGCCGCTTTGGCCGATCTTATTTCCGAGGCAGGATCCGATTCCGACTGGAAGGGCTATGGCGCACCGCAGGAGCCGAAGCCCGAGCCGATTGTCGTGCCCGAGCCCGTCCTGAAGGCTGCGGCCAAGCCTGTCCCAGCGGTTGCCGATGTTCTCCTCTCCCGCGAGACCAGCGCCTCGGTGTCCGGCGCCTTTGATCGCCTGAGCGAGACGGTCAGGCCCGCGCAGCCTCAGACGGTCGAGGACCTGATGAAGGAGATGTTGAGGCCGATGCTGAAGACATGGCTCGACGACAATCTTCCTTCCCTGGTCGAGCGCCTGGTCCGAACCGAAATCGAACGGGTGACCCGCAGCCGGGGCTGAGATTTCAGCCCCTCTGTTGACTTCGGCCGGTCGGTCCGGTTTGTAGCCGTCTTGCTTGCGCGTTGTTCGCGCCAACAGGCCGGTACTTATCATGATGGACAAGACGTTCGATCCTTCCTCTGTCGAAGCACGCATTGCCACCCGCTGGGAGGAGGCCGAGGCCTTCAAGGCTGGCCGCGAGGATCGCAAGAACGCCGTACCCTACACGATTGTCATCCCGCCGCCGAACGTGACCGGCTCGCTCCATATGGGGCATGCTCTCAACAACACGATTCAGGATATCCTCTGTCGCTTCGAGCGGATGCGGGGCAAGGATGTGCTCTGGCAGCCCGGCATGGACCATGCCGGCATCGCCACCCAGATGGTGGTGGAGCGCAAGCTAGCCGAGCGCCAGATCCAGCGCCGCGACCTCGGCCGCGAAGAGTTCATCAACCGGGTCTGGGAGTGGAAGGAAGAGTCAGGCGGCACCATCGTGCGCCAGCTCAAGCGCCTCGGCGCCTCCTGCGACTGGTCGCGCGAGCGCTTCACCATGGACGAGGGCCTGTCCAAAGCCGTGCTCAAGGTCTTCGTCGACCTCTATAAGCAGGGCCTGATCTACAAGGACAAGCGCCTCGTGAACTGGGACCCCAAGTTCCAGACGGCGATCTCGGACCTTGAGGTCATGCAGGTCGAGGTGAAGGGCAATCTCTGGCACATCCGCTACGCCATCGACGGTATGCCGAACCGCTCGATCACCGTCGCGACCACGCGCCCCGAGACCATGCTGGGTGACGTGGCCGTGGCCGTGCACCCCGAGGATGAGCGCTATAAGGACCTGATCGGCCAGTACGTAATCCTGCCGCTGGTCGGACGCCGCATTCCGATCGTCGCCGACGAGTATTCCGACCCGGAGAAGGGCACAGGCGCGGTGAAGATCACGCCGGCTCACGACTTCAACGATTTCGAGGTCGGCAAGCGTCACAAGCTGCCGCTCATCAACATCTTCGGTACCGAGGCGCAGCTTGCGCTCTCCGGCAACGAAGATTTCCTCAATGGGCTCGCTCAGACGGACGAACTGAAGGCTGTTCTCGCCCTTGATGGATTGGATCGCTTTGAGGCGCGCAAGCGCATCATCGCCATGCTCGAAGAGCGCGAGATCCTCGTTCAGATCGAGCCGAATACCCACGTGGTGCCGCACGGCGACCGCTCGAACGTGGTGATCGAGCCCTACCTCACGGACCAATGGTACGTGAACGTGAAGCCGCTCGCTGACCGCGCGCTCGACGTGGTGCGCAAGGGCCAGACCAAGTTCGTGCCCGAGAACTGGGAAAAGACCTATTTCCAGTGGCTCGAGAACATCGAACCCTGGTGCGTCTCGCGCCAGCTCTGGTGGGGTCACCAGATCCCGGCCTGGTACGACGATCAGGGCAATGCCTACGTGGCCATGAGCGAAGAAGAGGCTCGGGCCGAGGCGCGTGCCAAACACGGGAAGGACGTCGATCTCAAGCGCGACGAGGACGTGCTCGACACCTGGTTCTCGTCTGCCCTGTGGCCGTTCTCGACCCTCGGCTGGCCGAACGATGCGCCGGAACTCAAGCGCTACTACCCGACCAACACCCTGGTGACGGGCTTCGACATCATCTTCTTCTGGGTCGCCCGCATGATGATGATGGGCCTGCACTTCATGGACGAAGTGCCTTTCGACACGGTCTACATCCACGCCCTCGTCCGCGACGAGAAGGGCGCCAAGATGTCGAAGTCCAAGGGCAACGTCATCGACCCGCTCGACGTGGTCGAGCAGTACGGTGCCGATGCCCTGCGCATGACGCTCGCCTCGATGGCAGCCCAAGGGCGCGACATCAAGCTCTCCGTGCAGCGCGTGGAGAACTATCGCAACTTCGCCACCAAGATCTGGAATGCGGCGCGCTTCGCCGAGATGAACGAGTGCCGGCGCGTCGAGGGCTTCGACCCAAAAGCCGTCAAGGAGACGCTCAACAAGTGGGCGCTCAGCGAGTGCGCCAAGGCGATCAACGAGGTGTCCGCGGGCATTCAGGCCTACAAGTTCAACGAAGCGGCGCTCTCGGCCTACCGTTTCGTCTGGAACGTGTTCTGCGACTGGACGCTCGAACTCGCCAAGCCGGTGCTGCAAGGCGCGGATTCACCTGCGAAGAATGAGACCCGCGCGACGATCGCGTTCATATTCGACGAGATCTGCAAGCTCCTGCACCCGTTCATGCCCTTCCTCACGGAAGAGCTGTGGGCGATCAAGGGCGAGGACGGCCCGCGTCGCGAGGCGATCCTGGCGTTGAGCCCATGGTCGAGCCTCGATCACCTCATCGACACGCAGGCCGAGGCCGAGATCGGCTGGGTGGTCGACCTCGTCAACGAGATCCGCTCCGCCCGCTCCGAGACGAACGTACCGGCAGGCGCGCAGATCCCGCTGGTTCTCGTGGCGCCTTCCGCCGACGTGCAGGCACGCGCCGGCCGCTGGGGCGATATCGTGAAGCGTCTCGCACGCATCTCCGACATCTCCTTCGCCGATGCCGCGCCGAAGAGCTCGATTCAGCTCCTCATCCGCGGCGAGACAGCGGCCCTGCCGCTGGAGGGCGTGATCGACCTTGATGCTGAGCGCGCACGTCTCGCCAAGGAGATCCAGAAGCTCGATGGAGAGGTCGGCAAGATCGACGCGAAGCTCGGCAACGCCGACTTCATCAAGCGCGCGCCGGAAGAGGTGGTCGAGGAGCAGCGCGAGCGCCGCGACGAGGCCCTGAGCCGCAAGGCGAAGATGGAAGAGGCGCTCGGGCGTTTGAAGGACGCATAGCAGCCACTGTCATTCCGGGGCCGCGTAGCGAGGCCCGGTACCCATAACCGCTAACCTAATAAAGCAAGGCGCTACGGTGATCGTAGCGCCTTTTTCGTCTGTGTCGTGTTTATGGATTCCCGGCCTCGGCTGTGACGAGCCGCCCCGGAATGACAGTGTGGCGCCTATTACCCCAGCACGAAATCCACCAGCAGCTTCACGTTCAGCACCACGATCACCACCGCGATGACGCCGGCAGAAGCGGTGAGCCAACGCGGGGTGACCAGCGCGCCCATCTTGGCTTTCGAGGCCGTCATGGTCACCAGCGGGATGATCGCGAAGGGGAGCTGGAGGCTTAGGATCACCTGGCTCAGGATCAGCAGTTTCGCCGTGCCGCCTTCGCCATAGGCAATGGTGACGGCCGCCGCCGGAATGATGGCGATGCCGCGCGTGATGAGGCGGCGCATCCAGGGCTCCATCCTGAAGTTGATGAAACCCTCCATGACGATCTGGCCCGCCATGGTGGCCGTCACGGTGGAGTTCAGCCCGCAGCACAGAAGCGACAGGCCGAACAGCATCGGGGCGATGGCGCTGCCGAGGATCGGCTGGAGCAGGGTGTGCGCCTCGCCGAGCTCGGCGATCTCGGTGCGCCCGGTTCCATGGAAGGCGGCGGCGGCCAAGATGAGCAGGGAGGCGTTGATAGTCAGCGCGAACATCAGCGCGATGGTGGAATCGAGCGTTGCAAACCGCAGGGCTTCACGCTTCTCGGGCAGCGTCTCCCCATAGGCGCGCGTCTGCACGATGCCGGAATGCAGGTAGAGGTTATGCGGCATCACCGTCGCACCGAGGATCCCGAGCGCGAGATAGAGCATATCCGGGTCAGTGACGATCTGGGTCGTCGGCGCGAACCCGGTGATCACGCCAGACCAGTCGGGATCCGCCATGGCGATCTGGATGCCGAAGCAGATCGCGATCACGCCGAGCAGGGTGATGATGAAGGCCTCGACCCAGCGGAAGCCGAGATTCTGCAGATAGAGAATCAGGAATACGTCGAGCGCCGTGATGATGACGCCGATCTCGAGCGGAATGCCGAAGAGCAGGTTGAGGCCGATGGCCGTGCCGATGACCTCGGCCAAATCCGTGGCGCAGATGGCGAGTTCGGCCAGTAGCCACAATCCCCAGGCGACCGGTCGGGGGTAAGCATCGCGGCAAGCCTGAGCGAGGTCACGGCCGGTGGCCACGGCGAGCCTTGCACAAAGCGACTGCAGGATGATCGCCATGATGTTGGAGATCAGTGCCACGGACAGCAGGGCGTAGCCATATTTCGACCCGCCCGCGAGGGAGGTCGCCCAGTTGCCCGGGTCCATGTAGCCCACGGCCACCAGGTAGCCCGGTCCGAGGAAGGCCGCCGCCCGCCGCCACGTCGAGCCCGGCCGCACGGCGATTGAGCGGTTGACCTCCGGCAGGGAGGCCAAGTCCGAAGAGTGCCGCCATGCGGCCTTCTGCACGAGGGAGACGGGGGCCGGCTGATCCATGATCACTTTCTGCAGTTGCAAATTATTTGCAATAAGAAGCTAGCGTGGAACAAACGTCTCGGCAAGAGGAGAGTTGCACAAGGTTGCATCGGGAGCGGCGCTTTAAGCCGAAAGGGGAACCCAGCCTGTTGGAGGCGGAGGCCTCTGGACGGTTCCCGCGTGACAAGTCCCTTGAGGTTTGCTCTAGAGCACCGGACCCAAAAGTGGATTTGCGCTTTTGGGATCCACACGATGCTCAATGGATAACTTGCGCATCGTGTGGAGCGGACCCGAAGGGCCACGTGAGTGAAAATCGGATCCACTTTTTCGAACGATGCGCTAGGTTTCCCAAAACCTGAACGGACATCAGACAAGGGATGGACATGCTCGAGAGCGTCCTGATTGCCAATCGCGGCGAGATCGCGTGCCGCATCATCCGCACCGCCCAGCAGCTGGGAATGCGCACCATCGCGGTCTATTCAGAGGCCGATGCAAATGCGCTTTTCGTGCAGATGGCGGACGAGGCCCATCTCATCGGCCCGCCGCCCGCCCGTGAGAGCTATCTCCAGATCGACCGGATCATCGAGGTCGCCAAGCGCACCAAGGCCACTTCCATCCATCCAGGCTACGGCTTCCTGTCCGAGCGGGCGGAGTTCGCCGAGGCCTGCGCGGCGAACGGCATCGTGTTCGTTGGCCCGCCTGCCTCCGCCATTAAGGCCATGGGCCTCAAGGACGCCGCCAAGGCCCTGGTGCAGCAGGCCGGGGTGCCGGTGGTGCCGGGTTACCATGGCTCCAAGCAGGATCCGGACTTCCTGCGCCAGAAGGCCTATGAGATCGGCTATCCGGTGCTTATCAAGGCGGTCGCGGGCGGCGGCGGCAAGGGCATGCGGCGCGTCGAGAAGGCAACGGATTTCGATTCAGCGCTTGAGAGCGCCCAGCGCGAGGCCGCGAGCGCTTTCGGCGATCCGCGCGTGCTGGTGGAAAAATACATCCTCTCGCCGCGTCATATCGAGATCCAGGTTTTTGCCGACAGCCACGGCAACGTGGTGCATCTCTTCGAGCGCGACTGCTCCCTCCAGCGCCGCCACCAGAAGGTGATCGAGGAAGCGCCGGCTCCCGGCATGCCGCCCGCGATGCGCGACGTGATGGGCCGGGCCGCCGTCGAAGCCGCCCGCGCGGTCGGCTATGTGGGCGCCGGCACCGTCGAATTCATCGCCGACGGCCGCGAGGGGCTGAGGCAGGACCGCTTCTACTTCATGGAGATGAACACCCGCCTGCAGGTGGAGCATCCTGTGACGGAGGCAATCACGGGGCTCGACCTCGTGGAGCTGCAGTTCCGCGCGGCTTCCGGCGAAAAGCTTCCCTTCGATCAGGAGGATCTCACCATCGATGGCCACGCTGTCGAGGCGCGGCTCTATGCGGAGGATCCGGAGAAGGAGTTCCTGCCCTCGACCGGAAAGCTCTGGGCCCTGGAATTCCCGGAAGGCGATGGTATCCGCATCGATACCGGCGTCGAGGCCGGAGCGGAGGTCACGCCCTATTACGACCCGATGATCGCCAAGGTCATTGCGCATGGCGCGACCCGTGATGAAGCGCTCGACAGGCTGGCGGAGGCGCTCGGGCAGACGATTGTCGCCGGCCCGAAGACCAACGCGGCCTTCCTGAAAAAACTCTGTGAGGCGGAAGGGTTCAGGGCAGGGCAGTTCGACACCGGCTTCATCGAGCGCAATCTCGACGCGCTCGGCGTCGGGCCTAAGCCGCGCGACGATGTCGCCGTGTCGTTCGGCGCGGCGGCGCTCATCTCGCGGGAGATCGAGCGGCTGCGCATGGCCGAACTGCAGAAGAGCGACGAGCCTTCCTCTCCCTGGTCGAGCCCGGATGGCTTCCAGCTGCTCGGCGCCCGCAGCGTCGGCGTGCCGCTTCTCGTCGATGGCGAGCAGGTGGATGCGCGCGAGGTCTTCAGCCCGGAACATCACGGCGCAAGCACGGTGGCTTTCGGCGAGAGCGACCCCTGGGCCGATGAGGAGATCGACCGGGAGGTCGAGGCACCGCACGGCGTCTACATCCTGCGCAATGGGCGCCAGACACTGGTGCAGCCTTATGATCCCTTCGATGTGGATCTCGAACACATGGACGAGGGCGGCTCCATCAAAGCTCCCATGCACGGCAAACTGATTGCGGTATTCGTGCAGCCCGGTGATAGGGTCGAAAAGGGGCAGCGCCTCGCCATCGTCGAGGCGATGAAGATGGAGCATGTGCTTGTGGCGCCGTCCGATGCAGAGGTGGCGGAGATCGCCGCCGAACCGGGTGCGCAGGTGGCGGAAGGCGCGCGTCTGATCGTGCTCAAGACGGAGGACTAACCTGCGGCGCATCGCCGGATTTCCGATCCTGCAGGCGCATGGTTGAAAGCGAACATGGCTCTTCACCTGATCAAACTCTGTGTCGGCTGCGACTCCATCACCGATCTCGAGGAATGGATCGAGGAGAACCGTGCGCTTCATCAAAGGCTGGGGCGCGACTACGAGCAGACGCACACGACCCGCATGGTGCCCAAGCGCGTGGAAGAGCTTCTGGGCGGCGGCTCGCTATATTGGGTCATCAAAGGCCATGTGGCGGCCCGGCAGGCGCTTCTCGACGTCCGACCCTTTACGGATGGAGAAGGCATCGGGCGCTGCCGGCTGGTGCTGGACCCCAAGGTGGTTGCCGTGGAGCCGAGGCCCTACAGGCCGTTCCAAGGCTGGCGCTACCTCGTTGCTAAAGATGCCCCACGTGATATCGATGGGAAGGCTGGCGATCTCGCCAAGATGCCTGAGGACATGCGCCGGGAACTGGCAGAACTCGGTCTTCTCTAAATTATGTGAATCTGCGGAGGCGTTGCGATGAAGCTCCCGATCATCTTGTCCCTGCTGCTGATTGCCTCAGCTGGCCCGGCGCTTGCGAAGGATTGCCGCATGCCGCACCTCCCGCCCGGCATGGAAGTCCGGCTGCCGCCCGGATGCGACGAGCCCCTCCCGCCCCGTGGGTCGAAGGGGGAAAGACGAGGCGGTGTGAGGGCAGAGCAGGGCTTCATCGATCTCGGCAACGGAACACAGGTGAAGATCAGCGGCCGCGTCCGGACTGAATTCGGGGTCTCTCGTTAGACTTTTTTGCTGGGGATCTTTCTGGAACCTCGCTGGCGCGATTCGCATTGGCTCAGCAGTTCAGTTGAGTGGAGGTTCCGATGCTGATGTGTGCATCCGAAGGCCGGCACTGGCGTTACGAGGTCTGTGAGCATGACGACGGGTATCTCGTCCAAATGCGCGACCTGACGACCGGGGAGCTGGATGAAGAATTCTCCACCATCTTCCGCACCCTGCCGGTCGCTTTCGCCTATGCCGAGATGTCGGCGGCCTACGAGCGCTTTGCGGCCTGCGAGCTGGAGCAGTCGGAGGACGAGCAGATCGAGTTCGACGTGGAAGCCACGGAGCGCCACTTCATCGATCTGAGCGACCGACTGCACGATTCAGGCATCAACGGGATCGTCGTTCAGGCCTGGGAGCGCGAGAGCCAGCGCGGTGCTGTTCGCCTTCTGCACTGAATCTTGATCGGCGGCAGCGGCTTCGCGGTTGCAAGCCGTTGCCGCCCCTCTAGCATCCCTCCACCACGACTCATGTCGCTGATGGAGTTCCCATGGCCGATCTGTCCGCCTTCCCGATCACCAGCCGCTGGCCGGCTCAAAATCCCGACCGCATCCAGCTCTATTCCACACCGACGCCGAACGGCGTGAAGGTCTCCATCATGCTGGAGGAGACCGTACTGCCCTACGAGCCTCACTTCATCGATATCGGCAAGAACGAGACCTGGATCCCCGAATATCTTGCGTTGAACCCGAACGGCAAGATTCCTGCCATCGTCGATCCGAACGGCCCCGGCGGAAAGCCGCTCGCCCTGTTCGAGTCGGGCGCCATCCTCCTCTACCTCGCCGAGAAGACCGGTCAGCTTCTACCCTCCGAGCCGGCGCGCCGCTACGAGACGATCCAATGGGTGTTCTTCCAGATGGCCGCGGTCGGCCCGATGTTCGGACAACTCGGCTTCTTCCATAAGTTCGCCGGTCGCGAGATCGAGGATAAGCGGCCGCTTGAGCGATACCGCAACGAATCCAAGCGCCTGCTGGGCGTGATCGAGACTCGGCTCGAAGGTCGCGACTGGATCATGGGCCAGGATTACACCATCGCCGACATCTCCCTGCTGGGCTGGGTGCGCAACCTGATCGGCTTCTACGGCGCTGGGGAATTGGTCGAGTTTGAGAGCCTCAAGCGGGTGCCAGCGTGGCTGGAGCGGGGTCTGGCCCGTCCGGCCGTTCAGCGAGGCCTTGCCATTCCGGCTCGTCCGGAGTGAGCCTGCGCCTGCCGCATTGTTTCAGGCGGCGATTTACATCCGCCCCATCCCGACCCACATGTTGGGGTGGGGACGTAGAACCATGATGCTTCTTTTCGGAATCGCCGCAGTCGCCTTTCTGTGGTGGCTGGGCAAGACTTACACGCGCACCGACCCGAAGGCTTTGGCGAAGGCCGTCAGAACGATAGGCGGAGTGGCCGCTCTTGGCGCGGCCGTGTGGGTAGGGGCCAAAGGCCAGCCCGGCCTTGCGCTCCTCATCGGCGGGCTCGGCGCATGGGCGCTGGGCTGGAACGTTCTTAAGCTTCCTGGGCCATGGAGCCGGTTTCAGCCCCAGCCAGGCCGCTTCTCCCGCATCCGTTCAGCCATGATCGAGATGGAGATCGACCATGCCACGGGAGCCGTCGAGGGCAGCGTTCTGGTCGGGGCCTTCGCGGGGAGGCGTCTCTCCAGCCTCGATCCGGGGAGCCTGCGCCGTCTCTATGACGAATGCAGCGCCCACGATCCGCAGGGTGTTCCCCTTCTAGAGGCGTATCTTGATCGCCGGTTTGCCGGCTGGCGTGAAGACGCTCAGGGAGATCGTGACACGCGGACGCGCACTCATGCGCAATCGGGCGTAATGACGAAAGAAGAAGCCTATCAGATCCTGGGGCTTCAGCCGGGTGCGGGCCTCGACGAGATCCGAAAAGCGCATCGAACCTTGATGAAGAGGCTCCACCCCGACCATGGGGGGACGGCGTACCTCGCGGCTCGCGTCAACGAGGCGAGAGAAGTCCTGCTGGGCCGACATCGCTGATACTCCACGCGCGATCCGGTGATCTTAGCTGAGACGGCGCAAACACACGCACCGTCTCAGGGGCCTTCAATCCTGCCTCAGCCGCGGGAGGCGAAGCAGTTCACGCCGCTCTTCTTGAGCTGCTTGCAGGCTTTGGCAGCATCATCCGATTCCGAGAAGCCGGAGAAGCGGGCGCGGTAGAGGGTGCTGCCGTCGACGGTCACCTTCTCGGTGAACGGCGCGGCCTTGCCGAGCAGCTTGCCGAAGCGGCTGCGGGCCGTATCGAGCATCTCCTTGGCCTTGGACTCGTCATCGGTGGCGCCGAGCTGGATCACCCAGCCGGTCACCGCCGGACGCTCAGCCTTCTTCGGCTCGGGAGCTTCGACCTTGAGCGAGGCGGTCTTGGTCGGAGCCGCTGCGGCAGGCGCCGGCTCGATAGGCGTCGCTTCGATCTTGGCCACCAGGGCAGCCTTCTGTGCTGCCGGGATCTGGGCCGGAGCTGCCTGCGGAGGCAGGGCGGCATAGGCCTGGGCGTTCAGCGGCAGCGGTGCCTGACCCTTCTGCCAGCGCACTGAGGAGGTGGAGGACGGGGTCGTGGTGGAGCTGGCACCCGTCGCGGATGCCACCACCGGGCGCAGGGTGTTCAGATCGAGCGGCTTGCGCTCGGGAGCAGGCTGGGGTGTCGTGGCCTGGGCCATCGGAGCGTCAGGCGTGGCGGACGCAATCCTGATCGGAGCCTGGGTGGGAGCCGGCTCGACCGGACGTGGAGCCGGAGCCTCGGCCACCATAGTGGGCTGAGCGGAGCCTTCGACCACCGGCGGGGCGATGCGAGCACCGGCATAGGCGCGGGGCAGGTGATCGTCGACCAGGGAGGCCATCTTCTGGTCGCGCGACGCGCCGGAGCGGCCGCCGAGCACCACGGCGACGATGCTGCGGCTGGCGGTGTTGACCGAGGTCAGCAGGTTGAAGCCGGACAGGCGGGTATAGCCGGTCTTGATCCCGTCCACGCCCTCGACCTTCCCCAGGAGCCGGTTATGGCCGCGGATCGTGCGCTTGCCGTACTGGAAGGAGCGTGTCTCGAAATAGGCGAAGTACTTCGGGAATCGGTCCTGGATCGCCCGGCCGAGGATCGACAGGTCACGCGCGGTGGTGATGTTCGGCGGATCGTGCGGCAGGCCGTGCGGGTTGTAGAAGGCCGTGGAGCTCATGCCGAGCTCCCGGGCCTTGCGGGTCATCATCTGGGCAAAGGCTTCTTCCGAGCCGGCGACGTTCTCGGCAACCACCACGGAGACGTCGTTGGCCGACAGGGTGACCATTGCCTTGATGGCGTCGTCGACGTCGATGGTCGAGCCAGGGCGCAGGCCGAGCTTGGTCGGCGGCTGGCTGGCGGCATAGGACGAAACCGTCAGAGGGGTATCGAGGCTAATCCGGCCCCGATCCATCTGCTCGAAGAGCAGGTAAAGGCTCATGACCTTCGTGATGGAGGCGGGAATGCGAGGCGCATCGATGTTCTCGCCCTGCAGGATCTTGCCTGTCTTCGCATCGACCACGATGGACGCGCTCGGGGGGCTGTAACCGCCTCCGGCAGGTGCCTTGCGACGCGCCGCCTCAGCGGGAGAGGTGACCGTGATGGCAAACGACGCAACGATACCAACGAGAGCCCATGCCTTTCGGTGTCCTGTCAAAACCGAATTCATGCTGAAAATTCCCTGTTTCGCTTGGGTTTTAGGCCCTTGCGCCCGGCTCTCTGAAAGGAACCGTTGCTGGCGCAACACATGCTCTGACGGTAAGAGGTTGCGGTTACGAGGGCGTTAACAGGGACGATTCTCTTGCACGGCTTATTGTGCAATGCACAATGGAACTTGACAAAAATTGTGCACTGCACATATAAAGCTCCGTCAGCTGCTCAAGCGGCGCCGACCATCAGTTAACGACTTATTGTCGAGGTTCACAATGCTTCAGCCGTTCACCCAGATTCAGAAGCTCGGCCAGGACAACCTGGATGCCACCATGAAGGCGCTCGGTGCCTTCTCCAGCACCTCCCAGGCGATCGCCACCGAGGCGGCCGAGTTCGCCCGCAAGTCGTTCGAGCACACCTCCTCGACGGTCGAGAAGCTGCTTGGCGTCCAGACCCTGGACAAAGCAGTCGAGATCCAGACGGCCTACGTGAAGGGCGCCTACGACAACCTGGTCAGCCAGTCGACCAAGATGGGCTCGCTCTATTCTAACCTCGCCACCGAGACGCTGAAGCCCTACGAAGGCCTCCTGCCCAAGACCGCTGCCTAACGCAAGCGAGCTTCCTATCCTTTAGGATGAAGCGCCCGGCCTCGTGCCGGGCGCTTTGCGTTGGGCGGGTGAAACGGAGGCTTGGCTCTCATTTCGGTGTGGTCGCGAAGGCGTGACCAAGATGTCGCTCTTTTCTTCCATCCTGCGACCACCCATCTGGTTGATCTGGCGAACCGGATGGAGCGACTATAGATTTGGCTTTGGCTGTGGCTCGAACCGGGATGCAGCCCATAGGCAGGGCCTAGACGAGAAGAAGGGGCGATCGTCCGACGATGCTGCGGTTAGCTTACGGTACAATGACTCTGTCGGGGCAGTCTCCGATTTCGGCTGCCGGCGGGTCGGAGCCTCCTGAGCCTCCTGGGAGAGATCCTGGAGGCGATGATGGCGGTCGCTCCAACACGGCCATCATCACGAAAACCAAGCCGCGCACGAAACGGCCTAACCTTTACCGCGTTCTCCTCTTGAACGATGATTACACCCCGATGGAGTTCGTGGTGCATGTGCTGGAGCGTTTCTTCAACAAGAACCGGGAGGATGCGACCCGGATCATGCTCCATGTGCACCAGAACGGCGTCGGGGAATGTGGAGTTTTTACGTACGAAATTGCCGAGACCAAGGTGACGCAGGTGATGGATTTCGCCCGCAAGCACCAGCATCCTCTGCAATGTGTAATGGAAAAGAATTAGCCGAGCCCCGCTCATAAAGGACAAGCCGTTGCCGAGCTTTTCTCGCAGTCTTGAACAAGCCCTTCACCGAGCCCTCGCTCTTGCCGGCGAGCGCCGTCACGAATACGCAACCCTCGAACACCTTCTCCTGGCTCTGATCGACGACCAGGATGCGGCCGCCGTCATGCGGGCCTGCAATGTCGATATTGACGTTCTCCGCCGCAACCTCGTGGATTATGTCGACAGCGAACTCGCCAATCTCGTCGCGGACGGACGCCAGGATTCCAAGCCGACGGCCGGGTTCCAGCGCGTGATCCAGCGGGCGGTGATCCATGTCCAGTCCTCCGGACGGGATGAAGTGACGGGCGCCAACGTGCTGGTCGCCATCTTCGCCGAGCGGGAGAGCCATGCGGCCTATTTCCTGCAGGAGCAGGACATGACCCGCTACGACGCGGTCAACTACATCAGCCACGGCATCGCCAAGCGTCCGGGCCTCACCGAGAGCCGCTCTCCGCGTGGGTCCGAGGAGGAGGCGCCGAACGAGCGCCCGACCCAGGACGAGGGCGATGCGCGAGCCAAGAAAAAGGGTGACGCGCTCGAGGCTTACTGCGTCAACCTGAACAAGAAGGCGAAGGAAGGCCGGATCGACCCGCTCATCGGCCGTGAGTCCGAAGTGCAGCGCACCATCCAGGTCCTGTGCCGCCGCCAGAAGAACAATCCGCTCCTCGTCGGCGATCCCGGCGTCGGCAAGACCGCCATCGCGGAAGGTCTCGCCCGCAAGATCGTCCAGGGTCAGGTGCCGGAGGTTCTAAAAGGAGCGACCGTCTTCTCCCTCGACATGGGCACGTTGCTCGCCGGCACCCGCTATCGCGGCGACTTCGAAGAGCGTCTGAAGCAGGTGATGAAGGAGATCGAGGCGCATCCGAACGCCATCATGTTCATCGATGAGATCCATACGGTGATCGGCGCCGGCGCCACCTCGGGCGGCGCCATGGATGCCTCCAATCTCCTCAAGCCGGCTCTCGCCCAAGGCAGCCTTCGCTGCATCGGCTCGACCACCTACAAGGAATACCGCCAGTATTTCGAGAAGGACCGGGCCCTCGTGCGGCGCTTCCAGAAGATCGATGTGAACGAGCCGTCCGTGCCGGATACCATCGAGATCGTGAAGGGCCTGAAGCCCTATTTCGAGGACTTCCACAAGCTCAAGTACACCAACGAAGCCGTGAAGGCCGCGGTAGAACTGTCGGCCCGGTACATCAACGACCGGAAGCTGCCGGACAAGGCGATCGACGTGATCGACGAGACCGGCGCGTCGCAGATGCTTCTCCCCGAGGGTCGTCGCAAGAAGACCATCGGCATCAAGGAAATCGAGGCCACCATCGCCACCATGGCCCGGATCCCGCCCAAGACCGTGTCGAAGGACGACGCGGAGGTGCTTGCGCACCTGAAGGAGACCCTCAAGCGGGTCGTCTACGGGCAGGACAAGGCCATCGAGGCGCTTTCCTCGGCGATCAAGCTGGCCCGTGCCGGCCTGCGCGACGCGGAAAAGCCCATCGGGTCCTACCTGTTTGCCGGTCCCACGGGCGTCGGCAAGACCGAGGTCGCCAAGCAGCTCGCCACGTCGCTTGGCGTCGAGCTCCTGCGCTTCGACATGTCGGAGTACATGGAACGGCATACGGTCAGCCGCCTGATCGGCGCGCCTCCCGGCTATGTGGGCTTCGACCAGGGCGGTCTCCTGACAGACGGCATCGACCAGCATCCGCATTGCGTGCTCCTGCTCGACGAGATCGAGAAGGCGCATCCGGATCTGTTCAACATCCTGCTCCAGGTCATGGACCACGGGAAGCTGACGGACCACAATGGCAAGCAGGTCGATTTCCGCAACGTGATCATCATCATGACCACGAATGCGGGCGCGGCCGACATGGCTCGCCCGGCCTACGGCTTCACCCGCACCAAGCGGGAAGGCGACGACACCGAGGCCGTGAACAAGCTGTTCACGCCAGAGTTCCGCAACCGCCTCGATGCCATCATCTCCTTCGGGCACCTGCCGAAGGAAGTGGTCCAGAAGGTCGTCGACAAGTTCGTCATGCAGTTGGACGCCCAGCTCGCCGACCGCAACGTGTCGATCGAGCTTACGGACGAGGCGCGTGACTGGCTGGTTGAGCATGGCTACGACGAGGCCATGGGCGCCCGTCCCATGGGCCGTCTGATCCAGACCACCATCAAGACGCCCTTGGCGGATGAGGTTCTCTTCGGCCGCCTCAAGGACGGCGGCGCGGTCAAGGTCGTGGTCAAGACCGACGAGATAGGGCTGCAGAGCCTGGGCTTCGAATATGTGGAAGGCCCGGTGAAGCCGAAGCCCGAGAAGGTCGTGACGAACGCCAAGAAGAAGCCCAAGGCGAAGTCCGCATCGTCGAAGGCGAAAAAGTCCGTGAAGCCGAAAGGATCAGATGGTAATGGAGGCGGAGGTGTCCGCACCGTTCCGAAGGTTCCATTGGTTAGAGCATGACGAGTGAAATTCACGAGGGGCCGCTGCAGGCTTCCCGCACCCTAGACGCTCCGGCGGCGGTCTCGAAAGCCTCTTGGCGCGAGAAGCGCTATCAGCGCCGTCGCCGGCGTGTCTGGTTCGAGGAGATCCTCGGGTGGATCCTCGTGCCGGTTATCGTTCTTGGCTGTTACTGGTTTCTGGAAGTGGGCCTGAGCGCTCTCGGTACGTCGCCGGCGGCGATCATGGAAGGCATCGAAGCCATCCTGGCCAGCCTGTAAGGGTCGAGCTTCAAGCCAATATCATGAAGCCGTGCCGGGTTATCGTCCGGCACGGCTTTTCTTTTGGGGCTAGGCGATCGGCGCGTCGACGGTGCAGACGATTCCGGTCCGCGCGAAATCGATCGTCGCCCGCCCATGAAGGTCCTGAGCAAGGCTGCGCTCGATGAGGCGAGTGCCGAAGCCTCTGCGTTGCGGGATCTCGACGGCCGGACCGTTGCTCTCGGACCAGACCAGATGCAGACGCTTTTCCGGGCCGTTGTTCACCGACCAGGCAATCCGGACTTCGCCGCCTTCATTGGACAAGGCGCCGTACTTCACCGCATTCGTGGCAAGTTCCTGGAGGGCCATGGCGATGGCCAGCGCCATGCGGGGCGAGAGGCGAACGTCCGGCCCTTCCATATGGATGCGCGTCTCGCGCTCGTGCCGGTAGGGAGCCATGGCTTCCCTGACGATCTCGAGGAGGCCTGCGCCATCCCAGTTCTCCCGCGTGAGCACGTCGTGGGCACGGGAGAGGGCGAGCAGACGCGCCTCCATGGCCGAGCGAGCTTCCCCCATGGTGCCGGCATTGCGGAGAGTTTGGGAGGCGATGGACTGCACGGTCGCCAGGGTGTTCTTCACCCGGTGGTTCAGCTCGTGAATAAGAACCTGCTGATGTTCCTCCGCCCGCTTTCGATGGGTAATGTCGACGACGATCCCAGGAAAGCGGACCGGTTGCCCTGCCACGTAGTAGCAGCGCCCCTGAGCGGACACCCATTGGACCTGTCCATCCAAGCCGATGGTGCGGTACTCGGCGGCATAATACGCGCCTGTTTCGAGCGCCTCTTGAATCTGCTCTTCGACGTGTGCCCGGTCGTCCGGGTGAATCCCGCTGGTGAAGTCGCTCAGTGGCACACCTGACGCGATGGCGTTGGGATCGACGCTAAACAATGCCGCGAAGCGCTCATCCGCATAAATGCGGTTGGACGCGATATCCCAATCCCAGGTGCCAACGACGCCGGAGGCCTCAATGGCGAGTTGCAGCCGCTCCTCGCTCTTACGCAGGGCAGCCTCTGTGCGGGCCCGTTCCACGGCATCCCAGGTCCGTTCCGCCACATCCTTGACGAGTTTCACCTCACTATCGCTCCAGAGGCGGGGAGTCCGGTTGTGAACGTAAAGGGCTGCCATCATGCGCCCGCGCTTGATCAGGCTCACCGTAATGACCGACGCCGTTTCCAGAAGCGCAAAGGCAGCCAGGTGGGCAGGCGAATTGGTGCGTGGATCCGTTGAAACGTCATGGACGACAAGGGGTTCGGCGCGTCTGAGGGCCTGGAGAATCTCAGGTCCGAAGGCCGCGAGATCGTGCGTCCCGGTCTGGTGAGCGAGGGTGCCGTCGGTCCAGTTGCTCTCGGTGGTGAAGTAGCGGGCCGTCTCCTCGACCTCGCCATATCCCACTCTGCTCGTTTTGAGATGCTCGCCGAGCATCTCCTGTGCTGCCTTAATCACGCTGACCGGCTCAGAGAGGCCGCGCAAGCGGTCGCTCAGCCGAACGAGGAATTCGAGCCTCTGCTCGCCCTGAACCTTTCCCGTCGTTTCGTGTACGATGCAGACGATCCCGCCGATCGCTCCTGACTCGTCGTGGATCGGACTGTACGAAAAAGTCCACCAGGTTTGTTCGGGGTAGCCGTTGCGTTCCAGAGTAATCGGCAGATCCTCGAAGTAGCTGGCCTGCCCGAGGAGCGCCCTCTCGGCAATCGGGCCGACCGTTCCCCAGGCCTCTGCCCAGACATCGCGAAACGACTGACCCAGTGCTTCCGGCTTCGAACCGAGCATTGGTGCATAGGCATCATTGTAGAAGCTCGTCAGTTCCTGTCCCCACAGCATGTAGATGGGAAACTTGGAGTGGAGCATCATGCTCACAGCTGTTCGCAGAGAGTTCGGCCAAGCCTCGATGGGGCCGACCGGCGTTGACGACCAGTCGTGATCGCGGACGCGCTCGCCCATCACTCCGCCATTGGCGAGAAAGTCCGGTCGGGGCTTGAAACGGTCGTGCATCAAGCGTTCTCGCGCGGGGAGCTGATCGGGAGGAGCATGAATATTGGAAGGTTCCGCAGAAGGGCCTAAGGTCCATAGTCCACATATGAACCTATGTCGTGCAATTTCTAGAGCACTGTTTGAGGCCTGCTGACGCGAAGCGTCCGTTCCTCAAAGCGTTTCATCGGAAGTTTTGACTTGCTTCTCCTGAAACTCGGCCTCTCATGAGCAGTCAGAGCGAGGAGGCGAGGTGACAATGACGAAACTGATTGGCTTGTCAGGCAGCCTGCGGGAAGCCTCGTACAATACGGCCCTTCTTCGCGGTGCGGCCGGCATGATGCCGGAAGGTTCGGAACTCATCGTCGAGACCATCCGGGGCATTCCGCTTTACGATGCGGATCTGGAAGCATCCGAGGGAATTCCGGAGAGGGTGACGGCACTGAAGGACGCCATCGCGGCTGCGGATGGACTGCTCCTGGTGACGCCTGAGTACAACAATTCGATTCCGGGCGTGTTCAAGAACGCCATCGACTGGCTTTCCCGCCCGGATGCGGACATCAAGCGCGTTTTTGGAAACAAGCCTGTGGCCGTGATCGGCGCCTCTCCCGGTGGTTTCGGCACCATTCTTTCCCAGAATGCATGGCTCCCGGTCCTGCGCACCTTGAAAGCCGATTTCTGGTCTGACGGTCGCCTGATGGTGTCGCGGGCCGGGACAGTCTTCAATCAGGACGGTAGCCTGACTGATCAGAAGATCGAGGATCAGCTTCGGAGATTCCTTGAAGGCTTCGTCGTCTTCGCGCGGCAACGTGCACCTGCGGCCAGCGCCTAATCCTCTTCCCGATGCTTGAACGGGGTAGCGTCCTCCAACTCCCCGGCGGCTTCGGATACGTAAAGGCGCTCCTGATCGAGATAGGCCTCGATGGCGCGGCGCAGTCCCGGGTCGGCGATGTCGTGGGCCGACGAGGTCAGCACGGGCCTGTAGCCGCGGGCCAGCTTGTGCTCACCCTGAGCTCCCGCCTCGACCCGGTCGAGCCCTCGCGCGATGGCAAACTCGATGGCCTGATAGTAGCAGACCTCGAAATGCAGGAACGGATGATCCTCGATGCAGCCCCAGTTGCGTCCGTAGAGGCGCTTGTCGCCGATGAAGTTTATGGCGCCGGCGATGTAGCGCCCGTCGCGCTTCGCCATGACGAGCAGCACCCGGTCTGCCATGCGCTCGCCGATGAGCGAGAAGAAGAGGCGATTGAGGTAGGGCTGGCCCCATTTGCGGGAGCCCGTATCCATGTAGAAGGCGAAGAAGGCGTCCCAATGCGCCTCCGTGATGTCCTTGCCGGTCACCCATTCGACTGTGATGCCGTTGGAAAGCGCGTCGCGCCGCTCGCGGCGGATTGCCTTGCGCTTGCGCGAGGCAAGTGCCGCCAGGAAGTCATCGAAGGTGCCGTAGCCTTCGTTGAACCAGTGAAACTGCTGGTCGTCCCGCCGCAGGAAGTTTTCAGACGTGAGGGCTTCGAGATCGTCCTGCTGCAGGAACGTCGCATGGATGGACGAGGCGCCGGTCTGATCCCTGAGCGCTCGCAAACCGGCTATGAGATAGGAGCGGATCTCCGCCGCCTGCGGCCCGCTTGGCACGAGGAGGCGAGGGCCGGTGGCGGGTGTGAACGGCACCGCCATCTGGAGTTTGGGGTAGTATCGTCCACCGGCCCGCGCATAGGCGTCAGCCCATGAATGGTCGAACACGTACTCGCCCATGGAATGGGACTTGAGGTAGCAGGGCGCGGCGCCGAGCAGTTTTTCGGATTCATCCTCCACGACAACATGCACGGGCGTCCAACCGGTCTTGGCCCCGACGCAGCCGGAATCCTCAAGCGCGGACAGGAAGGCGTGGGAGACGAAAGGGTTGAACCGATCGTCGTCGCCGGACCCCATCCCTAAGGCACAGGCGTCCCAATCCGCGGCAGGAACCGCCTTCAGGCCTTGGGCGATTTTGACTTGGAAGCTCACTGGGTGGAAGGACCCCGCCGTTAGGGATTAAGAGCTAATCACTCGGCGAGATCCTTGCAACCGTCAGGGCAGAAAGCCTTCGAACACCATCTGGTCCGCGTGCTTCTCGGCGCGGGCGCGATCCTCGGGATTGCGAACCGTCCAAGTCATGACGGGCAGGTTGCCCATGATCCTGCTGAGATGGGTCGAGGCGCAGGGGATGTCCTTCACGCGCCAGGAGAGGAAGTGCGGCTGCGTCTCCCCGAAATGGAGCAGGTTGGCCATCCGGTGCTTCTTCTCGGGCGTCAGGAAGCTGTCGGCCTTGGACGCATATTCCAGCTCGCCGATGAACCCGCGCGTGATGTTCGGCGCATGCTCGCGCAGATGTGCGACGATGTCTGGATCGAAGGATTTGATGACGAACGGGCCGTCGTAATCCTTGAGGATCTCGATGACCCGCTTCGTCAACCGCATGTCCTCGTTGAATTGGCTCTTGATCTCGACGACGAGCGGCGTGCGCCCGGCGATGGTCGCGAGATAATCCTTGAACGAGGGAATCTTGTCTCCGCCCTTGGCGCCGGCAATGTCGATCCGGGTGAGGTCGGAGAGCTTTCGCTCAGCCACGAGTCCGGCCTCACCGGTCAGACGGTCGAGCTCGAAATCGTGGAAGACAATGGCCTCGTTGTCGGCGGTCAGCTGAACGTCGAGCTCGACGGGAAAGCCGCGCGCGATGGCGGCTTCCGCGGCCGAGACCGTGTTCTCGATGACGCCTTCGACTTTGTTGTGAAGGCCGCGATGGGCGATGGGCTTCGCGACGAGCCAGCCGGGAGTGCTCATTGGACTTCGAACATACCTTCGACCTCGACGCAGGCATCGAGCGGCAGTTCGGCAACGCCCACGGTCGAGCGCGCATGCCGGCCGGCATCGCCCAGCACTTCGACCATCAGGTCGGAAGCGCCGTTCATGACGGGAGCGAGAGCGGCAAAGGTCGGCACCGCATTGATGAAGCCGCCGAGGCGCACGCAGCGGGTGACCTTGTCGAGATCGCCGACAGCGGCCTTCAGCTGGGCGAGAAGATTGATGGCGCAGAGCCGCGCGGCTTCCTTGGCGACCTCAGACGCGACCTCGGCGCCGACCTTGCCCTTGTGGGCATCGGCCATCTTGCCGTCGAGCCCGAGGCAGAGCTGGCCGGAGATGATGACGAGGTTGCCGGTGCGGACGAACGGCACGTAATTCGCCACCGGTGCCGCCGGGGTCGGCAGGGTGATTCCAAGTTCCTGAAGTTTCTTGTCGACTGCGCTCATTTCAAGCCTCGATGTGTGACATCATCCGGACGGAGTAGTGGCGGATGAGCCGGAAGGACGCAAGCGGGAACATTGCCCTGTGGGCAGGAGCGGCCTATCTTGGCTGCCGTTGCGTCGGGAGAAGATATGCGTTTGTTCGTTGTGGCCGCAGGCCTGTCCATCGCCTCGCTGATGCCCGCTGCCGCGGAGACGGCGAAGACCCCGGTTCACCTCGCGCCCCATCGGGCCGTCTATGATCTCTCGCTCCTGCGGGCGGCTGGCTCCAACGGGGTCGAGAATGCGAGGGGGCGCATCGCCATGGAGTTCGGTGGCGACGCCTGCGACGGATACACCCTCAAGTACCGTCAGGTGACGATCCTCAACAGCGGAGAGTCTGGCGCCAATACCATGGACGTCCAGACCGCCACCTATGAGACGGGCGACGGTCGCTCCATGCATTTCAAGTCCACCTCGCTCCGGCAGGGTTTGATCAAGGACAGCGAGGTCGACGGCGATGCCAGGATCACCCCGGACGGCATGCTCAATGTGGATCTCAAGCAGCCGAAGAAGACCGCGTTCGGCTCGACCGGCGAGACGGTGTTTCCGACCGAGCACCTCAAGCGCCTCATCGAAGCCGGGCGGCGGGGCGAGACGACCCTGTCGGTCAGGGTCTATGACGGCTCCAACAAGGGCGATAAAATTTACGACACCCTCGGGCTGATCGGCCGCAAGATTGAGCCCGGCACTGCCCTGGCGTCCCTGGAGGAGGCTGTCCGGAAGGACGATCTCGCCTCCTTGTCCCGTTGGCCGATCACCATCAGCTATTTCGAGGACGGCAAGGGCGACCGGACCCCGGTTTACCGGATTTCCTTCGAGCTCTTCGAGAACGGCATCAGCCGTGACCTCAGGCTCGACTACGGCGACTTCGCCCTCAAGGGTGAGCTGAAGAGCCTCGACGTCCAGAAGCCTGGTCCCTGCCAGCGTTAAGGCTTTCGCAGGACAATTCCCTTCTGCAGGGCGCCAGCGCCAAACTTGTCCCGGATCTTGTCGATGGCGGCTTCCATATGGGCCTGCCGGACCACGGATTGGTCCGCGAGGTCGCCCTTGTCGGCATCCGCCGCATCGCAGAGATCGGCGGCGCCGATGCCGATAAGGCGGAAGGCGGTGCCGTCGCAGGAGGCTTTGAGGAGCTGCCGGGCGGAATCGAACAGGCGGGCGGCGAGCTGCGTCGGTGCGAGACCCGAGCGGGTGCGGGTGAGCAGCCGGAAGTCTTTGTCTTTCAGCTTCAGGGTCACGCTGCGCCCGGCCAAGCCCGCCTTCTTGAGGCGGCGTGAAACCTTCTCGGAGAGGCGCCAGAGGATCGGCTCCAGTTCGTCGAAGGACCGCAGGTCCGTCTCGAACGTGGTCTCCGCCGAGATGCTCTTGGTCTCCCGCTCCGGCGTTACCTTCCTGTGATCCTCGCCCCAGGCTAGCCGGGACAAGCGCTGCGAGTCGCGGCCGAGCGCCTCGAACAGGGTCCTCAGCTCCACGTCCCGCAAATGCGCGATCTGCGTCACGCCCACCTTCGCGAGCCGGGCCTGGGCCGAGCCCCCGATGCCGGGAATGATGCCCACCGGCTTGTCGGCCAGGAAATCGGCGGCTTCCTCCCGGCCGATGATCGAGAAGCCGCGCGGCTTCTGGAGGTCGGAGGCGATCTTGGCCAGGAACTTGTTGTAGGAGAGCCCGACCGAGATGGAGATCCCGATCTCGTTCTCCACCTTGCGGGCGAAGCGCGCCAGCGTCAGGGCTGGGCTGCCGTGGTGCAGACGCTCCGTTCCGGTGAGGTCCAGGAAAGCCTCGTCGATGGAGACCGGCTCCACCAGCGGGGTCAGCTCCAGCATGAGCTGGCGCACCTCGCGGCCCGCCTTGCTGTACTTCTCGCCATTGGGCTTGATCACGGTCGCATGCGGACAGAGCTTCAGAGCCTGGAACATGGGCATGGCGGAACGCACCCCATAGACGCGCGCCATGTAGCAGGCGGTCGACACGACCCCGCGCTTGCCGCCGCCGATGATCACCGGCTTGTCGGCAAGGCTCGGATCGTCCCGTTTCTCCACGGCGGCGAAGAAGGCATCGCAATCTACATGCGCGATGGACAGGCTGTCGCGCTCCTTGTGCCGCAGCAGGCGAGGGGACCCGCAGGCCGTGCACCGTGCCGCCAGGGAGCTGGCGGATAGGGTCATGCAGTCACGGCAGAAGGGAGCGTCGCTCATGGATCGTAAGGCTATTCGAACTCGGAGGGAGACAGGGTCCAGCGGGCACTCATGACGTGCTCGGGCTTGGTGTCCAGCTCCTTGGCAAGCGCGATCAGCAGCGGCTCGTCGGAAACCACATAATCCAGGATCCCGGCAAAGAATCCGGGGGAAGAGGCTGCTGACCGGATATTATCCGGCCCCAGGCCGGAAACGGCCAGGAACCGCCCGAGGCGCTCCTCGTCGCTCGTGATGAAGGCAAAGGCCCCCACTGCGACATTTTCGGCCTCCTCGCGGGTAACTCTTTTTAAGGGTGTGTTCATGCTGTCAGTTTGCATTTCATCAATAGGTTTGGACCTAACTATACCATCAGACGAAAATTCGGGCCGGTGAAGTGCGTTTTGGGCCCCGGGATAGCGCCAATGAAGAAGACCGTGCTCATTGTTGAGGATAACGAACTCAACATGAAGCTCTTCAACGATCTCCTCGAGGCTCATGGCTATGCGACCCTCAAGACCAGCCATGGCATCGAGGCCATGGAACTGGCGCGGGCTCACAAGCCGGACCTGATCCTCATGGACATCCAGCTGCCCGAGGTCTCAGGCTTGGAGGTGACCCGCTGGCTCAAGGCCGATGAAGAGCTCAAGTCGATTCCCGTCATCGCCATCACGGCCTTCGCCATGAAGGGCGACGAGGAGAGGATTCGGGAAGGCGGCTGCGAAGCCTATATGTCCAAGCCGATCTCGGTGGCCAAGTTTATAGCGACCGTGAAGACTTACCTTGAGGCAGACAGCAAGTCGGCATGACTTGGGGAAATCCTTAGCCGGGGTGAATCCGATGCCTGAGCAAGCGGATTCATCTCCTTGAGATACCTTTGCTTTAAAATTTTTGGAAAAATGCCGCTTTTTGGCCACATGGGCGCTTGCAACGCCTCATGTTTCCTATACGTTCGACCATAGTTTCCGCCTTGAGCGGAAGAAATGCCCTACGGATGCTCAGGTCCGCCGCATCTCCTGGGACTTCGTGGGCTCGGCCAGCCTGGGAGCGGATGTTGCCTCCTCAACGCTGCTCCCGGCTGGCCACCAACTCTTTCCAAGAAGGCGCCGCAAGGCGCCTTTTGTTTTGGCCAGTTGCCTTCTTAGGCGGGTTCTCGGGCGAACCTCCTGTTTCTTCAAGCGAATCAGCTACTTTCCTGTTTACGCCAAGCTTAGCCTTAAGGAAATATGCCCTTAGGTAAACCTGCGTCTCATGCGATGCGGGATGCGGTCTCGATCCCACCCTGCTAGCTTAAGCCAACGCTTTCCAATGGGATGAGGGATCATGGACCACCGCACACCTTCCTTGCCGCCCAAGACGGCATTGACCCGCTTTTCCGTCGCCCCCCTGTCCACCATGACCCGGCGCCTGGCCGATGTCGCATCCGGCCGTGCACCTGCCGATCTCGTGATCACCGGCGCCCGGGTCCTGTCCACCTACAGCGAGCGCATCACGCCTGAGCGCGAGGTTTGGATCGCCGGCGGACGGATCGCCGCTGTGAAGCCGGCTGGCTCCTACCGGCAGGTCGGGGGCACGCCGAGCCGCGTCTATGACGCCAGGGGCGGCATCATCGCGCCGGGGCTCGTCGATCCGCACATCCATATCGAGAGCAGCATGGTCACAGCCTGCGCCTATGCGGAGGCGGCTTTGCTCAACGGCACCACCACGATCTTCTGCGACAGTCATGAGATCGGCAACGTGATGGATTCGGCCGGCATCGAGATGATGCTGGAGGACGCCCGTCACGCACCCCTGTCCATTTTTCTTACCGTTCCCAGCACGGTTCCCGCCACCAGGCCGGATCTCGAGACGGCAGGCGGCGACCTGACGCCCGAAAAGATCGCCGCACTCTTCGACCGCTGGCCGGAAGCCGCAGCCCTCGGCGAGAAGATGGACTTCGTGCCCGTCACCATGGGCGACGAACGCAGCCACGCGATCCTCGCGGCAGCGCTGGTGCGTGGCAAGCCGGTCTCAGGCCACATCTATGGGCGCGAGTTCGTGGCGGCTTATGCGGCAAGCGGCGTAACCGACACGCATGAGGCCATCGATCAAGACATCGCGGACGATCTGCTCGATGCCGGTGTATGGATCTTCCTGCGCGGCGGCCCGCCGACGACGCCATGGCATTCGCTGCCGGAGGCGATCAAGACGATCACGGAGCTCGGCTCTTCACATAAGCGTATCTGCGTCTGCACCGATGACCGCGACGCGGACGACCTCATGCTGTTCGGCATGGACTGGGTGACGCGCGAGGCGCGCCGCGCCGGCATGAACCGCGAGCAGGCCTGGAGCATGGGCTCGCTCCATCCCGCCACGCGCTTCGGCATGGACGGCGAGATCGGCGGCCTCGGCGGCGGACGCCGGGCCGATCTCGTGCTGCTCAACGATGATCTCGACGTGCAGAACACCTGGTATGGCGGCGAACTCGTGGTCGAGGGGAAAAAGATTACGCCCGTGCTCGATCAGGCGCTCTCCAACCGCTACCGCTATCCGCAGGAGGCCTATCGCACGGTCCACATTCCCAGCGTGCCGAAGCTGATCCCCGACCTGCCGACAGAGGCCTGCACGGCCAACGTGATCCGCGTGGCGCTGCCGGGCATCGTTCTCTTCCACGACAAGGTGCAGTTGCAGAAGGAAGAGAGCTGGGACGCTCTGCTGACGAAGAACGACCTCACCTTCGTGACCGTGATAGAGCGCCATGGCCGCACGGGCGGCATGGGCGTGGCGCATGGGCTGCTGAAGGATTTCGGCCTGAAGAGCGGTGCAGTTGCGAGCAGCGTCGGACACGACTCGCACAACGTTATCGTGGCCGGCACCAATGAGGCCGATATGCGTGTGGCGCTTGAGACCCTGATCGAGGGTCAGGGCGGCGTCTGCGTGGTCGATCAGGGCCAGGTCGTCGCCATGGTGCCGCTGCCCATCGCAGGCCTTCTCTCCGACAAACGCGTAACCGAGGTGGCCGAGGAAACGCGGGCGCTGAAAGCTGCTTGGGAGAAGGCCGGCTGCAAGATCGCCTATATGGGCTTCAACCTGATCCCGCTCTCGGTGATCCCTGAGATCCGCATCACCGACAAGGGGCTCGTGCTGGTGCCGGAAATGGAGCTGGTGCCGCTCTACGAGAGGTAAGACCACCCCTCAGTTCTCATCCTGAGGACGTCACGTCACGGACCGTTTCGAAGGAGGCTCCAGTGCGCTCTGCAGCCTTCTTCGAGCAACAGGCAGATCAAGCCCACGGCGCCGTCGTGGTGCGCCGGGACGCCAGTTCGTCGGTGCGGGCCAGAAGGTCGCTCAAGTTCTTCTGAAACTGCTCGAAGGCAAAGCCCAGGGCGAAGACTTGTCCGAACGCCTTTGCAGACAACTCGCGGACGAGTGCATCAGCCCGGAGCGCGTCCGCCTCCCCGGTGAAGGCCTCCAGGGCTGCGCGGAAAGCTTCTGCGTCCGGCGGTTTCGTGTGTTGCCGGAGAGAATCGGACAAGTTCAGGAGCAGCGTGCGCGTGGCCTGATGCAGCGCCATGAGCGAAGGCTTGAGCCGGTCCAGGACCGGATCGGGCAGAGGGCTAGAGGCGGCGCGGCCGATCATCACGAGATCATGACGCACCCGGTAGAGGGTGCGAATGAGCGGCTCGGGATCGGGTGCCTCGGTGAGGTGGGTCCGGCGTTCCCGCGTCGCTTCCTCGGCGGCCGCTTCCGCCTTCTTAAGGGCGGAGCGGATCTGGGGATGGATTTTCTGCAGCGCTGGGCGATCTGTCGGGCCGGCGGTCAATTCGTCGATGAAAACAGTTACGAGATTCGCGTTGAGCGACACAACCTTGGCGGCCGCCTCGGTCATCAGGGTGTGGGCCCGGGCTGGAAGCACGAACAAGGAGACAAGCACCCCCACGACGTTGCCGAGCGTGATCTCCAGCACCCGGTCGATGGCGGAGGCGAGGGGGCCGATCACCTGTCCCGTCGGCGGCAGGAGCATGATGAGCGAGGTAATCGGCGCCACACGAAAGGCCGGCTTGACGGCCGCAAGCAGCGCCAGCGGGAACACGGCCACAACGATGCCGATCCCAAGGGTCAGGGCCGAGCCATGCGGGATGACAGCGGCGATAACGCCGCCATAGATGGCTCCCGCAAGCGTGCCGCTGAACCGCTCGATAGCGGCCTTGAGAGAGCCGCCAACGCTCGCCTGCATGACGACGACGGCCGTGATGACGGCCCAATAGCCCTGCGGCATAGAAAAGAAACGGGTGATCGCATAGGCAAGGACACCCGCGATGGTAACCCGCAGAGCCAGTTTGATCTCCGCGCTCCACGCACCGATGCGTTCGCCTGCCCGCTTGATCCACCCAGACAATGCCATCCGATTCTCCGAATACCGAGCATAGATGGCGGTTGGAAGAACCGGCTACGGGAATGATGTCTGGTCGAGCGGGTCTGTCAGCGGGGCAGGGCCACCAGATCCACCCCGCAATCGTCGCAGATGCCGAGGCTCGGTGACGCGATCATCTGCGTGGTTCGGCATTCCGGGCAGCCCTTCAGGGCCATCCTGAGGGATCTCACCACCTCATGGGCGCTTTGACGGTGAGCCTCACTTGCCTGGACGATGCTCTCGAACATGGCGGCCTCCCTTGTGGCGCCATGATGCTGCTCCTGCCCGGAATGCCCGTCAACGGCGTTTCCTGGGTATTCAGGCCGGTTCGCGGTGGCCTGTCGTCAACATGGGTTCGAGATGTGTGACAAGGCACGCGACGACGGAGAACGAGCCGAAAAGAACATGCGGCCATAGCACCTGGTCGGCGAAGCCGAACAGGAACGGAGAGGCGGCCAGCACCGCGCCGCCGAGCCCGTCGAGGATGAGATGCAAGGGCATCGGCAGGATCTTCAGGACGCCAAGTTCGTACGCGGTCAGAGCGGAATACAGGATTGCTCCCGCGCCGAACACGATGGCCACCCATGTGGCGGCCGGCACATCCGCAAAGCCGAAGAGCCAGGGGCTCGCCATGAGCGCGATGCCCCACAGGTAGTCGATCACGCCATGCACGCGGGTAGGAAGGAAACGCATCATGCTCTCACGCCTTGGCAGCGTTTTGTGCGCCGCCGATGTTCTGATCGAGCCACTGAATGATGTCCCGGCTTTCCAGGATCGGCTCCCCATCGACGACGAGGCAGGGCACCTGAGTCTTTCCGGTCAGCTGCGCGAGCCTGTTCTTCGCGTCTTCCGTCTCCGTCACTTCTGTGAACGCAATCTGGTCCTTCAATCCGCGCTCTTCGATAAAGTCGCGGACGCGGGCCGAGTAGGGGCAGGCCCATTTGTGGATGAGTTCGAGCTTCAAGTTTGCGTCCTTTCGGGTGCTATCGTTTGAGGGATCGGCGACGGAGCAGGGTGGCAAGCCGGACAATGAGGCCGGACAGCACGATGATCGTGCCGATCATCGTCAGCCAAATCGCCCCGCCTTCCACCGGATCTCTCCCTCAATGTCTGTTCGCCAACGTCAGGAGTGCGTGCCTGTTCCGTGAGGACCTGGCCTTGTGTCGGTACCTGTCCGCTCTAGTTCGCCGGACGTCATGGAGAGGATTCGGCGGCGGATGAGCAGGATCGAATGGCGTCAGGACCAGGTGGCTGGCGTGCCGCTCAACCGCCATGTCGGTTTCGTGGGATCCGTCGAGGTGGGCAGCGTGGCCTATGACGGCAGCAACCGGTTCTGGATCTGGTCGACGCCTCTGCAGGAGGACGTTTGGGGTTATGGGCCTACGGAACAGGCCGCCAGACAAGCCCTCGAAATGTGGCTGGCATCCTGGCTGGAGAACTTCAGGCCGTTCTTCCAGGCCGGCAGCGGGACGCCGCCAGCCTGACTGCTAGTAAGGCGCGCCGTCAAACTCGTGTGCTGCGGCCACGCCCGAGGAAGTAGTAGAGCAGGGCCGCAACCACGACCACTGCGACGATGATCCAGACCCAGTCCATGCCTTCCCCTGCAGCCGTGCCCGGAGTGGTACCCGTCGTCGTACCCGACGGGGAGGTCGTTCCGCCGCCTGGTGTTCCGGGTATGCCGCCCGGCGATGTCTGGGCCATGGCGATGGCACTCCAGACCGTCAGCATCATGGTCAGCAAGGATACCTTGAGTGTCTCGATCATCTGATCTCTCCTCGGCCCGTCATCGGGCCTAGGATCAACGTCCGCCTGCGACACCCCGTTCCGGTCTGACGGGCAGGGACTGCGCTGCGGAACAAGGACAGCTTTCCCTCAGTTGTCGCAGCACGCTTTCTTCTTGAGATGGGAAACGGGCGCGTGCCTTCGCAAAACCAACTTCCGGTGATCGTTCTGGTGGACGAGGAGCCGACCATCCGGCAGGCCATTGCCAGCCACCTGCGGGACGCCTCTTTTGACGTTCTGGAGGCAGCGGATTCGGACGAAGCCCTGAAGCATCTCGAAGTCTCGCCTGCGGTTGATGGCCTCGTGACCGACGCTCACCTGCCGGGCAGGATCGACGGACACGAACTCGCCGGCTTGGCGCGCAGGCGCTGGCCGGACCTCGCGGTGGTGATGATGTCCGGCCATTCCGACGCCACCTCGGGTCCCGTACCGCCGGGCGGCGAATTCGTCGCCAAACCGTATCTGACGACCCACCTCGTTCCAACCCTGAACCGGCTCCTCGAGAGAGGCTGATGACCCACGTTGTTCTGCTCGGCGACAGCATCTTCGACAACGGCGCCTATGTGCGGCGCGGCGAGCCGGATGTGATCAAGCAGATCCGGGCAAAGTTGCCCGCAGGGTGGAAGGCAACGCTCTGCGCGGTCGACGGCGCCGTCACGACAGGGGTCCTAAGCCAGATGTCCCGGGTGCCCTCAGACGCAAGCCATCTCATTGTGAGCGTCGGGGGCAACGATGCGCGGCGCAGCAGCGGGATCCTGCGCGAGAGCGCACGTTCCGTTGCCGAGGTGATTGGAAAGTTTGCCGCTGTACAGGACGAGTTTTCCCGCAACTATCGCGCCATGCTGGACAGCATTCTCGACCAGCGGCTGCCGACCGCAATCTGCACGATCTACGACGCCCGCTTTCCCGACCCCCAGGAGCAGCGCCTCGTGGTGACGGCTTTGTCCATCTTCAACGACGTCATCACCCGTGAGGCTTTCACCCGCAGGCTCCCCCTGATCGACCTGCGCCTCATCTGCGACGAGCCTGACGATTATGCCAATCCCATCGAACCCTCCGCGAAGGGCGGCGACAAGATCGCCGGCGTGATTGCCCAGGTAGTGGCCGGGAATACTATATTCCCGCGCTCGCAGGTCTATGCGCATTGAGCTGTTCGGCCTCCTGAAGGCGCGGAGCCTTGTTGCAGGGTCTCTGTTACTTCAAGCGTCCAGCAATTCTGAACGAATCTTCAGAAAAGCGTGATTTCGCAAATAAAGATAAGGGTTTGGCAGCCAAGCTGCGAACCAAACCTCAAGTTATGAATTGGTTTTCCATTGAAGGGTATTTGCCGCTTCTCACGAGGTCGAACATGAAGAAGTTCGCATTACTGGCCAGTGTTGCCATCATCACTGTCGGAAGCGTCGGAACAGCCGACGCCCAGTACCGACGCTACCACCGTGGCGGTTGGAACAACGGCGGCGCGGTTGCGGCCGGCCTGATCGGCGGGGCAGTTCTCGGCGGTCTGCTCACCGCTGCGGCTACGCCGTCCTATGCCTATCCCGGTTACGGCTACGGCTACGGCTCCTATCCATACGGCGGTCCGGGTTACGGCTATCGTACCTCCTACAACTACGGCTACGGTTATCCGGCGGCCTATCCGGCCTATAACTATCCGGCTTACGGTTATTACTCTGCGCCCGTAACCCGAGTCGTCTACCAGCCTGCCCCGGTCTACCAGACCCGCGTTGTCTACCGTCAGCCGCGCATGGCGACACGTGTGGTTTATCGCGAGCCGCGTTACCGCACCCGGGTGGTCTATCGTGATCGCGACCGTCCCCGTGTCGTCCGGGCCTATCGCCGGGATGTGGTTAGCACGGGTTCGATAAGCCGCCGCCAGATCCGCGAGATGGACCGTGTTCGTCGCTGGGAAGACACCCGTTCGAGCCGCTGAGCGGCACAGAGGGCAACCTATCTGGGCTGCCCTTTCATCCCTCGGAAACATAAAAACCGCCCTTGTCGGGCGGTTTTTAATTGAGCGGTTCGATGTAAAGCCGATTACTTGATCTTGGCTTCCTTGAACTCGACGTGCTTCTTCGCGACGGGGTCGTACTTCTTGAAGCTCATCTTCTCGGTCATCGTGCGCGAGTTCTTCTTCGTCACGTAGAAATAGCCCGTGTCGGCGGTGGAGACGAGCTTCACTTTGATCGTTGCGGCTTTGGCCATGGTTCAGGACCTCTTGTGCTATTCGGCAGTTCGGGAGGCTCAAGGCATCGCCGAAACGCAAAGGCCGGGCGAACCCGGCCGGAAAATCGTGCGGTTCCCATGCCTGAATATCGGGGCCCAGTCAAGGGTCGAGGGGCAGGAAGGGGACGGATTATCACCCTCAACGTCATCCCGGAGCTGCCAAGCAGAACCCGAGATCGCTGGACGAGAGTGGCGCCTTTCCCCTGCTAGCAATCCCGGATCTTCGCTACGCTTCGTCCGGGCTGACAATCCAGGCTACAGCAGTTCCCTGACAAACCGTCCGCGCTGCTGGTGGAAGAAAGGAACTGGGAGCTGGGGAGCGAATCCGGCGGCGATGCGGGCTTCCAGCTCTCCGAGGATCACCGTGGTGATGGGCGGCAGGTCCAAGGCTTTGGCCTGATCGATGGTCACCCAGGCCAGTTCCACAAGCTCGGCTTCAGGCCCGATAACGCCTTCGACCTCGTCAGCGATGGCGGTGCGGTCGACGGAGAAGAAACGGGTGTCGAACCGCCTGACCCGCTTTGGCGGCGTAATGGCTCTGCCGATGAACTGAAGGGCCTCGAGATCCGGATGGACACCCCGCTCCTGAAACGTCGTCCAGACAGTGCCGGCTGGCGCGCGCTCCGGGCTGCCGTATTCTTTGGTGCCGAGCATCAGGCCGGTCTCCTCGAAGGTTTCCCGCACAGCCGCGAGGGCGAGAGCCCGGCAACGCTGGGCCGAGGGCCGGGTGACCCGGGCCATGAGGGCCTGCTCGGCACGGGGGTGGAGGGCGCCCGTCACCGTCATGGAACGGTCGCCGGCCTCGATGCGCCCACCGGGAAACACGAACTTGCCCGGCATGAATTTCAGCCCCGCATGGCGCTTGCCCATGAGGACCTTCGGGGTCTTCGCCTTGCGGTCGATGATGATGAGGGTCGCGGCGTCGACGGGGCGGAGGACGGGAGCCTTGGGGTTGGTCTCAGCGGAAACGAGGCGATCCATCTTCGCCAGGGTTTCGATATCCGTCACGTTCAATTGTCCTCGTCGTTCTTCTTGGCGCGGGCTGCCCCGAAGCCATGCATACCTAGCGCGTATTGCAGCCCCACGACAGCGCCTTTCACCGGCTGAAGCAGCGCGAGGCACAGGATCAGCGTGAGCGCAGGCCAGGTGGCCAGATGCACCCACATGGGCACCTCGAGCTTGGTCTCCGTCATGAGGATGCCGTAGCCGATGAGATGGCCGACGATGAAGATCACCAGATAGGGTGGCAGGTCATCGGCCCGGTGGTGGTGAAGCTCCGTCCCGCAGGCTTCGCACTGATCGACGACCTTGAGAAAGCGTCCGAACAGCCGGCCTTTGTTGCAGGCTGGGCAATGACCCAGGAATCCACGCCGCATGGCGGGAACGGCCTTCACCTCGCCCGCATCCGCCGCCGCTGCGGTCTTGATCGTCAAAGACATGCCTCGTCCTTCTTGTCAGGCGCGTCCGCGCCGCTTGACCTTCACCCGGGTCGGGAAGCGGGCCGAGGCTTCAGCCGCCTTGGCCCGGCGAGCCGGCCGCTTGCCGCCCTTTCGGCCGCCGCCACCGGTCTTGCTCGTGACCCGGCCCTTGGTGAGGAGCTCGAAACGAAGCGCGCCCGCCACGGGCGCCGCCTCCACCAGCTTCACCTCCACCTTGTCGCCAAGCCGATAGGTCTCGCCAGTATCCTCGCCGCGCATCGAGTGGGTGGTCTCGTCGTAGCGATAATAGTCGTTGCCGATGGTGGCCGCCGGAACGAAGCCGTCCGCGCCGGTCTCATGCAGCTTGATGAAGAGGCCGGCCTTCGACACGCCCGAGATCTGCCCGTCGAATGTGGCCCCGATCCGGTCGGCGAGGAAGTGCGCGATCAGGCGGTCGATTGTCTCACGCTCCGCCGCCATAGCCCGCCGCTCAGCCGCCGAGATCTTGGCGCTGATCTCGATCAGCTCCGCCCGCGTGGTGCTCCCGGGCAGGCCATCCTTACCGAACTTAAGGGCCGCGATGAGCGCCCGGTGGACGATGAGGTCCGCATAGCGCCGGATGGGGGAGGTGAAATGGGCGTACCGCTTCAGGTTCAGGCCGAAATGGCCGTAATTTTCTGCCGAATACTCAGCCTGGGATTGGGAGCGCAGCACCACTTCATTGATGAAAAGCTGGTGCTCGGAGCCGTCGACGCTGCGCAGGATGCGGTTGAACAGCTCGGGCCTGATCGGCCCCTGTCCTGGGATCTTGAGGCCGATGGAGGCGAGCACCTCGCTCAAAGAGCGCATCTTCTCCAGCGAGGGCTCGTCGTGAACCCGGTAGATCAGGTCAGACTGCGCCTGCTCCAGGGCTTCCGCCGCCGCCACGTTGGCGAGGATCATGAACTCCTCGATGAGCTTGTGCGCCTCCAACCGCTCGGGCACGAAGACCCGGTCCACGGTGCCGTCGGGTTTGAGCACGATCTTGCGCTCAGGCAGGTCGAGGAAGAGCGGCTCGCGAATGTCGCGCGCCTTCTTCACCAGCCCATAGGCGGCCCACAGGGGCTTGAGGATCGTGTCGAGGATCGGCGTCGTGAACTCGTCCGGGCGGCCATCGATGGCGGCTTGAGCCTGCTGGTAGGAGAGCTTCTCGGCCGAGCGCATCATCACCCGGTGGAAGCTGTGGCGGATCTTTCGCCCGTCGGGGGCGATTACCATGCGGACCGCAAGGGCAGGGCGATCCTCGCGAGGCCTCAGGGAGCAGAGATCGTTGGAGATCCGCTCCGGCAGCATGGGCACGACCCGGTCAGGGAAGTAGACCGAGTTGCCGCGCTCCTGCGCTTGCCCGTCCATGGCGGAGCCGGGGCGCACATAGGCCGACACGTCGGCAATCGCCACGGTGACGATGAAGCCGCCTTGGTTGTTCGGGTCATCGTCTGGCACCGCATGGACGGCGTCGTCGTGATCCTTGGCGTCCGGCGGATCGATGGTCACGAGGGGCAGGGCGCGCCAATCCTCGCGGCCGTCCAAGGTGGCAGGCTTCGCAGCCGCGGCTTCGTCCAGCACCGCTTTCGGAAATTCGTTGGGAATGTTGTGCGCGAAGATCGCAATGAGGCTCACGGCCTTCTCGGACTTCACGGAGCCGAGGCGCTCCTTCACCTTCGCGGTCGGCAGTCCGAAGCGGCCGTGCTTGACGATGGAGACGGCGATCAGGTCGCCATCCTGGGCCTCGGCCTCGTCGCCGGGCCTGATCTGCAGTTCCTCACCGCGCGCCTTCTTGTCGACTGGGATCAGCCTGCCGCCACCTTCGGGCAGGCTGCGGAAGATGCCGAGCACCTGGGCCTGCTTCTTGGCGATGATCTTGGTGACGCGGCCGGAATAGCGGTGGATGTCGCCGGCTTTAAGCGGATCGACCCGCAGGAGCGCCCGGTCTCCGAGGCCGGCGACCGGCATGCCGGGGCGCGGCTTGCGCGGCGACACGATGATGATCGTCGGGATCGTGCCGTGCTCCTCCTCGTCCCACTCGGTCGGCACCGCAATCAACTCGCCGTCCCGATCCCGCCTGGTGATGTCTGCCATCACGACCGAGGGCAGCTGGCCTGCCTTGTGCATGGTCTTGCCGCGACGATCGACAACGCCCTCGATCTCCAAGTCCTTGAGGATCTGCTTGAGCCAGATGCGGTCACTGCCCTTGATATTGAAGCGATGGGCGATCTCGCGCTTTCCCACCTTGCCCTGGGCCTGGGTGATGAAGGACACGACCTCTTCGCGGGAGGGCAGGTTGATCTGGGCGTTCGGACGTTTAGCCAAGGGAGGAACTCGTTCGGTTGACTTGGTCTTGTCGCATGCAAGCTTGGCCGCGACCAGCCCGGCGGCTGTCTTTGTCATGACGCGCGGGAGCGCCAAGAGGTCCATGTGGAGGTGACAGGCCGTTCAAGTAAAAAATAAGGCCCCCGCGAGGGAGCCTTGAGGGACCGGCCCGTGGGGGCAGAATGAGCCGGTGAGCTTGTACAACGGGTTTGTCAGAGGATGGTTCCAAGTTTGTTAGAAATTTTTATTGGGTCGAAATGATATAAAATATTTTGGGCGAGCCTTATAAGACTACTCGCTCTTAGTGAAACTCATCCGTTCCCCAGTTATCGTGAATGTTCTTGATGCCCATATTCCCGGATCAGGAGATGTTAGCCATGTGCGTTGAGGCACTCGCAGGAGTCGTGCCATCCTGTGTCGCATGGGAATACTATCCGTTCTTGGAGTATACATTAATCCTCAGGACGTTACGGCTTTGACTCGCTGATAAGTTCAAACGGAGGCAGTCAAATGTTTGCTAGCGTTATCCTGGAAAATGAATTGGGTAGGATTATGGGTGGAGCGTTGCCAGGGGGGATGTATGGCGGGACTCAGGTCGTTCACACGCCAATTACTGGTGAGGTGGGGTCAGGACAGGCCAATTCCGATGGGGCGGGAGGCAATGGGACTAGTTCGCCGAGTCCCTCATCTGGGAGCACGGGGGGGACCATTTCTCTGGGGGATATCGGGATTGGAACCTTCGATCTAGTAATTAATTATACGCCCTGGCAAGATATGAGTCTTTCTGGCGGCCACTCGATTTGGATTTCATTTGGTGATCCCTCCCTTCACAATGATGGGTTGTGGACTTTTGACAATAATTTCTTTCTAGGAGGCTACTCAAATATCGAACTAGAAATATGGCTTGATGAAACTTTAGAATCTCTCACCGACGGTCATAAGTTGACCGCCACTTTTGATGGCTTTGTTTATACTCTTATATTCGATGGGCTCACCGGAAAATATATCGAAAGTATAGAAGGGACTGGTACCGACGACGCTATACAGGGCGCAGGAATTCTCAACGGCAATGGCGGGAATGACTATATCAAGGGGAGCGATGCGAGCGATCTTCTCCTTGGTGGCATCGGCAATGATGTCTTGACAGGCGGGGGCGGAGCGGATCGCCTCGATGGCGGCGACGGCTACGATGCCGTGGCCTACACCACAGCCGTGACGGCCAACCTGTCCGATGCCTCCCAGAACACCGGCGAGGCCGCCGGCGACACCTACGAGAGCATCGAGGGCCTCTACGGCTCCAACTACGCCGACCGGCTCACCGGCAATGCCGTCGACAACACCATCTACGGCGGCTGGGGCGAGGACATGCTCGCAGGGCTTGCTGGCAACGACCGGCTGTATGCCGGCGACAGCAACGACAACCTGATCGGCGGCGCTGGCGCCGACCTGCTCGATGGCGGCAATGGCTTCGACTATGCCGAGTACGGCAGCGCCACAACGGGCGTGGTGGTCGACCTGCTCAACGCCTGGCGCAACACGGGCGATGCGGCCGGCGACAGCTATGTCTCGATCGAGGGCATCGGCGGCTCGGCCTACAACGACGAGCTGGTGGGCAACCATCTTGGCAACGAGCTCTACGGCCATGGCGGCTGGGACTCGCTCGAGGGCCGTGGTGGCGCCGACTGGATGTATGGTGGCGCCGGCTATGACTTTGCCACCTACTACGCGGCCACAGCAGGCGTGAAGGCCAACCTGTCGAATTCGTCCGGCAACACCGGCGACGCCGCTGGCGATATGTACTTCGACATCGAGGGGCTGGGCGGCTCGTCCTACGGTGACGTGCTCACCGGCAACGGCGGCTACAACGAGCTGTTCGGCCACAACGGCAACGACACCCTCTATGGCCTGGCCGACGGTGACTTCCTGTCGGGCGGCGAGGGGCGTGACATCCTGGTCGGCGGTGCCGGCTCGGACTGGCTCACCGGCGGCACCGGTGCGGACCAGTTCCGCTTCGACAGCGCCTTGGGTGCTGGAAACGTCGACGTCGTCAACGACTTCAGCGTGGCCGAGGGCGACAAGATCATGCTGGAGACGCACATCTTCCAGGCCTTCCCGGCTGTGCTGCTCGAGGAGACGGACACGAGTTGGTCCTACCTGAACGACAAGCTGCCGGCGACGGCGTTCACCATCGGGGCTGCGGCGTCGACGGCGCAGCACCGGATTGTCTACAACCAGGCCACGGGCGGGCTGTTCTACGATGCCGACGGCACCGGGGCAGGCGCACAGGTGCAGTTTGCCACCATCGGCAAGTATCTGGCGCTCTCGGCCTCCAGCTTCGGCCTCTATACCCTCTGACATCCAGCCATAGGGTAGAAGCCCGATCCACAAACAGAAAAGGCCGGTACCTCACAGTGCCGGCCTTTTCTATTGAAGCTGTCTGAAAGAGAAGACCTTATGCCGCCGCGTCAGCGGAAGTAGCCTAAATGCTGGTACTCCCGTTGCGAAGGAGCTGCTGAGTGTGTCTCCGCACTATACCGATCAGATATCCAGATCCGCCTCGTCGGCAAACGCTGCGCGTTCCTGGATGAAGGCGAAGCGGGCTTCGGGCTTGTTGCCCATCAGGCGCTCCACGACGTCGCTGGCGTCCAGCCTCTCCTCATCGGCCACCACCACTTTCAGAAGCAGACGCTTCTTCGGGTCCATGGTGGTTTCCTTGAGCTGCGCAGGCAGCATCTCGCCGAGGCCCTTGAAGCGGCTGACCTCGATCTTGCCGTTGCCCTTGAACACCGTCTTCATCAGACGCTCGCGGTCGGCCTCGTCGCGGGCATACGCGGATTTCGCGCCTTGCGTCAGCCGGTAGAGCGGCGGGACGGCCAGGTACAGGTGGCCGTTGTCGATGAGCTTCGGCATCTGACGGTAGAAGAACGTGATCAGCAGGGTGGCGATGTGGGCGCCGTCCACGTCCGCGTCGGTCATGATGACGACCTTCTCGTAGCGGAGATCCGCCTCGCGGAACTGCGAGCCCTGGCCGCAGCCGAGTGCCTGGACGAGGTCCGAGATCTGCTGGTTCTGGTGCAGCTTGTCCTTTCCGGCCGAAGCCACGTTCAAAATCTTGCCGCGCAACGGAAGAACTGCCTGGCTGGCGCGGTCGCGGGCTTGCTTGGCGGATCCACCGGCCGAGTCGCCCTCGACCAGGAAGAGTTCGGAGCCCTTGGCGCCGGCATTGGAGCAGTCGGCCAGCTTGCCCGGCAGGCGCAGCTTGCGGGTCGCGGTCTTGCGGGCGACCTCCTTCTCCTGGCGGCGGCGCAGGCGCTCTTCCGCCCGGTCGATCACCCAGTCGAGCAGCTTGTTGGCCTGCTGCGGCGAGGCGGCGAGCCAGTGATCGAAGGTGTCGCGGATGGAGTTCTCGACGATGCGGCCAGCCTCGACGGTAGCCAACTTGTCCTTCGTCTGGCCCTGGAATTCCGGCTCGCGGATGAACACCGACAGCATGGACGCGCAGGTGGCCATCACGTCGTCGGTGGTCACCGCCGCCATGCGCTTGGCCTGGTTCACCCGCTCAGCATGCTCGCGCAGGCCACGCAGCAGCGCGATGCGCAGGCCGTTCTCGTGCGTGCCGCCTTCAGGCGTGGGTACCGTGTTGCAGTACGAGGTCGAGAACCCGTCCTCGTTCGTCATCCAGGCGACCGCCCATTCCAGCGAGCCGTGGCTGCCGGGCTTGGTGATCTTGCCGGAGAAGAGCTGGTCCGTGACAAGATCCTTCCCCTCGATGTCGTGGAGCAGGTAGTCCTTCAGGCCGTTCGGGAACTTGAAGGTCGCTTCCGCGGGAACGTTGGTGACGCCCTCGACCAGCGAGGGAGCGCATTTCCAGCGGATCTCAACGCCGCCGAACAGATAGGCCTTGGAGCGCGCCATCTTGAACAAGCGGCGGGGCTGGAAAAGAGCCTCCTTGCCGAAGATCTGCCAGTCGGGCTTGAAGCGCACCTTGGTGCCGCGCCGATTGAGCACGCGTCCCACGGTCTCGATCTTGCCCTGCGGGATGCCGCGGGAGAAGATCTGCCGGTACAGCGTCTGGCCGCGGGCGACCTCCACCTCAAGAATTTCCGACAGAGCGTTCACCACCGACACGCCGACGCCGTGCAGACCGCCCGAGGTCTCATAGACCTTCGAGTCGAACTTGCCGCCCGCGTGCAGGGTGGTCATGATCACTTCGAGGGCCGACTTCTTCGGAAACTTGGGGTGCGGATCGACGGGGATGCCGCGCCCGTTGTCGGTCACGGACAGCCAGCCGCCTTCCTCCAACTCCACTTCGATGAAGGTCGCGTGGCCCGCGACCGCCTCGTCCATGGAGTTGTCGATCACCTCGGCAAAGAGGTGGTGCAGGGCCTTCTCGTCCGTGCCGCCGATATACATGCCCGGCCGGCGGCGAACGGGCTCAAGCCCCTCCAGCACCTCGATGGCCGACGCGTCATATCCGGCCTCATCCGGCGTACCTTGAGGCGGCGCCTGGCGGGAGACCTTGACGGCGGCGTTGCGGGCCGTGGCAGGCGCGGCGCGCTTGGCAGCGCTGCCCCCGAAGAGATCGTCGTTGTCTGTCATTGGGACCTTGGTCCGGGATGATGATTCGCGTTTCTTTACACTATTTCTCATCCCGTTTTTATACGAGAACAAAACGGAAACATGAAGGCAAATTTCAGTCACAAGCCATAAATTTGACAGTGAGCTTAGTCTATAAAGGTTACCGGCGAATTCCCCTAAAGGCTGTCTTACGCCCGTCATCCGGAACTGTTTAAATTCCATTCACGTTGAATGGTTAAGCATGAGCTTAACGGGAGATTTGAGCGTGATGACGCGGACGAACATGGCACCGGCCCAGAAGCTTCACCTCGATCGCGCCGCTCGCAATGCAGGCGAAGCTTTCGCCTTCGACGAACCCGATACCACACCGGCTGCATCACGCTCCTATGGGTCGAGCCTGGTCTGGCTCGGCATGGCGGCCGTTGCGGTGGTGGGCTTGAGCCTAGTCTTCTAGAACATCTTCGTCGGCGTTCCGGCTCCTGCCGAACATACGGATGAGCCTCGCTTCGAGGCGGGTGCCGTAGGTTAGCAGGAACAGCGTCACCAATGTTCCGGCCACAGTGATGAACCATGCGCCCAGGCCCGCCGTGATGCCCAGGCCTGCCGCAATCCAGACTGTCGCAGCCGTCGTGAGGCCCTGAACCTCCGTTCCATCCTTGGCCCGCAGGATCGAGCCTGCGCCGAGGAATCCCAAGCCTGTCAGGATGCCCTGCACGACGCGGCTGACCGCATCCTGCGAGAAGTGCAGCCCCTCATAGACCGAGCCCGCCAGGATCACGAGGGCGGAGCCGAGCGAGACGAGCCCAAGGGTCCGCATCCCGATCGGCTTGTTGTGAAGGTCCCGGTTGATGCCGACGACCATGCCGGCCGCCGTCGCCACCAACAGGCGCAGGGAGATCTCGACCTGATCGCCGTGCTCTTCCATGAGCCAGAACAGCCAATGCTCCATCGCGTTCAGCCTGCCTTGGCAGTCTTCTTCGCGGCAGCCGTCTTGGTGGCGGCCTTTTTCGGAGCTGCCTTCTTGGCCGGGCTCTTCTTGGCTGAGGTCTTGGATGCCGCCTTCTTCGCAGCAGGTGCCTTGGCGGCGGCCTTCTTGGCCGGAGCCTTGCGGCCGCGCGACGGCTTCTTCGACGGGCCGGCAGCCCGGCGCGCCTTCAGAAGCTCCACCGCATCGTCCAGCGTCACCGCCTCGGCAGCCATGGCGCGCGGCAGGGTCGCGTTGGTCTCGCCGTCGGTCACGTAGGGCCCGAAGCGACCGGCCTTCACCACGATGGGCTTGCCCGATTCCGGATCCGCACCCAGGGGGCGCCCCGGATCGGCCGCGCCGCGCCGGGCGCCGCCTCCGCCGCTTTCCTTGGTGACGATCAGGTCGATGGCCCGGTTCGCGCCGATCTCCAGCACGTCGTCGCCGGCACCCAGATTGGCGTAGACCTTGCCGTGCTGAACGTAAGGCCCGTAGCGCCCGATGCTCGCCAGGATCGGCTCGCCCGATTCAGGGTGCACCGCCACCTGACGCGGTAGCGCCAGGAGCTTCAGGGCCTTCTCCAGATCGACCTGCGAGGGCGTGAGGCCCTTCGGCAGGGACGAGCGCTTGGGCTTCTCGCCTTCGCCCAGTTGCACGAAGGGGCCGAAGCGGCCATCGCGCAGGGTGACTTCGAGGCCGGTCTCCGGGTCTTGGCCCAGCACCTTCACGCCCGGCTGGCCGCCGTTCTCCGACGAGCCTTCGCCATCGCCATCGACGCCCGTGGCGGCGATCTGGCGGGTGAACTTGCACTCGGGATAGTTCGAGCAGCCGATGAACGAACCGAACTTGCCGAGCTTCAGCGAGAGCTGGCCGGTGCCGCAGGTCGGGCAGGTGCGCGGGTTGGAGCCGTCGCCCTTATCGGGGAAGATGTGCGGGCCGAGCAGTTCGTTCAACGCGTCGAGCACCTCCGTGGTGCGCAGCTCCTTGGTCTCGCCGATGGCAGCCGAGAAGTGCTGCCAGAACTCGCGCATCACCTGCTTCCAGTCGATCTCGTTGTTCGAGACCCGGTCGAGCTGCTCCTCCAGGTCCGCGGTGAAATCGTATTCCACGTAGCGGCGGAAGAAGCTCTCCAGGAAGGCCGTGACGATGCGGCCCTTATCCTCGGGGACGAGCCGCTTCTTCTCGATCTTGACGTATTCGCGGTCGCGCAGGGTCTGCAGCACGGCGGCATAGGTCGAGGGTCGGCCGATGCCGAGCTCTTCCATGCGCTTGACCAGCGAGGCTTCCGAATAGCGCGGCGGCGGCTCGGTGAAGTGCTGGGTGGCGGCGATGCGGCGGCGCTCCAGGGAATCGCCTGCTTTCATCGGCGGCAGGCGGCCCTCGTCCTCGTCCGCCTCGTCGTCCTTGCTCTCGTTGTAGAGGGTGAGGAAGCCGTCGAACTTGATCACCTGGCCGGTGGCGCGCAGGTCCAGCTTGCGCGGGCCCACCTGGGCCGTGATGTCGGCGGTGGTGCGCTCCAGCTCGGCCGATTCCATCTGGCTCGCGATGGTGCGGGTCCAGATCAGGTCGTAGAGACGGGCCTGTTCCGGCTCCAGGTACTTGGCCACGTATTTCGGCAGGCGGCTCATGTCCGTCGGGCGGACGGCCTCGTGCGCTTCCTGGGCGTTCTTGGCCTTGGTGGTGTACTTGCGCGGCGCACCCGGCACGTAGCGGTCGCCGTATTCCTTGACGATCACCCGGCGGGCGTCCTGCACGGCCTCGGGCGCCATGTCGACGCCGTCGGTACGCATATAGGTGATGATGCCGACCGTCTCGCCACCGATGTCCACACCCTCGTAAAGACGCTGAGCGATGCGCATGGTCTGGGCCGGCGCCAGCCCGAGCTTGCGCGAGGCCTCCTGCTGCAGGGTCGAGGTGGTGAAGGGCGGGTAGGGGTGGCGCTTGGCGGGCTTGGCTTCGATGTTCGCCACCGAGAAGGTCGCGAGCTCCAGGTCCTTCTTGAAGGCTTCCGCGTCCTTGCCGTTGCCGATGTCGAGACGGGTGATCTTCTTGCCGTCGGCGCCCACGAGGCGCGCGTCGAACACGCCGCCGTCCTTGGTGGCAAGCGTCGCGATCAGCGACCAGTATTCGCGCGGCTTGAAGGTCTCGATCTCAAGCTCACGGTCACAGACGAGGCGAAGGGCCACCGATTGAACACGGCCGGCCGAGCGGGCGCCGGGGAGCTTCCTCCAGAGAACCGGCGAGAGGGTAAAGCCGACAAGATAGTCGAGGGCGCGACGGGCCAGATAGGCATCCACCAGCGCCTGATCAATCTGGCGCGGATTGCGCAGGGCCGTCTGCACGGCGTCCTTGGTGATGGCGTTGAAGGTCACGCGCTCGACCGGCAGGTCCTTCAGCACGCGCTTTTCGCGCAGGGCCTCCAGCACGTGCCAGGAGATCGCCTCGCCCTCGCGATCCGGGTCGGTGGCCAGGATGAGCTTCTCGGCCCCCTTGATCGCCTTCGCGATATCAGAAACCCGCTTCGAGCCCCTGTCCTCGAGCGTCCAGATCATGCGGAAATCGGCATCCGGGTCGACCGAACCATCCTTGGCGGGCAGATCGCGGATATGCCCGAAGGAGGCCAGGACCTCGTAATCCTTGCCGAGATACTTGTTGATCGTCTTGGCCTTGGCAGGCGACTCGACGACGAGGACTTTCATGAACGACTTCCTAAGCGCGGGAGCAGACGGACGCCCTGCTGCCAGGGCGTAACCGGCGGTCAGCCCATGACCGCCGCAGGGCGGGAATAAGTGGTTGATGATCGCGGACAAGTCAAATCAGGCCCATCCGCACCTTTGTCATATGGCCACGAAGGCTCTCTCCAGCAAGGGATTCACGGCTGGCCCGAGATCGTTGGCGCCGATCATCCGGGACGGGGCAGCGAGGCGGGTAAGGGCATAAGCCTGGGTAATTTCAGGAGGCGCGGAGCGGGCGAGCGCCGCTGTGGCGGCCAGAAGGAACAGCCTCTCGGCGATGAACCGGGCCCGCGCTTCGGCCTCCGGCGAATGGAGCGCCATGACGAGGTCCCTGGCCGCCTCGGAGGCGCCTGGAAGGTCCTGGATATCGGCCATCAGGTGCTCCAGCACGGCGGTGGCAACCTCGGGCTCGCGGGTCTCGGCGCGCAGGATGTCGAGAGCAATTACGTTGCCCGATCCCTCCCAGATCGCGTTGACGGGAGCCTCCCGGTAAAGCCGGGGCAGGGCGCTTTCCTCCACGTAGCCGTTACCGCCAAGACACTCCATGGCCTCGTAGAGGAGGCGTGGTGCCGCCTTGCAGATGCCGAACTTGGCCGCAGGGGTGACGAGCCGGGCATGGGCAGCTTCGTGTTCGTCGGTCTGCTGAAGGTCGAAGCTGTGGGCGGCCCGGAGGCTCAAGGCCGTCATGGCCTCGCTTTCCAGGGCGAGGTCCCCCAGCACCATCCGCATGGCCGGCTGGTCGATGAGCTTCCTCTGGAAGACGCTGCGGTGCCGGGCGTGGTGCATGGCAAGCGCGAGCCCCATCCGCGCGAGCCCCGCCGAGGCCACGGCGCAGTCGAGGCGGGTGAGCTGCACCATCTCGATGATGGTGCGGACCCCGCGGCCCTCCTCGCCGATCCGCCAGGCGAAGGCCTCGTGAAACTCGACCTCCGAGGAGGCATTCGAGCGGTTGCCGAGCTTGTCCTTCAGCCGCTGCAGGCGAAGGGCGTTGAGGGAGCCGTCCGGCCTGAAGCGGGGCAGGAGGAAGCAGGTGAGGCCGCCGGGCGCCTGGGCCAGCACCAGGAAGGCGTCGCACATGGGCGCCGACATGAACCATTTGTGGCCGGTCAGCGCATATTCGTCTCCGGCCTTCTGAGCGGCCCGGGTCGTGTTGGCGCGGACATCCGTCCCGCCCTGCTTCTCCGTCATGCCCATGCCGAGGGTGACGGCGCTCTTCTCCCAGAAGGGAATGAAGCGGGAGTCGTAATCCCGCGAGCGGATCTTCGGCAGCCATTCGGCGAGCCGGTTCGGGGAGGCGGCCAGCGCCGCCGCCGAGGCATGGGTCATGGTGATCGGACAGACATGGCCGCTCTCGACTCCCGCCGCGGTGTAGATCCGGGCCGCCCGTGCCACATGGGCATTGCCGCTCCCGGGCTCGTCCCAGGTCGAGGCATGGAGCCCGTCCTCCATGCTCGCCCGCATGAGCACGTGGTAGGCCGGATGGAACTCGACCGCATCGATCCGGTAGCCCCGCGCATCGTGGGTGCGCAGCTTCGGCGGGTTCTCGTTGGCGAGCCGCCCGAGATCGATCCGCTCCGCCGAGCCCCAGGCGGCACCGAAAGCGACAAGCCCCTCCGCATCCGGATCGGCCCCATGGGCATCGAGCGCATCGAGCAGGGGGCGGTTGGTCGCGATCAGGTTCACGTCCCCGAAGGGCGGTGCCTGGTTGAAGACCTCGTGACTGTTGGAGAAATTCGGCACGGCAGCGATCCAGGGACAACTATCTATTCTAGAGCAGAAAAAGAGGGATCGTATCCGCCGCCCCAAGATTATGTCGGCAACCCGATTGCCTTCGTCCCAGCTACCCCATGCAACTCAACAGCGGCTTGTTAATTGTTATAATGTTTAGATATAGGGTGCATCAGAGCCCCTTTTACTTTGCCTAACCCGTGTCAATCATCGGTAAACTGGAATGCGAGGGTCTGATGCTGGACGCCATTCACCATGTCGCAATGATCTGCTCTGATTACGATCGCTCGAAGCAATTCTATTCTCAAATCCTAGGATTTCCGATCATCCGTGAGGTCTGGCGTGCAGAGCGGCAATCCTGGAAGTGCGATCTTCAGCTCGGCTCAGTTCAAATCGAACTCTTTTCGTTTCCGAACCCGCCACCCCGCCCATCCGGACCGGAAGCCTGTGGGTTAAGGCATCTCGCCTTCAGGGTGAAGGCCCTGGAACCGATGATCACCCATTTGGAAAACTATGGGATTCTCGTCGAGCCGGTCCGCGTCGACGAGCACACAAACCAGCGCTTCACTTTTTTCGCCGATCCGGACGGGCTTCCCCTCGAATTGTATGAAGATAAATATGAGCATCTCTAAATGTCTCAATCTTGCATCTATAGGGTATCATCAGGTTAACGCGATAGAGGCGGGGAGCGACCAGTCCCTGGGCATAATCTGGCCTCGGGCGAAATCCCTTGCTTGCCGCCGTTTCCGGGACCGCCTATAGCCATCGCTTTAAGATGACAGACGCCCCCCGATCCGTTTTTCCCCACCGGCATCTCCTCGGCATCGAGGGGCTGTCTCCCTTGGACATTCAGGCGCTGCTCGACCTTGCCGACGAACAGGTCGAGGTGAGCCGGCAGGTCGAGAAGCGGAAGACGACCCTGCGGGGCCGGACCCAGATCAACCTCTTCTTCGAGGCCTCCACCCGCACCCAGTCGTCCTTCGAGATCGCCGGCAAGCGGCTCGGCGCCGACGTAATGAACATGCAGGTCGGCTCATCCTCGGTGAAGAAGGGCGAGACCCTGATCGACACCGCCGTGACACTGAACGCCATGCGGCCCGACATCATCGTCGTGCGCCATCATTCGGCGGGCGCCGTGCATCTGCTGGCCCAGAAGGTCGACTGCTCGGTGGTGAATGCCGGCGACGGCGCGCACGAGCACCCGACCCAGGCTCTGCTCGACGCGCTCACCATCCGGCGCAACAAGGGGCGCATCGAGGGGCTGACTGTGGCGATCTGCGGCGACATCCTGCATTCGCGGGTGGCGCGCTCCAACATGATCCTGCTCGCCGCCATGGGCGCCCGGGTGCGCCTCGTGGCACCCTCGACCCTGATCCCGCCCGGCATCGCGCGGCTCGGCTTCGAGACATTCACCAGCATGGAGAAGGGATTGAAGGACGCGGACATCGTCATGATGCTGCGCCTGCAGCGCGAGCGCATGAACGGCTCCTTCGTGCCCTCCGTGAAGGAGTATTTCCGCTTCTACGGGCTCGATCAGGAGAAGCTGAGCTTCGCCAAGCCCGACGCGCTCGTGATGCATCCGGGTCCGATGAACCGGGGCGTCGAGATCTCGTCCGATGTGGCGGACGGCGCGCAGTCCCTGATCCGCGAGCAGGTTGAAATGGGCGTCGCCGTGCGCATGGCGGTGCTGGAGGCTCTGGCGAGCCATCTGCCGAACAGGTGAGGGGCGTCATGAGCAACCAACCCATCCTCTTCAAGAACGCCCGCCTCATCGATCCCGCCAGCGACCGCGAGGAACGGGGGAGCTTGCTGGTGCGCGACGGCGTCATCCAGGCTCTTGGTCCGCAGGTCGCCGTCTCCGATGATGCGCAGGTGATCGATTGCGGCGGCCAAGTCCTCGCCCCCGGCCTCATCGACATGCGCGCCTTCATCGGCGAGCCGGGCGGGCCCTATCGCGAGACCTTGAAGAGCGCCGGCGAGGCGGCGGCGGCGGGCGGCGTCACCACCGTGGTGTCGATGCCGGACACGAGCCCGGCCCTCGACGATCCGGCGGTGATCGACTTCATCGTGCGCCGCGCCCGCGACACCTCCATGGTGAACATCCGCCCGGCTGCTGCCCTCACGAAGGGCCTCCAGGGCGACGAGATGGCGGAGATCGGTCGTCTGAAGGAGGCCGGCGCCATCGCCTTCACGGATGGTGCGCGCTCCGTCACGAACGCTCAGGTCATGCGCCGGGCGCTGACCTATGCCCGCGACTTCGACGCGCTGATCATCCATCACGTGGAGGATCCCGATCTCGTCGGCCAGGGTGTGATGAACGAGGGCGAGTTCGCCTCGCGGCTCGGGCTGCCGGGCATCCCGCGCGAGGCCGAGACGGTGATGCTGGAGCGCGACATCCGCCTCGTGCGCCTCACGGGCGGGCGCTACCACGCGGCCATGATCTCCTGCGCCGACTCGGCCGATATCGTGAAGGCTGCGAAGGCGAACGGACTGCCGGTCACCTGCGGGGTCTCCATCAATCACCTGGCGCTCAACGAGAACGACATCGGCGATTACCGCACCTTCCTGAAGCTCTCGCCGCCGCTGCGCCATGAGGACGACCGGCAGGCGATGATCGAGGCGCTGGCCGACGGCACCATCGACGTGATCGTGTCGGACCATAATCCACAGGATGTTGAGAACAAGCGGCTGCCCTTCGCTGAGGCGGCCGATGGAGCCGTGGGGCTCGAGACCCTGCTCTCAGCAGCCCTGCGCCTCGTCCATTCGGATGGCATTTCGCTGCCACGGCTTCTGCGAGCCCTGTCGACGAAACCCGCAGAGATCCTAGGCCTTCCCGGCGGACAGCTGGCGGTCGGCGCTCCGGCCGACCTGATCGTGTTCGATCCGGATGCGCCTTACGTGCTCGACAAGCGCCAGCTCAAATCCCTGTCCAAGAACACGCCTTTCGATGAAGCGCGCTTGGAAGGTCAGGTGGCCGTCACGATGGTTGCGGGCCGGGTGGTTTTTCAACGCGAAACGATGTAACGAGAAGTGAATGTCTGACGAGGCCAATCTCCTGTACCTGCTGGCGGCTCTGCTTTTCGGCTATCTCCTGGGCTCGATTCCGTTCGGCCTGATCCTCACCCGCATGGCCGGTTTGGGCGACGTGCGGAAGATCGGGTCGGGCAATATCGGCGCCACCAACGTGCTGCGCACGGGCCGCAAGGGCCTCGCGGCGGCAACGCTCCTGGCCGATGCCCTGAAAGGCACGGCCGCCGTGCTCATCGCCGCACAATGGGGTCCGTACTTCGCCATCATGGCTGCCCTCGGGGCTTTCCTGGGCCACCTCTTTCCCGTTTGGCTCGGGTTCAAGGGCGGCAAGGGCGTGGCCACTTTCATCGGCGTCCTGATCGGCCTCAAGCCCCTGGCCGCGCTGATCTTCTGCCTGATCTGGCTCGGCGTCGCTTTCGCCTCCAAGTACTCCTCGCTCTCGGCTCTGGTGGCCAGCGCCGCTACGCCCATCATCCTCTGGCTCTTGGGCGAACCCGGCATGGCCGGGATTGCCGTGGTGCTCGTGGCGCTCCTGTGGTGGAAGCACGGCCAGAACATCAGCCGCCTCCTTGCCGGGACCGAGGGCAAGATCGGGCAGAAGGGATAAGGCATGATCCTGACGGATGAGCAGCGTCTCGACTGGCTTCGCCTCATCCGCTCGGAAAATGTCGGCCCGCGCACCTTCCGCGCGCTCATCAACCAATATGGCGGAGCGGCAGCCGCGCTGGATGCCCTTCCGGACTTGGCCCGTCGCGGCGGGCGCCTGCTGCTCAAGGTGTACAGCCGGGCCGAGGCCGAGAAGGAGATAGCCGCGGCCGCGCGCCTCGGCGTGCGCTTCATCGCCATGGGCGAACCCGATTACCCGAAGACCCTGCAGGCCATCGACACGGCTCCGCCGCTGATTGCGCTTCGCGGCAATGCCGCGGTGCTGGCGAAGCCCTCCGTCGCCATCGTCGGTTCGCGCAACGCCTCGGCCTCCGGCCTGACCTTCGCCGAGCGTCTCGCGCGGCAGCTGGGCGAAGCCGGATACGTGGTCATATCCGGGCTGGCGCGGGGCATCGACACGAGAGCCCACAAGGCGACGCTCGAGACCGGCACGGTCGCAGTGCTGGCCGGTGGGCATGACCGCATCTATCCGAGCCAGAACGAGCCGTTGCTTCAAGCCATTTTGGAGCAGGGCGGGGCGGTGATCTCGGAGATGCCCATGGGCTGGGAGCCGCGCGGACGCGACTTCCCGCGCCGTAACCGCATCGTCTCCGGCCTGTCCTACGGGGTTGTGGTGGTGGAGGCAGCGCGCCGCTCCGGCTCGCTCATCACCGCACGCTTTGCCCTGGAGCAGGGGCGGGAGGTCTTCGCCGTTCCGGGATCGCCCCTCGATCCGCGCGCCGAGGGCACCAACGATCTCATCCGGGACGGCGCCACCCTCTGCGCCGGGGTCGAGCATGTCACGAGCGTGCTGGAGCCGCTGATCGCCTCGGGCCCGCGTCTCGACCGGAGCGCCGAGGAGCCGCATTACGTCCTTGGATCGGAAGAACTCTGGGACGAACTCGACCTGCCCGACATCGCCCGCGCGCCGGTGCGGCCCGTCATGCCGGATGCCGGGATCGAGGACGAGGCACAGGAGGGGCAGGCGGATCTGATCACGTTCCTTGGCCCGTCCCCTGTGGCCATCGACGATCTCGTCCGGCAAACCGGACTGTCGATCCGCTCAGTGCAGACGGCCCTGCTGGAACTAGAAATTGCCGGACGGCTCGAGCGTCATGGCGGTAATGCGGTGTCGCTGCTTCAGATCTAATTGTTTTTGTCGCCGGACTGCACCGTCCGGATAGCCTCCAGCCGCGCCATGTCGAGCAGGTAGGCCAGGAGGTCGAGATTGGCCTCGCGGGCGAGATAGGACAGCTCCGCCGAAAACTCGGCCACATACTGGGCCGTTTCCACCGGGCTCATCCCGCTGCGGGGATGGACGCCGCCCTCGGCGCCCGCAACGTCATTCGCGGACGGGTCTTTTCCGGAGGGGCGCAGGGCTTTGGTCATGAGGGATGAAACTGTCTCACTGTTGCAATTCGCCTAGTTAGCAGCGCAACTGCTAATATGACAAGCTGCCATTTACTATACATTGGGTTGCAGAACGGCGGTCTGCTATCAACCCAGGAGGGAAATGAGAACCGGCATGGAAAGGAGGGCGAGCAGGGTCTGGAGCGTCAGGATCTCCGCCATGAGCCCGGCATTGCCGCCCATCTGGCGCGCGAGCACGTAGGCCGCGCTGGCACAGGGCACGGAGGCGGCGATGATGGTCACCGTCATGTCACTACCGGTCACGCCTGCAAAGCCTGCAAGGGTTCCGGCGATCAACGGGAGGAGGATCAGCTTCAGGCCCGCCGTCAGTGCGTGCGGAAGGCCCGGGCGGGCAAGGCGCCGGATGTCGAGGCCCGCGCCGACGATCAGGAGCCCCGCAGCCAGCGCCGCGCGGCCGATGATCTCGATATAGGCGGCCATCGGCTTTGGCAGCGGAGGCGCCAGCAGGTTGAGGGTGAGCCCCACGGCGCAGGACCAGATGAACGGGTTGGTCACGAAGGAGCGCAGGATATCGAAAGGGCTGCGCCGGGGCTGGCCGGCAAAGCGTATGAAGACATAAAAGGCCAGCAGGTTGAGGAGCGGCACCATGGCGGCGATGGCCACCGCGATCAGCGCAATGCCGCGCTGTCCGAACAGGCTGCCGGCGACGGCGAGGCCCACGAAGGTGTTCCAGCGGGTCGCGCCCTGGAAGATCGACGTGAAGCTGGGGCCGTCGATGCCGAAATGGCGCTCCAGCAGGGGGCGTAGCGCGAGCACCAGCGCCGCCATGGCGAGGATCGCGCCGACCAGCGCTCCGCCGACGCCGAGGACCGGCACGGAGGAGAGGTCGGCCCGCGACAAGGTGTCGATGACGAGCGCCGGGAAGAAGATCACATAGGTGACGCGCTCCATCCCGGCCCATTGCTGCTCGTTGACGAAGCCCGTGGCCCGGCACAGCCAACCGGTGGCGATGATTAGGAAGGTCGGGATCAGGCTGGCGAAGACGGCCGACATGGGAATCCGGAGCGGGAGGGCGTGGGCAGTCCGGCAAAAGCGGCGTGCATGAGGCGCTTAAGCCGGATCGAGGCCATCGACAAGCGCCGGATAAGCTTGCATTGGATTCCGGTCCCGATACTCCACTTGTCTTTGTTCGCGTTCCGCCAGAGGCCCCATGATCCAGGTGACGAACTCCATCGCGCTCCATGAGGACGAGCTTCAGGAAAGCTTCATCCGCGCCTCGGGGCCGGGCGGGCAGAACGTCAACAAGGTGGAAACCGCCGTCCAGCTGCGTTTCGACGTGCGCAACTCACCCTCGCTGCCGGATTACGTAAAGGAAAAGCTGGAGCGGCTCGCCGGCAGCCGCCTGACCAATGACGGCGTTCTGATCATCACCGCACAGCGGTTCCGCTCACAGGAGCGCAATCGGGAGGATGCTCTGGAGCGCCTCGTGGAGTTGATCCGACAGGCGACCGAGCGTCCCAAGCCGCGCCGGCCCACCCGGCCGACGCTGGCGTCCAAGAAGCGCAGGCTGGAGGCGAAAGGCCGCCGGTCGGATATCAAGAAGGGACGCAGCGGCAAGCCGGGCTTCGACTGAGCTTACCCTTGAAGGACGATGCCGCCGAAGCCGAGAAGATCGGCAAAGACGGCAAACACAACCCCAAGACCGACAAGGATGAGCCCGGTCAGGAAAAACCGCACTGAGCGGTTGTACCGCTTGAGCTGGAGCGAGGAAACCAGAAGCAGATCGGCCAGCGCTTTGACCTGCAGGGCTAGGCCCAGGGTGATCAAGGCGACCGAGACAAGATCCGAAGGGGTCCACTCGCCGGGCAGTGCTGCCCAGCGACTCAGGAATCCCAGGGAGAAGCCGACAACGACGCCGATCGCCGTGATGGAACCGCTGCGGAAGATCGAATCGATTCGCTGATGCTCGTCGCGCTGGGCAGGTTCAACCGCATCGTTCGCCATGGCGGGCTCCAATCCAGAGCTTCTCATGGGCGATCTTACATCAGGCTATGGTTGATGCCGATACCGCTTCCGTTACTCTGACGGGGGATAGGCGTGCTCTCGGCCGCGGAAATCCGAGACCGTATAGCACCCACCGCTGTCGCGCAGCGCATCCGGGCCGATCACCGCCTTTCCATGCCCGCCCGGAATGTCGAGGATGTAGGTTGGCTGGCACAAGCCCGAGAGCCGCCCGCGCAATCCCGCCACGAGGGAGCGGCCCTCCTCAATGGAGAGGCGGAAATGGCTCGTGCCCGGCGCGAGATCGGGGTGGTGCAGGTAGTAGGGCTTGATCCGGTTTTCCACGAAGGCGCGCATGAGGGCGGCCAGCGTGTCCGGGTCGTCGTTGACGCCTCTCAGGAGCACCGACTGGCTGATCATCACGATGCCTGAATCCACCAGCCGGGCGCAGGCAGCCCGCGCCTCAGAGGTCAGCTCGCGCGGATGGTTGGCGTGGAGCGCTACATAGGCCGTCTTGCCACTGCATTTAAGGGCGGCGATCAGAGCCTCGTCGATCCGCTCCGGCTCCACCACGGGCACGCGGGTGTGAAAGCGGACGATCTTTACGTGATCGATGGCGGAAAGCCTCTGCATGATCTCGGTAAGCCGCCGCGGGGACAGAACCAGCGGATCGCCGCCGGTGAGGATCACCTCCCAGATTTCCCGATGATCGGCGATATAGGCGAAAGCCCTGTCCATGGCCTCGGGCGAGAGGGTGCCCAGCCCCTGGGGCCCGACCATCTCGCGGCGGAAGCAGAAGCGGCAATAGACCGGGCAGATATGCACGGCCTTCAGCAGCACCCGGTCGGGATAGCGGTGGACGATGCCCTCGACGGGGCTGTGGGCCAGATCGCCGATGGGATCGTCCCGCTCCTCGGGCGTGGTGGTCATCTCCGCCGCATCGGGCACGAACTGGCGGGCGATGGGGTCGTTCGGGTCATTGCGGTCGATCAGCCCGGCCATGGCAGGACTGATGGCAACGGCGTAGCGCTCGGCCACCGCCTCGATCTCGGGCAGCTCCTCAGGCGTAATGAGGCCGGCCTCGGCCAACTCGGCCGGAGTGCGGAGAGGGCGCATGGCGTTCATCGGCCCGTCTCCGGCACGGGTGCCCAGAGCACCTGATCGATGCGAGAAGCCCCGGTGGCGAGCATCACCAGCCGGTCGAAGCCCAGCGCGATGCCGCTGGACTCCGGCATGTGGGCGAGCGCGGCCAGAAAATCCTCATCCACGGGGTAGCTTTCTCCATAGACCCGCATCTTCTCGGCCATCTCTCCCTCAAAGCGGCGGCGCTGCTCGGCCGCGTCGGTCAGCTCGCCGAAGGCGTTGGCGAGCTCCACGCCGCAGGCATAGAGTTCGAACCGCTCTGCCACCCGCGGGTCGCGGCCGGTCGGGCGGGCGAGGGCCGCTTCCGCGACCGGGTACTCGTCCAGGATCGTGGCGCGCCCGAGGCCAAGATTGGGTTCGACGCGCTCTACGATCACGCGGCTGAACAGGTCCGCCCAGGTGTCGTCCTCCGCCACCCGCAGGCCCGCCACTTTGAGGCTGGCGGCCAGACGCTCCCGATCGGTCTCGCCGTCGCGGTCGATGGAGGCGAGGAGATCGATGCCCGCGAAGCGCTCGAAAGCCTCGGCCACGCTCAGGCGCTCCGGATCCCGGAACGGGTCTGTCTCGCGGCCGTGATAAGTGAGGCTGCGGGTGCCCGCCGTCTCGGCCGCCAAGCCCAGGATCTCCCCGCAATCCTTCATGAGCGTCTCGTAGCTCTCGCCCGCCCGGTACCATTCGAGCATGGTGAATTCCGGATGGTGCAGGGGGCCGCGCTCCCGGTTGCGGTACACATGGGCGAAGCACGCGATCCGGGGCTCGCCTGCGGCCAGAAGCTTCTTGCAGGCGAATTCCGGCGAGGTATGGAGGTAAAGCGGTGTCCGCGATCCATCGAGCCCGATGGCTTCCGTCGCGAAGGCATGGAGATGAGCCTCGTTGCCGGGCGAGGTCTGGAGCGTGGCGGTGTCGACCTCCACGAAGTCCCGATCCGCGAAAAAGCCGCGCAGGGCCGCCTGGATCCGGTTCCGGCCGATGAGGAAGGGACGGCGGTCCGCGTGGACGTGGGGTGTCCACCAGGGGGAGGGAGCGGCGATAGGCTTATCCATTCCAAAGGGTTCCGCGAGGTCGGACTGGCGAATTGCGCCAAGATAGGCTACTTGCGGCACCGAAAGCATTTTTCGGTGCCAATGGGGGCAGGACAACCCAACCCTCACGACGCGCCCCTATCTGTCACAAGGAAAGCCTCCCGTGAAGGTCATCGCCTCTACGCTCCGCAAAGGCAACGTCGTCGATATGGACGGCAGGCTCTATGTGGTTCTCACCGCCCAGAACATCCACCCCGGCAAGGGCACGCCGGTCACCCAGCTCGACATGCGCCGCATTTCGGACGGCGTGAAGGTCTCCGAGCGCTACCGCACCACCGAGCAGGTCGAGCGCGCTTTCGTCGAGGACCGCGAGCACACCTTCCTCTATCAGGATGGCGAGGGCTACCACTTCATGAACCCGGAGAACTACGATCAGGTCGTGGTCCCGGAGGACATCATCGGCGACCAGAAGGCCTATCTCCAGGAGAGCATGGCCGTGATGCTCTCGATCCATAATGGCATCGCCATCGCCATTGAGCTGCCCGCCCGCATGACCCTGGAGATCACCGAGACCGAGCCGGTCGTGAAGGGCCAGACAGCCTCCTCGTCCTACAAGCCCGCCATGCTGTCGAACGGCGTCCGCACCCTGGTGCCGGCCCATATCCAGGCCGGCACCCGCGTGGTGGTCATGACGGAAGACGGCTCCTACGTGGAGCGCGCGAAGGACTAACCGTCCTTGCGCCACGCCCGGCCGCTTCGTGACGCCGGGCTGAACAAAGCTTGCAGGGCAGGAAGTTTCGGTGAAGGCTCACCGGGCGTCCTGCCCTTATCTTTTTGCCAAGTCGAGCGGTTTCATGACGAGCGGTCCTGCCCATGCCATCAACCCCCTGGTCGCCGATGTCGGCAGCCCTCCGATCCCAGAGGCGCAGGCCTGGACCAAGCGCTATGACGGGTCGTATGGGCCACTGATCAACCTCTCCCAGGCAGTGCCGGGCAATGCGCCCCATGCGGAGCTGCTGGAGCGGATGGCCGCCATTGCCGGCGCGGCGGCAGGTTCGCAATACGGCCCCATCAACGGCGATGCGCCGCTTAGGCAAACTTACGCAGCCGAGTTGTCCCGCATCTACGAGGGCCGGATCGCCCCGGAGGATACGGCGGTGACGGCTGGCTGCAACATGGCGTTCTTTGCCGCCATGATGCTGCTCGCCCATCGCGGCGAGGCGGTGCTGCTGCCCACGCCCTGGTACTTCAATCACCAGATGACGCTCGACATGCTCGGCATCGAGCCGCGTCCGCTGCCCTGCCAGGCGGAGAACGGATTCGTGCCGCGCATCGAGGATGCGGAAGCGCTGATCGACGAGAAGGTCAGGGCCATCGTGCTTGTCACGCCTAACAACCCGACCGGCGCCGTCTACCCGGCTCATGTGGTCGAGAGCTTCGCGCAATTATGCGCCAAGCGCGGCATTTACCTCGTGATCGACGAGACTTACCGGGATTTTCTGCCGCAGGGCATGAACCGCTCCCATGGGCTCTTCACCCACGAGGAATGGCGCAAGACGGTCATCCAGCTCTATTCCTTCTCGAAATCCTACGCGATCCCCGGTCACCGCACTGGGGCGATCACGGCCGACGCGGCACTGATCGAGCAGGTGGCCAAGATTCTCGATTGCATCCAGATCTGCCCCCCGCGCACCGCTCAGGGCGCGCTGCCTTGGGCCATCGACGGCCTGCGCGACTGGCGTGAGAGCAACCGGGCCGAGATCAACCGCCGTGCACAGGTTTTTCAGGACGCACTCGCGCCTCTACCGGGATGGACAATCGAGTCGGCAGGCGCCTATTTCGCTTATGTACGGCATCCCTTTTCCGGCACAGAAGCGCAGCAGGTGGCAGAGAGACTCGCGACCGAACGGGGCGTTCTATGCCTGCCCGGAAGCTATTTCGGTCCCGGTCAGGAAGGGCATCTGCGGGTAGCCATCGCCAATGTAGGCGCGGATGTTCTGAGCGGGCTCACGGAGCGCTTTAGAGGCCTTGCGCTCTGATACCTCCAGCGCATCGTGCGGAAAAGTGGTCCCGGTTTTCTGCAGCGAACGATGCGCCTTTTTAGAGACTGAGCATCGGCTTGATCCCAAAAGTGGTATCCACTTTTGGGGCCGGTGCTCGGAGGCAAAACCATAAACTCCAGGGGGTACCCTTGGCAGGAGGGTGGGGCGATGGTTACTCTCTTGGTCAAAGAGGCACGCTTTGAGAGTGCCGCGGGGAATTCGTTTTGACCGTCAAGACTGACGTGACAGCAGATGCAGGAGACCGGCTTCCCGATCCGCTCAATGGGTCGGCGAACGGTGCCTCTTGGGCTGCCGAGCGTCCTGGGCAGACGGACAGGCGACGCTCTTCCAAAAGCTATGCAGCCCTCGATCTCGGCACGAACAACTGTCGCCTTCTCATTGCGGAACCTGCGCATTTCGGCTTCCGGGTCGTCGACGCATTCTCGCGAATTGTGCGGCTGGGCGAGGGGCTTGGCCTCGGCAACCGGCTCAGCGACGGGGCTATCGATCGCACGATCGATGCCCTGCGCGTGTGCCGCGAAAAGATGGCCGCGAAGGATGTGAGGCGCGCGCGTCTCGTGGCCACGGAAGCCTGCCGACTCGCCGAGAACGGCCCCGCCTTCATCGAGCGCGTGCGCGAGGAACTCGACCTCGATCTCGAGATCGTCGACCGCAAGACCGAGGCCTATCTCGCCGTCACCGGCTGCGCGTCGCTGGTCGATCCCAAGGCGCAATCCGTCATCGTGTTCGACATCGGCGGCGGCTCCACGGAGATCGCCTGGCTCGATGGCCGCGCGCCGCACGCTTTCGCCGATCCGTGCAAGCGCATCCGGGCATGGGATTCGCTGCCCGTCGGCGTGGTCACGCTGGCCGAGCGCCATGGCGGCATCGACGTCACGCCGGAAAGCTTCGAGGGCATGGTCGAGGAAGTGTCAGAACTCCTCATGGATTTCGCCCTCGTGGCCGCCCAAGCGGGACGCGCCCACAACTTCCATCTGCTCGGAACCTCGGGAACCGTCACCACGGTCGGGGGCATTCACTTAGGCTTGGCGCGCTACGACCGGCGCCGGGTCGACGGGATGTGGATGCGCAACGGCGAGATCTCGACAGTGATGGATCGCCTGCTGCATTCGGACTTCAGTCAGCGGGCCGCAAACCCCTGCATCGGCAAGGAACGGGCCGATCTGGTCCTGGCCGGCTGCGCCATTTTGGAAGCGATCCGCCGGGCCTTCCCGTCGGAGCGCCTGCGCATCGCGGATCGCGGACTGCGCGAAGGAATTTTGATGAACATGATGCGAGAGGATTCCGTCTGGCGTGGGGGCAGCCCAAGGTGAGTGCCAAGTCCAGTTCGGGGTCCGGTTCGGGTGTCCGTAATCTCAAGCAGCGCGTGAAAACCGCCAACAAGCGGTCCCTCTCTTCCCAGAAATGGCTTGAGCGCCAGCTCAACGATCCTTATGTCGCCCGCGCCAAGCGCGAGGGCTATCGCTCCCGCGCGGCCTATAAGCTGCTGGAAATCGACGAGAAGTACCGCATCCTCAAGCCCGGCCAGCGTGTGGTCGATCTCGGCGCCGCCCCCGGCGGCTGGTCCCAGATCGCCGCCAAGGTGGTTGGCGCCAAGGGCAAGGTGGTGGGCATCGATCTTCTGCCCATCGACCCCATGCCGGGCGTCGAGTTCATCGAGCTCGACTTCCTGGACGAGAGCGCTCCGGGCCGGCTGATCGATATGTTGGGCGGTCCAGCCGACGTGGTGATGTCCGACATGGCAGCCAACACCACCGGCCACAAGAAGACCGACCACCTGCGGATCATCGGCCTTGCCGAGGCGGCCATCTACTTTGCCCGCGAGATCCTGGCACCCGGCGGCGCCTTCGTCGCCAAGGTGTTCCAGGGCGGCACCGAGAACCAGCTTCTCGCCGACCTCAAACGCGACTTCGCCGTGGTGCGCCACGTGAAGCCGGCGGCGAGCCGCACCGATTCGGCGGAACTCTATGTGATGGCGACCGGTTTCCGGGGACGGGCGGACGAAACGCCTTCCGCCTGAGTGAAGGCTTGTGCCTGAACTCTCAGATTTCAAGGAGCCACGACCATGGCAGTGCACCGCATCGGGATCATCGGTCTCGGGAAGATCGCCCAGGATCAGCATCTGCCCGTGATCAAGGCCAACCCGGATTTCGAGCTTCTCGCCGTCTCGAGCACGCGCGGGCTCTCGCATGAGGACGCGAAGTATACCTTCCAAGACTACCGCGAGCTTCTGAAGCTGCCGGATGTTGATGCGGTGTCGATCTGCACCCCGCCGCAGGTTCGGCACCAGATCGCCCGCGAAGCGCTGCTCGCCGGCAAGGGCGTGCTGCTGGAAAAGCCCCCGGCCGCCACCTTAAGCGAGCTCGAGGATCTGAAGGCGCTTGCCGCCAAGATGCGCAAGGTGGTCTTCACCACCTGGCATGCCCAGTACAACAAGGCCGTCGAGGAGGCGAAGAAGGCGCTCGCCGGCTGGTCGATCAAGCGTCTTCTGGTGACCTGGAAGGAGGATGTCCGGCACTGGCATCCGGGCCAGCAATGGATCTGGGAGGCAGGCGGCTTCGGGGTCTTCGATCCCGGCATCAACGCGCTCTCCATCGTGACCCGCATCATGCCGGAGCCTGTTTTCATCAAGACCTCAAGCCTGGAATTCCCGGCCAATCGCGACGCACCGATTGCCGCGAACCTGACGTTCTCCATGAGCCACGGGCAGGGCGATCTCCAGGCCGTGTTCGACTGGCGCCAGACCGGCCCACAGACCTGGGACATCGAGGTAGAGACCGAGGCCGGCCTGACCCTCAAGCTCACGCATGGCGGCAGCTGCCTGGAGATCGGCGGGAAGCTCATGGTGCAGGAGGAGCCTGCCGAGTACCAGGGCATCTACCGGCGCTTCGACGCCCTCTTGACCATCGGCCACTCGGAGGTCGATGACGCCCCGTTCCGCCTCGTGGCCGACGCTTTCATGGTCGGCAAGCGCGTGCAGGTGGACGCGTTCGAGGATTGAGCCTCAAGCCCTGGTGTCATCCCGGACGGCGGAGCCGATCCGGGATCGTATGCAGGACGTAACTCGGGTCTCCCTTTTCCTGAGGGGGAGGTTTGGGCCGACCTCTCCTACTGGGAGAGGTAAAAAGGGAGCCACACGCGTCCAACGATCCCGGATCTCCGCTGCGCTTCGTCCGGGATGACGCTGTTTAGATGGCCTCAAGCCAAATTCTTCTTCAAGAACCCCACTGTCCGCTGCCACGCCTGATCGGCGGCTGTCTTGTCGTAGCGCGCAGCATTCGTGTCGTTGTTGAAGGCGTGGTTCACGCCCTCGTAGACGTGGATCTCGTAGGTCTTGCCCGCCTGCTTCAACGCCGCCTCGTAGGCCGGTATGCCGGCATTGATGCGCTCGTCGAGGCCGCCGTAATGCATCATCATCGCGGCTTCGATCTTCGGCACATCCTCAGCCTTAGGCTGCCCGCCATAATAGGCCACGCCTGCCCCGAGGTTCGGCTCGTTGACCGCGAGGTTGTTCACCGCGCCGCCGCCCCAGCAGAACCCGATGGCTCCAACCTTGCCGTTGCCGTCCGGGCGGCCCTTCAGGTGGGCGACCGCCGCCTTGCCATTGGCGATCACGTCGGGCTGCTTCAACTGGCCGATCATCTCGCGGCCCTTATCCTCGTCGGCCGGCGTGCCGCCCATGGGCGAGAGGTAATCAAGCCCAAGTGCGACGAAGCCTTCGGTCGCCATGCGTCGTGTCACATCCTTGATGTGCGGGTTGAGGCCCCGGTTCTCGTGGATGACGATTACGGTCGGAAGCTTTCCGGCGGCATCCTTCGGCTTCACGAGATAGCCTTTGAGACCGGGCTGCCCGCCAGGGATGTCCACGGTCTCGGCAGTGATCCGCGGATCGGTCTCGGGCACGGTCTGAGCGTGGGCGTAGTTGTTCTGCAGGATCGGCAGGATAGCCGTCGCACCGGCTGCGCTGCCGGCGAGAGCCGCGAGCTTGTCGAGGAAGGAGCGGCGGCTCATGCCGCCGTGGGTGAAGTCGTCGTAGAGGTCGATGATGCGCTGATCCATTAAGGCCTCCTGGTCCGAGGCGGATGGTAACGCAATCCTATCGCCGTTCTACCTCCTCACCGAGATTTGTAGTCCCGTCGCCCAAGCCCGTCGCGGCAGGCTTGCGCTCCACGGCCCTGTGCCCCGACATCTCAGCCCCTGCCGTAGGCGAGAGCTGCAGGAAGATGAAGCCCGACAAGGCCGAGATGGTGGCAACCGCCCAGAAGGCCGGGCCGAAATCGGCCGCCGTGATCCCGGGTGTGCCGTCCATGCTGGAGGAAATTTCCAGCACGAAGGCGCCGAATGCCACGCCGATGCTGAGCGAGACCTGCTGCAGGGCGCTTCCCAGGCTCGTGGCGTAGCTCATCTCCCGGTTGGAGATCTCCGCATAGCCGATGGCGTTCAGGCTGGTGAACTGGAGCGAGCGGAAGCAGCCGCCGACCAGCAGGATGATCATGATGAGCCAGTGCGGCGTCTCGGGGGTGAAGAACCCGTTGGCCGCGACAAAAGCCGCCCCGATGAAGGCGTTGATGATGAGCAGCCTTCGAAAGCCCGTGCGCTCGAGAATGCGCTTGGCCATCGTCTTCATGAACAGCGCGCCCACGGCCGCAATGAAGGTGAGCGAGCCTGACGCCAGGGGCCCCAGGCCGAAGCCCACCTGCAGCATCAGCGGCAGCAGGAACGGGATGGCCCCGATGCCGATGCGGAACAGTGAGCCGCCGACGACGCTGACGCGAAAGGTCGGCACCTTGAGCAGGCTCAGATGCAGGACCGGATGGGGAGTGCGCCTTGCGTGGAAGACATAGAAAACCAGGCTGGCGGCTCCGATCGCCATGCATCCGATCGAGATTTCGGCCGGGACGAGATGCTGCCCGGTGGTGGAGAAGCCGAGCATCAGCAGGGAGAAACCCACACCGGTCAGCAGGAAGCCGATGAGATCGAGCGGCGGCGTGTCGTCTTCCCTGATGTTCGGAACGAACTTCACGGCACACACGATGCCGATGATCCCGATGGGGATGTTGATGAAGAAAATCCAGCGCCAATGCGCATACTCGGTGATGAAACCGCCGAGCGGCGGCCCGATGATGGGGCCGATCAGCGCCGGGATCGTCAGGGTCGCGAGCGCCTGCACCACCTCGCTGCGGGCCACGCTGCGCAGGAGCACGAGGCGCCCGACCGGCACCATCATGGCCCCGCCCGCGCCCTGGACGAAGCGGGAGAGCACGAACCATTCGAGGGAATTGGCCCAGGCGCAGGCGAGCGAGCCCGCCATGAACACCCCGATGGCGGCGGTGAAAATGGTCCGGGCCCCGTACTTGTCGGCCATCCAGCCCGAGATGGGAATGAAGATCGCGAGGCTGACCAGATAGGAGGTCAGCGCCAGCTTGAGGGCGATGGGTTGCGTTCCAAGGTCCTGCGCGATCATCGGGAGCGACGTGGAGATCACGGTCGAATCCATGTTCTCCATGAACAGGGCCGTCGCGATGATCAGCGGGAGAAGGCGGGATTGACGCATGACCGCCGGACATAGCGCATCGTGCGGAAAAGTGGACCCGGTTTTCCGCACCCAACGATGCGCTGCTTAAAAAATGAGCATCGGATGGATCCCAAAAGTGGTGTCCACTTTTGGGTCCGAGGCTCTGGCGCTGTGTAACCCCGATGCAAAGGGCAAACAGGCGCATTGCAGATCTTCTGGGGATGCGCCTCTCAACCCTTTGCGAAACCTGAACGCCGTGCTACGGACCCGTGCCAACTCGCCAAAGCGTTATTACCGCATCCGCGCACCCCTAATGGAGTTGGTTCATGGCCTCTGTATTCGCCGATAAGATCATCGAGGGACTGACCTTCGATGACGTGCTGCTCCGGCCCGGCCGCTCCGAGGTCCTGCCGAGCGACGTGGATGTCGCCACCAAGCTGACCAAGACCATCCGCCTCAACATGCCGATCATCGCATCCGCCATGGACACGGTGACGGAAGCCCGCATGGCCATCGCCATGGCCCAGAACGGCGGCCTCGGCGTCATCCACCGCAACCTCGAGCCGGACGCCCAGGCCGAGCAGGTGCGCCTCGTGAAGCGCTTCGAGTCCGGCATGGTGATGAACCCGATCACCATCTTCCCCGACGAGACCCTGGCCGAGGCTCTCGCCATGATGAAGCACAACGGCATCTCCGGCATCCCGGTGGTCGAGCGCGGGCCCAACGGCACCAAGGGCAAGCTCGTCGGCATCCTGACCAACCGCGACGTGCGCTTTGCCAGCAATCCCGGCCAGAAGGTCTCGGAGCTGATGACCAAGGACCGGCTGATCACGGTCCGCGAGGGCGTGAGCCAGGACGAGGCCCGGCACCTCCTGCACCAGTTCCGCATCGAGAAACTCCTGGTGGTCGACGATCACTTCCGCTGCATCGGCCTGATCACCGTGAAGGACATCGAGAAGCAGGTGGCCTACCCGAATGCCGCCAAGGATTCCCAAGGCCGCCTTCTGGTGGCTGCCGCCACGACGACAGGCGAGCAGGGCTTCGAGCGCGCCGAGCGCCTCATCGATGCGGGCTGCGACGTGGTGGTGGTCGACACCGCCCACGGCCATTCCGTGAAGGTGCTGGAGAGCGTCACACGGGTGAAGAAGCTCTCCAACGCCGTTCAGGTCATTGCCGGCAACGTGGCGACGCGCGAAGGCGCCCAGGCACTCATCGATGCAGGCGCTGACGCCATCAAGGTTGGCATCGGGCCGGGCTCCATCTGCACCACCCGCATCGTGGCGGGCGTGGGCGTGCCCCAGCTCACCGCCATCATGGAGGCGGTCGAGTCGGCGGCCCAGGCCGACATTCCGGTGATCGCGGATGGCGGCATCAAGTTCTCGGGCGATCTCGCCAAGGCGCTCGCCGCCGGCGCCTCCTGCGCCATGGTGGGCTCGCTGCTCGCCGGCACGGACGAGACCCCGGGCGAGACCTTCCTGTACCAGGGCCGATCCTATAAGGCCTATCGCGGCATGGGCTCGGTGGGCGCCATGGCCCGCGGCTCGGCCGACCGCTACTTCCAGGCCGAGGTGCGCGATACCCTCAAGCTCGTGCCGGAGGGCATCGAGGGTCAAGTGGCCTACAAGGGCCCAGTAGCCAGCGTGCTGCACCAGCTCACCGGGGGGCTACGCGCCTCCATGGGCTACGTGGGCGCCGCGACCCTGCCGGAATTCCGCGAAAAGGCGCAGTTCATCCGCATCACCAGCGCGGGCCTGCGCGAAAGCCACGTTCATGACGTGACGATCACGCGGGAAAGCCCTAACTATCCGACTCGCAGCTAAGCTTAACGCGAGTCCTAGTCCATGACCATCTCCGCCGTCATCCTGCCCGTCCTCGTCCAAGTCGGGCTCACCTTCATTCTGCTGCTCTGGATGGGCCGGACCCGGGTCGGCCACCTCCGCAAGGGTGAAGTGAGGGTGAAGGACATCGCGCTCGGCGAGCGCAACTGGCCCAGCCGCGTCACGCAGATCCAGAACGCGTATCACAACCAGTTCGAGCTTCCGGTGCTGTTCTATGCCCTGGTGACCCTGGCGCTAATCACCCGCAAGGCCGACATGCTCTTCGTGGTCATGTCATGGATGTTCGTGGTGAGCCGCCTGGTTCATGCGGCGATCCATACGACCTCGAACAAGATCTCCCAGCGCTTCATGGCCTTCGTGGTCGGCGTGCTGATCCTGGCGGCCATGTGGGTGATCTTCGGCGTCCGCATCTTTGCGGCGGAAGCTGGCATCTAAGTGAGGACGGGATGGGGCAACCCCCATCCCGCTCAAGAAGTTAGTAACGACGGCCGCTCTCGAGCTGCGTCTTGGCGTCGAGCTGCTTCATCGGAGGCGGCTGGATATCGGCGGCCGGGGCGGTGGCGCAGGCGGCGATCGCGAGAGTGAAGCCGACGGCGACGAGGCCACGGGTCAGACGGATCAACATAAGGTTGGTCTCCAAAAGAAGAATCGTGCGGAATGCACGTAGCGTTTCAAGTCACGTCCGTTCGGGACGGAAAATAGGAAACATTGTGTCGTATCTACGGCCAAGCTCGAGTGTGCTTTTCTCATGACACCTGCCGCCCGCCTTTCCGCCGCTATCGAGGTTCTGGCCGATATCGACGCCCGGCGACGCCCGGCCACCGACGCCCTCAAGGATTGGGGCCTGTCGCACCGCTTCGCCGGCTCCAAGGACCGGGCCGCCATCGCGAGCCTCGTCTACGATGCCCTGCGCCGGAAAGCCTCGGCTGCGTGGATCATGGGCGACAGCGCGCCTCGGGCCGTGGTGCTCGGCATGCTGCGGCTGCAGCGCGGGCTCAATGGGGATGCCATTGCAGCGCTCTGCTCCGGCGACCGCTTCGCCCCGGAGCCTCTTTCCGCAGATGAGCGCGGGCGGCTGGAAAAGGCCGATCTCTCCGGCGCTCCCGCCCACGTGGCCGGCGACTTCCCGGAATGGATCGAGCCTTCGCTCCAGCGGCTCCTGGGCGAGGATCTTGTCCCTGAGATGCAGGCGCTCGCCACCCGGGCGCCGCTGGACCTTCGGATCAACACCCTCAAGGTTGCCTCCCGCGACGAGGCGCACGATGCCCTGCCGCATCTGGCTGCCGTCGAGACGCCACTCTCACCCCTGGGATTGCGGATCATGCCGGGCGAGGACGGGCGCGGACCCGCCGTGCAGTCCGAGCCGGAATTCCTGAAAGGCTGGATCGAGATCCAGGACGAGGGCTCCCAGCTTGTGGCGCTGCTGTCGGGCGTCAAGCCCAACGAGCAGGTGGTGGACCTCTGCGCGGGCGGCGGCGGCAAGACCCTGGCGCTCGCGGCCCTGATGGAGAACCACGGCCAGATCTACGCCACCGATAACGACGCGCGCCGTCTCGCGCCCATTCACGATCGGCTGACGCGGGCGGGCGTCCGCAACGTCCAGGTGCGCACGCCGAGGGCCAAGGCCGATGCGGTGACCGATCTCGACGGGCGGATGGACTGCGTCCTCGTGGACGCGCCCTGCACCGGGATCGGCACCTGGCGGCGCAACCCCGATGCGAAATGGCGCCTGCGGCCCGGCAGTTTGGAGGTTCGGCGCAAGGAGCAGGCGATGGTGCTCGACCGGGCAGCAGGGCTCGTGAAGCCGGGCGGCCGCATCGTCTACATCACCTGCTCGATCCTGCCTGAGGAGAACGACGACGCGCTCTCGGGCTTCCTGGAGCGCCATGAAGGCTTCAAGCCGGTCGCCCATGAGGAGCTGCTCGGGATCTCCGCGCTCGGCTTCCTCAAGAACGCCACCCGCCGGACCGCCTATGGGCTCCAGCTGACGCCGCAGCAGACCGGCACCGACGGTTTCTTCATCGCCGTGCTCCGACGGCAATCATAAGCATTCAATCCGATTGCAGCCGTAAACAGGAATGAAAGCAGAAGCTTTCGCGCAAACTCTGAAAATATTCCGCCTGCCCAATATGCTTAAACATTAAGAGTTGTTGCCGGTCCTGCAAACGGATCTAAGCTCGCGACAATAATCAATTCAGAAAGGGGGCGACTGCCAAAGGAGAACAACAGTGGCGGTACGCACAGGAACCAACCGTGGCGATGCCTTGAGGGGCACGAGGGCGAGCGAGACCCTCATTGGACTGGGAGGAGACGATACCATCGTCGGCGGACGCGGAAACGACATCCTGAACGGTGGAGTGGGCGATGATCTTCTCCGTGGTGGACCGGGTCGTGATCGCCTCATCGGCGGGCCGGGGGACGACTGGGCCGATTACCGGGATGCGAATGCGCCCGTCACGGCGAGCCTCGCAAACCGGTCGATCAACCGGGGCGAAGCCGCAGGCGACTCGTATTCATCCATCGAACGTCTGCGCGGAGGGCGGTTCGACGATACGCTGATCGGCAACTCCCGCGGCAACGTGCTTGAGGGTGTCACCGGCGCCGATATCCTCGACGGCCGCGGCGGCTTCGATTTCGCCCGCTACAAATCGGCTCCGGCCGGTGTCACGGCGAGCCTGGAAAATCCCGCCATCAACACGGGCCATGCGGCCGGAGACACGTATATCTCCATCGAAGGGCTCCAGGGCAGCGACTTCAACGATGTGCTGGTGGGCGATGCCGCGTCCAATATTCTGGTCGGCGGCGAGGGTGCGGATGCCCTCGACGGCCGGGACGGGTTCGACTTCGTGCGATACGATATGGGCAATTCCGGTAATCGCGGGGTCACGGCGAACCTCGCCGACGCCACCGGGAACACCGGGACGGCGGCGGGCGATACATACACGTCCATCGAGGGGCTCGTCGGCACACGCTTTGCCGACCGGTTGACGGGCGATGCCGCCGCCAACAAGCTGCAGGGGCAGTCCGGCAACGACAGGCTCAATGGTGGAGATGGCAACGACACGATCGTTGCGGGGTCCGGCAACGACCACCTGAACGGCGGCTATGGCAACGACCGATTAAACGGCGAGTCGGGGAAGGACCTCTTCATCTTCGACACAGCCCTGAATGCTGCGGAGAACGTCGATCGGATCCGGGGCTTCTCGATCAAGAACGATACGATCCGCCTCGACGATGCGATCTTCACCGCGCTGTCGACGGGGACGCTCGCCGCTTCCGCTTTCTACAGGGGGGCGGGGGCTCACGATGCCAACGACAGGATCATACACAACCGGTCGACGGGAGCCGTCTATTACGACCCTGACGGTATTGGTGGACAGGACCAGATCCAGTTTGCCCAAGTCGATCCCCGGCTGAACCTGAAGAACCTGGACTTCGTCGTGTTCTAGGGCGGAAAGCCTGCGCCCTAGGCAATCCAGGCCCCTTGCCAAGCCCCTTGCAAAGCCCCTCGACCGGCCCGCCGGTCGAGGGGCTCATGCGTTCGGAAGAGGCCGGGTCTGCGAAAAGAGGACTCAAAAAACATGACATCCGGGCTGATATGAGGGTAAAGCACAGGGGCTTTTTCGATCCTCCCTTAAGGGCCCGCGCGACACACCATGACTCAGACCCACGACAAGATCCTCATCGTCGATTTCGGCTCCCAGGTGACCCAGCTCATCGCCCGGCGCGTGCGCGAGGACGGGGTCTATTCGGAGGTGGTGCCGTTCCAGAAGGCCGCCGAGGCCATCCGGACCATGAAGCCCAAGGGCGTGATCCTCTCAGGGGGGCCGGAATCGGTCACCGCGGACGCATCCCCCAGGGCTCCGCAGGAGCTGTTCGACACGGACCTGCCCGTCTTCGGCATCTGCTACGGTCAGCAGACCATGGCAGCCCAGCTCGGCGGCGAGGTTGAGAGCGGGCATCACTCGGAGTTCGGCCGCGCCGAAATCGAGATTCTCTCCGAGAGCCCGCTCTTCCAGGGTGTCTGGCAGGTCGGCAAGAAGTATCCCGTCTGGATGAGCCACGGCGACCGGGTGACCAAGCTGCCTGAGGGCTTCGAGGTTCTGGCCGCGTCCGAGAACGCGCCCTTCGCGGTCGTGGCCGACGAGGAGCACAAGTTCTACGGCGTGCAGTTCCACCCGGAGGTGGTGCACACCCCGCAGGGTGCGCAGCTCATCCGCAACTTCGTGCGCGACATCGCCGGCTGTAAGGGCGACTGGACCATGAAGGCCTTCCGCGAGGAGGCCATCGAGCGCATCCGCGCCCAGGTCGGCACCGGCCGGGTGATCTGCGGCCTCTCCGGCGGCGTCGACTCGGCAGTGGCCGCGGTGCTGATCCACGAGGCCATCGGCGACCAGCTCACCTGCGTGTTCGTCGATCACGGGCTCCTGCGCGCGGCGGAAGCCGAGCAGGTGGTGACGCTCTTCCGCGATCACTACAACATCCCGCTGGTCCACGTGCAGGCGCAGGACCTCTTCATCGGCGCGTTGGAAGGCGTGTCCGACCCAGAGGTCAAGCGCAAGACCATCGGCCGGCTCTTCATCGACGTGTTCGACGAGGAAGCGAAGAGGATCGGCGGCGCGGACTTCTTGGCGCAGGGCACGCTCTATCCCGACGTGATCGAGAGCGTGTCCTTCACGGGCGGTCCCTCGGTCACCATCAAGAGCCACCACAATGTGGGCGGCCTGCCGGAGCGAATGAAGATGAAGCTCGTGGAGCCCCTGCGCGAGCTGTTCAAGGACGAGGTGCGTGTGCTCGGCCGCGAGCTCGGCCTGCCCGACGCCTTCGTGGGCCGCCACCCGTTCCCGGGTCCGGGCCTCGCCATCCGCGTCCCCGGCGAGATTACGCGTGAAAAACTCGACATCCTGCGCAAGGCCGATGCGATCTATCTCGAAGAGATCCGCAATGCTGGTCTCTACGACGTGATCTGGCAGGCCTTCGCCGTGCTGCTGCCGGTCAAGACCGTCGGCGTCATGGGTGATGCCCGCACCTACGACCACGTCTGCGCGCTGCGTGCCGTCACTTCCATCGACGGCATGACGGCGGATTTCTACCCCTTCGACATGACCTTCCTCGGCCGCGTCGCGACCCGCATCATCAACGAGGTGAAGGGCATCAACCGTGTCACCTACGACATCACGTCGAAGCCGCCCGGGACGATTGAGTGGGAGTGACGACCGGTCGTCCGCGTCTCTTGAATTCATCCATGCCGCCGCTCAAATGTACAAAGTTACATCGGGGCAGCCGGTTCATCATGCCCCTGAGGTATGTCTCATGCATGACGATGACGAGAAGCGCTTTCCTCGTATCACGCTCTGGCAGTTCCTGAGCGGCATTATCATGACGCCGCTGAGGTTCTGGGATCGATGGTTCGGAGTGTACGGAATTGACGCTCTTGCTTCCCTCGCTGAGAAACGCAAGCGCAAATCCTCTTCAAAGTCGGCTGAGGTAAGACCTCCAGGAAAAATACGGGAGGAGAGCCGGCACTGACTCCTCGTTCAGCACAACATCCGATCAGACCCAATGGATGAATGAGAGTAGCGATAATGTCCAAGCAGTCTGTCACGCTCTACGGCATCAAGAACTGCGACACGATGAAGAAGGCGCGCGCCTGGCTCGACGACAGGGGCGTGGCTTACGCGTTCCACGACTACAAGGTCGAAGGCATTGCCCGGGCGCGGCTTGAGACCTGGGCGCGAAGCGTCGGCTGGGAGACGCTGCTCAACCGGGCCGGCACGACGTTCCGCAAGCTGCCCGAGGCCGACAAATCAGGCCTCGATGAGGGCAGGGCGCTGGCCCTCATGCTCGATCAGCCCTCCATGATCAAGCGCCCGGTGCTCCACCTTGATGGCCGGCTTCTAGTTGGCTTCAAGCCGGAGCAATATGAGGAGATGGTTCGCTAAGAACTTTTCTGTTTCCGTCCGTCATATGCGTTTTCTCCCCGTCATGCCCGGCCTTGTGCCGGGCATTCACGTTTTTAAGCAGCGTGTCGCGAAGACGTGGATGGCCGGGACAAGCCCGGCCATTACGAGAAGTGGCTGTGATGGACATCAAACCAAAAAAGGCGGGCCGCAAGGCCCGCCTTTGTCGCGTCAGATAGGAGCGCCTTACTGGATCTTCGGCGGCTCGTCGAAGTTCAGGCCGGGGAGGCCGCCCGGGTCGCCGGGGGCGCCGAGGCCGGGCACCAGCAACTGGTCGAGCTTCTGCTGCACTGCCGCCGGATCGACCACGGGGCCGGCCGACTTGTAGTGCATCACGATGTTCGGGAAGAGCACCACGATGGCCACCATGATCAGCTGGATCACCACGAAGGGAATGGCGCCCCAGTAGATCTGGCCTGTGGTCACCGGCTCCATGCGCTTGCCCGTGAGGCGGTCGATATACGCCACCTTCGGGGCCACCGAGCGCAGGAAGAACAGGGCGAAGCCGAAGGGCGGGTGCATGAACGAGGTCTGCATGTTCACGCCCAGGATGACGCCGAACCAGATCAGGTCGATGCCTAGCTTTTCGGCCGCAGGACCGAGCAGCGGCACCACGATGAAGGCCAGCTCGAAGAAGTCGAGGAAGAAGGCCAGCAGGAAGACCATGATGTTGACCACGATCAGGAAGCCCACCTGACCGCCCGGGAGCGAGGTCAGCAGGTGCTCGACCCAGATGTGCCCGTTCACCCCGTAGAAGGTGAGCGAGAACACGCGGGCGCCGATCAGGATGAAGAGCACGAAGGCGGAGAGCTTCGCGGTCGCTTCGGTGGCCTGGCGCACGATGGTGAAATTGAAGCGGTTCGGGTTGTTGTCGAGCTTGCGCTTGATGGCCGCCAGAATGACGGAGCCGAGCGCACCCATGGCGCCGCCCTCAGTCGGGGTAGCCAGGCCGATGAAGATGGTGCCGAGCACGAGGAAGATGAGCAGCAGCGGCGGCACCATGACGAAGGTGGTCTGCTGGGCCATGTTCGACATGAGGCGAAGGCCGGTGAACCGCTCGATGATGCCGACGATGAGCGAATAGACTGCACCGGCGAGAACCATTTCCATGGTCAGCGCCAGTCCTTCGTGGCCTTGGTTGTGCAGGACCACATAGGCGCCGACGAGGAACAGGGTCAGCACGGCCGAGATCGCAATGCGCTTGGCGCCCAGCATCTTGTTCATGAGGGCGCAGATCAGGGCGACCACGGTGCCGACGCAGATCGTCAGGATGACGAAATCGGCGCCGGCCTTCGTGTTGGTCTGCGACAGCACGTAGTAGCCGACGAGGCCTGAGAACAGCACCAGGATGCCGAGCTGCCACACGCCGCGCGAGCCGTTCGGCTCACGGAAGCCGACGGCTTCCAGCGGCAGGCCGGGAGCAGCCTTCGGATCGATCATCGAGGCAAGGAACACATAGCCGGCATAGAGGCCGGACAGGATCAGGCCGGGCAGGAATGCGCCCTCGTACATGTCGCCCACCGAGCGGCCGAGCTGGTCGGCCATGACGATGAGAACCAGTGAGGGCGGGATGATCTGCGCGAGCGTTCCCGAGGCCGCGATCACGCCGGAGGCGAGGCGCCGATCATAGCCGTAGCGCAGCATGATCGGAAGCGAGATGAGGCCCATCGAGATGACGGAAGCCGCGACGACGCCGGTGGTGGCGGCGAGCAGGGCGCCCACGAAGATCACCGCATAGGCGAGACCGCCGCGAAGGGGCCCGAAAAGCTGACCGATAGTATCGAGCAGGTCTTCCGCCATCCCCGAGCGTTCGAGGATGTAGCCCATGAAGGTGAAGAACGGGATCGCGAGCAGCACCTCGTTCGACATGGTGCCGTAGATACGGTCCGGCAGGGCCTGCAGGAGCGGCCAGGACAGGTTGATGTTGGCCGGCGCATACGGAGCCAGCTCCACCGCGATGAAGAAGAACAGGAGGCCGTTGGCCGCGAGCGAGAAGGCGACCGGGTAGCCGAGAAGAAGGAAGATCACCAGCGCGCCGAACATGATCGGTGCGAGGTTCTGGGCAATGAATGCAGCCATGGACGTGAGACTCCGAATTCAGATCAGGCGAGGGGCGTCAGCGCAGGACGTCGCCCGGAGGCTCGCCGCCTTTGGTGGTGCTGGTGTCGGCCAGCTCCGCGATCAGCCGCTCGGCCTCGGCTTCGACGGCGTTGTGCCCGGCCGTGTCGTGCTCGTCGACCAGCTGGCCGTTCATGATCGCCACCCGCTTGATGAGCTCGCTCAGCCACTGGAAGGCAAGGGAGATGAAGCCCAGGAGGATGAGGCCCTTGGCCGGCCAGATCAGCAGGCCGCCGGCATTGGAGGAGACCTCGCCGGAGCGGAATGAATTGAAGAAATACGGGAAGGACAGGTACAGCATCAACGCCACGAAGGGGAGCAGGAAGAACAGGTGGCCGATCAGGTCGATCGTGTCGCGCCCGCGCTTCGAGAGCTTGTTCGAGATGATGTCGATGCGGATGTGCTCGTTGGCCTTCAGGGTCCAGGCCGCGCAGAGCATGAACACGGCACCGAACAGGTACCATTGCAGCTCGAGCCACGCATTGGACGAGACGCCGAAGATGCGCCGGATGATGGCATTGATGGCAGACACCAGAATGGCCACGACGATGGCCCATGCGGCCACCTTGCCGATGCGTTCGTTGATCGAGTCGATGACACGGGATAGCCCGAGAAGTGCCGTCACCTGTCTCCCCCTTGGAACCTGTTGATTGAAAAGTTGCGGCCTAGCTATCGAACTTGAAGCGGCCCTGCTAGTGGGGTTTTAGTCGTATGCAAGGTTTTGACGGGTCCTAGCGGGGAAATTTTCGGGCCGCAAGAGACCCCGGTGTTAAAAGTTTGGGCACTATAAGGCTTTGTGATGGCTTGGAAACTTGCGTCCTGCGACCTTAGCGCATTTTCGTCCGGCCCGCTCCTTCCCAATGGTCAAGTTTGGCTTCTCGAGGGGATGGGCTATAAGTTCCTATTCTCCGGAGGCTTCCCGTGACGCTGCTCGTTATCGGCCTTGTGCTCTTTCTCGGCACCCATTCCTTCAGCATGGCGAGAGAGCGCCGGGCCGCGATCATCGGCCGGATCGGGGAGGGCCCCTACAAGGGGCTGTATTCCCTCCTGTCGCTCGCCGGCATCGTGCTGGTCTCCATCGGCTATGGGCAGTACCGGGCGGGCGGCTACATTTCGGTCTGGGACCCACCCGTCTGGACCCGGCACCTCGCTCTACTGCTGGTGCTCATCGCCTTCATCTGCTTCGTGGCGGCCTACCTGCCCGGCCATATCAAGGCGCGGCTCAAGCACCCCATGCTGGCGGGCGTGAAGATCTGGGCCTTCGCGCATCTTATCGCCAATGGCGATCTCGGGTCGATCCTGCTCTTCGGCTCCTTCCTCGTCTGGGCAGTGCTCGCCCGCATCAGCGTCAAGCGCCGGGACGTGGCGGCCCAGCACGGTGGCACGGCGGCGCCCGCAGGCTGGCGCAACGACATCCTGGCCGTGGCGATCGGCGCAGGCGTGTATCTCGCCTTCGTATTCTGGCTCCATCCCTGGCTGATCGGCGTGTCCGTTCTCCCCATGCGGGCATGAAGCCTCTCGCCTTGTGCGGGCGTGTGTGTTAGGCGACCCCTTCGAATTTCAGGAGGCGGCCGCTTGGCTGCGTGAGAGACACGATGGCTCAGAACGACGAGTTCATTCGCGAAGTCGATGAGGAATACCGCCGCGACCAGCTCGCCAAGATCTGGGAACGCTACAACGGCATCATCATTGCGGTGGTCGTTCTGGTCGTGGCCGGCGTCGGCGGCTGGCGCTTCTGGGAGTACCGGCAGCAGAGCCTCGCCCAGGAGGCGGCCGTTCGGTACGAGGAGGCGCTGCGCTTCTCCTCCGAGGAGAAGGGCCAGGAAGCCCAGACCGCGCTCGAGAACATCGTGAAGAACGATGCCGGGACGGGCTATGCCCTGCTCGCCCGCTTTCGCCTCGCCACCGAGCTCGGCAAGCAGAACGCCGAGAACGGCGCCTCGGCTTACGACGCTCTCGCCAACGATTCCGCCGTGCCTGCGCTCTGGAAGGATCTGGCCCGCCTTCGCGCCGCGTGGCTGCGCCTCGACAGCGCCGAGCCGGCCGCGCTGCGCCAGGCTGTCGAGCCGCTCGCAGCACCGGCCAACGCATGGCGCCACTCCGCCCGGGAACTCTTGGGCCTATCCGGTCTTAAGGCCGGTGACATGGATTATGCCGGCCGCTGGTTCGACCAGATCGCCGCCGACCGCGAGACGCCCTCCGCCCTGAGGCAGCGCCTTGCCGTCTACACGGCGCTCGTGGCAGGCGGCCCGGTTCAGGCCACGCAGTAAGATAGGACAAGACATGACGCCCACCGTCGCCATTGTCGGGCGGCCGAATGTCGGCAAATCGACTCTGTTCAACCGTCTCGTCGGCAAGAAGCTGGCGCTCGTGGACGACCGCCCCGGCGTGACCCGCGACCGCCGAGAGGGCGAAGCGCGCCTCGGCGATCTCGAATTCCGCATCATCGACACGGCGGGCTTGGAAGAAGCCACCGAGGAGTCGCTGCTCGGCCGCATGCGCGCCCAGACCGAGGCCGCCATCGTCGATGCCGACGTGATCCTCTTCGTGATCGATGCCCGCTCGGGAATTCTCCCCGCCGACCGCCCCTTCGCCGAGATGGTGCGCCGCTCCGGCAAGCCCGTGATCCTCATCGCCAACAAGGCCGAGGGCTCCAGCGGCATGGCAGGCGCCTATGACGCGTTTTCGCTGGGCTTGGGCGATCCGGTTCCGCTCTCCGCCGAGCACGGCGAGGGAATGGCCGACCTGTTCGAGGCCCTGATGCCTCACTTCCCTCATCCGGACGAGATGGAGGACGAGGACGATCCGAACAAGCCCCTGCAGGTGGCCATCGTCGGGCGGCCCAACGCGGGCAAGTCCACCCTCATCAACCGCATGGTGGGCGAAGACCGGATGCTCGTCGGCCCCGAGGCCGGCATCACCCGCGATTCGATCTCGCTCGATTGGGAATGGCGTGGGAAGTCGATCAAGCTGTTCGACACCGCAGGCATCAGAAAGCGGGCCCGGGTCGAGGACAAGCTCGAAAAGCTCTCCGTGGCCGATGCGCTGCGCGCCGTGCGCTTTGCCGAGGTGGTGGTCATCCTGCTCGATGCAACGATCCCGTTCGAGAAGCAGGACCTGACCATCGTCGATCTGGTGGAGCAGGAGGGCCGCGCCCTCGTGATCGGCCTCAACAAGTGGGATCTGGTCGCCGACCAGAAGGGCCTGCTCGCCGACCTGAAGGAGAAGGCCACCCGCCTTCTGCCGCAGGTGCGCGGAGCGCCAGTGGTTCCTCTATCAGGCCTTGCCGGCAGCGGCATCGATCCGCTCATGAAGGCGGTGCTGCACGTCTACGAGAAGTGGAACACCCGCATCTCCACAGCACGGCTCAATCAATGGCTTTCCGAGGCCATCGACGCCAACCCGCCGCCCGCCGTGTCCGGCCGCCGGATCAAGATCCGCTACATGACGCAGATCAAGGCGCGCCCGCCGCACTTCGCGGTGTTCGGCAACCAGCTCGATGCCCTGCCGAAGAGCTACACCCGCTACCTCGTCAACGGCATCCGCGAAGCCTTCGACCTGCCGGGCACGCCCATCCGCGTGTCCCTGCGCATGGGGGCGAACCCGTTCGACAAAGACAAGCGCGGGTAGGGCTCACGTGTCATCCCCGGCGGCCCGCAGGGCCGGGAAGGGGATCCATAGCGTCGAGGGTGAAGGGGAACTCCCTTCCCCTCCGCTGCGCGTCCTCCGGGGAATGACATAGAGGTCGAGGTCTATTGCGCCTTCACTGCGTAATCGTCTTCATGAGCAGCTTCGGGAGCGGCACCACATTCTCCGAAATCAGCGGCACGAACTCCTCGATGGGAGCCGGCCGGCCGAACAGATAGCCCTGGGCCTCGGTGCACCCCTCCGAGCCCAGGAAGCTGAGCTCCTCGGACGTCTCGACACCTTCGGCAATGACGGGCAGCCCGAGGCCGCGCCCGAGCCCGAGCACCGCCCTGACGATGGCGGCCGCCTGCGGGTTGTCGTGGACCGCATGAATGAAGGAGCGGTCGATCTTGATCTTGTCGAACGGGAAGGCCCGCAGGTTCGAGAGCGACGAGTATCCGGTGCCGAAATCGTCCATGGCGATATTGACGTTGAGGCCCTTCAGCTTCTGCAGGGTCTGAAGCGCACGGTTCGGATCGCGGATCAGCGCCGTCTCGGTGATCTCGATCTCCAGCCGTTCCGGCGGAAGCCCGGTGCTGTCCAGAGTCCTTCGGACGAAGTCCACGAAGCCGTCGCTGGTCAGTTGGAGGGCCGAGACATTGACCGCGATGGTGAGTGGCCGCATCCAGCCGGCGGCCTCGCGGCAGGCTTCCTGCATCACCCATTCGCCGATCTTCAGGATCAGTCCGCTTTCCTCCGCGATGGGAATGAAGGTCGTCGGCGAAATCGAACCCCTGGTCGGGTGGCTCCAGCGCAGCAGAACCTCGAACCCGTTCACCTCACCGGAATGGACTTGTGCCTGCGGCTGGTAGGCGAGGCTCATCTCCCCGTTCGCGATGGCGTTGCGCAGATCGTGCTCGATGCTGCGGCGCTCTCGAATCTGAACGCCCATCGCGGCTTCGAAGAAGCGATAGGTGCCCTTTCCTTCCGTCTTCGCACGGTACAGAGCCGTATCGGCGCTGGACAGAAGCTCCGTGCGATCCCTGGCATCGGACGGATACAGGGCAATCCCGATGCTGACCGACACGAGACCGGCCGGGACGGCGGCTCCGTCGGCCGTGTTGAGGCTTTTGATCAGGCTGTCGGCCAGGTGCTCGATATCGGCGGGGTTCGTCACCTGGGGGACGATAATGGCGAACTCGTCTCCGCCCAGGCGTGCCAGCAGCTGGTTTTCCGAGAGAACGGACGAGAAGTTCCTGGCAATGTGCTGGAGCAGCTTGTCTCCGGACGAATGACCGTAGAGGTCGTTGACCTCCTTGAAGCCGTCGAGATCGAGGCAGAGCAGGGCCAGCTGCTGTCCGGCCCTGCGGTGCAGGCTGATCTCGCGGTCGAGCCGCCGGTCGAAGCTCACGCGGTTGTCGAGGCCGGTCAGCGTGTCGTGGTGTGCCAGGAAGCGGATCTGCGCCTCCGCTTGCCTGCGGTCGCGCAGATCGCGGAAGGCCACGACATTATGCGCATGGTCGTTGTAGGTGATCTGCCGCGCGATCAGCTCGACGGGGATCAGGATGCCGTCCCTGTGGCGCAGCTCCGTCTCGACCGTGGTGCCCAGGCTTGCCAGCAGCGTCTCGCGTGTGAAGCCGTCCGGCACCCAGGCGGCGAGGCTTTGCCCGCAGATCTGCTTGGGGCCGATCCCGGCGAGCCGGGCGAAGCTCTGGTTCACCGAGACGATGATTTCTCCGTCGCAGAGAACCAGCCCTTCGACGGCTGCATCGGTGAGGTCGCGGATCCGCTCCATCTCGAGATGGCTGCGCCGGCGCTCCCTGATGTCGAGGATCAGCGCCACGAAGGCCATGAGGAGGATGGCGAGGCTGACGAACGCCACGCCGATGGCAAGCCAACCGGACGGGATCGACGAGGGCGAGATCGCCATGGCGGCGTCGGGCGTGATCGCCACCGCGCCCATGGCCGTGAAGTGATGGCTGCAGATGGCAAGCGTCAGCAGCAGCGCTCCGGCGAGGCGCGCGGGAACGGATGATCTGCGCAGTCCCGCCCAAAGGGCGGCGGCGCCGAGAGCGCCTCCAAGTAGGATCGACGCAGCGACCAGAACCGGCTCCCAGGTGATCGTGCCAGCAACCTCGAAGGCGGCCATGCCGGTATAGTGCATTACGGCGATGCCGCCGCCCACGATGGCGCCTCCCAGCCATGGGGCGGCCGAAGCCGACAGGAGCGCAACGCCGAAGCCGATGCCGGTGAGCAGCACTGCCGCCAGCAGGGATATGATCGTCAGGGCGATGTTGTAGGCGGTCGGAAGGGCAGGCGAGAACGCCAGCATCGCGATGAAATGCGTGGACCAGATGCCGAAGCCGATCGAGGTGGCCGCAATGGTGAGCCACACGACCTGCCGGTTGTGATCCGATTTGCGAACGTGATGGAGCAGGTTGATGCCCGTCAACGACGCGAGCGCGCAGACCAGGGCCGCCAAGGCCACGAGCCGCAGATCGTGCTCCGAAACGATGCAATTGTAGACCGTCAGCATGGTCAGCCTTCGCAAGCCGTCCGACGCGCCAGGTCATCATTGCCTGCGGCAGTCGGAGCGGAAGCCATTTGAAGAAATTCGACGTGGGATGAAGAAATATCGGGCTCTCACCGATACGACGGGGCGGCATCATGCCTTTGGATCACGGCTGCCGCAGCAGCCTCCAACTCGTCGTGAATGGGGACGTTGTCCCAAGATCAGGAAAGAGGCAACGCGTCTGCAAGTCAATCAATTCGCGGTGGAACCCGCAGATGATCCCAGCTCAGGGTTAACCGTGTGCAAAACGGCTTTCGGCGCGACACCCGCAGGTCCCGGCTGGGCGAAACGCTTCGCGCCTGCCACGCAGGCGATCACCGCGACGTTGACGGCGACCATGCCCCAACCCACCGCCTCGTTCAGAAGCAAAGCCGCCAGCATCAGCCCGAAGAACGGCTGAAGCAGCTGCAACTGCGACACGCCCGCGATGCCGCCGAGCGCCAGGCCGCGATACCAGAACACGAAGCCGATCAGCATGGAGAACAGGGACACATAGGCGAGCGAGAGCCACGCGGGCGTGCCGATCCCGCTCCACGAGGCGGGCAGGTTGAGCAGCATCAGGCCAGCCGTGAGCGGCAGGGCGAGGACGAGCGCCCAGGAAATCACCTGCCATCCGCCGAGTCTGCGCGAGAGCTTGGCGCCCTCCGCATAGCCGAGGCCGCACGCCAGAATCGCACCGATCATGAGAAGGCTGCCGGCCGGGGAGGCTCCGCCTCCCTGGACCAGGGCGAAACCCGCCACCAATGCGCCGCCGGCTCCTGAGAAAATCCAGAACGCGGCCCTCGGCCGCTCGCCCCCGCGCAGGATGCCGAAGACCGCCGTTGCCAGTGGCAGCAGACCGACGAAGCAGATGGATTGCGCCGACGTGATGTGCTGCAGGGCGAGAGCCGTCAGCAGCGGAAAGCCCACCACAACGCCGAGTGACACGATGGCGAGCGGCAGGAGGTCGCTCGTCGCGGGCCGCTTCTGGCGCAGGAGCATGAGCAACGCCGCACCAAGGAGACCAGCGATGGTGGCGCGCGCCAGGGTCAGGAACAGCGGGTCGATGTCGAGCACGGCGATGCGGGTTGCCGGCAGGGAGCCGCTGAAGATCAGCACCCCGAGAAAACCACTGATCCACCCCTCTGCCGTCCTGTCCATACGCCATCCTCCACCACGTCGCGATCTCAGCCCGAACGGCATGGCTTTTCCAGGGACGGTGCAGTACGGTTTGTCCGAACTGTCATGGAACGATGGGCGGTACAGTGGACGATCTTACCTTTGCCAATCGCGACGGCACCCTTGTCGAGCACGTCATGGCGGCCATCCGCCACCGGATCGCCAGCCGTGTGCTGACGCCGGGCGGCAAGCTGCCGTCCATCCGCGCGCTCGCGCAAAGTATGCAGGTGTCGAAATCCACCGTGGTGGAGGCCTACGACCGGCTCGCCGCCGAGGGCGTCATCCGCTCGCGGCCGGGCTCCGGCTTCTACAGCGCGGCGGCGCTGGCGCCCCTGTCGCTCGCGGAACTCGCCCCGCGCCTCGACCGGGCGGTCGATCCGTTCTGGGTCTCCCGGCAATCCCTGGAGGCGCGAGGGGCAGTGCTGAAGCCCGGCTGCGGCTGGCTGCCGGGCGCCTGGATGCCTGAGGATGAGATCCGCCGCGCCCTGCGCGGCCTCGCCCGCACGAAGGACATCACCGGACTCACCGATTACGGCACGCCCCTGGGGCTACCCGCCTTGCGCGCCTTCCTCTCGCGCCGCCTCGCGGAGCAGGGCGTCGAGGCCGCGCCCGACCGGATCCTGCTCGCGGATTCCGGCACGCAGGCCATCGACCTCGTGTGCCGCCTGCTCGTCCAACCCGGCGACACGGTGCTGGTGGACGACCCCTGCTATTTCAACTTCCTGGCCCTGCTGCGTGCGCATCAGGTGAATGTGGTCGGCGTGCCGATGACTCCAACCGGCCCCGATCTCGGCGCCTTCGAGCAGGCGCTCGCTGAGCACAAGCCGCGCCTCTACATCACCAATTCCGGCCTGCACAACCCGACGGGTGCCACGCTCTCCTCTGTGACGGCGCACCGCCTCCTGAAGCTCGCCGAGCGGCACGGCCTCACCGTCGTCGAGGACGACATTTTCGCCGATTTCGAGCACGAGCCCGCGCCGCGTCTCGCCGCCCTCGATGGCCTCGACTGGGTCGTGCGCATCGGCAGCTTCTCCAAAACCCTCTCGGCGTCCTTCCGCTGCGGCTACATCGCCGCGCGTCTTAACTGGATCGACAAGCTGACAGACCTCAGGATCGCCACGGGCTTCTCCAGCAACCGCCTAGCGGAAGAGCTGGTCCTCGGCGTCCTCGGCAGCAGCGGCTACCGCAAGCACCTGGAGAGCCTGCGCACGCGGCTCGCGAAGAACATGGCGTCCGTTATCCCGCGGCTGGAGCGGCTCGGAATCACGCCGTGGATCGTGCCGAAGGCCGGCATGCTCCTCTGGTGCCGCCTGAGGGACGATCTCGACGCCGCCGTTGTTGCGCGCCACGCCCTGAACGAGGACGTGGTGCTCGCCCCCGGCAACGTGTTCAGCCCCGCGCAGACGGCCAGGAGCTACATGCGCTTCAACGTAGCCCAATGCACGGACGAGCGCGTGTTCGCGGTGCTCGAAAGGTCAATGCGGTTATAAAACCCTCATCGTCATGGCCGGACTTGTTCCGGCCATCCACGTCTTAAGAACCACGCGCATCAAAGACGTGGATCCCCGGAACAAGTCCGGGGATGACGGGGGAGTTGTAATCAACTGCCTGCTACTTCCCGTCATCCATGCCGATCCGGCGCGCGGCCTCGCGGAACAGGGCCTGGTCGTCCGGCCCGAGCTGCATCGCGCTCAGGAAATGGCTCATGCCATAGCCGGGCAGGGTGCTGCGGATATGGGCGAGCGTGCTGCGCGCCTCGTCCAGCCTCCCGGCAAAGGACAGGGCGAGCGTCGCGATCGCCGCGATATGCGCATGCGCGTTCGGCCGGCTCGCGGCGGCCACGCCTGCGGCGGCCGCCTCGTCGAACCTGCCTAAGCGGATGAGCGCCATGGCGCGCGAGCCCAGCATGCCGAACAGTAGCGGATCATAGGGGCTCAAGCGGCGTGATTGGTCGGCCGCCGCAATCGCCGTCTCCGGATCGCCCGCCTGCGAGTGGACGAAGCCCAGCGTGTAATGGCCCATGGCGAAGTTGGGCGAGAGGTCCACACTCGTCTCCAGCTCCCGCAGAGTCTGGTCGTAGCTTCCGCGCAGCCACAGGGCCCGGCCCATGGCCAGATGACCGGCCGGGTCGCGGTCGTCGATCATCAAGCCCTGGCCTGCGGCCCTGAGCGCGTGGTCGACCTCCGCGCGCCGCTCAGTCCAGCCCTGGAAGGCGTTCTGGAAATGCGTGAAGGACAGGCCCGCATAGGCGCGTGCAAACGTCGGGTCGATGCTGAGCGCCTGCGCGAAGAAGTGCTGCGCCGCATCGTTGTCGGCCTTGTTGAACCGATACATGTGCCAGAGGCCGCGATGATGCGCCTCCCAGGCGTCGAGGGAGTTCGGCGGCTTCAGGATGGCGCGGTTGCGCTCCACCGTCTCGATCTCGCTTGCGACCGTTGCCACGATCCTGTTGCCGATCTCGTCGAGCACCAGAAACGCATCGTCGATGGAATGGCTGAGGATGTCCGCCCAGACGATCCGTCCGGTGCGCACCTCGGCGAGCTCCACCTGGACAGTGAGATGACCGGGGCTGCGGCGGATCGAGCCGCCGACCACGTAATCCACATTCAGCAAACGCCCAGCCTCGTCCGGAGCGATGTTTCTGTCGTGCAGCGCGAAGGTCGAGCCTTGCGAGATGACGAAGAGACTGCGGAGTTTCGCGAGCCGCGTGATCACATCGTGCACGAGCGCATCCGCCACGCCGCCGCGCAGGCGCGGTGCGCCGGATTCATCAGCAAACGGCATCACCGCGATGGAGCCGTGACGGGGTGCAGGCTGCATCGCGCCCGGTGCCACCGCATCGGCCGCGATGATCGCCTGTGCTGGGAGCAGGCGAGGGGGCTGCACTATGGCCCCTCGCCACACCTCGCGCAGAGGCGCGCTGTCGAGCCCCTCCTGGTCGAACAGCCGGATCACCGCGTCGAGATGGCTCTTGCCTTCCTGCACCCGTTGCTGGCGGGCCAGCATGCGCAGCAGCCGCGCGTGAACCCGCTCATCGAGCGGGCAGAGCGCAGCCCATCGCTCCAGATACCGCCCGGCCTCGTTCTCATCGAGGTGATCGACCAGATGCTCCAGCACGACGGTCTGGAGGCTCTTGAACCGGCGCCGCTGCGCCACCAGCCAGGCATTGAACGCGGGGCTGCGGTCCAGCGTGAAGCCGTCGAGAAACTCGCCCGCGAAGCCATCGGCCATGCGGCACAAGTCCTGCAACGATTGCAGCGCGATGCCCCGCGCGGCCATTCCATCGAGCTGCAGCGCATCCACATGGCAGCCCGGGAGGTCGAGGCTCACCGTGTCGCCCTCCGTCCCGATCCGGCCGGCATCGCCAATGAGGCGGCGGATCTTGCTCAAGCACCAGCGCAGCTCGCCGCGCGGATCGTTCGGCACGTCCCAGAGCAGCTCGCAGAGATGGCTTCGCGTCGAGGCACGGGGCGCAAGCGCCAGATAGGCGAAGAGCGCGCGCACCTTGCGCGAGGCCGGCAGCGCGACCGGCCCGTCGCCGCGCAGGACGGTGAGCGGCCCGAGCATCCGCACGGTGACGGGCGCAACGCCTTTTGGGTCTGCGGTGTCGGTCGATTCCACGGCCGAACCCACGCTGCCTCCCACGTTCACCTCCACGTGTGGCTGCTACGGTCTCACCAATGGGCTTGAAGTCTCAAGGTCGCTCGAAGCCGAGAGCGGGCCCATCCGAACCCTAAGGAGGCCGTCATGGCTGATGCCGCTGTCACGATAAACCAGGAAACCCAACCCGTCCAACCGGACCTCGCCGCCATCAAGACCCGCCAGCAGGGCGCATGGTCGTCGGGCGATTACGCGGTCGTCGGCACGACCCTTCAGATCGTCGGCGAGGAGCTGTGCGAGGCCATCGACCTGCGCGCCGGCCAGCGCGTGCTCGATGTGGCGGCCGGCAACGGCAATGTCTCGCTCGCCGCCGCCCGCCGCTGGTGCGACGTGGTCGCCACCGATTACGTGCCGGCCCTCCTCGTCCGCGCCCGGGAACGGGCCGAGGCCGAGCGTCTTCCCATCACCATCCGGGAGGCGGATGCCGAGGCCCTGCCGTTCGAGAATGAGAGCTTCGACGTGGTCGTGTCCACCTTCGGGGTGATGTTCACCCCCGATCAGGAGCGCGCCGCCGCCGAGCTTCTGCGCGTGTGCCGCCGGGGTGGCAAGATCGGCCTCGCGAACTGGACGCCCGAGGGCTTCATCGGCCAGATGTTCAAGACCATCGGCCGCCACATGCCCCCGCCGGCCGGAATGCGCCCGCCCTCCCTGTGGGGACAGCGCGAGCACCTCGACCACCTGTTAGGCCACGGCGCCACCTCCATCCAAGCGCGCCGCAAGCACTTCGTGTTCCGCTACCGCTCGCCCGAGCATTGCCTGGAGGTGTTCAAGACCTTCTACGGCCCGGTCCTGAAAACCTTTGCGGCCCTGCAGCCCGAGGCCCAGGAAGCCCTGCGCAAGGACCTGCTCTGGCTCATCACCGAGTTCAACCGCTCGGGCGACGAGACCATGGTGGTGCCGAGCGAATATCTCGAGGTGGTGATCACGCGGTAGGCGGGGTGGGGAGGGCGCTCGCATCGGGACACCCTTGATGCGACGCTCGACACCAGGAACGCCGCCCCACTCACCGCGTCATGGCCGGGCTCGTCCCGGCCATCCACGTTTCACCGGCTCTCATTGACACTCCTAACAGTGATGTTCGGACACATCGGGCTATTCAAACTTCCGAACAGTCGTTTTGAATAAGACAGTCTCTATGTGCGCAGACAGCAGCTATCGAAATCCGTTTATGAATTCTGAAGGCCCTATATCGACCTGATCATCTTAGCCACCAAGTCTTCCTTGCGGTAGCCTGTAACAAAGTCAAAGCCCGAGAAAAGCGTCCACAGAAATCTCGATAAAGGCTTGATTTCATCATACCCGAGTTCCGTGCTCCTGATCGAGTGAATGACACCAGATAGGCGCTTGAAGAACTGGAACGCCTCGTCCGATGAGATCTCTGTCGCGCTGAGTGCGAAGGCAATCTCCTCCCGAAAGAGATCAACAGCGTTAATTATCCTCAGTAAGGCTGCCTCATCAACATTGTTAAGGAAGACGTGCCATCGATCTTGCGACGGTAAGACTCTTTGCGTGAAGTATTCTCTGAATGCCTTCTGATCGAGAAGTTCGTCGACTTTATCAGGATCAATCAAATGATCTGTAATGCCAACTATTACATATAAACAATCTTGCTTGAAGATTTTGTATTGGCGCTCCAAGCTATGGCGGATGCGCCGGCGCTTAGCATTCTCAGGAATCCTAACAAGCAACAGGTAGAAAATTAAGCTGAGTAGGCCGCCGATACCGATATCATACATTACCTTATAGATCGCTTTTGCATGCCAGAGGTGCTCGGGCAAGGCATTTGCAAACAAAGATTGCCGGACTACTGGATCCTCATTGCCAATCGTTATGAATACGAGGAACACGAACGTAAGCACTAAAAGGCCCAGATCTAGCATCCGTTTGGACATCGTGGCTCTCAGTAGATTTGGCTGATCAAGTTGAAGTTACGGGGTTTCATATCTCCTAATAATTTCCAAGATAAGCCATGTGACACCCATGAGCGATGTTCCTCTTTTGTTCTTGACAATTCTCCTAACCTCGGCTATATCGTTTGTTAGACCTGCCTCTGACGAGGGGCGCGCTCGCGAGGCGTCGCAGTGTGGAGGCAGGCATGGTCCTGTGGTGCGGCTTCGCAAGCTTCATCGACAGGAGGCCCAGGCTGTATGCCGGTGGTCGGAATCGGTTCAAGGCCCCCGTCGAGCAGACGGACCCCGCCTGGAACGGTCACCGGGCCGGCCTCGCCTGTCCGCCTAAAGGAGCCGTGCGCGAAGAGGCATCTCGGCTCTTCTACTCACCATCCATCATCGAGCCGGGCTGCCATTCGCGCCTCCCTCGATTGCCTTGAAAGGCTCGGAGCCGAAAACGGCTCCTGAGCCCGCAAGGTCATGCCTGTCTGACCCACCTTTTCATTCAACTCTTTCATCCATGAGGTTTCAGCATGAGCCGTGTTCGCACCATCCTGTCCCGCATGCCCGATGCCGACGATGTCTTAAGGCGCCTCGCCGACGTGATCCAGGTGCCGTCCACCTGCCGCCGGCGCAAGTGCCGCAACCAGGGCTGCTGCCAGGGCGGCTATGGCCCGCCGTGCTATTTCGAAGACCGCAAGCGCTTCGCCGATGCGGTGCTGGAGGACATGCACGAGCACCGGGAATTCTGGATCTCCCAGCGCACCAGCTTCGAGGCCGTGCTGCGACGGCAATAGCAGGCCCCAACAAAAAAGCCCCTCCGGTCACGGAAGGGCTTGGTTTTTCATGCGCGATGGCAGGCTCAGTAGGCGATCACGAAATCATCATGAGCGATGGTCGGGTTCTTATACAAGGTGGCGAACTTGATCTGCTCCGCGCCGCCTTTGCCATCCTTGTCGTAGTAGAGCGAACCAGTCTTCTTGTCGTAGATGATGCGGTCGTCCTTATCGTGGGCCTTCTTGCCGACGTAGAAGGCCGACTCTTTCAGCACGCCCCCGGCCTTGCCGGCCTTGCTGAAGGGGGAGCGGGCCAGCTCGAGCACGTCCTCGTCCGGCTTGAAGTCCATGATCCTGTCGACGTTGGTCTTCGCATTCAGCTTGGTGTCGAAGCGGAAGTGGTCCGCGCCGGCGCCGCCATAGAGCTTGTCGTTGCCTTCGTTGCCCATGATGGCGTCGTTGCCGCCATTGCCATAGATGGTGTCGTTGCCGCCGAAGCCCATGATGCCGTCGACGCCATCGCCGCCTCTGAGCACGTCTCTGCCGGGCGTGCCCATGGGAGGCATCTCGAAGGCAGCCGCGCCCCACAGGGCATCCTGGCCGAGGCTCGGCATGGTCCAGCCGGTCTTGGAAGTGGTTCTCGTGGTCATCGTAGGGGTCCCCAAAATGCGATCTTGCTCTTGGCTCGAATCAGAATGGAATAGAAGCAGACGCTGATTGACATAATGCTATTACCTAACGAAAGGATGTGTTCTGGCGCACAGAGGTTGTCATTGACAGGGCAGGCCGCAGCTTCGAGCTTGAAGGGTAGAAAAACCCACGATTGGAGCGCCGCCCATGAACCTGTCAGCCTTGCTACGCCAGCGTTTTGACACTGGCCGGCCCATCCGCGTGGGACTGATTGGCGCAGGCAAGTTCGGATCCATGTTCCTCGCCCAGGTGCCGACCATTCCGGGCCTCGATGTCGCGGTGATCGCCGATCTCGACCCGGACCGGGCGAGGGAGGCCTGCCGAACCGTCGGCTGGGATGACGCCAGGATCGCCGGCACCCGCTTTGTCGCCGATGGGCTCGAGGCCTGCCGGGCGGATGACGTGGAGGTCGTCATCGAGGCGACCGGGCACCCGGAGGCGGGGATCCGCCATGCGCTCGCCGCCATCGAGGCCGGTCGGCACATCGTCATGGTCAACGTGGAGGCGGATGTGCTGGCCGGCCCCCTGCTTGCCGAGAGGGCGCGGGAGCGGGGCGTGGTCTATTCCATGGCCTATGGCGACCAGCCGGCGCTCGTGTCCGAGATGGTCGACTGGGCCAGGGCTGCCGGCTTCACCGTGGCGGCCGCTGGCAAGGGCACCAAGTACCTGCCTGTTTACCACAGCGTCACGCCGGACGATGTCTGGACCCATTACGGCCTCACCCCCGAGCAGGCCAAGGCCGGGGGCATGAACCCGCAGATGTTCAACTCGTTTCTCGACGGCACCAAATCGGCCATCGAGATGGCGGCCATCGCCAATGCCTGCGATCTCGACGTGCCGGAGGAGGGCTTGCGCTTTCCGCCCTGCGGGGTCGACGATCTCGCCCAGGTGCTGCGCCCGAAGAGCGTCGGCGGCCAGCTCGACCGCGACGGCATGGTCGAGGTGGTGTCGTCGCTCGAACGGGACGGGCGACCCGTGTTCCGCGACCTGCGCTGGGGCGTCTATGTGGTGCTCAAAGCCCCCAACGATTATGCCGCCGCCTGCTTCAAGCAATACGGACTGCCGACCGACTCAACCGGCCGCTATGCCGCCATGTACAAGCCCTTCCACCTGATCGGCCTGGAGCTGTCGATCTCGGTGCTGAGCGCGGCCCTGCGCGGGGAGCCGACGGGCTCCACCCGTGCCTGGCGCGGCGACGCGGTGGCGGTGGCCAAGCGCGAACTTAAAGTTGGCGAGATGCTGGACGGGGAGGGCGGCTATACGGTCTATGGCCGGCTCGTACCGGCCTCCCGCAGCAAGGCGGCGCGCATGCTGCCCATCGGGCTGGCGCACGGCGTGCGCCTCATCCGCGATGTTGCCGCAGGCAGTGCGGTAACAGAGGACGACGTGGCGCTCGATGCGGAGCGGCTCGCCGTCCGGGTGCGCCGGGAAATGGTCGGCCGCTTCGGGTGACTTAAGCCGGCGGCTGCGGCTCGATGACTTTGCCGTCCTGCGTGAAGTCGTAGATCTTGCCGGTTTCGGTCCATGAGGGCAGGGCGAGTTTCACGATGTGCGGCGCAAGCTCTTCCGGCGTCCTGAGGGTGAGCGGATCCTCACCGGGCATGGCGGCGCGGCGCATGCTGGTGCGAAGCGGGCCGGGGTTCAGCAGCATCGCCCGAACCGGCGTCGTCACCGTCTCGGCCGCGTAGGTGCGAACGAGTGCTTCGAGGGCCGCCTTCGAGACCGCATAGACGCCCCAATAGGCCTTGTGCTTGTGGGCGGCGCCCGAGGTGATGAAGATCGCGCGGCCCGCATCCGAGGCGCGCAGCAGCGGGTCGAGGGAGCGGATCAGGCGGTAATTGGCCGTGACGTTCACCGCCATCACCTCGTCCCAGACCGGCTGGTCGATATGGGCAAGCGGCGCGAGTTCGCCGAGCTGGCCGGCATTGCCGAGCAGGATGTCGAGCTTGCCCCAGCGCTGGTGGATCGCGGCGCCCAGGCGGTCGAGCGCCTCCAGGTCCTTCAGATTCACCGGCACGAGTGTGGCCGAACCGCCCTTGGCGCGGATCTCGTCGTCGAGGGATTCGAGCGCACCCTGGGTGCGGGCCAGCGCGATCACATGCGCGCCGGCCTCGGCCAGGGCGAGGGCCGCCGCGCGGCCGATGCCGCGCGAGGCGCCGGTGACGACCGCGACGCGGTTCTGGAGAGGCTTGTCCATGGTTCCTCAGTCGGCTTCGGCAAGAACCGCAAGACGGCGCGGGGTGGCGACGGTGAGGTCCGTCAGCGGCGTCGGGTAGTCGCCCGTGAAGCAATGGTCGGTGAATTGCGGCTGCGCCGCGTTGCGGCCGGTCTCGCCCATGGCGCGGTAGACGCCCTCGATGGACAGGAAGGCCAGCGAATCCGCCCCGATATACTGGCGCATCTGCTCCAGGTCATGGGTGGCTGCGAGCAGCTTCTCCTTCTCCGGCGTGTCGATGCCGTAGAAGTCGGGATGCGTGATCGGCGGGCTGGAGATGCGGAAATGCACTTCCCTAGCGCCGGCCTCGCGCATCATGCGGACGATCTTCACCGAGGTGGTGCCGCGCACGAGGCTATCGTCCACGAGCACGATGCTCTTGCCGGCGATGGCGGCGCGGTTGGCCGAGTGCTTCATGCGCACCCCGAGCTCGCGCACCGACTGGGTCGGCTGGATGAAGGTGCGGCCGACATAGTGATTGCGGATGATGCCGAGCTCGTAAGGCAGCCCGCAGGTCTGGGCATAACCGAGCGCCGCCGGCACGCCGGAATCCGGCACCGGGATCACCACATCGGCATTGGCAGGGGATTCGAGGGCCAGCTCGCGGCCCATGCCCTTGCGGATTTCGTAGACGCTGTGGCCGTTCACCACGGAATCCGGCCTGGCGAAGTAGATGTACTCGAAGATATCGGGGCGGGGCGCCACTTGCGGGGCGTAGCGGAACGACTCGATGCCCTCATCCGAGATCACCACGCATTCACCGTTCTCGATGTCGCGGACGAAGCGGGCGCCGATGATGTCGAGGGCGCAGGTCTCGGAAGCGAGAATGTAGCGGCCGTCGAGCTCGCCCAGAACCAGCGGGCGAATGCCCAGCGGGTCGCGGGCACCGATCAGCTTCTTGTTGGTGAGCGCCACCAGGGCGAAGGCGCCCTCGATCTTCTGGATCGCTTCGACGAAACGGTCGATGACCCGGTCCTTGCGGCTGCGAGCGACTAGGTGGACGATCACCTCCGTGTCGGTGGTCGACTGGCAGATCGCGCCGTCGCGGATCAGGTTGCGGCGAAGGGTCAGGCCGTTGGTGAGATTGCCGTTATGGGCCACCGCGAAGCCGCCGCCGTCAAGCTCGGCAAAGAGCGGCTGCACGTTGCGCAGCACGGTCTCGCCGGTGGTCGAGTAGCGGGTATGGCCGATGGCCGAGATGCCCTCCAGGCGCTCGATGGTCGCCCGGTCGGAGAAGTTGTCGCCCACGAGGCCGAGCCTGCGCTCGGAGTTGAAGACCGAGCCGTTGAAGGTGACGATGCCGGCCGCCTCCTGGCCCCGGTGTTGCAGGGCGTGGAGGCCCAGGGCCGTGATGGCCGCCGCGTCCGGGTGCCCATAGATGCCGAAGACACCGCATTCTTCACGCAGGGTATCGCCTTCGAGGTCGAGGTCCACCTGTTTAGGCGCGACCTGCCACGTCTCGGACAAAGCAGACATCGATCATACCTTTGGGATTCGCGCCTCCACCGGCGCCGCCCTTATGTAGTCGTCCTCGCGCCAAACGCCAACGTCTATTCTGACGCTGCCGTCAGGTTCCGAGGCTCAGCTGCGCCGCTGCGGTGCCTGGGGCGCAGCCGGAGCGGCGGGTGCAGCCGGGCGCTGCGGATCGGGCTCGGCCGGCTCCGCTTCGGTCGGTCCAGCATCCTTGTTGCGCAGGCGCTGAATCAGGGCCTCGGCATTCTCCGGCAGCATGGCGATGATGTTGTCGCGGGTGTTCTCCATGGCCGGGCGGGTCTTGGAGGCGGCGGCCCATGCGGGCTCCTGGCCCTGGAGCAGCCAGCCCAGGAAGGCCCAGCCGATCACGCAGATCAGGAAGCCGCGGGCCGCCCCGAAGAAGAGGCCCAGGGTCCGGTCGAGCGCACCGATGCGGGAATCGAGGATCAGGTCGGAGATCTGCACCGTGATGATCGACACGATGATCAGGGTGATAACGAAGATGGCCCCGATGGTTGCCACCAGCGCGACCGTGTTGCTGCTGATGTATTGCTGGGCGATCGGCAGGGCGGTCGGGTGCAGGTACCAGGCAGCGGCGGCCGCAACCACCCAGGCCACGATGGCGAGCACCTCGCGGGTGAAGCCGCGCACGGCAGCAAGGAGAGCCGAGATCAGGACGATACCGATAACGACGAGGTCCAGAACGGAAAAGGGCATGAGCCGGGCCTACGCAAGATGGAACAGGGGTGGAGCCGCCTTTGCGGGTTCGAAGCCTGGCTCTATAGCGTTAAGAAAGGCTTTCGTCACCCCAGGGAAGTTGAGCCGGGCCCGAAAGGCGGCGCGTGCCGCCTTCCGCACCGGGCAGGCTTAGGCAACCTTGATGATCAGCTTGCCGAAGTTCCGGCCCTCGAGCAGGCCGATGAAGGCTTCCGGGGCGTTCTCGAGTCCCTGAACGATGTCCTCCTTGTACTTCACTCTCCCATCCGCGATCCACCCGCTCATCTCCCGGAGAAAGGCCGGGTACTGGGCGCTGAACTCGCGCTGGATGAAGCCGCGGATGGTCAGGCTCTTGGTGAGCACGTCGCGCATGAGGATAGGCAGGCGATCCGGGCCTTCGAAAGGGCCTGTCGCATTGTATTGTGCGACAAGACCGCAGACAGGGATGCGCGCAAAGGTGTTGAGCAGGGGAAAGACCGCGTCCCAAACCGCGCCGCCCACATTCTCGAAATAGACGTCGATCCCGTCAGGACAGGCCGCCCGGAGATCCTCGGCAAAGGTGGGCGAGCGGTGGTCCAGCGCGGCATCGAAGCCGAACTCGTCCCGCACCAGCGCGCATTTCTCATGCCCGCCGGCGATGCCGATGGCCCGTGCGCCTTTGATCTTCGCGATCTGCCCGACGGCCGAGCCGACGGGTCCGCTCGCGGCGGCCACGACTACGGTTTCACCCGGTTTGGGCTGGCCGAGGGTGAGCAGGCCCGCATAGGCGGTGAAACCCGGCATACCGAGAACACCGACAGCAGTGGTTACCGGAGCCTGGTTCGGGTCGAGCTTGCGCAGGGCCTTGGCATCCGCCACGGCATAGGACTGCCAGCCGGAATAGGAGAGAACGAAGTCACCGGGCTTGTAGTCGGGATGGCGGCTCTCGATCACCTCGGCGACCGTGCCGGCCTCCATGACCTGCCCGATCTCCACCGCTGCCGCATAGGACTTAGCAGCGCTCATGCGGCCCCGCATGTAAGGATCGAGCGACAGATAGCGAATTTTCAGCAGCACCTGACCTTCAGCGACAGTTGGAATCGGGGTGCGCACGAGGTTGAAATTATCGTGCGACGGGCGGCCGGTCGGACGTGAAGCAAGGATGATCTGGAGGTTCTGTTCTGACGCCATAGGGTCTCCTAAGTTGGGGCTCGCACCCCCTTCTCCTCTGGGATGCTCATTCCGCTACGGTCGGCGTGCGGTCCCGCCCCGTCAAGTCTCAGGTCTTCGCCTCCGCAGGGGCGCACAAAAAAGTGAGGCCCCGGCATTGCCGCCGGAGCCTCTCAAACGTCTTAGGCTGATGCGCTTAGATGAACAGGAAGTCGTCGGCGGTGAGCGTGGTGCCGGGCTTCACCTTGAGGATCTCGATGCCCTTGCCTTTGCCCGAGCCGTCCACGTCCAAGTAAACGAAGCCGTTCTTCTTGTTGTAGAAGACGTAGTCGTTTGACCCGTCCGGGGTATCGTTGAGCTTGGTGCCAACGTTGAAGAACTTCTTCTCGAGCTTCTGCCCTTTCACGAAGAGCTTGTCGAAACCAACGGATTTCGTCGAGCCCTTGTCGGGGCGACCGCCGCCCTTGTCGTCAGGCTTGCCCTTGTCGTCGTCCGCACCCTTCTTGGACTGCACATCGCTCGTCTTCGGTCCCTTGACCTTGAAGGCCTTGAGAGCCGTTAAGCTGATCTGAATCGTATCCTCGGACGGATTGAAGTCCATGATCTGGTCGAAATGACCTTTCTTCACGGCTGCGGAGAACACGAAAATATTATGGCCGGCGCCGCCATAGAGTCTATCCTTGCCCGCGCCACCGTTGATGATGTCGTGACCCGCAAGGCCGTAGATCGTGTCGTTGCCGCCGAGGCCATTGAGAATGTCCATATCAGCAGTGCCGACGAGCCTATCGTTCTTGCCCGTGCCTGTCGTCGTCTCGGGGGAGTTCGTGACGGTGATCGTGACCTTCTCGATATAGGAGAGGCTGGAATCCTGTGGATCGGCGACCTTGACGTAGAGGGTCTGTATGCCGACCTGTGCATTGTCCAAGCCGGCCTTCAGCTTGATCGCAGCGCCCTCAATCGTGAAGAAGTCGCTGGTCGCCGCGTTACCCTGCGCATCGACCAGAGTATAAGTGAAGCTGGCGCCCCGGTCGGCGACATCGGGATCTATGGTTGCCAGCGTAGCGACGACGCTGCCCACGGTGGTGTTCTCCGTGACGGTGCCACCGGTGACCACGATGTCGGTCGGAGCCTCGTCGATGTCGGTGACATCAACCGCAATCGTCTCATCCAACGTCGGACTACCGTCCCGCATTGCCGTGATTGACAAGGCAAATGAGTTCTCCGTCGGATCTTCGAAGTCAAAGAAATTCACTTCAGCGATAGCGATCAATTCCCAGGCGCCGGTGGTCGCATTCCGTTCTATCTTGAAGCGCCCATCGAAATCGTCATTGAGCTCGAAAGTATAAGATCCTGTCCCTACCGGCGGGTTCTCTACAGAAAGGGTCCCGACGATAAGGTCGCTCTGAAGGTTCTCCTGAATTGAGACAGGACCGTTGATTTTAATGCTAGGCATGTTTCGAAAATTCCTTGGCGACGCTTCAAATTACCTTTGTGGGTACAGCAAAGGTATGATGCATGAATAAACTTGTTACAAAGTATCAAATTTGTGTCAACTCAGCACAATGACCTATGGCTTTAGGAGAGATAGCCTCCTTAGGACGCTGCCTTCCTTCGTCTCGCTGCAATTCCCGCCACGAGATCGGTGATGTGGCCGATAGATGAGGTAGCCAACGGCAGGCGCTCACTCTTTGAGCCCTTAGCTTTATCTATTCTCTGCTGCGGAGAAACCGCACTCGAGAAGCCGAGCTTGGCTGCCTCCTTCAGCCTTGCCTGCTCTTGGGCCACTGGGCGGATGGCTCCGGAGAGGCCCATCTCGCCGAAATAGACCGTGTCCGGCGGCAGGGGATTGCCGGACAGCGACGAAACCAGGGCGGCAGCGGCCGCTAGATCCGCCGCAGGCTCCGTGATGCGCAGGCCCCCGGCGACGTTGAGATAGACGTCATGCATGCCGAGCTTCAGCCCGCCATGCGCTTCCAGCACGGCCAGCACCATGGACAAGCGGCTCTGGTCCCAGCCGACCACGGCGCGCCGAGGCGTGCCGAGGGACGAGGGGGCAACCAGCGCCTGGATCTCGACGAGGAGCGGGCGTGTGCCTTCCATGCCGGCGAAGACGGCCGTGCCGGCTGTTGCCATGTCGCGGCCAGCGAGAAAAAGCTCCGAGGGGTTCGGCACCTCGCGCAGCCCCTGATCGGACATCTCGAACACGCCGATCTCGTCGGTGGGTCCGAAGCGGTTCTTCACGGCGCGCATGATGCGGAAATGGTGCCCGGTGTCGCCCTCGAAGGAGACCACCGCGTCGACCATGTGCTCGACCACGCGAGGACCGGCGATCTGGCCATCCTTGGTCACGTGGCCCACCAGAATGACGGAAGTGCCGGTGGTCTTGGCGAAGCGGATCAGCGCCTGGGCCGAGCCGCGCACCTGGGTGACGGTGCCGGGCGCGGATTCCACCGTCTCGGTCCACATGGTCTGGATCGAGTCGATGATGGCCAGCGCCGGCGGGCGGCCCTGGCTCAAGGTCGCGATGATATCCTCGACATTGGTCTCGGAGGCGAGTTCGACCGGTGCCTGGCCGAGGCCGAGACGCTCGGCCCGCAGGCGCACCTGGGCCACAGCTTCTTCGCCCGAGATATAGGCGACACGCTCACCTTTCATGGCCAAGGCGGCGGAGGCCTGCATGAGGAGTGTGGACTTGCCGATGCCGGGATCGCCGCCGAGCAGGATGATCGAACCATGCACGAAGCCGCCGCCGGTGACCCGGTCGAGCTCGGCGATGCCTGAGGGCGTGCGCGGGGCTTCCTTGGTCTCGCCCTGAAGCCCTTCGAGGGGGAAGATGCGGCCCTTGGCGCGGGAGGGGCGGGTGGCGGCAGGCCCTGCCATGGGGCTCGCGGAGCCTGCTTCCTCGACAATGGTGTTCCAGCCGCCGCAGGCCTCGCACTTGCCTTTCCAGCGGTTGTAGACCGCGCCGCATTCCTGGCACGTGAAGCTGGGGTGACGCTGCTTGGCCATCAGCCTTGCTCTCCGCGATAGGCACGGGCGTAGCGCGCACCGAGATTGGTGAGAATTTCGTATCCGATGGTGCCAGCGCGGTGGCCGACCTCGTCGATGGTCAGCTGATCGCCAATCAGCGTGACCGTGTCGCCGCGCTTCACGCGTGCTTCCGGCACATCCGTCACGTCGATTGTGATCAGGTCCATGGAGACATTGCCCGCGAAGGGGCAGGGATGTCCGGCGACCAGTGCCATGCCGGCGAGCAATTCGTCGCCGCTCTTGCCTCGTGCGCTCGACGAGCGCGGATAGCCGTCGGCGTATCCAACGGACAACGTGGCGATGCGGCGCTTGTCGAGCGCAAGCCAGCGACCGTTATATCCCACGGTATGGTCTGCCTCGACCCAGCGCAACTGCACGATGCGGGCCTCTAAGCCAACCACCGGTCGCATCGGGTTGTCGCGATCCGGCGTCGGATTGCCCCCATAGAGGGCATAGCCGGGTCGCACCAGGTCGTAGCCGGGCTTGTCGCGCAGGAAGATGCCCGAGGAGTTGGGCAGCGAAGCCGGGATGTTGGGCAGCGATGAACGGATAGCTTCAAAGGCTTCGATCTGCTGGGCGTTCAGCGGGTTGTCGCTCTCCTCCGCGCTCACGAAATGGCTCATGAGGAGCGCGGTCTCGAAGTCGTTCAGCTCCGCCCGATCCTTCAGCGTCGTGCCCTGCGGCACGGTGAGGCCGAGCCGGTTCATGCCGGTATCCACATGGATCGCGGCCTTCAGCTTCTGCGATTGCGCGCGGCAGAACCCGGCCCATTCCTCGATCTCCTGGAAGGAGCCGAGCACCGGGCGCAGGTCGAACTGTGCGTAAGTGGGGCAGGTGCCTGTGAACAGCCCGTTGAGCACATAGATCGCTGCATCGGGGTCAACGGCGCGGGCGCGGATCGCCTCGCTCAAGTAGGCCACGAAAAAGGTGCGGCAGCCGGCTTTGCCGAGGGCAGGCACGGCCTTCTCGATGCCGATGCCGTAGGCGTTCGCCTTGACCACGGCCGCCGTCGCGGCACCGCCCGCGTGATCCCGCAGGGTGCGCCAGTTCGAAGCCAGAGCGTCGAGATCGATATGGAGGACACCGCCGGCGGCTTGTTCGGGAATGCGACCGGTGCTGTTGGTCTGAGAAGTATGCTCGGTCAATCGCCAATCCGTTCGGGAAGTTTGTCTTCATCCGCTAGGTCGGTGAAGCGGGTGATGTCGGCCTGGAAGGCCAGCTGCACGGTGCCTGTCGGTCCGTGACGCTGCTTGCCGATGATGACCTCGGCCTTGCCATGGACCTGATCCATTTCCGACTGCCACTTGAAGTATTCCTCGGTGCCGGGTTTCGGCTCCTTGTTCTTCAGATAGTACTCGTCGCGGTAAACGAACATGACCACGTCGGCGTCCTGCTCGATCGAGCCCGATTCACGAAGGTCGGAGAGCTGCGGCCTCTTGTCGTCGCGGGACTCCACCTGACGGGAGAGCTGGGACAGGGCGACCATTGGAACCGACAGTTCCTTGGCGAGCGCCTTAAGGCCGGTGGTGATCTCGGTGAGCTCCTGCACGCGGTTCTCGCCCTTCTTGGACGAGCCGGAGAGAAGCTGCAGGTAGTCGACGATCACCACGTCGAGACCGCGCTGGCGCTTGAGGCGGCGGGCGCGGGCGGCGAGCTGCGCGATGGAGATGCCGCCGGTCTGGTCGATGTAGAAGGGGATCGACTGCATCTCGCGGGCGGCTTCGGTGATCTTGTAGAAATCGTCCTCGCGCATGTCACCGCGGCGGATCTTGTAGGAGGGCACGCCCGACTGCTCGGCAATGATACGGGTGGCGAGCTGCTCGGCCGACATTTCCAGCGAGAAGAAGCCCACGATGCCGCCGTTGACGGTCTTCAGGTTGCCGTCCTGCTGCTTCTCGGCCCGGTAGGCCTTGGCGATGTTGAACGCGATGTTCGTCACCAGCGAGGTCTTACCCATCGCAGGACGCCCGGCGAGAATGACAAGGTCGGAAGGTTGAAGGCCGCCGAGAGCCTTGTCGAGATCCTTGAGGCCCGTGGAGATGCCCGAGAGGGCACCCTCGCGCTTGTAGGCGGCCGCCGCCATGTCGATGGCGGCGGTGAGTGCATCGGAGAAGCGCTGGAAGCCGCCGTCGTAGCGGCCGGTCTCGGCAATCGCATAGAGGCGCCGCTCCGCCTCCTCGATCTGTTCGCGCGGGGAGGAATCCACAGGCGCGTCGAAGGCGACGTTCACCATGTCCTCGCCGATATTGATCAGGTTCCGGCGAATTGCGAGGTCGTAGATGGCGCGGCCGTAATCCTCCGCGTTGATGACCGTCGTCGCCTCGGCGGCCAGACGCGCGAGATATTGCGAGACGGTGATGCCGCCGAGATCCTGATCGCCCAGGAATGTCTTCATAGTGATCGGGGTCGCGACCTTGCCGGCCTTGATCAGGCTCGTGGCGACCTCGTAGATGCGCCGGTGCAGGTCCTCGATGAAATGAACGGCTTCGAGGAAGTCGGAGACCCGATAATAGGCATCGTTGTTGACCAGGATCGCGCCCAGCAGGGCCTGCTCGGCCTCGATGTTGCTGGGGGGCATCCGAAACTGCGGCTCGGCGGTTTCGAGACGGGCGATCAGGGCGTTGGCGGTGGCCATCTGGCGCTCCGGAAACAGGAGAAGGGTTAGAGTCTCTTAGACTGCAATTGGTGTCATAAAGGTTGCCGGATCGACACGAAGCCGAGCGGACCTTGAACTGTCCTCGCTGTCCTCGATTCCCACACCGTCCATCTTTTCGCGGGCGTCTCGGCTTGACTCTCCCGCAAGCCCGAAACCCAAAGAAAAAACGCTCCCCGTCGAATCGACGGAGAGCGTCATTCTAGAACAAAGCAAGAACTGGAGCAATCGCTCCAGCTTACAGGTCTTCGTCGCCGCCCGCTTCAGCCAGAGCCGCGCCGACCTCGAGGCCGAGATCGTCGAGGTTGGTCTCCTCGCGGGTCGTGACTGCCTCACCGCGCGCCTGACGCTCAGCTTCCTCGGGGCTGCGGGCGACGTTGATCGTCACCTGAACCTCGACCTCCGGATGGAGGGAGACCGGCACGGCATGCAGGCCGATGTTCTTGATCGGCTGGTTGATGGCGATCTGGTTGCGATCAACCGTGAAGCCGTTCTGGGTCATGATCTCGGCGAGGTCGCGGGTGGAGACTGAGCCGTAGAGCACGCCGGTCTCGCCGGACTGGCGCAGAATGATGAAGCTCTGGCCGTTCAGCTTCTCGCCGACGGTCTCTGCTTCCTTGCGGCGCTCGAGGTTGCGGGCCTCAAGCTGGGCGCGCTGAGCGTCGAAGTGCTTCTTGTTGGCCTCGGTGGCGCGCAGAGCCTTGCCGCGCGGCAGGAGGAAGTTGCGGGCGTAGCCCGAGCGGACCTTCACGGTCTCGCCCATCTGGCCGAGCTTTGCGACGCGCTCGAGAAGGATCACATCCATGGTCGTCTCCTATAGGTTCGTGATCAGGTGGAAAGGGTTGGAGGTGGATTCGGCCGCGTGCCGAAGCGGCGGCGCAGACCGAAGGTGGAATCGGCGATGCCGAAGAGAGCCAGGGCAACGAGAAGGATGCCCTGGGTGACGAAGATCAGGACGTACATGGCGCTTAGGAGGAACGAGCGGCCCGACTTACCGTGGGTGCGGTCATGGACGGCGGCCAGTCCCTGCAAGGCGAAGGCCATCAGGAAAGCGCCCGACATAGCCAAGCCCAGCGCTCCGATGAAGCCGCCGAAATTCGCCAGGATCAGCGCGCCGATCAGGATTAGCCCGGCGGAGCGCGGCATTACCAGCTCCGGCACAGGAGGCCAGGGGCGCGGCAGGCGCTTGGACGCCAGGACGATCCGGCCGGCGGCCCACAGATAGAGCGCCAGAATGGTCACGAAACCCTGGGCCGACAGGAAGGAGGTCAGCCGCGAGAAGATGGCGATCAGCTGCTCGCGGGTTTCTGCATCGAGGCCCTCGGCTCCGGCGGTGGCGAACTGGGCGTTCACGAAGGCCTCGGCCACCTCGCGGGTGTTCTGATCGAAGGCCGCGTAGTCGCCGCCCGTTGAGATCACGCCCGCGGCGATAATGGTGAGTGCGGCGGTCGCCGCCGTCCAGGCCAGAAGGCGGCCGACCGGGTACCACTCCATGGTGCCGTCCTGTCCGGGGCGGCCGAGAAGGGCAAGGTAGGACAGCCACCAGGCGGGCAGGGCGGTGATGAGCGCAAAACCGATGCCGCTGAGCGGCGACAGGATCAGCGCGATGGCAAGGCCGCCCACGAGGGCCGCCACGAGGCCGGAGCGGTGGTCCCAGCCGAGAGATACGATCAGAACGGGAATGGGGGCGAGCAGATACAGCATGGCCGCCAGCGGGGTCGCTTTCACGATCACCGCGGTCAGGAGGGCCGATACGAGCCCCGCGCCTATGCCTGTTGCTACAAAATTCATCGTCTCGCTGTCCCGCTGCTCAAGGCAGGGTTAGAGGCTGGTGCCTCAACTGACCCGGCGGATTCTCACCGCTGGGCGATCTGGTAGGAGAGTGGCTGCCCGACGGATCGGGCAGCCAAAGAGGCTTAGCGGATCACGTAGGGCAGCAGGCCCAGGAAGCGGGCGCGCTTGATCGCCTGAGCGAGCTCACGCTGCTTCTTGGCCGACACAGCCGTGATGCGGGACGGAACGATCTTGCCACGCTCGGAGATGTAGCGGGACAGGAGCTTCGTGTCCTTGTAGTCGATCTTCGGCGCGTTGGGACCCGAGAACGGGCAGGTCTTGCGACGACGGAAGAAGGGACGACGGCCGCCGCCAGCGGCCCCACCAGTAGCACCAAATGCCATGATTAAGCCTCCTCGCCTTCGTTGCCAGCGAACCCGACACCGTCGGTGTCGCGCTCACGGCGCTCGCGGTCCTTGCGCTCGTCGCGGTCGCGCTTCTGCATCATCACGGACGGCTCGGTCTCGAGCTCTTCGACCTTGATGGTCATGAAGCGAAGGATGTCTTCATTGATGCGCATCTGACGCTCCATCTCGGCCACGGCCGGGGCTGGAGCGTTGAGGTTGAACATCGTGAAATGCGCCTTGCGGTTCTTCTTGATGCGGTAGGCGAGGGACTTCACGCCCCACATCTCGGTCTTGTCGACGGTGCCGCCGTTCTGCTCGATGACGCCCTTGTACTGGTCGACCATGGTCTCGACCTGCTGCGGGGTGACATCCTGGCGAGCCATGAAGATATGCTCATAGAGAGGCATAATGGGCCTTTCTCAGGGTTTGAGGACAAGCCTTGCACTGTTTTGAGGAGTGTCTCGGCCGTTTCGCGCATCCGATCGGCGCCAAGCCCTTCGAGCCTGCAAGGCCCGAGCGATTGTCGAAGGCGGAGACACGGGACGACGGGTTCGTCAAAACCCTGCATGGCCAAGCCACACCGTCCGTTCAGCCCCCGGCCGGAGCGAACGCGAAGCGGGGGCTATAGGCGATTTGCGCCGGGAAGGCAAGGGTGAGGGAGTCTGCATTTTCCCACGTCATCACCGGCCTTGTGCCGGTGATCCCGATACGGAAGCGCTGCACCTTTCCAATCGGGATGGCCGGGACACACCCGGCCATAACGGACGCAGGCGTCATCCCGGCTGCCGCAGGCTGGGAAGGGGGGCCATAACGCCAAGGGTCGGGTGGATCCCCTTCCCCTCCGCTGATGCTCCGGCCGGGAATGACACTGCGCAACGGTTTGCCGTTGATAGCATGGCCGACCCTCATCGGGCCTCTGGTCAGCGGCGCATACTAGGCTAAAACACCCTTATGAAAGCTCCTCCTCTTCGCCTCGGCGTCAACATCGATCACGTGGCCACCGTCCGGAACGCCCGTGGCGGCACTCATCCGGACCCGATCCGGGCTGCGCACATGGCGGTTCTCGCCGGCGCCGACGGGATCACGGCCCATCTGCGGGAGGACCGGAGGCATATCCGGGACCAGGACATGGAGCGGCTCAAGCGCCAGCTCTTCGTGCCGCTCAATTTCGAGATGGCGGCGACCTCCGAGATGGTGGGCCTTGCCACAAGGCTTCATCCCCATGCAGCCTGCCTCGTGCCGGAAAAGCGCGAGGAGCGCACGACCGAAGGGGGGCTCGACATCATCGGCGCCCATGCCCATCTGCGTCCGGTGATCAAGGAACTGAAAGGCGAGGGCATCCGCGTGTCTCTGTTCGTCGAGCCGGAGGTGGAGGTCATGGACGCGGCCTGCGATCTGCAGGCGCCCGTGGTCGAACTCCACACCGGCACCTATTGCGAGGCCGTGGTCGAGGGCGATGAGGCGAGGATCGCCCATGAGTTGGAGCGCCTGCGCCGGGCGGCCGAACATGGCGCGAGGATCGGCCTTGAGATCCATGCCGGGCATGGGCTCGATCTCAATTCGGTTCGGCCGGTGGCGGCCATTCCGCAGATCGTGGAACTCAATATCGGCCATTCGCTGATCGGCGAGGCCATCTTCATGGGGCTCGACGAGGCCGTGCGGGCCATGCGCGTCGCCATGGACGAGGGCCGGGCGCAGGTGCCGGCATGATCTTGGGCATCGGATCCGACCTCTGCGACATCCGGCGGATCGAGAAGTCCATCGAGCGCTTCGGCGATCGCTTCACCCACCGCATCTATACGGAGGGCGAGCGGGCCAGGAGCGACCGGCGAGCTGCCCGGGCGCCTTCTTACGCACGCCGCTTTGCCGCTAAGGAGGCCTGCGCCAAGGCCCTGGGCACGGGCCTCAGTCATGGGGTCTTCTGGCGTGACATGGAGGTGGTCAACCTTCCCGGCGGGCGCCCAACCATGCGCCTCACGGGAGGCGCCCTGAAGCGCCTGCAGGCCATGACGCCCGAGGGCCACAAGGCCGTCGTTCATGTCTCTTTGACGGACGATCCGCCTATGGCCCAGGCCTTCGTGATCATCGAGGCGCTGCCGGTGTGAGACGGGGCTGCGTTGCGGCAGGACGCGGCTTAGGTTAGAGCATGGCGCGGCAAAGCGGCCTTCCCGGTCGCAATCAGGTGCCGCAACGACGATATCGAGAGAGGCTTGCACCCGGGGCTGAGTGCAAACCCCTCTCGACTGTCACAGCACAGGACGGCGGCAGGAGCTGCCCCGTCCAAAGAGCATAGGTCGAGCGACGTGAGCGAAAAAACCGGCAAATACGTAGGTAGCACCGTGAAGAACGAAGAAGGCGGTCTCTGGGAAACGATCAAGGTCATCATCCAGGCGCTTCTGATCGCGGTGGTCGTGCGCACCGTACTGTTCCAGCCCTTCAACATCCCGTCGGGCTCCCTCATCCCGACCCTGCTGATCGGCGACTACCTGTTCGTCTCGAAATATTCCTACGGCTATTCCAAGCACTCGATCCCCTTCAGCCCGGCCATCTTCTCCGGCCGCATCTTCGGCTCCGAGCCCAAGCGCGGCGAGATTGCGGTGTTCAAGCTGCCGAAGGACAACTCGACGGATTACATCAAGCGCGTAATCGGCCTTCCCGGCGACAAGATCCAGGTGATCAGCGGCGTGCTGCACATCAACGGCCAGCCGGTCCAGCGCGAGCGGGTGGAGGACTACAAGACCACCGACCTCTACGGCCGCACCGTCAGCGTTCCCCAGTTCCGGGAGACGCTCCCCGGTGGCGTGTCCCATTTCGTCATCGAGCGCGACAATGATCGCGGCTACTGGGACAACACCAATGTCTACACGGTGCAGCCCGGCCACTTCTTCATGATGGGCGACAACCGGGACAACTCGACGGATTCCCGCGACGACGCGAGCGTCGGGCAGGTGCCGTTCGAGAATCTCGTGGGCCGGGCCGAAATCATCTTCTTCTCGATCGACGAGACCGCATCCCTGTGGCGTCCGTGGGAATGGCCGCAGAAGATCCGCTGGAACCGTCTCTTCGAGGGGATCCGCTGACCCGTGGCACGCCGTAAGCCGAACCTCGATGAGCTTCTGAACAAGCTCGGCTACCATTTTGAGAATCCTGCGCTCCTGGACGAGGCGCTGACCCATGTCAGCGCTCCCAAGGCCGATGGGCAAAGCTATCAGAGGCTGGAATTCTTAGGCGATCGGGTGCTTGGCCTCGCCATCGCCGACCTGCTCTACCGCACCTTCCCGGGCGCCCCCGAGGGCGAGCTGTCCCGGCGCCTGGCCGAACTCGTGCGGCGCGAAAGCTGCGCCGAGATCGCCATCGCGTGGGACATAGGCCCTTATCTCAAGCTCGGCGCCGGCGAGGCTCATGCGGGCGAGCGGCGCAACCAGACAATCCTGGCGGACGTCTGCGAGGCGATCATCGGAGCAGCGTTCCTGGATGGCGGCTACGAGGCCGCCCGCGGGGTTGTCGAGCGCGCCTTCCAGCCATTGCTGGAGGCGCCCCGCCGTCCGCTCCGCGATCCCAAGAGTGCCCTGCAGGAATGGGCGCAAGGGCGCGGCCTGCCGCCGCCGACCTATTCGATCGCGGAGCAGACCGGGCCGGACCACGCGCCGAAGTTCCGGGTGATGGTGAAGGTCAAGGGCGCGGAAACCGAGTTCGGCCTCGGCACATCGAAGCGCATCGCGGAACAGGCGGCGGCGCGAAGCCTTCTCTTGAGAGAGGGCGTCTGGACGGAGGAAGAGCATGGAACAGCCTGAGCAAACCAACACCAAGGCCGGTTTCGTCGCTCTCATCGGCGCCCCGAATGCGGGCAAGTCGACGCTGCTGAATTCGCTCGTCGGCTCCAAGGTCTCCATTGTGTCCCGCAAGGTGCAGACCACGCGGGCCCTGGTGCGTGGCATTGCCATCGAGGGCGAGGCGCAGCTCATCTTCGTGGACACACCTGGCATCTTCAAGCCGAAGCGCCGCCTTGACCGGGCCATGGTCACCTCGGCCTGGGGTGGGGCTGGGGATGCCGACGTGATCGCCCTCCTGCTCGACGTGCGTAAGGGCATCGACGAGGAGGCCGAGGCGATCCTCGCCAAGCTGCCGGAGCTGAAGCGTCCGAAGGTGCTGATCCTCAACAAGATCGATCTGATCGAGCGCTCGCGACTCCTGGAGATGGCCGCCAAGCTCAACGAGATGGTGCCGTTCGCCCATACCTTCATGATCTCGGCCCTCAAGGGCGACGGGATCGAGACCATGAAGCGCCAGCTGGCGCAGATGATGCCGGAAGGGCCGTGGCTCTATCCGGAAGACCAGATTTCCGACGCGCCCCTGCGCATGCTGGCAGCCGAGATCACCCGCGAGAAGATCTACGAGCGCCTGCACGAGGAGTTGCCCTACCAGTCCACCGTCGAGACGGATCAGTGGCAGGTGCGGCCCGACGGGTCGGTGCGCATCGAGCAGACGGTATTCGTGGAGCGCGACAGCCAGCGCAAGATCGTGCTCGGCAAGGGTGGGCAGACCATCAAGGCCATCGGCCAGTCGGCCCGCAAGGAGATCGCCGAGATCGCCGAGTCGCCCGTTCACCTCTTCATCTTCGTGAAGGTGCGCGAGAACTGGAGCGACGATCCCGAGCGCTACCGCGAGATGGGCCTGGAGTTCCCACGGGGCTAGAACGTCGTTCGGGTCTCTGATCCCCGTAAAACGCTCCGTCGCGATAGTCCTTGTCCGGCCATTTGCCCCCGCCATCACCGGCCTTGTGCCGGTGATCGCTGTCTAAAATTGTCAACGCGGTGGTCGGGTCAGCACCCGTTCATTCGGGCTGGGCCGCTGCTCTGGCCCGAAATCAACGTCCGAGGGCACGAAATCCATTAATTTACATGGATTCATGCATCTTTAGGACGCAACCAGATGAACCGCAGGGCTTTAACATGAAGGTTGATGGAAAGCCGCTTCGTCCCCGGACACAGCCTTCCTAACGTTGCGTTCCAGCCGTTTCAGCGTCGACGTCCCGGAGAGGCCATGAGCAGCTCTTCTGACCAGACGGCGCAAAGGCGTCTCGCAGCTGTCCTCGCCGCTGACGTGGTGGGCTATTCCGATCTTATGTCCAAGGACGAGGAAGGCACTCTCAGCCGCCTCAGGGATCTCCGGCGTCAAGTTATCGAGCCTCGCATTCGCATCCATCACGGGCGGCTGGTGAAGACGATCGGGGATGGATTTCTGGTCGAGTTTGCAAGCCCCGTCGATGCTGTCCGTTGCGCGATGGATCTTCAGGAAGCCGTTACCCGAAGCCCGGGGAAGACGGATGCCAAGCCGCTTCAGCTTCGTGTCGGCATCAATATCGGCGACATCATGGTCGAGGAGGACGGGGACATCTTCGGCGACGGTGTGAATGTCGCCGCCAGGCTGCAGAAGATGGCGCTGCCCGGCGGCATCTGCCTTTCGGGCAAGGTCTACGAAGAGGTCAGAGGCAAGCTTGCCTACGCGTTCGAAGATCGTGGCGAGCATCATTTCAAGAACATCGGGCGGCCGATCAGGGTTTTCTGCCTCCTCGAAGGGATGGACACGGCGCAGCGGTCCGGGGAGCGGCGGCCCGCCAGCGCTCATCCGGAAGGGCCCTCCATTGCGGTTCTGCCCTTCGTCAACATCAGCAAGGATCCCGAACAGGAATACTTCGCCGACGGCATCGTCGAGGACATCATCGCAGCCCTGTCGCGCTTCAAGTCGTTCTTCGTCATCGCCCGGAACTCGACCTTCGCCTACAAGAGCCGTGTTGTCAGCGTCCAGCAGATCGGCCGGGAACTGGGTGTCCGCTATGTTCTGGAGGGCAGCGTCAGGCGCTCAGGGCCGAGAATTCGCATCACGGCGCAACTGGTCGATGCGAGCACCGGAATGCATCTCTGGGCCGAGCATTACGATGGCGTCGTCGAGGATGTGTTCGATCTCCAGGATCGGATCACCGCCAGTGTCGTCGGATCCATCCAGCCGTCGATCAGAACGGCCGAAATTGAGCGTGCCAGGCGCAAGCGACCCGAGAACCTCGACGCATACGATCTCGTGATGCGTGCTCTGCCCTATGTATGGGCTCTGGAATACGAGGCCAACAAGGAGGCGGCCCGGCTCCTGGACAAGGCACTTCTTCTTGATCCGGGCTACCCGCTCGCCATGGCCATGGCCGCCTGGTGTCGTGGTCAGCGGATCGTCTACAACTGGTCGAAGAACCTTGAGGATGACAAGCGCGAGACCCTGCGCCAAGCTCAAGCCGCAGCGGCCCTGGCCCACGAAGATCCCTTCATCCTCACGGTGCTTGGTGCTGCCCTCACGATCACACGGGAGTTCCAGCGCGCCACCTCAATGCTGGAGCGGGCTCTGTCCCTGGATCCCAACTCGGCCTGGGCCTGGAATCGCAGCGGCTGGCTGCGCAATTACCATGACGACCCGGAGGTCGCGATCGAGCATTTCGAGCGCTCCCTGCGCCTGAGCCCCTTCGATCCGATGGCGTTCAACTGCGAAATAGGCATCGGCTGCGCCCACTTCATCGCGAGACGATACGATCTTGCCGCGCAATGGCAGGAAAAGGCGCTCATGAGCAAGCCGAAGACCGCCTGGATCCATCGCACCCTCGCGCCCGCCTACGCTCTGGCGGGAGAGGCCGACAAGGCACGGGAAAGTGTCGCTGAACTGGTCAAAGGCTATCCTGGGATTCGGATCGTCGACATTCTTCAGGCCATGGCCTTCAGCCGGGAAGCGATGAGCCGGTTCGCCGAGGGGCTGCGGCAGACAGGCCTGCCGGAGTGAGGGCTGCCCAAATAAAAAACCGGGAGGGTGAGGGCCCTCCCGGTCTTTGGTTTTACTGCTGGTTCTGACCCTGCAGCAGCGGGGTGATCCGGCGCAGGGTTACGCGGCGGTTTTGCTGCTCGGGGGCTTCCGTCGCCACCTTGAGATACTGCTCGCCGTAGCCCTGAGTGGTCAGGTTTTCGGCCGGGATCTGGAAGCGCTGCGTGAGGATCGTGGCAATGGTTTCCGCGCGACGGTCTGAGAGGGTGAGGTTGTCCTCGTCCGCCCCGACCGCGTCGGTGTGACCCTCGACCAGGAAGATCTCGTTCGGGTTGCGGGAGATCGCCTCGCGCAGGCCTTCCGCAATCACCCGCAACTGATCGATCTGATCCGCAGGCAGTTCCCAGGAGCCGAACTCGAAGGTGATCGTGTCGAGGTCGACCCGCGGCATGCGCTGGCGCAGGGGCTGGCTGCGGCGGATCTCGTCGAGGGTGTAAGCCCGCTCGACCCGCTCGACCGGTGGGGCCGTGAAGGCTTCGACGATATCGGCCCGTGAGGCGCGCTCCGTCTCGACGATGTAGCGCTCGCGCGGGATCCGTACGTTCGGAGGCGGCAGGCGGATGACCTCCTCCTCCATATAGCCGTAACCCGGACGGCGCTCGATGCCGCCGCGCCGGTTCTCGATGAGCACGACCTCCCGGCCCGCGGGCTCGCGCCTCACGCGGCGGATGAGGTTTCCGTCCTCGTCGCGCACCGTGAGAATCTCGGAGCCGTCGGGGCGGCGCACGATCGTGACCTCCTCGTTGCTGCCGCGCCGCTCCACGCGGATGTCGGCGTCGCGATAGGTGCGGCGGAAGCGCTCGGTCTCGTCGCTGCGGATGATGACTTCATTGCCCTGGCGAACGATCGTGCGGTTGCCCGGCTCCTCGATGATGACCCGGCCGCCTTCACGACGTTCCCGGCGCTCGCGGCGAAGGTCCTCGATGCGGACGCGAGAGGCATCCAAAGGCTGTGTCGTGGCAGGCGCCGCCTGCTGAGGCGCAGTCTGGGCTGGTGCCGTGGGCTGGGCTCGCGTTGCAGGAGCTGCTGGTGCTGGAGCCGCGGGAGCTGTTGGTGCGGCCGTTGGAGCAGCCGGGGCGGGCGCCGTCGGGGCTGTGGTCGTGGCGGGCGTATCCTGGCCGGGCCGCTGTTCGCGGGCGCGCTGGCGGTCTGGCCGTTCGGTGTCCCCCGGCCGGGCTGGCCGCTCCGCATCGGTTGGGCGGGGCGCGCCCGCAGCAGGCCGTTGCTGGGCCGGTGCCGGAGGCGTTGCCGGCTGAGCCGCCGGAGCGGGTGTACTGGGCGGCGTTTCGGCCGCAGGCGATTGCTGGCGGGGACGCTCGCGCTCCCCGGTGGGACGATCACGGTTCCGTTCGCGCTCCTGGGCAGCCGGGCGAGCTGGTCTCTCGGGTGTCTCGGCGGAAGGCCGGGTGCGTTCTGCCGGTGCCTGCTCTGCAGGGCGCGCCGGAGTGGCCGGTGCCGTGCCGGAGGGCGGCGTGGGCCGCTCGGCGGGCTGCGCCGCACCTCGACGCGGTGGCGGAGCGTCCTCGGAGTCGGTTGCGCGTGAGCCGCGCGGTCCATCGGGACCGCCACGCTCCGCCGGGCCTGCGCCCCGCGGCGAACGCGGTCCGCGCTCCTCGGAAGCGCCGGGGCCACCGGCGTCCTGGCCGCCCTGCCTGCGCTCCTGACCCTGGCCGCCACGACGGGGTGCATCCCCATCCTGCTGGCCTTGGCGCCTCGGACGGGCGCCGGGCGGCAGCTCCTCGTCTGCACTCGGTCCAGCCTGGGCGATCACAATGGGCGCTGCGGCTTCAGGCTGGAGCGCCGATACGTTCGCCGGCAGCAGCATCAGGGGAAGGGCGGTGCTTGCTAGAAACAGGCTGGAGAGTTTCATGATCCTCAATTCATCACTAGACACACTAAGGTGTTCGACAATGTGAAGGGGGGATTATGGTTCCCCCCTCAGGGCGGATTCTGCTTTTGCAACAGAATTTTAGAAGTTGCCGGATATGGTTGAAAACCATGGCTGAATGCCCCCTGAATGCTTACATCAGGATTCCGGCAGATCTCTTTTCCGAAGGCCACAGCGACCGATGCATTGGACTGACGAAGGTGTCGTTCTCGGCGCCCGCAAGCACGGCGAGTCGAGCGTCATTCTCGAGCTGATGACGCGCGAGCACGGCCGGCACATGGGGCTCGTCCATGGCGGACGCTCCAAGACCCTTCAGGCAGTTCTCCAGCCGGGTAACACGGTGCAGGCAACATGGCGGGCGCGACTCGACGAGCATTTGGGCACCTATCAGGTCGAAGGCCTGAACCTGCGCGCCTCACGCCTCATGGGTTCGTCCATGGCGCTCTACGGCCTGGCGACGCTCGCCCATCTGCTGCGCTACTTTCCGGAGCGGGACCCGCATTTCGCCCTCTTCGAGACCCTCACGGTCCTGGTCGACCACCTGGACGACCCCGATCTCGCTCCCGCCCTGTTCGTGCGCTTCGAGCTCGCCATTCTCACCGAACTCGGATTTGGCCTCGATCTCACCAGCTGTGCCGCCACCGGCACGGAGCGGGACCTGACCTATGTGTCGCCCCGGAGCGGGCGGGCCGTCTCGGCCGAGGCCGGCGAGCCCTACAAGGACCGGCTGCTCAAGCTGCCCGGCTTCCTGATCGGCCAGACCAAAGCCAACCGCCCCCGCGAAGAGGACATCCGAGAGGGATTTGCGCTCACCGACTTCTTCCTGCATCAGAACGTGTTCGGCCCCCAGGGGCAGCGGGCGCCGGAGGAGCGGGCGCGTTTCGTCGCACTGGCCACGGCTGGGGACGAATGAGGTTTGTTTCTGTTATGTTCTCTTTTCAGATGATAAGAAGCGATTCGCAGTTGAGGATTTCGAGTTATGGGTAAGCCGGTCAATCCGCCGTCAGGGGGCGAGATCGAGAACATCAATCTCAAGGACGCCCTGGAGGAGCGCTATCTCGCATACGCGCTCTCGACCATCATGCACCGGGCGCTGCCGGATGCCCGCGACGGGCTCAAACCCGTGCACCGGCGCATCCTGCACGCCATGCGGCTCCTGCGGCTCGACCCGAAGTCGGCCCCGAAGAAATGCGCCCGCATCGTCGGCGACGTGATGGGTCAGTTCCACCCGCACGGCGACCAGTCGATCTACGAGGCGCTGGTGCGCATGGCGCAGGATTTCGCCCAGCGCTATCCGCTGGCGGACGGCCAGGGCAATTTCGGCAACATCGACGGCGATGGCGCAGCCGCCATGCGCTACACCGAAGCGCGCATGACCGAGGTGGCGCGCCTGCTGCTCGAGGGCATCGACGAGGACTCGGTGGATTTCCGCGAGACCTACGATCAGGCCAACGAGGAGCCGGTGGTGCTGCCGGCCGCCTTCCCGAACCTGCTGGCCAACGGCTCGCAGGGCATCGCGGTCGGCATGGCCACCTCGATCCCGCCGCACAACGCCGCCGAACTCTGCGACGCGGCCCTGCACCTGATCGCGAAGCCGACTGCTACGTCCGAACAGCTGATGCAGTACGTACCGGGGCCGGATCTCCCGACCGGCGGCATCATCGTTGACACGCCTTCCGCCATGGCCGAGACCTACCGCACCGGCCGCGGCTCGTTTCGCGTGCGCGCCCGCTGGGCCAAGGAGGATCTCGGGCGCGGCAACTGGCAGATCGTCGTCACCGAGATTCCTTACTCCGTGCCGAAGTCGCGCCTGATCGAGAAGATCGCCGAGCTGCTGCAGGAAAAGAAGCTGCCGCTGCTCGCTGACGTGCGCGATGAATCGGCCGAGGACATCCGCGTGGTGCTGGAGCCCCGCGCTAAGACCGTCGATCCGATCATCCTCATGGAGTCGCTCTTCAAGCTTACCGAGCTCGAGAGCCGCGTTCCGATGAACGTGAACGTGCTCGCCGGCGGCAAGGTGCCGAAGGTGCTGAGCCTTGCGGAATGCCTGCGCGAATGGCTCGACCATCGGCGCGAGGTGTTGATCCGCCGCTCTCGGTTCCGGCTTGCCGCAATCGACCGGCGTTTGGAGATCCTGGGCGGCCTGCTCATCGTCTATCTCGACCTCGACCGGGTGATCAAAATCATCCGCGAAGAGGACGAGCCGAAGCAGGAGTTGATGCGCGTCTTCCAGCTCACCGAGATGCAGGCGAACGCCATCCTCGACACGCGCCTGCGCTCCTTGCGCAAGCTCGAGGAGATGGAGCTCAAGCGCGAGCAGAAGAGCCTGCAGGACGAGAAGGCGAAGATCGAGGAACTGCTGGATTCCGAGAAGGTGCAGTGGAGGACGATCTCGGCCGAGATCAAGGAGGTCCGCAAGACCTTCGGTCCCGACACCGCGCTGGGCCGCCGCCGTACCACCTTCGCCGAGGCGCCGGACACCTCCGACATCGACTTCGCTGAAGCCATGATCGAGCGAGAGCCGATCACGGTCATCGTGTCCGAGAAGGGCTGGATCCGCGCCATGAAGGGCCACCAGGCGGATCTCTCCGCCGTACAGTTCAAGGGCGACGATGCCTTGAAGACGGCCTTCTTCGCCGAGACCACGTCGAAGATCGTGGTGGCGACGAATAACGGGCGCTTCTTCACCCTGGAAGCCTCCAAGCTCCCCGGCGGCCGCGGCTTCGGCGATCCGATCCGTCTCATGGTCGACCTGGAGGAAGGCGCCGACTTCATCGCGGCCTTCCCATACCGGGCCGGCTCGAAGCTGCTCGTCGCAGGCACGGACGGCCGCGGCTTTATCGTGCCCACGGATGAGGTCACGGCCAACACCCGCAAGGGCAAGCAGATCCTCAACCTCGACGCGCCATCCAGGATGGTGGTCTGCACCGAGGCCGAGGGCGACCATGTCGCGATCATCGGCGAGAACCGCAAGCTCCTGATCTTCCCGGCGAAGCAGGTGCCAGAGATGACCCGCGGCAAGGGCGTGCGCCTCCAGCGCTACAAGGACGGCGGCGTCTCGGACGCCAAGGTCTTCAAGCTGAAGGAAGGCCTGACCTGGAAGGACACCTCCGGCCGCACCTGGACCGTCGCCAAAGAAGACCTGCGCGACTGGATGGGCGACCGCACAGAGGCCGGCCGCCTGCCGCCGAAGGGCTTCCCGAAGTCGAACAAGTTCGGGGAGTAATCATCAGGAAACGTCATCCCGGACGGCGTAAGCCGATCCGGGATCGCTTCCAGGACATTGCGCCAGAACCTCAACGCTGTCATTCCCGCGAAGGCGGGAATCCATAACCACGACGTTTCAGAAGAGAGCGAACAGCGTCGCGCCTCTTTCTGCATCGTCAGCGGTTATGGATTCCGGGCTCCGCTGCGCGGCCCTGGAATGACAGCACTAGGCTGGATCTCGCGATCCCGGATCTGCGCTGCGCTCCGCCCGGGATGACAGGTGTGAAAAATCACTCCACCCGCGCCCAGCCATTCGCCAGCAGCCGCTCCTGCGGCGTGAAGCGGGCCTTGTAGCCCATCTTCTTGGAGCCCTCGACCCAGTAGCCGAGATAGAGGTATGGCAGTCCCATCGCCTTGGCACGGCGGATGTGGTCGAGGATCATGAAGGTGCCGAGGCTGCGGTGCTGCATCTCCGGGGCGTAGAACGAATAGACCATGGAGAGGCCGTCGCTCATCTCGTCGGTGAGGCAGACGGCGATCAGGTCGCCCGAGCCCTTGCCGGTGATGCCGCTGTCGATCCCGCGCCCGCGGTACTCGATCAGCTTCGTGTCCACATGACTGTCCTCGATCATCATGGAGTAGTCGAGCACCGTCATATCAGCCATGCCGCCATCGGCGTGGCGGGTGTCCACGTAGCGGCGAAACAGGGAATATTGCTCCGATGTCGGGCGGTTGGGCAGAGGCTCGCCGACGAGATCGGCATTGTCCTTCAGAACGCGCTTGAGGTTTCCCGAAGGCTCGAACTCATCCACCAGAACCCGGACCGACACGCAGGCCCGGCAGGTGTCGCAGGCGGGCCGGTAGGCGATGGTCTGCGACCGGCGGAAGCCGCCTTGCGTGAGGATCTCGTTCAGCTCTCGCCCGCGCCGACCCACGATATGCGTAAAAACTTTTCGCTCCTCCTTGCCCGGCAGGTAGGGGCATGCGGACGGGGAGGTGAGGTAGAATTGCGGTGCGTCGCGGGGCTGGCTCGTCAATCGGGAAAGCCTTGTGGAGAAACCTTGAGCGCTTCGTCAACGCTTGAAGAATAACATTGGTGTCCGGCACGTCCAGGAAAAGAGGGGGGATGTCACAGGGGTGTGTTTTTGTGGGGCGCCACTGTCATTCCGGGGCGGCCAAAGGCCGAACCCGGAATCCATAAACACGACGTTTCAAGAAAGAGCGATCAATGTCCTGCCTCTGCCTGCACCGTTAGCGGTTATGGGTTTCCACGCCTATGGCGCGGCCCTTCCAGTCGGGCTCCGCTGCGCGGCCCCGGAATGACGGTGGAGGCATCCCTGCATAAGGATCATCGGCACAGGGGTGGTGATGACGGGTGCGGTTTTGAAGCCCAGCGCTTCAAGCCCGCACCACCATCATGCCCGTGAGCAGATCGCGCAAAAAGCGGCGGTCGTCGCGGAGGAAGCCGACGAGCACGTCGCAGGCCCAGAGCAGGAAGGTCGAGATCGCCACGTAGAAGAACAGCGCGTGCACGGCGGCGGAGAGCGGTGAGGGCCCCCGGCCGGTGCGCGGATCGATCACCCGCAGGCCCATATAGCGCATGCCGACCGTCGCCTGGGAGGCGCCGCCGATGGTCACCGCGTTGTAGACGATGAAGATCAGCGCCGTGAGCGGCAGCGCGAAGAACAGCCCCCAGCCGAGGCCGAGCGTGATGATGCCGAGAAAGAAGATTCCGATGGAGATCAGCACGACCCACAGGGCGATCACGACGAGGTCGATCAGATAGGCCCAGAAGCGCCGGCTGATGACGCCCTCCGTCGCCCGGTCGACCTCGTAGGACGGATAGTTCAGGGTCGGCGGGTAGGGGCGGTTGACCATGGGTCTCTCCTCAGAAGGCGGTTGCCGGCAGGCTGCGGGACACGATCCGCTGCGGAGCGAGTCCCTCGGCCGCCAGAGCCTCGAACACCTCCAATGTATGTTGTCTGTCGCGCGTTTCGATAGTGATGTCGATGGAAACGCCCTTGGCCGGCACGTCTAGGAACAGGCGTCCGTGCGACACCTCCAGGATGTTGGCCCCGAGCTGGCCGAGCAGGCTCGCCACGCGCCCGAGCAGGCCCGGCCTGTCGTTGGAGGTGATGCGGAAGGACGTGATCCGGTCGTCGCGCTCCAGTTCGCGCACCATCACCGAGGCGAGGATCCGGGCATCGATGTTGCCGCCGCAGAGCACGAGGCCGACCCGCTTGCCCTCGAACCGCTCGGGCTGCGCCATCATGGCCGCGAGCCCAGCCGCGCCCGCGCCTTCCGCCATGGTCCGCTGCAGGGTGGCATAGGCGTTGACCGCGCGCTCGATCACGGGCTCCTCGACGGCGATGATGTCGGAGACGAGATCGCGCACGATGGGCAGCGGCAGCTGCCCGACAGTCTTCACCGCGATGCCTTCGGCCAGCGTCGCGCCGCCGATCGGCTGGTTCTGGCCCAGAATGGCATTGCGGAAGGACGGGTAGAGGGCAGCCTCCACGCCGATGATCTCGATAGAGGGCTTGAGCGCCTTCACGGCGACCGTGATTCCGGAGATGAGCCCGCCGCCGCCGATGGGCACGATGATCTGGTCGAGATCCGGCGCATCCTCCAGCATTTCGAGGCCGATGGTGCCCTGGCCGGCCATCACCTTAGGGTCGTCATAGGGATGCACGAAGACGAGGCTCTCGGCCTCTGCGATCTCACGAGCGCGGGCGGCTGCCTCATAAAGGGTTTCGCCGAACAGGATGACCTTGGCCCCGTAGGAGCGCGTGTTTTCCGCCTTCACCAGGGGCGTGCCCTCCGGCATGACGATGGTGGCCGGAATGCCGAGGCGCCGTGCGTGATAGGCCACGGCCTGGGCATGATTGCCCGCCGACATGGCGATGACCCCGCGGGTGCGCTCGTCGGATGTCAGGCTTTCCAGCTTCGTCACCGCGCCTCGCTCCTTGAAGGAGCCGGTCGGCTGCATGTTCTCGTGCTTCACGCAGACCGTGGCGCCGGTGAGCTGGGACAGGCGAGGGGCAGGGACGAGCGGCGTCCGCAGCACCTGGCCCCGGATCGTCTCCGCGGCACGGGTCACATCGTCGATGGTGATGGCGTAATCGGCCACGGTATCCTCCGGTACTCTTAGACTTATACGCCTCAAACAGGTCTTGGTGTTGGATCCTTGAAACCCAGCAGTCCGCCGGGCCGGAAGATCAGGAACACGACGAGCGCCACATAAAGCGCCATATCGCGAATCTCGATGGGCAGATACGCCGACCACAGGGTCTCGAACAAGCCCACGGCGAAACCTCCTAACATCGCTCCAGGGATGGAGCCAATCCCGCCGATGATGGCGGCGATCAGCGCCTTGAGCCCATACTGGAAGCCTCCTGCAAAGCCTAAGCCCCCATATTGGGCGACGATCAGCATGCCTGACAGTCCCGCCATGGCGCCGGCCAGCGCTAAGGTCTGGATGAGCAGGCGAGGGCCGTTCACGCCCATGAGCGCTGCGGCTTTCGCGTCATCCGCATAGGCCCGCCAGGCCCGTCCGAAGCCCGTCGCCTGCACGAGCCAGAGGAGACCTAAAGCCGCCATCAGGCCGATGCCGCTGGTGATGGCGGTGATCGGCGTCAGGCTGACGAGAAAATCCTGTGCACGGGCGAGGGGCCAGGCCTCCGACCAGATCGGCGGCAGCCAGACGGTCACAGGGCTCTGCACGAGCCGCAGGTATTCCATGAGGAACAGGGATAGGCCGACGGTGGCGATCAGACTCGGCTGAGGGCTCTCAGCGGTGATGCGGCCGATGGTGAAATATCCGCCGACCGCGCTGTGAATCGCACCGGCAAAGAGCGCCGCGACAAGGCCGGCCGCAAGCCCGAGCACAGGCGCGCTGGCGCCAGAGGCCAGCACAACCGAGGCACCGGCAATGGTTGCCGCCGACCCGATGGCCGCGAGCTCCCCAGAGGCGAGATTGATCCGTCCGCTCAAGCCGAAGACCAGTGCGAAGGCGGTCGAGAGCAGGGCATAGATGGCGGTTCGCGGCAGGCTGACCAGAATCTGCTGCAGCCAATAGGCGGCTGCCATCGGGATCTCGGTCACATCCGCATCGGTGCGGCTGCCGGGATCGCCCGCTGCGCCCTCCGGCGTGTCGAGGTAGTAGCGCTTGAGCATGTAGAGGCTGGCGCCGGAGAGCGGGCCCTCCTCTGTGCCGAGGCCCGTCAGTTCCGCCTTGTTGGGCGACAGCCCCTCGGCGGCGAACTGGCAGATGACGAACCGCTCGAGCACCGGGCGGTCGGGATATCGGGCGATGTAGTCGATCCGCAGGCTTCTCGCGACCGGACCTTCGCGGACCCGCTCGACCGTGATCACCGCACCGGGATTGAGAGCCGGCAAGGCGGAGCGGCAGACCCGCGTCTGCTCGGCGTCGATGGCGATCCCGCAGGCGGACAGGAGACTCAGACTCCACAGGAGGACGGCGAGCCGCCACACCCTGACGAGTCCTGAGCCTGACATGCGAGGGCCTGAGTTGTCGGCGGCGGTCAGCCCTGCTTCAGCTTTTCGGCCACCTGCGGGGCGAAGTAGGTGAGAATGCCGTCCGCGCCTGCACGCTTGAAGGCCAGAAGGCTTTCCATCATCGCCCGCTCTCCGTCGATCCAGCCATTCGCGGCCGCGGCCTGGATCATGGCATACTCGCCGGAGACCTGATAGGCGAAGGTTGGGACCGCGAATGTGTCCTTCGCCCGGCGCACGATGTCGAGATACGGCATGCCGGGCTTGATCATGATCATGTCGGCGCCCTCATCGAGATCGAGGGCGATCTCACGCAGGGCTTCATCGGAATTGGCCGGGTCCATCTGATAGGTGCGCTTGTCGCCCACGAGACAGGCGCTCGTTCCGATGGCATCGCGGAACGGGCCATAAAACGCGGACGCGTATTTCGCCGCGTAGGCCATGATCTGCACGTCCTGGAAGCCGGCGGTGTCGAGCCCTTCGCGGATCGCCGCGACGCGCCCGTCCATCATGTCGGAGGGCGCGATGATGTCGGCGCCGGCCTCGGCCTGGAGCAGCGCCTGGCGCACCAGCAGGGCCACGGTCTCGTCGTTGAGGATCCGCTCGCCCTCCATCACGCCATCATGGCCGTGGCTGGTATAGGGATCGAGGGCGACGTCGCAGATGATGCCGATGTTCGGCACCGCCTTCTTGATCTCGCGCACGGCCCGGCAGACGAGGTTGCGGCTGTTGAGCGACTCGGATCCGGTCGGGTCCCGCAAGGACGGGTCGGTATAGGGAAAGAGCGCAATCGCCGGGATGTTGAGCGATGCGGCCCGCTCGGCCTCGCGCACGGCCTCAGCGATGCTGAGGCGCTCGACACCCGGCATGGAGGCCACCGGCGTACGGCCGCTCGCGCCCTCGACGATGAAGATCGGCCAGATCAGGTCGCTTGCCGTCAGCACGTTCTCGCGCACCAGACGTCGCGCCCATTCGGCCTTGCGGTTGCGCCGCGGGCGGTGGGACAGGCTCAGGGTGGACGAAACGGCTTCCCCTGAGGCAGGGCGGCGGAACGGCGACAGCTTGGACATGATCCTCATCCCAGAGCCGGCTTCGCTGCGCCGGCGGCTTTCCAGAGGGGTAGCACATTTAAATCGCTCTAAAAAAGGGTTCGAGGTCGCAGATCGGCCGGATCCATGTGAAATTACCCTCAACCCAGCCATGCATTGACGGCTGCGCCGCTCTGTCATTCCCGGCGGCCGCAGGCGGGGAAGGGGATCCACGATCAGGCTCTGTGCTATGGATTCCTTTCCCCTCCGCTACGCTTCGGCCGGGAATGACACGAGCGCATTGACGGCCGGCCCCGGCCTTGTTCTAAGCCGCAATGATACGAAGGAGTGTTCCATGGACGAGAGCGTCGAGATCGTCTGCGAGAAGCAGGGTGAGGCCGGACTCATCACGCTCAACCGTCCCAAGGCGCTCAACGCCCTCAACCTCGCCATGGTGCGCGAGATGCGCCGGGCCCTCGACGCCTGGGAGAATGATCCGTCCGTCACCCGGATCGTCATCCAGGGAGCCGGCGAGAAGGCCTTCTGCGCCGGCGGCGACATCCGACAGCTCACCGAGAGCCTGAAGGCCGGCAGGCGCGAGGAGGCGCTCGCCTTCTGGCGCGAGGAGTACCAGCTCAACATCCGCATCAAGCGCTATCCCAAGCCCTACATCGCCCTCATCGACGGCATCGTCATGGGCGGCGGGGTCGGCGTGTCCCTGCACGGCTCGCACCGGGTGGCGGGCGAGCGCTACCTCTTCGCCATGCCGGAGGTCGGGATCGGCTTCTTCCCCGACGTAGGCGCAACCTACGCGCTGCCGCGCCTGCCGGGCGAGGCCGGCATGTACCTCGCGCTCACGGGCGACCGGGTGAAGCGGGCGGACGCGGTCATGCTGGGGCTTGCGACCCATTCGGTCGCGAGCGCAGGGATCCCCGCCCTGCGTGATGCGCTGATCGCTGGCAAGCTGGTGGACGAGGCTCTTGCCCGAGCCGCGGCCGATCCCGGTCCCGCGCCGCTGGAGGCCCGTCGGGCGATGATCGATGCCTGCTTCTCGGCCGAGAGCGTCGCGGCTGTCATGCTGCGCCTTGACGAGGCAGCTGCCAAGGGCTCGGACTTCGCGGCCAAGACGGCTGCCGGCATGCGCACCAAGTCGCCGACCAGCATGAACCTCGCCTTCGAGCAGGTGCGCCGGGGCGCCTCCCTCGATCTCGAGGAGGCCATGAAGGTCGAGTTCCGCATCGTCTCCCGCATCGGCGACGGTCACGACTTCTATGAGGGCGTTCGGGCCGTAATCATCGACAAGGACAACCAGCCGCGCTGGCAGCCTGCCTCCCTCGACCAAGTGGAGAGAGCCGCAATCGAGCATCATTTCGCGAGCCTCGGGCCGCACGAGCTGGAGATCGCCTGATGCCCCGCACCGGCAACCCTTCGTCCGCCCAGGCGGCACGGGAGTATTTGTCCGACCGGATCGAGGAGCGTCCCGCGCCGCAGGGCTTCATGCGCTGGAGCTTCGTGCTCACCTGTTTCATGCGCATCGTGGCAATTCTCTGGATCATGAAGGGGCTGAGCGCCTGGGCCGTGATCCTCGGCATCTGGACCCCGGTCGGCCAGTTCGAGGCGCGCTCCACGGGCTACCAGGCCACCATCATCTACTTCGCCCTGATCGACCTGATCGCCGCCGTCGGCTTATGGATGGCGAGCACCTGGGGGGGAATCATGTGGCTTCTCGCCATCATGAGCCACTTGATCCTGGCTGCCTTCTTCCCGGGAATCGTCGCTGGCGGAATCGTGACCGTCGCGTTCTTCCTCACGCTCATGGCGGTCTACTTAGGCATTTCCTGGCTTGCGGCCCGGGAGGGGCACTGAGCGAAGCCTTACGGCCGAGCCTCTCACGCAGAAGTGTCTCCTCAAGACAACACTCCAAGGTTACATCACCCTTACGGAGCGGTTCCAGGGTAACGAGGAAGCGTAGGTAGCCCGTTTGCCATAAAACGGCCCCGATGTTCCTCGTTTTCGATACCGTTCCTTAATCCAATCCCGGCACTTATCGCCAGGAGAGGGAGTGGGCCGGGCATCCGTCCGCCGCTCCCGTGATGACCACTTCTAACCGGGAAGAGCCTGCGCTCATGTTGTCTCGCCGTAATCTTCTGACTGGATCGCTCGCCCTGATCTTCACGCCGGCCACCGGAGCTCTGGCGCAGCAGTTCGCCCAGAACCAGGCCGAGTGGTCGCAGAACTACGAGGCAGTCTCGCGCACCCGCGTGCAGCGAACCTCCACCCCGATGCTCTCGGCCGATTCGCTCGCTGCGACCGAGCAGATGATCGAGTACTACCGCAACATCGCCGCCCGAGGCGGCTGGCAGCCCGTGCAGGGCGTCCAGGGCCTGCGCGTCGGCTCCAAGAGCCCGGCCGTCGTGGCCCTGCGCCAGCGCCTGATCATCACGGGCGACCTCGATCAGGCCGCCGGCGAATCGCCGATCTACGATTCCTACGTCGAGGCGGCCGTCCGCCGCTTCCAGGCCCGCCACGGCATCAGCTCTACGGGCACCATCACGGGCCCGACCGTGGTTGCCATGAACGTGCCGGTCGAACCCAGGATCCGCCAGCTCGAGATCAACGTCGCCCGCCTGCGCAGCCTCGTGGGCACCGGGCTGCCGGGCCGCTATGCGGTTGCCAACATCCCGGCCGCTCTCGTTGAGGCGGTGGAGGGCGGCGTCGTCCATTCCCGGCACGCGGCCGGCGTCGGCAAGATCGACCGTCAGTCGCCCCTGCTGAACTCGAAGGTGGTCGAGGTCAACTTCAACCCGTTCTGGACGGCTCCTGCCTCGGTGGTCAAAAAGGACCTCATCCCGAAGATGCAGAAGGAGCCGAACTACCTGACCGAGAACAAGATCCGCATCTTCAATGCGGCCGGCCAGGAGGTTCCCTCCAGCCAGATCAACTGGTTCTCGGACGAGGCGACCCGCTACCGCTTCCGCCAGGATCCGGGCGGCGACCTGAACTCCATGGGGTTCGTGCGCATCAACATCCCGAACCAGCACGGCGTCTACATGCACGACACGCCCTCAAAGGGCATCTTCGGCGACGACTTCCGCTTCGTTTCCTCGGGCTGCATCCGCATCCAGAACGTGCGCGACTATATCGAGTGGCTCCTGAAGGACACCCCCGGCTGGTCGCGCGAGCAGATCGACGCGACCTTCAGGTCCGGTGAGCGCATCGACGCCCGTCTGGCTCAGGCCGTTCCGATCCACTGGATCTACGTCACCGCCTGGGCGACCCCGGACGGCCTCGTGCAGTTTCGCGACGACATCTACAACAAGGACGGTCTCGGCACTGCCATCCCGGTCGCAAGCCGGGTGCCCACCGAGCCGGACCAGGAGATGTTCCTGCAGAACTAAGGTTCTTTTCTCACCAAGCTTTGACAGCCCGCCTTTCGGCGGGCTGTTGCGTTTCAGCGGCCGGGTAGGCATGTCCTGCGAGCGGGTTGGCGCGGTGAAGCCAGCCATGATAAAGCCCAGGCAATCAGGATTCAGCGGCCCGTATCCGGCGGGCTCACAGGAACGCGAGGGTACCCATGAGCGCCAGTGAAGCGGCACACAGCCATCTCTCCAACAGCTTCTTTTCGGCAAGCCTCGCCGACAGCGATCCCGAGATCGCCCGCGCCATCGGGCTGGAACTCGGCCGCCAGCGCGACGAGATCGAGCTGATCGCCTCCGAGAACATCGTCTCCCGCGCCGTCCTGGAAGCGCAAGGGTCAGTGATGACCAACAAGTATGCGGAAGGCTATCCGGGCCGCCGCTACTACGGCGGCTGCCAGTTCGTCGACATGGCCGAGGAACTCGCCATCGAGCGCGCCAAGCGCCTGTTCGATTGCAAGTTCGCCAACGTCCAGCCCAATTCCGGCTCCCAGGCCAATCAGGCGGTGTTCATGGCTCTCATGAAGCCGGGCGACACCTTTATGGGCCTGGATCTCGCCTGCGGCGGCCACCTGACTCACGGCTCCCCGGTCAACATGTCCGGCAAGTGGTTCAACGTGGTGAGCTACAAGGTGCGCGAGAGCGACCAGATCATCGACATGGACGAGGTCGCGCAACTGGCCCGCGAGCACAAGCCGAAGGTGATCGTGGCCGGCGGCTCGGCCTATTCCCGGTTCTGGGACTTCGCCCGCTTCCGCGAGATCGCCGACGAGGTCGGGGCCTTCTTCATGGTCGACATCGCGCACTTCGCGGGCCTTGTTGCCGGCGGCGCGCATCCGTCGCCGTTCCCGCATGCCCACGTGGTCACCACCACCACCCACAAGACCCTGCGCGGCCCGCGCGGCGGCATGATCCTCACCAATGAGGAAGACCTCGCGAAGAAGTTCAATTCGGCGATCTTCCCCGGCCTCCAGGGCGGCCCGCTCATGCACGTGATCGCCGCCAAGGCGGTGGCTTTCGGCGAAGCCCTGCGCCCCGAGTTCAAGTTCTATGCCCGCGCCGTCGTCGAGAACGCCAAGGTGCTGGCCGACACCATGCTGGCCAACGGCTATGCCATCGTGGCCGGCGGCACGGACAACCACCTGATGTTGGTGGACCTGCGCCCGAAGAAGCTCACGGGCAAGGCCGCCGAAGCAGCCTTGGGCCGTGCCCATATCACCTGCAACAAGAACGGCGTGCCCTTCGATCCCGAGAAGCCGATGGTGACCTCCGGCGTCCGCCTCGGTACCCCCGCCGCCACCTCTCGCGGCTTCGGCGTGGCCGAGTTCAAGCGCGTGGGCGAGCTGATCGTCGAGACCCTGGACGGCCTCGCCAAGCACGGCGATGAGGCCAATGCCTCGGTCGAGGAATCGGTCAAGACCCGGGTTCACGAGCTGACCCGCCGCTTCCCGATCTACGGCTGAGGGTAAAGCTGATCCATGCGTTGCCCTTACTGCGGGGGCCTGGATACCCAGGTGAAGGATTCCCGCCCTACGGACGATTCCTCGTCCATCCGCCGCCGCCGCATCTGCCCTGATTGCGGCGGCCGGTTCACCACCTTCGAGCGGGTGCAGCTGCGCGAACTCACGGTGGTGAAGCGCTCCGGCAGGCGCGTTCCCTTCGATCGGGACAAGCTCCAGCAATCGGTGGACGTGGCCCTGCGCAAGCGGCCCGTGGAGCCCGAGCGCGTCGAGCGCATGATCAACGGCATCGTGCGCCAGCTCGAGAGCATGAGCGACGGCGAGGTCTCGAGCGAGCAGGTGGGCGAGCTCGTCATGGAAGGGCTGAAAGGCCTCGATGACGTGGCCTATGTGCGTTTCGCCTCTGTCTACAAGAACTTTCGCGAAGCCAGGGACTTCGAGGAGATTCTTGGCAAGCTGGCCGAAGGCGAAACTGAGGACGACCTGCCGCTTCCACCCAAGAAGAAGCGCGCCCCGAGCGAGCCATGACCGACCCCGGAGCCAGGGGACTGCCGCCTGACCGCACCTGCCGCGATGAGCGTTTCATGCGCCTCGCGATTGCGCTCGGGTCACGGCGTCTCGGCATGACCTGGCCCAACCCGTCGGTGGGAGCCGTGCTGGTCGACGAGAGCGGCGACGTGCCCGTGATCGTCGCGCAAGGCGTGACACAATCGGGCGGCAGGCCCCATGCGGAACGCATGGCCCTGGAGGCAGCAGGCGAGCGGGCGCGGGGCGCGACGCTCTATGTCACCCTCGAGCCCTGCGCCACACGCAGCAGCCGGAATCATGGCCCCTCCTGCACCGATCTCATCGTGGCCGCCGGGATCGGGCGCCTCGTGGTCAGCATCGCCGATCCGAGTCCGCATGCGGCCGGTCAGGGGCCGGAGCGCTTCGCTCTTGCGGGTATCCCGATGAATGTCGGCTGCCTTGCCGAGGAGGGCGCGAGGCTTCATCGTGGCCACATCACCCGCGTCACGAAGGGGCGGCCCGCCGTGACCGTGAAACTCGCCCGGAGCACGGAAGGCTTCGCCGGATCGCGCCATGGCCCGCGTCTGATCCTCACGGGTGAAGTCGCTCAGGCGAAGGTCCACTTAATGCGGGCCCATGCGGATGCCATCATGGTCGGTGTCGGAACGGTGCTGGCGGACGATCCGCTACTGAACGTCCGCTTGGCTGGCTTGGAGGGCCGCGCGCCCGTCCGCATCATTGTCGATTCCAGCTTAAGGACTCCTTTGACATCGAGGGTTGCAGCCGGTGCGCGGGAGATCCCGACCTGGATTCTGACGACGGTGGAAGCATCCGTAGACGCCGAAAAAGCGCTCACGGCGCAGGGTGTCGAGGTGCTGCGGGTCTCGGCCGATGCATCCGGCCGCGTCTCTCTGCCCGAGGCCTTGCAGTTGCTCGGCACGCGCAGGATCACGCAGGTGTTTTGCGAAGGCGGGCCGGAACTCGCGGACGCCCTTGCGACAGCCGATCTCATCGATGATCTGGTCCTGATCACCGGCCGTTCCGCACGAGGCCAGGGCGACGTTCCGGCGCTCGGCGCTTCGCTGCAGGATCGCATGGACCATCTCGATTTATGGGCCGAGGAGCAGATCGGTCCCGATCTTTTCATGTTCTGGGAGAGACCCTGATGTTTACGGGTATCGTCACCGATGTCGGTGAGGTCGCAACGGTGGAAGGGTCCCAAGGCACCCTCAAGCGCCTGCGCATCCATTCGTCTTATGATCCTGCCACCATTGTGCTCGGTGCCTCCATCGCTTGCGGCGGGCCGTGCCTCACGGTCGTGGCCTTCGGTGAGCGGGACGGTGGCTGCTGGTTCGACGTGGATGCCGCCGCCGAGACCCTGGAGCGCACCACCGTGGGTGAGTGGCTCGCCGGCACCAGGGTCAATCTGGAGCGCTCCCTAAAGATCGGTGACGAACTCGGCGGCCATATCGTGACCGGGCATGTGGACGGCGTCGCCACCATCGTGGCCAAGGAGTCGATCACCGCCGGTGATGATCCCTGGGGGCCGACAGCCCGTTTCACCCTCAAGGTTCCGCCGGCTCTCGCTCAATTCATCGCCGAGAAGGGCTCCGTCTGCCTCGACGGCACGTCGCTCACCGTGAACACGGTCAACGACGACATGTTCTCCGTGCTCATCATCCCGCACACGCTCACTGTTACCACTTGGGGCGAACGGCAGGTGGGCGACAAGCTCAACCTGGAGGTCGACCTCATGGCCCGCTACGCGGCGCGGCTTGCGGACGCGCGCCGGGCGGGGTAGGGGAACGCTCAACATTTCCCAATTGTCATGGCTCCGTCCTCATCCTGAGGAGGGCCGCAGGCCCGTCTCGAAGGAGATTCCAGTACGCTCTGGATCCTCCTTCGAGACGGCGCTTCGCGCCTCCTCAGGATGAGGTGGATGCTTACGAAGGTCCCGAAAACTTCATGGTCGCGCATTCCGACAAGCCGAAAAGCCCCCGTCCGCCGGTTCCCGGTGCCCGCATCCTTGTCGTCGAAGCCCGCTTCTATGACGACATTGCCGATGAGCTTCTGCGCGGCGCGCAAGGAGCCGTCGAGGCGGCGCAGGCTACGATGGATGTGTTGACCCTGGACGGCGCCCTCGAGATCCCGGCCACCATCGCCATTGCGCTCGACGCCGCCGAGAAGGCCGGCAAGCCCTACGACGCCGTCGTGGCTCTGGGTTGCGTGATCCGCGGCGAGACCGGCCACTATGATATCGTTGCCGGCGAAAGCGCCCGCGCGCTCATGGATCTGTCGGTGGAGCGTCGCATCCCGCTCGCCAACGGCATCCTGACTGTCGAGAATGATCAGCAGGCCTGGACCCGCGCGAGCGTGAATGAATTGAATAAGGGTGGGGGCGCGGTGGAAGCGGCGCTCGCCGTCCTGCGCATCAAACAGAAACTGGAGGCCTGATCATGACGAAGCCAGCAGAGCGCTCGGCCGCTCGCCTCGCTGCCGTCCAGGCACTATACCAGATGGACATTTCCGGCAACACAGTCATCGACGCGCTCGCCGAGTTCGAAGCCTTCTGGATCGGCCGCGAGGTCGAGGGCATCGAGTTCAAGCCGTCCGACACCAATTTCTTCCGCGATATCCTGTCGGGCGTGGTCAAGAACCAGCGCGACATCGACGTCAGGATCGATAACGCGCTGGCCACCGACTGGCCCCTCAAGCGCATCGAGGCGGTGCTGCGCGCCATCCTGCGCGGAGGTGGCTATGAGCTGATGTTCCGCAAGGACGTGCCGGCCCGCGTCGTCATCACCGAATACGTGGACGTGACTCACGGCTTCTACGGCGACGATGAGCCCGGTCTCGTCAATGCGGTGCTCGACAAGGTCGCCCGTGAGGTGCGCCCCGGCGAGCTGGAGAAGAAGGCCGCCGGCCAGGGCGGGCGATAACGTAAAGAGGCAAGGTGGCCGTCCGATGAGTGCGAGCGAACGCCCGAGCGAGGACAGCCTCATCGCGCGTTTCTTCGCTCCCATCGCCGGAGAAGGCGCCCTCGGCCTCAAGGACGACGCCGCCTGCCTGACTCCGAAACCCGGCCACGACCTCGTCCTGACCACGGACGCCCTCGTCGAGCGCGTCCATTTCCTGCCAGAGGATGCCCCCGGCTCCATCGCCCGCAAGGCGCTGGGCGTGAACGTGTCGGATCTCGCCGCGAAGGGCGCGGAGCCTGCCGGATTCCTCCTGAGCCTCGCCCTGCCTGACGGCTGGACCGAAGGCTGGCTTGCGGATTTCGCCGCCGGACTCGGAGAGGCCTCCCGCGATTTCGTCTGCCCGCTCCTCGGCGGAGACACCGTGAAGGCGAGGGGGCCGCTGACCCTCTCCGTGACTGCGGTTGGGCAGGTTCCGACCAGTCGCATGGTCCAGCGCACCACGGCGCAGGTCGGTGACCTCATCTGCGTCACCGGCACCATCGGCGATGGTGCCTTGGGGCTCAAGCTCCGCTCCGCCCCGGCCTGGAGCGAGGTTCTCTCGCCGGACGAGAGGGCGCATCTCGCCGACCGTTATCTCCATCCCCAGCCCCGCCATCGGCTCGCTGCCGCCCTGCGCAATCACGTCAGCGCCGCCATGGATGTCTCGGACGGACTTGCGGGCGACCTCGCCAAGATGATGAAGGCCAGCGGCGTCACAGCAATCGTCGAGGCGGATCAGGTGCCGCTTTCGGCTGCGGCCGCCAGGGCTATCCAGGAATCGCCCGATCTGCTGGACTTGGCTCTCACCGGCGGCGACGATTACGAGATTCTCTGCACTGTTCCGGAAAAGTCTCTCGACAGGTTCCGCCAGGAGGCCGATAGCATCGGCATTCCCCTGTCCGTCATCGGCCGAGTCGTCTCAGGAGACGGTCGGCCGGTCTTTCGGATGAACGGTCTCGAAAGACGCTACGATGTCGGCTCCTACCAGCATTTCTGACACTGCCTTCCAGGCGCCTTCCAGCGACAGCATCGCCAAGCACAACGCTGTCGTGCTGGCAGCCGCGATGGCGCTGGGCGGGTCCAGCCCCGCCATCGTGGTATCGCTCGGCGGCCTCGTGGGTCAGGCTCTCGCGTCGAATAAGGAACTCGCGACCCTTCCCGTGAGCCTGCTCAATCTTGGGCTGGCGCTCGGCACCATTCCGGCCGCCATGCTCATGCGCAAGGCAGGGCGTCGCATCGGCTATGTGGTCGGCGCAGGCATTGGCTTGGCCGGCGGCTGTCTCGCGGCTTTCGGCATCGCCTCCTACAGTTTCATGCTGTTCTGCCTGGGCACCTTGATCATCGGGAGCTACGGCTCCTTCAACCAGAGCTACCGCTTTGCGGCCACCGATGCGGCTTCCGAGGCCTTCAAGCTAAGAGCCATCTCCTGGGTCATGACCGGCGGGCTGATTGCCGGCGTGGTCGGGCCTCAGACTGTGATCTGGACCCGGGATGCCGTTGAGGCAGCCCCATTTGCCGGCGCCTTCCTGGGGCAGGCAGCCCTTGCCATGCTCTCGATGATCGTCGTGTGGTTCCTGCGGCCTGCACCGGTGAGCGTTGCCTCCACCACGGCGGGCGGCGGCAGGCCTCTGCTTGAAATCGTGCGGCAACCCCGGTTCATCGTGGCCGCCGGGACAGGCTTGGTGTCGTACAGCCTCATGACCTTCATGATGACGGCGGCGCCTTTGGCGATGATCGGCTGCGGCCATTCGGTCGGTGCCGCCGCGCTCGGCATCCAGTGGCATATCCTGGCCATGTTCGGCCCGAGCTTCTTCACCGGCCGTTTGATCTCACGCTACGGCAAGGGCCTGGTGACGGCGGCGGGGCTCGTGCTGATCGCCATGTCGGCTGTCATCGGATTGTCAGGCATCACCATCGCCCATTTCTGGATCACGCTGATTCTCCTCGGCCTCGGCTGGAACTTCGGTTTCATCGGCGCCACGGCTCTTGTGACCGACTGCTACCGTCCGGAGGAACGGGCCAAGGTCCAGGCGGCGAACGACTTCCTGATCTTCGGCTCGGTCGCCGTCGCCTCGTTCTCCTCGGGCAAGCTGCTGAGTGCCGGCCGCTGGGAAAGCGTGAACTGGCTGGTCTTCCCGCCTGTCGTCATTGCCCTAGCTCTTCTGGCTTGGCAGCAGAAGGCCAAGGTGATCGCACCCGCTAAAGTATAAAGGGCTTCCTGTGGGTTCTTTCCGCAGGATTGTTGCGAACTGCCTAGTTTTTTGCCACCAAATATAAAGTTCGCTGGGGGTAGGGGTCGCTCAAGGCCTAAAAACGAGCCTTGAGGAGCGGCTTTCTGCTTTCCCATAACAAGGATGGCATGATGGCACTCACCCTAATTATCTTGGGCGGGCTTCTCTCGATCGCGTATGGCTTCTGGGCCATTAGCGATGTGATGAAGCGGGACGCCGGTTCTCAGCGCATGCAGGAAATCGCCGGAGCGATTGCCGAAGGCGCGAAGGCTTACCTCCGCCGACAATACCTCACCATCGCCATCGTCGGCGTGATCCTGTTCGCGATCATCGCCTATCTGCTCGGTATCCGGGTTGCCCTCGGCTTCGCCATTGGCGCCATCCTCTCGGGTCTGGCGGGCTTCATCGGCATGAATGTCTCCGTCCGGGCCAATGTGCGCACGGCCCAGGCTGCGACCCAGTCTCTGGGCGGCGGCCTCGATGTGGCCTTCAAGTCCGGTGCCGTCACGGGCATGCTCGTGGCCGGTCTCGCTCTCCTCGGTGTCGCCCTTTATTACGGCTACCTCACCCGGATCGACGGCTTGGCTCCATCCGACCGTGTGGTCATCGACAGCCTTGTGGCCTTGGGCTTCGGCGCCTCGCTGATCTCCATCTTCGCCCGTCTCGGCGGCGGCATCTTCACCAAGGGCGCCGACGTGGGTGGCGATCTCGTGGGCAAGGTCGAAGCCGGCATTCCGGAGGACGACCCGCGCAATCCGGCCACCATCGCCGACAACGTGGGCGACAATGTCGGCGACTGCGCCGGCATGGCGGCCGACCTGTTTGAGACCTATGCGGTGACCGTGGTGGCCACCATGGTTCTCGCGGCGATCTTCTTCGCCGGGCAGGCCAATCTCGACACAATGCTGATGTATCCGCTCGCCATCGGCGCGGCCTGCATCGTGACCTCGATCATCGGCACCTTCTTCGTGAAGCTTGGTCAGAACGAGTCCATCATGGGCGCGCTCTACAAGGGGTTGATCGTAACCGGTGTTCTGTCCGCGGTGGCCATCGGCCTCGTGACCTGGCAGATGATCGGCTTCGGACCCATCACGGGATCGGAGTTCACCGGGCAAGACCTGTTCTGGTGCGCCCTCATCGGCCTTGCCGTGACGGCTCTCATCGTCGTCATCACCGAATACTACACCGGCGTCGGTTTCCGCCCCGTGCGGTCCATCGCTCAGTCCTCGGTGACCGGCCACGGCACGAACGTGATCCAGGGCCTCGCGGTCTCGTTGGAATCCACCGCGTTGCCGACCATCGTGATCATTGCGGGCATCATTGTCGCCTTTAAGATGGCTGGCCTGTTCGGCATCGCCATCGCAGTGACGGCCATGCTGGGCGTTGCTGGCATGATCGTGGCCCTCGACGCCTTCGGTCCGGTGACCGACAATGCAGGCGGAATTGCCGAAATGGCCGGCCTGCCGAAGGAGGTCCGCAAGTCCACGGACGCTCTCGACGCCGTCGGCAACACCACCAAGGCGGTGACGAAGGGGTATGCCATCGGTTCCGCAGGCCTCGGTGCCCTGGTGCTCTTTGCAGCCTATACGTCGGACCTGAACTACTTCACCCAGAACGCGGCGCAGTATCCGTACTTCCAGGGTGTGGCTCCGAACTTCTCCCTGACTAATCCCTATGTGGTGGTCGGGCTTCTGTTCGGCGGCCTCATCCCGTTCCTGTTCGGCGGCATCGCCATGACGGCTGTCGGCCGGGCAGCCGGTGCGGTCGTCGAGGAAGTGCGCCGTCAGTTCCGGGAGAAGCCGGGCATCATGGCCGGCACCGACCGTCCCGATTACGGCCGCGCCGTCGACATGCTGACCCGGGCTGCAATCAAGGAAATGATCGTGCCGTCGCTCCTGCCGGTGCTGGCACCCATCGTCACCTACTTCGTGGTCTACTGGGTGGCGGGCAAGTCCGAGGCCTTCTCGGCCGTCGGCGCCATGCTGCTGGGTGTGATTGTGACGGGCCTCTTCGTCGCCATTTCGATGACTTCGGGCGGCGGCGCCTGGGACAACGCGAAGAAGTCCTTCGAGGACGGCTTCACGGATGCCTCCGGCACCACCCACCACAAGGGCTCGGAGGCCCACAAGGCGTCCGTGACCGGCGATACCGTCGGCGACCCATACAAGGACACGGCAGGCCCTGCCGTGAACCCGGCGATCAAGATCACCAACATCATCGCCCTGCTTCTCTTGGCCATCCTGGCCCACTCGTAAGAGCGGCAGCCCTGAATGCACGAAACCCGCGGTGAAAGCCGCGGGTTTTTTCCATAAAGCGTTCAACAAAAATGGCCGGGACTAAGCCCGGCCATCGAGAATTCCAGCAGATCCGGCTCAGGTCCCGAACGGGTTGAAGCTGCTCGCGCCGCGGAAGATCTGTCCGAGGAAGCTCGATTCCTCGCCGCCGGCCGGGGTGGTGCGGCTGATGAAGTCGAAGACTCGGCCGTCCTGCAGGCCATAAAGCGCGACGCGCTCCACGCGGAGGCCGCTGTCGAAATAGACGGCCGTCACCTGCTGGTCCACAACCTGCTCGCCCATGAACTGCAGAGAGCGGCGGGACTTCTGGCTGATGTAGTACCAGTTCCGGTTGCCGACGGTCGACACGGTCGAGGGTGTTCCGAGGGTCTGGAGGACCTGCTCGGCGTTCATGCCCTTTTTCACCTGGGAAATGGCGCGCTCATCCACGACGTAGCCGCGCTGGAACTCCTCGCCCACGCCGGTGCAGGCCGCAAGGGAAGAGGCGAGAAAGGTTGCAGCAGCCAGGCGCACCAAAAGAGGAGGATATCGACGCATCGTACGGTTCTTCCAGAAATGCGGCGCGGATAAGCTTGCGCCTATGGACCGTGATGGCGTAACCCGAGGCTACGATTTTGACAAGCTTTGGAAGGGCAGGGCTGTGATCTTCAGTCTCTTCCGCAAGGATCCCCGGCGCACCATCATCGCCACGCTCTACAAGAGCGTTGCGACCGCATCCCGTGAGCCGGGGCTCTATGCGTCACTCGGCATCCCGGATACCGTCGAAGGTCGGTTCGAGGCTCTGTCGCTCCATATGATCCTGTTGCTTCGGGCCCTGCGCCAAATGCCGCCGCCGGCCGACGAGGTTGCCAAGGACCTGACCGACGCCTTCTTCCGGGACATGGATGCTTCCTTGAGGGAGATGGGGGTAGGCGACACGGTCGTCCCCAAGCGGATGAAGAAGATTGCCGAATCCTTCTATGGAAGGGCGCAGGCCTATGACGGTCCGCTCAACGCCTCCGACGTGGCGGAACTCGCTTCGGCCCTTGGCCGGAACGCCTATGGCAGCGAGGCACCGGCCACCGCTCTTGCGCGTTATGCTCTCGCGGCCGATCAGGGATTCGGCGGCGTTGATCTCGATGCGCTTCTCAAGACGGGGCCGGCCTTCCCGGAACCCGAAGCCTTCGCATAAGGAGGAAACGTGATGACACCTGAAACCGTGGGTCCGTTGTCGCGGCTCGTCGACGTCATGAGGGTTCCGCCTCGGGGGCAGGACGTGCGCGTGGAAGCAACCGCCGAAGAATGCGCCGCCCTCGCGCGGGATTTCGGGCTTCCAGCGATCCGGTCGCTCAGCGGCGACTATCACCTGAAGACATCTGCCAAGGGGATCAATGTGACGGGGGTGATCAAGGCCTCGATCACCCAGATCTGCGTGACGACCCTGGAGCCCTTTGACTCCAACGTCGAGGAGGAGGTTGAGGTGGATTTCGCCGAATCCTCCGGTATGCCGGCCGAGCCGCCGACCGACATCAATGAGGATGAGCCCCCGGACGAGATCGTGAACGGCCAGATCGACCTGGGCGCCCTCACGGCCGAGTTCCTGGCCCTCGGGCTCGACCCTTACCCGCGCAAGCCGGGGGTAGACTTTGACTATAGGGATCCTTCCGACGAGAAGGATTCGCCCTTTGCGGCCCTCAACAAGCTGAGGGAAGGCAAATAGAGGGCGGTTCTGCGTCACCGTTTTCGCCGCCTGCCGACCTTCTCCAGGAGGTTCAGAATTCAGTTGCGGAGCCCCCGCAAACCGCTATTTTTCGCCCCCTGTTGAATGACTTAAAAGAAAGAACAACCGTTCATGCCGAAGCCGGTGCGTATTTCGCTTGATGCGATGGGAGGCGACCACGGCCCGCCCATTGTGATCCCAGGCGCTGCCTTGGCCTTGGAGCGCCACCCCGACCTGCGCTTCCTGATGTTCGGCAATGAGACGGTGATCGCGCCTCTGCTGGATGCGCACCCAAGGCTGAAGGCGGCCACGGAGCTGCGGCATACCGATATGGCGATCTCCATGGACGAGAAGCCGAGCCAGGCCATCCGCATGGGGCGGGGCAAGTCCTCCATGTGGCGTGCCGTGCAGGCGGTCCGTGACGGGGAGGCGGATGCCGCGGTGTCGGCCGGCAACACCGGAGCCCTCATGGCGACCGCCAAGGTCTGCCTGAAAACCATGGCGCATATCGAGCGCCCGGCAATTGCCGCCATGTGGCCGACCATGCGGGGCGAGAGCATCGTGCTCGATGTGGGGGCGACGATTGGCGCCGATGCGGGGCATCTGGTCGACATGGCCATCATGGGAGCCGCTATGGCCCGGATCGTCTTCGATCTCGAGCGTCCGACCGTTGGGCTCCTCAACGTCGGCACGGAGGAGATCAAGGGAATCGAAGCGGTCAAGGAGGCCGGTCGGATTCTCAAGGAGACGAGCCTCCCGAACCTCGATTATCGCGGCTTCGTCGAAGGGGACGATATCGGCAAGGGAACAGTCGATGTGGTCGTGACAGAAGGGTTCACGGGCAACATCGCCCTGAAGACGGCCGAAGGCACCGCCAAGCAGATCGGCCAGTATCTTCGGTCGGCCATGAGCCGGACCCTGATGGCCAAGATCGGCTACCTTTTCGCGAAACAGGCTTTTAACGCTCTCCGGGACAAGATGGACCCGCGCAAGGTCAATGGAGGCGTGTTTCTGGGCCTCGAGGGAGTTGTGGTGAAAAGCCACGGCGGAACCGACGATCTCGGCTTCGCCAGCGCCATCGATGTCGCCTATGACATGGCGCACTTTGAACTGATGAACACAATCCGGAGCATGCTCGATCATGATCCGGTCGGGCAGACTGTCTAGAGCATAGGAATGCTCTTAACTTTTTGGAATAGCATGATCTTTTCGGGCAACGGGTCTCCACTCGTCCGGATCATGCTGTAGGAAGGCGCATCTTGAAACGCACCCGTTCCATCGTACGCGGCGTCGGCTCCTATCTGCCGAGGCGCAAGCTGACGAACCAGGATCTCGAGAAGCTGGTTGATACCTCTCACGACTGGATCGTGCAGCGGACCGGCATCGAAGAGCGGCATATCGCCGAGGACGACGAGACCACGTCGGTTCTCGGCATCAAGGCGGCGGAAGCAGCCCTGGCCGATGCCGGGCTTACGGCCAACGACATCGACCTCATCATCTGCGCGACCTCGACGCCCGACTATACCTTCCCGTCGACGGCCACCATGATCCAGACCGGCCTCGGCATGACCCATGGCATGGCCTTCGACCTGCAGGCGGTCTGCACGGGCTTCGTCTATGCCGTGGCCACCGCCGATAAGTTCCTGCAATCCGGCTCGCACAAGCGTGCTCTCGTGGTGGGGGCGGAGACCTTCTCGCGGATCCTCGACTGGAACGACCGCACCACCTGCGTGCTCTTCGGCGACGGCGCGGGCGCCCTCGTGCTTGAAGCCCAGGAGGGGGAGGGCACCTCCGCCGACCGCGGGGTCCTGACGTCCCACCTCCGTTCCGACGGACGGTATCGGGACAAGCTCTATGTGGATGGCGGTCCGGGTTCCACGAAGACCACCGGCGTGCTCAAGATGGAGGGCCGCGAGGTCTTCAAGTTCGCCGTCGGCATGGTGGCGGACGTGGTGCAGGACGCCTTCAAGGCGACGGGCACAAGCGCCGAGGAGCTGGACTGGTTCGTGCCGCACCAGGCGAACCGACGCATCATCACCGCAAGCGCCGACAAGCTGGGCATTGCCCCGGAGAAGGTGGTCATCACCGTCAACAAGCACGGCAACACCTCGGCTGCCTCGATCCCGCTGGCATTGGACACAGCCCGAAGAGATGGCCGGATCAAGGATGGCGACCTCGTGATGATCGAGGCGATCGGGGGTGGCTTCACCTGGGGAAGCGCCTTGATCCGCTGGTAAGATCGAGGCAATTCAACTCTGGTGGTATCGGTCATTCGTACCTTGGCGGTTGACCGTAGGGAGCCATCTGCATAGCGTCGTCAAAGGACGACAGGACCAACGAACTCAAGTGCGCTGGGGAGCTCAATGGCTGGCAAAACGATAACGAGAGCGGATCTAAGCGAGGCGGTTTACCAGAAGGTGGGCCTGTCGCGGACGGAATCAGCGGAGCTGGTGGAGCGGGTCTTGGCTGAGATCTGCGACTCGCTGGCCGCCGGCGAGACCGTCAAGCTGTCCTCCTTCGGCTCGTTCATCGTGCGCAGCAAGGGCGAGCGCGTCGGGCGCAACCCTAAGACCGGGGTCGAGGTTCCGATCGACCCTCGCCGGGTCATGGTTTTCAAGCCTTCGAATGTCTTGAAGGCGCATATCAACGGTGAGACCTTCGAAGGCGAGGATTGATCCGGATGGCGAGCGGCGTCATGGACAAGAGCCCCGACGCATTCCGCACGATCAGCGAGGTCGCCGACGATCTCGACGTGCCCCAGCATGTGCTGCGGTTCTGGGAGACCCGGTTCAACCATATCAAGCCTCTCAAGCGCGGCGGTGGGCGCCGCTACTACCGTCCGGATGACGTGGACCTGCTCAAGGGCATCCGCCATCTGCTTTACGGCGAAGGTTATACGATCAAGGGGGTTCAGCGGATCCTGAAGGAGGAGGGGGGCCGCTTCGTCCAGGGCATCGGCCGGGGCGAGCAGAGTCTCGCGGCGCTTCAGCCCGAGGACAACGGTGCCCATCCCGATGAGGATGGTTCACCCTCCGAGAGTTCATTGCCCGAGGAGGACGATCTCCCGCTTCCGTCGCAACGCGAACTGTCGCATGAGGCGCTCCGCGGGCTCCAAGGAGCTCTGGAAGAGCTCTATGAATGCGACCGGGTACTGACCTCCTTGAGGAGCTCTGGAGATGCTGTCGTGGTGGAATAGCAGCCACCGGGCAACCGCCATCCGGCTTCGGGCGGCAACCGGGCCTGCATTATGAGCCTTTTCGCAAAGCAATCCAAAATGAATGCCTTGCACCCTTGACAGGGGGATGGGCGGCTCTTAAACCGCACCCACACCGCTTCGGCGGTCCGATGCGCGGGCGTAGCTCAGTCGGTTAGAGTGCCGGCCTGTCACGCCGGAGGTCGCGGGTTCGAGCCCCGTCGCCCGCGCCACTTCTCCCCTTTTCCAAAGATCAGAACCAAGGCGAACCCTCAGGGCTCGTGCGGGTGCTATTGGCCCAGAGTCAGTCCAGTGGACTGCTCGAAATGGCGCCTCTGGCCATGCATTCTCCCCTCGAACTGGAATGGTTTGGCGAAGCTGGACGTTATGAGGAGGAAAGCGCGAGGCTCCTCCATGTCGACGTCTAGATGGTTCACGAGTTTTTCCAATTGGGTCGCTCAGGTTACCGGCCGCCCGATCACCTTCGGGTTTTGCCTCCTGGTGATCCTGGTTTGGGCGTTTTCAGGTCCCTTCTTCGGTTTCTCCGACACCTGGCAGCTGATCGTGAATACGGGGACAACCATCATTACCTTCCTGATGGTGTTTCTGATCCAGAACACCCAAAACCGGGACGGAGCTGCGATTCAGGCCAAGCTTGATGAACTGATCCGGGCCAGCGCGGCTCAGAACGTGTTTATCGGTATCGAACATCTGACTCAGGAAGAGCTGGACGAGATTCGGGCCAAGTGTGAGGCGAAAGCCAAGGCGGAGACTGCCGCGAGCCGCGCCGAGGCTGCAGCCAACCGGAAGGCGGCCCATGCGGCCGAGAAAGCTACATCCTAGTTTGGAATGGTTCTTTTTGCGGCAGTGCAAACACTTGTCAGGGAAGGGGATCTCAGCTAAGGCTCCGGCGCAATCAGCGTGATGTCGCAGGGGGGTGTTTTAGGCCTTTCTGAGGCTTAAATGCGTTGCAGATTGCCGGCCCCGGGCCGGATTCCTGTCCTTCTAGGTGTCGTATGACGAATCTCCTCGCCGACTACCTGCCTCTCGTCATCTTTATCGGCGTCTCGCTCCTGATCGGGGTCGCGCTGCTCGTGGCGCCGTTCATCGTCGCCTATAGCCGCCCTGACCAGGAGAAGCTGTCCGCCTATGAGTGCGGCTTCAATGCGTTTGACGATGCCCGCATGAAGTTCGACGTACGGTTCTACCTCGTCGCCATCCTTTTCATCATCTTCGACCTCGAAGTGGCGTTCCTGTTCCCCTGGGCCATTACGTTCGGGAATCTCGGCTGGTTCGGCTTCTCCTCCATGATGATCTTCCTTGGAGTTCTGACGGTCGGCTTCATCTACGAGTGGAAGAAGGGAGCCCTCGAATGGGATTGATCTCCGACAACCAGTCGACCATGGTCGCTCCCGCTCCGCGCGGCATCATCGACCCGAACACCGGCAAGCCGGTCGGCTCGACGGACCCTTACTTCGTCTCCATCAACGAGGAATTGTCCGACAAGGGCTTTCTCGTCACCTCGACCGAGGATCTCATCACCTGGGCACGCACTGGCTCGCTCATGTGGATGACCTTCGGCTTGGCCTGCTGCGCCGTCGAGATGATGCAGATGTCCATGCCGCGCTATGATGCCGAGCGCTTCGGTTTCGCGCCCCGCGCCTCACCCCGTCAGTCGGACGTGATGATCGTGGCCGGTACGCTCACCAACAAGATGGCTCCCGCGCTCCGCAAGGTCTACGACCAGATGCCGGAGCCGCGCTACGTCATCTCCATGGGCTCCTGCGCCAACGGCGGCGGTTACTATCACTATTCCTACTCCGTGGTTCGTGGCTGCGACCGCATCGTGCCGGTCGACATCTACGTGCCGGGCTGCCCGCCCACGGCTGAGGCACTCCTCTACGGCGTGCTCCTTCTGCAGAAGAAGATCCGCCGTACCGGTACCATCGAGCGCTGAGCAAAGGTCATTGTATGAGTGCTGAGCTCCAAGCCCTGAGCGACCATATCGCCTCGTCCCTCGGCGCAACTGTCGTGGAGCGTGCGATCGCCTTCGACGAGCTGACTATTGTCGCCCGTCGCGAGGAGATCGTGCAGGTGGTGACCTTCCTGCGGGACGACCCGCAATGCCGGTTCGTCTGCTTCATCGACATCTGCGGCGCGGATTATCCGGCGCGCGAGGAGCGGTTCGATGTGGTCTACCACTTCCTGGCGCCGCACCATAACCGGCGCATCCGGGTGAAGGTGATGACCGATGAGGCGACGCCGGTTCCCTCGCTCGTAGGCCTCTTCCCGGCGGCCAACTGGTATGAGCGCGAGGCATACGATCTGTACGGCATCCTGTTCTCAGGCCATCCGGACCTGCGCCGCATCCTCACGGACTACGGCTTTGAGGGGCATCCGCTCCGCAAGGACTTCCCGATGACCGGCTATGTCGAGGTCCGCTACGACGATGGGCAGGGACGCGTGGTCTACGAGCCCGTGAAGCTCAATCAGGAATTCCGCAACTTCGACTTCCTCTCGCCCTGGGAAGGCACGGATTACGTGCTGCCGGGCGACGAGAAGGCCAAGGCTTAAAGGAGCGGAAAGGGCGAACCATGGGCGAGCATAATATCCGCAACTTCACGATCAATTTCGGCCCGCAGCACCCGGCGGCACACGGCGTTCTGCGCCTCGTGCTGGAGCTGGACGGTGAGGTGGTCGAGCGCGTCGATCCGCATATCGGCCTGCTTCACCGCGGCACCGAGAAGCTGATCGAGTACAAGACCTACGTTCAGGCCAATCCTTATTTCGACCGGCTCGACTACGTCGCTCCGATGAATCAGGAGCATGCCTTCTGCATGACGGTCGAGAAGCTCCTCGGAATCGAGGTGCCCCGCCGCGCCGAGCTGATCCGCGTCCTCTTTTCCGAGATCGGACGTCTTCTCTCGCACCTTCTCAACGTGACCACGCAGGCCATGGACGTCGGCGCGCTCACGCCGCCTCTCTGGGGCTTCGAGGAGCGTGAGAAGCTCATGATTTTCTACGAGCGGATTTCCGGCTCGCGGATGCATGCCAACTATTTCCGGCCCGGCGGCGTCAACATGGACATCCAGCCGGAGCTGATCGACGATATCGAGGCTTTCTGCGATCCGTTCCTGCAGGTGCTGGACGATCTCGACACTCTCGTGATCGGCAACCGCATCTTCAAGCAGCGTAACGTCGATATCGGCGTTCTAACCTTGGATGATTGCTGGAAATGGGGCTTTTCCGGCCCTATCGTCCGCAGTTGCGGCGTAGCCTGGGACCTGCGCAAGTCGCAGCCGTACTCCCTCTACGAGGAAATGGATTTCGACATTCCCGTGGGCCTGAACGGCGACAATTACGACCGTCAGGTCATCCGCATGGAAGAGATGCGCCAGAGCGTCCGCATCATGCGCCAGTGCCTCGACAAGCTGCGTGCGCCGGACGGGCAGGGGCCTGTGACGACGCTCGACGGCAAGGTCGCTCCGCCTTCGCGCAAGGACATGAAGCGCTCGATGGAAGCGCTGATCCACCACTTCAAGCTCTACACGGAAGGGTTCCACGTCCCGGCGGGCGAGGTCTATGCCGCTGTGGAAGCCCCGAAGGGTGAATTCGGCGTCTATCTCGTGTCGGACGGCACCAACAAGGCCTATCGCTGCAGGATCCGTGCTCCGGGCTTCGCCCATCTGCAGGGCATGGACTTCATGTGTCGCGGCCACATGCTGGCTGACGTCGCAGGCGTCCTGGGTTCCATCGACATCGTGTTCGGTGAGGTCGACCGCTAAGGAATACCTGCCCCGTCGCCGGAGCAGGAAGCCACGCTCTTTGAAGCGTGCTGAAATGGTTCAAGTCGTATGGCCAGGTCTCAAGCCCGGCCATGACGATGAGGAGAAGAGTGTATGGCCGTTCGTAAGCTCGCGCCTGAAGACATGCAGCCCCAGAGCTTCGTTCTCTCCCCAGAGACCGAGGCTTTTGCGGACAAGGAAATCGCCAAGTATCCGCCGGGTCGGCAGGCTTCGGCCGTGATCGCACTGCTGGGCAAGGCTCAGGAGCAGGCGGGCGGCTGGCTGCCGCGCAAGGCTATCGAGGCCGTGGCCGCGAAGCTCGACATGGCGGTGATCCGCGTGATGGAGGTGGCAACCTTCTACACGATGTTCAACCTCGAGCCGGTCGGAAAGTATTTCATCCAGTTCTGCGGCACGACGCCCTGTGTCCTGCGCGGTGCAGGCGACATCCGGAAGGTTCTGGAGAGCCGTGTTGGCGAGCAGAACCATGTTTCTGCCGACGGCGCCTTCTCCTGGCTGGAAGTGGAGTGCCTTGGCGCCTGCTCCAACGCCCCGATGGTGCAGATCAACGATGATTACTACGAAGACCTGACGACCGAGAACTTCGAGAAGCTTCTCGACGACCTTGCGGCGGGCCGCCCCGTAAAGACGGGTTCGCAGATCGGCCGCATCCGGTCGGAGCCTTTCGAGGCCGTCAACACCCTGCAGGATCCGACGCTTTACGACGGCTCGCTCGTCGGCGCTTGGCGCAAGCGCTTCGATGAGCAGGCAAAGGCTGCTGAGACCGGCGAGAATGCCGCCGCCATGGCGAGCGTTCCCCAGGAAGCCAAGGCCGCCAAGCCTACGGCGGGCCGCGCCATCGAAAGCCCTGTCGCGGATACCCCTGCGGCGCGCGCTAAGGAAGGCGAGACGCCGATCAATCCGGCGGACCGCAAGGAAGCCGCCGATCCGTCGACGGCGACCAAGGGCAAGTCGCATACGGAAGAGGGCGCGAGGCCTGCTCCGCAGAGCAGCAAGTCCTATGTGGCATCCCCGACCAAGGACGGCGAGGCTGTGCCAAACAGCCCGACGACTCCGGAAGCCGGCACGCCGCCTGCCCAAGCCGAGACACGCCGCGACGGCAGCGAGAGCAAGCCAGGCGTGACCGTCGACAAAGACAACATGACGTCCTGATGGAGTGATCGGGAATGCTTCAGGACAAAGATCGTATCTTCACCAATCTCTACGGCTTCCATTCGCCGGATCTCAAGGCTGCGCAGATGCGCGGCGCCTGGGACGGAACCAAGTTCCTCCTGGAGCAGGGCCGCGACTGGATCATCAACGAGATGAAGGCGTCGGGTCTGCGCGGCCGTGGCGGCGCAGGCTTCCCCACGGGCCTCAAGTGGTCCTTCATGCCCAAACAGTCGGACGGCCGTCCGCACTATCTGGTCGTGAACGCCGACGAGTCGGAGCCGGGCACCTGTAAGGACCGCGAGATCATGCGGAACGATCCGCATCTTCTCGTCGAAGGCTGCCTTCTGGCCTCCTTCGCCATGGGCGCTCATGCAGCCTACATCTACATCCGCGGCGAGTACGTGGCCGAGCGCCATGCGCTCCAGCGGGCGGTGGACGAGGCCTACGAGGCCAAGCTCATCGGCAAGGACAACATCCACGGCTATCCCTTCGACCTCTACGTCCACCACGGCGCAGGCGCTTACATCTGCGGCGAGGAGACGGCTCTCATCGAGAGCATGGAAGGCAAGAAGGGCATGCCGCGCCTGAAGCCGCCATTCCCGGCCAATATGGGCCTCTACGGCTGCCCGACGACCGTGAACAATGTCGAGTCCATCGCGGTGGCCGGCACGATCCTGCGCCGCGGCGCCTCCTGGTTCTCCGGCATCGGCCGTCCGAACAACGTCGGCACCAAGCTCTTCTGCGTGTCTGGGCATGTTAACAAGCCCTGCAACGTGGAGGAGGCCATGGGCCTCACCTTCCGCGAGCTGATCGACCGCCACTGCGGCGGCATTCGCGGCGGCTGGGACAACCTGCTCGGCGTCATCCCCGGCGGATCTTCAGTGCCGATCGTTCCGGCTCATGAGATCGCCGACGCCTATATGGATTTCGATACGCTGCGGAACCTGAAGTCCGGTCTCGGCACAGCCGCCGTAATCGTGATGGACAAGTCCACGGATATCGTGCGCGCCATTGCCCGCCTCGCGTATTTCTACAAGCACGAGAGCTGCGGCCAGTGCACTCCGTGCCGCGAAGGTACGGGCTGGATGTGGCGCGTGCTCACCCGCATGGCCGAAGGTCGCGCCCAGAAGCGCGAGATCGACATGCTCCTCGAAGTTTCGACCCAGATCGAAGGCCACACCATCTGCGCGCTCGGCGACGCAGCGGCATGGCCGGTCCAGGGGCTGATCCGCCACTTCCGTCATGAGATCGAGAAGCGGATCGACGATTACGCGGCGAACCCGCATTCCGAATCCGTCATGATCGCGGCGGAGTGAGATTGAAGATGGCGAAAATCATCGTTGATGGCGTCGAGGTCGACGTTCCTGCGGAATACACTTTGCTCCAGGCCGCCGAAGCGGCCGGGGCGGAAATTCCGCGATTCTGCTACCATGAGCGGCTCTCGATCGCCGGCAACTGCCGCATGTGCCTCGTCGAGGTGAAGGGCGCGCCGAAGCCGGTCGCCTCCTGCGCCTGGGGCGTGCGCGACTGCCGTCCGGGGCCGAACGGCGAGCCGCCTGAGGTCTCCACCAAATCGCCGACGGTGAAGAAGGCGCGGGAAGGGGTGATGGAGTTCCTCCTCATCAACCACCCGCTCGACTGCCCGATCTGCGACCAGGGCGGCCAGTGCGACCTGCAGGACCAAGCCATGGCCTACGGCGTCGACACCAGCCGCTTCCATGAGAACAAGCGCGCGGTGACCGACAAGTATCTCGGCCCGCTGGTGCGCACCTCCATGAACCGGTGCATTCACTGCACCCGCTGCGTGCGCTTTTCGGCCGAAGTGGCCGGCGTGCCGGATCTCGGCGCCCTGTGGCGGGGCGAGGATATGGAGATCACGAGCTATCTCGAGAAGGCCCTCGGCTCCGAGCTGCAGGCCAACGTGGCGGATCTCTGCCCGGTCGGCGCTCTGACCCACAAGCCGGAGGCCTTCCACTATCGTCCCTGGGAGCTCACCAAGACCGATTCCGTCGACGTGATGGATGCGGTTGGCTCCGCAATCCGGGTCGATTCCCGTGGCCGCGAGGTCATGCGCATCCTGCCGCGCGTGAACGAGGCGGTGAACGAGGAGTGGATCACCGACAAGACCCGCCAGATCGTGGACGGCCTGCGCCTCCAGCGCCTCGACCGCCCCTTCGTGCGGGAGAATGGCCGCCTGCGTCCCGCCTCATGGCAGGAGGCGTTCGCCACCATCGCCAGCCGCGTGAAGGGCACGGACACGAAGCGCATCGGCGCCATCGTGGGTGATCTCGCCGCCGTTGAGGAGATGTACGCCCTGAAGCTCCTCATGGAGAGCCTCGGCGTCACCAATATCGACGCCCGCCAGGACGGCAGCGTGCTGACCCCGGTCTATGGCCGCGGCTCCTACCTGTTCAACACCACCATCTCCGGCATCGAGGATGCGGACGCGATCCTGATCGTGGGCTCGAACCCGCGCATCGAGGCCTCGCTCGTGAACGTGCGCATCCGCAAGCGCTGGCGCGCGGCTCCGCCGCCGATCGCCATGATCGGCGAGCATGCGGACCTCACCTACCCCTACGAGTATCTCGGCGCAGGGCCTGAGACGCTGTCCGAACTCACTGCTGGCCGCCACAGCTTCATGGAGAAGCTCCGTGGCGCCGAGCGTCCGCTGATCATCGTGGGGCAGGGTGCACTCTCCCGTCCGGACGGTCTGGCGGTTCTCTCCACTGTCGCTCAGCTCGCCCGTGACGTGGGCGCGGTGAAGGACGGCTGGAACGGCTTCTCGGTTCTGCACACCGCCGCGTCCCGCGTCGGCGCCCTCGATCTCGGCCTCGTGCCGGGCGAGTGGGGCCTGAATGCTCAGACCATGGCGCAGGGCGAAGTGGACGTGCTGTTCAATCTCGGCGCAGACGAGATCGACATCGCTCCCGGGACCTTCGTGATCTACCAGGGCACTCACGGGGACCGTGGTGCGCACCGTGCCGACGTGATCCTGCCGGCCGCGACCTACACCGAGAAGTCCGGCACCTACGTGAACACGGAAGGCCGGGTCCAGCTCGCCAACCGCGCCGCCTTCGCTCCAGGCGAAGCGCGGGAGGACTGGGCCATCCTGCGAGCGCTCTCCGACGTGCTGGGCCATCGCCTGCCGTTCGACTCGCTGAACGCCCTGCGGGCGAAGCTCTATGCGGCCTATCCGCATTTCGCCGCGGTCGAGACGGTTCAGCCGGCTGACGGCTTTGCCGCCATCCAGGCGCTCGCCAATATCGGCGGCACCCTCGGGCGCGAGCCTTTCGTGAGCCCGGTAAAGGACTTCTACCTGACGAACCCCATTGCCCGCGCCTCCGGCGTCATGGCCGAGTGCTCCGCGCTCGCCCGTGAGCTGAAGCTCGAGGCGGCTGAGTAAGAGGAACGGATCATGGAATTTGGGGATATCCTCCTCGCCGTCGCGATCATGCTGGGCAAGAGCCTGCTCATGCTGGTCGCGCTTCTCATCTTCATCGCCTACGCGCTCTATGCCGACCGTAAGGTATGGGCCGCCGTTCAGCTGCGGCGCGGCCCGAACGTGGTCGGTCCCTGGGGGTTGTTCCAGTCCTTTGCCGACCTGCTCAAATTCGTGCTGAAGGAGCCGATCATCCCGGCGCCGGCCAACAAGGGCATGTTCCTGCTGGCGCCGCTGCTGATGTGTACCCTGTCGTTGGCAGCTTGGGCGGTCATCCCGCTCAATTCCGGCTGGGCCATCGCCGACATCAATGTGGGCATCCTCTATATCTTCGCGATCTCGTCGCTCGGCGTCTACGGCGTCATCATGGGCGGCTGGGCCTCTAACTCGAAGTACCCGTTCCTCGGCGCGCTTCGCTCGGCGGCCCAGATGGTGTCCTACGAGGTGTCGATCGGCTTCGTGATCGTGACGGTGCTCATGTGCGCCGGCACCCTGAACCTTTCGGCCATCGTAGAGGCGCAGAATAGCAGCCTCGGCATCCTGGGCTGGTACTGGCTGCCGCTCTTCCCAATGTTCGTGGTGTTCTTCATCTCGGCCATGGCCGAGACGAACCGCCCACCCTTCGACCTGCCGGAGGCCGAGTCCGAGCTCGTGGCCGGCTATATGGTGGAATATTCCTCCACGCCGTACCTGCTCTTCATGCTCGGCGAGTACGTGGCCATCATGACCATGTGCGCCCTCGGCACGATCCTGTTCCTGGGCGGCTGGCTATCGCCGATCCCGTTCGCGCCCTTCACCTGGGTTCCGGGCGTGATCTGGTTCGTGCTCAAGGCGAGCTTCCTCTTCATCCTCATCGCCATGGTGAAAGCCCTGGTTCCCCGCTACCGCTACGATCAGCTCATGCGCCTCGGCTGGAAGGTGTTCCTGCCTCTGTCGCTTGCCATGGTCGTGATCGTGGCGGCTATCCTGATGGCGACCGGCAATGCGCCGGGCGTCCGCTAAAGGAGACTGGCCATGCAGCTCGACCGCATTGCCCAATCCCTCCTGCTGAAGGAGTTCATCTCAGGCTTCATCCTGACGGTGAAATACTTCTTCAAGCCGAAGGCGACCCTCAACTACCCGTTTGAGATGGGCCACCGCGGGCCTCGCTTCCGCGGCGAGCATGCCCTGCGGCGCTATCCCAACGGGGAAGAGCGCTGCATCGCCTGTAAGCTCTGCGAGGCCATCTGCCCGGCCCAGGCCATCACCATCGAGGCCGGTCCGCGCCGCAACGACGGCACCCGCCGCACGACCCGCTACGACATCGACATGGTGAAGTGCATCTATTGCGGCATGTGCCAGGAAGCCTGCCCGGTGGACGCAATCGTCGAGGGGCCGAACTTCGAGTTCTCCGTGGAAACCCGCGAGGAGCTCTACTACGACAAGGCCAAGCTTCTCGAGAATGGGGAGCGTTGGGAGCGCGAGATCGCGAAGAACCTCGCGAAGACCGCCCCCTACCGGTAAGAGCGCCTTTGGTCCGTGAGGGCAGGGGCAGGCAGCTCCGGCGGGTTGTCCCCGCCGGATTCGGAATTTATAGACAGGCCGCCGGATTGTCCGGGGCCACGTCGGAAGGGGCCGCCTTGTGCGGCTTGAACTGAGCATGACGGTTACCGCCGCCTTCTTCTATCTGTTCGCGACGATCACGATCGCGTCCGGCTTCATGGTGATTGCCTCCCGCAATCCCGTGCAGTCGGTGCTGTTCCTCATCCTGGCCTTCGTGAATGCGGCGGGCCTGTTCCTCCTGATGGGGGCCGAGTTCCTGGCGATGATCCTGGTGATCGTCTATGTGGGCGCGGTCGCGGTGCTCTTCCTCTTCGTCGTCATGATGCTCGACGTGGATTTCGCAGCACTCCGCCAGGGCTTCCTGCAGTACCTGCCCATCGGCGGCCTGATTGGGCTCATCCTCCTGCTGGAGCTGATCCTCGTGGTCGGCACCTACACCATCGACCCGGGTCTCGTCCGGTCTCCGCAGGTGCCGATCCCGTCCGCCGACGTCATGACCAACACCGAGGCTATCGGCCAGGTGCTCTATACCCGCTACTTCTACTTCTTCCAGGCCGCCGGCCTGATCCTGCTGGTCGCCATGATCGGCGCCATCGTCCTGACCCTGCGCGAGCGTGTCGGCGTACGGCGCCAGGACATTTCCAAGCAGAACGCCCGGACGCAGGAAACCGCCGTCGAGGTGCGGAAGGTTCCCTTCCGCCAGGGCATCTAAGGAGGCACGCCATGGTTATCGGACTGGGTCACTACCTCACCGTCGCCGCCGTCCTCTTCACGCTCGGCGTGTTCGGCATCTTCATCAACCGGAAGAACGTGATCGTCATCCTGATGTCCATCGAGCTGATCCTGCTCGCCGTGAACATCAACATGGTGGCCTTCTCGACCCACCTGAACGACATCGTCGGCCAAGTCTTCGCCATGCTGATCCTTACGGTGGCGGCGGCGGAGGCAGCCATCGGGCTGGCCATTCTGGTGGTCTTCTTCCGCAACCGCGGCTCCATCGCGGTTGAAGACGTCAACATGATGAGGGGCTAACGCCCGCACGATCGGCGAAGTAAACGCACATGTATCACGCAATCGTCTTCCTGCCGCTCGTCGGCTTCCTCATCGCAGGCATCTTCGGTCGTGTACTCGGCCCTCGGCCGAGCGAGATCATCACGACGGGGCTGCTCTTCGTGGCGGCCGTCCTCTCCTGGGTGTCCTTCATCCAGGTCGGCTTCGGCGATGGAGCCAACCGGGTTCAGGTGGCCCACTGGATGTCGGTCGGCGACCTTCAGGTCGACTGGGCGTTCCGAATCGACACGCTGACGGCCATGATGCTGGTGGTCGTCAACACCGTCTCGGCGCTCGTGCACCTCTACTCCATCGGCTACATGCACGAGGATCCGCACCGTTCGCGGTTTTTCGCCTACCTGTCGCTCTTCACCTTCACCATGCTCATGCTAGTGACGGCCGACAATCTCATCCAGATGTTCTTCGGCTGGGAGGGCGTGGGTCTGGCGAGCTATCTGCTCATCGGCTTCTGGTACCAGAAGGATTCCGCCAACGCGGCGGCCATGAAGGCCTTCATCGTCAACCGCGTCGGCGATTTCGGCTTCCTGCTCGGCATTTTCACGGTCTTCGTCCTCTTCAACGGCGTGACCTTCGACGCGATCTTCCCGCGCGTGGCCGAGTTGGCGAATGCCAACTTCACCTTCCTCGGGATCGAGTGGCATGCCCTGACCATCGCCTGCCTGCTGCTCTTCATGGGCGCCATGGGCAAGTCGGCGCAGTTCCTGCTCCACACCTGGCTGCCGGACGCGATGGAAGGGCCGACCCCGGTCTCGGCCCTCATCCACGCCGCCACCATGGTGACCGCGGGCGTGTTCATGGTCGCCCGCCTGTCGCCGATCTTCGAATACGCTCCGGCAGCTCTGACGGTCGTCACCGTCATCGGCGGCATCACGGCCTTCTTCGCCGCCACCGTCGGTCTGGTCCAGAACGACATCAAGCGCGTCATCGCCTATTCGACCTGCTCGCAGCTGGGCTACATGTTCGTGGCGCTCGGCGTCGGGGCCTACAGCGCCGGCGTGTTCCACCTGTTCACGCACGCCTTCTTCAAGGCCCTGCTGTTCCTTGGCGCCGGCTCGGTGATCCATGCCATGCACCATGAGCAGGACATGCGCCATATGGGGGCCCTGCGCCGCTACATCCCCATGACCATGGCCATGATGCTCATCGGCAATCTGGCCCTGACCGGCTTCCCGTTCACGGCCGGCTACTACTCGAAGGACGCCATCATCGAGGCAGCCTACGCGGCTCATTCGACCGCCGGCTCCTTCGCCTTCCTGGCAACGGTCGTGGCCGCGTTCATGACCTCCTTCTACTCCTGGCGCCTGTTCTTCCTCACTTTCGAGGGCACCGCGCGCTGGGGTCACGGCCACCATGGCCATGCGGCTCACGCCCCGCACGTCCACGAGGGTGTGGAGCATGACGATCACAGCCGCGATGCGGAGCCGGCGCATCACGCCCAGCACGAACATGGCCACCATGGGGACCATACGCCTCATGAGAGCCCGCTGGTGATGCTGCTGCCGTTGATCGTGCTCGCCATTGGGGCGGTCGTGGCCGGTATCGTCTTCCACGACGCCTTCATCGGCGAAGGCTACCAGGAGTTCTGGAAGGGTGCCCTGTTCACCCGTCCCGAAAACCACATCCTGGAAGAGATGCACCACCTCCCGGGCTGGGTGCCGCTCCTGCCGTCGATTATGATGGCCCTCGGCTTGGCTCTCGCTTACTACATGTACATCCTCGACACCAAGCAGCCGGCGAAGCTCGCGGCCGATCACCCGATCCTGTACCGCTTCCTGCTCAACAAGTGGTATTTCGACGAGCTCTACGACGCGATCTTCGTGCGTCCCGCCATGGCTATTGGCCGCTTCTTCTGGCGCACAGGTGACCAGCGGATCATCGACGGCCTCGGGCCTGACGGCATCTCCGCCCGCGTCATGGATGTGACGCGCGGCGTGGTGCGGGTGCAGACCGGCTACGTCTACCATTATGCCTTCGCGATGCTGATCGGCGTTGCGGCTCTCGTGACCTTCTACCTTTTCAGGGGAGCCCACTAAATGCTCGGCTTCGGCATCCTCTCCGGACTTCTGGTCCTGCCGCTCGTTGGAGCGGCCTTCATCCTGACCCTGCGCGGCGACAGCGAGGCTGCTCGCTCCAACGCACGCTGGGCGGCGCTCGCTACGACGATTGCGACCTTCCTCCTCTCGCTCGTCGCCTGGTCGCGCTTTGACACGGCAACGGCTTCGTTCCAACTCGTGGAAAGCCATGTGTGGCTGACCGACACCATTCGCTTCAAGCTCGGCGTCGACGGCTTCTCCATGCCGCTGATCCTGCTCACCACCTTCCTGATGCCGTTCTGCATCCTGGCCTCGTGGGAATCGATCGGGCACCGAGTGAAGGAATACTTCGTCGCCTTCCTGGTCCTCGAGACCACGATGATCGGCGTGTTTTGCGCCCTCGACCTCGTGCTGTTCTACCTGTTCTTCGAGGCCGGCCTCATTCCGATGTTCCTCATCATCGGCATCTGGGGCGGCAAGCGTCGCATCTACGCGAGCTTCAAGTTCTTCCTCTATACGCTGCTCGGCTCCGTGCTGATGCTGCTCGCCATCATGGCCATGTACTGGCAGGCGGGCACCACCGACATTCCGACCCTGTTGGCGTTCAAGTTCCCGTCGAACCTGCAGACTTGGCTCTGGCTCGCCTTCTTCGCCTCGTTTGCGGTGAAGATGCCCATGTGGCCGGTCCACACGTGGTTGCCGGACGCCCACGTGGAAGCGCCCACCGCGGGCTCGGTGATCCTGGCCGGCGTCCTGCTGAAGATGGGCGGCTACGGCTTCATCCGTGTGTCGCTGCCGATGTTCCCGGAGGCTTCGGAGTATTTCGCCCCGCTGGTGTTCGCCCTCTCGGTCATTGCGATCATCTACACCTCGCTGGTCGCCCTGATGCAGGAGGATATCAAGAAGCTCATCGCCTATTCCTCGGTGGCGCATATGGGTTTCGTGACCATGGGCCTGTTCAGCATGAACGAGCAGGGCATCCAGGGTGCCATGTTCACCATGATCTCCCACGGCCTCATCTCCGGCGCGCTCTTCCTCAGCGTCGGCGTGATCTATGACCGGATGCATACCCGCGAGATCAAGGCCTATGGCGGCCTAGTGAACCGGATGCCCATGTATGCGGTGGTGTTCCTGATCCTGACCATGGCCAATGTGGCCCTCCCAGGCACCTCGGGCTTCATCGGCGAGTTCCTGACCCTGATGGGAGCCTTCCGGTCCAACACCTGGGTGGCATTCTTCGCCACCACCGGCGTGATCCTCTCGGCGGCGTACGCGCTCTGGCTTTACCGGCGGGTGGTCTACGGAGAGATCGACAAGCCGGCGCTCCAGACGATAACCGATCTGAATCGTCGTGAAATCATCACCTTCGCGCCGCTCGTCCTGCTCATCATCTACTACGGCGTGCAGCCAGGTCCGATTCTCGACGCCTTTGCGGTGCCGACGGAATCGCTTCTCAACAACGTTCAGGCCGCGCTCGCTACCGTGAAGACGGCAGCGGCCGTTGCACACTGAGGTTACGATGAACCCCGCCTTCACCATTCCCGCTTTCGGCCCCGTGCTGCCAGAGATTCTCATGGCCGCCGGAGCCCTCGTCATGGTCCTGTTCGGCGCCATCCGCGGCGAGCGTCCTGGCTATGCCATGAACATCATCGCCCTGGCGCTTCTCGCCGTCACCTTCGTGGCGGTGCTGATGCTGCCGAGCGAACGTGTCGAGACCATGGGCGGCTCCTTCGTGATCGACGGGTTCGCCAAGTTCATGAAGGCCCTGACGCTCATCGCCTCTGCCGGAGGCGTCATCCTCTCGCTGGACTACATGCGCCGCGAGGGTATCAGCCGGTTCGAATACCCGATCCTGATCATCCTCTCGACCATCGGCATGATGATGGTGATTTCGGCCAACGATCTGATCGCTCTCTATATCGGTCTTGAGCTGCTGAGCCTGTCGTCCTATGTCATCGCCGCCTTTGACCGGGACAACGTCCGCTCGACCGAGGCCGGTCTGAAATACTTCGTGCTGGGCTCTCTCTCGTCCGGCATGCTGCTCTACGGCTCTTCACTGGTTTACGGCTTCTCCGGCAGCGTCTCGTTTCCGGTCATCGCTACGGTTCTGCAGGGCAATGTGAGCATCGGGGCCATCGTCGGTCTCGTCTTCGTGGCTGCCGGCATTGCCTTCAAGATCTCCGCCGTGCCGTTCCACATGTGGACGCCCGACGTCTATGAGGGTTCGCCGACGCCGGTTACCGCCTTCTTCGCCGCTGCTCCCAAGATGGCTGGCATGGCCATGGCAACCCGCGTGTTCATCGATGCCTTCCCGGGCATCCTGATCCAGTGGCAGCAGATCATCGTCTTCATCTCGATTGCCTCCATGGCGCTCGGCTCCTTTGCGGCGATCGGCCAGCGCAACATCAAACGCCTGATGGCCTACTCCTCCATCGGCAACGTCGGCTATGCGCTCATCGGGCTCGCGGCCGGCACGGCTGAGGGCATCCAGGGTGTCATCGTCTATATGGCGATTTACTTGGCCATGACGCTTGGCACTTTCGCGGTGATCCTCGGCATGCGTCGCGGCAACGTCATGTACGAAACGGTAGACGACCTCTCCGGGATGGCACGCACCCACCCGGTGCTCGCCTTCTGCCTCGGCATGATGATGTTCTCGCTCGCCGGCATTCCGCCGCTCGCTGGCTTCTTCGCCAAGTTCGCGGTGTTCAACGCCGCCATCGAGGCTGACCTGGTGGCCCTCGCCATCATCGGCGTGGTGACGAGCGTCGTCGGCGCCTATTATTACCTGCGCATTGTGAAGGTGATGTATTTCGATGAGCCGGCCGAGCGCTACGATGCCATGCCTGCGGGCGTGAAGCTGGTTCTCGCCCTCTGCAGCATCTTCGTCGTCCTCTTCGGTATCGTTCCGGCGCCGCTGGTGGCGGCTGCGCGTACCGCCGCAAGCTCCCTGTTCTGATCGTGCATCTGTCGCCCGAGACCGAGTCCGCCAGATACAGGCTGCTCTCCCTCGAGGCGACAGGCTCGACGAACGACGACGCCCTACAGGCAGCCCGGTCCGGCGATCCAGGTCAGCTCTGGATCACTGCCGCTGAGCAGCTTGCGGGCAGAGGGCGGCACGGCCGGCAATGGTCGTCGCCTCAAGGCAACCTCTACGCCAGCCTTCTGCTCATCGATCCCTGCGAAGTGGCCTCTGCGCCGCAGCTTGGTTTCGTGGCCGGACTAGCCCTCCACGAGGCGGTCGAGGCGGTCACCGGTGTTGGTGCCCCGCGGCTCGCCCTCAAGTGGCCGAACGATCTTCTGCTCGATGGGGCTAAGGTGTCAGGCCTTCTCCTGGAAGGGCACAGGCTTCAGCCAGAGGGGCCGCTCGCCATCGTGATCGGCTTCGGGGTGAACGTGTCGTTTGCACCGTCCGGGACCCCATATCCCGCAGTAAGCCTGCAGCAGGTGAAGGAAAGCCTGACCCGCGACCAGGTTTTCCTTGCCCTCTCTTCCGCCTTCGCCAGGACCTTTGCGGCTTGGCGGGCGTCGTCGCGCATGAATGTATCCGATCCCTTTGGTGTCATTCGCAGGCTCTGGCTCGAACGTGCCGCCGGGGTGGGGCAGGAGGTCACTCTCCGTCTGCCCTCAGGCGACAAGCGAGGTGTGTTCGACGGACTCGACCGGTTCGGCCGCCTGCAGCTCAAAGGCACCGACGGTGTGGAACTCATCGACGCCGGCGACCTTTATTTTCCCAATTTGCTACACGATATAGCCAAGCCGAGCGCTGGCACGAAAAGGTCTCAATCTTAATGGCATCTCACCAGGACGAATTGGTTTTTCTCCCTCTCGGCGGTCTCGGCGAGATCGGCATGAACGCTGCCCTCTACGGCTTCGGGCCGGAGAACGACCGCCAATGGATTCTGGTCGATTGCGGCATGGGATTCGGCGGCGAGGAGAATCTGCCTGGCATTGATGTCGTCTATCCGGATCTGCGTTTCATCGAGGAAGAGCGCCACAACCTTCTGGGCATCTTCATCACCCATGCCCACGAAGATCACATTGGCGCTCTCGTCGAGATGTGGCCGCGCCTTGAGGCGCCCGTCTATGCCACCAAGTTCGCCATTGGACTGTTGGAGACACGCCGCCTGTCGGAGCCCGGTGCACCGAAGGTCAATCTCAACGAGATCGTCCCGGGTCAGCGCCTGAAGCTCGGCGCCTTCGACATCGAGTTCGTGCCGGTCGCTCACTCGATTCCGGAATCCAATGCTATGGCCATCCGGACGCCGCACGGCCTCGTAGTCCATACCGGCGATTGGAAACTCGACAGCACCCCTTATCTTGGCAGCCTGACGTCGGAGGAGACGTTCCGTGCTCTCGGCGATGAGGGGGTTCTGGCTCTCGTCTGCGACTCGACCAACGTGGTGCGCGAGGGCACAAGCCCCAGCGAGGCCGATGTCTCGCGGAACCTGGCTGCCCTGATCAAGGATGCACCGCACCGGGTCGCCGTCACGACCTTCGCGTCCAACGTGGCTCGCATCCGCTCCGTCGCCGAGGCTGCACGGGAATGCGGGCGCGAGGTGATTGTGGTTGGCCGCGCCATGGATCGGGTCGTCGATGTGGCGAAGGAATGCGGCTACCTCGATGATCTGCCAGAGTTCCGCTCAGCGGACAGTTTCGGCTACATGCCACGCGACAAGGTTGTCGCCATTCTCACAGGTTCGCAGGGAGAGCCCCGCGCCGCCCTGGCTCGCATCGCCCAGGATGAGCATCCCGATATCGCTCTCTCCGCCGGCGACCGTGTGATCTTCTCCTCTCGCGCCATCCCGGGCAACGAGAAGGCGGTAGGCTCCATCATCAACAGCCTCATCGACCAGGGAATCGAGATCATCACCGACCGGACGGAGCTCGTTCACGTCTCCGGACATCCACGCCGGGGCGAACTTGCCCAGATGTACCAGTGGACCCGTCCTCGCATCGCGATCCCAGCTCATGGCGAGCCCTTGCACCTGAGCGAGCACGCCAAGTTCGCGCGCCAGCAGGGTGTGCAGGAGGTAATCCGCGCGAAGAACGGCAGCCTCGTGCGCCTTTCTCCCGGCCCGGCCGAGATCGTCGACAACATCCCGGCAGGGCGTCTCTACCGCGATGGGAATATCGTGATCGGCGCTGGAGACCGGGCGCTGCCGGAACGCCGCAAGCTCGCATTCGCCGGCATTGTAACGGTTGCGATCGCCATTGACGACCGGGGCGAGCTCGTGGGCGACCCGGTGATCGACGCCATGGGCCTGCCGGACAAGAACCGGCAGGGCCGGGACCTGACCGACATCATTGCCGACACGGTGGCAGACCTGCTCGACGGCTTGCCGAAAGCCAAGCGCCGGGATCCTGAGGCTGTCGAGAACGCCGTCCACCGGGCCGTCCGCGCGGCCGTGAATCAGGAATGGGGCAAGAAGCCCGCCTGCCATGTTCTCGTGATCGAGGCCTAAGGGCTGCAGGGCCTTTGAGGGGACCAGAATGATCGGACGTCTCAACCATGTCGCCATCGCCGTGCGGGATATCACGGCGGCTTCCGAGCTCTACCGCAATACTCTCGGCGCCGAGGTCTCGGCACCTGAGCCGCTCGAAGAGCACGGTGTCACCGTCGTGTTCATCACGCTGCCCAACACCAAGATCGAGCTGCTGGAGCCGCTTGGAGCGGAATCCCCCATTGCCCGGTTCCTCGAGAAGAACCCGGACGGCGGCATGCATCACATCTGCTACGAAGTCGACGACATCAACGCGGCTCGGGACCAGCTTGTGAATTCCGGGGCCAGGGTGCTCGGCACTGGCGAGCCGAAGACCGGAGCGCATGGAAAACCCGTGCTTTTCCTGCACCCCAAGGATTTCAACGGCACTCTCATCGAACTTGAACAAGCCTGAGGACAAGCTGTTGATAAACTTTGTCAAAACCCTTGCTCGGTCGTTCTGGTCCACTCTGGCTGTGGTAGTCGTGGTCTCGGCGATTGCTATCGCCGTGGTGGTCAACGGCTTCGAGTTGCGGATCAGCGGAGCGTTGGCCCTTTACTTCGTGATCTGGTGGATCCTGCTCTTCGCCGTTCTGCCTTTCGGCGTTCGCAGCCAGGCAGAGGCCGGTGAGGTGATCCGCGGCAGCGAGCCGGGGGCGCCCGCGCTTCCTGCTCTGCGCGAGAAGGCGATCTGGACGACGCTCGTCGCTTCAGTGGTGCTGGTGATCGTTGCTTTGGTTTTCCCTCTGGCAGGTCTCTAGACAGCCTCTGGCCGGTAGCCCAAAAAAGAAAAGCAAGGCTTTCGCCTTGCCTGAACTGCCTTTTGGCAATTTTTGATCCCTGGCTTTCTTAGGCCGGCGCCTATCTGGCGCTTAGGGACATTGTTCCTCCCGAAACTCGGACCGTAGCCTCCGACCTCTGAGGGTCTCAAGACGTTAGGATTTTGTTTATAGTCACCTTCCGTTGGGGTGTCACCGTTCTTAGGCAGCCGATGATGCAAATTTCGGCATTTCATGTATTCATCTTTGGTCTAATCCACCTCGCCGCGGCTCCTGCGAACCGATGACAGCTTGTCTTTTGCCCGGGGCCTGTGTTGTGTGCTGGAAACGAGTCGTTACTCAGCTTCTGTTCAGATCGAGACCTTAAAAGGCGTCCCATGCGTTTGAGCCGCTACTTCCTCCCCATTCTCCGCGAGACGCCGAAGGAAGCGGAGATCGTCTCCCACCGCCTGATGTTGCGCGCCGGCATGATCCGCCAGGAATCGGCGGGCATTTACGCTTGGCTGCCGCTGGGGCTGAGGGTCCTGAACAAGATCAACGCCATCGTCCGCGAAGAGCAGAACCGCTCGGGCGCCGTCGAGCTTCTCATGCCGACGATCCAGTCGGCGGATCTGTGGCGCGAGTCGGGCCGCTACGACGCTTATGGCAAGGAGATGCTGCGCATCCAGGACCGGCATGAGCGCGAGATGCTCTTCGGCCCGACCAATGAGGAAATGGTCACGGAGATCTTCCGCGGCTATGTGCGCTCCTACAAGGATCTGCCGCTGAACCTTTATCACATTCAGTGGAAGTTCCGCGACGAGGTGCGCCCGCGCTTCGGCGTCATGCGCTCGCGCGAGTTCCTGATGAAGGATGCCTATTCCTTCGATCTCGATCAGGACGGTGCCGTCCACTCCTACAACAAGATGTTCGTGGCTTATCTGCGCACCTTTGCCCGGATGGGTCTCAAGGCGATCCCGATGCGGGCCGATACGGGCCCGATCGGCGGCAACCTGAGCCACGAGTTCATCATCCTGGCCTCGACGGGCGAGAGCGAGGTGTTCTGCCACGCGGATTACCTGAACTTCGACATTCCGGCCGAAGATACCGATTTCGACGATATTCCTGGCCTGCAGAGCACCGTCGATAAGTGGACTTCGCTCTACGCCGCCACGTCCGAGATGCACGATGCAGGCGCCTTCGACGCGGTGCCCGCCGACAAGAAGATGTCGGCGCGCGGCATCGAGGTCGGCCACATCTTCTATTTCGGCACCAAGTACTCCGAGCCCATGGGCGCTAAGGTCATGGGGCCGGACGGGCAGGAGAGGCCGGTCCATATGGGCTCCTACGGCATCGGCCCAAGCCGCCTGATCGCCGCCATTATCGAGGCCAGCCATGACGAGAACGGCATCATCTGGCCGGAAGGTGTGGCGCCCTTCGATATCGCGATCCTCAACCTGAAGGCAGGCGATGCCGGCACGGATGCTGCCTGCGAGCGGCTCTACCGTGAGCTCTCCGCCGCTGGACGCGACGTGCTTTACGATGATCGCGACGAGCGCCCCGGCGGCAAGTTCGCCACCGCAGACCTTATCGGCGTGCCGTGGCAGGTGGTGATCGGCCCGAAAGGACTTGCTGAAGGTAAGGTGGAGCTGAAGCGCCGCGCCACCGGCGAACGTGAGACGCTGTCTCTCGACGACGTGGCCGCCCGCCTCATTGGCCATAAATAAGCTCCCATGGCCAAGGCAGCGGAAACCAAAGCGACACCTACGGGGACGAAACCCTTTTCGCTCTTCGAGTGGATGCTCGCCGGTCGCTACCTGCGCACGCGGCGGCGGGAAGGCTTCGTCTCGGTGATCGCCGGTTTCTCGTTCCTCGGCATCATGCTCGGTGTCGCCACGCTGATCGTGGTGCTCTCGGTCATGAACGGTTTCCGCAAGGAGCTGCTCGACAAGATCGTCGGCATCAACGGCCATATCTTCGTGGCACCGATAGAAAGCCCGCTGACTGACTATCCGGAGGTGGCTGCGCGCATTGCCGCCGTGCCGGGCGTTCGGCGCGCTATTCCATTGGTGGAGGGGCAGGCCTTCGGCTCCTCGCAATATAACGGAAGCGGCGTTCTCGTGCGGGGCATTCGCCCCGAGGACTTGCAGAAGATCCAGCATATCTCGGGCAATATCCGCCAGGGCACGCTCGACGACTTCGATGAAGGCGAGGGGGTGGCAATCGGCCGGCGTCTTGCGGATGCCCTGTCGCTCCAAGCAGGCGACACCTTTACGCTCATCACGCCCCGGGGCGCCTCAACGCCCTTCGGCACAGCGCCCCGGGTCAAGGGCTATCCGGTGAAGGCAATCTTCGAGATCGGCATGTCGGAGTTCGACTCCACCTTCGTGTTCATGCCGCTCACGGAGGCGCAGAACTATTTCAACCGTCAGGGCGACGTGCAGCTGATCGAGGTCTATCTCGACAATGCCGACCGGGTGGATGAGGCCCGCGCGGCCATCGACGAGGCGGCGGGCCGGCCGATCCTGATGACCGACTGGCGCCAGCGCAACCGCACCTTCTTCGGCGCGCTCGAGGTCGAGCGCAACGTGATGTTCCTCATCCTGACCCTCATCGTGCTGGTGGCGGCGCTCAACATCATCTCCGGCCTCATCATGCTTGTGAAGGATAAATCGGAGGACATTGCGATCCTGCGCACCATGGGGGCGACGCGCGGAGCCATTATGCGCGTGTTCCTGATCACGGGTGCCTCCATTGGAATCGTCGGCACCATTGCGGGCTTCGGCCTCGGTCTCCTGCTCGCGCTCAATGTCGAGACCATTCGCGATGTGATCTCACGGCTCACAAGCACGAACCTCTTTCCGGCTGAACTTTACTTCCTGAGCCGCCTGCCTGCCGATGTGAATCCCACCGAAGTGGCGACCATCCTGATCATGGCGATGGTGCTGTCGCTGCTCGCGACCCTCTACCCTTCTTGGCGAGCTGCCAAACTCGATCCTGTCGAGGCGTTGCGTTACGGATAAGCATGTCGCCAGCCCAGTCCCAACCCGCCCTGTACCTGTCGAAAGTCGAGCGTCGCTACCCGCAAGCGGGCAGCTTCCTCGAAGTGCTGCGCGGGACAGACCTCGCGATCTGGCCGGGCGAGATCGTTGCCCTCGTGGCGCCGTCCGGCACGGGCAAGTCGACCCTGCTTCATGTGGCAGGCCTGCTCGAGAAGCCCGATGGCGGTGAGGTCTTCGTGGGCTCGAAGCAGACGGCCTCCATGAACGACCAGGAGCGTACGCGAGTGCGGCGCGAGGAACTTGGCTTCGTTTACCAGTTTCACCATCTCCTGCCGGAATTCTCGGCGCTGGAGAATGTGGTGATACCGCAGCTCATTCGGGGTCTGCCGAAGCCCGAAGCGCAGGATCGTGCGAAGCAGCTCCTGACCTTCTTGGGTTTGGGCAAGCGCCTGGACCATCGCCCCGGTGAACTCTCCGGCGGTGAGCAGCAGCGCGTCGCCATCGCACGCGCGGTTGCCAACGCCCCGCGTCTGCTACTGGCGGACGAGCCCACGGGCAACCTCGACCCGCACACGGCTGACCGGGTGTTCCAGACCCTCGTGGCCATTGTCCGCGCCTCGAAGCTCGCGGCTCTTATCGCTACCCACAACATGGATCTCGCCGCCCGCATGGATCGGCGCGTGACCATCCGCGACGGGCTGATCGTTCAGCTGCCCTGAGGTTTCACGCTCTCACTGAGATTGTAAGTCGGCGCCTTCCAGGCACGCCCGCCTGTGCGTGATCGCATCTTTACGCTTTGTTGACTCCGTCCCGAAAGCAGTCTTTGCACACGCTTTACACAGAACATCCAATGAACAAATATGAACATATTGGGAACACGGAGATCGGACCATGCTTCGCTTCATCATCGAGACCACCGCCGAAATCGCTTCGCTCGCTATGTTCGGCTCGGCCGTGGCAATCTGGGCTCTGGTTCTTTCTCCCATCGCTTGATACCGGAAATCCACAACAACCCACCGCGATTCACAGGAACATAGTCCTCGGCGTCCTGGGTTAGGATTTCGAGGAAAGAATCGTGCCACTATGCGTGCCATTGAGTGAGTAGAGTTTCATGGCGCGCATTCTCCAGGATATTGGTTTCGTTCATCTGCACGTGCATTCCTCGTATTCTCTGCTCGAGGGTGCCCTGAAGATCGCGCAATTGGCGAAACTCGCTGCCGCCGACAAGCAGCCGGCGCTGGCGCTCACCGACACCAACAATCTCTTTGGTGGCCTCGAATTCTCCGAGAAGATGGCGGGCTCCGGCATCCAGCCCATCGCCGGCGTCCAGCTCTCGGTCTGCTTCGAGGAAGCCGATCCTGTTGCCCGCGTGGTGCCCCAGCCCGCCAATATCGTGCTGCTCGCGCAGAACGAGGAGGGCTATCGCAACCTCATGCGCCTGGTGAGCCACGCCTATTTCGGCGTGCCGCTCGGCGAGAGCCCACGCGTTGCGGCTCCCATCTTGTCGGCTCACAGCGAAGGGATCATCGCGCTGACGGGCGGCTTCACAGGGCCTCTCGACGGCGCCCTGCGCAATGGTGGGCGCCAGGATTTGGCTCAGGCGCGGCTCGGTATCCTGAAGGAAGCCTTCGGACACCAACTCTATGTCGAGATCCAGCGTCATGGATTGGAAGACGAACGCCTGATCGAGGGCGAGTTGCTGACGCTTGCCGATCGCAATGGCTTGCCGATCGTTGCCGCCAACGAGCCCTTCTTCTCGTCGGCAAAAGACTATGAGGCGCACGATGCGCTGCTTGCCATCGCGGAAGGGCAGATCGTCTCCAACCCGGATCGCCGCCGCCTCTCGCCGGAGCACCACTTCAAGACGCGCCAGCAGATGATGGAGCTGTTCGCGGACCTGCCGGATGCCCTGCAGGCCAGCGTCGAAATCGCCATGCGCTGCGCAACGCGCGTGAAGACCCGCAAGCCTATCCTGCCGAATTTCGGCACCGGTCCTGACGCCGCTACTCTCGATGAAGGCGCGGAGTTGCAGCGCCAGGCGGAAGAAGGTCTCGCCAGGCGTCTTGCCGCGCATGGCCCGGCGCCGGGACTGACCGAGCAGGTTTATCACGACCGGCTGGCCTTCGAGGTCGGCATCATTCGCAAGATGCAGTTCCCCGGCTACTTCCTGATCGTGGCGGACTTCATCAAATGGGCGAAGGATCACGACATCCCGGTGGGGCCGGGCCGTGGCTCCGGTGCGGGTTCGCTCGTGGCCTATGCGCTCACCATCACGGATCTCGACCCCCTGCGTTTCAGCCTACTCTTCGAGCGCTTCCTCAATCCGGAACGCGTTTCGATGCCGGACTTCGACATCGACTTCTGCGTGGATGGACGCGAACGCGTGATCCAATATGTGCAGCAGCGGTATGGTGAGGAGCAGGTCGCGCAGATCATCACCTTCGGTACGCTGCTCGCCCGCGGCGTGCTGCGCGACGTCGGCCGCGTGCTGGAGATGCCGTACGGCCAGGTGGACAAACTCACCAAGCTCGTGCCGCAGAACCCTGCCAATCCGGTGACGCTCGCCCAGGCTATCGAAGGCGAGCCGAAGCTACAGGCTGCCATCGACGAGGAACCCGTCGTCAAGCGCATGCTCGACATCGCGCAGAAGCTGGAAGGCCTGCATCGGCACGCCTCGACCCACGCGGCGGGTGTCGTGATCGGTGATCGTCCGCTGCAGGAACTGGTGCCGCTCTACCGAGACCCGAAGACCGGCATGCGGGTGACCCAGTTCAACATGAAATGGGTCGAGCAGGCGGGCCTCGTAAAGTTCGACTTCTTGGGTCTCAAGACCCTCACCGTCCTGCGCACGGCGGTCGACCTCATTCGCCGCAAGGGGATCGAGATCGATCTCTCGGCACTGCCACTGGATGACCGTAAGACCTACGAGATGCTCCAGCGCGGCGAGACGGTCGGCGTGTTCCAGGTGGAATCGGCGGGCATGCGCAAGGCGCTTGTCGAAATGGAGACCGACCGCTTCGAGGACATCATCGCTCTCGTGGCGCTCTACCGTCCGGGTCCGATGGCGAATATCCCGGTCTATTGCGCGCGCAAATTGGGCAAGGACGAGCACAACAAGAAAGACTGGTACCCCCACGACAAGCTCGAGCCGATCCTGCGCGAGACCTTCGGCATCATCGTCTACCAGGAGCAGGTGATGGAGGTGGCGAAGGTCCTCTCCGGCTACTCGCTCGGCGACGCCGACCTTCTGCGCCGCGCCATGGGCAAGAAGATCAAGGCCGAGATGGACGCGCAGCGCGAGCGTTTTGTGTCCGGTGCGAAGGAGGGCGGCCTCGACAAGGCGAAAGCCAACGAGATCTTCGACCTGCTCGCGAAGTTTGCCGATTACGGCTTCAACAAGAGCCACGCGGCAGCCTATGCGCTCGTCGCGTTCCAGACCGCCTACCTGAAGGCCAACCATCCAGTCGAGTTCCTGGCCGCGTCCATGACGCTCGATCTCGACAACACCGACAAGCTGTCGGAATTCCGCCGCGAGGTCCAGCGCCTTGGCTTCAAGGTCATCCCACCCTCCATCAACCGGTCGGGTGTGGTGTTCGACGTGGAGTACGATGCAGAAGGCCAGGGGCAGATTCTCTATGCGCTGGCTGCCGTCAAAGGCGTGGGCCGGCAGGCCATCGAGAGCGTGGTCGAGGCCCGCGGGGACAAGCCCTTCAAGGATCTCGCCGACTTCGCCCGGCGCATCAATCCGCGCATGATCAACAAGCGAACCGTGGAGAACCTGATCGCTGCCGGTGCCTTCGACGAGGTGGAGCCGGATCGGGCAAAAGCCTGCGCGTCCATCGACGCCATGATGAGTCTTGCCCAGCAGTCCCATGAGGCGGCCAACGGCGGCATGATGGACATGTTCGGGGGAGTTGCTTCGGCCGATGTCCACCTGCGGATTGGCCCTTACGATCCCTGGCCGGCGGCCGAGAGACTGCAGCGGGAATATGACGCCGTCGGCTTCTTCCTTTCGGGTCATCCGCTCGACGAGTACGGTGACCTTCTCAAGAAATTGCGGGTGCAAACCTGGGTTGAGTTCTGCCGCTCGGTGAAGGCGGGCAATTCCGTGGGGCGGGTCGCCGCAACTGTGCTCGATCGCCAGGAGCGCCGGACCAAGACCGGTAATAAGATGGGCATTCTCATGCTCTCCGATCAGACCGGGCAGTTCGAGGCCATCATCTTCTCGGAGGGCCTCATGCGCTTCCGCGAAGTGCTCGAGCCCGGCGCCGCCGTGGTCCTCATGCTGCAGGCCGGCATGGAGGGCGAGGAGGTGAGGGCGCGAATCGGCATCGCCGAGCCGTTGGAAGAGGCTCTCGCCAAGCACCAGAAAGGCATGCGGATTTTCCTGCGGGACGAGCGACCGATCTCCAGCGTCTGCGAGCGCCTGAAGGCAAGAGGCGAGGGCGAGGTCTCCCTGGTTCTGATCCTGGACGACGGCGATCGGGAGGTAGAGGTCAAGCTTCCCGGCAAATACATGGCCTCGCCGCAGATCGCCGGTGCTCTCCGGGCTGTGCCGGGGGTCGTAGACGTTCATATGAATTAGGCCGGTGCGGAGCCTTCCCTCGCAGAGAGGGTGGGGTAGCCTTATGTTCCCTATTTGTTCTTGACAATTCTCCTAACATCGGCTATATCGTTTGTTAGACCTGCCTCTAATGAGGGGCGCGCTCGCGAGGCGTCGCAGTGTGGAGGCAGGCACGGTCCTGTGGTGCGGCCTCGCAAGCTTCACTGACAGGAGGCCCAGGCTGCATGCCGGTGGTCGGAATCGGTTCAAGGCCCCCGTCGAGCAGACGGGCAACGCCTGGAACGGTCACCGGGCTGGCACCGCTTGAACGCCTAAAGAAGCCGTGCGCGAAGAGGCACCTCGGCTCTTCCTTCTCACCATCCATCATCGAGCCGGGCTGCCTGTCGCGCCACCCTCGATTGCCCTTCAGGCTCGCAGCACCCGCTGCGGGCCACAAGGTGCTGGCTGCTCTTTGACACCCCACCACTCGCGTCATCCCGGACGAAGCGCAGCGCAGATCCGGGGTCGTCAGACCAGCCCAGCACTGTTATCCCGGGGCTGCGCAGCAGAGCCCGGGATCCATAACCGCCGACGAGGCAGAACGAGGTGCAACACTTCCCGCCCTCCTTGAGGCGTCGTGGCTCTGGATCCCCGCCTGCGCGGGGACGACACCGGGGAGGGTACGGCGCCATGCTCCGGCAGGAGAACGCCCCCGCTTGCGTTTCCTCGCGTTTCCCCCTATATGCGCCCGCATCCCACACGCGGAATCCCCTCATGAGTCCATGAGGAACCCCCGGTGGCCGGAAAGTCCGGTCCACTGTTCCGCGGAGGCTTAACCGGAGAATAGACTATGGCGCTTCCTGAATTTTCGATGCGCAGCCTGCTTGAGGCTGGCGCTCACTTTGGCCACCAGGCCCACCGCTGGAACCCGAAGATGGGTCAATACATCTTTGGCACCCGCAACAACATCCACATCATCGACCTCGCCCAGTCGGTTCCGATGCTGCACCGCGCCCTTCAGGCGGTGAGCGACACCGTGGCCAAGGGCGGCCGCGTGCTGTTCGTCGGCACCAAGCGTCAGGCAGCCGATGCGGTCGCCGATGCGGCCAAGCGCTCGGCGCAGTATTATGTGAATGCTCGTTGGCTCGGCGGCATGCTGACCAATTGGAAGACGATCTCGGGCTCGATCTCGCGTCTGCGCAAGGTCGACGAGATCCTCGCCGGCGGCGGCCAGGGCCTCACGAAGAAAGAGCGCCTCATGCTCGCCCGCGAGAAGGAAAAGCTCGAGCGCGCTCTTGGCGGCATCAAGGACATGGGCGGCACGCCCGACCTGATCTTCGTCATCGACACCAACAAGGAGCAGCTGGCGATTCAGGAGGCCAAGCGCCTCGGAATCCCGGTGGCAGCCATCGTCGACACCAACTGCGATCCGGACGGCATCACCTTCCCGGTTCCGGCCAATGACGACGCCGGTCGCGCGATCGCTCTCTATTGCGATCTGGTTGCCCGTGCTGCCCTCGACGGCATCTCCCGCGGCGCCGGCGACATGGGCATCGACATCGGTGCCTCCGAGAACCCGATGGCTGAAGAGCTTCCGGCCAACGACACGGCTGCTGTCCCCGCCTATGAGGGTGAGCAGTTCGAGCGTCTGGCAGCTCCCCGCGGCGCTCCGGACGACCTGACCAAGCTCAACGGCGTCGGCCCGCAGCTCGAGAAGAAGCTCAACGAAGCCGGCATCTTCCACTATTGGCAGCTCGCTGCCATGCAGCCGGCCGATACCGCTCAGCTCGACAAGGACCTGAAGCTGAACGGCCGTCTCGAGCGCGATGGCTGGATCAACCAGGCCCGCTCGATGATCGAAGCCGCTGCCGCGTAAGCCTTACGGCGCCGCACTGTGCAGCGCCGCTTGAACGAATGACCGAGCCCGGCGTTCCACGAGCGCCGGGCTCCCTCTATGCATAAACCTTGAAAGGAACAGCCATGGCGAACATTACCGCTGCGATGGTGAAAGAGCTGCGCGAAACGACCAGCGCCGGCATGATGGACTGCAAGGCCGCCCTCGCCGAGACCAACGGCGACATGGAGGCCGCGATCGACTGGCTTCGCAAGAAGGGCCTCTCGAAGGCTGCCAAGAAGGCCGGTCGCGTGGCCGCCGAGGGCCTCGTGGCCGTCGAGTCGTCGGGCCACACCGCGACGATCCTTGAGGTGAATTCCGAGACGGACTTCGTCGCCCGCAACGACGGGTTCCAGGCTTTCGTCCGCGAAGCCGCCAAGATCGGCCTCATGGGCACCGGCACCATCGAGTCGCTCGAGGCTGCGCACTTCCCGGGTTCGCAGACGACCGTGAAGGATCGCCTGCAGGAGCTCATCGCCACCATCGGCGAGAACATGACCCTGCGCCGCATCACGAAGCTGGAAGTGTCGAAGGGCGTGATCGCGTCCTACGTGCACAACGCCGTCACCGAAGGCCTCGGCAAGATCGGCGTGCTCGTGGCGCTTGAGTCCGAGGGCGACGTGACCGTTCTCGGTGCGCTCGGCCGTCAGATCGCCATGCACGTGGCCGCCACCAGCCCGCTTGCTCTCGATGCCTCCGGTGTCGATCAGGCGACAGTTGAGCGCGAGAGCGCCATTCTGCGCGACAAGAATGCCGGCAAGCCCGACAATGTCATGCAGAAGATCATCGAGAGCGGCCTGAAGAGCTACTTCAAGGAAGTCACCCTCCTGGAGCAGCCCTTCGTGCACGATCCGTCCAAGACCGTGAGCCAGGTGCTCAAGGAAGCCGAGTCCAAGGCCGGCAAGCCGGTTACCCTGAAGGCCTTCGTCCGCTATGCTCTCGGTGAGGGCATCGAGAAGGAGGAGGCTCCGGACTTCGCGGCGGAAGTCGCCGCCCAAGCGGGGCTGAAGGCCTAAATCGACCCTAAACGAAACGGCGGCTCCTCAGCCGCCGTTTTCATGAGAAGGTTCGAAAAGAAAGGTCTGATGATGGCAACGTTCCGGCGCATCCTGGTGAAGCTCTCAGGCGAGGCCCTCATGGCCCCTGACGGCTACTGGCTCGACCCCCAGATCCTGACCTCTTTGGCGGAGGATCTCGCTCAGGCCACCCGCGCTGGCTTCGAGATCGCCGTGGTCATCGGCGGCGGCAACATCATTCGCGGCGCCCGCATGAGCGCTGCCGGCTGGATCGACCGCCCGACCGCCGATTCCATGGGCATGCTCGGCACGGTCATGAACTCGCTTGCCGTCGAGACGGCCCTGAACGCCGCCGGCGTTCCTGCCCGGACCATGTCGGCTGTTTCCATGCCGACCATCTGCGAGACCTATGCCCGCCAGCCTGCCCTGCATCACCTGGACAAGGGCCAGGTGGTGGTTCTGGCCGGCGGCACCGGCAACCCGTTCTTCACCACCGACACCGCCGCTGTCCTGCGCGCGGCCGAACTGCGCTGCGACGCGGTGCTCAAGGCGACCCAGGTCGATGGCGTCTACTCGGCCGACCCCAAGAAGGACCCGAATGCGGTCCGATTCGACCGCCTGACCCATGACGAGGCGATTGCCAGGGACCTGAAGGTAATGGATACGGCGGCCTTCGCGCTGGCTCGCGAGAGCAAATTGTCGATCATCGTGGGCTCGGTGCATGCTCCCAGCTCCGTGACGGCTCTTCTCCAGGGGAAAGTGCCCTCCACGGTTGTCGCCCCTTGATCCAGGGGTCTTGATGCTGGACCCTGGGGGGCGTAAGCCCGTTTAGATAGTTCGCGTAAGGACAAAACCGATGGCTACGACCTTTGATATCGCCGATGTGAAGCGCCGCATGCAGGGCGCCATCAACGCTTTCAAGAACGACCTGGGCAGCCTCAGGACGGGCCGCGCCTCCCCGAATCTGCTCGACCCGATCCAGATCGATGCCTATGGCGCATCGATGCCGATCTCGCAGGTGGCCACCGTCAACGTGCCGGAACCGCGCCTGCTCAGCGTTCAGGTTTGGGACCGGGGCATGGTCGCGGCCGTGGAAAAGGCGATCCGTGAGTCGGATCTCGGCCTCAATCCCCAGACGGAAGGCCAAGTGATCCGCCTGCGCATCCCTGAGATGAACGAGCAGCGCCGCAAGGAGATGGTGAAGGTCGCGCACAAATATGCCGAAGAGGCGAAAATCGCCGTTCGCCATGTGCGCCGCGACGGCCTCGACCTGCTCAAGAAGCTTGAGAAGGATAGCGCGATCAGCGAGGATGACGGCAAGCGTCATGCCGAGCAGGTGCAGAAGGCGACAGATCAGTTCGTGGCCGAGGTCGATACCATTCTGGTCGCCAAGGAAAAGGAAATCATGCACGTCTGATCCTTAAGGCGTGCATCGGAACAGGACATCATGAGCGGCGAAGCCAAACGGGTGGATCCAGGCTTTGCCTGCAGGGAAGCAGGCGAGGGGATGCCGGCCCACGTTGCCATCATCATGGATGGGAATGGCCGTTGGGCTGCTCAACGGGGCCTGCCCCGCTTCGAGGGGCATCGGCGCGGCGTCGAGGCGATCCGCCGGGCCGTGCGCACGGCGGGAGCCTTAGGGATCCAGTACCTGACCGTCTACAGCTTCTCCGCCGAAAACTGGCGGCGCCCGGCTGAGGAGGTCTCGGACCTCATGGGTCTCCTCAAGCGCTTTGTCAGGCACGATCTGGCGGAGCTTCATGCCAACAACATCCGGGTCAGGATCATCGGCGAGCGGGAGGGGCTGACCTCGGATATCCGCCTGCTCCTTGACGAGGCTGAGCAGCTCACCCGTTCCAATACGGGCCTTACCCTGGTGATTGCCTTCAATTATGGCGGGCGCCAGGAGATCGTGAGTGCCGTACGGGCGCTCGCCCGAAGGGTGAAGGAGGGCAGTCTCGATCCAGTCGATATCGACATGGATTCGGTCGGCGCCGCCCTCGACACCCATGGAATTCCGGATCCGGATCTGGTCATCAGGACCTCCGGCGAGCAGCGGGTCTCGAACTTCCTGACTTGGCAGACCGCCTATTCCGAGTTCGTGTTCCTGCCCTGCTACTGGCCTGATTTCGACGAGGCCGCTTTCAAAGCCGCCATCGATGAGTATTGCAGGCGCGACCGTCGGTTCGGCGGGCTGAGCGCCCGGGCTGTCTGACGATGGTTGCGGACGAAGGCTCCTCGCCGTCTCAGTCAAAGCCGGTCCCATCCAAGGAACTGACCACCAGAGTTCTGTCCGCCCTTGTCATGGTGGCGGCTGCGCTCCTGACGGCCTATTGGGGTGGCTGGCCTTTTGCCCTGTTCTGGCTGGCAGCCGGAATCGCCATCATGGTGGAATGGACCGACATGACCGGGATCGAGCCCCGGCGGCTTGTCCAGGCCATCCTTGGATGCGGTCTTGCAGCCTTGACGCTCCTTTTCCTGCTTGAGGCTGAGCCTTGGCTCTCCGTGGCGGTCGGTCTTGCCTTCCTGGCAGCCGGTGCCTTTGCGGTATCCGGTGCTCAGAAGCGGGTATGGGCTGTTTCCAGCTTCATCTATGCGGTCCCGATCGTCCTCGTCCCTCCCATGGTGCGCGCTCATCCCGATCTTGGGATCCTCGGTCTCCTCTGGATGTTCGCCGTCGTATGGGCCACCGATATCGCGGCCTACTTCACGGGGCGCACCTTCGGAGGACCCAAGCTCTGTCCCCCGATCAGCCCTAAGAAGACTTGGTCGGGATTCATCGGCGGGGTTGTTGCTGCAACGGCAGGAGGGCTCCTGGTGGCCTGGATCGGTCAGCGTTACGGCGCCACCCTGCCTTTGAGTTTCGCCGGCCTTGCCGCCCTGTCCTTCGTGGCGTCCATTGCCAGTCAGGTTGGCGATCTGGGCGAGTCGGCGCTCAAGCGCCATTGCCAGGTCAAGGATTCGAGCCATCTCATCCCAGGCCATGGCGGAGTCATGGATCGGCTCGACGGCTTCTGGGCCGTCTGTGTCATCGTGATCCTTGTTCTGCTGACCCTCGACCCCACCGTATAGGCCTCGATGACCCGTTCCCTCACGATTCTTGGAGCAACCGGCTCGATCGGCCGTTCGACGGCGGACGTGGTTCTGGCTCATCCCGACGCGTTTAGGGTCGAGGCTGTTGTGGGTGGTCGCGATGCCCTGGCCCTGGCGGAGGTTGCCCGCCGCCTCGGAGCAAGCTTCGCAGCCCTTGCCGACGAGCGCGGAGGTGAGGCCTTGCGGCAGGCGCTCTCCGGGACGGGAATCGAGAGCGGAGCAGGGCAGGCTGCCGTTTTGGAGGCCGCCGAGCGCGAGGCCGACATCGTCCTTGCCGCGATCAGCGGAACCGCAGGACTCGCCCCGACCCATGGCGCCCTGAAATCGGCGAAGCGGATTGCCCTAGCCAACAAGGAAAGCCTTGTCTGCGCCGGCGATGCCTTCATGGCTGATGCGCGCCGCCTCAACGTCGAGATCACGCCGGTTGATTCCGAGCACAATGCCCTGGAGCACGCCTTGGCCGCCGGTCTCAACCGTGATGTGGAAAAGGCCGTGATCACCGCCTCAGGCGGTCCATTCCGGACTTGGTCGAGGGAGCAGATTGCGAAGGCCAGCGCTAAGGAAGCCTCGGCTCATCCGGTCTGGTCCATGGGATCGAAGATCAACATCGATTCTGCGACCTTGATGAACAAGGGTCTCGAGTTGATCGAGGCTCATCATCTGTTCGGTCTTGGCGCAGAGCGCCTCGATGTCCTGGTTCACCCGGAAGCCATCGTTCACGGCTTGGTGCAGTGGACCGACGGAGCCGTAACAGCAGGGCTCGCCCTGCCGGACATGAAGGTTCCCATCGCCAATGCACTCCAGGGCGAGGGCCGCCTGGGAATGGAACTGCCTCGTCTCGATCTTGCCGCGATTGGCCGTTTAAGCTTCGAGCGGCCCGACGAGGGGCGTTTTCCGTGCTTGTCCTTGGCAAAAGCCGCGCTGAGGGCCGGAGGGGCGATGCCCACTGTCTTGAATGCCGCCAACGAGATTGCCGTCGAGGCCTATATGGCAGAGGCAATCGGATTTTATGATATTTCCGAGATTGTTGAGAGGGTTTGCTCGACTTTCTCCGGAAGACGAATTTCAACCCTGGCGACCGTCGCGGAGGCCCTGGCTCTAGACCAGGAGGTCCGGGCGACGGCGCGCAGGCTCATTCCAGCCCCCGTTGAAGCGGCGCAGGTTCGCTAGGGCGCGAAAGGAACACAGATGGACTTTCTCTCGATGATCGGCGGTGCGACGGGCTCCCTGTTCCTGACCCTGATCGCTTTTCTCGTCGTGCTCACGGTGGTCGTTTTCATCCATGAGTTCGGCCATTTCTGGGTCGGGCGCCTATGCGGCGTCGGCGTGACGGCCTTCTCCATTGGGTTCGGACCCGAATTGGTTGGCTGGACGGACAAGAAGGGGACGCGGTGGAAGCTCTGCGCCATCCCCCTTGGAGGGTACGTGAAGTTCGTCGGCGATCTTAACGCCGCCAGCGTGCCGGACCAGGGCCAGCTCGATCAGATGCCAGTCGAGCAGCGCGCCATCAGCTTCCCTCACCAGAATGTCGCCAAGCGGGCTGCTATTGTGGCGGCAGGGCCGATTGCGAACTTCATCCTGGCCATCGCGATCTTCGCCGGGTTCAACTACTTTAATGGGCGGGCGGTTCTGGAGCCCCGGATCGAGGCGGTTCAGCCCGGCAGCGCGGCCGAGAAGGCGGGCTTTCAGCCGAAGGACCTGATTCTGACCGTCGATGGCAGGATCATAGAGACCTTTGCCGACATGCAGCTCATCGTGAGTTCAAGCGCAGGTGAGCCGCTCGCGTTTACTGTGGAGCGCAGCGGACAAACGGTTGCCCTTACGGCAACACCGAACTTCGTCGAAAGAACCAGCCCTTTCGGCAAGCAGCGGATCGGTCTGCTGGGCGTTGAGGTCTCGCGGGATCCTTCGGCGATCAAGCGCTTGACCTATTCTCCCTGGGGAGCCCTGAAAGCTGCGGTGGTCGAGACCTGGAATCTCGTCGAGCGCACCCTCAACTTCATCCGCCGCCTGGTGATGGGGGTGGAATCGGCCGATCAGCTCTCGGGCCCCATCGGAATCGCCCGGGCGTCCGGAACCGCCTTCGACATCGGCGGGGTCTACAGCCTTGTCAGCCTGATCGGCTTCATGTCGGTTTCCATCGGCCTCATTAACCTTTTCCCCATTCCCCTGCTGGATGGCGGCCACCTGATGTTCTATGCCATTGAGGCCGTGCGCGGTCGTCCTCTGAGCGAAAAAGCCCAGGAAATCGGCTTCAGAATCGGGTTTGCCCTGGTGGCGATGCTCATGCTTTTCGCCACTTGGAATGATCTTGTTCACCTTGGCACCAGTTTTATGAGCCCGGGATCGTGACAAGGACGCCACGCAGGATAAAAATCGCTACTCTGTTGTGGACGCGCCGTTTGCAATAGCGGCGAAAGTTTGTACAAGCGCTTCACATGGATAAGGTTGGGGGCACACGTCTCCAGCCTGCGGGGACACCCTCGCTAGGGATATAAAGACAAAGAACGGGCCAGTTGATGATGTCGACGACCACGCCTCGCCGGAAGAAGCCGGCCACCACCGCCGTTATCGCAATCAGCGCGCTGATGGCCGGAATTACTGCCGCGGAGAGCGCCTTCGCTCAGCAGGTGGCCCCAAGGAGTCGCCGTGCTTCGGCCTCACAGGGTCCCATCGTCAACCGCGTGGTGATCGAGGGGAACAAGAAGATCGAGAGCGCGGCGTTCCAGGATCAACTCCAGGCCCGTGCCCGTGCTCCCTACAACCAGGCCGCTGTGGACGCCGACGTCAGCCGTATCCTTGAAGTTTACCAGCAGTCCGGCCGGGGTCTCGCCCAGGTTACACCGCGAGTGGTCGACCTCCCCAACGGCACTGTGGACGTGGTCTACACGGTCGTCGAGGGTGACAAGACCGGCGTGAAGGAAATCCGGTTCGTCGGCAACAACCAGGTTTCGTCGAGCCGCCTGCGCGGCGTCATGCTGACGACCGAAACAAATCTCCTGAGCTTCCTCAAGAGCACCGACGTCTATGATCCGGCTCGCATCGCCAATGATCTGGAGCTGATCCGTCGCTATTACCTGAAGAATGGCTATGCGGACTTCCGCATCATCTCCAGCGATGTTTCGTTCGATGCCAATGGTGGCGGCTACGTCATCACCATCGCGGTCGAAGAGGGCGAGCAGTACCGGGTCGGCAGCGTGAGCGTCGATCCCCGTCTTCCCGGGGTTGATCCCGAGGCGCTGCGCAGGGGCATTTCGACCTCGGAGGGCTCGGTCTACAACGCCGAGGCCGTCGAGAAGTCGGTACAGAACCTCACCGCCAACGTTGCCCGTCAGGGCAATCCGTTTGCCCTCGCGCGCCCTGTGGGTGCCCGCGATCCTTCGACCCGCACGATCAATCTGACCTATGTGGTCGAGGAAGCGCCGCGGATCTACATCGAGCGCATCAACGTGCGCGGCAACAGCCGCACCCGCGACTACGTCATTCGCCGCGAATTCGAACTTGGTGAGGGCGATGCCTACAACCAGGTGCTGATCGACCGCGCCGAGCGTCGTCTGAACAACCTCGGCTACTTCAAGCAGGTTCGTGTCTCCAACGAGCCCGGCTCCTCGGCCGACCGTGTGGTCGTGAACGTGGATGTGGAAGATCAGTCCACCGGCGCCTTCTCGATCTCGGGCGGCTACTCGACGGCCGACGGCTTCATCGGTGAAGTCTCCGTGACCGAGACCAACTTCCTGGGTCGCGGCCAGTTCGTGCGCCTTGCCGGGCAGCTCGGCCAGCGCGCCCACGGTGTCGACTTCTCCTTCACCGAGCCGTATTTCCTGGGCTATCGGATGTCGGCCGGTATCGACCTGTACTCGAAGTTCAGCGACCAGACCCGGTACTCCCGCTACGAAAACCGCATGACCGGCGGTACGCTGCGCTTGGGCCTTCCGTTCACGGAAGAGTTCACGATCACGGCCCGTTACTCGCTGTATCAGCAGGAAGTGACGATCCCGAACGACGCGGACCAGCCGTACAACGACTGCTCGTTCCCAATCCCAGGCGTCACGACTCCTTTCAACTGTGAAACGAACGGTGAGGCGTCTCTCGCAATCAAGGATGCACAGGGTGAGACGATCACCTCCCTGGCGGGTCTGACCTTCAACTACAATACACTCGACAGCACCCGTAACCCCCGCAATGGCTTCTATGGCGAGGTCAAGACGGACTTTGCCGGTCTTGGTGGTGACTCCCACTACTTCCGCGTGACGGCTGATGCTCGCTACTACCGTGAGTTCTTTGAAGACGTAATCGGTATCGCCCGCGTTCAGGGCGGTCACATCATGGGCTTCGGCGACAATGGCGGAGAAGGTGGTGATCTGCGCATCATCGACCAATTCTTCATGGGCCCATCCCTCGTGCGCGGTTTCGCGCCGAACGGCATCGGTCCGCGTGACATCTCGACCGCTGACAGCAAGGCAAATGCCCTGGGCGGCACCACTTACTTCGGTGGCTCGCTCGAAGTGCAGTTCCCAATTCCCGTTCTGCCGCGTGAGTTGGGCTTGAGAGGTGCTGTCTTCGCTGATGCGGGTACGCTTTTCGGTTATGACGGTCCGGTCACGTTCGACGGTGAGTCTATTGACGTGTTCGACAGCAGCAAGCTGCGCTCGTCGGTTGGCGCCTCGATCCTGTGGACCTCGCCGCTTGGCCCGATCCGCTTCGACTATGCGTTCGCACTCACCAAGGAAGAGGGTGAACTCCTTGAGGACGGCACTCGCGTTGGCGGCGACCGCACCCAGGCCTTCCGGTTCACGGGTGGTACGCGCTTCTAATCGGGGAGGGCGCCAAACGGCGCCCTCACTTATTCTTCATGGCTGAATCAAACTTCTTCCCGCAAAGCCAGACGTTGAATCTGCGTCAGGTGGCGGAGATGGCCCATGTAGCGCTCCCCGACGGCACCGACGGGGAGTTTTTGCTTCGTGGGGTTGCTCCCCTTGAGAGCGCGGGTCCTGGCGATCTCGCCTATATGGACAATCCCGCCTACGTCAGTGCCCTGACGACGACCAAAGCCGCGGCCTGTCTGGTGACGCCGCGCTATGCCTCCAAGGTGCCTTCCGGCACGGTCACTCTGGTCACTCCCCAGGCCTATCGGGTTTTCGCTCAGGTTCTGGCCGTTCTGTTTCCGTCCGCCATGCGGCCGGAATCTGCCTTTGCTGCGACTGGGATCTCTCCCGGCTCCTTCGTCCATCCCTCTGCGAGGCTGGAGCATGGTGTGCGCGTCGATCCTGGTGCGGTTGTCGGGCCGCATGCGGAAATCGGTGCCGGCACCCTCATCGGTGCCCATTCGGTGATCGGCCCCAACGTCAAGATCGGACGGGACTGTTCCATTGCCGCCAATGTAACCGTTACCCACGCGTATCTCGGGAACCGGGTCATCCTCCATCCTGGCGTCAGGATTGGCCAGGATGGGTTCGGCTTTGCCATGGGACCGCAGGGCCACCTGAAGGTGCCGCAGGTCGGACGCGTCATCATCCAGGACGATGTGGAGATCGGGGCGAATACGACAATCGACCGGGGCGCGAGCCGCGATACGGTGATCGGCGAGGGCACCAAGATCGATAACCTGGTTCAGATCGCCCATAACGTTGTGATCGGCCGCCACTGCGTAATCGTGGCCCAGGTTGGTATTGCCGGCTCCACCACGATCGAGGATTACGTGGCGATCGGCGGCCAAGTGGCCGTGAAGGGCCATGTCAGGATCGGCATGGGCGCCCAGATCGCGGCCACCAGCGGCGTCAACGGCGATGTTCCGGCGGGTGCCCGCTGGGGCGGCATTCCGGCGCGGCCCATGCGGGAGTGGTTCCGCGAGATCACGGCGCTGAAAAAGCTTGCATCCGGGGGCGATTCCGCCAAAGACGACGATGCGTCTTCATAACATTTGCTGAAGACATTCCCTACCGTTCGGAGTTCCCGTCATGTCAGAAGCGCCCACCACGCTTCAAACCGCCGATATCATGGAGATCCTGGAGCTTCTGCCGCACCGGTATCCCTTTCTCCTGGTCGACAAGATCATCGAGATCGACGGCGACAATTCGTGCATCGGCATCAAGAACGTCACCTTCAATGAGCCACAATTCACGGGCCATTTCCCCTCGCGTCCGATCTTCCCGGGCGTCTTTCTGATCGAGGCGATGGCTCAGACGGCGGGAGCCATCTGCGTGAAGGCCAAGATGGCCCAGATGGCCAAGCCGAAGCAGGTGTTTTTCATGACGATCGACAAGGTGAAGTTCCGCAAGCCGGTGGAGCCGGGCGACCGGGTCGAGTTCCACATGCGCAAGCTGAACAACCGGCGCAACATGTGGTGGTACAAGGGCGAGGCGAAGGTAGACGGTGTTCTCGTCTGCGAGGCCGAAGTTAGCGCCATGCTGGTGAACGACTGATGGAAACGGTGATTCATCCGACTGCTGTCGTCGAAGACGGGGCCAAGATCGCTCCGGGTGTGAAGATCGGCCCCTTCTGCACCGTAGGCCCTGAGGTAGAGCTCGGCGAGGGCTGCCAGCTCATCAGCCATGTTGCCCTGGCAGGGCGCACCACCATCGGCCCCCGGACTCGGATCTTTCCGTTCGCCTCCATCGGCCATATTCCGCAGGATCTGAAGTACAAGGGCGAAGCCTCGACCCTCGAGATCGGCGCCGACTGCATGATCCGCGAAGGCGTGACCATGAATCCCGGCACCGAGGGCGGCGGCCTTCGCACGGTGATCGGCGATCGCTGCGCCTGCCTGGCCGGCTCCCATGTGGGTCACGACACGAAGGTTGGAAACGACTGCATCCTGTCCAACAACGTCATGCTGGCTGGCCACGTCACAGTCGGCAATTTCGTGATCTTCGGCGGTGCAGCCGCGGTGATCCAGTTCGCCCGCGTCGGATCCCACGCTTTCGTGGGAGGCATGTCGGGCCTGGAGAACGACCTGATCCCCTATGGCATGGCCATGGGCAACCGGGCGCACCTCGCCGGCCTCAACATCATCGGCCTGCGCCGCCGCGGCTTCACCCGCGAGCAGATCCACGAGATCCGACGCGCCTACCGGCTTCTCTTCGCGGATGAAGGCACGCTGTCCGAGCGCGTCGAGGACGTGGCGGGCGAGTTCGAAAGCCACCCCTTCGTGCATGAAATCCTGGACTTCATCCGTGCCGGTGGCGACAGGGCGATCTGCACGCCGCGGGATCCCGTCAGCACAGCCGGATGATGCCCCAAGGCCCCATCGCAATTCTCGCCGGGGCCGGGCAGCTTCCCATCCAGCTCTTGGGTCATCTGGAGCGGACGGGGCAGGACGTCCGGATTCTGGCCTTTCGCGGCTTTGCGGAGGCCGAGCTGCAACGCCGCGCCCACGCCAGAGTCGATCTTCTCGATCTCAAGACGATCATGAGCACGCTCGAGGGCTGGCGGCCACAGGCCGTCTCCCTCGTTGGGGCCGTTCGCCGTCCCGGGTTTTCAGCCCTGCTGAGCGCTTATTCCCTGCTTCGCAATATGCACGAGGTGAGGGAGGTGATTGCCCGCGGGGATGATCAGGTACTGCGCGGTGCCGTGATGCTCCTGGAGGAGCGGGGACACCGGGTCATCGGCGCCCATGAGCTTGCCCCCGATCTTGTCGCATCCCGTACGCTCACAGGTGCGCAGCAGCCGGGAGCCGACGATCATGAGGCCATTGCCTTCGGGCTGGAGCTTCTCGCCTCCCTGTCAGATTTCGATATCGGCCAGGGAGCTGTCGTCGACCGCAGGCATGTTCTGGCTATCGAGGGGCCCGAAGGCACCGACCGCATGATCCGCCGGGTAAGAGGCCTTCGTCAGTCTTGGTTCGGCCTTCGCCGCCGCGAGGAAGGCGGAGTGCTGATCAAGGCTGCCAAGCGCGGTCAGGACCTGCGGGTCGATATGCCGACCATCGGCCCGAGAACCGTGGTCGAGGCTGCCAAGGCGGGCCTCGCCGGCATCGCCATTGGAGCGGGTTCCACCTTCGTGCTGGAGCAGGAGGAAACGCTCCGCACGGCCGACCGCCTCGGCCTCTTCCTCATTGCCGTCGATCTGCCTTGGATGGAGAAGCCTCTTGGCTGAAGTCAAGCCGCTGACGGTCTGGATCGTGTCGGGCGAGGAATCGGGCGACCAGCTTGGGGCTAAGCTGATGCGCTCCCTGAAGGCGCGGCTTGGAGCAGAGCGTTTGCGCTTCGGCGGCGTCGGCGGTCACGCCATGAGGCAAGAGGGACTGAACTCTCTCTTCCCTCTGGAGGAGATTGCCGTCATGGGCTTCTCCGCCGTGATCGCTCGGCTGCCTGCCATTCTGAAGCGCATTCGAATGACGGTCGATGCGGTGGTGGCGGCAAAGCCCGACATGCTGGTGATCATCGACAGTCCGGATTTTACACACCGTGTCGCCAAAGCCGTGCGCCAGCGTGCCTCGGACATCCCCATTGTCGATTACGTAAGCCCCTCCGTCTGGGCGTGGCGTCCGGGGCGCGCTGTGAAAATGCGCGCCTATGTCGATCACCTTTTGGCCTTGCTGCCTTTCGAGCCTGAGGCGCATCGACGCCTCGGCGGCCCGCCGACCACCTATGTCGGTCACCCGCTCATCGAGCGTCTGGACGAGATCAGGCCTGCACCCGGCGAGAGGCAGCGCGTCGAGGGTCAGCCGATCAACCTGCTCGTCCTGCCCGGCAGCCGCCGCTCGGAGGTGAGCCGGCTGATGGAGCCGTTCGGCGCCGCCCTGGCGCTTCTCAAGGAGCGCTCGACGCGTCCTTTCGAGGTGACGATCCCGGCGGTTTCCCATGTGGCGGACGAGATCAGAACGCGGGCAGAGAACTGGAGCGTGAAGCCTCGGATCGTAGAGGGCGAGACGGCTAAATGGGCTGCTTTCCGACAGGCCGATGCCGCGCTCGCCGCTTCCGGGACCGTCACCCTGGAACTGGGACTCTCGGGTGTTCCCATGGTGGTGGCCTACCGGGTCTCAAAAATCGAGGAAGTGCTGAAGTACCTGATCAAGGCGCCTTCCATCGTGCTCACGAACCTGGTGCTCGGCGAGAACGTCATCCCGGAACTGATCCAATGGGACTGCACGCCGGAGAAGCTGGCCGAGGCACTCCTGCCGCTCCTCAGCGACACCCCGGAGCGTCAACGGCAGATCGACGCCTTCGGCAAGCTCGACACTCTCATGAAGATTGGGGACGAGGTCCCGAGCGAACGGGCGGCACGTATCGTGGAAGAGGTGTTGTCCGCTCGCATCTGAGCTGCCCCTTGCCAACTGACATAAAAAAAGGGGCCTTTCGGCCCCTTTTCTGTTCATTGTCTCGGACGCTCTTACCCGCGCTGGGCGACCGTCACGTAGTCGCGCTCCGGCGAGCCCGTGTAGAGCTGGCGCGGACGGCCGATGCGCTGGGACGGGTCTTCGATCATCTCGCTCCATTGGGCGATCCAGCCGACCGTGCGGGCCAGCGCGAACAGCACCGTGAACATGGAGGTCGGGAAGCCCATCGCCTTGAGGGTGATGCCCGAATAGAAATCGATGTTCGGGTAGAGCTTCTTCTCGACGAAGTACTCGTCCTTGAGGGCGATCTGCTCGAGCTCCACGGCCACGTCGAGGAGCGGATCGTCCTTGATGCCGAGCTCGTTGAGCACCTCGTGGGTGGTCTTCTGCATGATGCGTGCGCGCGGGTCGTAGTTCTTGTAGACCCGGTGGCCGAAGCCCATGAGGCGGAACGGATCGTTCTTGTCCTTCGCCTTGGCGATGTATTCCGGAATACGATCAGGCGTGCCGATCTCCTCCAGCATCTTCAGGGCCGCTTCGTTCGCGCCGCCGTGGGCGGGTCCCCACAGGCAGGCGATGCCGGCCGCGATGCAGGCGAACGGGTTTGCACCCGACGAGCCGGCAAGGCGTACGGTCGAAGTCGAGGCGTTCTGCTCGTGATCGGCGTGCAGGATGAAGATCCGGTCCAGGGCCCGCGAGAGCACCGGGTTGACTTTGTACTCTTCGGCCGGGACCGCGAAGCACATCTTCAGGAAGTTGGACGTGTAATCCAGATCGTTCTGCGGATACACGAACGGCTGGCCGATGGAGTACTTGTAGGCCATGGCGGCGAGCGTCGGCATCTTGGCGATCATGCGCATGGACGCGATCATGCGCTGGTGGGGATCCGAGATGTCCGTGGAGTCGTGATAGAAGGCCGAGAGGGCACCGACGCAGGCGACCATGATCGCCATCGGGTGCGCATCGCGCCGGAAGCCGGTGAAGAACCGGTTCATCTGGTCGTGCACCATGGTGTGGCGCGTGACACGATAGTCGAAGTCGGCCTTCTGGGCAGCGGTCGGCAGCTCTCCATAGAGAAGCAGATAGCAGGTCTCGAGGAAGTCACCGTGCTCGGCCAGCTGGTCGATCGGGTAGCCGCGATAGAGCAGGATGCCCTTGTCGCCGTCGATGTAGGTGATCTTGGACTCGGTGGCCGCCGTGGAGGTGAAGCCGGGGTCGTAGGTGAACATCCCGGTCTGGCCATAAAGCTTGGAGATGTCGACGACGCTCGGGCCGATGGTGCCTTCTTTTACCGGCAGCTCCACGGACTTGTCGCCGACTGTGACTGTGCTGGTGCTGGAACTCATGCGTCATGGCCCTTTCGAAAGGAGGCCGGGCAGAACCTAGAGCGACCGCGGGTGCGGGGTAGGCCCTCAGGGCTGCCAAACCAGGGTTTGCCGGTCGGTTTATGGCGCCTTCGGTAGCTTATCCATAGGAAGGGGGCAAGCACGTCTAAAGGCGAGATTTGCCCGCTATGCAGCGGGCGCATTCTTGGTCTGGTCGCGCAGCCGCAACAGGGTTTCGTCCTTGCCGAGAACCGCCATGACATCGAACAACCCTGGCGATGTGGCCCGGCCGGTCAGCGCCGCCCGAAGAGGCTGCGCCACCTGCCCGAGCTTCGCTCCGAGAGCCTCCGCATGCTCGCGCACGACAGCCTCGACGCTCTCGGCCGACCAGTCGGAAACAGCCTCGAGTTTTTCAGCGATACCCTCAAGGCGAGCCCGCCCGTCCGCAATCAGGGTAGCGGCTTTTTCATCCAGACGAAGCGGTCGCTGGGCATAAAGGTAGTAGGCGCTGTCGAGCAACTCCACGAGGTTCTTGGCACGCTCCTTCAAACCCGGCATGGCGGCGATCATCTTATCGCGCAGGCTGGGGGAGAAGGTCGCGCCAATCCCGCGTTCAGCCCCAAGCTCCGGCAAGATCTCCTCGATAGACTTCACCAGGTTCTCGTCCCCCGTCTGGCGCATATAGTGCCCGTTGAGGTTTTCCAGCTTGGCGAAGTCAAAACGGGATGGGGAGCGCCCGATGTTCTTGAGATCGAAGGCGTCAACCATCTCCTGGGTAGAGAAGATCTCCTGGTCGCCATGGCTCCAGCCGAGGCGTACGAGATAGTTGCGCATGGCCTCTGGCAGATAGCCCATGCTGCGATAGGCTTCGACGCCAAGGGCACCATGGCGCTTGGACAGTTTGGCACCGTCAGGGCCGAGGATCATTGGAACGTGGGCCATCTTGGGCACGTCCCAACCCAGCGCCTGATAGATCTGCGTCTGGCGCGCCGCATTGGTGAGATGATCGTCGCCCCGGATGACGTGCGTGACGTCCATATCGTGATCGTCCACCACGACGGCGAGCATGTAGGTGGGCGTGCCGTCCGAGCGCAGGAGCACGAGATCGTCCAGATCCTTGTTCTGCCACACCACGCGGCCCTGAACCTCATCCTCGACCACCGTCTCGCCCTCAATGGGTGCCTTCAGGCGGATGACCGGCTTCACGTCCTTGGGGGCCTCAGAGGGATCCCGATCGCGCCAGCGACCGTCATAGCGCAGGGGCCGGCCCTCCTTGCGGGCGGTCTCGCGCATCTCCTCCAGTTCCTGCTGGGAGGCATAGCAGTAATAGGCGCGGCCCTGGGCCAGCAGGCTCTCGGCCACGTCCTTGTGACGGGCGGCGCGGGAGAACTGGTAGACCACGTCACCGTCCCAATCGAGGCCCAGCCACTTCAGGCCGTCCAGGATCGCCGCGATGGCTGCGTCCGTCGAGCGCTCCCGGTCCGTGTCCTCAATGCGCAGCAGCATCTTGCCCCCGCGCCGCTTGGCATAGAGCCAGTTGAACAGGGCCGTGCGTCCCCCTCCGATATGAAGGAAGCCGGTGGGAGAGGGGGCGAAGCGGGTGACGACGGTCATCGCGGGGAACCTTGACTGAAGAAACTTGAATGGTGCGGCCGTGCTGCCGCAGCCTTCCGACTCAATCCACAGGGCGGCTTGGGGCGGAGCGTGCGGTCGTCTAGCATGCAACCGAACCCGCGTTAAGCCGAAGGCGTGATGGAAGACAACCGAGGAAAGACCAGTCGGATCCCGCGCAGCTCAGCGCGTGTCATGGCTGTGCCCCGGTCATGGAACGACAGCATCCAGTGGAAGCTCCTCGACGGGCGTAGCTGGCTGGCGAATGCCATCACCTGCGAGATCGAGCAACGCCGGCTCTTTCCTTGGATTCCCGTGTGTTTCGGCATCGGCATTCTCCTGTTCTTCCAGGCCGATGGCACGCCAGCCCTTTGGGCGCCCTTGGGAGCTTTTGCCGTCTGTGGTGCGGCAGGCATCGCCCTGCGCCGCAACATGACGGCGCTGATCGCCGTGATCGCCCTCTCGGCCGTGTTCGCGGGCTTTTCGGCTGGTGTTATCCGCACCCGGAATGTCCAGGCGCCGGCTCTTACACGCATCACCATCACGACCATTGCAGGATTCGTCGAGGCGGTGGAGGACCGAGAGGAGGGGCAGAGGCTTCTCATTCGGATTGTACAGATGAAGGACGTCACGGAGGCTGAGCGTCCGCGTCTCGTGCGCGTCTCCGTGCGTGCCGGAGCAGGGCTGACGGCCGGGCAGTTCGTCACCGGCACCGCCCGCCTGCTGCCGCCACCGGAGGCAGCCTGGCCCGGCGGCTACGACTTCGCCCGCGATGCCTATTACAAAGGGATCGGCGCCGTCGGCTCCATGGTTGGACAGGCGAGGCGGGTCGATCCGCCGCGACTTCCGGATTGGTCACTGCAGCTGGCAGCTCAAGTGGACGAAGCCCGCAACGCGCTCACACATCGCATCGCAACGTCCATCGGCGGCGCGGCCGGTGGTGTCGGGGCAGCCCTGGTGACCGGCAAGCGGGGACTCATTCCCGAGACGACGAACGACATTCTGCGTGGAGCCGGAATCTATCACATCGTACTATGTTTGCCGATTTCACCAACAATTGGATGAGATAGGGGAGCAGTGACAGGACTCACAATTTTAGAGTGTGGCATTTCACAATCCGGCAAACTTTCTAACAATTGTTATTTCATTGCGACATCGTGCGGGTATGAAGAAGCAGAAAGCGACACGAGCCTTCCTCTGTCTCGGTTGGCAGATGAAATGATGCGTCGGTCCCTCTGAACGGGTCAGTTACGTCATGGCTCCAACTTCACCCTTACGGATAGAGGTGACGTTTGCTGGCCACCGTTTCAAAATTGGATCTATTCAAAGCGAAGGAATTTCGCTCCGACGATTTGTGCGACAAAATTATCTAAGCCATCCATTCCTCGTTGGAGATGCCACAAAACGTTGGAGGCGCTTTCTGCTTGAAGTGCCGCTCGCAACTGCTCCGCCAATCTGCTTGCGCCTTCAATCATGATCGGAAGTGGTTCCAAATCCAAAGCTTCCAGAGAGCCTAAGCCCCTCTGCTGCGAGGCAGTGAAAACTGACTTCGCATCTGCTGAGACAGACTTTGTACTAACAATCATTGAAACGCGGGGTTTAATCAGCAGCCTTCGATGGTTGAATGCGTGAGCATGATTGTAGCTGAACTCCGCATCTTTCAATTCAAAGATCCAAGGTAAACCATCCACCCACGCGATGAGGTCGATCTCGTCAGCCCCAAATCTCACGTTCCAAACTATGAATTCTTTGGGAATACCAAGCTCAAGGAGATGGTGTGTCACCAATATGTTCATCCATAAACTTGAGTTTACCAGCCTCTTAAATCGTTCTGTCAGAGCGTATGCGGAGTATACCCTTTCGTCCTTATAGTGCTTGCCACAGATGCTGCACCTAATTTTAAGTTGATTGAGATCGCTGATGTTGCCGCCAAAAGTTCCGAGGCGCTGGTTCTGCGCTTTGCATTCAATAACTACCTCCCGTGCTATAAAGGCATTCGAGAGTAAGAATGCAGCAAGGTCAGTCTCAGCCTGCAAAGAGGATATCTCTGAGGTAAATTGTGCGTCGTTCATCTGACGGAGTTGTGCGAAACGGTGCGCGAAGTCCCTCAAGGGTGGGTTCGCCATTAGTACGGCGAATTCGCGGTCTGGATCATCAAACTCAGGCTCTTCGAATTCTGCCGTCTCTTTCAGACCTCTTACAAAGTTGATAAATTCGCCTCGTGCCTTCTTGATGAAGGGACGATCCGCATGATCGTAAGTCATGGGGAAAAGTGTTCCCCCCAACTCACTAAATTGATTTGCGATCTCGCACAGGAGCCGATCACAAGTATCGATGCTTTGTGCCAATACGGAGACATTTATGGCATGACCGCCATCTCCCGCCGTTCCGCCTGATAATATCCCGCCTAAAGCGCCTGTCCTTGTGCGGCGTCGGACAAGCTCACAGATCGCAAAGCCATCGGGGAAGATAAAGATCTCACTGGCGACCCTCTCTACAGGGTCGTAGGGACTCGCCTCGCGAGGCTTCAACTGGCGAAACGTTTGGTCCGTGCTGAGCGCGCTGCTCAACCGATCACCGATCACTTCGGTAAGAGCGGTCCAGCCTTTCTTTGTTGCATCCCGTACAAACGCTCCAAACTGCTCACTCCGAAGCAACGAATGGGAATGACGCAAAACACGCATCTGGAGAAACCTTGGTTGTTGGGACGCTAACCGGAAGCGACTGTGCCCAGATCCATTGTGTTCGCAAGATGCTTTGAATGGGTTTACCCAGACAGTACAGAACTTACGAGACATTTCCCGCATGCCTCATGCGTCTTATTAGGGTAAGCTTGACAATTTCGAGACATATCATTACTGTTCTCTAAGAACCATACGAGACAGTTGGAGCGCGAATGGCTGTAATCGGCTATGCGAGAGTAAGTTCGGACGATCAAAGCCTCGAAGTGCAACTCGCAAAGCTGGAAGAAGCCGGAGCCGAACGGATTTTCGCAGAGAAGCGGAGTGGTACGACCCTTGATGGACGCTCCGAATTTCAGGCTCTCATGCAGTTTGTTCGTGACGGCGACGAGGTGATCTGCACCCGCATCGACCGCTGTGCCCGGTCGGTAGCAGATTTCCAACGGATTATCAGCGAGTGGAAATCAAAGGGTGTTCGGTTCCGCGCCATTGATCAGGCCGGGGTCGTTCTCGACGGCACCCCCACCTCCGACCTCTTCCTCAACTTGTTAATGGCATTCTCCGAATTTGAGACCCGCCTTCGTCGTGAGCGCCAGCTTGACGGCATTGCGGCGAAAAAGGCTGCTGACCGGGCAAAACCTAAGCACGAGCGAACCTATCAGGGACGGCCTGCGACCATCGACGCAAACGAAGTTCGGCGTCTGCACGAGGTCGAGCAGCTTGGAGCCACTGAGATCGCAAAGCGCCTCAAGATTGGAAGAGCGTCCGTCTACCGTATCCTGAGTGAGGGTGTAACGAGCCTCAATCTTTCTGCACCGCAGTGACATTGACGTAGTTCGAGCAGCCTATGCTTGAGGCACATACGGCTTTCCAATTATCCTGTTCTCCCGTCGTTTCGCTTTGACCCAAGCCGCTCGTAGCTTGGAAATGAGCATTTCTCTTTCTCCAAAGATCTCGGCATTTCGAACTCTAATCAAAGTGATGTCGAAACGCTCGCAATCGCGATCCTTCTCTGCGTCCCGCACCTTCTGAGCTTCTAGCTGGTGTACGCTGCCGTCCACTTCGATGGCCAAGCGGATCTCTGGAAAGAAGAAGTCAACGATCCACTTGCCACTGATAGGGTGCTGAACTTTGAAGCTCCCTCGCAGAACGCCCCCGTTTAGATCATTTAGAATCCGGTGTAGATGCCGCTCAGCAGATGTCGGATTGCGCCTGTTTGTGCGTGCAAAGCGTCTGATCGTGCTCTCATTATATCCGAGCGTACTCCAACCTGCCTCTCCAACGACACCCGGAAGGACAATCCCGCTAAAGGTGCTAGGTCGTGGGTTTTGCCGTTGTCGTTTTCTCTTTCGCATGACGCTTCAGTTCCGAACTAACATCCTTGAAGAGGATCATAGTCTGGCTTAGTCTTCAACAGAATTTATCCCTAGATAGCTTATGTTCCTCTTCTCATTCTGGGGGACAGCACACGAGAAAGTTATGAGGGTAGGTAAAACTGAACTTTGGCTTGCTGTTTGGCTCGCCACATCTCCGGCTGCCTTAGCTCAAGCAGTCCCGAAGGTTGGAACTTGCCCCTCTGGCTATCACAGCAGCGGCGGAGCCTGCGTGTCATATTCTCAGAATCCTAGACCAGCCTTGCCAAAGGTCGGCTCCTGTCCGAGCGGCTATCACACATCAGGCGACTACTGCCTTGGGTACAAGGATGCCCGACACGCGATCCCAAAGACAGGCTCCTGCCCAAGCGGATATCATGCGAGTGGAGCCTACTGCCTGTCACACCGATCATTGTAATATTATAAGTATAAATCAAGGCAACGAATAAGCCGTATGTGACACCGCAATTCTCAGACACGTCTCTGCTAAAGTGATCCTTGCTTGGACCCGGTACGACCGAGGGCGGCAATAAAGGAGGCAATCGAGGCCGCCCTATTGACACTTCGTGCTCGAAAATCCTCAATATGTCCGTGACTTCGTTGTTATTCGGAGGTGGAATTGGGCTGCAATGCTTGGAACCACCGAATAGATTGTACTTGCGGTTGGGGAGGCGATACTGGAGGTGGCGGTAGAGGCTGGCAGCCCCCAACTCCAACAGTACGATCTTGGTCTCGACAGACAGCGACATTACAGAGTTATGTAAACCCGAACGCGAGATGCCCTGTTTGTGGAGCGGTCGTCTTCTTTTATCGTTCGCCATACGATGGGCGTGTCTTCTTCGATCAGCTTGGTCCGCCTTGGCCAAAGCATCCCTGCACTGACAACTCACAATATTATAATTATCAGCCCCGACCTCTTGGAATAGTAGCACAACAGATCAGCACACCCATTTGGGCCAAGGACGGATGGGAGCCGTTGAAACTTCAATCTGTGAAGATTGACGACACGCTGACCGTCCTCAATGGAACACGACTTAACTCAGGATATCCAATTCGACTTGGTGTTGAAGGGTCGCTTAAGATTGATGACACTGCACCTATATATATCCGCGAATCTGTTGTCGGAGTTTATGAGATCGCCTTCTTGAAGGTGGCTCTCCCACAAGGTGGGCAAACAGGCATCAAACCTAGCACAGCAATCGGGTACACCGATTGCGGAAGCGCCAACGCTCTTGACTCTTGGAAGCGTGCAATTGACGGCGATCCTGAACATCAAAATTTGGTCGGTATGCGTCTATCCTTCCACCACAACACAGAGAAGAATAAAGATCTCTTCCCAGACAAGTTAGGACTTAATTGGCGCGCTGCGAAGTTTTGGTTCGAGCGAGCAGCCGAACAGGGTCTTTGGGCAGCAAACAATAATCTCGGAGTGATTTACCTAAATGGCTATGGTGTCCCAAAGAACCCGCAGAGAGCTTTTGAGTACCTAATGAAAGCATCTGGAGAATTAAGTCCGATCACAATAGGACACTTAGAACGTTGCTTCCGCGACGGTGAGGGCTGCAATCCAGATCCAGAAATGGCTGAATTTTTGGCGGAGCTTCGTGCCCTCCGCGAAGAGGAGGAGCGAGTAATGGAGGAACGGGAGACAGAGGCTGAGGAGAAGCATAGGGTAGAGCCCGAAGGGGAAGATGCGTAGTGTTGAGCCTTGTTAAGGAGTGTTGAGCCTTGTTAAGGACACCCTGCTGCTAACCTCCTTAGTTTGAGAAGCCGCGCACTCGCCAGATTTCATCGAACACCGCTTCAGCCTCCTTGAAGCGGCGCTCTGCTTCCAACTTCCGGTGAACCGGGTGGAGATCTGGGTGCAACCGACGCCTAAACTCCTTGCGCGCCGCATCGATTACGAACCTTGGTGCCGCCGTGTCCAACCCAACCCGCCGAAACACGCGATGGCCCTTGCTCTCCCTTCCTTGGTGCTCCTTGGCTTCCTGTAGCTCCTGCTCCAAACGCGCGATCTGTTCCTGCGCGGCGATCAGGACATTCCGCAGAGTTCCGGCCTCAGCCCCCGCGCTTTGGCATACGGAACGGAGACGGACGAGTTCGCGTCGATCCGACAGCATCAGCGGAATTGCCCAGACGACTGAGATCCACAGGACCCCCACGGCGAGCACGGGCCACTTCACGATCATTAGGAGGCTTCCAAGGATGATCGCGAGCCGAAGCGTCCGTGGGGAGGAAAGGATTGTATCAAGCCCCGGCTCGAACAGCTTCCACCCTGCCACCACTGCTTGGTTCAGAAACGCGCGCATGATGAGGCTCACGCGGCGTGGAGTTCTCTGGCCACCTCGTTCACGATGGCCTGCAAATCGTCAGGCCCTGCGTCCTCCTCAAGCACATCAAGCTCCAGTCCATCGAACTGGCTAATGCCGAGGAGCCGCGCCACAGCGTTGTAAGGCTTGGCCTGCGCCACCCGCGCGGGGCTCAAGATACCAGCAGCTTCGAGCTTCCGGTGGATCGTGTGAGCGGTGGCAGTATCGATAGGACGGTTGTTGGGGCCGTAGATGCCGGTCAGAAGCCAATGGTTCGGGCTGAGGCTCAGGACTTCAATGATGGCGGGTTCCGGTAGGTACTCTACGTAGGCTTGCCGACCGACCACACAGAACCGGATCTTAGTCGCCAAGCAGTTGTTAAAGCGCGCCGCCGCCTCCTGCATCGCTTGTGCCGAGCCAAGGACGGCGAAATCTCCGTTATCGCAGATCGGCGGAGAGACAGGAAAGAGTCCGGCCTTATCCAACCACCGCATAGCCCAATCGTCCAACTTTTCGGGTTTGACATCAGCGAGGCTCTTGGCCAGTTCGAGTTCCGTCACCTGCGGCACAAGGCTCAGGATCAAGTCGATGGTCGTCTTGAAGTCTGCCACTTGCTCAACCGAGCGCAGACCCTCGACAAGATTGGTAAGAACAAAGGGAGGCTTCAGCGCCAACAGAACCGCAGGCATAGAGGGAGCCACCTTATCCATCTGCCGGAGAATCTTGGCGCGAACACGGTGCTCAGGCTGAGAGAGTATGCTGACGATGGTGCGGTAGGTAGCCGGATGCAGAGGGCTAGTGCCCAAGCGGCCAAGAACTCCGACCAGCCCCTCCAACGGTCCATAGGCGACACGAACGAGATCGCGCACTCGAATCTGGCGGGTCATGAGCACCTGAGCGACCCGCGCTCGCGGGTCGGCATCAGCAGTTCCAGCATGAGGGATAAGGGAGCCGAGACGGCTTGCGATGCCCTCCGGCCCCTCATGATGGCAGGACGAGAGCACGAGAAAGGTCGCTTGTCGGCGCAGGGGGCCTGCGGCCATAGCAAATCGGAGAATACCGGGATGGATTTCGTCGTAGGAGATGAGGATGCTGAGAGCCCAACCGTTGAATGCGCGCGGTTTCATTTCCGGACTAAGATCCAAGAGCAATCCCCGTCAATATTGATGATGATTCATTGTTTCATATAAAAGAGCATTTGTAAAGTATAACTTCTCATTTGATGTATATTATGAATCAGTATTACGAATATCGCTCGTTATTCTGAGTCATAGGACCGCCACTTACACCAAAAGCTGGCTCACCTAGCGGGAAACACCATCTCTGCTGCCCTTCATTGAGATGAGCTAATCATCTTTATGGGTTCGCCCTTCCCAATACCGATCTGCCATGGGAGTTGGGAATCGACATTCACCACTTGAACTTCTTAGATCGTGCGTATAGCTGCGGTTCACTATCTTTCAGTTAGTAAAAATGCGCGCAGATGAGGCTGCACCTTTTAGACACCTCATCCAATGGGATCTTGAATGTCCAACGAGACAACAGCAAACTACATCGAGCTTGCGGCTGACATCGTGTCAGCCTTTGTGACCAACAACTCCGTACCAGCCTCTGAACTTCCGAGCCTCATCGGGAATGTTCACGCTGCCCTCCAGAACATCGGCCAACCGGCGGCGAAGCAGGAGGAAGCGAAGCCTCTTCCTGCCGTCTCTGTGAAGAAATCTGTCACGCCGGACTACTTGATCAGCTTGGAGGACGGGAAGCAGTACAAGTCGCTCAAGCGGCACCTCGGTAAGTTGGGGCTGACACCAGAGGCTTACCGGGAAAAGTGGGGGCTGCCACGCGATTACCCTATGGTTGCTCCCGCCTACGCTCAAAGGCGCTCAGAACTTGCGAAGAGCATGGGCCTTGGTCAGCAACGTTCAAAAGCGGCTCAGGCCAAAGCCGCTGCCAATGATACTGTGAAAGCTGCCCCTGCGAAGGCTCCAGCCAAGCGCGGACGGAAGAAGGCTGCTTAAGGCATCTGTCACGAAGGTTTAGAAGGCTGCTATTCGAGCGGCCTTCTTTTTTGGCAGGTAGTCCTCGGCGGTCATGTCACCAGCCCAGAGCCAGTCTGCTGAGATTTGTTGCATAGCCCCGCTCTAATCGCTACGTTGTCACTACCAATATGGGGTGGCTGAGGGGCAATGGTCACGAGCACGAATTTTGGCTTTCTGGGTGGTCATGATGCCAACCTCGTCAGCCTCGGTGGACTGGCAGAACGCTACTTCCGCGATGATCCTTCCACATCCCTCGTCAAAATCCGCCAGTTTGCCGAACTTCTCTCGAAGCTGATCGCTGCCCGTAACGCTGCCTATTCCGGTGAGCGCGAAACCTTTGAGGAAGTCCTTCGCCGCCTCTCCTATGACCGTATCCTCCCGCGCGAGGTAGCCGATCTCTTCCACCGCATTCGCAAGCTCGGAAACGCTGCTGTCCATGAAGCCAAGGGCAGCCATGCCGAAGCTCTTTCCGCTCTGAAGCTCGCCCGTGAGCTTGGGGTCTGGTTTCACCGCTCCTATGGCAAGCAGCCGGATTTCCGCCCCGGCACGTTCGCTCCCCCACCGGAGCCGGAGAACATCGGAGCCGCGCTCAGGGCTGAGATCGCGCTCCTGCGCCAGAAGATGGCCGAGACGGAAAGCGCCGCTGAACAGGCCAGACGGGCTGCCGAGGACGAGGCCCGTGCGCGCGAGACGCTGGAAGAACGCCTGAAGCGCGAGAGCGAGGAACGCGCCCTCTGGGAGAAGCTGGCTCAAGAGACCGAGGCCAGTAAGGCTGAGGTCGTCGCGAAGCTCGCGGAGGTTCAGGCGCAGGCCGAACAAGCTCCGAAGGCCGAAGTTGCTTCCTTGGTCGAGCGAAGCGAAGCGGCAGCACAGAAGATTGATCTCGATGAGGCTGAGACCCGCGCCCTGATCGATCAGCAGCTACGGGACCGGGGATGGGAAGCCGACACCAAGCAGCTTCGGTATCACGAAGGCGTGCGCCCCGCCAAAGGCCGCAATCTGGCGATTGCCGAATGGCCGACCAAGAACGGCCCTGCGGACTATGCCTTGTTTGTTGGAATGAAGCTGATCGGCGTGGTCGAGGCCAAGCGCCAGCGCAAGAACATCTCCGCCGCAATTGATCAAGCCGAGCGATATGCCAAGGGCCTCACCTCGGTCGATGGTGGGGAGTTCGCAGGTGGCCCGTGGCACGGGCATGCCGTCCCCTTCGTGTTCGCCGCCAACGGGCGCTCCTATCTGAAGCAGATCGAGACCGAGAGCGGAATCTGGTTTCGGGACACCCGCCGCCCAACCAACCACAGGCGTGCCCTCGTGGACTGGCCCACTCCGGATGGCTTACTCAAGCGATTGGAGGTGGATGAGGACGCTGCCACTGAGGCTCTGAAGGCGCAGCCCTTCGACTTCGGCTTCCCCCTTCGCGATTATCAGCGTGACGCCATCAAGGCTGTAGAGCAGAAGCTTGAGGAAGAGCGACGGGCCATGTTGGTTGCTATGGCGACCGGCACCGGCAAGACGAAGTTGGCGATTGCCCTCCTGTACCGGCTTCTCTCGTCCAAGCGGTTCCAGCGCATCTGCTTCGTCGTGGACCGCAGTGCCCTCGGCAACCAGACCGAAGGCGAGTTCTCGACCACCAAGGTCGTGTCGGGCAAAACCTTTGCCGAGATCTTCGGCCTCAAAGGGTTAGCCGATGTGCTTCCGGACGCTGAGACCAAGGTTCATATCTGCACGATCCAAGGGCTTGTCCGTCGCGTTCTCTATCAAGCCGACGCCTCAGAAGCCCCGCCGATTGACCAATATGATCTAATGGTTATCGATGAATGCCATCGCGGTTATCTGCTCGACCGGGAGCTATCGGACGCCGAACTGTCCTTCCGGGGGCAGGAGGATTACATCTCCAAGTACCGGCGGGTGCTGGAGTATTTCGATGCTGTCAAAATCGGCCTCACGGCGACACCGGCCCTCCATACGACCCAGATCTTTGGCGACCCGATCTTCACCTATTCGTACCGTGATGCGGTGATTGACGGCTTCCTCATCGACCATGAACCACCCATCCGGATCGAAACGGCCCTCTCCCGCAGCGGCATCGAGTTCGAGAAAGATGAGGAACTGGAGGTCATCAACACGACCACGGGTCAGGTAGATCTCGCTCATGCCCCTGACGAGATCCGGTTCGAGGTGGAGCAATTCAATCGGGCCGTGATCACCGAGGAGTTCAATCGGGTCGTGGCCGAGGAGTTGGCCAAGCACATCGATCCGGAACTGCCGGGGAAGACCCTGATCTTTGCCGCCACCGACGCTCACGCGGATATCGTGGTCAAGCAGGTCAAAAAGGCGTTCGAGGACCGGTACGGCCCTATCGATGATGCGGCGGTGAAGAAGATCACCGGCAGCGTAGACCGGGTTCAGGCCCTGATCCGGTCCTTCCGCAATGATGCCAACCCCAAGATTGCCGTTACTGTGGACCTGCTGACGACCGGCATTGATGTGCCCTCGATCACGAATCTCGTGTTCCTGCGCCGGGTCAACAGCCGCATTCTCTATGAGCAAATGATCGGGCGCGCGACCCGGTTATGTCTGGATATTGGCAAAGAGGTTTTCCGCATCTTCGATGCTGTGGACCTTTATCCCCACCTTCAAAACCTCACCGACATGAAGCCGGTGGTGGTCAATCCGTCGATCAGCTTCGAGCAATTGGTCAATGAACTCGCTCAGGCCCAAACAGAGGCACAGCGCGACACGATCCGCGACCAATTGACGGTCAAGCTCCGCCGCCGCCTGAAGAAGCTCCCCGACGAGGCGAAGGCGCAGTTCGAGGCTGTCGCGGGTGAGACCCCAGAACAGACGCTGACGCGCCTTCAGAACTCCGGTGGACCGGATCTTACCGAATGGGCGAAGGCTCGCCTCGGCATTGGTCCAATCCTCGATTGGCAGTCCAACGGCTCCACTCCGACCTATATCCCGATCTCTCACCATGCCGACGAGCACATCCGGACGACACGCGGCTATGGCTCGGCTAAGAAGCCGGAGGACTTCCTCGACAGCTTCACGGCCTTCGTCAAAAACAATGTCAACAAGATTGCCGCTCTCAATGTGGTGGTGACACGCCCCCGCGACCTCACCCGTGCCCAATTGCGGGAGCTTCGGCAGGAACTCGACAAGCAGGGCTTCTCGGAGGCTCACCTTCGTCGTGCGTGGAGCGATGCGACCAATGAGGAGATTGCTGCCTCGATCATCGGCTTCGTGCGGCAAGCGGCATTGGGTGATCCTCTCGTCCCTTATGAGGAGCGGGTGAGCGCCGCCATGCGCCGGATCATGGCCAGCCGTCCTTGGACCGAGCCGCAGAAGCTCTGGCTCAAGCGGATCGGTGAGCAGCTTAGTAAGGAAATCGTTGTAGACCGGCAGTCCCTCGACCGCGATCCATTCACAAATGTCGGCGGCTTCAACCGGCTGAACAAGGTGTTTGACGGCCACCTCGAAGCGGTCCTTGCAGATGTTAACGAAGAACTTTGGAAGCGAAGCGCCTGATGGAAACCACCCACGATATCGTCGCGAAACTCTGGTCCCTCTGCCATGTCTTGCGGGATGATGGCATCACCTACAATGAATATGTAACAGAATTAACATATTTGCTCTTCCTGAAGATGCTAGCGGAGACCGGACGGGAGGAGCGCCTGCCCAATGGCTATCGTTGGAGCGAACTGGCGCAGCGGGAAGGATTGGAGCAGCTAGATTACTACAAGCGGATGCTGCTCGATCTGGGTGACGCCAAGAAGACGACAGACTCGCTGGTGCAGGCGATCTTCACGGACGCACAGACCCGGCTCCGCAAGCCGACAAACCTCAAGGCGCTCACAACCTCTATCGACAAGCTGGACTGGTTCTCGGCACGCGAGGAAGGGCTCGGCAACCTCTACGAGGGCTTGCTGGAAAAGAACGCGGCGGAGAAGAAGTCCGGAGCAGGCCAATATTTCACGCCTCGCCCCCTGATCGATTGCATCGTTCGCGTGATGAAGCCGCAGCCCGGTGAGGTGGTCCAAGATCCGGCGGCAGGAACGGGTGGCTTCTTGGTGGCGGCTGACCGGTACATCAAGGATCACACCAACGACCTCTTCATGCTGTCACAGGCACAAGCCTTCTTCCAGCGGAACAATGCCTTCACCGGGGGCGAGCTTGTCACCGATACCCATCGCCTGTGCATGATGAACCTCATGCTCCACGGCATCGAGGGCGGTGTTGCCCATGTCGATACCCTTTCTCCCGATGGTGAGGCATTTGGTAAAGCGGATCTAATCCTGACCAATCCGCCCTTTGGCACCAAGAAGGGCGGCGGCAGGCCGACCCGCAGCGACTTCTCGATTACCGCCGACACGTCCAACAAGCAGTTGGCTTTCGTGGAGCACATCGTCCGTGCCTTAAAGCCCGGAGGGCGGGCGGCAGTGGTGCTCCCCGATAACGTCCTGTTCGAGGATAACACCGGTCGTCGGCTGCGAACGTGGATGATGGAACTGTGCGACCTCCATACGATCCTGCGCCTTCCCACCGGCATCTTCTACGCGCAGGGCGTGAAGACGAATGTGCTATTCCTGTCCCGTGGTAAGACCGACAAGGCCAACACCAAGGCCGTCTGGGTCTATGATATGCGGAACAACATGCCAGCCTTCGGCAAGACTCGACCGCTGACGGTCGCTGATTTTGCTAACTTCGAGGCTTGCTTCGGGGATAACCCACTCGGAAACGCAGTGCGTCAGGATCAAGGAGAGGCAGGGCGGTTCCGCTGCTTTACGCGAGAGCAGATCGCTGCGCGCAATGACAATCTTGACATTTCATGGCTCCGAGACACCGAGGCTGATGCTGAGGAGAGCCTGTCGGAGCCGGAGGACATCGCCGCTGCCATTATCGGCCACCTGAAGGCGGCGCTGGAAGATATTGAGGCGCTATCGGACGAGTTGGAAGGCGAGGAAGAGGGCACAATCCTTCCGGAGGCGGCGGAATGATAAGCGTTCCGACGAATTGGGAACTGACCACTTTGGGCAGCTTGGCTGAGGACATCTCTTACGGATACACCGCCTCAGCAACACCGGACCCGGTTGGGCCAAAGCTTCTTCGCATCACCGACATCCAAGAGGGGCAGGTAGATTGGACGACTGTTCCGCATTGTCGCGAGGGAGCGTCACCAAAGTTCTTCTTACAAGATAGTGACATTGTTATCGCCCGAACTGGTGCAACGACAGGCAAGAGCTTTCTAATTCGCGCCGTGCCAGAGCGTGCAGTGTTCGCTTCGTACCTGATCCGAGTGAGAACGAGCGGTGGTATCAATCCGGAGTACCTTAGCGCATTTCTGCAATCTCCGGACTACTGGTCTCAAATACAGGTTGTCTCGAAGGGCACGGCTCAACCGGGCGCGAACGCCTCGATCCTGTCTAGTCTCGAAGTACCTTTGGCCCCGCCAGATGAACAGCGCCGCATCGTCGTGAAGATCGATAGTCTTTCGACAAAATCGAAGCGCGCCCGTGATCATCTCGATCACGTAGCGAGGCTGGTGGAGAAATACAAACAAGCTATCTTGGCGCGTGTTTTTGACCCGTCTCAGGACGGGCAGTCTGTCACCTTTGGCGATGTAGTTGACCTACTTAATGGTGATAGAAGTCAGAATTATCCGAGTGATGACGAGCAACTGCCAGCCGGATACTGTCTGTTTCTTGGAACAAGGAATGTTCGACAAGGATTCTTTGACTTTTCCGATACAAGTTACATAACAAAAGAGAAGCATCAATCACTGAGAGGCGGCACACTCTCTCGCGGGGATATCGTCCTAACAATCAGGGGAACCCTTGGCAATTGTGCTATCTACGATGATACGGTTCCCTTCGATGTAGTCCGTATCAACTCAGCGATGATCATTGTGAGACCCAAAGTTGCGGCAGATCCTCATTATCTAATGTGGGCTCTTCGCTCGCCACTTTTCCTTGGATGGGCAGGCTCCAACGCACGAGGATCGGCGCAGCCCCATCTTCGAGCCGCTGATATCCAGCTTGCTACACTCTATTTTCCAGACTTATCGGAGCAGAAGAGCCTCGTCCGACGTATCCATAGTGCCTTCGCATGGATCGACCGCCTCGCCTCCGAAGCCACCAGCGCGCGTAAGCTGATCGACCATCTCGATCAGGCGATCCTTTCAAAAGCCTTTCGAGGCGAGCTTGTGCCGCAAGATCCGAATGATGAACCGGCAAGCGTCTTGTTGGAGAGGATCAGGACAGAACAATCTGCTGGAGACGGCAAGGGGCGCAGGCGGGGTCGCAAAGCTGCGAACTAACGCACAGCCACGGAACAGGCGACTAACCAAGGGTGACGCGGTGGATGACAAGACTGAAAAATGGATCGCTGCAATCCCGTGGCGCTGGACCAGAAACAGCCTCATTGGATCGGTGGTCTGGTCTGTTTTGGTGATTGTTCCAGACGTTGGCACCTCGTCCCTTCAGCTTGAAGGCGTCCTCCGTCTGGCGACCTATATCCTCCTGCCCGTCACATTACTTGGCTTCCTGTGGGGCTTCTTAGTAAGGTTGTTGCTTCAGCGTCGTCTCCGTCGCGGGGACCACAAAGCTACCGCTGTTATTACACAAGTGCCGAGGCTGGTTGCCATAACGGGAGCAATTGCCGGATGTGTGTATGCCATCTGGGAGGCGGTACTGCGCGGAGTACCTTTTCCGCTTCTTTCGGAACAGGCATTCATCTTTGTGTTGGTCCGGATGCTCGCGTGGAGCTTGATTGGGTTTATCGCCGGGAGGCTCCTACGGAAGAACCTCCATGCAGCAGGCAGAATAGCCAGCGAGCCGAGTGAAGATCGACCTGTTCCCGAGTTGTGAGGTTCTGCTACCGGGACAGCAGTGGCTTACATGCAGCGACAACTGAAGAACGAGAGGTAGAAGAGGATATGGCCAAGAAGGACGAGCCATACCGATTGGTGATCGTGGAGAGTTACCGTCCCTCCCAGACGAGTGGTCTCCACGGGCCGATCCATATTCGGCCCGTGGCAGGTCAGGGCTTGCCGACCAACCTGCACGTCGAGTGCTCGAAGTCTCTCAGCCGGAACTATCCGGTCGGAACCCGCTTCCGGATCAAAGCCAAACTTACCGACAAGGAGGGCAGTGGCGACTTCCTCTACAGCTATTTTGGCTGGAAGTACGAGGTCTTGCCTCAATAGTCGGTTGATGAAGATTGAGACAGGCTGAGGCGGATGCTGTGAAAATGTGCCTTGACCAATGGCGAAGCGTTGCCCAGATTTAGTGTTGAGGACGTTGGAGCATTGCTCCCCTTCCTCAGATCACTGACCTTGGGATGAGGACATGGAGCAACTGCTCCCCTTCTTCACCCACCTACTTACAGATGGATAGAGCCATGTCTCTGAAACCCCTTCCGCCGGTCAATCACGACCGGGTTTACACCGAAATCGACTGCGAGATCGTCAACGCTCCCTCGAACTATCATGGTAGCGATGGGTATTATCGTGTTAGTGCCTGCATCGTGAACCCGGGGCGCGACGGTAAGAAAACTCCGGTCGCTATGATTACATTCGCGCAGTACGCAAAGCCCGGTCAGCCTCCAGAGAGAAATTTCTCCAGAGCAATCGCTTCTCAAGAAATCAATGTGCGCGCTCCCGTACACGTCGTGATCGGTCCAGACTTCGATCTGGAACAGGCCGCGCGGGGACGACTTCGTACCCGGCTCCTAGTGGAGTATGGGATCTAAGCAGAAGGGGGCGGGAAAACCCGCCCCTAGCATACCAGCTATATGGGTTGAGCTTGGATCAAACTTCTAACGCCTCCTCAAAGGAGGCGACGATGAACTCGCGTCCTCAGATCGACTCAGGGACTCGACCGAGTAATCGCGGAGATTACGCGGACAAGCGATCTATGATCCGATCCCCGCTGATGTTGAAGAAACGGGAATTTAGGTCGAGGTCTACTTTTGAGTATTTATTGCCTGTCGCGACGCGGTTTCCCTGCGCGTCAAGCTCCCCAACAGCGGCATTAAGCCAAAGTCGGTACTCTCCGACATCAAATCGCCAGACGTTACCTCGAATTTGCTCTCCGCCAATAGACGTATGCACGCGGTTCAGCTTACAGATCGTCATGGCCAACATAAGAGGCGAATTTCCGGATTCGTTCCAAACGAGATCGTCTTTCGCGAAGGAAGCGTAGTCAGCAGTAGAGAACTCAAAGCCGTTACATCCTTGGACTTGAGACAAATCCTCGTATGGATGTGTATGAAAATCTCCAAGCAAGGATAGCTGAGGCGACCATCGCCTAATCACTTCGTTCTTGAGTAGTGCAGCCCTTAAGTTCGGTGTGACACTATTATTGGTCCTTCGTGCCGAAAGGCTCATACTGAGTTTGGTGACATATAGAACCGTGAGTTCATCCTCAATTCTACCGAAGCCCCAGACGTACCCCAAAGTTTCGAGATGAGCCGCACCAGACCTCCGCCCATCCCCAAGGCAGTAAGCCTCCACTGCGGCAAGCACCATCGACTCCAGAACATCATCCGATAGCTTTACAAGATAATACACTGCCCCACCCCGTTCGCATTTTGGAACCAGCTTCCCGTAGAGACTTACAAGGGTCAAGCTCCGGATTATGCGCTATCTACAGCTACGCAAGTCTGAGTGAGTACCTAACGTCCCGACAGCCCATGTTTTCACAGACATTGGATAAATACCGGGCACCTATGTCGAAGGACCACCATGCGCTACAGCGACTTCGCCCCCACCCAAACCTCCACCTTTAAGAAGCGTCTTCGAACCGTCACCCTCTACGTCCTCGATGATGCAGAATGGGCTCTCCTGACCAAAATCCGCAAGGCCACAGGTCCAAGCCGGATCATTGCTGTCAGATCGCTCGCACCTCGGTATCAGGGTTTTTCGGTTGATGTGCTCTGTAAGGATGTCGATGCGGCTTGGGAGCTATTCGCTAACTTCCATGACCATTCCTTCCGGAAGCTTTGCCACGACGCCGCTTACGTCAACTAATTACCCGAAGCCCCATCACAGCCCGTAATGATTTATGAGGCAAGACGCTCAAGATCGGGTGGAGGCTCTGCGCCATTCTCCTTATGCAGCCTCTCCAAACGGGCCTTGGCGATCTCGTGGTAACGCTGGTTGGTCTCGACACTAATGAATCCACGACCATTCTGGTAGGCCGCAACGGCGGTAGTGCCGGAGCCCCCGAAGGGATCGAGCACAACGTCTCTGGGGTTGCTACAGGCTCGGATGATCCTCTCGATCATAGCGACCGGAAACTGGCAGGGGTGTGCCGTCTTCTCCCGTGATGCGCCACGTCCTCCCACCACTCTGGGAAAGTGCCAGTAGTCGGTTGGGTTCTTTCCGGCAGGGTTGTTTCGATTGTCAGAGCCGATGTTGAGCGTATGGTCGCGCACATCGTCCAAGTGAAAGACATACTTCTTGGGGTCTTTGACCAGCCACATCCAACGCTCTGTACGATGCGAAAAGCGAGTCTTGTAAGACATTCCCCCTTCGAAATGCCAGACGACCTCCTGAAGCATATGGAGACCATATCGGCGGAGCAGCGGATAGTAGAGGTAGGAGAGAGGGACGTTTTCGGTCTCGGAGACCTTGATATGACCGACATTGAGCCAAAGCGCGCCGCTGGGAGCCAAGATCCGTGGAATGCACGAGACCCACCGCTCTGCAAAGCTCACATACTCCTCAACCGAAAGATCGGCCTCGTATTCCTTACCGGCATTGTACGGAGGGCTGGTCACGACCAGATCCACAGACGCGCTCTCCATACCCTGCATGAATTCGATGCAGTCGGCATGCACCAATCTCTGGACCGATGAACCGCCCATACTGCGAGGCGCTTCCCTCCTGACTGTTGCAGGCTTCCGCACACGCGCAGTCGGGGCTAATGCGGCAATGGCAGCCTCAAGGCTGGCAATGCGCCCCTTGCCCTGTTCCAGCCCACGGATCGTAGGAATCGAGAGGCTACTCCGCTCCGAGAGTTTCTGAAGCGACCAGCCCTTCCTTCGTCGGGCCGCTTGGACGCGAGCGCCGAGGCTGCTGGCTGGCGGAAGGCCAGCTACCGGTATCCGGAGGTGGTCGAGAATGGAGATCAGGGTCTTTAGCGTTCCTGCTCCTTGTTCGGCCAGCCATACCGCACGGGGTGTCACGCCGATGGCTTGGGCCAGTTCCTCCTGAGAGAGGATTGCGCGCTGACGCGCATCTCGGATTGAGGGTGCAAATTTCATGAAAGGAATCGACAGGAGGGACTGTCTAAACCTTTCATGGTTCGGTGGTAGAACTCAAGGGCGCTCTTTGGGCGATCAATACCCTTCCATGAACATGACCATCTCGATCCCGCGCATCGTCCAGCGGCGATCACCATCCTGATCCGGCATTAGCCCATAGCGTTCAGGCTGTGCATTCAGAGCGTCCCGCATGAGCCTTACGAGCAGGCTCCCGAAGAACTGCGGCTGCCATTTTTGATATCCAGACCTCCATCGCAGTTGGAGAGACCGGAGCCGGTTGGCGTCTCGACCCGGCACCCACCGTAGCTGGTCTTGGACGTAGGCTTTGAATTTGTCGGACCATCCCTCTCCACCGGTCAGGATGGCTTTCTCCACATTGCGGATCAAACCCGCAGCTACTCGGCTATCATAGATGATCTGCGGCGTCCGGTCGGCATCCTCCAGCCATGCTGTTCCGAATGCGGCCACCTTGGTCCATCCGGAATCCATAAAGGCGTCGTTGACGTGTCTCCATTGAAGGGCGCTGGCAATGACGGCTGCTATCTGATCACCTGTGGGGTTCTGCTTGGTGGCCCCTCGTTCAACACCACCCCACTCGAACGTCCGTCGAGCGAGGCTCTTGAGTAGTTCATGGTCTTCATCTGTGAGGGGCAATCCAGCATCGATCTTCTGAGCGACGGGTTCGAAATCCGCAGCAATCTGTCGGGCCTGTCCTATCCCGTCAGATCCATTCCTCGGCTTCCATTCATAATTCTGAAGCCGGTCGCGCCAGCCCTTTGAAACGACGCTACGGCGTCCACGCTCTTTGCGTGGTGTGTAGACGTGGGGCTCTTCCTCAATCTGGCTGACAAGGATCGCAGCGAGAATTTTCAGGTCGGCGAGGTGTCCATTGACGCAAGAACCGATGAAACGTTCATATCCCAAGGCGTGCCCCCAAAGCTTTTCGTATCTGGTGACACAGACTTCGCATACCGGGTAGTGGCTTTTGGTTTATTTCCAACAGATTCAAGGAATGGAGGCTGACGGTTGCTGACGGTCCTCGTGAACCGTTCTGAGACCGCTCTAGTATTCCTCTGATCCTCTCATGGGACAGGATCGCTTCGCGACCCTGTGCCCACTGATGGTCTTACGTTGTTCGCGTTCCCTCGCTGTGCTCTGGAACGCTCTCCCTTCAGACCATCAGTGATCTGCAAACAATTTCTTTTGGATCTCTCTTCCATTCACACCCAAGATCAATCGTCTATTTCCCCCCTTCTCTGAACATACCGAGACGTATGAGCAGAGAAGGAGGGAAAATTGCGTATTCACACCCTGAGTCTGTGATCGCTCAACTGGCCGCGTGCTCATTTTATTGATTGCTGGTGGTTCTCCGTTTGCCAGCATGTAACGGCCCATTCCCCGGCAACACACCTACGAGTGAAACTTTGGGATCGTGCGGCTAGATGTGCGATGCGCCTTTTGCATCTGCCGCGACTTGCGTTTCCGGTTGTCTTTTCGCCAGAACGGTTATCGATTGAAATCGAAGCTCGTGGACCAGACCGTTGAGGGATCGGTCCACGCGGATAGGTGCCAAAGTCGTCAAGGCATACCTATCCTCTTTATGGAGGTGCCTTCTTGCAAAGCGCCATTCTGGCCTTTGCCGAGCAGCCGTTTAGAGAGACACCGACACTTGCAGTTTGTCTCAATTCCGTCTCGTCGGTGCTCTACCTCATAGTCCCCGGTCTGCGGCTGACGGCATCACCCGTCTCTGCCTTTGTTATTTGTCCCGGTTTCCGTTTTGGGGCGGAGTTGGCCCCTATAACTCCTGAGCGTTTCGTGCGATGGTCATCCATCAATATTATTTATTATCTCACACTGTTGGGCAGAAAGTCGATAAACTCGTGCGCCTAAACCCTATCAAATCGGCAGAGATTTGAGCCACGCATTCGCCGCCTGACATGCCGCATCGATGGTGGTCCCGTCGTACCTCTCAATCACACAGTGGGTCGCGAGAGGTTCAAGCAGATTACCCTCATAGAAGGTGGCTCGGACGACCATCTGCCAACCGGTGCCGGTGAACTCGTAGCACCATGTCTCCGCGCTATGTGGGACGCCCGATCTGTTCGATGTCAGGTCGGCGCGAATCGTTACACCACCTTCTGCAAACGGATCGAAAGGAGGGGGCAGATGCAGCCGAATAAGCTTCTGGACGGCCAACTTGTTGGCCGCATCAACGATTGAGGTATGAGGGTTCATAGAGGCACCTACAGCGAAAATGTGTTTTGATGCCTGTATTTAGCTAAATATGCAGGATGATTGCCGCGAACCTCTCACAGACCTACCACATGCTCCGGGCTATAGGGCTCGTTCGAAACAAGGCGGACTTCTCGCGGCTGCTAGGGAAAGGGCCACGCTATCTCAAGAATATCGAGCAGCGAGGGCAACTTACAGTTCCTCTGAACGTCATCCAGATACTGCGCGGACGCCTCGCGCAAATCGCGGAGTTCACGCCGCAAACGATCAGGCAGCAACTTGAAAAAACGATTGCTGATCTGGATCGGGATTGCCAAGTGGCCCAAGCCCTTGGCTGGCGGCGTCTATAATTGGATCATCCGAAGCTCTGATTGCCATCCAAAGCGAGGGTGTCGGAACTTCCGGAAATGTTGGGTCACGCCGCCTTTTTACGCTGCTGGCTTCAGATCTTCCATGCGCTTGATCATCTTACCGTCTTTGAAGATGTAGCCAATTTCCATGCCCTTTACAGCCACGGCCACGGACCCGTCACGCATGAAAGTCATGAAGGTGATGATTTCCCGAAGCGTCTGACGAAGACCGGTGCGGATGGCAAAGAGTTCCGCATCGTTGGCAGTGGCCACCTTCTGCCTAAGCTCTTTCATGGCCGCCTGTCGGTCGGCCAGCGGCACCGCAGCCTTCATGGATTCAAGCTGACACCGGATGGCAGCAATTTCTTGTTCGACGATCTCCAGTTCAGCTTCACGGACCTCCAATTGCTTCTGAGCCGATTTGGAGCCTCGTTCAACGGACGGCATGAGGTTGTCGATGAAGGACTGAAGGTCATCGGCCTTGGTGCGCTTGCTGGCCATCTGCTGCTCCAGCACTTGAGCCCCGATGGACTGAGGTTCCGACAGATCGATTTCCTGAACGAACTCAAGAACCGCTTCTTCGAGCGGTGGAAGGGTGTACTGCCGATTGTTGGGACAGATACCGTTTCGAGAGTTCGAGCACATCAGGAAGGGCTTATGCTTGTGGCGGGTGGACTCACCACGGTTGCGGACGTTCATGGGAGAGCCGCAGTAAACGCAGCGTCCAAAGCCCGAGAACAGGTTCGTGAGCTTGGACCCCTTCCGCCCCTGCGGGTTCATGGCTTTGCCTAAGCTCCGGCTTCCGATGGCATCCCACGTCCGATGCCACTGTTCGTCTGTAATTATTTGAGGATAGTAGTCGGTGATGACATCGCCTTCGGGCACCCGCTGAACCTTGAGTTCTGGTTCGCCTGTTTCTTCATCCACTACCCTGACGCGCATGGTTCTGTTGGGCTGGTAGTGGCCCAAGACGGCCTTGCTCTGGAGATAGGCTCTGACCGTTCCTCCATGCCACGAGCGACCGTGGGAGAACGGCTTTACATTCTCCCGGTTGAACGTTCTTGCGATGCTGTCACATCCCCACCCATCAGCAGACATCATGAACATCCGCTCAACGAGTTTCACCCTTTCCGGCAGCGGCTCGAAAGTTTTGCGGTCGGGCAGAAGTTTCAGCCATGTCGGGCAGCGTGCCGATAGTTTTTCGTTAGAGGCGTCCTTTCGTTTCTGCTCCCATGTCTTGCGCTGCCGACGTGCCTTCATGGTGCTTTCGTTATTAGCGCGGATCATGATTGTGATAGAGATGATCAGATCAGACGTGTTTTCGTTGACCGATTCCTCCGTATAAATCTTGTTGTCACCAAAGGTGTGAAGGGTGATCCCGGCTTCGAGTATTTCGGTGAAGATCCGGAACGCCTTCATCACCTTGTCTCGACTTATACGATCCAGTGACTCTACGACGAGATGTGAGCCTCTAGGGATGCTCCGTGGCTTTCCCGGTTTGTCCTTCGTCATTTCAAGGAACTGGCCGAGCGCAGCTTTTTTGGTAACGTTGGCACCTGTCCAGCCGCTTACGCCGATGTCTTCTAGTTGGTGGTCCAAGTGCAGACCCATTTTTTCGCAATAAAGTTCGGTATCTTCCATCTGCCGACGATAACCGTCTCCCTTCTTTTGCTTGTCGGAACTCAGACGCAGATATGAGAAGGCGAGGGGGCGACTGTCTGCCGAATCGATTTTGGTTGTTGCGGTCGTATCAAGGACTTCCATGCTCTCCCTCATGTTCTGATTCGGTCTGAGACAAGTTCAGCCGAGCGCCAGAGGTGTTATAGGCGAAATCGACAAACATATCGTGTCCATATCCGGCCTTCACATGGTGCTGGCCGCCGGCACGTTCTTCTGGCTGGTTCGAGCGCTCCTGTCTCTGGGATCGACGATTGCGCTTCTCTGGCCGGTGAAGAAGATCGCCGCCATGGCGGCGATGATCGGGGCGACGATCTACTGCATCTTTTCGGGCTCCGATGTGGCTACCGAGCGCTCGCTCATCATGACCCTCGTGATGTTCGGCGCGGTGCTGGCGGATCGTCCTGCGCTGAGCATCCGCAATCTCTCGATTGCCGCTCTGATCGTACTTGCGCGTGAGCCTGAGGCGCTGTTGGGACCGAGCTTCCAGATGTCGTTCGGGGCCGTTGTCGCCATGATGGCCCTTGTGCCGCTGATGCAGCGCAAACCCACTGAAGGAACACCCGCAACAATTCTCGAGCGAGGTCTGCGCTGGTCCGGACGGGCGATGCTCGGGCTCGTGACCACGACGCTTGTGGCCAGCATCGCCACGGCTCCGTTCTCGGCCTATCACTTCCAGTCGCTCAATCCATATGGCCTCATCGGCAATGCGCTCGCCCTGCCGCTCGTCTCGGTTGTGGTCATGCCGTCGGCCGTTCTGGGCGTGCTGGCCTACCCATTCGGTCTCGACCGTCCTGTCTGGCAGGTGATGGGAGTGGCCGTCGAGCAGGTGCTTGCGGTGTCGGCCTGGGTCGGGTCTTTCAGCGGCTCGACCGTGGTGGTGCCGGCGCTCAGCATCGCTGCCCTGGCGTTCCTGAGCTTGGGCCTGCTCGTCCTGGCCATACCGGCCTCGTCGCTGCGATGGATGGCCCTGGTGCCGGCCGGGATCGGGCTTGCCTTCACGGCTGCTCCAGTTCGCCATGACATCTTCATCGACCGCGAGGGGGCAGGGGCGGCTATTCGCGGCGCCCGAGGACAGCTTGCCCTAGTCGGACGGCCATCGGACTTCGTAACGGAGCAATGGTTGCGCGCGGATGGCGATGCCAGGAATGCGGATGATGCCAGCCTTAGGCAGGAGGCACGCTGCGATAGCGCTGGATGCGTGGTGGTCGCCGGAGCTGGACGGCGGATTGCCTTCGTCCAGGATTACGCCGCTTTCGAGGAGGATTGTCGCAGGGCGCATGTGATCGTCACGCGGCTGCAGGCTCCGCCGACATGCTACGGAGCCTTCGTCCTCGACGGTGAGGCCCTGAAGGAGCGCGGAGCCACGACCCTGCGTCTTAGTAACGACGCAATCGAGGTCAGATCGGTCAGGAAGGGCCGCGAGGTGATGGACTGGCCTGGTGACCAATCAATCCAGGCTGAAGGAGTGCCCGCTCAGGGGAGACCGAGGCGTGCAAGGCCTGTCCCTGAGCAGGATCTTCCGGAAGACGAGATCAGTACCGGCGAACCAGACTGACGAGCTTGCCCTGGATCTTGACCCGGTCAGGGCCGAGCACGCGGGTCTCGTAGGCTTGGTTGGCGGCCTCAAGGGCAATGGAGGAGCCGCGGCGGCGGAAGCGCTTCAAGGTCGCCTCCTCCTCGTCGATCAGCGCCACGATGATGTCGCCCGTATTGGCATTGTCCTGCCGGCGGATGACCACAAGGTCGCCGTCGAGAATGCCGGCCTCCACCATCGAGTCGCCCCGCACCTCAAGAGCGAAGTGATCGCCCTGGGCCAGGAAGTCCCCCGAGAGGGTGATGGAGTGGCTCTGGGTCTGGATCGCCGAGATCGGCACACCGGCGGCGATCCGTCCCATCACCGGGATCGACATCTCACGGCTGCGAGGATCGGAAGCCGGCTGCGGAGCGGCCTTGGCCTTGCCGGCCAGCCCGCCCTCGACGACGCTCGGCGTGAAGCGCCGCTGGCTGCCTGCACCGCTGGTGCTCTCCGGCAGGCGGATCACCTCAAGCGCCCGAGCTCGGTTAGGCAGGCGGCGGATGAAGCCGCGCTCCTCCAGCGCCGTGATGAGGCGATGGATGCCCGACTTGGACTTGAGGTCGAGCGCGTCCTTCATCTCGTCGAAGGATGGCGGAACCCCGGTTTCACGCAACCGCTCATGAATGAAGCGGAGCAATTCGTGCTGTTTACGCGTCAGCATGGCTGGCCCTTACTGCCTTCGAAAAGGCGATTCTGAAACAAATCAGGAACAAGGTAGCCGTTCTTGCTGTGTTCTGCAAGCCAGCTGCTCAGCTTTTAGTGACTGTAAGTGTCTGAGTTCAGATCTTACGTATCTTAATGTAATAAGAGGCGATGTTTACAACAGGACGGATCGAGAAGTAATCGAATTTGAATAAATGTCTAGAAAGGCATGTTGTCATCTATAGTTGATATAATAGGAATCATTTTGTCTAATGATCGAGCCTCTTCATATGGAGGGAAACGATAGCAATTGTACATAATCTAGAAACTTGATTGATAGCTGGCATCCGAATATCTTCCTTGGTGCTGGCTTTTCATTCGGGCTTGTAAACCATTCTCTAGCTTCAAATTGAAAGGGTGTTGCATTCCGCCTCAACTTCATGCCATAACGATGCAATATAACGTTTAGTAACTATATTGATCGGAGCCTAACATGTCTGGCGGAATAAGCGGTTGGAACAATGTCTCTCAAGTTTCTGCCTCCTCCAATGCCCAGTCTGGTGCTAGCTCGGTGGTTGGTGCAGATGGAACCACAATGGTCGTATGGACCGAGTACGATCCATCTCTAGGCCGCACTGTTATCAAGGCTAAACGTATCGGGTTTGATGGGGAGCTTGTTAAAGACACTTGGACTCTCAGCACCATGGCGGCTCCAGGCGGTTCTGGTGTTGGATCCCCGACAATCAAGATCTTGCAGGATGGTCGTTACGCTGTCGCATTTAGCGGTGGCACGCTGGCGGACAGCCGCATTTATACTCTTCTCTTGGATTCTTCCGGTGACCGCGTTGTTCCTGAGCTGCAGGCCAATAATGGCGTTATAGGCCAGCCGCAGGACGCAAAAATCGTTCCGCTCGTGTCGGGGCCAGCGGCCGGTGGCTATATGGTGATTTGGGAAGCCAATGGAGACATCAAATCTCAAATCTTCCTAGCCAATGGGCAGAAAACAGGCGTTGAGACCCGCGTTAATTCGATCGCAAACTCCAGTATGACTGAGTCTGATCCTAAAGTTATCACGCTGTCCGACGGGAGAAGCGTGGTGCTTTGGAATTACAGCGTGATCACAATTGTTGGAGATGAAGAAGTAATATCTTATGGTCTGCGATACCGGTATATTAATACCGATGGCAGTCTCGGAACTGAAGTCTTCGCTCTGAACGGTGTTGAGAACGCCGGTACCAGTATTGCTGCATTGTCTGATGGGCGCATCTTCATCAGCTGGGAGCACGTTGGGAAGGTGTACTGGCAGATCCGCGATGATGCTGGAACTGTCGTGCATGGCGGTCCAAACGGCACTGAGGTCAGTCCTGTCTTTACAGGGGTAGAAGCGCAATCGACTGCGATCGTCCTTCCTGGCGACAAGATTGCAATCGCTTGGCTGGATACAGTGGGCGGTGGCAAATACAGCGTCAAGGTTAAGGTTCTGAACGCCGACGGAACCCAACATCTTGCTGAGGTCAATATTTGGGATGAGGTTGCATATTCCGCGCCTCAATTGATTTCGCACAAAGACGGCCAGTTTACTGTCACCTTTGAGTGGAGCGGCAACATTCGCAGCCAAACGCTCGATACTCGTTCGGCCAATAGTCCCGGGGGTAAGTATTTCTGGTCGGGTACTGACGCAAGTGACTACTACGTTGGTATGGCAGTGAATGACATACTGAACGGCCGTGATGGTGCCGATCGACTGTCCGGGCATACAGGCGAGGACAGCCTTTCCGGAGGTAATGGGGATGACACTCTTAAGGGCGGAATAGGCTACGACACTCTGAATGGTGGAGTGGGCAACGACTCCATGGATGGTGGTGATCACTTTGACTATGTGGACTACACCGGAGGCGTTTCGGTTTATGTTGATCTGGAAACTAATAAGAATTTTAGCGGAGCTCTTGGGGATAAGTATTGGGGTATCGAAGGCGTTATTGGTAGTTCCATAGCCGATACAATCATAGGCAATCACACACGAAATCATCTGCTCGGCAACGAAGGTAACGACACGCTCGATGGTGGTGGAGACGTCGATACCCTGGAAGGAGGCAGTGGTAATGACACTTACTACGTGGATTCCGAGAGCGATAACGTCATCGATAACGGTATCGAAAACGGTGACAGGATCATCACCAAGGCCCATTATAACTTAGGTCTGGCAGGTCAAGTCGTTGGAGTTGAGATCATCGAAGCCGTGGCTGGAAATGCCGCGATCAACCTTACCGGCAATTCCGCAGCTAATACGCTCGTTGGCAATGACGGCGCAAACCGTCTCGACGGCGCAGCTAATGCCGATACCATGCGCGGGGGTGGCGGTGACGACACCTATATTGTGGACGACAGTGGCGACCGAGTCGAAGAGGCTTCAAGCACTGGCGGTACAGATACGGTCATTACAAGTGTCCACTACATCCTCAGCCAAAATGTGGAGCATCTCGAAACCTCCAACATCAATGGAACCAGTGACCTCAACCTGACGGGAAATAATGATGCTGCCGGTAATAGAATTACCGGTAATGCGGGCAAAAACACGATTGTTGGATTGGCTGGCAGCGACACCTTGCTAGGAGCGGGCGGCGACGACAGCCTTGAGGGCGGTGCGGACAGTGACTCCCTTGAGGGTGGATCCGGAAGCGATACGCTGAAGGGCGGCGCCGGTAGCGACATCCTGAAGGGCGGGGCGGATAACGACCTCTATTATGTCGAGGAAGCGGGCGACACTGTCTTTGAAGATCCAGGTGAAGCAAACGGCCGTGACAAGGTTATCACCACGATCAGCTATACTCTCAGGGATAATGTCGAGGATCTCGAGGCTGGCACATCGGCTGCAATTGATCTCACCGGAAACTCTCATAACAACGAGATTAGGGGCAACTCCGCTGCCAATAAGCTAAGCGGCATGGGCGGGAACGACGTCCTGATCGGCGGCGGCGGCAAAGACATTCTTGATGGTGGAATTGGCGACGACATAATGGTGGGCGGCGGCGGCGACGACACCTTCCATGTCGACAGTGCTGGCGACAGTATTTCAGAAGGTGGTGGGGCCGCAGGAACGGGAGGAATCGACACTGTTGTTGCCAGCTATAGTTATTCCATCGATGACGCATCCTTCATTGAGAATTTGACCGCGGCTGAGAATATCGACGGTCTTACCCTTACCGGTAACGGCAGCGCCAACTTGCTGACCGGGAACAACAGGGCCAACACTCTGCTCGGCGGAGGCGGCAACGACATAATCGAGGGCTTGGCGGGCAACGACACTCTGCGTGGCGGCATCGGTAACGACTCCTTGAGTGGCGGCATTGATGACGACGCTCTATTCGGCGACGCTGATGACGACACTCTCAATGGCGGCCAAGGCAACGACACCCTTGATGGCGGCACCGGCAACGACGAGATGAGAGGGGGCCTTGGGCATGACATCTACTATGTGGATTCCTCCGACGACAAGGTCATAGAAGATCCGGATGCTGACGGCACCGATACGGTTATCACAAGCGTGAACTACTCGTTGCTGACCAGGGATCGCATCGAGAATATCACGGCTTTGAATAACGCGCAGACTCGCGGCCGGACAATCAATCTCACAGGTAATGCTCTCAGCAATACTTTGACCGGTCATGACGGCGACAACTATCTCGACGGTGGCGTTGGCGCCGACGTCATGATCGGCGGCGGTGGCCGAGATACTTACATCGTCGACAACGTCGATGACGATGTCAGCGAAGGAACCGGAGGCGATGACGTTGATATCGTCGAAACATCGGTAAACTACTCGCTTGAAGGCCGTGCTGGCATCGAGCACATGACGGCAACGGGCTCGGGGAACATCAAGCTTACCGGCAATGACCTTGGCAATATTCTTACCGGAAACTCAGGCGATAACATCCTTCTCGGCGGAAAAGGTGAGGATACCCTTCACGGTCATAACGGAAATGACTCTCTCGATGGTGGTGCAGATAACGATACGCTGACAGGTGGAATCGGTGACGATACGCTGATTGGCGGAGCCGGCATCAACTCTCTGATTGGTGGAGCCGGCAACGACACCTACGTTGTTAACAGTGCTTCCGATCATATTGAGGAAATGCCATCTGACGATGAAGACACTATTGTTGTCGCGGCAGCTCTTGGGTCGTTCTCGCTTGTTGGCTATGCGAACATTGAAAATCTCACTGCTGGCGCCGGTGCGGGAAATATTGCGCTCACAGGCAATGATGATCACAACATTCTGACCGGTAATGCGGGGCATAATGATTTAACCGGTGGGGACGGCAACGACAGCCTTGATGGTGGTCAAGGGCGCGACACCTTAAGGGGTGGACGCGGAGAGGATACGCTCAACGGCGGTGCAGGCGACGACACTTATTACGATGTCGAAGATATTGACACTGTTATCGACGAGTCGGGCACCGACACGCTGGTCGCCACGGTTGCTGGCACGTACAGGGCAGCCTCGGTCATTGAAAATATGAAGGCTGAAATAGGTGCGACAGGTGTTCACCTTATCGGCAACGGCGCAAAGAACACCATTGAAGGGAATGACGAGAGAAATACCCTAGAAGGTGGCGGTGGAGACGACTCGATCGTTGGAGGCGGCGGAAACGACACGCTCCGAGGTGATGAGGGCGACGATATACTTGAAGGTGGAGCACAGGACGACTCCTTGATCGGTGGAAGTGGCGCTGACACTCTCGACGGCGGTACTGGTGCCGATACTATGAGAGGTGGCGACAATGGCGATACCCATTTTATCGACAATGAAAATGATGCCGTTGATGAAAGCCAGAATGGAACAAGCATTGACATCATCAAAACCACAGTAAATTTCACCCTTGAGAATGATGTATTTATTGAGGTCATCGAGGTAGTAGGAACGGCAGGGCTTGAGATTGTCGGCAACGATGAGAAGAATAAGCTCGTCGGCGGCTCTGGAGATGACATTCTCATCGGAGGCGGTGGAAACGATACGCTCAATGGATCCGGCGGCAGCGATGTGCTGAAAGGTGGCGAAGGCGCCGACATCATGAGCGGCGGCCACGGAGGTGATACCTACTATGTTGGCGAAGGTGACTCCGCATCTGACACTGGCAGCGGTGGACGCGACAAGGTTATTACTTCTATCAATTGGACGCTTGGCGCTGGCTTGGAAGATATGGAAGTGGAACATGCCACTTCCGAAAACAACCTTACACTAACCGGCAATTCACTTTCGAATGATATCAAAGGAAACGCAGGCAATAATCTTATCCAAGGCAAGGAAGGTAACGATACGCTGACAGGTAATGGCGGTCACGACATTTTCGATGGTGGCACCGGCGACGACGTCATGATCGGTGGCGCGGGTAATGACACTTTCCATATCGACAGTGCCGGCGATTCAATCAGCGAAGCTAATGGTGGCGGAGGGATCGACACGGTTGTAGCCAGCTACAGCTATGGCATCGATGATGCCTCCTTCATTGAAAACCTGACAGCTGAGAGCGGGTTCGACGGTATCACGCTTACCGGAAATGGAAGCGCGAATGTTCTGACCGGTAACGCTCGCAGCAACACGCTGAATGGCGGCGGGGGTAACGACACCCTCGACGGCGCAGGTGGAGGCGATGTTCTGGACGGCGGCGAAGGCGATGATGTCTACTACATCCGCCATGCCAGTGACTCAGCTCACGATAGCGGTACAGGCACAAACGATACCGCTTATCTTCAGACCTCTGTCTATGGTGGGAATCGGGCTGATGCCATCAATGCCGCTAGAACCCTGAACGCCAATGGCATCGAAAATGTCTGGATCAACGGAAAACTATTCAAAGCCCCAACGGCACTTACCTTTGAGGGCAATTCTGTCAACGAGAATTCAGGCGTTGATACATTTGTCAGCCGGCTGGGTGCTGTCGACACGTTAGGTGAAACCTTCAGCTTCAGGTTTGTCGATAGTCAGGATCCTGAAGGTCTTATCCACTCGACGGGGCTGTTCCGGATCGTCAATAACAATGGCGTCTGGGAGATCCGCGTCAACCAAGGTGCCGTGCTCAACCATGAAGCGGTAGGCTCTTACAGACTGGCCGTGAGAGTTATCGATGGTGATGGACTGGAGCTCGAAGATGACGTTGAGATCACGATCAACGATGTGAACGATGCGCCAAGCACTGTTCGGATCGACGACGCTACGGCTGTGACGGTGGATGAGAACTCCGTCGTGCTCGGCACGATGAGCGCCTTGGACGAAGACGGAGATCAGATCACCGGCTACTCCATCACAGGACAGCACGCAGATCTGTTCACCATCGTGTGGAACCCGACCAGCGGCGCCTTCGAGCTGAGAATGGCTGATGGTGCAGTCTTGGACTGGGAGATCCTGGGCGACTTCGTCGACCTGGATATCGCGGCAACCGACAGCCTGGGCTTGACCGGTGACGCTCAAAGGATCCGGGTCAATATCCGAAATCTGGATGACAATCCGGGCAATCACGGGCCGAACGACATTGTCTTCAAAGACGGAGACGGGTCCATTCAGGAGCTTTCGCCTAATGGGACATACGTCGTTACGCTGGGTGCTACGGATCAGGATACAGACGATACCTTTACTTACGAGTTGATCGATAACGATGATGGGCGCTTCTACCTTGATCCAGAAGAGAACAATGTCGTCCGTATTACCAGTGGCGTACGGTTCGATTTTGAGCACGAGACAGAACATGAGATTCGAGTCCGCGTCACAGATTCTCAGCAAAACACTTTTGAGAAGCTGATCACGTTCGACATCGTCAATGCTGCGGTCGAAATCATGAACACCGGTGCATCAACCCACGACACAATTCGTGCGACCGGCGGTCGTGATCAATTGAACGGTGGAGCTGGAAACGACAAGCTTTATGGAGGGCTAGGCAACGATAAGCTCACAGGCGGCACCGGTGAGGACATCTTTGTGTTCGACACACGTCCAAGTGCAAATAACGTGGATACCATTGTCGACTTTACAGTTGGCCAAGACATGATCAATCTGAAGAGGCAGGGTGTCTTCTCTCAAATCGGTCCTGCAGGAAATCTTCAGGAGCAAGCATTCCACAAAGGCGCGCAAGCGACCTCCGAAGCTCATCGTATAATCTATGATGAGGAGAACGGAGATCTCTACTATGATGCCGATGGGAACGGAGAGGCTGCACAAGTTCTATTTGCCAAACTGCAGAAACTTCCTGTCATTACCTTCAACAGCTTCCTCATCTTCTAAAGACCTGCAGCAGCGATCTGGGCATCGCTGCTGCAGTGCAACTCAAAATTTTGTCGAAAACATTCTATCAGGAGTACCCACATGCCTCGTAATCTTCGCATCATTGCGGCCGATGGTTTCACCAATCCTCCGCCTGATGTAGCCCGCTTTGATAAGACCGTCATCATTCAGGAGAATATCCAGTCCGAGCGAAATATTGGTATTCTCGATGGATTTGATCTCAACGGATCTGCCATAGATCCGGCGACTATGAATCTCGATTTCTATTTCGGCAATGAAAACCCCGGTGATGCCGAAGGGCGATACGAGATTACGACTGCGGTTATCAATGGTGTGACGAGATACGTCATAAAAGTTAAACCTAATAATGGTGGAGAGATCCGCTTCAACTACGAAGATCTTGCCCAGCACGAGATTGCCTACCGGTTTACAGATAAGACAACCAAAGCGATTAGGCACGAAGGCACATTTACTTTCGTTGTAAGTGATATCAACGAAGCTCCGACGAATTTGAGAGCTCTGAATGCAACCGGCGGAGCCTCGCTTTCAGTAGTCGAGAACCAAGGCGCAAATACATTTGTTGCAAATCTGTCATCGATTGATCAGGATAGGACAACTTCTGGCGGTGACGGCGATACATTTGCATATTCTATCACCACAAACCCGGGTAATCGCTTTAAGTTGGATGCGACAGGTCGTCAGTTGCAGCTGACCGGACCTCTGGATTATGAGGCAACTGATCCACTGCTGAAGACAGATGGTTCCGGCAAATACTACGATGTCGGCATTACAGTGACGGACGGTGGTGGTGCCGTCGGCGGTACGCCTCTATCGACTACAACTACGATTAAGGTCTATGTCACCAACGACATTGGTGATGATATCAACAGTAGACCTACGACTCCGACGATTGTCGACAATGCGGTTGTCACACTGACTGAGAGTGCGGCTGGGGCAAGAAACGTTGCGACGGTTGTGTCGACGGACGATGGTGTCGGCGGCACGACGTTGCAGTACGAGATGGTCAACGGCGTCAACGGCCTGTTCTCGATCAACCCGACCAGCGGCGTGATCACCTTCAACGGCACGGCGCAGAACTACGAGAACAACACCAACCTGCAGGTGGAAAACGCCGGCACGGCCCAGGAGCGCAAGTTCTTCAACGTGCAGGTGCGGGCCAAGGAGAGCGGCACCAACGGCCAGACCTCCGACACCACGACGGTCAAGGTCTACCTTGACGACGTCAACGAGGCGGTCTCGGACGCCACCTACGCGGTCAACGTCATGAGCGAGAATGCTGAGGCCGGCACGACGGTGGGTACGGTCACCTCAGTGGCCGACCCGGACACGTTTGTGGGCAACCGCGACTTCCGCTTCACGCTGGTGACGCCAACGGCAACCCGATCACCGTCAACAGCAACTTTGCCGTGGACGCCACCACGGGCCGGATCACGGTGGGGGCGCTCGGCCTGCCGGACGTGACCCAGCCGACGACGGTTCAGGTGCGGGTGCGGGTGCAGGACAAGGCCGGCACCGGCTTCTCCCACATCGAGGTCGTCACCGTCACCGTCAATCCAGCAACAACACCTCAGAACAAAGGCCCGACCTCGATCGGAATCTCCTCTGGTGGATCTGTAAACGAGCTGGAGGCCGCAGGAGTGACTGTGGCAACGTTCGCGGCCACCGATCCAGATGACAGTAGTGGCTTCGTGTACTCCATCGTCAATCCTGATGGACGTTTTGAGTTCGTTGGCAATCAGCTCAAAGTCAAGGATGGATACAGGCTTGATTACGAGCAGCTGACTTCACACACGGTCACCGTGAAAGTGACTGATAAAAACGGAACCGGTCTTTCACATACCCAGAACTTTACGATCTCCGTCAATGACGTGAATCCTGAAGTGACGGCCGGTTCAAGCGCTCACGATGTTTTCTACGGAGGTGCTGCTGCTGATGCGTTGAGTGGCGGCTTCGGGAACGACTCAATCTATGGTGGCTTGGGTAAGGACACTCTCCGTGGAGACGCTGGCGATGACAAGCTGTGGGGCGGTGATGGAAATGACACCCTGTGGGGCGGCATAGGCAAGGACACCTTTATCTTCAATGCCAAACTGGGCACCTCCAAGACGGATCGGAAGGTCAACTTCGATACGATCAAGGACTACAGCGTCAAGGACGACTCGATCTGGCTGGAGAACGATCTCTTCAAGAGCAACAAGGCGCTCTACAAAGCGATCAAGAAAGGCGTTGAGAGCAAGCCGCTGAAGATGGCGAGCAAGTTCTTCACGGTGGGCGATAAGGCGAAGCAGGCAGACGACTACTTCGTGTATGACTCAAAGAAGCGTGTTCTGTACTATGATGCAGACGGTTCAGGCTCGAAGGCCGCGATCGAAATGGCAACCTTCACTAAGAACAAGGCCTTGAAGATCCTGAAGGCTTCAGAGTTCTTCTTTATCTAATATCTGACACGTTATAGCGATCTAAGATAGCCGGCCGTCCAATAGGGCGGCTGGCTATTTTGTTTTGGTCTTTAGGTGCAGAGTTTTGCGGGTGAGAATGCATCTCACGACTGTTAGGCGCAGCAAGGGTCTGGGAAGCAGATGAAATTCGGCACCAGGAGAAGAATTTTGTTCAGTCGCAGATAGCCAGAGATGAATTGCCCTGTGACATCGACATGAGTGCGCCGTGACAGTTAGTGGACCGTGCCAAGCGCCCTTTGCTGGCGTCAATAGGCAACAAAAAACCCGCTTCGGTTTCAGCCGAAGCGGGTCGAATGGAAAAGGTATTCTGATTGTTTAGATCAGCATGAAATCCGAAGCCGTGAGCTTCAGGTTCTTGTCGAGCGTAGCGAACTTGATCGCACTAAACGTAGTGCCGGATCCGTCGGCATCGTAGGAGAGGGCGCCGGTGCTCTTGTTGTAAACGATCCGGTCGACCGCGTCTTTGGCCTTCGTGCCGATGTAGAAGGCCGATGAGGCCAGCTTGCTGCCGGTGATGGCCGTGAAAATGTCTCTGTCCAGAGCAATCCGGTCGTCCTTGGTCGAGAAGCTGACGATCTTGTCCACGTTGCCGCCCAGAGCCGTATCGAAATAGAACGTATCCCGTCCTGCCCCGCCGGTGAGATTGTCGTTGCCGAGACCGCCATAGAGCTTGTCGTTGCCGACGCCGCCGTCCAACTTATCTGCACCAAGACGTCCTTCCAGGATGTCGTTGCCGTTCATGCCCTTTAGGGAATTCTTGCCGACGTGTCCGACGAGGAGATTGGCTTTGGTGTTGCCGGTCAAATTGATCGACTTACCTCCAGCGGCCTCATCGGCGGCAAGGCCTTCGAGTTTGTCCTTGGAGGACATCGTGGTGTTCTTCGCCACCATCCGGCTGTCGAGCCCGCCCGTATCGACGATGATGTCGACCTTCTCATCAAACTTATAGACGTCGTTGCCGTTGCCGCCCTTCAGGATATTTGGGCCTTCGCCGCCTCCGGCAATCAGGGTGTCGTTGCCGTCGCCGCCATCGAGCACGTCAATGCCGTCGCCGCCATCGAGATAGTCGTCGCCAGCATTGCCGTAGAGCAGGTCACGGCCCACGCCTGCTGTAACACGCTCGCTCGCTGCACTGCCAACGAAGCGGTCGTCGTTGATCCTCGTAGCGTCGGCGTTCATCTCGACCAGAATGGTCTGATTGGCGCGGCCCCAGTTTTCAAATACCGTCTTCGAAAGGTCGAGATCGACAGCCTCCGAAGCACTGCTGAAGTGTATGGTGTCAACGCCAGCGATGGAACCGACAACCTTCGATACGCCGAAGGAGCTGTTAGCGTTATAGCTGAGGGTCGTCGCAAGGTTCAGAGGTCCAAATCTCAGAACGTCGATCCCGACGATAGAATTAAGATGAGCGGAACCTAGAAGCTGGATGGTATCCAATTGAGTGTCCGCGAAGTCACCAGCACCATTCGTGCCATAAATGCTTGTTTGTGACACACCTGCGTTGACAACGAAGACGTCGTCGCCATTCAACCCGTTATAAATCAGGCCATCTTGGCCCGATATGAGTGCAACAACATTAAATTGATCGGCATTTTCAGAGCCATTGATAATTTCGACAGCCATTTGTACCCCTTATCAAGCCTAAAAGGCTCGGTATTATTGATATTATATAGTTGCATTTTAAGAGCGATGAGGCAACTACCATTGTCTTGGAAGTACAACCGTTGTTGCTGGAATCGGCAAAAGCCCACGTCGGGAGCGAGTGGCGAGTAAATCTAAAAGTCTTTGCTTCTGTCGAACGGTAGGGTGCGAAAGGGCGGCTATGTAGTCGCTAGCAGAACCGCTCCAGCCGAACGATCCGGCACGCCTCCCCAGCTACTGCCGCTGGAGCGTGAGGCGGGCGAACGAGCAGGGCGTTGGAGCGTTCGAGGATGCTCAGCATGGATGAGTCCTGCAGCAGATGCGGCGTTGCGACAGGGAGCATGAGGCGCTCAGAGCCTTGGGCGAGGCTTAAGGGTATGTCCTGCAAGGTAAGCGAGGCTCGCATATAATCCTGCCGCTCCTTATTGGGCGGGAGGTCCGCCCCGAGGATGGCATCCTCCGCTGGATCGTCTGCGGCTCGTTGATCCCCCAGAAAAGCGCGGATGGCCGGCACCAGGAACAGGACGGCACAGACAAGGGATGAGACCGGGTTGCCAGGAAGGCCCAGGAGCAGGGTCGAGCCGATCCGTCCATGCATGAGGGGCTTGCCTGGCCGCAATGCCACGCGCCAGAAGCCGAGATCCATGCCCTGGCGGCTCAGAGCCTTCTGTACAAGATCGTGCTCGCCCACCGATGCGCCGCCTAGGGTCACGAGGATGTCGGCACCGGCGTCGCGCGCAGCCTGAATGCGCTCGTCGAGGGATTCGAGTGTGTCGCGGGCGATGCCGAGATCGATGGCTTCGGCACCGGCCTTTTCGGCCATGAGGATCGTGGCCGGAAGGCTGGAAGCGGTGATCTGGTCGAGGCCGACAGGCTCGCCCGCCCGCACAAGTTCGTCGCCCGTGGCGAGCACCGCAACGCGCGGCTTGCGATGGGCAGGGAGCGTTCCATGCCCCATGGCGGCAGCCAAGGCGATGTGGCGGGAATCGAGGCGCATTCCTGCCTGCAGAAGAACGTTACCGGCGCGGAAGTCGAGGCCTGCCGGGCGGATATGCCGGTTGGGGCGGGTCGCCTCCTTGACCGTCACCTGATCTCCGGAGCGCTCCGTATCCTCCTGCAGCACCACCGCATCGGCGCCGTCCGGTACGGGTGCGCCTGTGAAGATCCGGACGGCCTCCATAGGGCCAACAACTCCGGTAAACCGGGACCCGGCAGCGCTGGTGCCGATAATCTGTAGGTTCACTGGGGCCTGGGTGCAATCAGCACTGCGCACTGCATAGCCATCCATGGCGGAGGCCGGGAAGGGCGGTTGGTCGCGCAGGGCGCTGAGATTCTCGGCGAGGGTGCGTCCGGCGCAGGAGGCGAGGGGGACATGCTCGGTGTCGAGCGGCTTTTCCACACTCGCCAGCACCCGTGAGAGGGCATCCTCGACCGAGATCAGGCTCATGGCGCCTCGTAATCTCCCGAGCGTCCGCCGCTCTTGCGGCGAAGGCGAATGTTCTCGATCCGCATGCCTTTATCGACCGCTTTCACCATGTCGTAGATCGTCAGGCATGCAACGGAAACGGCCGTGAGCGCCTCCATCTCGACGCCGGTCTGACCCGACACCTTCACCTCGGCGCTCACGCGCACACCGGGCAAGCTGTCGTCGAGGGTGCAATCCACCTTCACCTTCGAAATCAGGAGAGGGTGGCAGAGAGGAATGAGCTCGTGCGTGCGCTTGGAGGCCATGATGCCGGCGAGCCTTGCCGTCCCAAGGACATCGCCCTTCTTGGCATCACCCTGGCCGATCAAGGCCACCGTTTCCGGCAGCATAACCACGCAGCCCTCTGCGATTGCGGTGCGGCTCGTGACGTCCTTCTCCGAGACGTCGACCATGTTGGCCTCGCCCGCCGCATCGAGATGCGTCAGCCTCGTCATGCCGCCTCGCCGAACAGGAGCTTACGGGTGGCTGTGGCCACGTCTGCCTGGCGCATCAGGCTTTCGCCCACCAGGAACGTGTGGATGTTCACTGACTTCAGGCGCTCGATGTCCTCGAGTGTGAAGATGCCACTCTCGCCGACGATGATGCGGTCGGACGGGATCAGCGGCGCCACTTCTTCGCTGACCCCGAGCGAAACCTCGAAAGTGCGAAGGTTGCGATTGTTGATGCCGATCAGCCTGGTGCCGAGCGGCAGGGCGCGCTCAAGCTCCGCCCGGTCATGCACCTCGACCAGCACATCCATGGAAAGATCGTGGGCGGTGTCGATCAGGCCGCGGGCCTCGTTGTCCGTGACGCTCGCCATGATCACGAGGATGCAGTCGGCACCCCAGGCGCGGGCCTCATAGACTTGGTACGGCTCGAAGAGAAAGTCCTTGCGCAGGGCAGGGAGGCCCGAAGCGTCTCGCGCCTGGGCCAAGTATTCGGGCCTGCCCTGGAAGGAAGGCTCGTCGGTGAGAACAGACAGGCAGGTGGCGCCGCCATCAGCATACGCACGGGCGAGGCTCGGAGGATCGAAATCGGCGCGGATCAGACCCTTGGAGGGGCTTGCCTTCTTGACCTCGGCGATCAGCGCAGGACGACCCTCGGCAAGGTGGCGCTCAATAGCCCTAGCGAAGCCCCGTGGCGGCGAGGCCTCACGGGCGCGGCGCTCGATCTCGGCTTGCGGTACGGCGGCCTTTGCGGCTGCGATCTCCTGACGCTTGTAGGCTTCGATCCGGCTAAGAACGTCGCTCATGGCTTGGCCACTTAACTGTTCGAGACTTGAACGAGGCGCTCGAGCGTCGCCTTCGAGGCACCGCTGTCGAGGGCGCGGGAGGCGCGCTCAAGGCCGTCGCGCAGGTTGGCCGCCTCGTCCGCCACCACCAGGGAGGCGGCGGCGTTGAGGAGAGCGACGTCGCGATAGGGTGTACGGGCACCGTCGAGGACCGCAAGCAGCTGCGCTGCGTTGTGCTCGGGATCTCCGCCGCGCAGATCATCGAGGGATGCAGTCGGCAGACCAACCTCCTCGGGTGTGACGGTGAAGCGGCGGAGCGCGCCATTCTCCAGCGCGACCACGAAGGTCGGGCCTGTGGTGGTCATCTCGTCGAGCCCGTCAGAACCGTGAACGGTCCAAACCTTCTGCGAGCCGAGCTCTTTCAGAACCTGAGTAAGAGGCTCGAGCCAAGCCTCTGAGAAGACACCGAGCAGCTGTCGCTTGGCGCCGGCCGGGTTGGCGAGCGGGCCGAGCAGATTGAAGACGGTGCGCGTTCCAAGCTCGACGCGGACCGGCGCGACATGGCGCATGGCGGCGTGGTGCGTCTGGGCGAACATGAAGCAGAGCTTCGTCTCGGACAGGCAGCGCTCCAGGCCTTCAGGGGCGAGGCCGAGCTTCACGCCGAGCGCCGAGAGCACGTCTGCCGTGCCGGACTTGGATGAGGCCGCCCGGTTGCCGTGCTTGGCAACGGGAACGCCGCAGGAGGCTACAATAATCGAGGCGAGCGTCGAGATGTTGTAGCTGCCTTTGTGATCGCCACCGGTGCCGACGATGTCGACTGCCTTATCGGGAGCATTGACCCGCAGCATGCGTCCGCGCATGGCCGTGACGGCGCCGACGATCTCATCAAGCGCTTCTCCGCGAACCCTGAGCGCCATCAGGAAGGCGCCGCCCTGGGCTGGCGTCACCTCGCCGGAGAGCAGGTCATCGAAAGCATCCCGTGCCTCGTCGCGTGTCAGGGACGCGCCGGTGGCAACCTTGGCGAGGTAGGATTTAAAGGATTCCATCGGTTTTTAGTGCCCTGCTGGAGCGGCGGCGCGGTGCTTGGCGTTCCAATCCGCTGCGAGATCGAAGAAGTTGCGCATGATTGTCACCCCATGCTCGGACAGGATGCTCTCGGGATGAAACTGCACGCCATGGACCGGCAATGACCGGTGGGACAGGCCCATCACGAGGCCATCGGCGGTTTCTGCGGTCACGAGAAGATCGTCAGGGCAGGTCTCCCGATCCACAATGAGGGAGTGATAGCGGGTGGCCTTGAACGTGCCGTTGATGCCACGGAAGACAGCCTGCCCACCGTGCTCCACCTCAGACACCTTGCCGTGCATGGGCAGGGGGGCCCGCGAGACGGTGCCGCCGAAAACCTGACCGATCGTCTGCAGGCCGAGGCACACCCCGAAGGTCGGGATCTCGGGTGAGGCGCGCTTCACGAGATCGAGGCAGACACCCGCATCGTTCGGTGTGCCTGGGCCCGGTGAGATCACGATCGCGTCCGGCGGGGAGGCGAGCACTTCGTCGGCTGTAATCGCGTCATTGCGCACCACGTTGACGGAGGTAGCAAGCGGGCCGAGCAGATGCACCAGGTTCCAGGTGAAACTGTCGTAATTATCGATGACGAGAACGCGGGTCATGGCGTGCCGACGTTCGCGTATGCGACGTCTCCGGTCAAGGGAAGCCTTGACGCCGATCTCATTGCCCGACCCTCGCCTGACTGGCAAACCGCACAGCCTCTTCGGCGGCCCGGAACAGGGCCTTCGACTTGTTGATGCATTCCTGCTGCTCGGAAGCCGGATCGGAATCGTACACGATGCCGGCGCCTGCTTGAACGGCCATGCGCCCGTCCTTCACCACTGCGGTACGCAGCACGATGCAGGTGTCCATCTCTCCATTGGCGCCGAAATAGCCGATGCAGCCGGCATAGGGGCCGCGCTTGTCCTTTTCCAGCTCATCGATAATCTGCATGGCGCGGACCTTCGGGGCCCCGGAAACGGTGCCGGCCGGGAAACCTGCGATGAGCGCGTCGAGGGCGTCGAAGTCCGGATCGAGCCGTCCCTCCACGTTCGACACGATGTGCATCACCTGGCTGTAATATTCGAGGAAGAAGGAATCCGTCACCTCGACGGAGCCCATCTCGGCCACGCGGCCCACGTCGTTGCGCCCAAGATCGAGGAGCATCAGGTGCTCGGCGCGCTCCTTCTGGTCGGCCAGCAGGCTTTCCGCATGGGCCCGGTCCTCGGCGGCTGTTGCCCCGCGTGGGCGAGTGCCGGCGATGGGGCGGATCGTGACCTTGCCGTCGCGGACCCGCACCAGGATCTCAGGCGATGAGCAGACGATCTGGAAGTCCTCGAAGTCGAGGTAGCAAAGGAACGGCGCCGGATTGACCCGGCGCAGGGACCGGTAGAGCGCAAAGGCGGGCAAGGGGAAGGCGGACTCGAAGCGCTGGGACAGAACCACCTGGAAGATGTCGCCGGCGCGGATGTAGTCCTTCGCCTTGGCGACCATCACCTCGAACTCCTCCGGCGAGGTGTTGGACACCGGCGGCTCGAAGTGGATGTGCGTCGGGTCGGTGCGATCGTCCATGGGCAGCGGACGCTCCAGAGCCACTGTTACCTCGTCGAGACGCGCCAGCGCCGTCTCATAGGCCGCCCTGGCGGATGTGCCCGCCTGAGGGCGCACCGGCGTGATCAGCGAGATCTCGTCCTTTACCCCGTCGAACACCACCATCACGGTGGGCCGGATCAGGATGGCGTCCGGCACCCTCAACACGTCCGTGTTTGGCTCCGGCAGACGCTCCATGAGCCGGACCATATCGTAGCCCAGATATCCGAAGAGCCCGGCTGCCATGGGCGGCAGGTCGTCGGAGAGGGGCAGGGCGCTTTCTTTGATCAGGGCCCGTAGGCTCTCCAGGGGAGGCTGCTCCTCCACCGTGAACTCCTGCACCCGGCGCAAAGCCTGACGGTCGATGGAGGCAACGCCGTCCTGGCAGCGCCAGACGAGGTCCGGATCGAGCCCGATCATGGAAAAGCGGCCGCGGGTTGCGCCGCCTTCAACAGATTCCAGCAGGAAGGCCGAGCCCTTCTGCCCATGCCGCAGCTTCAGGAAGGCCGCGACAGGGGTGAGAAGATCGCCCACCAGGGTGGCGCGCAGGACGCCCGCCTCGCCAGCCTCATAGGCCGTGGCGAATGTGTCGAAATCGGGCGTGAGCGTCATGGCTTACAGTTCACCGCCGGTGGCCTGACGCAACGCCTGCTGGTTGATGGTGACGCCGAGCTCCTGGCGGACCCGGGCGATATACTGGCCGATCAGGTCGTCGCCGAGACCGGTGCGGAGCTGGTTCTCGGTGTTCTGCGCCTGCTGGGTCGAGGTGACCAAGGGCGGGACCGTCGCGGACGTGACCTTGAACACGACGCGCGCGTCCGGGCCATTGGCGGCGTTTCCTGCCTTGCCGACCGGAACGGCGAAGATGCGGTTTACAGCCTCGGCGGTCAGGTCGTTCTTGACGGCGTTCCGGGCAAGGTCGGTGGCGGTTTGCACCGTTGCCCCGGCCTCCTGAGCCACAGCTTCGATGGCCTCGCCCTTTTCCAGGCGCTCCGTCAGCCCACGGGCTTTCTCGGAGAGACGCTGGGCGACCTGATCCTCGCGCCACTGGGCGGCCACCTGCTCGCGGACTTCATCGAGGTTTTTCTCGCGGGAAGCCTCGATGCCGGTCACATCGTACCAGACATAGCCGGTGCCGGTGCGCAGCGCCTCGTTGTCGACGCCGATATCGGACGCGAAGGCTGCTTTCACCGTGGCAGCCTTTTCGGGGAGGTTGACCGGGTTGCCGGCCTTGTCGAGGCCGCTGGCATCGACTGCCGGGATCTGGACCAGGGTCAGGCCCTTCTCCTTGGCGATGTCTGCGAGAGGCTTGGCGCCGGCGCGCAGATCCTCGATCTCGTCGTGGATCCGCTCGATCTGCCCCTGGGCTCGCTCCGTTGCGACCTCCTGCCGGAGTTCCGCGGCGATTTCCTCGAAAGGCCGCACGGCTTCCGGTTGGATCTGCGTCACCCGCAGCAGGATAGGGCCGAAGCGACCTGTGATCGGAGCGCTGACCGCTCCCTGCTCAAGGCCGAACGCGGCGTCCGCCACAGCCGGATCCAGCATCTCGGCCTTGGTGAAGGTGCCGAGTTCAAGATCCTGCGCCGACACGTTTCGTTCCGCTGCAACGGATTCGAAGGTCGCGCCTTCCTTGATCTTGGTGGCTGCGGCCTCGGCCTCGGCCGGGGACGGGAAGGTGATCTGCTGGATCGTCCGGCGCTCGGGAGTGCCGTATCGCGCCTTCTGCTGCTCGTAGCGCTGGCGGGCGTCAGTCTCCGAGACGGTGTCAGGCTTGGCGAGCGCCGCTGCGTCGAGAGCCATGACGGATACAGCCCGATACTCAGGGGCGCGGAACGCGCTCTTTCGCTCGTTGAAGAACGTCTGAAGCTGTTCCGCCGTGGGAGCGGGAACATCGCCCGCCATCGCGGCCGTCAGGAGCAGGTAGGAGGCGGCCCTGCGCTCGGTGGCATAGCGGTTCAGGGCTTCCTTGGCGGCCAGGGGCACGTTGATGTCCCCGGCAATGGCCTCGGCGAGATGCAGCCGTGCCATGGCAGAGCGCTGCTCCTGCACGAAGCCGGCCTCGGAAAGATTGATGTTGCGCAGGGCTTGATCGAAGAGAGCGCGGTTGAACTGGCCGTCGGCACCCTTGAAGGCCGGGTTGTTCATGATGGACGCGGCGACGAGCTGGTCCGAGACGGAGAGGCCCATTTCCCGGGCCTTTTCGGCCAGGACGGCGTCGGTCACCAGATTGTTGATCACCTGCTGGTCTAGGCCGAAGGCGCGGGCCTGTTCGGGGCTGATCACTGTGCGGAACTGCCGTCCGAGCCGCTGCACTTCGTTGGTATAGGCATTGCGGGTCTGATCGACGGTGATCGTCGTATCACCGACCTCGGCTACCGTGGAGGCAGGCGTCGCGCGGAAGATGTCGCCGATGCCCCAGATGGCGAAGCTGACGATGAGGGCGCCGAAAAAGATGGTGGCGATGGCTTTGCCGACGACTGTCTGCCCAGCCTTGCGCATGTTCCGAAGCATCGTGAACCCGTTTCCCAAAAACTCGTTAAACCTGCCGATAAACGATCAGGGGCGCTACGAAAAGGGCAAGTCTGGTTGAAAGAGGGTCTAAGCCTCTGCTAGTTCCAAGTTATCAAGCGTGACAGGAGTGCCTTATATGAGCGTCGATAGGCCGCGCCCGCTGGTTGCGGGCAATTGGAAGATGAATGGGTTGAGGAGCTCGGCCAGGGTGCTGGAGGAGATCCACGCCGGTTACACCCCAGGCCTCAAGGCCAAGGTCGAGCTGGCTGTCTGCCCGCCTGCGACCCTAATCGGTCATTGCGCGCAAGCCTCGGTCGGCTCCCGGGTCGCGATTGGTGGCCAGGACTGTCACGCTAAGGAGTCAGGGGCCTTTACCGGGGACCTTTCGGCCGAGATGCTGGCCGATGCCGGCGCGACTTATGTGATCGTCGGCCATTCCGAGCGCCGCCAGTACCACAAGGAAAAGGACGTGGATGTCTGCGCCAAGGCGGTGGCAGCCCACCGGGCGGGGCTGACAGCCATCGTGTGCGTCGGCGAAACCCGCGAGGAGCGTGAGGCCGGCAAGGCTCTCGTGGTCGTCAAGAAGCAGCTGCGCGGCTCAATGCCGGTCGATTCGAACAGCCACAACCTGGTCGTCGCCTATGAGCCCGTCTGGGCCATCGGCACAGGCCTGACCCCGACTGCGGCCGATGTGGCGGAGGTTCACGCCGCGATACGCGACGAGCTGCGCCGCCTCGTCGGTAAGGCAGATGCGCCCAAGGTCCGCATTCTCTATGGTGGTTCCGTGAAGCCCTCCAATGCCGCTGAGCTGATGGCGGTGGAGAACGTGAATGGTGCCCTGGTCGGCGGGGCCAGCCTCGTGGCGGCCGATTTCCTGGGTATCGCAGGGGCTTATCTGGGGTAAGTGCGAAAAGGCGGCTTGCGGGCCTTTGATCCTGCGCCCACCTATGCTACAGGCCGCCGCAACGAACGGATTGCGAGCGGCTGTCGCCCTGTGCGCAGCCGCTTGAGGTTTTTGAAAACGATGCAAACAGTTCTCATCATTATCCACCTGATCATCGTGCTCGCCTTGATCGGTGTGGTTCTCCTGCAGCGCTCCGAGGGCGGCGGCATGGGTCTCGGTGGCGGTGGAGGCGGCGGTGTTTCCGGCTTCATGACCGGGCGCGGCCAGGCCAATGCGCTCACCCGTGCGACGGCGATTTTGGCGGGCCTCTTTTTCGTGACGAGCATCGCGCTCACCGTCATGGCGACCACGACCCGGGCTCCGCGCTCGATCCTCGACGGCACCGCGCCGGCGGCTCCGGGCCAGCAGGCCCCGGGAGCTCCGCAGGGTGGCAATGTGCTCGAGCAGTTGCAGCGTCTTCAGGGCGATCAACCCGCGGCTCCAGCCCCGGGCACCCCGGCGCCGGCGCCCGCAGCGCCTCAGCAGTAAACGAACCCAGGGCCGGTGCTTCCGGCCCTCTCTTTTTGTGGATGACTTTCGGGTGGTCAGGTTCGCGATTGCGAATCGGCGCCTGATATTTTTGGATAGGGGTCCATGACGCGGTACGTATTCATCACCGGCGGCGTGGTGTCTTCGCTCGGCAAGGGTCTGGCTTCGGCGGCCCTGGGAGCGCTTCTCCAAGCACGCGGTTACAAGGTTCGGCTTCGCAAGCTCGACCCTTATCTTAACGTCGATCCAGGGACGATGAGTCCCTATCAGCACGGCGAGGTCTTCGTGACCGACGACGGTGCTGAGACCGATCTGGATCTCGGCCATTACGAGCGCTTCACCGGCGTGCCGGCCACCAAGGCCGACAACATCACGACGGGGCGCATCTATCTCGACATCATCACTAAGGAGCGACGGGGCGATTATCTCGGCGCCACCATCCAGGTGATCCCGCACGTCACCAATGCCATCAAGGACTTCGTCCTCACCGGCAACGAGGGCTTCGATTTCGTCCTGGTCGAGATCGGCGGCACGGTGGGCGATATCGAGGGACTTCCGTTCTTCGAGGCCATCCGTCAGCTCGGCAACGATCTGCCGAGAGGGCAGGCGATCTATGTCCACCTGACGCTTCTCCCGTTCATCCCGTCCGCCGGCGAGCTGAAGACCAAGCCCACCCAGCACTCCGTGGCGGAGCTGCGCTCCATCGGCATCCAGCCCGACATCCTGCTCTGCCGGACCGATCGCGAGATCCCGAAGGACGAGCGCCGCAAGCTTGCCCTGTTCTGCAACGTGCGCGAGACCGCCGTCATCGAGGCGCGGGACGCCCGCTCGATCTACGACGTGCCGCTGGCCTATCACGAGGCGGGTCTCGACAGCGAGGTTCTGGCCGCCTTCGGTCTCGACACGGCCAAGAACCCGAATCTGTCCCGCTGGACCACTATCTCCGAGCGCGTCCACAACCCCGAGGGCGAGGTCACCATTGCGGTCGTGGGCAAATACACCGGCCTCAAGGACGCCTATAAGTCGCTCATCGAGGCGCTCCACCATGGCGGCATCGCCAACCAGGTGAAGGTGAACCTCGAGTGGATCGAGAGCGAGGTCTTCGAGAGCGAGGATCCGGCTCCGTTCCTGGAGGGCATCCACGGCATCATGGTACCGGGCGGCTTTGGCCAGCGCGGCGCCGAGGGCAAGATCCGGGCGGCGCGCTTCGCCCGCGAGCGCAAGGTGCCGTATTTCGGCATCTGCTTCGGCATGCAGATGGCAGTCATCGAGGCGGCCCGCTCCCTTGCTGGGATCCAGGATGCCAGCTCCACCGAGTTCGGTCCGACCTCGCAGCCGGTCGTTGGCCTCATGACCGAGTGGCTGCGCGGCAACGAGCTCGAGAAGCGCAATGCCAGCGGCGACCTCGGCGGCACGATGCGGCTCGGTGCCTATCAGGCCTCCCTCAAGTCCGGCAGCAAGGTGGCGGAGATCTATGGTGGCACGGAAATTTCCGAGCGCCACCGTCACCGCTATGAAGTGAACATGTCCTACCGCGACCAGCTGGAAGCCAAGGGCCTGCGCTTCTCAGGCGTCTCGCCAGACGGCATCCTGCCCGAGATCGTCGAGTACGAGGACCACCCGTGGTTCATCGGCGTGCAATATCATCCCGAGCTGAAGTCGCGCCCGTTTGAACCTCACCCGCTGTTCAAGAGCTTCATCCACGCGGCCGTGGAGCAAAGCCGGCTGGTTTGATGTTAACCTGAACCGTCGCCCCCGAGTTTTACGGGGGCGACCCGCAGGAAAGAGCTCAATGACCCGCCGGATCGACCATCTCGTAGTTGCCGTTCAGGATCTCGATCAAGCCGGACACTTCTACCAGCGCCTCGGTTTCCAAGTCGGTTCCCGCAACCGGCACCCCTGGGGCACCGAGAACCGGATCGTCCAGTTTCCCGGCTCCTTCATCGAACTGATCACGGTCGGCGAGGGTGCTGCCATAGCACCCCATGCAGCCAGCGCCTTCAGTTTCGGGGCTTTCGTGCAGGACTACCTGCGGGCCCGCGAAGGTCTTGCCATGCTGGTCCTCGATAGCGAGGACGCCAAGGCTGACGCTGCTCTCTTTGCTGAGCAAGGCATCGGATCCTTCGAGCCTTTTCATTTCGAGCGAACAGGACGCCGGCCCGACGGCAGCGAGACCAAGGTGGCTTTCACGCTGGCCTTTACCTCAGCCGAGCGTTCTCCCAAGGCCAGCTTCTTCGTTTGCCAGCAGCATTATCCGGAGAATTTCTGGAACCCGGGGTTCCAGCGGCACGACAATCAGGCGACCCGCATCTCCTCCGTCACCCTGGCTGCTCCCGAGCCCGAGCAGCTTCGTGATTTTCTGAACGCATTCACAGGCGTGCAGCCCGGAAGCCCTGATGGGGACGACCTGTCTTTCCGCTTGGACGGGAGCCACATTGACGTCCTGACGCCGGACGATGCCGCGGAGATCTACGGCTCAATCGAAGCCGAGCTGGACCAGCCGTCCCTCGTCGCGTTCGCCATCCGTGTCGAGGACATCCAGCGGCAGGCGAGGTGGCTCGACGCGGCGGAGATCCCCTACCAGCACATGGGCAGCAGGCTCATCGTCCCGGCCAGCACCGCTTTTGGTGTCGCTATCGCGTTCGAGCCAACGTAATATTAACCATGTCCCCTTAAACGGTTGAAAACAATCAACCGGTGGGGGCCTTACACCCGTGGCTAATTCTCTCGCGGGCTTGCCCGATTTTCTGATTTTCTTCGTGCTCGCCGTCGCTCTGGTGGGGCTGTATCTCGCCATCTACACCCTTGCGACCATGCACAATGAGTTCGCTCTGATCCGAGAGAACGTGATCTCGGCCGCCACGGCGCTTGGCTTCAGCCTCGTCGGCTTTGCCCTGCCGCTCGCCAGCGCCATCGTGCATGCTCAGACAATCGTCGATTGCCTCGTCTGGGGTCTCGTCGCGCTGGCCGTGCAGATCGTCGTCTACTGGCTCGTTCGAATCGTCATGCCCAATCTTTCGCAGCGAATCGCTGCCGGCGAGATGGCGGCCGCTCTGTTCCTTGGCGCTTCATCGCTGTCGGCCGGCATCATCAATGCCGCCGCCATGACGTTCTGAGGTTCAGCGGGGTCGGGGTCCATCGCTCAGGTCTCCATCTCGACCAGCTTGGCAAATTGCAGGGCTTCGGCTCGCATGGAGGCCGGTACAAGCATCGGGTTTCTGTGGCGGACCGCGAGGAGCATCGCGATCCGCTCAATCGCCCTGAGATAGAGATCCGGGATCTCGGTTTCTCCCCATTCAAAAGCTTGGTAATCCCGCAGGTTCATGTCGATCTCGTGCGCCATCCGGCTTTGGGTGAAGCCAAGAGCCGTGCGTATCGCCACGAGCTCCTGCATCTTGTCCTGATCTGACATCTAAACGCCTCCCGCTATCGGGTAAATTTTCTTAGTGTTTGCAGTAACTTCAGCAGTACTCTTTAGCCAATTACCTAAGGTAATGTTACTGATTTCGATGCTGATGGTGAAAATCGGTGTTTCTCCGTAGAATCACCGACGCCTCTCGGCGCAACCTTCGAATTCGGCCCCATGGCACAACCCCACTTTGCCTTTTTGGCCAAAAAGGCTAGTGACGACGCATGACCGAAACCAAACAGCACCCCGCCGTCGTCGAGGCCGGCTCCGTCCGCTTCGGGAACCACCTTCCGCTCAGCATCATCGCCGGGCCCTGCGCTATGGAAAGCCGCGATCACGCGCTGGAAATGGCCGCGGCCCTCAGTGAGATGGCCGGCAGGCTGGGCTTGGGCCTCGTCTATAAGTCTTCCTTCGACAAGGCGAACCGGACCTCGATCTCCAGCGCCCGCGGCATCGGGATCGACAAGGCGCTCGCCATCTTTGCCGAGGTGAAGGAGCGATACGGGCTGCCGGTGCTCACCGACGTCCATGAGAACGACCAGTGCGCCGCCGTGGCGGAGGTCGTCGACATCCTCCAGATCCCAGCCTTCCTTTGCCGCCAGACGGATCTTCTGGTCGCGGCCGCCAAGACCGGCCGGGTGGTCAACGTGAAGAAGGGCCAGTTCCTCGCTCCCTGGGACATGGCGAATGTTGCCAACAAGGTGAAGGCGGCGGGCAATCCGAACGTCATGCTCACCGAGCGCGGCGCCTCCTTCGGCTACAACACCCTCGTGTCCGACATGCGCAGCCTGCCGATCATGGCCGAGACCGGCGCCCCGGTGATCTTCGATGCCACGCATTCCGTGCAGCAGCCCGGCGGCAAGGGCGCGACCTCAGGCGGTCAGCGGGAATACGTCCCGGTCCTCTCCCGCGCTGCCGTGGCCGTAGGCGTTGCCGGTGTCTTCATCGAAACGCACCAGGATCCGGACAAGGCGCCCTCCGACGGTCCCAACATGGTGCCGCTGAAGGAGCTTGAGGGATTGCTGGCGCAGCTGAAGGCCTTCGACGCGCTGGCCAAGAGCGGGCAGGCCTGATCGTCCATGCTTTTGGAGGAGGGCAGGTCTGCGCTCCTCATGCTCGCTTAAGAGTAAGGCCGTGATAGAGAGCGAAGGCTCTTCTCACGGCCTTGTTTGTTAGGATGCCATGTCCTCGCGCAACCTGATCCTGATTCTCGCTACCAGCGGCTTTGCCAGCACCTTCTCAGGCCGCGCCGTCGAGCCGATGGTCGGCGTGATCGCCCGGGATCTGAGTTCCACGCCTCAGACCATTGCGCTGCTCTCAGCCGCCTTCGCGCTCCCCTATGCCTTCATCCAGCCTGTCCTTGGCCCTGTCGGTGATGCGCTCGGCAAGGAGCGCGTGATGAAGGTCGCTCTGGCGGTGCTGTTCCTGGCCTTGGCCTGCTCCATTTTCGCGCCCGATCCGTCGACACTCTTCACGCTTCGCATCATTGCCGGCGCTGCAGCGGGCGGATCGATTCCGCTCTCCATCGCGCTGATCGGTGACAGAATCGAAGTCGCTCAACGTCAGGTAGCGTTGAGCCGCTATATGGTCGCCGTCATCATGGGTCAGCTCGCCGGGTCCTCCTTTGCCGGCTTGTTGGCGGAATGGATCGGATGGCGGGGTGTTTTCACTCTCTCGACCTTCATGATTGCCCTGGCTCTGGCCGCGACCATTATCGGCTTCAGGGAAGCTGTGCCGGGAGGTCGGTTCGATCTGCGCAGCGCGCTCCTGCGATACCGGGACATCCTGTCCAATCCGCGGGCGCTTACCCTCTTCAGCCTCGTCTTCGTGGAGGCCATCGCCATTTTCGGCATCTTTCCCTATGTGGCGCCCCTGCTAGAAGAGCGGGGCGGCGGTGGGGCGGCAGAGGCCGGCTTTGCCCTGGGTGGGTTCGCCATCGGCGGGCTTGTCTATTCCGCTCTCGTCGCCTGGATGCTGAAGCGGCTTGGCATTGGCCGCATTCTTTTAGGCGGAGGCCTCTTCGCGGGCGCCGCGCATGTTCTGCTTGGATTGGGCGGCGACTGGAAGCTCGACGCCGCTGCCATGCTTCTCATGGGCCTAGGCTTCTACATGCTTCACAACACCTTCCAGGCTCAGGTGACCGAGGTGGCGCCCGGCGCCCGCGCATCGGCCGTGGCGCTTCACGCCTTCTCGTTCTTCTGCGGGCAGGCGCTCGGCGTGGTGCTGATGGGCTTCGGCCTGCGCAATATCGGGCTGACCGGGGCGACGTTCAGTGCCGCCCTGGTCATCCTGGGTGTCGGTCTTGCCGCATCGATCCTCCTGACGCGGCCGGTGACTCAGCGCGCCCGGTAAGGGGCGACGCCCTGGTCGGGCAGCCACAGGTTCTTCGGCAGATCGCCGGTCTGCCAGAAAACGTCGATAGGAATGCCGCCGCGCGGGTACCAGTAGCCGCCGATACGCAGATAGCGTGGCTCCAGCAGATCGGCGAGGCGCTTGCCGATGGCAACCGTGCAATCTTCATGGAAGGCGCCGTGGTTGCGGAAGCTGTGCATGTAGAGCTTCAGCGACTTGGACTCGACGAGCCAAGGCCCGGGCGCGTAGTCGATCACCAGAATCGCGAAATCCGGCTGGCCCGTCACCGGGCAAAGCGAGGTGAATTCCGGCACGGTGAAACGGGCCAGGTAGTCGGTGTCGGGATGCGGGTTCGGCACCCGGTCGAGTTGCGCCGTCTCAGGCGAATCGGGGAGGGCGCTTGCCTGTCCGAGCTGGAGAGTGGTTTCTGTCATATGATTTCGCCTTGGATCGAGGGGATGAAGCTCTTGCCGTCCTTGCTCACCTGGGTATTTCGGTCAATAAGCCAATCCATGACTTGAGGCCGCACCCGCTTCCGGGTTGCCTCGGCCGCACTTCAGCCAGCAGGAGCCTGCTTTATGACAGCGATCATCGACGTTTTCGCCCGCCAGATCCTCGACAGCCGAGGCAACCCCACCGTCGAGGTGGATGTCACCCTCGAGGACGGCTCCATGGGCCGCGCTGCCGTTCCGTCTGGTGCCTCCACCGGCGCCCATGAGGCGGTCGAACTGCGCGACGGCGACAAGAAGGTCTATCTCGGCAAGGGCGTGCTCAACGCCATCGATGCGGTCAACAACGAAATCCTCGACGCCATCGGCGGCATGGATGCGGAAGAGCAGGTTGCCATCGACGAGACGATGATTGAGCTCGACGGCACGCCGAACAAGGGCCGCCTCGGCGCCAACGCTATCCTCGGCGTATCCCTCGCCGTCGCCAAGGCTGCGGCAGAGGCCTCGACCCTGCCGCTCTACCGCTATGTGGGCGGCACACAAGCCCGTGTTCTCCCCGTGCCGATGATGAACATCATCAACGGCGGTGCGCATGCGGACAATCCCATCGACTTCCAGGAGTTCATGATTCTGCCGGTCGGAGCTCCGACACTGGCAGAGGCCGTGCGCATGGGCGCCGAGGTGTTCCACACCCTCAAGAAAGCCCTAAAGGATGCCGGCCACAACACCAATGTCGGCGACGAGGGCGGCTTTGCCCCGAACCTGTCCAGTGCCGAGGCAGCCCTCGACTTCATCATGAAGTCCATCGAGCAGGCCGGCTACAAGCCCGGCAAGGACATGGTGATTGGCCTCGATTGTGCCGCCACCGAGTTCTTCAAGAACGGCACTTATGTCTATGAGGGCACCGGCCAGAAGCTGAACCCGCAGCAGCAGGCCGAGTATCTCGCCAAGCTCGTCTCTGCCTATCCCATCGCTACTATCGAGGACGGCATGTCCGAGGACGACTGGGAGGGCTGGAAGGCCGTCACGGATCTCATCGGCAACAAGTGCCAGCTCGTGGGAGACGACCTCTTCGTCACCAACGTGAACCGGCTCTCCCAGGGCATCAAGCAGGGCGTCGCCAACTCGCTCCTCGTGAAGGTGAACCAGATCGGCTCGCTCACCGAGACGCTCGCAGCGGTCGATATGGCCCACCGCGCCGGCTACACCGCTGTCATGTCCCACCGCTCCGGCGAGACGGAGGATTCCACCATCGCGGACCTCGCCGTCGCCACGAATTGCGGGCAGATCAAGACTGGCTCACTCTCCCGATCGGACAGACTGGCCAAGTACAACCAGCTCATCCGCATCGAGGAGGAGTTGGGCTCTCAGGCACAGTATGCAGGGCGCGCGGCGCTGAAGGCTTTAGCCTGATTTCGCGTTATGACGGTAATTCGAAGAAGCCGCCTTACGGCGGCTTTTTCTTTGCGTGCGTTTCCCTCCTCTTAGCAAAGAGGACGAAGAGTGCGAGCAATAGCCGATCCGCGTCCAACCCAGGTTCATCTCTCCTTGAGGGAGAGGTCGGGCCGTCAGGCCTGGGTGAGGGGTCGCACTTTTTCCGGAGAGTGTCCTCCCTTACGCTCTCTGCACTGGGAAGGTGATTTAGCTAATAAGCCTAGTTCTAACGCCTCCTTAACCATGCCGATGTAAGACTCATCCCTATGGTGATCCGCAGACGCGCACGACGATTTCTGATCCCGCTGGTGCTTTATAGCATTTCGGCGGCTGTGGCCGGTTACTTCGTACATCACGCCCATAGCGGCGCACGCGGTATCGAAGCCCGCCAAAAATATGAAGCTCAGGTGGCTGAACTTTCCGGCGAGTTGACGGGTTTGAAAACGCAGCGTTCGGATTGGGAGCGCCGCATCGCCTTGCTGCGGAGCGATCAGATCGACCGGGATCTGCTCGAAGAAAGAGCACGCGTAATGTTAGGACGTGTGCATAAGAACGATCTCGTCATCATCACAGGCCCATGATTAAGCATAGCCCGAAAGTTCTGCTTAACTGAAATCAAGTTAACTTGAAATTACATAGACAATCCATAGGCTTGCACTTTTCATTGTGCAGCGCAAAACGGCTTTTAGCCCACTCGATTTCCCGTGTCGTCTGCGCTACAACTTTCGTCGAGGAAACCCTTCGGAGGACCCGATGGCTGTTGCTGCCCGCAAGGCGGGCCGTGCTGGTGCAGGCGCGGCTAACAAGACCACTTCCACTAAAGGCTCCACACGCGGAGCTGCTCCCAATTCCCCACAATTCGACAAGAACCAGGACCTGTCCGCCTACAATGAGATGCTTCTGATCCGGCGCTTCGAGGAGAAGTCCGGCCAGATGTACGGCATGGGCCTGATCGGCGGTTTCTGCCACCTCTACATCGGCCAGGAGGCTGTTGTCGTCGGCATGCAGATGGCGACGAAAGAGGGCGACCAGGTGATCACCGGCTACCGTGATCATGGTCACATGCTTGCCTGCGGCATGGACGCGAAGGGCGTCATGGCGGAATTGACGGGACGCCGCGGCGGCCTGTCGAAAGGCAAGGGCGGCTCCATGCACATGTTCTCCAAGGAGAAGCATTTCTATGGCGGCCACGGCATCGTCGGCGCGCAGGTTTCGCTCGGCACCGGCATCGCTTTCGCGAACCATTATCGCGAGAACGGCAATGTCTGCCTGACCTATTTCGGTGACGGCGCGGCCAACCAGGGCCAAGTCTACGAGAGCTTCAACATGGCGCAGCTCTGGAAGCTGCCCGTGGTCTACGTGATCGAGAACAACCGCTACGCCATGGGTACCTCGGTAAGCCGCGCCTCGGCGCAGACCGATTTCTCTAAGCGCGGCGTGTCCTTCGGCATTCCGGGCGAGCAGGTGGACGGCATGGACATCCGTGCGGTGTATGCTGCCGGCCAGCGCGCGATCGAGCACGCCCGCTCCGGCAAGGGTCCTTACATCCTCGAGATGCAGACCTACCGCTATCGCGGCCACTCGATGTCCGATCCGGCGAAGTACCGCACGAAGGACGAAGTGGCCCGCATGCGCGAGGAGCACGACCCGATCGAGCAGGTGCGCCGCCGTCTGCTGGAGAGCTGGAAGCTGTCGGAAGACGAGCTGAAGGCCATCGACAGCCGGGTTCGCGAGATCGTCAACGAGGCGGCCGAGTTCGCCACGCACGATCCGGAGCCGGATCCGTCCGAGCTCTACACGGATATCCTTCTCTAGAGCATGGGTCAGAAAAGTGGGAACCGGTTTTCTGATGAAGCCATGCTCTATCAAACAAATGGCTTCGATCATTTGATCGAAGCTTAGGCGGCGCGCTCGCGCCGCTTCTCCCTGAATCTCGCCGCTGCGACAATCAAAACAGGTCTTTTAATGGCGATCGATATTCTCATGCCTGCCCTCTCTCCCACCATGGAGCAGGGCAAATTGGCCAAGTGGCTGAAAAAAGAGGGCGATCAGGTCAAGCCCGGTGATGTGCTGGCCGAAATCGAGACCGACAAGGCGACCATGGAGGTCGAGGCCATCGATGAGGGCGTCCTCGCCAAGATCCTGGTCTCAGACGGTACCGACAACGTGGCCGTGAACACCCCTATCGCGATCCTCGCGGGCGAGGGTGAGGACGTTTCGGCTGCCTCCTCGGCGAAGGCACCCGCCGCGCCAGTTCCGGAAGCCCAGCCGGCACCGACGCCTGACATGCAGGCCGAAGGATTGGCGGATCGCCCGGCACCAGCCGAGCGCCCGCAACAATCGGACCTGTCCACCCCGGCGGCTCCGTCGGTGATCACGAACCGCACGAGCTACAACGCCATGGCGGAAATCCCTGAGGGCACGGAACTGGTCAACATGACCGTCCGCGAGGCTCTTCGCGATGCCATGGCCGAGGAGATGCGCAAGGATCAGAACGTTCTTGTCATGGGTGAAGAGGTGGCCGAGTACCAGGGCGCCTACAAGGTCACCCAGGGCCTGCTGCAGGAATTCGGCGCCAAGCGCGTGATCGACACGCCGATCACCGAGCACGGCTTTGCCGGCGTCGGTGTCGGCGCGGCCTTCACCGGCCTTCGCCCCATCGTCGAGTTTATGACCTTCAACTTCGCCATGCAGGCGATCGACCAGATCATCAACTCGGCGGCCAAGACACTCTACATGTCCGGCGGTCAGCTCGGCGCGCCCATCGTGTTCCGCGGTCCCAACGGCGCTGCGGCCCGCGTGGGTGCTCAGCACAGCCATGATTACGCAGCCTGGTACTCGAACGTTCCTGGCCTCAAGGTCATCGCGCCCTATACGGCGTCCGACGCGAAGGGACTTCTCAAGAGCGCCATCCGCGATCCGAACCCGATCGTGTTCCTGGAGAACGAGATCCTCTACGGTCAGTCGTTCCCGGTGCCGAAGCTCGACGACTTCACGGTGCCGATCGGCAAGGCGCGCATCCATCGCGAGGGCAAGGACGTGACCATCGTGTCCTTCTCCATCGGCATGACCTACGCGCTCAAGGCCGCCCAGGAGCTGGAGAAGGAAGGCATCGACGCCGAGGTCATCGATCTTCGCACACTCCGCCCGATGGACACCGACACCATCGTGGCCTCGGTCATGAAAACGGGCCGCTGCGTCACAGTGGAAGAAGGCTTCCCGCAATCAGGCATCGGCGCAGAAATCGCCATGCGCATCATGGAAAACGCGTTCGATTACCTCGATGCGCCCGTGGCCCGCGTGACCGGCAAGGATGTGCCCATGCCGTATGCGGCCAACCTCGAGAAGCTCGCGCTGCCGAACGTGGCTGAAGTCGTGCAGGCGGCGAAGGCCGTCTGCTACAGGTGACCTCATGACTGAACGGAAATTCGAAGCCCTCAACGTTCCGCCTGACGTCCTTGAAAAGGGCGGCGTCGAGATCCTGAGGGCTTCGGTGGTCGATGGCGAGGTGAGCATCGCGCTGCGCCGCGCCTTCGACGATCCGTTCACCTGGGGCGTGCTCCTGGTGGATCTCGCCCGTCACGCCGCGCGCGTCTATGCCATGGAAACGGAGTTCTCCGAGGAGGAGGCTCTGGCCGAGATTGCTGCCGGCATTCAGGCTGAGCTGGACGATCCAAGCGATCCCGGCTCGACGCAGGCGATCAACTGAGCATTCTCCGGAAAAGTGGAAGCCGGTTTTCCGATCAGAGAATGCGACCCAAGATTTTAACTTCAAGTCAGGATCCATAAACGCCATGCCCATCAATATCCTGATGCCCGCCCTTTCTCCCACCATGGAAAAGGGCAACCTTGCCAAGTGGTTGAAGAAGGAAGGCGACACGGTGAAGTCCGGCGATGTGATCGCCGAGATCGAGACCGACAAGGCCACCATGGAAGTGGAGGCGGTTGACGAAGGCATCCTCGCCAAGATCGTGGTGCCTGAAGGAACGGCCGACGTTCCCGTCAACGAGCTCATCGCGCTGATTGCCGGTGAGGGTGAGGATCCGAAGAGCGTGACAGCCCCGGCATCCGGCGGCGCTCTGGCGCCCGCGCCGAAGGCGGAAGCGGCGCCTGCTCCTGCTGCGCCGGCAGCAGCCCCCCAGCCGCAGGCCAATACCGTTCAGGGCGACCCGAACGCCCACATGTCCTACGCCCGCGTCGATCAGGCTCCTGAAGGTCCTGCAACGGCCGCAAAGCCCAATGGGGCAGGGCAGCCGCAGGCCGGCGGCAACCGCGTCTTCGCCTCGCCGCTCGCCAAGCGCATCGCCAAGGAAGCCGGTGTCGACATCGCGTCGGTCCAGGGCTCCGGCCCCCATGGCCGTATTATCGAGAAGGACGTCCGCTCGGCCCTCCAGGGCGGCGGCACGAAGCCTGCATCCGCTCCGGCCGCGGCAGCAGCTCCGGCGACGGCTGCCAAACCGGCAGCGCCACAACTGGCCCAGAGCATGGGCGCCGATCAGGTCAAGGCCATGTTCGAGGCCGGCACCTACGAGGAGGTGCCCCTCGACGGCATGCGCAAGACCATCGCCAAGCGCCTGGTCGAATCGAAGCAGACGGTTCCGCACTTCTACCTGTCGCTCGACTGCGAACTCGATGCGCTCATGGCCCTGCGCGAGCAGATCAACGCGGCTGCCGGCAAGGACAAGGACGGCAAGCCCGCGTACAAGCTCTCGGTCAATGACTTCGTCATCAAGGCGCTCGCCATCGCGCTCCAGCGTGTGCCGGCTGCAAACTCGGTCTGGGCCGAGGACCGCATCCTGAAGATGAAGCACTCTGACGTGGGTGTGGCGGTCGCCATTGAGGGCGGCCTGTTCACGCCGGTGGTGCGCAAGGCAGAGACCAAGACGCTCACCGCCATCTCGGCCGAAGTGAAGGACATGGCGGGCCGTGCCCGCAACCGCCGCCTCAAGCCGGAGGAATACCAGGGCGGCTCTACGGCGGTGTCCAACCTCGGCATGTTCGGCATCAAGAACTTCCAGGCCGTCATCAATCCGCCCCAGGGCACGATCCTCGCGGTCGGTGCCGGCGAGCAGCGGGTCGTGGTGAAGAACGGCGCACCTGCCGTCATCCAGGCCATGACCGTGACGCTCTCCTGCGACCACCGCGTGGTCGACGGCGCGCTCGGCGCGGAATTGCTGGCGGCCTTCAAGCAGCTGATCGAAAGCCCGATGGGGATGCTGGTTTAACCGAAAAATGTCATCCCGGGGCTGCGCAGCAGAACCCGGGATCGCACGACGAGAATAGTGCCTTATCCTGATAGCGATCCCCGCCCTCGCTCTGCTCGGCCGGGATGACGAGTGGAAAGATCATGGCAAACCAATACGACATCATCGTCATCGGCGGCGGGCCGGGGGGCTATGTGGCGGCGATCCGCGCGGCACAGCTCGGGTTCAAGACCGCGGTTGTGGAGCGCGAGCATCTCGGCGGCATCTGCCTCAACTGGGGCTGCATCCCGACCAAGGCGCTGCTGCGCTCGGCCGAGATCTACCACTACATGGAGCATGCCAAGGATTACGGCCTGTCCGCACAGGGCATCGGCTTCGACGCGGCGGCCATCGTGCAGCGCTCGCGCGGCGTCTCGGGGCGCCTCAACGGCGGCGTCGGCATGCTGCTGAAGAAGAACAAAGTCGACGTGATCTGGGGCGAGGCCAGCATCTCCAAGCCCGGCGAGGTTGTGGTCACGGCCCCGAAGAAGCCTGCCATGCAGCCCCAGAACCCGGTGCCGAAGGGCGTGCTGGAGCCCGGCACCTACTCCGCCAAGCACATCATCGTCGCCACAGGCGCGCGTCCGCGGGCGCTGCCCGGCATCGAGCCGGATGGCAAACTGATCTGGACCTATTTTGAGGCCATGGTGCCGCCCGCCATGCCGAAGTCGCTCATCGTCATGGGTTCGGGCGCCATCGGCATCGAGTTCGCCTCCTTCTACCGCACCATGGGCGTGGAAGTGACGGTGATCGAGGTGATGCCGCAGATCCTGCCTGTCGAGGATGCGGAGATTGCAGGGTTGGCCCGCAAGCGCTTCGAGAAGCAGGGGATGAAGATCCTCACCGGCGCCAAGGTGACGAAGGTCGAGAAGGGCGCAAACTCCATCACGGCCACCATCGACGACGGTAAGACCACACAGACGATCACCGCCGAGCGGATGATCTCGGCGGTCGGCGTCGTCGGCAATATCGAGAATCTCGGTCTCGAGAAGGTTGGTGTGAAGATCGAGCGCGGCGTCGTGGTCACGGACGGTCTGGGACGCACCAATGTGCCCGGCATCTACGCCATCGGCGATGTCGCCGGTCCCCCCATGCTGGCGCATAAGGCGGAGCACGAGGGCGTGATCTGCGTCGAGACCATCAAGGGCATGCACACCCATGCTATGGACAAGGCCAAGATCCCGGGCTGCACCTATTGCAACCCGCAGATCGCATCCGTGGGCCTGACCGAGGCCAAGGCGAAAGAGCAGGGCTTCGACATCCGTGTCGGCCGCTTCCCCTTCATCGGCAACGGCAAGGCGATTGCGCTCGGAGAGCCGGACGGCCTAGTGAAGACGATCTTCGACAAGAAGACCGGCCAGCTGCTCGGGGCGCATATGGTTGGCGCCGAAGTGACCGAGCTGATCCAGGGCTACGTGATCGCAATGAATCTGGAGACCACGGAAGAAGAGCTGATCCACGCCGTCTTCCCGCATCCGACGCTGTCCGAGACCATGCACGAGAGCGTCCTGGATGCGTACGGACGCGTGATCCACATCTGAGGGTCGCATCGGCCATGTGGGGCGGTCTCTTTCTGCTCTGCTCCACTTTGGCCGTTGCGGCATTCCTGGTCTCGCACAGGCTCAGTCGGCCTCTCCGCCGACTGGGCCTTTCTTTTGGCTACCTCCTATCCGCGCTCGCGGTCCCGACAGGCCTTATGGCTGCCTTCGAGGCCGTGATGTGCTCCTCCGAAACGACCGAGCACGGCGTGCTCCCAGCGCGGCGCCTCGTCTGGTCCATCGAGCGCCAGGGCTGCGGCGCAACGACAGCCGGGGTCTATACTGTCCGCCTCGGTCCTCGTGCTTGGTGGAGCCACACGATCCTCACGACTGATGCCTTCCCGGTTCCCCGCTCCGTCGAGGCTGCGGGGGAGAGTGCCGTGCGGATCATTGTCGATCCCGATAGTGCAGGCGAAGACGTACCGGCGGAGGGCTTGATCATTCCCATTGCCGCGTCAGGACGGCCGGGCAAGCTCCTGTCGTTCGAGAGAGGCGTCGTGCGATAAGCGCCCGCCTATGTCGCCTTGACAGAGGTTGACGACAGGCGAGAGTTTTGAAGAGCTTGCCCAAGGGAGAGATGCGATGGCAGAACGGGATCAAGTCCACCAAGGCCAGTGCCGGTGCGGGCAGGTGCGGTTTCAGGTTCGCGGTGCTCCCATCATCACCATGGCCTGCCATTGCACCGGCTGCCAGCGCATGACCGCCAGTGCTTTCTCGTTGAGTTCCCTTTACTCGAGCGCGAGTTTCGAAGTGACCCAGGGTGAGCCGGTGATCGGTGGGCTCCATGGCTCCACCCGGCACTTCTTCTGTCCGCATTGCATGAGCTGGTTGTTCACGCGGCCGGAGGGTCTGGACGAATTCGTGAACGTTCGTGCGACGATGCTCGATGACGCAAAAGGTTTCACGCCTTTCATTGAGACCTACACGAGCGAGGCGCTGCCTTGGGCCAAGACGCCGGCAGTCCACAGCTTTGAGAAATTCCCGCCGATGGAACGCTACGCCCAGCTGGTCGAGGATTTCGTTCGGAACTCGAGCTGAATGGGCGAAGGAGCGCCAGCCTCTCAGGGTCAATATTCAGGTACGAGACGATGCGTGATCAGAGGCATATGGATCTCGTACTGAAGCCCCGTCGGATTCAAACTCAGATGTACCTTGGCGTGACACTGGGCCGGCAGAACGCGCTCGAGCAGGAGTGACCCGAAGCCGCTGTGCTCCGGCTTTCCGACCGGAGGGCCATTCTGCTCCATCCATTTGAGATGAAGCTCCCTCTGGCCTTCCGCAGCAACAAGCTCCCATTGGACGGCGACGCACCCTTTGCGAACCGACAGCGCGCCATATCGCGCTGCATTTGCTGTCAACTCATGAAAAGCCATGCTCAGTGGGATAGCGAGGTCTGCCGAGAGGTTTACGTCCGGCCCGTCCAGCCTGAAGCGCTCATGTCTCTTCCCCCAGAAAGGCTGAAGCTCACATTGCAACATCTCCCGCAAGGGTGCGGTCTGCCAGTAATCCTCGGTCAGAAGGGTCTGCGTCTTGGCAAGGGCGGCAACCCGCGAGGAGAAGGAGCGGTTGAACTCTCGGATGCCGGTCGACGTGCGGGCCGTCGCACTCGCCAGAGCCTGAACGACCGCAAGGGTGTTGCGCACCCGGTGATGGAGCTCCCGAACGAGCAATGCCTGGCGTTGCTCGAACCGCTTCTTCTGGTCGATGTCCTGAATGACCCGCACGCTGTATTGAAAGTTTCCCCGCTCACCGAAAACCGCTGTCGACGACACATTCAGCCAGATACCTGAGCCATCCTTGCGGACCGAGCGTTTTTCGAATGAATATGTTTGCAGCTTGCCTGCGACCTGACGTTCATAGAGGTCACGCTCGGCCTCGGCATCATCGGGATGAATGAGATCGAAGATGCTTAAGTTGAGAAGCTCGCCGCGGGAGTAGCCGGTGATGGCCGAAAGCCCTCGGTTGACGGTCAGAAGTTGACCGGTGGCATTGGTTTCAGCGATGCCGACACCGGCATGTTCATGGGTTGCCCAGAGGCGCTCGCGGCTTTCCCGCTCGGCTCTCGCCTTAACGGCGTTCTCGACGGAAACGGATGCGATTTGGGCGAGCTGGATGAGGATGGCTTCATCGTCAGCCGTAAACTCACCCTTCTGCTTATCCAGCAGCATGAGCACGCCCAGCGTCCCGCCTTGAGGACCGGTTATCGGGACCGCGAGCAGGCTCGACACTGCCGGGGAGGCCGCCTCCGAGATGCCTGCATCACGCAACTCCGGATAGGCGCCGAGTTCCGTCTCGTTCAATCGCAGCGGTCGACCGAGCTGTACCACGTGGGAGTATATGACGGCGGTGCTCTCGGCCAGAGTCGACGCAGGATGGTCACGGAACTCGTCCGAGACACAGACGATTACGGGATCACTTGGCCATAAGGCATAAGGAAGCGTGTGGGTCGCGGCCCACTGGGCCCCGACGATGAGCCGCGCCTGCTCCGTAATCTCGCGAAAGATGGCCTCGGGTGCATCCACTGCGGCAACTCTCGTCGACGCTGCCGCCAGTGCCTTCAGTTGCTCCTGGTGTCGATGGGCCCTCGCCAACAGAGCTTGTCGCTCCTGCTCGACCAGAATGCGGTTGGTGATGTCGTGGTGGGCCACGACCGCGTAAGCATGTTCGTCATAATCCAGCCGGGAGGCACGAAGCTGGAACCATCGCTTCTCTGTGGGGGAATGGCATGGATATTCGAGCGAGAAGGCTGAATGCCCCGCCAGCACGGATTGAATGCCGTGAGCGGCGGCCTTGGCGCAGGCTGCCTCCACTCCGGCGGTGCGATGGCAGATATCGAGGTAGTTCGTTCCGACATGCCCCGCCTCGCTGCCGCTGTTGGCCTGGCCGAAATCGCGCCAGGCCCGGTTGACGGCAATGATGGTGCCGTACTGGTCGAGCACGGCCACCGGACCAGCCAGAGCGTCCAGGACATGTTCGGCAGGGGGTATTGCCGCGACCCCGTTCTGCTCCGACGTCCGGTTCATGAGCGAATGTCCCAACACATTGAAGTGAATAGGCTAGTAACGGGAATCGGAGGTTTCGGTTCGGGCAGTAACCCAGAAGTTGCACGGGCATCTTCTCCTTGGGAGCCTCGGAAGGAAGGCCTGCTCCGCAATCTGAGCATTTGCGATTGAGCCGCGGAAGCCTTAAATCAGGCGCATGTCAGGAAGGGGCGGGATCCCTTCGCCCCAAAGGTTTAGCTTCATGGCCGTCGTTCTCGACCTTCTGAACAAGGATCAGCGCCCTCGCCACCCGGAGAAGGCGCACCGGCCGGACCAGCCGGTCCAGCAGCGCAAGCCGGACTGGATCCGTGTGAAGGCGCCGGGCTCGCCCAAATGGGCCGAGACCAACCGGATCGTGCGCGAGAACAAGCTCGTGACCGTCTGCGAGGAGGCGGGCTGCCCCAATATCGGCGAGTGCTGGGAGAAGAAGCACGCCACCTTCATGATCATGGGCGACACCTGCACCCGTGCCTGCGCCTTCTGCAACGTGAAGACCGGCATGCCGGAGGCGCTCGATCCGAACGAGCCCGAGAGCGTGGCAAAGGCCGTGGAAAAGCTCGGCCTTGAGCACGTGGTCATCACCTCCGTGGACCGCGACGATCTCTCAGACGGCGGCGCGCAGCACTTTGCCGACGTGATCCATGCCATCCGCGCCCGGAGCCCTAAGACCACCATCGAGATTCTCACCCCGGACTTTCTCAGGAAGCCCGGCGCGCTGGAGGTCGTGGTTGCGGCCAAGCCCGACGTGTTCAACCACAACCTTGAGACCGTGCCGTCCAAGTACCTGAAAGTCCGTCCCGGCGCCCGCTACTTCCACTCCATCCGCCTGCTGCAGCAGGTGAAGGAGCTCGATCCGACCATTTTCACCAAGTCGGGCATCATGGTCGGCCTCGGCGAGGAGCGGAACGAAGTGCTCCAGCTCATGGACGACCTGCGCTCGGCGGATGTGGATTTCATGACCATCGGCCAGTACCTCCAGCCGACGAAGAAGCACCACCAGGTGATCCGCTTCGTCACGCCCGACGAGTTCAAGGCCTTTGAAACCACCGCCTATGCCAAGGGTTTCCTCCTGGTCTCCTCGACCCCGCTGACGCGTTCCTCGCATCACGCAGGTGAGGATTTTGCCAAGCTGAAGGCGGCCCGTCTCGCGAAGCTTGGCTAACTAACCGGGCTGAGGCATGCAGCGCATTCTGGTCATCGGCAGCCCGGGCGCGGGCAAGAGCACCCTGGCGGCCCGTCTCGCCGAGCGCCTTGGCCTGCCCGTGATCCACCTCGACCGAGAGTATTTCGGACCCGGCTGGACGACGCCGACCAAGCCCGAATGGCGCGCGCACCTGACGGCGCTCGCCGCCCGCCCAGCCTGGATCATGGAAGGCAACTACGCCAGCACCTTCGACATCCGTGTGCCCCGCGCGACAGCCATCGTCTGGCTCGATCTGCCGCGCTGGCAGTGCCTGGGAAGTGCGCTGTGGCGGGTCGTCAAGCATTACGGGCGCACGAGGCCGGATCTGGGACCCGGCTGTATCGAACGCTTCGACTTCTCCTTCATGCGCTGGATCTGGTCCTACCCGCACAAGATGCGACCGAAGACCACTCGGATGCTGGAGCGCCTGCGTCCGGACCAACGCGTTTACACCTTACTCTCCCGATCCGACATCCCGGCCCTGGAGGCCGAACTTGCAACCTTCAGAGAGGCCGCCTGAGTCATGCCGACCTTCCGCACCAACCGGACTGTGAAGCATACGCCTGATCAGATGTTCGCGCTCGTGGCCGATGTGGAGCGCTATCCGGAGTTCCTCCCCCTGTGCGAGAGCTTGAGGGTCATGAGGCGGGTCCAGAGCGGGGAGGGCATCGAGACCCTCGTGGCCACCATGTCGGTGGGCTACAAGGCCATCAGCGAGAGCTTCACCACCCGTGTGACCCTGGACGATCCTCGCCGGAAGATCACGGTCGAGTACGTGGATGGGCCGTTCAAGTACCTGGAGAACCGCTGGACCTTTCGGGAGGCGCCCGGCGGGTGCGATGTCGAGTTCTACATCAACTACGAATTCAAGAGCTTTGCTCTGGGGCTTCTGATGGGCAGCGTTTTCGACAAGGCCTTCCGCAAGTTCACGGAAGCCTTCGAGGAGCGGGCGGACGAGATATACGGCGTCGCCTCCAAGGCCCGCGCCTGATCAGCCGACAGCCTGCTCCAGCAGCGACAGCGCATCCTCCACCGCCCGGCGGCGCACATTCTCCCGTCCAAGGTCGCCATAGCGGCGTTCCAAGTGGATCGTCGGAGATCCCTTTCGCGCCAAACCGAAATGCACGAGGCCGACGGGCTTCGTCGCCGTTCCACCGGTCGGGCCCGCCACGCCGGTGATCGCCACCGCCACATCGGCCCGGGAATGCGTGAGCGCGCCCTCGGCCATAGCTCGGGCCACCCGCTCGCTCACAGCCCCGTCAGCACCGATCAGACCGGCAGGCACGCCGATCAGCTCCGTCTTGGCCTCGTTTGAGTAGGTGACGAAGCCGCGCTCCACTACGGCCGAAGAACCGGAAATCTCGGTCAGAAGGGCAGCGACCAGACCCCCGGTGCAGGATTCCGCCGTGGCGATCTTCAGCCCCTTCTGGCGATAGGCACCGAGCAGGGTGGCGGCACGGTCTCTCAGGTCTGGGCTCATGCGTTCCCCTCCGGCAGGCGGATGGTTGCGGCGGCCTGGGCAGCGATTCCCTCGCTGCGCCCTGTGAAGCCGAGTTTCTCGGTCGTGGTCGCCTTGAGCGAGACCTGATCGATGCGAAGTCCGGCGATTTCAGCGATGCGCTGGCGCATGGCCTCCCGGTGAGGCCCCAGGCGTGGCTTCTCACAAAGGAGCGTGGCGTCGAGATGATCGACGATGCCACCGCGCTTCTGCACTAGGCTGATCGCGTGAGCCAGGAATCGGTCTGAGGAGGCGCCGCGCCATTGAGGGTCGCTCGGCGGGAAGTGGGTGCCGATATCCCCGTCGGCCAGGGCGCCGAGAAGCGCATCGGTAAGGGCATGCAGGATCACGTCACCGTCGGAATGGGCGATCACGCCCCGGTCGTGGGGCACCTTGATCCCGCCGAGCCAGATATGATCCCCGTCGCCGAAGGCATGGACGTCGAACCCTGTGCCGAGCTTAGTGATATATGTCATCAATGAACCTTTCAGTCGCCGCTCTGCCTCCAGGAAGTCGGCCGGGTGAGTGAGCTTGATGTTGCCGTTCTCTCCCTCGAACACCTGAACCGGCAGCCCGGCCCATTCCGCAAGAGCGCCGTCGTCGGTGAAATCGTGGAGCCCTGCGGCTGCCGCCTTGCGGTGAGCGTCGAGCAGCAGGGGAAAATGGAAAGCCTGCGGCGTCTGCACGGCCCTGAGGCTTGCCCTGTCGGGGGTCGAGACGACCTCGGACCGGCTGCCAATCACCTTTATCGTGTCGGTGACGGGTGTTCCGGGTACGGCCGCATCCGAGCGCAGGGCTGCCGTGATCGCTCTGTCGATGAGTTTTGGGCTCACGAAGGGGCGGGCTGCATCGTGGACGAGAATGATATCCGGGGATGAAGTGGCGAGCGCCTCAAGGCCGTTCCGCACCGAATCCTGGCGTGTATGGCCACCGTAAACGCATGGCAGAAGTGCCGACGGTAGGGGTGTTAAGGCCGCAATGCCTGCCTCATAGAGATCCCGGTCGTCGGGGTGAATCACCACGAGAGTGCGGTCGATTCCGGGATGCGAGAGGAAGCCGGTGAGGGTTCGGGCCAGGACCGAATGTCCCCGGAGATCCCTGTACTGCTTCGGGGTTCCTTCTCCCGCACGCGATCCACGTCCCGCGGCAACGATGAGGGCGGCAACTGACATCGAGAAGGTTCTCCGCAACACGCGCTCTCCTTAGCGTGAAGCTGGAAGAAGGCAAATCCCACACGGGAGAGCTTGCTCATCGGCTGAATATGGCTATTAAATAGGCACAATGAAGTGTGATCAAAATTTAGGCTATGGTGGTTTCAGCATTGGACCCTTGCGGGTCGATTGCAACGCCATCCTGGCTCCCCTTTCCGGTGTCACCGACGTTGCCTTCCGGCGTATTGCCAAGCGTCTGGGTGCCGGCCTTGTCGTTACCGAGATGGTGGCTTCTGACGAGCTGGTTCAAGGTTCCGAGGAGGCGCAGCTGCGCGCCGAGGGCGCTGGAATCGAGCCGCATGTGGTCCAGCTTGCCGGGTGCGAGCCTCGCTGGATGGCGGAAGCCGCCCGCGTGGCCGAAGGGGCAGGGGCCCGCATCATCGACATCAACATGGGATGCCCGGCAAAGCGCGTCATCGGCGGCTATGCCGGGTCCGCGCTCATGCGTGACCTGGAGCATGCCGCTCGCCTCATTGAGGCAACGGTGCAGGCGGGCAGCGTTCCCATAACGGTGAAGATGCGGCTTGGCTGGGATCATCAGAGCATCAATGCGCCGGATCTTGCCCGCAAGGCCGAGGCCCTTGGCGTGAAAGCGGTTACCGTCCACGGCCGCACGCGCCAGCAATTCTACAAAGGACAGGCAGACTGGAACGCCATCGCGCCAGTGGTGGAAGCTGTCCGCATTCCGGTGATCGCCAACGGCGATATCGGCTCCTTGGAGGAGGCGCGGCGCTGCTTGGCTGCTTCCGGGGCCGCCGCCGTGATGATAGGCCGTTCGGCCGTGGGGCGGCCGTGGCTCGTCGGCCAGATCGGCGCAGCCCTTCAGGGGCGCACCATTCCCGATCCGTCACCGGAAGAGATGACGTCCATCGCCGTCGAACACTACGAGGGATTGCTCTCCCTCTACGGGGAAAAGACCGGCATCCGCCATGCCCGTAAGCACTTGGCCGCCTATGCAGATGTGGCACTCGCCTCGGGCTTCCAGGTGCTCCCAGGGGTTCGCATGGGGCTTGTCACGTCGGAGGAGCCGAGAGCCGTAATCGCGCTGCTGCGCTCGCTTTACAATCATCTGGAGCGAGACGCTGCATGACGGCTCTTCCGATCAATGACCTGGTCATGAACGCCCTGCCGATTCCGGTCCTCACGGTCGGGCCTGAGCATCGGATCGTGCATGCCAATGCGGCCGCCGAGTCGTTCTTTGAGATGAGCCTGCGCATGATGCAGCGCCAGAAGCTCAACGACCTGCTGCCTTTCGGCTCGCCGGCCATGGCGCTGGTCGATGATGTTCGCCACAGGGGCTCCAGCGTCAGCGAGCACCGGGTCGATATCGGCAGCCCGCGCCTCGGTGCCGAGCGTATCGTCGATGTCTCGGCCTGCCCGCTGGGTGATGACGACGACAGTGTGATCGTCATGCTTCAGGAGCGAACGATCGCCGACAAAATGAATCGCCAGCTCACCCATCGAGGGGCCGCCCGCTCCATCACGGCGCTGGGTGCCCTGCTGGCCCACGAGATCAAGAACCCGCTCTCCGGCATCCGCGGCGCTGCTCAGTTGCTTGAGCAGTCGGCGAACGAGGACGACCGGCTGCTGACGCGGCTCATCTGTGATGAGACCGACCGCATCGTGAAGCTCGTAGAGCGCATGGAGGTGTTCGGTGAGGAGCGGCCCGTGGAACGGGGGGCTGTCAACATCCACGGCGTGCTTGATCACGTGAAACGGTTGGCGCAGTCGGGGTTTGCCCGCCACATCCGCTTTGCCGAGAACTACGATCCGTCGCTACCGCCCGTCCTCGGCAACCGCGATCAGCTGATCCAGGTCATCCTGAACCTCGTCAAGAATGCCGCCGAGGCCATCGGTATTGATGCACCGGACGGAGAAATCATTCTGTCGACGGCGTTCCGAACCGGAGTCAGGCTGCAGGTGCCCGGTTCGCAGGAGCGGGTGAGCCTGCCGATCGAGCTGAGCGTCATGGACAACGGCCCGGGCATTCCGCCCGAGCTGATGAGCGATCTCTTTGACCCCTTCGTGACCACGAAGGTCCAGGGCAGCGGACTTGGACTGGCGCTCGTTGCCAAGATCGTGGGCGATCATGGCGGCATCGTCGAATGCGAGCCGGCGCCCCGGCGGACTACCTTCCGAATTCTCCTCCCCATGCACCGCGCCGGCGACGGCCGCGGGACCGATTTATAGGGCTGACCAATGCCGAGCGGACAGATTCTCCTTGCTGATGACGATGCGGCCATCCGGACCGTCCTGAACCAGGCGCTCTCGCGAGCAGGCTATGAGGTCCGCTCGTCAAGCAATGCCGCCACTCTCTGGCGCTGGGTCTCCCAGGGAGAAGGCGATCTCGTCATCACCGACGTGATGATGCCCGACGAGAACGCCTTCGATCTCCTGCCGCGCATCAAGAAGATCCGGCCGGACCTTCCGATCATCGTCATGAGCGCCCAGAACACGTTCATGACGGCTATCAAGGCGTCTGAACGCGGTGCCTACGAGTATCTGCCAAAGCCATTCGACCTGAAGGAGCTGGTAGCCGTCGTCGGCCGGGCGCTTTCCCGCCCGCGCAGCGTGCCCACCGGCGCTCAACCAGCCCCGGAGAACGAGGATATCCCGCTCGTCGGACGCTCGCAGGCGATGCAGGAGATCTATCGGGCGCTGGCCCGCCTCATGCCCACCGATCTGACCGTGATGATCACGGGCGAGTCCGGTACGGGCAAGGAACTCGTCGCCAAGGCGCTCCACGATTACGGCAAGCGTCGGCAGGGGCCGTTCGTGGCCGTGAACATGGCCGCGATCCCGCGGGAACTCATCGAATCCGAGCTGTTCGGCCACGAGAAGGGTGCCTTCACCGGGGCCACCGCCCGCAGCACGGGCCGTTTCGAGCAGGCCGAAGGGGGCACGCTCTTCCTCGACGAAATCGGCGATATGCCGATGGAGGCACAGACCCGGCTCCTGCGCGTTCTCCAGCAGGGCGAGTACACCACTGTCGGCGGACGTGTGCCGATCAAGACCAATGTCCGCATCGTGGCTGCCACCAACAAGGACCTGCGCGTCCTGATCCAGCAGGGTCTGTTCCGCGAAGACCTGTATTTCCGGCTGAACGTCGTCCCGCTGCGGCTTCCGCCCCTGCGCGAACGCATTGAGGACATCCCGGATCTCGCCCGCCACTTCTTCGTGCTGGTGGAGAAGGAGGGGCTAGGCCGCAAGCAACTCGATGTAGAGGCTATGGATCGGCTTAAGCGCTACCGCTGGCCTGGCAACGTGCGCGAGTTGGAGAACTTAGTGCGGCGCTTGGCTGCACTCTACCCTCAGGACATGATCACCGGAGCGATTATCGACTCCGAACTCGACTCCCAGCCTCTTCTGCCGCCGCAGCCCGCCGGGAAGTCCAGCCAGCCTAATCTCCAGGGATCGGAGGGCCTGTCGGATGCCGTGGAACGGCACCTGAGCGAATACTTCTCCGGCTTCAGGGACTCGCTTCCACCTCCCGGCCTCTATCATCGGATCCTGCGCGAGATCGAAGGACCATTGATCGGGGCGGCCTTGGCGGCCACCCGGGGCAATCAGATCAGGGCGGCGGAGCTTCTCGGGGTTAACCGCAACACTCTGCGCAAGAAGGTGCGGGACCTGGATCTCATGGTCGTGCGCTCGAATAGAGCCTGATCCGTCTAGGCTGTAATAATTTGACCACAGTGTTGTGTTGGTGCATCACCTCATGACAGGGTGCCGTATCGAGGGCGCCCGATCTCGTGGGGCTTCAGTCTTGATCGATCAGGACACCATTGCACAGCGTCAGGCGGCCGAGCCGTCCCAGACCGGTCTCGGCTGGTTGGGCTATGGTGCCGTGCTGTCGGCTCTGGCATCGGCTCTTGCCACGTTCCTGATCCTTGCCGGCGCCACGCCCATCCTGCCGACCCACAACGTCGTCGTGTGGGTATTCACGCTCAACGGCGTGCTGATCGTCGTGCTCCTTGGGATTGTGGCCTGGCAGACCAGAAAGCTCGTGCGGGAACGCAGGGCGGGGGCTGCCGCTGCGGGCCTCCACGTACGCATTGTCGGGCTTTTCAGCCTAGTCGCCGTTCTACCGGCAATTCTCGTTGCGGGCGTTGCGACGGTGACGTTGGAGCGCGGTCTCGACCCTTGGTTCACCGGGGCGCTCAAGAACCTCATGAACAACACGGTGTCCATCGCCCACTCCTACCGGGAGATGCAGTGCCGGACCCTAGCGCGAGAAACTCAGCTGATGGCAGCTGATCTCAATCGTGCGAAGGTCCTCTTCGACGCCGACCGCAACCTGTTTCGGGAGTTTATGAATTCCCGCGCGGTCTTCCTCGGCTTGCCGCTGGCCATGATCGTCGATCCGGATGGTACGGTAGTCGAGCGGATCGAGGTGAAGAAAGTCGAGAACATTCCTCAGCCCTCCCAGGCAGATCTTCAGGAGGCAAGCTCCCAGGAAGCCTTGTGCCTTTTCACACGGGGCAGCGGCAACATCTTCCGCTCCGCCCTGAAGCTCGATGCCCATGGCGGGCGCATCCTCTACGTAGCGCGCGAAGTGGATCCGCGCGCTATCGAGTTTCCGCAGGTGGCGGAGGCCGGGGTAGCTTTCTATGAAGCACTCGATCAGAAGAAGGCCGGCATCCAGATCGCCTTCGCGTCCATGTTCGCACTCATCGCCCTGATCGTTCTGCTCTCGGCAGTCTGGTTCGGGCTGAAATTTGCAAACCGCCTCGTGGCGCCGGTCAGGCGCCTCATCCATGCGACGGACCAAGTCGCGACCGGCAACTTCTACGTCCAGGTTCCCGTCAAGCGAGGCGAGGGGGATCTCGGCCATCTGGGCGAGACATTCAACAAGATGACCTCGGAACTGCGCCGCCAGCATGACGGCCTCACTACGGCGAGCGAGCTCATGGATCGCCGGCGCCGCTTCACCGAAGCGGTTCTCGCCGGGGTCTCGGCCGGCGTGATCGGCGTGAATGCCCGTGGTGTGATCACCATCGTCAATCCCTCGACTGAGGCCCTGCTCGGAGCCTCCAGGGAGGAACTGCTCGGCAAGCCGATCACCATGATCCTGCCGGAGGTGACTTCGCTCGTCGAGGAGATGAGCCATGGGCGCCAGCGCTTGATGCAGCAGCAGATCCATATCGCGCGCCGGGGCAAGGAGCGCACGATCAACGTCCGCGTGACCAGCGAGCAGACCCGCAGCGAAAAGCGGGATCTCGTTATCACCCTCGACGACATCACGGATCTCGTCCTGGCGCAGCGGACCTCTGCCTGGGCCGACGTGGCGCGTCGGATCGCACACGAGATCAAGAATCCTCTCACGCCAATCCAGCTCTCGGCCGAGCGCATCCGCCGGAAGTACGGCAAGGTGATCACTACTGACCGCGAGGTGTTCGACCAATGCACGGACACCATCGTGCGGCAGGTCGACGACATCAAGCGGATGGTCGACGAGTTCGCATCCTTCGCCCGCATGCCAAAGCCGACCATCGGCAACGAGGATCTGGCTGAGACGATCCGGCAGGTGGTCTTCATGATGAAGATCGCCCATCCTGAGATCGAGTTCGTCGATCAGGTGCCGCAAGGATCCCTTGTCGCGCCGTTCGACCGCCGGCTCGTGTCTCAGGCCGTGACCAACATCATCAAGAATGCGACGGAAGCCATTGCGGCGGTACCAGAGGCGGAGAGAGGACAGGGACAGATCTCCGTCCTTCTGGACGATACGCATCCGGACTATCTGATTTTGGCCGTGACCGACAACGGCAAGGGCTTCCCGGTCGAAGGGCGGCAGCGCCTGCTGGAGCCCTACATGACGACCCGCGAGGGCGGAACCGGACTGGGATTGCCGATCGTCGCAAAGATCCTGGAAGACCATGGGGGTGGCATGGAACTGGCCGACAATCCCGCTGGACGGGGCGGTCAGGTCCGCATGTGGATCCCGAAAACGAAACAGATTTCATCGGAAGAGCCAGTGGGCGCTTCCAATCGAAACGATTCTCGCAGGGCAAGCCTATGAGCGCTGATATTCTCGTCGTCGATGATGAAGTCGACATTCGCGAACTCGTGGCCGGCATCCTTGAGGATGAGGGCCATAGGACGCGCACGGCTGGGACGTCCGACGACGCCCTGGCGGCCATCGAAACGCGGCGTCCCCACCTTGTCTTCTTGGACATCTGGCTGCAGGGAAGCCGCCTGGATGGTCTACAGGTGCTTGAGATCGTCAAGAGCCAGCACCCCGACCTGCCCGTGGTGATGATCTCAGGCCACGGCAACATTGAGACCGCAGTCTCGGCCATCAAGGCCGGCGCCTACGACTTCATTGAGAAGCCGTTCAAGGCGGACCGGCTCGTGCTTGTCGCCGAGCGGGCCCTTGAGGCATCTCGACTGAAGCGCGAGGTTCGCGACCTCCGCTCCCGTTCCGTTCAGGCGAGCCGCATTGCCGGCAAGTCCATCGTGATGAACCAGCTTCGGCAAGCCGTCGAGCGGGCGGCTCCGACGAATGCCCGCATCCTGATCACCGGTGCACCGGGGTCAGGCAAGGAGTTGACGGCCAGGACCCTTCACGGTCTCTCCACCCGCACAAACGGCCCCTTCGTGGTGCTCTCGGCCGCGACCATCACACCGGATACCATGGAAGCCGAGCTCTTCGGCACGGAAGGTGGCGAAGGCGGGGGCCGCCGCGTCGGAGCGCTCGAAGAGGCTCATGGCGGCACCCTCTACATCGATGAGATCGCCGACATGCCCCGGGAGACGCAGAACCGGATCCTGCGCGTTCTCGTGGACCAGAACTTCCAACGGGTCGGCGGAACGACCCGGGTCCATGTGGATGTGCGCATCGTCTCCTCGTCCAGCCGCGATCTGCCGGCTGAAATTGCTGCCGGTCGGTTCCGCGAGGACCTGTTCCACCGCCTCGGCGTCATTCCGATTCGGGTGCCGTCCCTGGCCGAGCGCCGGGAGGATGTGCCGGAGCTGATCGAGTTCTTCATGGAGCAGATCTCGTCGACTACGGGCCTGCCGAAGCGGCGCATCGCCGAGGACGCCATGGCGGTGCTGCAATCCCACGACTGGCCGGGCAACGTGCGTCAGCTGAGGAACAACGTCGAGCGCCTGATGATCCTCACCTCGGGGGAGCCCGACGCGGAGGTCACGGCCGACATGTTGCCGTCCGAGATCGGTGCGCTCGTTCCGAGCACGCCTGGCGGGGCAGGGGGTGAAAAGCTCATGAGCCTGCCCCTGCGCGACGCCCGTGAAATTTTCGAGCGGGAATATCTCCTGGCGCAGATTGCCCGCTTCAGCGGCAATATCTCCAGGACGGCGGAGTTCATCGGAATGGAGCGCTCCGCCCTGCACCGGAAGCTGAAATCTCTGGGCATCGGCGGCTGATGACCCGCTGCCGATGTTCCGCAGGGGCACACACCTTCGGCCGGCTGGAACTAAAACCTACCAATCCACGGGAAAATGCGCTCCGAGGAGGTAGAACCGTTGCGTCCCCCTTGCCGAACGCGGCTGTTCGCCCTGTAATATGTAGGCCGGTCACCGACCGCACGAAAGCGGACAATCATATCAAGGCGGCCCCATAGCCAAGACCGGCGGCGATGGGCTGGCGAGGCAACTTCAATGGCGGGCGATCGCGCGCAGAACCTTCAGGACACCTTCCTCAACTATGTCCGGAAGCAGAAAATACCCCTGACGATCTTTCTCGTGAACGGAGTGAAGCTCCAGGGGGTCGTGACCTGGTTCGACAATTTCTGCGTCCTCCTGCGCAGGGATGGTCACTCCCAGCTGGTTTACAAACACGCCATTTCCACCATCATGCCGGGACAGCCCGTTCAGTTGTTCGACCAGATCGACGAGGCTGGCGAGAAGGCTTGAGGTGACGGAACCGCGGACCCCGGGGGAAGAACGTCTCGCTCAGCTTGCCGAACCTGAGAAAGAGGTTGCGGCAGGCACTCGGACGCTCGTTGTCGGGCCCTACCTGACACGCAAGCGGCGCGTGTCCATGGACGCCGAAGGCGAGGGGGGCAACCCTCGCCCTCCCGAGGCTCGTCTCGACGAGATCACGGGCTTGTCCCTTGCCATCGATCTCACCATCGTCCGCTCCCTCATTGCCCCTCTGTCATCGCCCCGCCCGGCTACCTTCATCGGGAGCGGCAAGGTTGAGGAACTGGCCGGCTTGGTCCGGGCGGAGGAGATCGGGCTCGTCGTGATGGACTGCGCGCTGAGCCCCGTGCAGCAGCGCAATCTCGAAAAAGCCTGGGGCGCCAAGGTCATCGACCGCACGGGCCTGATCCTTGAGATCTTCGGCCGGCGCGCTCGGACAAAAGAAGGCACCCTGCAGGTCGAGCTGGCGCATCTGTCCTATCAGAAGGGTAGGTTGGTCCGGTCTTGGACCCACCTCGAGCGCCAGCGCGGCGGCTTCGGCTTCCTTGGCGGTCCTGGCGAAACGCAGATCGAGGCCGACCGGCGCATGATCCAGGAACGGATGAACCGGATCGAGCGGGATCTGGAAGGGGTCGTGAAAACCCGGTCCCTGCACCGGACGAGCCGGCGGCGGGTGCCTTATCCCATCATCGCGCTCGTCGGCTACACCAACGCAGGCAAATCCACGCTCTTCAACCGCATGACCCAAGCCGACGTTCTGGCTGAGAACATGCTGTTTGCAACACTCGATCCCACTTCACGAGCTATCGATCTTCCTCACGGGGAAAAGGCCATCCTGTCGGACACCGTCGGATTCATTTCCGATCTACCCACCATGCTGGTAGCGGCCTTCCGCGCCACCCTTGAAGATGTCGTCGAAGCCGATGTGCTGCTGCATGTCCGTGACGTCTCTCACGGGGAGGCCGAGGCCCAAGCGGGCGATGTGGCCGTGGTCCTGCGGGAACTCGGGATCGACCCTGACGATACCCGGCGTATCATCGAGGTCTGGAACAAGGCCGATCTTCTCTCTGAGGCGGACCGGGAGCGGCTTGCCGCAACCTCACAGCGAACCGGCGAGGAGAGGCGGCCGATCCTCATCTCCGCCCTGACCGGCGATGGCATTCCCGAACTGCTCGCCACCATCGAGCAGCACCTGGCGCTCGGGAGGCTAACCTACGAGGTCGATGTGGCGGCCGAGGACGGGCAGGGGCTCGCCTGGCTCCATGAGAACACGGAGATCCTCGAGCGTCAGACGAAGGAGAATGGGCACACCGTACTCCAGGTGCGCCTCGTCGCCGGCAAGGAACCCCGCTTCCTGAACCGCTTCCCCGAAGCCCGCGTTCTATGACGACGCGCCGGGCTCCCGCTCGGCCATCTTCGCCTCCACCCAGAGACGCTCCATCTCTTCGAGCGTGGCATCGTCGAGGCTCCGATCCTGCTTGCCCAGACCCTGCTCGACTGCCCTGAAGCGTCGCTCGAACTTGGCATTCGTCCGCCGCAGCGCCCGCTCCGGTTCGATTGCAAAGTGACGGGCGAGGTTGGTTACGGAAAAGAGCAGATCCCCGATTTCATCCTCGATCCTGTCTCTGTCCTTGGATGAAGCAGCCTCCTTAACCTCATCCAGTTCCTCGTGAATCTTGTGGATCACTTGGCTGGCGTCAGGCCAGTCGAAGCCGACCTTGGCGGCCTTCGATGTCAGCTTCTGGGCTCGTGTCAGGGCGGGCAGGGCCGTCGGAATGCCACCGAGAAAACCGGCCTCGTGCGCCTCCGGTGACAAGCCCATCCGCGCGCGCTCCGCCTTTCGCTCCGCCTTCTCCTCGGCCTTGATGGAATCCCAGAGGCTCTTCACCTCCGCGGGCGACAGGTCGGTAGTGCTGCCGAAGACATGAGGATGCCGCCGTATGAGCTTTCGCGTAATGGCCTCGACCACATCGCCGAAGGCGAAAGCACCCTGCTCCTCGGCCATGCGGGCATGGAAAACCACCTGAAGCAGCAGATCGCCGAGTTCGTCCCGCAGATCCGCCAAGTCGCCGCGCTCGATGGCATCCACGACCTCGTAAGCCTCCTCAAGCGTATATGGCGTTATCGATGCAAAATCCTGCTCGAGGTCCCAGGGGCAGCCTGTTCCGGGTGTGCGCAGGGCCGCCATGATCTCCAGGAGGCGTGTAATGTCGGTTGAAGGCTTCATGGTTAATTCCTGCTCGCTCAGCCAGTCTCATACCCTGCGGACAAAACCCGCGGCTAGCTGGATTTGCGCCATGTGCCTGGAGTAGCGGTGTATGAATTGAGCCGATTTCTATGAGAAGATTGAGGAAGAGTACGATGAAGGCGCGTGTCAAACTGGTCGATGGCATGATGTTCGTGGGCGAGTCCGGCAGCGGGCATGCCGTCGTAATGGACGGAGCGCCTGAATATGGCGGACGCAATCTCGGGATCCGTCCCATGGAGATGCTGCTGATCGGGCTTGGCGGCTGCACGGCCTTCGACGTGGTGCAGATCCTCAGGAAGGGCCGGGAGCATGTGTCGGATTGCGAGGTCGAGGTGATTGCGGAGCGTGCGGAAACCGATCCCAAAGTCTTCACCAAGATCCATCTCGAATACCGTGTCGCCGGCAAGGATCTGGCGCCGGCAAAGGTGGAGCGGGCGATCCAACTGTCCAAGGAGAAATATTGCTCGGCCTCGATCATGCTCGGCGCCGTAGCTGAAATCACCCATAGTTGGACGGCCGTCGATGAAGCGGCAGAGCCGGAAGCCGCATCTTAAGCGTATTGGGTTTGAGCTATCTAGCATCCTGTCCCATTCGAGGCCCATCGGACATGTTCTGACTGAGGGCATGCGATGATCGGCTCTTCAAAGCCGGTCATCGCCGATCGCATTTTACTCACCAGAAGCCTGAAATAGATAGCCTCGAACCCGAGGGGAGAGGTCTGGAGCTATGCATATGAAATTCGCATAAGATATATTATGGAACTTAAATTGGAAGATGCCTAAGTGGCCTTCTATGTCTTCCAATCGATCTGGAATTCTGATCCAAGCGAGAGATACCATTCGGCATATGGTGTATCTCTTACCAGTCGCCGGTTATAGTCCGGCGCGCCGTCACTCCACCAGACTGGACCACGCTCACCAAGGGCCCGCTTTACAGCATCAATCTGCGCACGGGTCTTGGCCAAAGCCTCCGGATCATCCCTCACGTTGCGAATGGCCCGGCGGGCTGCCATCAGCCCCTTCACGAGACGCTCGCGCTCCATGGGCTCCAGATCCGGATTGCTGAGGCGCCACAATCGACCACGGACCACGAAATAGCGGCCATCCGGGGTGCGTGGGTACGGATCGGTTGAGGCTCGGTTCATTGGCTCCGTCAGCGGGCTTCGATCTGCATCCCGTCATAGGCGGGTTCGATCTGCGGCGGAAGTTCGCGACGCAGCTTCTCGTAGTCGAGGTCCGTATGAAGGTTCGTCAGGATCGCCCGCTTGGGCTTGAGCGCTTCGATCAGCGCCAGAGCCTCCGACACGGAAAAATGCGTCGGATGCGGCGTGTAGCGCAAGGCATCGAGGATCAGGATGTCCAAGCCTTCCAGATGCCGCAGGCTCTCCTCGGGCATTTCGCTCACGTCCGGAGCATAGGCGATGCTCCCGAACCGGAATCCCAGGGTATCGATATCGCCGTGAACCATCCTGAACGGCATCGCCTCTATGGTACCGCCTGGCCCTGCCAGCGAGGTCAGCACTCCGGGTTTCAGATGGTGCATCTTCAGAATCGGCGGATAGCTGCTCCCGGCCGGCGTCTCGAAGCAGTAGCCGAAGCGCATCATCAGGAGTTCGCTGGTCATCCGGTCCGCATAGACTGGGATCCGGTGGCGCTGGACGAGGGCGAGCGGGCGCAGATCGTCGATTCCGTGAATGTGGTCGGCATGCTCGTGGGTATAGAGAACTGCGTCCAGACGGCGGACATGGGCCCCGAGCAACTGGTCGCGCACGTCAGGGCCGGTATCGACCAGCACGGTTGTGCTGGCGCCGTCCGGACCGGTTCGCTCTACCAGGACGGAACAGCGCCGGCGTCGGTTCTTAGGGTTGATCGGGTCGCAGGCACCCCAGCCAACTCCCACGCGCGGCACGCCGGCGGAAGACCCGCAACCGAGGATCGTCAGGCGCAACGTCATGATGCGAGCGCCTGCCTGAATTCAGCATCGACGGCCGCGGCCTTGGTGAAAAGCCGGTAGAAGTTGGCTGTCGTCAGCGCGGCGATATCCTCGTCGGTCACGCCGATGGTTTCGGCGAGAACACGGGCCGTATGAGCTACGAAGGCCGGTTCGTTGGTTTTGCCGCGGTGCGGGACGGGGGCAAGATAGGGCGCGTCGGTCTCGACCAGCAGACGATCCTGGGGAACGGCGGCAGCGATCCGGCGGATCTCCTCCGAATTCCGAAAGGTCAGAATTCCTGAAAAGGATACGTAGAAACCCAAGTCGACACCGACCTGGGCGAGCCTCTCGCCGGATGAGAAGCAGTGGAGAACCGCATCGAAGCGCCCTCGCCTCATCTCCTCGGACAGGATCCTGATCATGTCCTCGTCGGCGTTCCTGGCATGGATCACCAGTGGCAGCCGGGTTTCGCGGGCCGCCTCGATATGGGTGACAAAGACCCGCTGCTGCACGTCGCGCGGGCTCTTATCGTAATGATAATCGAGGCCAGCCTCTCCGATGGCGATGCAGCGTGGATGGTGCGACAGCTCGATGAGCCGCTCTGCCGGTACGTCCGGCTCCAGCGCTGCGTTGTGGGGATGGGTGCCGATCGTGCAGAAGATGCTCTCATGCGCCTCCGCCAGAGCCCGATAGGTCTCGACACGCGCCACATGGGTCGAGATGGTCACCATCCGGCCGACATCAGCCGCTGCCGCGGCGGACAGAACCTCAGGGAGACGGCTCTGGAAATCCGGAAAATCCAGGTGGCAATGGCTGTCGACCAGCATGGGTGAAGGCGCCCTCCTCTGCGACTAGCGGCATGGCTGCATAAATCGGATCAGCGCTCTCGTCTACCGATGGCCACCCTGAGCGGTCGCCGCGGGCTCGTCGTCCTCTTTCGTTTCCTTGCGACGCATCTTGCGCAGTCGTTCTTGGTGCTTGCGGACTGCAATCTCATCATGGTCCTGCGGACGAACCACGGGAACGGCGAGGCACACACTCTGGGCTGGCAGAACATCGCACCAAGCATGGATCAGTTGCTTGTAGCAGCGCCCCACGGGACGGATATTGCGGTCGAGATCGTAGAGGCCCACGGGCGTGACGCGACTGTTCTCCTCTCGTAGGGCCACGTCCCAGTCCATCTGATCGGTGAGCGAATACCAGGTGAAGCCGACGATCGGCACGCCGGTATTGCGGACGTGAAGCACGTTGGCCCACTGTTTCCAGAGCCAGTCCACGGCCTCTTGGCCCGTTGGACCCTCCATGAGGTTCGTCTCGGTGTGCATCACCGGCAGCTTGTAGCGATCATAATATTGCCGGGTGATCTCGTCATAGCCAAACACGTCTCCGGCTGCCCGCGTCAGTCCGTCCGCAGAGACCCTGTGCTCGTTGGTGACGTAGTAGTCATTTCCCATAATGCAGTGGTGACGAAGCGACGACCGGCTCAGGAAGAAGTGATATTCGTCCCGGGTCATCCCGTTATCCATCAGGAACTCGTACATCTCCGAGTCGACTCGGCGGCCGTAATTAAGGTCGAGGGACAGGAACCGCCGGGCATTCATGATCTCGGCCGGTTTGATGGCCGCCGGATTCTCGGCGTGGAAGTATTCTGACGACTCGCTCTGGATGAACAGGGCATCCGGGCGGATCTTCAGGATGCGCTCCATGGCGAGCACATTGGCCTTCACGATGTGCTTCAGCGCCGTCACGAAGGCTTGGTCGCTGCGCAACTGCTCGTTCCACCAGCCATAGGCGGCGGAGAACTGGGCGCAGATGAACATCTCGTTGATCGGGGTGTAGAGCTGAACCCAGGGAAAGCGGCGTGCGAACTCTTCCGCGTAAACTGCGAAAAGATCAGGGAAATCCGGGTTCTGAAAGTTGCCGAGCCAATCTGGGACACCGAAATGGCAGAGGTCGACGATAGGAATGATGTTGCGGCGATGGATCTCGCCGAAGGTCATGTCCGCAAAGGACCAGTCGTAGCGGCCAGGTCCCAGAAAGCTTGTATGGAGCGGCGGTCCGTAGCGCAGGACCTGGATGTCGAGCTCCTCAAGGAGGTCGAAGTCCGTCCGCCAGTGCTTGTAGTGGCCGCACTTTTCCATCTGATCGATGCGCGTGCGGCCGTTGTTGATCGTCGGGATGCTGTTCTCGATCCCGGTGGCGAACATGAATGAGGTGTACATCGAACGCTTCCGCTTGGGGCCCTTTCAGGCCGATCAAAGCGGACGCGTCAGGATGCCTCCGCTTCGAGATAACGCGGGAAAATCGGGGCCGGTTGCGGAAGGGCCGTTCCGGCAGCCAGACGATGCCCCGGCCCGACAGCAGCAAGACCCCTGTCCTCCGGCGCAACAGCCAGAAGATCGAGCAGTTTGGCCGCGGCAGTCGGCACGAAGGGCTGCGACAGGATGCCGACCGCGCGCAGGACCTCGGCCGTGACGTAGAGCACGGTGTTCATGCGCTCAGGATTGGTCTTGCGTAGCACCCAGGGTTCCTGGGAGGCGAAGTACCGGTTGGCCTCGGCTACCACGGCCCAGATTTCGGCAAGCGTCGTATGAAGGGCGAAATCTTTCATGGCCGCTCTTGTCTTCGCCGGGAGGGCGTCGGCCAGCCAAAGCATATCCTGATCGGCCTGGGTTAACGCGCCCGGCTGCGGCACCGAAGCGTCACAGTTCTTGGCGATCATGGAGAGCGAACGCTGCGCCAGGTTGCCGAGATCATTGGCCAGATCCGCATTGATGCGGTTAACGATGGCCTCGTGGGAGTAGTTGCCATCCTGTCCGAACGGCACCTCGCGCATGAAGAAGTAGCGGATCTGATCGACGCCATAGGTGTCGGCCAGGTCGAAGGGATCGACCACGTTGCCGACCGACTTCGACATCTTCTCGCCCTTGTTGAGCAGGAAGCCGTGTCCGAAGACGCGCTTGGGCAGCGGCAGCTCCGCCGCCATCAGGAAGGCCGGCCAATAAACCGTGTGGAAGCGGACGATGTCCTTGCCGATGATGTGCACGTCGGCCGGCCAGTATTGCCAGCGCGGGTCGTTCTCGTTCGGGAAGCCGCAGCCGGTCACGTAGTTGTTGAGCGCATCGATCCACACATACATGACGTGCTTCGGATCACCCGGAACCGGCAGGCCCCAGTTGAAGGTCGTGCGACTGATGGAGAGGTCCTGCAGGCCCGACCTGACGAAGCTCGTGATCTCATTGCGGCGGGTTTCCGGGCTGATGAAGTCCGGATGAGCGTCGTAATGGGCAAGCAGACGATCCTGATAGGCGGAAAGACGGAAGAAGTAGCTTTCCTCCTCGATCCACTCGACAGGCGTTCCTGTGGGCGCCTGCCAGCTGCCGTCGGGCTGCTTGGTGAGTTCGGCCTCGTCGTAATAGGCCTCATCCCGGACCGAGTACCAGCCGGAATACTTGGAGAGGTAGATGTCTCCCTTCTCGTGCATCCGGCGCCAGAGCTCCTGGGTCGAAGGCACGTGATCCGCGTCAGTGGTTCGGATGAAGCGGTCATAGGAGCAGTCCAGCCGGTCGGCCATGGCCTTGAACTTGGCGGCCATCTCGTCGACGAAAGCCTTCGGCGTGGTGCCGTTCTTGTCCGCCGTCTGCTGGATCTTGAGGCCGTGCTCGTCCGTGCCGGTCATGAAGAAGACGTCAAACCCTTCGATCCGCTTGAACCGCGCGATCGCATCGGAGGCGACGACCTCATAGGCATGACCGATATGGGGAGCCCCGTTCGGGTACGAGATAGCCGTAGTGATGTAGAATTTCTGTTTGTCGGCCATGTCGGATCCTAACCAGAAACTTGCGAACCTCTAATCCTGCGGACGGCGGAGGCTTCAGGCCGCTCGCCGAACAGCGTCGGCAAGATCGTCGAACATCGTCAGGATGAAGGGCCGGCGATCGAGGTTGAACACGTCGATCTCGCGCGCCGAACGGCCGATCTTCTCACATACCTCCACCAAAGGCGCAAGGCGGGAGGCGCCGAGCCCTGCCCGGTCGTGCAGCCGCTCGGAGACCCAGCGCTGGACGGTTTCCAGGGTCAGCCCGTAGCTGTCGTCCGCATCGCGCCGCGCGAGCGCCTCCGCCAGGGCGAGAACCTGCTTCGTGTCGGTTCTGGGTAGCCCATCGAGGAGCTTCGTGACCTGATCGATAAAGGCGACCTTCTCAGCATCGAGCAGTTCGAGGGTGCGGCGGACAGACCCTTCCCCATAGCGGAGCGCCTGATCGACCACGTCCCCCGGTATGTCGGACCAGGGAGAGCCAAGCGAGCCGATGGCCGCCCTGATCTCCTGGTTGTCGAGGGGGCGCAGCAGCAGGCGCCGGCACCGGGAGCGGATGGTGGGCAGAACCCGCTGCGGAGCATGGCTCACGATCAGGAAGAGCGAGCGCGGGGGCGGCTCCTCGATGACTTTGAGAAGGGCATTGGCGCTCGAGATGGTGAGATCCTCGGCGCTGTCGACGATGCAGACCCGATAACCGCCATTGGCGGCCGTCGAGCCGAACATGTTGAGCGCTCGGCGCACCGCATCCACGGGGATCGTTGTCGACGCTGCTTTCTTGTCTGTCGGCGGAGACCGCCTCAGCACGGCCAGATTGGGATGGGACAGGGCTGCGACCTGACGGGCCACCTGGGAGTCTGCCGGTACGTCCAGGGTGGCAAGGGCACTTTCATTCGCTTTCTGAGGATCGAGAACAGCCCGGGCGACCCGGTAGGCGAGAGTTGCCTTGCCGATGCCCTGCGCCCCGCCAATCAGCCAGGCATGATGCAGGCGGCCACCGCGGAGCCCCTCCAGAAAAGCCTCTTCGCCTTCCCGGTGGCCGAAGAAGGCAAATTGCTCGCGCGGATTCGGCGCTCCTTCGAACCCGTCCGGCTCGACCACATCCTGATTGTCACGCGACATCGAGCGGCCTCAAGGCGTTGTCCGACAGGCGGTTCTGGGTGAGCTGGGGCAGCTTCTCGCGTAAGGCAGCCCATATGGCTGCTTCGACCTCGTCGGGCTCCTGGTCGGCATTGATCACCACGCACCGCTTCGGCTCGTTGCGGGCAATGGCCAGGAAGGCTTGGCGCAGGGAATGATGGAAGGAGGCCGCCTCCCCTTCGAAGCGGTCCGCACTCTCACCCCTGCCCACCTGGCGCTCTCGGGCTCGGGCGAGACCGGTTTCAGCCGGCAGGTCGAGGATGAAGGTCAGGTCGGGCTTAATGCCTCGAAGCGTCACTCGCTCGAGCTGGTCGATGAGCGCCTTGTCGATGTTTCCAGCCGAACCCTGGTAGGCCCAGGTCGAGTCAGCGAAGCGGTCGCAGAGAACGTGAGTGCCGCGTTTGAGGGCCGGGACAATGGTCTTGTCCAGGTGGTCGATGCGGGCTGCGGCGAACAGAAGAGCCTCCGCGAAGGTCCCGAGATGCTTGGCATGCCCACCTAAGATGAACGCGCGAATCTCCTCCGCATGAGGCGATCCGCCCGGCTCACGCGTCACCAGGGCCGGCTGGGCGAGTTCTCCCAGCCGTTGCTTAAGCCGCTCGATCTGGGTCGACTTGCCTGCGCCTTCCCCGCCCTCAAAGGTGATGAAGCAACCTGCCATCAAATGCTTTCGACAAGACTCGAGAATGCGCGGCGAACCCAGCCTGTGCTGAATTCCAGCAGGCCATCGAAGGCCCGCTGGCTCAGCGTGCCCTGCTGGACATCCTCATTGGCATAGAGCGGCATATCGAGAGCCTGCATGTCACCACGGCTGACCTGAAGCCGGGCCACCTCGGCTCCCTTTTGTATAGGAGCCTTCAGAGGACCGGTATAGACGATGCGGGCGGTCACCCGCTCACCGTCGCCACGGGGCACAAGTACACGAACAGGCTTCTTCGCCACAAGGGGAAGCGAGCGCATGTTTCCACCGAAAACCTGAGCCTCGCCAACAACCTGCCCTTCCGCAAAGAGTTGCTGGGACTCGAAAGCCCGGAAGCCCCAATCCAGAAGCTTTTTGGATTCGGTTGCCCGGTCCTTAGCCGTCTTCAGGCCGTTCACCACCACAATCAGGCGCTGGTCGTTCTGAACGGCGGAGCCGATGAGTCCATAGCCGGATTCGTCTATATTGCCGGTTTTCAGCCCATCCGCTCCGACATCGGCGAACAGCAGAGGGTTGCGGTTCTGCTGGCGGATCTTGTTCCAGGTGAAGTCGCGCTCCCCGAACATCTTGTAGAGGTCCGGATAGGTCTCGATGACGTAGAGGGCGAGCTTCGCCAGGTCACGAACCGTCACCTTCTGCTCGGGATGACCATAACCCGTCGCATTCCGGAAGGCGGATTTCGAGAGGCCGATCTGCTTGGCCCGCTCGTTCATCATGCGGGCGAAATTGTCCTCGTTTCCGGCAATACCTTCGGCAAGGGCGATGGCGGCATCGTTGCCTGATTGGATGATCAGGCCACGCAGGAGATCCTCAAGGCGAACAGGAGTATTCACCTTGGCGAACATGGACGAGCCGCCGGAGCCGCCCCCTCCCTTGCGCCAAGCATTCTCCGACACCACGAACTCGCTGTCGAAATTCAGGCGGCTGTTCTTGATTTCATTGAAGACGACCTCAGCCGTCATGACCTTCGCCATGCTGGCCGGCGCTGTCAGCCCGTCCGCGTTCTTCTCGAAGAGTACCGCATGGCTCCCGGCATCCATCAGAATGGCCGTGGGAGCTGCCGTCTGAAATTCCTGGGCTTTTGCCTCATGCGCTCCATGAGACGCAAGGTATAAACCACTGACCAAAAACGCAAAGGCCGCAAGGAATCGGGCGGCTTGAGGCTGACGCATCGCTAGAAATCTCCGGGTTCTTCCCCTAGGAGATCCCGAATCTGTGGCGCGTCAACAACAAATCAACATTCAGCCACGCTGGACTGTGTGCGGAGGCACGCAGCTCAGGAGAGAGGGCGTTTCCGGCTTAACGGAGGACGAAGCGCTGCGCAGCCGGACCCGTGGATGAGCCGCTCCTCTGGAAGCCAGAAGGCGCCGTGCCGGCAGGCGTCTCATAGAGACTGGCGACCACTGGTCGGGAGGCCTGCGGCTGGCTTGGAGTAGCCGAGCTGATTCTGGCCACCGGGCTTGCCGCACCGGGGATCGTGCCGAGATCGAAGGGCCGCTCGGGCGGCAGAGGCGCATTGACGGCAACCGCGCTGGGCATCGCCGAGGGCTGGGAGGCCCTGGCGGGAGCCTGATAAGCCTCGCTGTCAGGCTCGAAGCTGCGTAGGGCGATGGCCTGACGCGGCGCGCTCTGTTGCGGAGCTGCCTGGGCAATCATGGTCGGAGGCGTGTTGGTGAGGCTGGCCGGCTGCCCGTCCGTTCTGAGGCTTGCCATCAGAATACGGTCGTCGCTTCCGTTGGTGGACGCCCGGCCGACATACTCCACCTTCACGCGGGCCGTGCCCTGCTGCCTGAAGCCGAGAGCCATAGCGGCCCGCTCCGAGACATCGATGACCCGGTTGCCGTGGAACGGCCCACGGTCGTTGACGCGGACGATCATCGAGTGGCCATTCTGGACATTCGTGACGCGGGCATAGCTCGGCAGAGGCATCGTCGTATGGGCGGCCGCGATTGAATTGCGGTCAAACACCTCGCCATTCGCCGTCATGCGCCCGTGGAAGTTCGATCCGTACCAAGAGGCCAGCCCCTCGGCCGGACGCGGGGTCGCATCAGGAACGTAGGTGCGGCCGGCAACCGTATAGGCCTTGCCGACCATCTCCCGCCCGCCCCCCTTCGGAACAGGCTGCCCATCGGCCACGACCTTCGGGCTCGGAGCGACGCCGTATTTAGGGTCGATTCCTCCACGGACATTCGAGGAGCAGTTGGCTGCCATAAGGGCGATGGCCGTTACGCCTGCAACGCGGAGCACAGCCCGTTGAGTGAAGGACGGGATCGTTCCCCTCAGCCCCGTATTCGCTTCAGCGCGGTTGCAACGCATGTCGTCTCGCATCCTGTTATCAGCACGGAGTATGGCTCAGTCCACGGTTGCCCGAGCATCAAGCCAAAGTGCTTTTCAGTCGTTAAAGGAAAGTTAAACAGCCGCGCTTGTCAATGGCAAAGCTATTAAATTTGTTATTAAGTATCAGACAGAGGTAAAAAGACAAACATTTCATTTGCTTGCAGCTTCTCAAGAGAAGCGAGCTGCGAATGCTCCCGTTTGTGAGACCTGATTCGTACCTGAGATGGGGGACTGTCATGCAGAGTACAAATTCTCAGTATTATCAGTGAGTTGGCCTAAATTCCCTGTTCAGGCGCCGGATTGTCCTTGGAAATCCGATCGTCAGTGCCGATTGCGCGATCATTGGCTGGCATGACCTGACGTAGTTAATGAATCACCTGTTCCACAGGTTAGTTTTCTTGACCCTGGACCGGCCCATAGGAAGCTGTACGAGTTGACGACCTCGGGGTCACAGCCTTAGAGATTGGCGCATCTCCGAGCCTACCTCGGGCGATCAGGAGGGGTGGCCGAGTGGTTTAAGGCAGCGGTCTTGAAAACCGCCGTGGGTGCAAGCCCACCGTGGGTTCGAATCCCACCCCCTCCGCCATCATCTAAAGCTAAGTGGCTGAGAAAATTAGCGAAAACTTAAGATATCATATCGCTTCCCTACCTTCTTCCCCACCTTCACTCTCTGCTTGGCTATTGAATCGCTAGGCCGACCTTCATCACATTGTGCTTTCTGACGCCGCTTCATTTATGGTTGGTGCCTTCCGAGGCTCTCCTCAACGGTGAGAAGCTACTTAGTCGTCCGTGAAGAATCCCGATCTCGTTGAGACGATTGGGATATCAGGCGCATCACCGCCTTCGATTTTGCAGGATT
>NZ_JAERQE010000049.1 GCF_016734765.1 Microvirga soli | reverse complement strand
TCGCACGCCTGTGATCGCGGGTGGCCGATCCTGGCATGCCTCCAGGTCCGCTGAAACAAACCGCGCGTGACGAGCAGCTTGGCTCTCACATTCACCACACATCATCGAGCTGGGCTGCCCACCACGCCACCCTCGATTGACCTGACGGCTTGAGGCCACCCGGCCTCAGGCCCGAAGGTGCTGGCTCTTTCTCAATAGCCCCGCTTCACATCCGCCAGGGCGCGGCCGAGCGCCTCGGCCAGGGTCTCGCGCTCCGGCGGGGAGAGGTCGCGGGCGATGACCACGTGGTCGTTGCGGGAGGCAAGTGCCAGCTGCTGCATGCCGTACTCGTCGTCGATCTCGCGATCAAGCCGGGTCCAGAGCGGGTTGAACTGCCAGTCCTTCACCTCGCCCTTGGGGCTGACTTTGCGGAACAGGAGCCGGATCGGGGTCAGCTCGAGCAGCTCGAAGGCATCGCCCTGCCGGTAGCTGGCCCGGAAGGCGATGTAGAGGCCGAGGAAATCGAGGCCGAAGAAGCCGGCCACCGGCCAGAAGCCCATGACCACGAAGGGGATGCTCGCCACCAGGGAGGTGAGGCAGACCAGCACCATGACGACCTTGAAGCCTTGCGGGCTTAAGGACCGGTGCGGGCGAATGACGGCCGAAAACACCGGCTGCTCGAACCGGTCGATCTCGCCCTCTATCGCCTTGCTGCCTGCCATAGCATAAGTATAACGCACGAATGTCCGATCTGAAGCCGCCAACCCGCCGCAGCTCAAAGCCGAAACAGAAACCTGCCGTCCCGGCGAAAGCCGTCGGCAGGGCCGTGCGCTCCCGCGTGCCGAAGCCGGTCGACCGGGCGACCATGGTCGAGATCTTCCGCCGCTGGCACGCGGCCAATCCGGAACCCAAGGGCGAGCTCGATTACACGAACCCGTATACGCTGCTGGTGGCCGTGACGCTCTCGGCGCAGGCCACGGACGTGGGCGTCAACAAGGCGACGAAGAACCTGTTTCCCGTCGCCGACACGCCGCAGAGGATGCTGGACCTGGGCGAGGAAGGCCTGCGCCAGCACATCAAGACCCTGAACTTCTTCAACACCAAGGCGAAGAACGTGATCGCCATGGCCCGGCGCCTCGTGGAGGAATTCGACGGCGGGGTGCCCAACTCCGTCGAGGTCCTGGAGACCCTGCCGGGGGTCGGGCGCAAGACCGCGAGCGTCGTGGTCAACATCGCCTTTGGGGATCCGCGGGTGGCGGTCGACACGCATATCTTCCGCGTCACCAACCGCCTGCCGCTCGCCATCACCAAGACGCCGCTCGACACGCAGGTTGCGCTCGAGAAGCTGATCCCGGACGAGTACCGGCTCCACGCCCATCACTGGCTGATCCTGCACGGCCGCTACATCTGCAAGGCGCGCAAGCCCGAATGCTGGCGCTGCCCGGTGAACGACCTGTGCCGCTATCCGGACAAGACGATTCCGTAAGACCAACCATCGTAGCAACATCGTCATCCCGGGGCTGCGGAGCAGAACCCGGGATCGTTGGAAGAGTGCGGCGCTAGAGCCCTCCTCCCCCTTGTGGGGAGGAGTTGGAGGTGGGGGTGTCGGCGCCTGACCTTCATGGGCTATCGCTCACACCCCCACCCTTGATCCCTCCCCACAAGGGGGAGGGAAAGGGAGCCATATTCTGCACACGATCCCGGATCTGCGCTGCGCTTCGTCCGGGATGACGTCGGGATGTTTTACCGCCGCAGGCAGCGCGGCGCAGACGGCGTGCAGGCGATCCCCGGCGTCGAGCAGGCGAGCCCCTGGGATGCGCGGCGGCAGACGACGCAGCTGTCGGTCCATTCCAGGCACGTCGCATCCGGCGCGCCGTCCTGTCTTGCGGCTCGAGGCTCCGTGCTCATCGCAAAGAGGATTGCGACTGTTGCAACCAGCAACGCGACCGCAACGGACAGGGTGACGGCCAGGGACTCATCGCGCGACAACATGGATCAGCCGTAGACCATGAGACCCGCGAGACCTGCGGCGCCAACGAGGATGCGCCAATAGGCGAAGGGCGTGAAGCCGTGGCGCGACACGTAGTCGAGCAGCATCTTCACCACGAGCAGGGCCGCCACGAAGGCCGATATGAATCCCGCCACGATGATCGTGACATCGTCGGCGGAGAGAATCTTGTAGTTCTTCAACAGGTCATAGGCGAAGGCGCCCGCCATGGTGGGCATGGCGAGGAAGAACGAGAATTCGGCCGCCGCGCGTTTCGATGCCCCCATCAGCATGGCGCCCACGATGGTGGCGCCGGAGCGCGACACGCCCGGGATCATCGCCACGCATTGGATGAAGCCGATCTTGAGGTACATCGAAAGGGGGAACCGGGTCGCGTCGGTCTTCGTCGCCTCCAGGGGCATCCGGTCGATCACGAGCAGCACGAAGCCGCCGACGATCAGCGTCACGCACACGATCCAGGGGTTGAAGAGCACCTCCTTGATGAAGCCGTGCAGCACGGCGCCGATCAGGGCCGCGGGCAGGAAGGCCACCAGCACGCCGATGACGAAGTGGCGCGCCATGGGGTCGTGCGGCAGGGCCTTGGCGATCGACCAGAGCTTGTTGAAGTAGACGGACAGGATCGCCAGGATCGCGCCGAGCTGGATCAGCACCTCGAAGGATTTGCCCGTCGACTCGAAGCCGAGGAAGTGGCCGACGAGGAGCAGGTGGCCGGTCGAGGAGACTGGGAGAAACTCCGTCAGACCTTCGATGAGGCCGAGAAAGAGCGCCTCGATGATTTGCGACATCGTTGAAAATCCTGAGAACGGCGCCAGATGCGTGAGCGCTTCCACGTCTGTCAAGAAAGGTTTGCGCTCATGGCGCGGCCCTTCTGCGTCAGAGACATGAGATTCACCAATATTCCTTACCAACCCTTAACGAAGCACGGCCTTATTCTCGCCGCCTGTTTCGCTCTCTCATAGATTCATGGCTATCCTGCATTCCTATCCCTTTTGCCCGCAGTCGCGGTTCGCGCGCCTTATTCTGGCGGAGCTTGGCCTTGAGCCGGACGTGGTCGAGGAGAAGCCGTGGGACCGGCGCATCCCGTATCTGGAGATCAACCCGGCCGGCAACCTCCCGCTCTTCGTCGACGACAACGGGCTCGCGGTGCCCGGCCCCATGGGCATTGCGGAATACCTGGACGAGACCAGGGGGGACGAGCTTCGGGATCGCCGCTTCCTGCCAAGGGAGCTTGCCGGGCGGGTCGAGGTGCGCCGCCTGCTCGACTGGTTCCTGGTCAAGTTTCACGGCGAGGTGTCGGATTACCTTGCCACAGAAAAGATCTATAAGCGGTTCACACCCGGCGAATTGGGGGGCGGTCCGCCGGACATGGGTGCGATTCGCGCGGCCCAGACCAATGTGCGATACCATCTCAAATATATCGGTTTTCTGATCTCAAAACGGAATTGGCTTGCCGGCGACCAGATGACCTATGCGGATCTGGCGGCGGCGGCCCATTTGTCGGTGGTGGATTATCTCGGCGACGTGCCATGGAACGAGGACGAGACAGCGAAGCTTTGGTACGCCAGGATCAAGTCCCGGCCGTCCTTTCGCGCGCTCCTGGCGGACCGGGTGCCGGGCATGGCGCCAGCGGATCATTACGACAATCTGGACTTCTAGAGCATGATCAGGACAAGTGGGAACCGGTTGTCCGCCCGGATCATGCGGCAAATGTGAAAGCCAGCGAGGCGCTGAAACGCACTTTCGTCGAGCGCGCCATGGCGCTCGGCTTCGACACCGTCCGTATTGCCCGCCCGGATGCGATCCCGCTCGCGCCGGAGCGCCTTCAGGCCTGGCTCGAGGCCGGTCATCACGGCTCCATGGAGTGGATGGCGGACACGGCAGAGCGCCGTGCCGATCCCCGCGCCCTCTGGCCGGAGGTGCGCAGCGTCATCCTGCTCGGGCTGAACTACGGCCCGGCCGAGAATCCTCTCGCGGAACTTGCGCACAAGGACAGCGGCTATATCTCGGTCTATGCTCGCAACCGTGATTACCACGACGTGATCAAGGGCAAGCTGAAGGAGGCGGCGGGCTTCCTCGCCTCAAAAGCCTCGTCCGACGTGAAGGTGTTCGTCGACACGGCGCCCGTGATGGAAAAGCCGCTCGCGGAAGCGGCGGGCCTCGGCTTCCAGGGCAAGCACACGGTGGTCGTCTCGCGCGAGTTCGGCAACTGGCTTTTCTTAGGCGCCATCTTTACCACGGCGGAACTGCCCGCCGACGCGCCGGAGCGCAATCATTGCGGCTCCTGCCGCCGCTGCCTCGACGTCTGCCCGACCAACGCCTTTCCCGCGCCCTACCAGCTCGATGCCAGACGCTGCATCTCGTATCTCACCATCGAGCATAAGGGACATATTCCCGAAGAGCTGCGCCCCGGGATCGGCAACCGCATCTTCGGCTGCGACGATTGCCTGGCGGTGTGCCCCTGGAACAAGTTCGCGCAGGCTGGGCGCGAAGCGCGGCTCGTGCAGCGGGAGGATCTCGCCCTCCTGCCGCTGGCGGATCTCGCCCGCCTGGACGATCCCGCTTTCCGCACCCGCTTTGCCGGTACGCCCATCAAGCGTACGGGCCGTGATCGGTTCATCCGCAACGTGCTGATCGCCATCGGCAACTCGGGCGATGCAGGTCTTGCCGAAGAGGTGGAGCGTCTGCTGGACGACGCCTCGCCGCTGGTGCGTGCCATGGCGGTCTGGGCGCTCGGCCGTTTGCTGCCGCCCGACGCGATGGCGCGTCATGCCGCGGACCGGATAGATCGGGAAGGCGACCCGGATGTGCGCGAGGAATGGCGCCGGGCGATGGCGGCACGGATCGAGGCCGTGGCCTGATCCGCTCAGGCGGCGTGGCGGTTTGCGGTCGGGCCGAAATGATCGATGTAGCGCGGATTGATCGCCGAGACGGGCAGCACCACGAGCACGTCGGTGGTGCCGAACTGCCGGTCGATTACCGCGCCTGTGCCGAAGGTCGCACCGACGCGCAGATAGCCCTTGATCAGGGGCGGCAGCGCGTGAAGGGCAGCCTTCGGGTCGATGGCGTCTTTAGGCAGGATATCCATGGGGGTGAAGCGTTCCGGCAGGGCGCTGGCCTGCCACGCGGCAGGCGAGGCGGCGTAGTGGTGCAGGAAGCTTAAAGGGAGCGCCAGCGCCCGCGGGTTCGTGCCCTCCAGGCTGGCGCAGCCCATCATCACGTCTATGCGGTGATGGAGCACGTAGGCCCAGATCCCGTGCCACAGCAATTCGACCGTGCGCTTGTTGCGGTAGGGCTTGAGCACGCAGGAGCGCCCGAGCTCCAGGAAGCGCAGGCCGGGATGCGCCTTCAGGAGTGGTGCGATATCGTATTCGCCCCGCGTGTAGAACCCGCTGTGACGCTCGGCCATGTCCTGGCGGAGCAGCCGGTAGGTGCCCACTACCTTGGGCTTGGCCGGGCGGAAGGGCTTGGCCTTCACGTCATGATCGAGGACGAGGATGTGGTCGCAGATCCGGTCATATTCGTCCACGTCGCGGCGGGAGATGAGGGCCGCGCCGCTGGGCGAAGCGGACATCTCCTCGTAGAACACCTTGAAGCGCAGACGTTGGGCGCGCCGAATCTCTTTGGTGGTGGTTGCGAGACGAACCTCGAGGGAGCCGATCCGGCCGAGAACCGGATCGAGGCTGCCATAGTGGCGAACGAACCTGTCACCGCCGGGCATGAACTTGAAACCGTCAGGACGCAAACCGATAGGAGCGGAGCCAGCCGCTTCATGGTTCGAAAGATAATCGCTCATTGCTGCCCCACAGAACCGTCTCTGCGGCGGCGGGCCATATTTGGCGCCGCTCCGCTCCCGTCATGACATAGAACCCGTTCCACACTGTTTTGTGACAGAAAACAAATCTGTTCCGGTGGAAAATGTCGGGCCCATCCAGGGATTCACGAGCCGGAGTGACGGGATTTTTGTCCTTCCCTCACGCGGCGGCGGGGCGTCGGTCCGTGTGAGCCCGATAGGAGAGGGCCTCGGCCACATGGATGCGACGCACCCGTTCCTCGCCGTCGAGATCGGCCAGGGTGCGGCCCACCTTCAGCACCCGGTGGAAGCCACGAGCCGAGAGGCGCATGGCATTGGCCGCATCTCGGATCAGGGACAGGCCCTCCGGATCGGGCTGCGCCACGTCCTCCAGCAGGGCCGGTGGGCAGGCGGCGTTGGTGGTCACGCCGTCGAGCCTCAGGGCTGCATAACGCTTTGTTTGTCGCTCCCGCGCTGCTGCCACCCGCGCCGCCACCTCGGCGGAGCCCTCGGAGGGAGCCGGCAGGATCAGGTCGGCGGCCGTGACGGCTGGCACGTCGATGGACAGGTCGATGCGGTCGAGGAGCGGGCCCGAGAGCCGCGCCTGGTACTGTGCGATGCAGCGCTCGTTCGGCTGGCGGCGGCAGACATAGCCAGGCTCCGTGGCCTGCCCGCAGCGGCAGGGGTTCATGGCGGCGACGAGTTGGAAGCGGGCAGGATAGGTGACCCGGTGATTGGCCCTGGCGATCAGGATCTCGCCTGCCTCGATCGGCTGCCGCAGGGAATCCAGAACCTGAGGCTGGAATTCCGGCAGCTCATCGAGAAAGAGAACGCCATGATGGGCAAGCGAAGCCTCTCCCGGTCGGTATGAAGCGACAATAAAGATTTTACATTACAATAAAGAATTTGCGTTACAATGAAGTTTTGCAATCTCGGACGAGGAGGCCTTCATTGCCAAATTCCGTTAGGTTTACGACGAGAGATTGCGGAGAAGCCAAGTTATCTCATGTTATCTAATGCCATGTAGACACGTGGCTTCGGAGCTTGAAGTAATCACATCTTCCGGCGTCGGCTTCTTAGTATGGGCGCCAGCAGCCGCCGACATTTCGGCAAACAGTCAAGCTTTCTGTACAGCCACGGTTTCAAATTCGCTGCACTGATAATTCGATTGGCCGATAGTGAGCCACCCACCATATCTTTCCGTAGCGCGCGTACAGTATTCCTCAATAGCTTCGAATATTCATTATCCCTGAGGCGCCATTCATTTTTGGTCAGACAGGCAGGCCTTCCACGCATTGGTCTATTCGACTCAATCCATTTGCGGTCGAATGTTTTCAAATCTCTGTATAATGACCGATTTTTACTGTGGGCATAAGCCCAGCTCCGATTTGGAGCCTCCATCAAGCACTTGCTCCAACGTTTGCGCAGATCTGCTTGGCGTTCCCGCAGCCAATCTTGGCTAACTTCCTCCTTGGAGAGATGCTTCACGGCGTTAAAAGGAAGTTTCATCTGCTTACAAATTACCAGAACGCTGATCCCTGATGCTTTCATTCTATTAATTTCTCCTGCCCAAGTTGGAGCGAAACTGCGAACCGTTCTTATAACAGGAAGCCTTGGGTCTGATTCGTCGCACCGGGAAAACGTAAAACGCATGCCGCACGAGCACCGAGCCGATACTGAACGGACTCCATCGCGGCGGGCTTTGCTCAAAGCGCCCTTAATCGGAAAGAGATCCTCATGTTGAAAGTACTTGTTAGGACATTTCCAAGGGCCAGCGGCAAAGCGAACATCTCGCGAGGGAGTACTTGGGAATGTTTCAAGAAAGAGCTGGAACAGTATGTGGCGAAGAGGATGGCATGTTTTCTCTTTCCGTCGCCCAAGTATTTCGCGAATCCAGTGCCCTTTGTCCTCTACCCCTCTCAGGAAATACCTAAGCGGAGCCTCTCCAACATATTTCTCGAAGGCACTTCCAATATCTGCGATGACATCGCGACTTTTGGCCCCTGAAAAACCCGCATCGGCCAATCTCGTAGAATAGGCAAAGTGAAAGTCATCACCTACCCAATCCGGAGGATTGCCATGAAGAATATCTCGAGACCTCCTTGCAATCGCGATCAGAGCTAACGTATCAGGCTCCGAGGCCCGTAGGCGCGATGATGCAACCGTATGTGTGTGATCCGTGGCGTCAAAATAGCGATGTGCTTGGGTGCGAGACTCACCACGCGCAAGGTGACACTCATGTTCTGCGCAAACGAGAACTCCCGGAAGCTGGTGGCACCGGCGCCAATAGGTTTCTCGATAGGTAGACAAGTCAATACTCCTACATTCCGGACAAAACATGAGATCGTGTCTCGGCATGGAGGATGGGGTTGTCGCACCGATGCTGCGAAATGCACTACCTCGACCGCTTCTCATGAGCTCAAGACAGTTGCCGGATCTCTTCGCACCCGCCCAGCACCCATAGTAAGGAAAGAGCGTCAACTCTATAGCGATCTCGTCAGCCGACCTTCCCCAGGTCGCAGCCGTCCTCGTCGCCAATTCGCCAAGAGACATTGGTAGGGCCACGCGAGGCGGCTCCACACGGCCGAACAGTGCCACTTGAACACGCTTGAACGCCAGAGCGTGATACCGAGCATAACGTGCAATGACACTGTACAGGAGTTCGTCTGGATACGGCGTCGGGAGTTGAACCAACATTCGATACCCCTACATTGTGTTGCTCTCGTTTCACGGAGTATCCGAGACTTCTTGTCAATCAAGCCGGGCTGCTGTCGTCGCTGGATGGATAGATCACTCCCGCCGATCGTAGGGCATCAGCCGGACGCTCGTCGGAAGCAGCATTTTGAACCACTTCCTTCAAAGTCGGGTAGGGCAGACTTTGATCGAATGTCGATCGTGGTTGCAACTGCTCGAGGGCTTGGGCAACCGCGTCTGCGACAGCCATTTTGGGATTGCCGTGAAACAATCCTTTGACGACTTCATCTACACGATGCTCTTCAAAGCCAAGCCCGACAAGAACGGAGATAACGTGGAGCCGATGCGCCGCCGAGATTTCACCATTGGTCGTCTTTTGCTTCAAAGCCTCAAGACGAACGCTATCGGCCACAGAGTTGCCGATTGCCGTCAATCCGGCGGCGAAAAGATCATCGTAGGCCTTTTTCCTGACATCCTTTCCTGCGCGCAGCGCTTTCAGCATCGGCTCAACGAGCTGGAGTTCACTCGAAGCAACCACCCGAAACATCTCCAGTGAAATCGTATCGAGCCCAAGGCGTATGGCTTGAATTTGGACGAGTTGGAAAAGTCGAACGACGAGTGCGTGTACCCCTTGGGTTAGGTCAAATATGGTAGATGATAGTTCATCATCCAGAGTAATCGGCTTTGCCACCCACTGGTACGTGAACAAGCGAGTTAAGAAAAAGTCCCAAGTCGGGCCACGAGTGAGCGGTAGCGCGACCAGTGCGCCGAAGTCTCCAACCCGTCGCGCGCCGTGAAAGGTACGCTGAATCGAACTAATCGCGCGAGGAGTGCCAATAACGAAGATCGGAATCTTCACAACATTAGCGAACATCACGAAAAACTGTGAAAGAAGGTCCGGACCGACGCCGCTCGTATCGATCAAATTCTGGATTTCATCAATTACCAGAATGCCTAGAAAGTGAGCGGCAGCCACCTTCGCCGTATTGAGTATCAGCTCCGGAATCGTCCTATCGGAGCGTCTGTGCGGTCTATACTCGCTGCCGAGTAGGTCATCAATTCGCAGCAGGATCCCGAGGAGTAGATCCTTAAGATGCCCTCCCGGCGGACAATCGAGTTTGAGCCAAGGGACTTGGATGAAGCCATGCTTTTCGTGACATATCGCGCGTGGGAAGAACGCGAGGGTCTGTTCAACTACTGTGGACTTTCCAACGCCTGATATGCCGAATAGGGATGCGGACGGAGCTGTAATTGGCTCATATTCTGCGATCAGTTTGAATTGCCGATCCATATTCGATCTGTAGAAATCTACCTGGGAAGCTCGATACGAGTCATCCAGTGAATTTCTATAGGTGTAACCGCCGCGTAAGATGAGACCGATTCTTTCCATAATCTCAAAGTGCGAAGGAAGAGGCTCAAGGTAGCGGTGCAAGCGCAATACTGCCTGCATTCGAACTCCTGGAGGATAACGCCGTTCCGCTTCCGAGATAATTGGGAAGCGACCAAATGCTCTCGACAACTCTTTGCCTTGAGCAAAAGGAGGGAGCGCCTCAATTAAGGGGTTCGTGCGATGCTCCGGAAGGTCCGCAGGGCGGTATTCAGCGGGTAGCACATTAGGTGGAAGGTTTACCCTAAGCTCAGTCATCTTGCCCTTGCCTATTGCGCCTGTCGTGATGATCTTGCAAGGTGGCGAGTGCATCCTGTTCAAAACGTGTCATCGCTTCGGTTGCGTCAGTGAGCCCGCTCTCGTCATCAGGTCTTTGGGATGGGTCTAGTCTGAACAAGAAACTTTCACGCTCCCGCTGCGCATTCTTTTCCTCTGCCCTGTTGTTCTTGATCGATGACACTTGCTCGTTCTTTGATAGCTTGGGATCTAAAACAGCCTCGGTTTTCGCCTTCGCTTGCCTCTCGATCGCAGCAACGGCACGGCGGTGCTTGATCCTACGTCTCAATCGATCGTGCGCGGTGGCCGCAAGTGTGGCTTTCCTCTCTCTGTTGAGTTCCCTAACCTCAACTAGAGATGTACCGACACGGTCAGAGTTCGGGTTGATGACGTGACAAATCTCATATCCCCCTTGAAGCTTCGGATCGCGAAGATAGAATGTGCCCAAGTCTCGTGGATCGTACGAAACCAAAACCGGCCAACTGCATCGGCGGGCTTCGGCAAACCAGTCCTCTCGATCAGCCGTGGTACAGGTGTAATGTTCACCTTCAAAGCGAATTCCCTTGCGAGTGACCTGTGCCCTGCCCGTGCATAGAACGTTCAAGGCCACCTCGTCGATTGACGCGAGCGTTAGCTCACCACTCCCGTTGGCGATGCCATATTCCCAAAAGTCGAGCGGAGAGCCGATCATGCCAGCGGTGATCATTTCGGGCGGTATAGGCTTGCTTTCAACGGGACGGTAATTGTGATCCAAAACTGCGTAGAGCAGGATAGCGGTGAATTCGCGTAGTGTAAGTCTCGCGTCGACACGATAGTCCTTCGCGCCGCGCTCACCGAAGTCAGGTTCGACGTATCCTGGGGTAAACTCTCTGAACGTCGCGGGGACAGTTCCAAAGCGACGTTCGACCGGGGCTTGCAGATCGGGTCGCCCCACTGGAGTGTTGTCGATTTCCATCCCCAGGCATCTCTCGATGTTTTCGCCCACAAGTTTATACTTAAGCTCTCCGGAATCACCCTGAAGCACGTGCCCGAGATGATGGCACGGCCACTCGTCGCTACTGATATCGATGCCAAACTGTCGGCAGAATTCGACCTTCGGAGTCACGACGTTGACGAGCGCCATCATGGCACCGATCCACGAGGGCCCCTCGAAGCCGACATAAATTCCGACGATCATGTCGCTGTAGGCATCAACGACAAGATAGATGACAGGTCTGCCCACTATTCGGGTACGATCAAGTTGCGATCGGAGGTAGACGTTTGCAACAGTAGCATCTATGTAATAGCGATCTCCAGGACCTTGGACGTCGCCCTTGGCATCTCCCAAGGTGGGACGTCCCTGAAGATTCCAAGCCCTCTCTCCATGCACTCCGCGATATCGCCGTGGGTAGGAATAGAAGGTTCGGACGAAGTGGTCGAACTGGCGAAGTGTCGGGACGAGGCTGCTGTCGATAGAAACGTCTGGGCGGCCCATGGCGTCGACAGAGTCTTCCGCAATGTAGTCGTCTATGATGTGCTCCAATGCCTTCTGCCGAGTGCATTTGGTGTGAAAGTAGTAGTCCGCGGCTATATGAAGCCAGCGGCGAACTTCATCGCTTATGAGTACCCCTGTCCCTGGTTCCGTCGAACACGGCCGACCTAGCTTGTGGATAGTTGCTGTGCGGGTCTTGCCAGGCCCGCCGCACTTATGCAGATCAGGCCTTATTGCCTGATACGTCATTCCACGCGCCCACCAGCGCCGAACCGTACTGACGATAGTTGGACGTGTGCACTTCACTTCCTCCAGCCGTGCGGAAATTAGTGGCGCCCGGGTCGCCTTTGTCAGTAATGCGCGCGCATTGTCGCCCGTTACCAGAGGCTTGATCAGCTCCCAGAGCTCGATATGTCTCCTGTCCGTAGCAGTCAGGATCGCGTGGTCTCGTGGGCTTGCATCGAAGAATGTCCGTCTAAGCGGGTCATCGCGACATACCCGAAAGTCACCTTCAGGCCCTTGGATCGCGTCGAGCAGTATTTCCTGCGGAATAGGATAGGGCCATCCGTTCCCATGCACGCTGTATAGCCAAGCCAGCCCTGTAGCTGGATCGAGATAGACTATGCGGGACGCCACCTCGTGCGCGACGTCCCAGATGAGCATTCGGCGTGCGAGTGGGAGTTGTGCAGAAGGGGGCATTGGCAATCAGAACCGAAACAGTGAAGCTGGCAGATCTTGAATTCGTGCAACGTCGAGTGGTGCACGGATCCGTTTGGCCGCTATGAGCCGCCTCAGACAGGCGAGCGTACGTCCCGGGGTGAGGCCAAGCCTGGCGTCCATTTTGAGACAGATGCAGCGCACAGGATCATTTCTGTTGGAACCGATTGCCTCAAACAAAAAGGGGGCCAACAACTCATCAGCCCTTCGAGCCATCACGTCGCCGCGAGTGTGAGGTCCAGGGTCGTATATCCACGCGAGATTTCTGGTGAAGTTGTTTCTCAGATCGGCACTGAGCATTAATGACCAGGGAACACCGCGTTGCATCCAGTACGTTCGCTCAATTTCAAGCTTCTCGAGCGTCCTAGCGTTGGATAGGTCATCCGTCTCCTTGACCGCGTGCGCGGCCAACGTTTGACCGTGGATTGTATCATGCGTGGAAAGAAGATCTGTCGTGACGACTATCGGCGTCTGGCTACTGCGATCGACGGGATGGCGCACTCCGAGCAAACGAGCAATTGCCAACGTTTCGCGACGATCGAGAATGGGAAACTGCTCGCGTATGTCTATTGTATCATCCCGCCACCACAGGACCAGGAAGGCGCGATACTCGTTATCGGAGAGAAGATGGTGTACACGTCCGGTCATTGCGCAAAAAACACGGTGAACACGTCCCCGGGAACGCACATCGAAGACTGTAAGCCACGGCTTGTAGTCCTTGCCGACTCCGCGTCCCCGACCCTCTTTGAGGAAGCGTGAATACTTGCTCTCTGTGAAGGTGTACCGATTGTGGGCCATGTTGAAGCTCCGCGGTTGTGCCCGTAACGGGTTTCGTATTTCACACAGGACGCTTGACGTTGTCGCCGAAGCCAGTACCCAGCCTAGCGGCTTCGGCGCCCACATCTGCGTGCCAAGACATCAGTCGTCGAACCGAGGGCTGCCTCGTCCGATTGCGACTCCAACTCTGGCAGTTGCTATCTATCGGAAACTCGTTCTCGGAACTGGGTTGTTCCCTCTCATGATCTGCGCGATTCAAAAACCTGTAGGAAATGTCAGGCGGCTTTGGGGCAATGTCAAGTATTGATGCAGCCGGCCAGTTTGGATGGCACTCGATATGTAGTCCCGACATGTACAGCGTTTAGCCTCTCCGGGAGGGAGAACGGCGGAATACGCGGAGACAATCGAAATTGTTGACAAAAGAATCGGATTATTACTAGAGCACTCACGATGATTCCTTCGTATTTGTCCTTCTGAGGGATTCAATCCAGACAATTGAGCGGTTTTTCTTGGCAAGCGGGCCTTGAGTCCTGTCGCGCAGTCCTGGAGGGTTTGAGGACTCGATAGCTTGCTCTTCGCATGGAACTTGTCCGGCGACGCCCTACCAGTCTACCTAGGAACCTGGTGATCGAGAGTACGTAGGCCGCGTGTGGTCCATCCAACGGGCGAATTTGCGGAGGCGAGTTTGGACCTTTGGTGCTGGGGTCTCTGCTTGGCGGCTCTTGGCTCTTGCGATTTGGAGCGGCCGCTGCCTGCCGAAAGGCCAAGCTTGATCAGGGTGGCCATCTATGCAAGAACGCTAGGTGAACGTTGGAAGTGATTGGCAGCCATCCTACCCGAAACAAAGAGGGCTAATGCAACCGGCGAGGGACGTTTGAGCGGTTCGAGCCCTGCTTCGACGGGTCCAGCCGGCACTCGGTTCGAGGGACAAGTCGGTGCTCATTATCTCCTGACGATGCTCTCGTACTCCGAGCCTCGTGGCCTTTCCGGCGCGACCATCGATCGTATCGAGTTCCAGAGAGCAGAAGACGGCTTCCCGCTGGACGACGTTATCGTCCATGCGCACGAAAATACGACAGGACGCCGCATTCCCAAGGGCGGGCCGCCTCATCGCATTTTGCCCATTGGCAACGATCCGGGCGCGCGTGAACTCCGCCGGCGGGGGGCGTCCGGCTACATATCCCTTCCCCGTTCCTGAGGTGGCACCTCCGCCCGGCCGGGAACGGCCGCTCCCGGCACGGGCTGACCTTCGCCGTACTTCTGCACCGCTGGGATGAGCGGACCTTCATTTTGTCCGCCCAACGTTACACTTTGACCCCATGTATGGACCGGCCGTGCGTCGCAAGAGATTTTTGAGATGGTGAGGATGGTCTTGCGCTAATGTATCCGGCCCGTGCGGAGCTTTGCTCCCGGCCATCATGGGTATCCGCGCACATCGGTTCTCATTAGCGGATCGGCCCTTTCGGCCATCGGGGTCACCAGAGCACCAATGTGACGGCGCAACCGTTCTCCATCTCGTCTTTCTCTCGCAGACCTCGGCGAACTTCAAGCGGCTGAGCCGGGTAAGGGGTACAGTCCTTAGCCCATCACAGCCGCTGTACGTGGTTCATAAGTCCGGTTCTGGCTCAGCACACTCCAAGCGATGCGGGCTAGCTTGTTGGCCAGAGCCGCTGCCAGTACGTTGTGGTGCAGGCGCATCGAGGCGGCCGTCAGCCATTCACCAAAGCTGTGCTGGCGCCACTTGGCCGGCCAGAGCAGCAGCACACGGGCGGCCTGGATCAACAGGGAGCGCAGGTAGCTGTTGCCACGCTTCGACAGGCGGCCCAGCACGGTTCTGTCACCGGTGGAGATCTGGCGCGGGACCAAGCCGAGCCAGGCCCCAAAGTCGCGACCGCGTTGGAAAGCCGCCCCATTGCCGATCGTTGCCACCATGGCACTGGCAATGATCGGCCCGACACCTGGCACGCTCATCACGCGCTGGCAGGCATCGTCTGCCGCCACCAAGGCTTCAATCTCGCCGGTCACTGCATCGATGCGCTCGTCAAGATGCTGCCAGTCCTGCATCAACGCCTCGATCATGTGCGTCATCCGCGGCGTGAGCACGTCCGTTCGCTGGGCGAGAATGTCCGGCAATGCCTGGCGCAGCGAGCGCAGCCTTTGGCGCACCGCAATCCCGCGCTCGAGCAGAAAGGCGCGAATCTGGTTGATCACCGCTGTCCGCTGGCTCACCAGCCGTGAGCGGACGCGGTGGAGAGCTTGCAGGTCGAGTTGCTCGACGCTCTTCGTTGGCACGAACCGCATGGTGGGGCGGAGCACCGCCTCGGCGATGGCTTCGGCATCGCGGAAGTCATTTTTATGGCTCTTACGGAAGGGGATTACGAACTGCGCTGGGATCAGCTTCACATCGTGACCGAGCGCCAGCAACTGACGGCTGAGATGGTGGGCGCCGACGCAGGCTTCCATCCCGATCAGGCAGGTGGGCATATTGGCAAGGCGCTGCTCAACCTGTCCGCGCGAGAGCTTCTGGCGCAGGACGATGGCGCCGCGCGCATCCAAGCCGATGAGGTGGAAGCTGTTTTTGCCGATGTCGATGCCAAGGGTGGCAATGGGCGGAAGCGGAGCTTTAGGCATGGCTCAGATCCTCGTGCTGGGCGCCCCTGATGAAGGGTGCACCGGTAAGCACGGCCGGTCCATCCCATTAGCAGACCTTCTAAAAACCCCGGATAGAAGGAGTCATCGTATGAGCTCACGGGTGGTACAGTTCTTCGCGGTCCTCATCACCGCTCTCGCGTTGGTGCCCACTGGGGCTCACCTGTTCGCGCTGCCCAACAAGATCAACTTGCCGCGAGATGCCTACCTGAGCGTCCAGGGCATCTATGCCGGCTGGGCTTGGCTTGGACTCTTTGACGTGGTCGCACTCATCCTCAATGTCACCCTGGCGATCATGCTTCGGCGGCAGCGTCCGGCCGTTTATTTCGCTTGGACGGCCGCCCTGTGCCTCGTGGCCTTCTTCGCGATCTTCTTCGCGTGGACCTTCCCGGCCAATCAGGCGACCGCCAACTTGACGACCATTCCGGACGACTGGAGCAGGTTGCGCCAGGAATGGGAGTACTCGCACGCAGTGAACGCAGCCGTGATGTTCGTGGCGTTCTGCTCGGTGACGCTCGCGGTGATCACCGCGAGGCGGGATTGAGACCCGATCCCCATTCCAAGACGGCCGCTGGAGGACTATCATCGACCCTGCGGATCGGGCGCCTTCGCCAGGGCTCGCCCTTGGCCGAAAGCCGGATCCGAACAGTCTGTCCGAGTTGTGTTGCCCTTCCAGAGCGGGACGCCACCCGCCCGGCATCAGAGACTGATGAGGAGGAATGCACAATGGCCCGCAATCCCATGACCCCCTTCCGCCCAGGCGGCGGGATGTTCCCCGGCGATCCCTTTCTGTCGCTGCATCGCGAGATGAACCGTCTCTTCGACGATGTCTTCCGCGGCGCCAGCCTGCCTGCCGCAGCCGGCAGCCAAGGCCAAGGTGACGTCGGCAACTTCGTCAATGCCAGCATGAACGTATCGGAGACGGACAAGGAGATCCGCATCACGGCCGAACTGCCCGGCGTGGCCGAGCAGGACATCGACGTGAGCCTCGATGATGACGTGCTCACCATCCGGGGCGAGAAGAAGTTCGAGCGCAAGGACGACAAGGAGAACTTCCACTTCGTCGAGCGCTCCTACGGCACCTTCCAGCGCTCGCTGCGGTTGCCGTACGCGGTCGATTCCGATCAGGTCCAGGCCAGCGCCGAAAACGGCGTGCTCACGGTGACGGTACCGAAGACTAGGCAGCCGGAGCGCTCCCGGCGCATCCAGGTTCAAGGGCGGGGCACGACCGGTCAGGGTGAAGCAGGACAGCAGGAAAGTGGGACCTCGGAAAAATCCAACGACACGAGGTCGAGCTAGAGGTCAGCCAATGCAAACGCGGTCGGAGCCGATCGGTTCGAGGACGTCGTCATCCGACGGGGAAGTGACGCTCCCCGACTTGTCTTGATCCGCGTCAATGTCGGTCCTCTCGAACTGGACTACGTTCAGGATCGCGCCGCGAGGCCACCGCACGAGCCAACTGGGGAGGACTGCCATGCCCAGGATGAAAGCCGCCATTTTCGTCGAGCCCGGACGCATCGTCCTCGATGAGAAGCCGATCCCCGATGTCGGACCACTCGACGCCCTGATCCGCATCACCACCACGACGATCTGCGGCACCGACGTGCACATCCTCAAGGGCGAGTATCCGGTCGCCCGGGGCCTCACCATCGGGCACGAGCCTGTCGGCGTCATCGAGAAGCTCGGCTCGGCCGTGCAGGGCTACCGCGAGGGCCAGCGGGTCATCGCCGGCGCGATCACGCCGAGCGGGCACAGCGCCGCCTGCCTGTGCGGCTGCCACTCCCAGGACGGAGCCGGCACGAAGCATGGGTGGAAGCCGCTCGGCGGCTGGCGCTTCGGCAACACCATCGACGGCTGCCAAGCCGAATACGTGCTCGTTCCCGACGCCATGGCGAACCTCGCTTCCGTGCCGGACGGGCTCACCGACGAGCAGGTGCTGATGTGCCCCGACATCATGTCGACCGGGTTCTCCGGCGCGGAGAGCGGACGCATCCGCATCGGCGACACGGTGGCGGTCTTCGCACAAGGCCCCATCGGCCTGTGCGCCACGGCCGGCGCCCGCCTGATGGGCGCCACATCCATCATCGCGGTCGAGAGCGTGCCCGCACGCATGGAGATGGCACGCCGCATGGGCGCGGATCACGTGGTCGACTTCACGAACGCCGATCCCGTCGCGGAGATCATGCGTTTCACCGACGGACGCGGTGTCGACGTCTCCATCGAGGCGCTCGGACGGCAGGAGACCTTCGAGGCGGCGCTGCGCGTGCTCAGGCCCGGCGGCACCCTGTCGTCGCTCGGGGTCTATTCGGGCGATCTCAGGATCCCGCTCGACGGCTTCCTGGCAGGCCTGGGCGACCACACCATCCGGACGACACTTTGCCCGGGCGGCAAGGAACGCATGCGGCGGCTCATGGGCGCCATCGCGTCCGGCCGGGTCGACACGCGTCCTCTCGTGACGCATCGCTTCAAGCTCGACCAAATCGAGGAGGCCTACGACCTGTTCGGACACCAGCGCGATGGCGTGCTCAAGGTGGCAATCACCCCATAGGATTGGGAAGATGTCACGACTTCCGATCAGGCCTGCATGACGTAGGTGCCGGGTGCATCGTATAAAGCAGGGTAGCCCTGCGCGGTTGCTCCCATGGCTGGAGGGGCAACAGGCTCACCCGAATGCGAGGTGAGCCAGCGTGCCCATTCCGGCCACCACGAGCCCTCGAAGCGAGGCGCCATCCTGGTCCAGGTGTCGGGATCCAGGAAGTGGCCCGTGGCGGATCTGGTCAGTACCTGGAAGCTTCCCTTGGAACTGTCCGCTCCAGCTACGATGCCGGCATTGTGGCCGCCCGTGGTGAGAAGGAAAGTCACGTCGGTATCGGCCAGCAGATGGATCTTGAACGCCGAGCGCCAGGGCGCCACGTGATCGCGCTTCGTCCCCACAGAAAAGATCGGCGCCCGGATGTCGCTGATGGCGATGGGACGGCCGTCGATCTGGAAACGTCCCTCGGCGAGATCGTTGTCGAGGAAGAGCTGCCTCAGGTAATCCGCATGCATGCGATACGGCATGCGGGTCGCATCGGCATTCCAGGCCATGAGATCGTTCATGGGCGTCCGCTCGCCCATGAGGTAGTGCCGCACGAGCCTCGACCAGATCAGGTCGTTCGAGCGCAGGAGCTGGAAAGCCCCGGCCATCTGCCGGGTGTCGAGATAGCCCTGGCTGCGCATCAGGTCCTCAAGGAAATGAACCTGGCCCTCGTTGATGAACAGGGTGAGCTCTCCGGCCTCCCGAAAGTCGGCCTGTGCTGCCAGCAGGGAGAGCGTTGCCAGGCGCTTGTCGCCGTCGCGTGCCATCGCGGCGGCTGCGATGGAGAGGAGCGTGCCACCAAGGCAGTAGCCGACCGCATGAACCTTCTGATCGGGAACGACTGCGTTCACGGCATCAAGCGCCGCCATCACCCCAAGCGTTCGGTAATCGTCCATGCCGAGATCCCGATCTTCCACAGTCGGGTTCTTCCAGGAGATGATGAAGACCGTGAAGCCCTGGTCCGTGAGATAACGGACGAGCGAGTTTTCGGGTGAAAGATCCAGGATGTAGTACTTCATGATCCAGGCCGGCACGATCAGGATCGGCTCCGGCCGGACCTTCTCCGTCGTTGGCGCATACTGGATCAGCTCGATGAGACGGTTGCGGTAGATCACCTTGCCCGGGGTGACGGCCACATCCCGGCCCACCTGGAAGGCCTCCACGCCTGCGGGGGGCTCCGAGCGGACGACCCGCTCCCAGTCATCCAGGAAGTTGCGGAACCCCTGCACGAGGTTCTGGCCGCCCGTTTCCAGGATGCGCCGCTGCACGACCGGGTTGGTCAGGAGGAAGTTCGAGGGGGATGCCATGTCGAGGATCTGGCGCGAGATGAACTCGACCACGGCCTGATGCTGCCTGGTGACGCCGTCGATTCCGGTCGTCGCGTTATCCCACCATTGCTGCTGGAGCAGGAAGCCCTGCTGAATGAGATTGAAGGGCCATTGCTGCCACTCGGCTTCGGCAAAGCGTCTGTCCTGGGGCAACGGCTCGATGCACGGTTCGCATGTGCCCCCGCCACTGACGCAGCGCGAGGCGAACTGCGCCAGCCGCGCCCATTTGCGGGCTGCCTTCGCCGCGAGTTCAACCTGCTTGCCCGGCGAGATGGCGAGATTGACGGCCCAGTCCATGTAGGCGTCGAAGACGGCAGCCGGTGACAGGCCGCCCGTGAGACGCGCCAGGCCCGCATGGGCGGCATGGTCGAGAGCGTCCCGGATCCGATGGAGTTCGGCATCATCGGACGGTTGGGACCGAAGGGACGGCGAAGGTACCGTTGGCGCAGGAGGCTGATCCCGCCTTCGCTTGGGAAGCGAGGCGGCTTGGGCCTGCGGCGAGTGACCGCCCGTGAGAGCACCAGTCGTATGGGACGGCATTGCAGCCTCCGGGCTAACCCCGCGTGCCGAGGTCGGTGGATCACTCGACATTGAACCCGAGCGCTCTCGGGCGAATTGCGTCAGATCAAAGAATCCACCCCGATTTCGACCACATGATGATCGATAGTCGCTGCGGCACAACGGCTGTGTCTGGGCACGCAGAGGGAGAGAGCGATGATCAAGGACATCATGGTGCATCTCGATGGAAGTCCCGAGGACGAGATCCGGCTGGAACATGGGCAAGCCCTCGCGACGGCTGGGCGGGCTCATCTGATCGGGCTTTTTACCAACCAGCTTCCTGATCTCACGGTCGCCATGCCCATGGATGGCGGCGCGGCCGCGATCCAGGTTCTGACCGAACTCCAGGACCAAGCCATGAAGGATGGTGATGTCACGGCTAGGCGGCTGACGGAGCGATTGGCCGGCCTTCAGGTGCCGAGCGAGCTGCGCCGGTTCGACGAGACGTTCGGTGCGTTGACCGGGAAGGTTGTGGACCAGGCCCGGTGCGCCGATCTCTTCATCGCCACGCGGTGCTACGGCAAGGCCAAGTCCCCGCTCTGGCCGGACTTGGTGGAGGCGGTGCTGTTCGGCAGCGGGCGCGCGCTTCTGCTCGTGCCGCCTGGCCGCCGCCGGCAGGGGCCGATCGAGACCGTGTTGGTCGCCTGGAACGGCAGCCGCGAGTCGGCCCGTGCCCTGCGCGAAGGGTTGGAGTTCATCGAGCAGGCCGCCCGAGTGGTGGTCCTGGTCGTGGATCCTCCGGCGGATGCCGAGCCGGTGGCGGAGCTGAAGGCCCACCTCGCCCACCACAATATCGTCGCGGAGGTCGTCACTGCCGAGAGCAGGGACCGCGACGTCGGCGACGTCATCCTCGAGGAGGCGCGCCGCGTTTCCGCGGATCTCGTCGTCATGGGAGCCTACGGCCATACCCGTCTGAGGGAGCAGGTGTTCGGCGGCGCGACGCGGGACATGTTGACCACATCGGAAAGCCCGATCCTGGTGGCTCATTGAATCGGATCCTTCCAACCGGGAGCGGACATGGCCGTGCATGCGCGAACGGTACCGAGTGGCCATGACGCGGACGCCGCGACGGTCGCACCTGCGGGCTTGACGGGCCTCGACGAGGCCGAGGCGGGCCGCCGCCTCGCGCGACATGGACCCAACGCGGTCGCGGGGACGCGCTCCCGCGGCCTTATCGCCATCGTCCGCGGTATCCTGCGCGAGCCGATGTTCCTGCTCCTTCTCGCCGCGGCCGGGCTTTATCTGGTGCTCGGCGACATCGGGGAAGGCCTGTTCATGATGACCGGCGCCGTCGTGACGATCGGCCTGGTGGTGCTGCAAGAGGCGAGGAGCGAGCGGGCCTTGGCAGCCCTGCGCGAGCTGGCCGAGCCCTTCGCCCGGGCGATCCGCGGCGGGACCGAGCGGCGCGTCCCGGCGCGTGAGGTCGTGCCGGGCGATCTCGTCCTCATCGGGGAGGGGGAACGTCTGCCCGCTGATGGCCTCCTGATCGCGGGTGACGCGTTGACGGTCGACGAGTCCGCCCTCACGGGCGAGTCCGTGCCGGTGTCCAAACGTCCTGCGCCGACCGGGCTGGACGGAGCCGACGACCCGGAGCCCGGGGGAGACGACACCCCGTACCTGTTTGCCGGGACCCTGAACGTGCGCGGGCAAGGCATGATCCACGTCGTGCGCACCGGTGCCTCGACGTGGCTGGGACGCATCGGCGCCTCGCTGGCCACCATCAAGGACGAGCCGACGCTGCTCCAGAAGACGACCGGCGCTCTCGTTGCCAAACTCGGCATCCTCGCGCTCGCGTTCTGCGCCATCGCCGCCTTGGCGTACGGCGTGCTGCGGGACGACTGGATCGGCGGCGCGTTGTCCGGCATCACGCTGGCCATCGCGCTCCTGCCGGAAGAGTTCCCGATGGTGCTGGCGATCTTCATGGCGCTCGGGGCATTCCGCCTCGCCCGGGACAAGGTGCTGGTGCGCCGCGCCGCGGTCATCGAGACCCTCGGCGCAGCCACGTTCCTGTGTGTCGACAAGACCGGGACGCTGACCGAGAACCGGATGGCTGTCACCATGGTCTGGCGGGACGGCAGGGTTCAGGAGCTCGAGGGCGGCAACAGGCTGCCCGAATCCATGGAGCAGACGCTTCGGGTGGCCGCCCTGGCTTCGGCCATTCGTCCCGTCGACCCAATGGACCGTGCCGTCCACGCGGTGGCGGAACGGCTGCTCGACGAGGCGAACAGGGCAGGGGCCCCGCTCCGCACCCATCCGCTCCGTCCCGAGCTTCTGGCATTTATCCAGGTCTGGCCGGACGTGATGGGTGGTGTCCTGTACGCCGCGAAAGGCGCACCGGAGGCGGTTTTCCGTCTCTGCCACATGAGCGATGACGAACGGGCCACGACGGATGCCGTGGTTGCGGGACTGGCGAGCCGCGGCCTGCGGGTGCTCGGCGTAGCATCGGTGCGAGAGGCGAGGGACTGTGCGTCGGCTCCCGAGGATCTGGCGTTCGCCTTTGAAGGCCTCGTGGGCTTCGTGGATCCGGTGAGGCCCGATGTTCCCCGGGCGGTCGCCGAGGCAACACGGGCCGGGATCACCGTTGCGATGATCACGGGCGACTACCCGGCCACGGCCCTGGAGATCGCCCGCCATGCCGGGATCGATACGGGTGCCGGCGTGCTCACCGGTCGGGAGATCGCAGAACTCGACGCTGAAGGCCTGCGCGAACGGGTCCGGCGCATCCGCGTCTTCGCCCGCATCATGCCGGAGCAGAAGCTTGCCCTCGTCGAGGCGCTGAAAGCCAACGGCGAGATCGTCGCCATGACCGGGGACGGCGTCAACGACGCGCCGGCGCTCGAGGCCGGCCACATCGGCATCGCCATGGGGCAGCGCGGCACGGATGTGGCGCGCGAGGCGGCGGATCTCGTCCTCCTCGATGATCGGTTCGTCTCGATCATCGGCGGCGTGCGGCTCGGGCGGCGCATCTTCACGAACCTGCGCAAGGCACTGATCTACGTGACAGCGGTCCACGTGCCGATCGCCGGGCTGGCCCTGCTGCCCCTCGTCATGGGGCTGCCGCCGATCCTGTACCCGATGCACGTGATCCTGCTGGAACTCGTGATCGACCCGGTCTGCTCGCTCGCCTTCGAGGGGGAGCCAAGCGAGGAGCGCGCAATGGAGAGGCCGCCCCGTCCCGCGAGCGAGCCGCTCTTCGGCACGTCCCAGATCGTGCTCGGGTTCATCCAGGGAGCCATTGTTCTCGGAGCCGTCCTCGGGCTTTATGTTTGGGCACTGAATGCAGGCGCCACCGAGATGCAAGCGCGGGCATCCGCGTTCGTGGCCCTAGTGGTCGCCAATCTGGTCCTCGCCTTTGCCGACGCGGCAGAGCCGGGAACCTCCTTTTTCGACAGCAGGAGACTCGCGTTCTGGGGAATCGGGGCCGGGGCTGCCGTCCTCGTTGCCACCTTCCTTTATGTTCCAGTGCTGGCCGCCATCCTTCGTCTCTCGCCGCCGAGCCTGTCATGGCTGGCGACAGCACTGACCATTGCGATCCTGGCGAGCGGCTGGTTCGGGTTCGCCAAGCGGCTCAGGGCGGCATCGAGGCCTTCCAACCAGCAACGGACAACGGCATGACGCACATCGTCATTATCCAGGGTCATCCAACCCCCCGGTGGCAGGCATTTCTGTCATGCACTGGCAGAGGCCTATGCCGAAGGGGCGTTCGCGGGCGGCCATCAGGTCCGCGTCATCAGCGTCGCCGATCTAGACTTCCCGTTGTTGCGCTCGAAAGCCGATTGGGAGGAGTCCCCGCCGCCAGCCGTCATCGCGGAGGCCCAGCGGACGCTGGCATGGGCCGAGCACCTCGTCATCATCTATCCTCTTTGGCTGGGAGGAATGCCAGCCCTCCTCAAGGGCTTCCTGGAGCAGGTTCTGCGGCCCGCGTTCATGACGGGTGGCGCCGGTGCTGGCAGCAGTTGGAAGAGCGCGCTCAAAGGCAGATCCTCGCGCATCGTCATCACCATGGGCATGCCGGCCTTCGCGTATCGCTGGTACTTCGGAGCGCACAGCCTCAGGAGCCTCAAACGCAGCATCCTGTCCCTGGTCGGCATCGGCCCCAACCGGCACACGCTGATCGGCATGATCGAGGGCATGAGCGACCGCAAACGGGCGGCATGGATCGAGGCCCTGCGTCGCCTCGGTAAAAGAGCGCGGTAGCCTTCGAGAAGCTCCTGAGGCCATCGTCGCCCTGGTCCGTGCTCAGCGCCGCTCCTGCAACAGCTCGATCTGGAGTTCCTGGATTTCCGCGAGCCGCTCCCACTGGCGCGTGATGAGATGATCGAGCTTCTCGTGCAGGTGCCGGATCTCGAGCTCCGCCTTCAGGTTGACTTGGTAGTCGTTGAAGGAGCGCAGCCGGTCCTTCGCCTCCTGCCGTCTCTGGCTCATCATGATGATCGGAGCCTGAACGGCCGCAATGCAGGACAGGACGAGGTTGAGCAGGATGTAGGGATACGGGTCGAAGGCCTGCGATCCGCGCATGGCATTGGTGAGGATCCAGGCTGCAAGTCCCAGTCCAAAGGTGATCAGAAATGGCCAACTGCCGCCGAATGTGGCAAGCCCGTCCGACAGTCTCTCTCCCAAGGTGCGCTTCTCGTCGAAGCTTTCCTCGACATTGGCCGTGACCATGCTGCCCTCGGCGAGACTGCGCGCCACCTCCTTGTCGAGCCGGCTCAACTCCCCGCGTTCCTGACGCAGCAGTTCCTCCACGTAGAGCAGACGGTATTGGTCGACCGCCGCCTGGCTGACCCGGCCGTGAGCGGATAACTCCGGGTGATCCTGTCGGATCCTGTCCGCCAGGGCAGGACGCAACTGGTCGATGACGACGAACTCCCGCATCGGGTAGGTTTTGCCCGTGACGGGGCAGGTGCCGTTTGATGACGCTGCGTGGGAGGTCATGATCGCCGTTTCCGCTGGTTTGTCATGGATCAAACCTAACGGCTCGACGAGAGGGTACCAAGGTGCGATCCTCACCGTCCGGCACTTCCCCGTATGCAGGAGCATCCCGTGTCGCTTCGCCTTCGCTTCCACGGCGCCGCCCGAACCGTGACGGGCTCCTGCTTCGTGCTCGAGACGGACGCCGTCCGCGTCATGATCGACTGCGGCATGTTTCAGGGATCGAAGGAGGAGAGGGAGCTGAACTACCAGCATTTCCCGTTCCGCGCCGCAGGGATCGACGCGCTCTGCCTCACCCATGCCCACATCGATCACAGCGGCCTCGTGCCGAAGCTCGTGAAGGCCGGCTTCGACGGCCCGATCTACGCGACGGCCGGAACGGCCGATCTCGCATCCATCATGCTTCCGGATTCCGGCTACATCCAGGAAATGGAGGTCGACCAGCTCAACCGACGCAACCGCCGCCGCGGACGCGAGACGGTATCCGCGATCTACACGGAAGAGGACGCCATCGCGTCCCTCACGCAATTCCGGCCTGTGGCTTACGGCCAATGGCAGGACGTGGCTCCCGGCTTCCGCGCCCGCTACTGGAATGCGGGTCATCTCCTGGGCTCGGCGTCGATCGAGATGGAGGTGACTCATGGAGAGGACGGGAAGCCGACGCGCCTCCTGTTTTCCGGCGATGTCGGACCAGACCACAAGCTCCTGCAACCGGACCCGGATGGGCCGAGCGACCTCGACTACGTCCTCCTCGAATCGACCTATGGCGATACGGACCGAGCTGGCACGACCATCGAACACCGCCGGCAGATCCTCCGCGACGAGGTCCGCGCGGCCATGCATCCGAGCGGTGTGCTGCTCATTCCGTCGTTCGCGGTGGAGCGAACGCAGGAGCTTCTCGTCGATCTTATGGAATTGATGGAAGCGGGTGAACTGCCGGATATCCCGATCTTCATCGACTCGCCCCTGGCCTCCAAAGCCAGCGCCATCTTCAAGCGGCACGCTGGGGATCTCAGGAACGGCGCTGACCTGGTGCAGGCGCTCGAGTCCCGCTGGGTCCGTTTCACCGAGAGTGTCGAGCAGAGCAAGGCTATCGACCGCATCCACAGCTTCCACATCATCATCGCGGCCAGCGGCATGTGCGAGGCGGGCCGCATCCGGCATCACCTGAAGGCCTGGCTCTGGCGGGACGAAGCCACCGTCCTCTTCGTCGGTTTCCAGGCGCAAGGCACGCTCGGACGGATCCTTCAGGATGGCGCTTCAAAGGTCCGGATCCATGGCGAGGATATCAAGGTCCGCGCCCGCATGCGGACGCTCGATCTCTACTCGGGGCATGCGGACGGACCTGAGCTGAAGGCTTGGTTCACTGAGCGCCTTCCGGTCCGACGTGGGGTCTTCCTCGTGCATGGCGAGGACGCACCCCTCAAGGCGCTGCAATCGTCCCTCGGAGAGCTCGATCACGTCCCTGGCGCGATCATTCCGGAGATCGACGACGTCTTCGAGCTGGCGGGTGACCAAGCGGTCCGGATCGAGCGCCACGAAGAACGCCTCCCGCCTGCGAGCGCAGGCCATCGGGATTGGCACAACGATTACGCGGAGCTGCTTCTCGAGATCAACGATGCGGTCGAAGCGGCGGCCGGTCGGAACGCGAAGGGCGTCATCATCCGGCGCATCAGGGATGCTCTGAGGGACAGAGCCCGCGAATAGCCTCGGATCGGCTTTCGTGAACCCGGTCCTGCTGCATGTTGATCAGGATCAAGGCGGCAGGGAGTGGTCCTCCCTAAGCTCTGCCACAATGGCATGTCCTATTGACGACGTGGCCATGTCCGGGAGGGACCGATGCTCCATCACGTCACGCTTCACCTGGCCCGCAGCAAGCAATTTCCCGAGGGAAGTCCCCGTTACGGCTACGACATCACCGCGCCGCTCGACGACGGCGGCCATCTCGATCAGGAGGAATGGGCGGACAAACGGGCCTACTGCCGGGTCCGCCGTTTCTGGGCCGACGAGGGCGAGCAACAGGGTGTCCTGGTCCATCGGCCGGGCGGGGCCGGCGGAGCGACCTGGATGATCGACTACAACCAAGGTCGGCCAGGTGACGAGGAGGCAGGCTATCACCTGCACCAGCATCGCTTTGCCGAAGGTGAATACGTCACCATCGAGGACGACGATGGAAGGCCCTACACATTTCAGGTGGTCTCGGTGACGCCGGCGGAGCCCGGTGGAGCAGGAGGGCATCGATGATGAAGCCGCTCACACGTTCATGCCTTGTCCTCGCATGCATCTCGACGGCAGCCGTGGCTCAGTCGGGCCGGGTCCAGCGCGGATTCACTTTCGCGCAGACGAACTGCTCCCAGTGCCATGCCATCGGCCGCGTGGGCGAGAGTCCCATTCCGGAGGCTCCGCCCTTCCGGACCCTGCACACCCGTTATCCCATCGAGTCGCTGGCGGAGGCGTTCGCGGAGGGCATCACGACAGGCCACCCCTCCATGCCCCAGTTCCAGCTCGATCCCGCGCAGATCAACGACCTGCTCGCCTATCTCGATTCCGTACAGGATTAGGGTCCGGCTTCATCACCGCACGACGAGGACCGGAATGTTCGAGTGGTGGAGCACCTTCATGGTCTCGCTCCCGAGAAGGAGGGCCGAGACCCCGCCGCGGCCGTGCGAAGCCATGACGATGATGTCGCAGACATGGTCCTCCGCCGTACGGATGATCGCCCGGTACGGCGCATCGTCCTCCATGTGAAGCGTACGGGCCTCGATGCCGAGGTTGCGCGCGATCTCCGCGGCCTCCGCGAGGGTATGATCGGCCTGCCTTTGCATGTGCTCCCGGAACGAGTTCGGCGTCTCCTCGAGCTGATCGGCCTCCATCGCAAAGAGATGAAAGCGCTCGGTAACGGTCAGCAGCAGGACTGTCGCCCCGAGAGCCTTTGCCAGGTTGGTTCCGTGTTCGACTGCGCGAGCCGCCAGCGACGAGCCGTCGGTGGCAATCAGGATGGTCCTGTACATGCAGTCCTCCTTCGGTGAAGGGCATGCGTGGATGCCGTGCCCCTTCCGGTCAGTAGGAGAGGAACAGGGGGACCGGCACGTTCTTGAGCAGGGACTGAGTCGTGCCGCCGAGCATCATTTCGCGCAGGCGCGAATGGACATAGGCCCCCATCACGATCATGTCGGCCCGCGTCAGGTGAGCATGGTTGCGCAAGGTCTCGGCCACGTCCCCATCGAGGGCCGGCAGCGCAAGGAGGTTCACCGTGACACCATGGGGTGTGAGATGCGGCGCGATCTCCGCGCCGGGCACCGTGTGCGCCAAGTCCTTCTCGCCCGTCACGCTGACCAGCTCGACCTGCGTGGCAGCCCGCAGGAACGGCAGGGCGTCGTTGAGGGCACGCGCTGCCTTGGCGCTGCCGTCCCAGGCCACGATGATCCGGTCTCCTGCAAAAGCCTCCCGACCCGGAGGCACGACGATGAGAGGCCGGCCGCTGTCCATGAGCACGGCCTCGATCAGCCCCCGGTCGACGGCCAGGGCAATCGGTTCGGCGTCGAGGATCGTCAGGTCATGAGCACGGGCGAGGCCGGCAAAGCTCCTGATGAGGGACGGATAGGCAAGCTGCGGCGCCTGGGTGGTGCAGGCCACGCCCGATGCCGCAGCCGCACGCTGGGACGCCTCCGCGGCAGCGTGCGCCGGGTATCCAGGCGGCGGTTCTCGGCCGCCACGAGCCCTTCTGCGAAGGAGCTGACGAAAGCATGGGTCAAGGAGAGCTTCAGGGACGCCGCCTGAACCGTGACATGGGCGCTGGCCTCTCGGGCAAGCGAGAGCCCATAGGCCAGGGCCGAGGAACGCTCGTCGGCTTCGCCCTCTTCCGTGATCCCGATCAAGATGCCGCGGATGTTCTGGAGCATGGATTCCTCCCTCTGAGCGTTTCGTTTGGTTATGGGATGCGATGACATTCGTTTACATCCTTCAATCAGGGGATCAGGACCGCAGCCCCCTGGAGCCGTCCTGATCGAAGATCGTCCAAGGCCGCGTTGGCGGCCTCTAGCGGATAGCGCACCGTGTGCGTCCTGATCCGCGCCTTGGGGACGATCGCCAGGAAATCCTGGGCGTCCTGACGGGTCAGGTTGGCGACGGACACCACCTGCCGCTCCCCCCACAAAAGCCGATAGGGGAATTGCGGGATGTCGCTCATGTGGATGCCGCCGCAGACGACGCGGCCACCCTTGCGCACGGACCGTAAGGCAACAGGCACGAGCTCGCCCACGGGCGCGAAGATGATCGCGGCGTCGAGCGGTTCGGGTGAACCGTGATCGGAGTCGCCAGCCCAGACGGCACCGAGCGAACGGGCAAAATCCTGGGCGGCATTGTCGCCGGGGCGCGTGAAGGCATAGACCCGCCGCCCCTGCCAGGTGCAGACCTGCGTGATGATGTGAGCCGCCGCTCCGAAGCCGTAGATGCCGATCCTCTCGCCGGAGCCCGCCGCCACCAGCGAACGCCAGCCGATCAGGCCGGCACAGAGGAGCGGGGCCAAGGCAACGGGATCGCCGTCGTCCGGCAACGGGAAGGCGTAGGCCGCGTCGGCAACGGCATGGGACGCGAAGCCGCCGTCCCGGGTATAGCCGGTGAACAGGGGATCGTCGCAGAGGTTCTCACGTCCGGAGGTGCAGTAGGAACAATGACCGCAGGTGTGGCCAAGCCAGGGAACGCCGACACGCTCGCCGATGCGCAAGCCTGTCGCGCCACCGCCGAGCGCATCGATCCTCCCGACGATCTCGTGGCCGGGGATGATGGGCAGCTTGGGGTTCGGGAGATCGCCATCCACCACGTGAAGATCGGTGCGGCAGACCGCGCAGGCCTCCACTACCAGGCGGATCTCGCCTGGGCCTGGTGACGGCAGGGGCCACTCTTGAAGCCGGAGGAGCGTGCGCACCTCGTGGAGGACCATTGCCAGCATGGACCAGACCTCTTCTCATCCCGCAACACCGGGGCTGCGCCTGATTACCCGAAGCAGTCCCTGGCCTGCGCCTGGAGTTCCTCAAGCGCCGCAACGTAGGGTGCGCGGCGGTCCTGATGATCTTTCCAAAGCCGGGCTATCTTCCTGCGTTTGAGGCTCTCATCGCCGAGGCTGCGTTCGATGGCTTCGAGCTTCTGCTGACAGGCAAGATCGATGTCCGCCAGATCGGCTAGAAGCGCTTGGAGCCGGGGCAGGATGTCGGGTGAATACACCCGATCCGTGCGCGATGTTTCCTGGAAGCGCAGATGCTGCACATCTGTTGGCATGGCTTCCTCCGCTGGTGTTCTGGTTGTTACAGCGTCCGCCTAAGCAACTAACCTAAGTTAAGCAGAACAATTCGGTGAACCTGAGGCAGCTTGGCGGCCGGAGCATCTCAGACCCGAACCAGACGGCATGATATTGAGTGGCTTCACCTGCCCCCGCCTTGATCTGAATCAAACCACGCACCCGAAGAAGTGCTATACTGAGGCAGGCACATGGAAGGCAGGACCCGACGGATCCTGTGCAGCCTCAAGTCGACGGAGGAGGACATGATCTCCTGGATCGTCCGCCTCTTGATGATTGCCGCCGCTGCCGTAACGGGCTGGGTCGTCGCCGAGGATGCGCCCAACTTCGGGATCATCCAGGTCATGGTGGCACTCCTGCTGCTCACACTCGTCGTAGGCGTGCTGGCCTTCTGGCCGTCCAACTGGACGGCTCGGCTCAACGGCTTCCAGAGATCCCGATAGTCGGCGTCCAATCGATTTCGTCCGCGGTGGATTGCGCGTCATCATGGAGGCGGGAGATGGACGAGGAAATCAGACGAAAGATCCTGACGCTGCTGGAGCAGCATCGGATCATGACGGTGGCCACCCTCAGGCCCGATGGCTGGCCGCAGGCGACCACCGTCGGCTACGCCAGCGAGGGCTTCACCGTTTACTTCCTGTGTGGTCTCGACAGCCAGAAGGCGAAGAACCTGGCACAGGATGATCGGGTGTCCCTGACGATTGACCACGACACGTCGGACATCATGGCGATCAGCGGCCTGCCCATGGCAGGGCATGCGCAGGCGGTACCCGACATGGCCGAGGCTGCCAGGGTGATGCAGATGCTCGTGCGGAAGTATCCCGAGCAGACCTCCCTGCCGGGGCCGATGCCGGGCTCGGAGGAGGTTCGCATCTTCCGCGTGACGCCGACCGTCATCTCGGTGCTCGACTACTCCAAAGGCTTCGGACACACCGATCTGGTTACCGTTGCCGATGCCCCAGGGTACGTCCCGGACATCGTCGAGGAGGCCGACGAGGAATCCTTCCCGGCCAGCGATCCGCCCGCCTGGACGCGGACGACCACTCGATAGGATCGGCTTGGCGATGAGGGCCGGAGCTCTTCCGACCCAGGGGCCATGAGCCTTGCCTGGACCGGGCTAATGCGCCGCAACGTACCGTCCCGCAGGACGAACTGGCGCCAACAGGCGATCAGGCGCCTGACCCGCGAGCCAAAGGATCATGGTTCCCCGGGGCTCATGCACTTCAGCGATAGTCCTTGCTAAGGGAATGCGGAGATGATTCCAGACATGAAGCCGATCGTGACCCTGACCCTCAACCCGGCCATCGATGGATCCAGCGAGGCCGAAGCGGTGCGCCCGGTCCACAAGGTGCGCACAACCAACGAGCGCTACGAGCCGGGTGGCGGCGGGATCAACGTCACGCGGGTGATCCAGGAACTCGGCGGCCCGTCGCTCGCGCTATATCTAGCCGGAGGTGTCACCGGCGCCGGGCTCGAGGAACTGCTCGCGGGGAGCGGCATCGCCGGGAGGCGAGTCGCGATCAAGGATCATACGCGGGTCAGTCACACCGTCTTCGAACGCAGCACCCGGCTTGAGTACCGTTTCGTTCCCGAGGGACCCGAGGTCGCTCCGTCCGAGTGGCAGGAAGCTCTTGCGGCGCTGGGCACCCTGGACTGCGAGTATCTCGTGGCAAGCGGCAGCATCCCCAAGGGCGTCCCTTCCGACTTCTATGTCCGGGTCGCCGCCATCGCCCGAGAGAAGGGAATGAAGCTCGTCCTCGACACGTCGGGACCGGCCCTTCGCGAGACCATCGCGGCGGGCGGCGTCCATCTCGCCAAGCCGAGCCTGGGTGAATTCGAGCAACTCGTCGGCCGAAGCCTGAGGGATCCCAAGGAACAGGAGGACGCCGCCATGGACGTTGTCCGGTCGGGGCAGGTCGAGTTGCTCGCGGTCACGATGGGTCACGACGGCGCTCTCCTGGCACAGGCCAGCGGTCCCATCCGGCTTCCCGCCCTGAAGGTGGACGTCCACAGTGCCGTCGATGCCGGCGACAGCTTCCTCGCCTCGATGACGCTTGCCCTGGCGGGCGGTGCTGCACCCGGAGAAGCTTTCCGATGGGGTATGGCTGCGGGAACCGCGGCTGTCCTGAACCACGGCACTGGGTTGGTCAGGCGTGAGGACGTCGAGCGCCTCTTTCAGGTGGTCGTCCACAGGCAGAGTGACGAAGGCACCTCAATCCGCTGAGCAGGATCAACTGGCATGTAGGTGGTCACGCAGCCTTTGAAGAAATAGACACACGGGCCCACCTTCGTATGTAGGGCGGTCCCGTTGGCACAGCCTGTCGGATGATGAACCGCTACTGACTGGTGAGTTCGTAAAGGTCGGGTCTTGGCAGATTGCGTTGACAAAGTCGGCACTCAGACGGGCTGAGACAGCGAGGAAGTTCGACTTGTCGAAGTTGGGTCT
>NZ_JAERQE010000048.1 GCF_016734765.1 Microvirga soli | reverse complement strand
ACGAAACGCTTCATCGCGACCTCCGCTGATCTGCATCAGCTTAGCAGATCAACGCGTTTCCACACAGGCTGGACCCAGAGCTGACTCTCGATGACCTGGGTCATGACTGACCGACACCACACTCCTAGCAGGCTGTTGAAAAAGTCCGTGGCGGCGCAAGCTCGGCTGTGATTCATTCGAGACGGGCAACCGGAGGGAATGAATGCGCGGACGGGATGAGCGGACCGGAGAGCTGTTCTCCTATGTCGATCTGGAGGCCCGGGTGCGCGCGGATCATCCGTTGCGGGCGATCCGGGAGATTGCCAATCAGGCGCTGGTCCTGCTTCAGCCTTCACTGGCGGCTCTGTACGCGCCGCGCATGGGGCGGCCGTCCATCGCACCCGAGAAGCTGCTCCGCGCCATGCTGCTGCAGGCCTTCTACTCGATTCGCTCCGAGCGCCAGCTGATGGATCGGCTCGAATACGACCTACTCTTTCGCTGGTTTGTTGGGCTCGGCATTGATGATGCCGCCTGGGATCACTCCACCTTCTCCAAGAACCGTGATCGGCTTCTCGACGGCGACATCGCGGCCCAGTTCCTGGCCGCCGTACTGGCCCAGCCCAGGGTGAAGAAGCTTCTATCCATGGACCACTTCTCGGTTGATGGCACCCTGATCGAAGCTTGGGCTTCCATGAAGAGCTTCAAGCCGAAGGACGGCGCAGGTGATCCGCCGGCCGATGGCGGGCGCAACGCGGAGACCAACTTCCGGGGTGAGAAGCGCTCGAACGACACCCATGCCTCGACCACCGATCCGGATGCGCGGCTCTACCGCAAGGGAGCCGGCAAGGAGTCGAAGCTGTGCTTCCTCGGACATGCGCTCATGGAGAACCGCTCCGGCCTGGTGGTGGGCGCCTGCCTGACGCGCGCTGACGGCTATGCCGAGCGTACGGCGGCGCTGACTTTGATCGAGCCCTATGCCGATCGGCCGCGAGCAATCACGCTCGGCGCCGACAAGGCCTATGACACGCAGGACTTCGTCCGTGAGTTGCGGACCATGAAGGTCACACCGCATGTGGCGCAGAACGCGAACGGCCGGCGTTCAGCCATTGATCGACGCACCACCCGGCATGCGGGCTACGCGGTCAGTCAGCGTATCCGCAAGCGCATTGAGGAGGCGTTCGGCTGGATCAAAACTGTCGCCGGCCAAGCCAAGACGCGATTCCGGGGTGTTGAGCGGGTGGAACTGGCCTTCACGTTCGCAGCCGCTGCCTACAATCTGCTGCGCCTTCCCAAGCTCATGGCGGCGTCAGCATGAGCGTCCTCGGCAAATGGCGCATCACGAAGATGCCGGACTATGTCGAGGATTATCCCGACATGGTTGGGCTCGCCTATATCCTCTTCGAGGAGGGCGGCGCAGGAGAGTTCGCTTTCGGATGTGTTTCCGGCCGGATCTTCAGTGGCAGTCATGCAGATGCCGTCGCGTTCTCGTGGGAAGGCAACGACGAGATGGATGAGGCAGGCGGCGACGGCTGGGCTGAGCTCCAGGCCGATGGCTCGCTCAAGGGCGCAATCTGCTTCCACGGTGGCGACGAAGCAAACTTCATCGCTCACCGATGGACTTCTTCAACAGCCTGCTAGAGGCGTGGCTGGCGCTAGCCGCTCCCTTAATGTTCTTCACTTTCCGTGTTTGTATCGCGCCAAACAGAGCGATCGTGGTCGGGATTGGGCGCAGTCGGAGTGAACCAACCGCGCTCCTGCACCGCTCATTGGACAGGGATTGTCGCTGCGCTGGCTGGAACAATGCTTAGCGACGGTTGTACCGCATCTGCTTGGAGTGTGGGCGCAGGCTTTACCGCGACGGCGATGCCGCGCAGCACCCGATGGTCATGGATTAACCACTTGCCGACATCATGGTCATACGCGAAAGCCAGGCTGACTTGGGACGGCTGGCTCAACGTTTCGCCTGACCGCTTGGTCACGACGAACTCCATGGCACCGGCACAAGTGGCAGTCGCATCATCATACGAGTAGCATTTGATGTCGCCGAGCTTCACTGAGCGCAGCGTAGTGTGCCCATTCTCGAAGTAGTAGTGCTCGCTGACGGCCTGCGGTCCAATCATGTCGGCGGCGTCCACACCATGCAGACGGCCATAGTGATCGTACAACTGCGATATCTTGTTGTGGTCACCCTCGGTATAGGCTTGGGCCCAAGCCGAGATGATGTCTCGGACCTCCTCGTCCGGGCCTGCTAACGCTGGAGAGACTGTGATGCATAGCGCCGACGCAGCAAGAATTCTCGATACGGTTCTCATGGAGACCTCCTGAAAGAGTTCACGACCTCTGGATCTTGGGTTCTTCAGCCAGCTCCCGTAGGAGGAGGGATTGGGATCGGTGATCTGTTAGGGGGCGGGTGCTACGGAGCCGCAGCCACTTGCAGGTAGCCCAGCGTGTCCCTCTCGGCCTCGCCCGTAATCGTGCCGACCTGCACGATCTCATTGCGTGCAGAACTGGTGAGGGAGCTGGTTCGCTCGCCACCAGCCGGCCCGCACAAGAGGCCGAAGGTGTCTTTCTCGGGATCCCCACTCAGGTTCCCTACCTGAAAGACCTGAGTAGAACCGCATGCGGCCAGAGCTGGTCCGGCGGTTGTGAGAACAAGAGCGGCGGCTGCAAGGATGAAGAGAGGACGTCTGGGCATAGCTTCGCCTCCTCCGGAACCGATTGGGTTCCGCAATCATGAGAGTCTTGACGGGATAGGGTTGGATAAGATACTTTCGTGATATGAAGATTTCACGAAAATGACCTTCTGTCAAATATAGGGACCTGATGGCGAGAGACTACAGAATGCAGAAGCGGGCAGAGGCCCGTGATCAGGTACGCGAGCGGATCGTGGAGGCGGCGATGCGGCTCCATGACAAGAAGGGGGTGGTTCCCACAACCTTCGCCGAGGTCGCGGAAGGGGCTGGTGTCGGGCCGGCCACTGTTTCCCGGCATTTCCCCACCCTCGGTGACCTTGTCCGGGCCTGCGGCGCGCATGTGTGGCACGCAATGCGTCCCCCGACTCCCGACACTGTTGCTTCGGTGTTCTCCGAAGCCAAGACTGGCCGCGAGCGCCTCGTGCGGTTGGTCGAGGAGCTGGATGCCTTCTACGCCCGGGGCGCGCACCGCCTCGCCCTTGCGGCGCGAGATCGCGAACTCGTGCCCGAGCTCGATGGTTTTCTCACCGCTGTGGAGGCCGGCGTTGAGGCACTGGTCAGGGAGGCGCTGGCGCATACCGAGGATGGCCCACATGTCATCCAAGTCGCAGTCGCGTTCACCAGCTTTCAGTTCTGGACGCAGTTTACACGGGTTGATCTCGCTCCTGCGGAGTTGACCCGATTGAAGGTCAAGATCCTGGAATACGCACTCAAGGCTGCGCGGCAGGTCTAGTCTCCGAGGGGCTGCTCTCGGTTCCAAAAGGGGTTCCGTCGCAAATCTGGAGCAGGGGCGCGAAGATAGCCGAGATCTCCTCTCAAGCTCATGCGGCGATCAAGTCAAACTGCTCGGCAAGTGACGGCTGCGAACGGCAGGCGTACTTCGCCTGTCCTTTGCGCATCATGTGAATCATCTCAATGCCGCCCAGGATCACGCGGGCACTGGCCACAGATTGGAAGCCGAGCATCGGCCGCACCCGCCTCTTGATAGCGCGATGATCCTGCTCAATGCGATTGTTGAGGTAGGCACTTTGGCGGATGCGAATGGGTTTCACACCAAGCTGTGATCTGTTCTGGAGTCGGTCGACGGTATCGCAGGACCTGATCGCCTCGCGGTTCGTCTCACTGCCATCGATCACGATCCGCTCCGGACGGCCATGCCGCTTCATCGCCTTGAGCAGGAACCGTTTGGCGGCGGTCAGATTGCGCCGCTTGCTGAACCAGAACTCAATGGTGTCGCCGCTGCTGTCAATCGCGCGGTACAAGTACATCCACCGCCCCCGGACCTTGATATACGTCTCGTCGATATGCCATTTCCGGGTCACAGGACGCTTGCGCCGGTTGAACTGCTCCAGCAGTTCGGGCGAGTAGCGAATGACCCATCTGTGAATGGTCGCGTGGTCGACGGAGATGCCCCTCTCGGCCATCATTTCCTCTAAGTTCCGCAGGCTGAGACCGTAAGCCAAGTACCAGCGGACGCAGAGCAGGATCACGGATCGATCAAAATGCCTGCCCTTAAACACACTACCCTCCATCCTTGAGCCCGGGGAGGATTAGCTGAAACTCTGAAACAAAACGTTTGCGACGGACCCCTCCGTCGACCATGCCACAATCCATCGCTGGACCCTGCGCTATGCGCCGCTGCTACTTGAACGCTTCAACCGCCGCAAACGTCCTGTCAGCCGAAAATGGCATATTGACGAGACATACATCAAGGTCCGCCGCCGCTGGATGTACTTGTATCGCGCGATCGACAGCAACGGGGATACGGTCGAGTTCTGGTTCAGCGAGCGGCGCAATCTCACTGCCGCCAGACAGTTCCTGCGCAAAGCCCTCAAGCGCCATGGCAGGCCCGAGCGGATTGTGATCGATGGCAGTCAGACTAACCGAGAGGCGATCCTATCCTGTGACACGGAAAACCGGCTCGAGGATCGATCAAGACACAAACTGAAGCCGATTCGGATCCGGCAGAGTGCCTACCTGAACAATCGCATCGAACAGGATCATCGCGCCGTCAAACGCCGGGTCCGACAAATGCTCAGGTTCAAATCAGTGAACAGCGCTCGCGCGATCCTGAGTGGCATTGAAATGGTGCACATGATGCGCAAGGGACAGGCAAAGTATGCCTGGAATCGGCAGCCTTCGCTCGCTGAGCAGTTCGAGCGACTCGCTGCATGACGGTCGAGGGGGGCGCTTCTATCGTGCTGTCTCAGTTCCAGAGTTGCGACAGAACCACGTCAGATCAGTTGAGTTGGACCCCTGCTTCCCTGATAACTCTGCCCCAGCGAGTATTCTCTTCCCTCACGTACCTGAGAAGCTCCTGAGGATTTGCTGCCGCCGCCTCATTGCCGATTTCCCGCATGCGTTTGGCGAAATCGGGCGATTGCACGATGCCGGCGACAACAGAACTTAGCGTCTGGGTAATATCCGTCGGAGTGCCCGCGGGTGCGAAAACAGCAAACCAGCTTTCCGCAACGAGCTCAGGGTACCCAAGTTCTTTGAAGGTCGGAACATCGGGGAGTTGAGGCGAGCGCTCGTTCGTCAGAACTGCCAAGGCGCGATACTGATTTGCAGTCACGTTCGGTACAGCATTGGTAAGAGCCTCCACGTTGCTGTCGACTACTCCCGCCAGCATGTCGTTCGTGGCAGGCGAAGCCCCCCGGTAATGAACTTGCTTCATCTCGATGCCGAGCTGCTTGCCGATCATCTCGCCGATGAGATGCACGACGCTGCCGGGCCCGTTAGTGGCATTGTTGATCTTGCCCGGATTTGCCTTGGCATAATCTTTGAACTCGGCAAGCGTTCTGGCAGGAAAGTCTTTCTTCACGACGAAGGCGAACGGCACCTTCGAAACAAGGGCAATCGGCTCGAAATCCTCGAGCTTGTAGGAGAGTTTATCGTAGAGGTGCGGGTTGGTGACAAAGGTTGTCGCTGCGGTGAAGAGAAGCTTATAGCCGTCCTTCTCCGCTCTTGCGACAGCAGCAGTGCCAATCGCGGTGCTCGCACCGCTCATGTTTTCGACAATGACATTCTGCTTCAATTGATCGCCTATGGCGGCCGCCGCGATCCGAGCCACGATATCGGCAGTTCCTCCTGCTGGAAAAGGCACGATAAGGGAAATGGTGCGGCTTGGATAACTGCTTTGCGCCTCTGCCACCGTGCCCGCTCCGAGGAGCGCTGTCAGGCTAAGCAGCGTCGCATAAAGGTTCCGGCGGTGCATCTTCCTCTTCCTCCCTTTCTTCGCCTTGAGACTGTCTCAGGGCGCTATGGTTGCTCCATGCTGCGGCCTGACCATGGTCAAACCAGTAGATCTGGCGCAGGTCCAGTGAGGCGGCGCAATGGCACTGTGATCGAGCGTCTCGGTGTCTAGACTGTTGCAATCGGTGTCGCAGGTGAGCCAACTGCGCCGGGCAGCCTCAGCGGCGGGGCCGTTAGAAGGAATGTCCAGCGGTCGTGGCTGCGCAGCCAGCGAGCTAGGTCCGCGAAGTACCACAGCTCGCCAAGGTGGACCCCGAGCTTGAACAGGCAGTGATTGTGCAGCGGCAGCCCAGGGTAAGTGTCGCCAGGCCCGGGCTTGGCCGGATAGGCTTCCACCGCGAAATTGTCAGCGCAGATAGCGGCAACTCCTGAATCCGTGATCCAGTTGAGAAGGCGCTCGTCTCGTCCGTCGAGAACAGCGCAGGACGATGACAGCAGCTCCTTGTCGGGCTGCTTGCCCATTTCCAGGATCAGGTCGGCGAAGCCGGTATAGAGGCAGAGAAAGTCCCCCGTTTCGACACTGGAGCGCTGCCCTTCCAGAACCCGCATGAGGTCCTCGTAGCCGACGATGGCGCGCTCCCGTCCGTAGCGGGCTTCCAAGTCGACGAGGACGCCGCGTCCCTGGACGCCGCTAACGGCGAGTTTCTCGATGCCGAGGGCCTTGGCTCCCTGGCCTTCTGAGGCGTCGTCCGGCCCCACGATGTCGATCCCCCCGCGATAGCCGTTGTAATAAACCTTTTCGACCATACCGTCGCCGTCTGCGTCGAACAGCTGTCCGACATGGCTCAAGCCGTCCCACTGTGTGGAATACTGCGTGTAGAGCAGCACCGCGTCGTCGGACACGACATCGGAGAAGCAGCCGCAGACATTGCTGAGCCGGAAATTGTAGTTATGGGCCGGGCCCCGTTTCTCGTAAAAGAAGCGGGGCTCCTTGCGATACTCGAAAAGGGTGTTGCCACCTGGATGATCGAGCGGCAGGCTCAACGTGAATGTCTCGCCATGAGTGATCTCCCGAATCGCCCGAAGGCGACGCTCGGGGGTCAGGAGGTTCATACGTCCGACTTGATCGTCGGGCCCAAAATCACCCCAGTTGGAGCCTTCAGGTCGCCGAACCCAGCGCTTCTCGGTCATGATGTCCTCCCTGTGTTCTATTGCTTTACCGTTGAGCGGAATCTGTCTTCATGCCACGCATAGGCGGTAGGATGCGCTTGGCTGCGAGGCTACCGAACAGGTCGCGAAACATGTCCTCGGTATCGATACACTCGGCAAAGCCCGCCTGGCGGATCTTGATGGTGCTCACGAGGGCAGGGGGCGGCCTGTGCTGCGCCCCATACGCAAAGGTGAAATCGGCATAGTGGTGGGACGTCCCAAGCATGGCCGGGAGCGGGATCGGGTTCAGGCCGAACTTTGCAACGACCTTGTCCCAGACATCTGCCTTCTTGGGCAGGAACTCCGCAATGGACATGGGACTATCGGGTCCCGGCTCGACGCCGAGCGCGCGTGCGATGGCAGGCCACACATTCTGCCAGACGAAGACGTCGCCATTCGTGATGTTGAAGGTTTCGCCGCGCGCTGTCGGAGCCTCGGCCGCCCAGGCGAGAGCTTTCGCCATGAGACGGGCGTCTACGGCCTCAAGCACATAAGCCGGCCCCCCCGGAAACGAGAAAGGCAGGCCCTCTTCCCTGCAGATCGCCGCATAGGCTCCGATGACCGGAGTGAGGTTCATCGCAACCCCGACCACGTCACCGAATACCACCTGCGGGCGGAAGATCGTCATGCCGAAGCCATGCCTGGAGGAGGCCTCGCATAGGTAGTCCTCCTGCAGCCAGTAAAAATTATCATGGGGGTCGCGCGGCCAGCGCTCGCGAGCAGGGACGGCAATGCGGTGGATGTGAATGCCGTACGCCTTCGTGCCCTGCAGAAGGCTTACATGCTGCAGGCTGCCCGATCTCTCCATGAGCGGCTCAAGAAGATTGCGCAGCATGGCGAGGTTGATGGCCATCTGCTCCGGGTCGCGCCAACCTTCCACAAGATCCGGCTTTTCATACAAGGCTGTGTAAATGAGATGAGTGACCTCCGACATTGCCGCAACGGCGGCACGGCAAGCCTCGGCATCCTGCAGATCGAGCGGGATATGCTGGTAGGATCGATCCGACGAGATCTCGGGACGGCGGCGGGAGAGGGCGATCGTGGTCCATCCGTCGAGCTGGGTGAAGTGCTCCACGGCGGCGTGACCTACCACGCCCGAGGCGCCTGCGATCAGAACGGTCCGTGCCGCCATGACGCGCCTCACCGTCTCTGATCGAAGCGGCGACCGACGAGTTCGGCCGCGATGTTGAGCTTCTGGATGTCGATGGCTCCGCCAGCAATGCCCCACCCGAAGGAGTCGCGCAGCCGCCGCTCCATACCGTATTCCTTGGCATAACCATAGCCGCCCATGAGCTGAAGCGCGGTTGCGGTGACCTCCCGGGTGATCTCATTGGCGTAGCACTTGGCGATGGAGGCCTCGCGTGCGTTGGGCAGGCCCTCATCCGCGTTCGCGGCCGCGCGATGGATCAGCAGCCGGGAGGCCTCGACCTTCATGGCCATCTCGGCCAGGCGGATCTGCACAGCCTGGAAATCCACGATAGGCTTGCCGAACTGCTTGCGCTCCTGAACATAACCGGTCACGTATTCCAGAGCGCCTGCTGCGACGCCAAGGGCCATGGTGGCGTTACCGAGCCGCTCGATGTTGAAGAGGCCCATCAGGCTCGCAAAGCCGCCTGGACCAACGAGCAGATGCTCGCGCGGAACCCGTACATTCTCGAAGGTCATATCGGCGGAAGGAACTCCGCGGAAACCCATGAGCTGCTCCTGCGGTCCGAAGGTAAGGCCCGGCGTGTCCTTGTCCACGAACACGGCCCCGATGCCCTTTGCGCCGGGCGTGCCGTCGAACCGACAGAACACCACATAGCCTTCCGAGTGCCCGGCGCCGGAGCACCAGCGCTTGGATCCGTCGATCACGATCGTGTCCCCTTCGATGCGCGCACGAGTGCGGAGATCCGTGAGCGCGGTACCGGCATCGGGCTCGGACATGGAAATGGCCACCAGCATCTCGCCTGCCACGACCTTGGGCACGACGCGCTCGCGCAGCGACGGATGGCCGAGGCGCTCGACGATCCGGACCGGGCCAGCGCAGCATTCGAAGATCGGGAATGCGACGCCGACGGAAACCCTTGCGAATTCCTCCATTACTAAGAATGCGTCGAGATGGGAGAGACCGAGACCGCCGAGGTCCGAATCGGCGTTGATCCCGAGAAAGCCCATTTCTGCATAGCGCTTCAGCCAGCCATGCGGCAGTGGATGCGACGTTTCCTCGATCTCGGCCGCAAGCTTCGGCAGCTCGTTCTGAGCAAAGCGCCGGGCGCTTTCCTGAAGGGCGCGTTGATCCTCCGTAAGGCGGAAATCCATGGCTCGTCTCTCCTTAAGCCGTGTATTCGAAAGAACCGTTGTTGAACACGACGGCGTTGCGGGCTGCAATGCGGGAGCGAAACAGCGCCTTTCCCGGTTTCTCGCGCCAGATGTCGATGCTGATAGTCTCGCCCGGGAAAACAGGCGCGGAGAAGCGTCCTTCGAGTGCTACCACGCGTTCCGGTGCGTAGTCGCAGAGCGCCGCCATGAGGCCGTGCCCGATGACCCCGTAGGTGGCAAGGCCATGCAGAATCGGGCGCTCGTATCCGGCTTTCCGCGCGATTGCCGGATCGGAATGGAGGAGGTTGAAGTCCCCGGAGAGCCGGTAAACAAGTGCCATCTGGGAATGAGTCGGCATGTCGATGGTCTGGTCGGGCGCCCGCTCCGGAATGGGATGAGGCGCCCGGGGAGCCTCGCTTTTGCCTCCGAAGCCGCCATCGCCCCTGCAGAAGACGGTCTGGAGCAAGGTCGCTATCTTCTCGCCGGTCGCCACGTCTGAGATCTCACGCTCGGCATAGACCAGCGCACCTTTGCCGGGTCCTTTGTCGACGATGTCGACGATCCGGGTGTGCCCCACAACCTCGCCCTCCGGGGCCAGCGGACGGTGGAGGCGCATGGCGTGCTCGCCATGCACCACCTTCACCCAGTCGATGCCGGTATCGAGATCGCGCATCCAGAAGCCCGGATAGGCCAGCACGTTCGCCATGGTTGGCACGGCCTGCAGCTTTGTCTCGTCGACAAACCGCAACTGCCGCTCGTCCATGGGGTCGATGCCGTAACCGGTGCCCAGGGCATAGAGGATGCTGTCACGCCAGGTGTATGCATGGCAGATCTCGGGGAACCGAAGAGCGTACAGTTTTTCAGGGTCGATCGCCATGACTCAGACCGGGTCCCAGGAGAAGACGTCTGCGGAACGCTCGAGCGGGATGAGGGAGGGGCCGAAGGCACCAGGAAGTTGCTCGGCAATCGCCTCCGGCGTCCAGCCTTCCCCCCGGTGCAGGGAGCGTACGGGGCGCGGCTGGCTCATGAGAAAGATCTCATTATTGCGCACGGCGAAGACTTGTCCGGAGACGGTCTTGGCTGCGTCCGAGCCGAGGAAGGCCACCATCGGGGCGATCTTCTCAGGCGTCATCTGCTTGAGCTTCGCGACGCGCACCTGATCGGCCTCCGTCTCGGTCGGAATGGAGCTCACCATCCGGCTCCAGGCGAAGGGCGCGATGCAGTTGGACCGCACGTTGAAGCGCTGCATATCCATGGCAATGGCACGCGACAGGCCCACGATCCCCAGCTTGGCGGCCATGTAGTTCGCCTGCCCGAAATTGCCGATGAGGCCGGCCGTCGAGGTCATGTGGATATAGGACCCGGATTGTTGCTGCCGGAAATGTGTGGCGGCGGCACGACTGATGTTGAAGCTGCCGTGGAGATGCACGTCAATGACGGCACGCCACTCATCCGGATCCATGCGGTGGAAGATTGCATCGCGCAGGATCCCGGCATTGTTCACGACGATGTCGACGCGTCCAAATGCATCGATGGCCGTCTGCACGATGCGCTGGGCGCTCGTCCAATCGGCAACCGAGTCGCGGCTGGCGGCGGCCTGGCCTCCTGCTTCGCGGATGGCGGCAGCCGCCTCTTCAGCCGCGGAGGCATTCTCCGCCTCCCCAGTGAGCGTGACGCCTACATCGTTGATGACCACGCTCGCGCCTGCTTTGGCGAGCCCTTCCGCTATCGCTCGCCCGACGCCTTGGCCTGCGCCCGTCACGATGGCAACCTTGCCTTCCAGCATTCCCGGCATGGTGGCTTTCTCCTCTTGATCTTAAAGTGTTGCTGCCGAACCGAGGATCGCCGTCGCCTGACTGGAGAGAACGCCTCCATTGGCGTGGGCGAGAGCGACCTCGGCTCCTTGAATCTGCCGTTCGCCGCAGGCGCCACGCAGCTGCTCCACGGCCTCGATGATGGTGAAAAGGCCGTACATTCCCGGATGATTACAGGAAAGGCCGCCGCCATTCGTGTTCACCGGCAGCGTTCCGCGCGGCGCGATGGCTCCACTCGAAATGAAGGCTCCACCTTCGCCTTTCGGGCAGAAACCCAGGTCTTCGAGAAACAGAAGCGTCGTGATCGTAAAGGCGTCATAGACCATCACATGGTCAATCTCGGCTGGCCCGATGCCGGCCATTGCATAGGCCCTGCGGCCCGACTCGACGGCCGCGGTGGTGGTGAGGTCAGGCATGGCGGCAATCTGCCGATGGCTAACGGCGACCCCCGTGCCCAGAACATAGGCGGGCGGCTTAGCAAGGTCGCGCGCCCGGTCGGCGCGAGTCACCACAAGGGCCGCGCCGCCATCGGTGACAAGGCAGCAATCCGCCCGCGTGATGGGATCGCTCACCATGCGCGAGGACAGAATTTCCTCGCGGGTTAAGGGTCCGCGAGCAAAAGCGTCCGGATTGAGATTGGCCCAGGCCCGGGCCGCGAGGGCCACGTCAGCGAGGTTCTCGCGGGTGGTGCCGAATTCGTACATGTGCCGCGCGGCGGCGAGGGCATAGCTCGAAATCGGAAAGCGGGGCTTGTAGGCAGCCTCGTAAGGCTGCGGATCGGGCATGGAGACGAGCCGCCCGCCCGCGCTGAGCTGGTTAGAGCCGTAGCAGATCAGCGCCACCTCACATAAGCCGTGTTCCAGGGCCGAAACGGCGCTCTGGAGATGAAACAGGAACGAGGCTCCTCCCACCATTGTGCCATCCGCATGACGGACGGTAAGCCCGAGACGCTCCGCGACGTTGAGAACGGGCAGGCCTGACGATGATACGGCGCAGAAGAGGCCGTCCACGTCCTTTAGGCCAAGGCCGCAATCCTCCAGCGCGAGGATGGCTGCTTCCTGCAACTGATCAAAAGGGGAGCGACCGGGTGCGTTCCAGCGTTTGGTGTTGCCGATGCCCACAATGGCAGCATTGCCGCGAAGAGAACGGCTCACGAGGCGTCTCCCTTGGCTGGAACGAACACGACTAGGGGCTCCGGCGCGTGGACGATCCTTGCCTCGACCTTCATGCCGATGTGAACCGAATCGGGATCGACACTCTCTACACGGCTCATCATGCGCGCGCCTTCTGCGAGATCGACAAGGGAGACGTTGTAGTTGCCCTCGCGGTCGCGCACGGTTGTTGAGGAATAAACCGCGCCTCGTCCGGATGTCTCCTTCCATGCGAGATCCGGCGAGCCGCAGCCACGGCAGACGAGAGCGGGAGGGAAGCGGCATGTGTCGCATCGGCGGCATTGCTGCAGCAGGAAGCGGCCTTCCGCCAACGCGGAGCGCCAGGTCTCATCCGGTCCGGGGCCGTCGAAGCGTGGATCGGTGCTCATGAAGCGCTCATAGGTTGTGGTTTGGCAAACCAGAGGTCGAAGCTGATGGCCTCTTTCAGGGGCAGCTCGCCCGAGGCCTTGAGGGTGCGCTTGAGGCGGCGTCCGATGCCGCCTCCTAGGCTGCCAGCAATCTGCTGAAGGCAGGAGTCGGGATCGCTCGCATGAATTGCGAGCCCATGCTCCACGAGCCGCGCGAGAAGGTCAGCCGATGGATCGAATACGATCGCGCCCGTGAGCGTGGAGCCGAGCTTGTGATGGAGCAGGGGGGCAAGGCCTGGGCTCGCGCGCCACTCACCTTCCATCATCAACTCCTGCCCTAGGAGGATGCGGTCCGAGGTCAGCAGGAGCGCCAGGCCGCGTTGTCCGACAGGGCCGGAGGGCAGGGCGAAGACCGGGATCGGAGCGTCGAGCAGAAGGCCGATCAGGTCGCCATGGGCCTTGGCGTCCATGACCTCCCCGGCGAAGGAGCCCTCGATGACGAGCGCCACGGCATGTTCCGCCTCGCGCAGGCTCCGCTTCACCTGAGCGAGAATGTCCGCGTCGGTGGCCTGATCTGGAAGGTGTAGCCGGTGCAGTGCTGCGCTCATCTAACGCCCCTGATATTGAGGGCGGCGCTTTTCGAGGAAGGCCCGTGTGCCCTCCTGCGCATCCTCGGTTCCAAGAAGCCCCGCCATCAGGCCGATCTCATGGGTGAGCGCCGCGTGCAGATTCATGGCCCCTGCGCCCCTCAGAGCAGCCTTCGCCGTACGGCTGGCCAGCGGCGCTTTCGACGCCACAGCCAAAGCCTTATCGACCGTGGCTTCCACGATCCGCTCCGCAGGGACGACTTCATCGACGAGCCCGATGCGCCGGGCGGTCCATGCATCGACGAGATGGCCGAGTAGGACGGCCTCCACCTGCGGGCCAGCACCTGTGCGCTCCCGCCAGAGCTGCGTGCCCCCAGCGCCCGGGATAATGCCGAGATTGATCTCCGGCTGTCCGAAAAACGCGTTGTCGCCGGCAACGATCAAGTCGCACGAAAGGGCGACCTCGCATCCGCCGCCGAGGCAGAAGCCGGTTACGCCGGCCACGATGGGCTTCTCGGCACGGAAGATAGTTTCGAAGGCACGGCGCGTCGGAGAGGCGAGGTAGCTTGCAGGAGAATGGCCCGCAAGCGTGTCGATATCCGCGCCCGCCGAGAAGTTTTTGGGCCCGCCGGTCAGGGCTACTGCGTGGATTGCCGGGTCCCGGTCGGCCGCTGTCAGCTCCTCCGCGAGCTTGGTGAGAACGGTCGGGTTGAGTGCGTTGCGTGCGGCTGGACGATCAATGACGAGGAGCAGGACGGCGCCCCTGCGTTCTGCCCTCACGAATGAGTCTCCGTCGACTGTCATGGCGGCTCCCGATTGTCGAGCGAAGATTACATACCGAGGAGTATGTTGGCAAGTATCCCTCAAAAATTGCCTTTAAGAACGCTCAAGATGGGATCTTGTTCTCTCAAATTAGAAACACGATGACTTGATTGACAGCCCTACATACTCCTCGGTATCGTACTCGCCATAACAATGAAGACCGATAACGGCGCACAAACAGGAGGAAGGTTCATGAAAGCTACACAGGCCCTTAAAACTCTCGCTATCGCGTCGTTCGGCGCGCTCGCTCTTGCCGGTCCGGCGCATGCCCAGGCCCAGCAGCCTATCAAGGTCGGCGTGATCTTTCCTCTCAGCGGAGGTGCGGGCCCACAGGGGCAGCACGTCACCCAAGCTATCCAGGCCATGGCGGCAATCATTAACGAATCGGGCGGTGTCATGGGCCGCCAGATCGAGATCTTGTCTCGGGACGACGAGTCGACGCCCGCCGTCGGCGTGTCGCGCGCCAACGATCTCATCTCCGCAGGTGTCTCGGTCATCATCGAGGGGTGGAACAGTCCGGTGACACTTGCCATGCAGCCGGTGATTAACCGCGCCAACATCCTCGATATCACGGCGATCTCGAAGGCCGATCCGATCCTCTCGGGCGAAGGCAATCCGCTGGCGGTGCGCCTCAACAGCTCGAACTCGCAAGACGGAGCGGTGATCGCCAAGTATATCACCGACACAAAGGCGAAGCGCATTGCCTTCATGACTGAGAACGACGCCTACGGAAATGGCGCGCATGAATCGATCGAAGCCGAGCTCAAGAAGCTCAACTACACCTATGAGAAGGTGGCTGAAGAGAAATTCCCATTCAATCAGGCCGACTTTCGCGTGGCGCTGACCAATGTGCGCGCCGCCAATCCCGAGATGACGATCGCCATCAACGCCAATGAAGGACTCGGGATGCCGGCGCTCATTCGTCAAGCGAAGCAAAGCCGCCTTCCAGGGCAGCTCGTGACCGCCGTTGGCACTGTGGCGCCGAGCGTGATCTCGGTGGCCGGCGAGGCTGCCAATGGGGTGATCGGCGCAGACATCTACTTCCCCGATGTGGAGCCCTTCGCGTCGAATGAGGCGAACAAGAAATTCGTCGCCAAGACGCAGGAGATGTTCAAGTACACGCCCGATAAGTACATGGCTCTCGGCGCGACCTCGCTTCAGGTCTGGGCCATGGCGGCCAACGAGGTGAAGAGCCTCGATAAGGAGCCGGTTGCCAAGCGCATACGCGGCGGCAGCTTCAAGGGCACGATATTCGGGGATGTGTCCTTCGCGGCGAATGGGCAGCTCGAGTCGAACCACAAGCTCTTTACGATCGAGAATCAGAAGATCGTCGTCCGCTCGGCCTCAAACTGAGGGTGGTGAGATGTCCGGCGGGTTGGGACCAGTGCTTCGCGTCGAGGGCCTTGGCGTCACTTATGGCGCTCTGGTTGCCCTCGACGAGGTGACCTGGAGTGTCGGCGCAGGCGAGATCCTCGGGATCATCGGCCCCAACGGCGCCGGAAAGAGCTCATGCTACGATGCCGTCACCCACCTTGTGACAAGGCGGGGGCGGGTTTTCCTGAATGGCCAGGAGGTGACGGACATCGCGCCTCATCTCCTGGCTGAGCGGGGCCTGAAGAGGGCCTTCCAGCAGAATGCGTTCTTCCACGAGTTGACGGTTCTGGAGAACATGGTGACGGTGCTCCAAGACCGTTACGGAACGGGCTTGCTAGCCACGGCCCTGCTGCCCTTCACGCAGGTGCGCCGCAGAGCAGATGCAGTGGAGGACGCCAAGCAGCGCCTTGTCCGCTTCGGTATTCCGGAGGCATATCACGATCTCAAGCCGACCAATATTCCCTATGGCATTCAGCGCATGCTCTCCATCGCGCTGGCCTATGGGAGCGGGGCCAAGGCCCTCATGCTCGACGAGCCTGCCGCTGGCCTCGGCGGCGCGGACATGACCCACCTGATCAACCTTCTGATCTCGCTCAAGAAAGAAGGTTTGGCCGTGATTGTTATCGAACATCACATGGATCTGATCATGTCGGTGGCGGACCAGATCGTGGTGCTGGAGCAGGGCAGGCTGCTCGCCGCCGGAACTCCGCATCAGATCCAGTCCGATCCGCGGGTCCTCGAGGCCTATCTGGGGCGCGCGCAATGAACACTCGTCCGGTTCTGGAAGCCACCGATCTCAAGATCGCCTATGGCGGCAACGTCGCCCTGGATGTACCGCGCATCGCGGTACGCGAGCGGGAGCTCGTCGGCGTCGTCGGCGCGAACGGGGCGGGGAAGTCCACTCTCGTGAACGGCCTTCTCGGCTGGTCGCGCGGATCCCCGAAGGTCTCCGGCAAGATCATGCTGGACGGTCGGGATATATCGAATCTTCCGCCTCATGAGCGGGTGCGCTCGGGCCTGCTTCTTATCCCCGAGGGAAAACTCGTCTTCGCCCAGATGAGCGTGGAAGAAAACCTCGCGGCGAGCGTGGATGTGCCCACCGATGGCCAACGGCGGCGGCAATACTCCATCGACGAGATCTATGCTCTCTTTCCACGTCTTTATGAGCGCAGGCACCATCTCGGCTCGCAGCTTTCCGGCGGAGAGCGGCAGATGCTGGGCATTGCCCGCGCCCTGCGTCTTAGTCCGAGGGCGCTGCTGTTGGATGAGCCCTCCATCGGTCTCGCGCCGCGCCTCGTTTCCACGGTTCTCGAAACCGTGCGGTCCCTGGTGGATTCCGGCCTCACCGTACTCCTCGTGGAGCAGAACGTGAGGGCCGCCATCGAGGTGGTCGACCGTCTTGTCCTGATCGAGCGCGGGCGAATCATCGCCGAAGGCCCGGCATCGGAGATGCGGGGCGATCCCCGGATTGCTGAAGCCTATCTCGGAGCGCATGTGGCATGAATTTCACGCAGCAACTCGTCAATGGCATTGTTCTTGGCCATGCCTATGCGCTTATCGCCATCGGCTGGACTGTGCTCCTGGGCGTCGCCCGGCTGGTCAATTTCGGCCATGGCCAGATGTACATGCTGGGAGCCTTCGTGACGTGGTACGGCGTCTCCCGCCTGGAGCTCCCGTATTTCGTGGCCATTCCCCTGGCCATGCTGGCCGGCGTCGCAGTCGGTTACGTCATGCAGCGGGTTATGCTCCAGCTCACCCTGAAGCAGGATCTGGTGTCGATTATGATCGTCACCCTCGGGTTCGGCTACGTGCTTCATGGCGCTGCGGCGCTGTTCTTCGGTTCCACGGGCCAGATCCTTGAGACGCCGTTCTCGACCAAGGACATCTACTGGGGCGACCTCTGGTTCACCTATCAGGATATCGCCATCGTCATCGCGGCGATCCTGTTCTTCGCGGCATTGAAATATGTGATCGATCGGACGCGGATCGGCAGGCTTGCCCGCATGGTGGCGGAGGACCCGCAACTGGCGCAGCTCGCAGGCGTCAATGTGCGTCGGGTGTATCTGGGCGTCTTCGCCTTCGAGGGCGCGGCGGTGGCTCTGGCGGCCGCTCTCGTGGCACCGCGTACGCCCATCCTCACCTCGATGGGCTTCGATGAGGTGATCATCACCTTCGTGGTCGTGGTTCTCGGCGGCATCGGCAGCGTCACAGGCAGCTATGTGGCCGGCCTAGCCCTTGGCCTCTTCACGGCCTTCTTCGGAGCCTTCGTTTCACCCGCTTACGCCACGGCCGCCGCCTTCGCAGTTCTGATCGCGGTTCTGGTGATCCGGCCCGGCGGCCTCGCCGTCAGTCCAGGAGGACGACGAGCATGAAGACCGGGATCAAGACTGTCCTGTTCGCCGCGCTTGCCGTCATCGGCTTCTTCGTGCCGATTCTCCTCGGCGCCTCCGGTGCGGTCTATGCGGCATGCGTGCTGATCGCGATCTTCGCGGTCATGTCCTATGGGCTTGACATCGTGGTGTCGGACCTTGGCGAAGTCAGCCTCGCACACACGGTTTTCTTCGCAGTCGGAGCCTATACGACCGCTTTGCTTTCGGCTAGCGCAGGCATCGGTCCGGTCCTGTCGCTTGCGGGCGCAATCCTCATGGTGCTGCTGGTCGCGGCGGCTCTCGGCTTCGTGACCCTGCAGCTGCGCGAGTTCGTTTTTTCCTTGGTAACCTATGCGGTTGCCGTGGTAGCGGCGACAATTGCCCAGAACTGGGATTTTCTCGGCGGCTCCGATGGCCTCCGGGGCATTCCGGCCTTCGAATTGTCATGGCTGGGCTTCACAGCCCGGAACGATCAAGAGCTCTGGCCCATCGCCTACCTGCTGCTGCTCGTTGCGATCTACCTCGTGTCGGCTTTCCGCCGGTCGAAGCTGGGGCAGGCGGCCATGATGGTACACCTCAACCAGCGCCTCGCGGTTACGTCCGGCGTCGACCCGCAACGCGTCAGGCTCCAGGTTTTTATGGTCTCCGCCCCGATTACTGCATCGGCTGGATGGCTCTATTCCTATCAGCGGGCCTACATCAGCGCGGACGTGCTGGAGACCTACTTTCTCATCCTGATGCTCACGGCCGTCGTGGTGATGGGCCGCCGTCTTCTGCTCGGTCCGCTGCTCGGGGTCGCCTTGATCCAGGTCCAGGAGAAGTTTTTCTCCTTCGGCGGTTACGTCGACAAGATCATCCTTGGCAGTGTTCTCATCCTCACGCTTGCCTTCCTGCCCAACGGCCTTTTCGGAGTTGTTGCACCGTTGCGGAATCTATTCACCCGACGCACGACGCCGGTCGGCAAAACCATTCCTGAAAGGAGTTAAGTCATGACGGTTATCTGGCAGCCTGCCCTGGACGTCGAAGCGCAGCGCTGGCAATCTCTGGCCGCGCAGTTGTCCGATGAGCATTTCGCTCCGCTGACGGAGGAGCTCGACCGGGAGCAGCGCTATCCGTGGGAGAATGTGCGCCGGCTCGTGGACAATAAGCTGGCAGGCCTCTTCATACCGAAGGATTACGGAGGCGAGGGCGCGAGCCTGACATCGACTGTCGCAGTGGTTGAGCGGGTCGGCTCCGGCTGCTCCTCCACCGCAGCCATTCTCTGCGCGTATCAGCTCGGAGCCTTCCCGGTTCTGCTCGCAGGGCGTGAGGACCAGAAGAAGCTTTATCTCGGCGAGATGACCAGGGGCGTCGCAACAAGTTTCGCCCTGTCGGAGCGGGAGGCGGGTTCCGATGCCGCCGCCGTCACGGCTACCGCCGTGCGCGAGGGCGACGGCTGGCGGATCAGGGGCGAGAAGTACTGGATCGGCAACGGCGGCGCATCCCGATTCTACGTGGTTTTCGCCAAGACCGATCCGTCGGCTGGCGGTCGCGGCATCTCGGCCTTCATGGTCGACAAGGAGCAGGAGGGCGCAGTCGTCGATGAACTCTCCGATAAGATGGGTATCCGCGGCACCCAGACATCGAATCTGAGGCTCGATATCGCCGTACCGGACGAGGCGCGGATCGGGGAGGTCAATCGGGCCCTGCGTTTAGCATTCCAGACCCTCAACGTGGGCCGCGTGATGGTAGCGGCCCAATCCCTCGGGCTGGCGCTTGCCGCCTATCGCGAGGCCTCGCGGCGCGCTGTTGAGCGCAAGGCATTCGGGCAGGCAATCATCGACAATCAAGGCATCGGGTTCAAGCTTGCCGACATGGCCGTTGAAATCTCGGCGGCTCGCATGATGCTCTACGAGGCTGCCAAGGCCTATGACGAGGGGCGGGATGTGGCCAATCTCGGCGCCATGGCAAAGCTCTATGCGTCTGAAGTTGCCCACCGAGCAGCAGACGCTGCCGTACAGATCTGGGGTGGTTTCGGCTACTGCAAGCCGAACGTCGCCGAGCGCCTCTATCGCGATCAGCGCGTGCTGGAGATCTATGAAGGGACATCCGAGGTTCAACGCCTTGTCTTGTCCCGCGCCGTGCGCAAGGAAGTCGAGGACGCCGCTGCCGCAGGGCAGGGCGAAACGTTGGAAACACGGAGCGCCTGATGGATGCCGACACTTCATCCCCGATATCATTGACCGGAAACGAGGCGCGGGATGAAATCGTCCGTGCGGCAGCCGAAGTCTTCATGGAATTCGGCTTTGCCGCGACCTCTATCGATGCTGTGGCGGAGCGCCTAGGGGCCACCAAGGGACGGATCTATCACTACTACCGCAGCAAGGCGGAGCTGTACTTCGACGTGCAGATCGCCGCCATGGAAAAGCTGGCTCGCGAGATCGAGCCGATTGCCAAGGGAGCCGGCAACGCCGCCGAGCGATTGGAGGCCATGGCGTTGCGCCATGCAACGATTCTCATGGAAGATCTGCCGGTGCAGAAGGTGGCTGTCCGCGGCTTAGAGCGGGAGCTTCTGGGTGCTGTCGCTGCTCGGCACGCTAAGACCCTCCGCTCGATCATCCGGCTGCGCGACGACTACGAGCAGATCTTCGCCGAGGTCATCGATGACGGGATACGTGCCGGTCTTTTCGTGGATCTTCCGCCGCGCCTTGCGACGAAACCGTTCTTCGGAGCCCTGAACTGGCTCACCGTCTGGTATGTGCCGCGCCGTCTTCAGACGGCTGAGGACATTGCCGAGATCGCCCGCACCCTGACTGGATGCGCCATGCGCGGAATTCTCAAAGGAGCTCAGCTGTGAATGCTCAAATGACCCGACCCTATTCCGACGATATATGGGATCCAGTCGAGGCATGGTCCCGGGATCAGATCGAGGAATTTCAGCTCGGTGCCCTGAAGAAGCAGCTTGCCCGGGTAGAGGCCAAAAGCGCCTATTACCAGAAGGTTTTCAAGCAGGCCGGATTTTCGGCGGGGGACTTGAAAAGCTTCGAGGATCTGCGCCGCCTGCCGATCACCCGAAAGGCCGACTACGTGGCCGGTCTTCAGGAGGATCCGCCTTTCGGAACCATGCGCGCCGTGGAACTGAGCGACGCGGTACGCGTGCATTTCTCGTCCGGCACAACGGGGCGTCCCTCGCCGGTGCTGTGGTCGAAGCGCGACATTGAACGCTGGGCCGACCTCTATGCCCGTTATCTCTACGCCCAGGGTCTGCGCGCCGGCGACGTGTTCCAGTGCATGTTCAATTACTCCTGGTTTGTCGGAGGCTTGGGTGCGACGCTCGCGGCGCAGCATATCGGGGCGCTCGTGATCCCCGGCGGCTCGGTGGATACCAAGCGGCAGCTCGAGACAATCAAGGAATACCGCACCAAGTGTGTCATCGGTACGCCTTCCTTCATGGCCCATATGGCCGAGGCAGCCGAGGAGATTGGCTTCGATCTCGCGGCCTCCACAGTTAGCATGGTGTGCGTCGGTGGCGAGCCTGGCGCGAGTATCCCCGGCACCCGAGAGCGCCTGGAGCGTATGTGGGGGGCAAAGATGTTCGACTGCTACGGCGCACTGGAGTGCCAGCCCATCGGCTGGGATACCGCCTTGCAGCTTGGCCCCCAGATCGCCGAGGACTTCATCTATGTGGAAATCCTGGACCCGGACACCCTGGAGCCTGTCAAGGATGGACAGCGTGGCGTTCTCGTTCTGACGCACCTCGACAAGGAGGCCTGTCCGCTCGTGCGCTGGTGGACTGGTGACGTCGTCGTCCGTGACCGCACGCCGACACCGGACGGACGCACCCATGCAACTCTGAAAGGCGGCGTTCTGGGCCGTGCAGACGACATGCTGATCGTGCGGGGCGTCAACCTGTTCCCGAGCGCCGTCGAGGACATCGTTCGCGCCTTCCCAGGCACGACCAACGAATACGTTCTCGTCATCGACGATTCCGTAAAGGATCCGAAGAGTGGCTTCCTCACCGGCGTGAAGCTGCGTGTCGAGCGCACGGACGATGCGCCCGAGGATTTGGGCGAGAAGCTTTCTTATCGGCTGCGCGAGCGCCTGCAGGTCCGCTTCGTGGTCGAGGTGCTGCCGGCGGGTTCTCTGCCGCGCACCGTCCACAAGGCCAAACGTGTGATTACGGAGTAGACATCATGGCAGCGCCGCGTCCGCTTCAAGGTAAACGCGTCATCGAGTTGTCGCAGTTCATCGCTGGACCGACAGCGGCGCAGCTCCTGGCGGACTTCGGCGCCGAGGTTATCAAGATCGAAGCCCCCCCTGGCGACGGCTCGCGCGGGCTTCCGGGCACCGCGTTCGGCAGCGTCTACACACGCAGCTTCAACACGTCAAAGGAAAGCGTCGTCATCGACACACGCCAGGAGGCGGATCGCGCCAAGCTGTTCGATCTTATAGGCCATGCGGATGCGCTCGTCTGCAACCTCGCGCCGGGAGCCTTGAGGCGGCTCGAGTTGGATGCGGCCTCCATTTGCCGCCGGTTTCCGCGCCTGATTGCCACCCTCGTGTCCGGCTACGGCCAGCAGGACGACCGGACATGCATGGACACCATTGCCCAATGCGAGAGCGGCTTCGCGTGGCTCAATGGCGCGGAGGGCGGAAGTCCGCGCATCTCCACGAGCTGGCCCGCCGACTTTTTCTCAGGCCTCTACGCTGCTCTCTCCACCGCCATGGCCCTGGCGGAGACGAACCGTACGGAGGGCTGCATCATCGACATCTCCATGATGGAAGTCGCCGCCGCCATGCTGCTCGGACCCGCAGCCCTTCTGGTTTCCGAAGGCGGCACGCCTGCACCCGGCACTGGCAACCGCGACCGCGCCTCGGCTCCTTCGGGAATCTATCCGTGCCAAGATGGCTACGTCTACATCTATGGCGGCCTCGACCCATACTGGGCGAAACTGAAAGCCGTCGTTGGGGGAAGCGATGCGCCCGCCGGTGAGCGTCTCGCCCGGGCGGAGGAGTTCGACCGGCAGGTGAGCGCCTGGACCTCGCAGCACAGCCGCGAGGCCGTGCTCTCCGTCATGAACGAACTCGCCATTCCGGCAGGTTCCGTACGCGATCCCATGAAAGCCGTGGAGATGATCCGCAACCTGCGCGAAGGCGCGGTAAGCCGACGGCTTGCTAGCGGCGAGCACGTCCCCAGCTTTCCCGCCCTGTTCGACGGCGAGCGTATCAACCGTTCGCCAGCCCCAACCCTCGGCGGCAGCCGCCGAGCCGATTGATCCGGAGCATCACCATGTCCTCAGCCTCCTTCAACGATCCTTATGATGCCTCCGTGCTCCGCGAGGGGCTTTTCGCGAACCGCTCCGCCTTCGTGTCCGGCGCGGGTTCGGGCATCGGCCGTGCCATTGTGCTGCGGCTGGTGCGACTCGGCATGCATGTGTTCGGAACGGGCCGTCGCGCAGAAATGCTCGAGCAAACCGCGACTCTGGCGAATGGCATGGCGGGCGCGTTCACCTACAAGCCTTGCAATGTGCGGGAAACGGACGCTGTCGAGACTCTTGTCCGCGAGGCAGGCGAGAGCCGGGGCATCGATCTTCTCGTGAACAATGCGGGCGGACAATTCTTTGCCCCTGCGACCGAGATCAGTCGCAGGGGCTGGGATGCGGTTATCGATCTGAACCTGAACGCTGTTTTCACGGTCACAAAGGCGGCTTATCCTTATCTCAAGGCCAGCCGCGGCAGCGTGGCAAGCATTTCGCTCTCAGGAGTCGACCGCGGCTCTATGGGGCTTTCCCATTCCATTGCAGCGCGCGCGGGCGTGCTCGGGATGACGCGTTCTCTCGCACTGGAGTGGGCAAAGGACGGGATCAGGCTCAACTGCATCGCGCCCGGCACGGTGGTGACCGAGGGGCTCGCCGGAGAGGCCGCACGCTCTATGCTCGAACGGCTCGTGGAGGCTACGCCCATGCGCATTCCCACCTCGGTGGAGGAGGTGGCCGAACTCGTCGCCTATCTCGCGAGCCCGGCAGGGCGCCTCATGACGGGTCAGCTCATCCAGATCGACGGCGCCGCCCATCTCGGTCCCGGCCTCCACATGATCGCCGCCGAGTAGGAGCGCCGTATGCTTGTCCTGCAGGGAGTGAAGGTTCTGGATCTGTCACGGGTGCTTGCGGGCCCATGGTGTACACAAACGCTCGCCGACCTCGGCGCTGATGTGTGGAAGATCGAGGAGCCCACAAGAGGAGACGACACGCGAGGCTGGATGCCGCCCGAGATCGATGGTGAGTCCACCTACTTCCTATGTTGCAATCGCTCGAAACAGTCCGTCGCCATCGACATGAAAGGCCCCGAGGGCCAAGGCATTGTGCGTCGCCTTGCGGAGAAGGCAGATGTGCTGGTGGAAAACTTCCGAAAAGGTACGCTCGAGCGCTTTGGTCTAGGATACGAGCAGCTCTCCACCATCAACCCGCGCCTGATCTACTGTTCCATTTCGGGATACGGACGCACTGGCTCCCGCGCCAGCGAAGCCGGTTACGACTTCGCAATCCAGGCGGAGAGTGGCCTCATGGCGATCACCGGCGAACCCGATGGCTCGCCGATGAAGCACGGGATGGCGATTACCGATATCATCACCGGCATGAACGCCACGCAGGCAATCTTGGCGGCGCTTCTTGCGCGCGTAACGACCGGACAGGGGCAGCTCATCGACGTATCCCTGTTCGACTCCGCTGTCGCGCTCCTGGCGAATGTCGGCACCGGGTATCTGGCGACAGGCAGCGAGCCCAAGCGCTACGGCAACGCCCACGCGACCGTCGTGCCGTATCAGCTCTTCGATACGGCCGACGGGGTCCTAGCGCTTGCGGTCGGCAACGACCTTCAGTTCAGGAATATGTGCATTCAAGTCCTCGAACGTCCGGAGCTCTGGTCGGACGAGCGATACCAGAAGAACCGCGATCGCGCTCTGAACCGGGAAACTCTCATCCCGGTCCTTGCTGATGTATTTTTCACACGCGGCACGGCGGAATGGATCGTACTGCTGAAAGACGCCGGGGTTCCCGCGGGTCAAGTCCGAAAGGTTTCCGAGGTCTTCTCCAGTCCAGAAGTGGCGGAGCGCGAGATTGTCGTTGAAGTGCCGGATGAACGGCACGGATCCGTGCGGTTGACTGCCTCGCCCCTGCGCCTCTCGGGTACGCCTGTGCGGCCGCCGAAAGCGCCTCCGCGGCTTGGAGAACACACCAGCGATGTTCTCGCGCGGGAACTCGGAATGAGTGAAGAGGACATAAGGCGGATCAAGGTTCGGTCTTCGGATTCGTGACGGCAATCGACAGGATCTAGGGCGTTACACCAGGAGCTACGGATGAACAGCATGCCTCCCAAAGCTCCTGAGCCCTTACCCCCCGGGGTCTTCGATCCTGTTCGGGAGGGTTGGGTCCCCCGAGATGACGAGCCGGGTTTCATGGTGCTGGTTGGCCCGCTGTGGCAGCAGGGTGAGGGAGAGGGTCTCACCTTCGGCTTCCTTGCAGAGGACAGGCATGTCAACAGACGAGGCGTGGTGCATGGTGGCATGCTGATGGCCTTTGCAGATCAGGCGCTCGGCCTGACGGCCCGTCAGGTCACAGGCGGCTTACCGCAGGCGACGATTCAGCTCGATACCCACTTCATCGCTCCAGCTATTGCAGGTGAATTCATCACCGTTAAAGCCGAGGTCGTTCGACGCACGCGCTCGATCCTGTTCATGCGCGGGACACTGGAGGTCGGCGACCGCGCTGTCGCGTCCCTGCAAGGGCTATGGAAGGTGCTCTCGAATGACTGAGTGGTCCAGCAACGGAATTCTAGGGAAGAAGTGATGAAGACAAGTCTAAAGGCACTTGCGTTGATTGCGTTCAGCTCACTGGCTGGAGTTGGCGCCCATGCTCAGCAAAACTCGGTCAAGGTGGGGGTGATCCTGCCACTGAGCGGCGGCGCAGGCCCTCAAGGTCAGCATGTGACACAAGCGATTCAGGCCATGGCGGCGATCATAAACGACGCCGGTGGTGTCATGGGCAGACCAATCGAGATCCTGAGCCGCGACGACGAGTCAACTCCGGCCATTGGCGTCTCCCGAGCAAACGAACTGCTCACTCAGGGCGTTTCGGTGGTCATCGAAGGGTGGAACAGCCCGGTCGCATTGGCCATGCAGCCGGTTATCAGCCGGGCAGGAGTCCTCGATATTACGGCGTTCGCCAGTGCCGATGCCATTCTCTCCGGTGAAGGGAACCCTCTCGCGGTTCGGCTAAATGCGTCGAATTCCCAAGGAGGAGCTGCCGTTGCCGCTGTCATTGCCGACAAGCTGAAGGCGAAACGCGTCGCATTTCTGACGCAGAACGACGCGTACGGGAATGGTACTCAGGCCTCCATCGAAGCTGAGTTGAAGCGACTTGGATACGCATACGAAAAGGTGGCGGAGGAGAAATTTCCTTTCGCGCAGGCAGACTTCCGGGTGGCCCTGACCAACGTTAAAGCCGCCAATCCGGACGTGACTGTTGCGATCAATGCCAATGAAGGTTTGGGGATGCCAGCTCTTATCCGTCAATCACGCCAGATCCGACTGCCAGGTCAGCTTCTCGCGGCGTTGGGCACTGTTGCGCCAAGCGTAATCTCCGTTGCCGGCGATGCCGCCAACGGCCTGATGGGAACCGATATCTACTTTCCCGACGTGGAGCCTTTCGCCTCGAATGAAGTTAACAGAAGATTCGTGGCTAAGACGAAAGAAATGTTCAACTATACTCCCGACAAGTTCATGGCGGTGGGAGCCTTTGCGTTGGAGGTCTGGGCCATGGCAGCGAACGAGTTGAAGACCCTTGACAAGGAGCCGCTTGCCAAGCGAATTCGTGGAGGAAGCTTCAAAGACACGATCTTTGGCGATGCAACATTCGAGCCCAATGGCCAGCTGAAATCCCGGATCTATACCTTCTCCGTTCAAGACCAGAAGATCGTCGTGGACCTCGAACAGCGCAAATAGCTCAAGATGGTTTCGAGGAACGGGAGGGGCCTCAGCCGCATCCGTCTCGTCATTGTTCGTACGCGCGGGCGCTGGCGGTGCTTCTGTATAGACAGCGCCAGCCACCCTTTGGCTGCTCCGTGAGCTCTCGGGATTGTCGCGGCTCTTGGGGCGCCTTGGCGATACCATTGCGAGCTTCGGATTTGCACAAGGCGCCGGGCGATGAACGCCTTTGCAAGACTCGCGGGGATCTCAATTCAACCTGGCATGGAGCCAATCGGAGCCCTCCTGCAGCGCACGGTCTGCGGTTGACACACGTCCGGCCGCGCGCAGGAAGCCATGCGTTACTCCGGGGTACACAATACATTCGGCGTCAACGCCCTGCTCCTTAGCGGCACGGGCAAGTTCAAGGTTCTCATCCCGCAACACGTCGAGCTGACCGACCTGGAGCCTGAGCGGGGGCAAATTCTCGAATGAGCCTTTTAGGGGAACGGCGCGCCAATCCTCGGACGAGTCCGACTGCAAATAGTTGCGCCAGAACCATTTTATTTTCCATGTTTGTGGCGAGAGCGAGCTGTCTCCGATCCAGACGTATGACTGCCGATCGTAGGATTGGTCATAGGCACCGTAGTTCAACAGGGCTGCACGCGGCATCGAATCGGCATTGCGCAGCATCATGCAGGCCGCAAGGGCGAGGTTAGCACCTGCAGAGTCTCCCGACACTGCCAGCCGAGCTCCGTCGACGTCCCACTCGTGTCCACGCGAACTCAGCCATTGTATGACTTGAACACACTCGTTGAACGGCGTCGGGAATGGGTACTCCGGGGCCATTGCGTAATCCGGAGCGACCACCGAGAACCCGGTGCGGGCTGCATATTCGCGCGCGACTCGGTCATGTGTATCTATGCTGTTCCAAGTCCAGCCTCCGCCGTGAAAGAAGACGATGACCGGCAGATTCGGCTCGGCCGTCGGGCGATAATGGCGAGCAAGAATGCGTCGTCCGCCAATCTGTATCCATCGCTCATCGATAGATGCCATCTGTGGGCCGCCTGCCGCAAATGGCCGTTGCGCTAGTTCAATGGCTTCGCGCGCTTCTATGATCGGGGCATCGAACGTGTTGACATAACGTGCTGCAGCTTGGGATGATTCCTGGAGAAACAGTTTCATCTCCGGGTCGAGATAGGCTTCAGGTGGGCTTCTTACGTCTTCCATGAAACGCTTCCTTCTGCTTTCCCACGAATACCGAGCTGCTGTCGAAGTCGACAATAGATACGGCCACGGGAATGTTCACCAATGAGGCATGGCAGGAACGACCGCGGTTGATCTCCATGTTGGCTGGCCTCACTCCTTGAGGGCTTCATCCCGTTTCCTGCGAACTGAAGGCAGGGCTGCTAGGACCAGCAAAATCGCTGCAGATGCCAGCAACGTTCCGCTGATGGGACGTTCAACAAAAGTCATGAGATCGCCCCGAGACATCATGAGAGCCCGGCTAAAATACTGCTCGATCATGGGACTGAGAACGAGCGCCAGGAAGAAGGGTGCCGGCTCGCAATCTACAACGCGCAGGAAATACCCCAATAGCCCGAAGAAAACCATGACGTAGATATCGAAATTGCTGTTGTTGAGACTGAAAACGCCAATGGCGGTAAAAACCATGACGGCTGGAAAGAGCAGCTTGTAGGGTATGCTCAGCAGTCTGACCCACACGCCCACCAATGGAAGGTTGAGCACGAGCAGCATGAGATTGCCAAGCCACATCGACGCGATTAGTCCCCAGAATAGGTTGGGCTGCTCGCGAATGACTGCCGGGCCGGGCTGAACGCCGTGGATGATCATCGCACCTACCATGAGAGCCATGACGACGTTCGATGGAATGCCGAGCGTTAGCATAGGGATGAAGGATGTCTGTGAACCCGCATTGTTCGCTGACTCAGGACCTGCAATTCCCTCGATCGCTCCCGTGCCGAAGCGCTCCGGTTCCTTGGAGATGCGCTTTTCGACTGCATAAGACGCAAACGACGAGAGGAGCGCGCCTCCGCCGGGCAGCACTCCCAGTGCGGCACCGATTCCTGTGCCTCGAAGAACCGGCCCGATAATTCGCACAAGCTGCGACCTTGTCGGCAGGAGATTGGTGATAGCTCCGGTATAGGTCGATCTCTTCTCGGGATTGCTGAGATTGTCGATGATTTCTGCCAGTCCGAAAACCCCCATAGCTGCGGCGACGATGTCGATCCCATCGGACAACTCCAGCAGATCGAACGTGAACCGGTTGACGCCCGAGTTGATGTCGGTTCCGACTAATCCCGCCAAGAGGCCAAGGACGATCATTGCAAGAGCCTTCAGCAACGATCCTTGCGCGAGCACAATAGATGCAAGCAAACCGAGGATCATGACGGAAAAGTAGTCCGCTGCTCCAAATTTCAGCGCAATACTTGCAAGAGTTGGCGCAAACAAAGCAATCACCATCGTCGCGATCGTTCCTGCGATGAACGATCCGATAGCAGCGGTGCTGAGCGCCAATCCCGCCTGTCCCTTGCGGGCCATCTGGTGGCCGTCCAGCGCCGTCACGACGGATGAGGCTTCTCCCGGCAGATTGACGAGGATGGCGGTAGTCGATCCGCCGTACTGGGCGCCATAGTAGATGCCGGCCAACATAATGAGCGATGCAGTTGGATCCATGCTGAAGGTAATCGGCAGCAGCATAGCGATCGTCGCCGATGGGCCGAGACCCGGCAGAACCCCGATAAAGGTTCCCAGTACACAGCCGATGAAACAGTAGAGCAAGTTGCTCGGCGATGCAGCTACCCCCAAGCCGGTTTGTAGGTTCGTGAAGAGATCCATTTCCTACCGGCCCGAGTACAAGGCGCCAACAATCGGAAGCGGCAAGCCGAGCGCGTAGACAAAGATGACCGCGCTGCCTGCCGCCAAGATGAGGGCGGTGAGTATAGCTGTCGCAACACTGAGCTCTTTGCTCGCCGCAGCGCCAGCAAGCACCATGACGACTATGGAAACGACCAGTCCGGCGGGGCGGATCAGCAGGCCGAACAGCAGCGAGCCGCCCAAGATCATCGCCGCTACCCTGATCCGCGGGATCGCCATAGATACGATCTCGCCGTAAAAGGACCGGATTGTCAGGATCGTTCCGATGACAGCCAGCAATGAGCCGAGCACGAGAGGAAAGAAGCCTGGTCCGAGCGACCGGAGAGTGCCGAAAGGATAATCCTTCGATAAGAGGACGGCTCCAACACCCGTCAAAAAGAAGCATATCCCTGAAAAGAAGTCGCTAGCTTTTCTTAGAGCCATCGTCAGATCGCCCCTCCACGCTTGCTTGCAGAATGGATTGCCCACTCGGTTGCCCCGCTTCGGTATGCAGAGTTCTAAGCCTGCATTAGCCAGCCAGATCACTCAGGATTACAGAGAGCGTTACTAAGCTCTCGCATCATCACCCGTAGTGGGATGGTCGACATACTGGTCAGTATCTTCACATAAATCAAGCTATATCAATTGTCCGCGCCCTTTTCCCAGTATCGCACGCGCCAATCAGCGCATCGTCCTGTCGTTCCAGAGTTGGGCGCTATGCGATCACATTGGCCAGTCGGGCACACGCCATGGCAGGTGCCAGACGCACGAGGTTTCTCTTGGTGGATGGGGTGTCGCGCGCGGCTTGCGTACTATTTGGTATGTGGGGGCTGAGAGGTTGTAGGACTCGGTAAACATATCAAGTTACATATCGGGGTTTTATATCTTCTTTCTTAGATTAAAACACCATATTCGTTCTTTTTCTTTCTGTGAGCATTGTCCCGCGGGATATCTTTCCACATACTGACTGGGATGTTAGCTCGCGAGAAACAATAAACTTGCGCTTTGTAACGGGAGGTCCAACCATGCTTAAGGGTAAAGCACTCGCGTTCGTCACCAGTGCCATCCTAGCTCTTGCTTCAATAGCTGCAGGATCGGCAGCTGCATACCCGGATCGGGTCATCACCATCGTCGTTCCGTATGCGGCTGGAGGTCCGACGGACGTAGCCGCACGGATCATTGCAGACGAGATGTCCAAAGATTTGGGTCAGAGTGTCGTGGTGGAGAATCGTCCCGGCGCCGGCACGGTCGTTGGAACGGAGGCCGTTGCCAGGGCCCAGAAAGATGGACATACGCTTCTCGTGACGGCGGCAACAACCTTCTCAACCAACCCGCATACAATCAAGAACATCCGCTACAAACTCGAAGACTTCGCGCCGATCTCATTGTTGGCTCGGGTGCCCTTCGTATTCGTCGTAAAGAATGGTTTCTCGGCAAAGGACGTGAAGGAATTCGTTGCCTATGCGAAGGCGAGCCCTGATGGCGTGGACCTAGGAACGTTGGGCGCAGGTACCGTTCCGCACATTATCGGTGGGATGATGGATGCTGCGCTCGGGATCAAGCTGACACCCATCCCCTATGGCGGAGCGGCCCCGATCCTGTCCGATATCCTGGGAGGGAACCTCGATAGCTATATCGCCTCCGTTGCCGATGCCGCGCCAAACCACAAGGAGGGGCGCTACCGTGTCTTGGCGTCTCTTAGCGCCGAGCGCCCTCCGCAACTTCCCGATATCCCGACATTCGTGGAACTTGGCTACAAGGACCTTGTCGGCGATAGCTGGTTCGCTGCTTTCGCTCCAGCCGGAACTACCGACGAGATCATTCGAATCTTGAACAAGGCGATGGTGAAAGCAGTTGCATCGGGGGCCTACCAGGAACGCATGAACCAGCTGGGCAATACCCCGGTCTCATCCACCCCTGAAGAGCTTCAAGCCTTTGTCACGAGCGAAAGCCAACGGTGGGGCAAGATGATCAAAGCGCTTGGCATTGAGTCCAAATAGGCAGCCGCCCTGGCTTAGGGTCGTGCATACTGGATCCGCCGCTTCAACGCTCGCAGCAGGCCTGGACAGCCCTAGGGGCATCGTCACGTTAACGAGATGTGATCGGGAGCTTGTCTATGAGGCGGTATGAAGAAGCCGCGCCCCTCGCTCTACGCTCGCCACCGTTTCCCTGCCGATGTGATCAGCTTGGCAGTCTGGCTGTACTTCCGCTTTCCGCTAAGCCTCCGGATGGTGGAGGAGATGCTTGCGGCCCGAGGCATCCTGGTCAGTCATGAGACGGTGCGACGCTGGGCCGAGAAGTTCGGTCGAGAGTTTGCCAATCGCATTCGCCGACGCACGCCTCGACCGGGTGATCGCTGGCATCTCGACGAGGTGGTAATTACCATCGCCGGCCAGAAGCACTGGCTCTGGCGGGCCGTGGACCAGGACGGCTTTGTTCTGGATGTCCTGGTCCAGAGTCGCCGCGACCGCAGGGCCGCCAAACGCCTGCTGCGCAAGCTGCTGAAGAAGAATGCCATGGCCCCGCGGGTGATGGTCACGGACAAACTTGGATCATACGGCGCTGCTCGCCGGGAGATGGGCCTAAGCATCGAACACCGGCAGCATAAAGGGTTAAACAACCGAGCAGAGAATTCTCACCAGCCCACCCGGCGACGCGAGCGCATTATGAAAGGCTCTGTCGCAATTTCTGACTGCGGACAGAAAGATCTGAGTGCGGTTTGTATTCATTTATGCGGCGAGCCGCTCGAACTGCTCGGCGAGCGACAGTTGCTGGGCGCCGGCATATTTCGCCTGTCCCTTTCGCATCATGTGCACCATTTCGATGCCGCCCAGGATTGTGCGAGCGCTACTCATTGACTTGAACCCCATCATCGGGCGAACCCGCCGTTTGATGGCCCGATGATCCTGTTCGATACGATTATTGAGGTAGGCGCTTTGCCGGATGCGGATCGGCTTGAGCTTCCGCCGTGATCGGTCCTGCAGCCGGTTTGTCGTGTCGCAGGATAGGATTGCTTCACGATTTGGTCTGACTGCCGTCGATCACGATCCGCTCAGGCCGACCGTGACTCTTGAGCGCCTTGCGCAGAAACCTCTTGGCAGCAATGAGGTCCCGTCGTTCGCTGAACCAGAACTCGACCGTGTCGCCATTGCTGTCGATGGCGCGGTAAAGATACATCCAGCGCCCGCGGACTTTGACGTACGTCTCGTCCATGTGCCATATGTGGACGGCCCCCGCCATATGTGGACGGCCCCCGCCTCGCAAGAAGATTTGGATATAGTTTGATCGGATCGCTTGCGGTCATATGTCCGG
>NZ_JAERQE010000047.1 GCF_016734765.1 Microvirga soli | reverse complement strand
GTCGGCGCCGAGCAGAAGTGGCTCTCCACCACCGGCTTCCTCGACAAAATCGACGAAAACCTCAAAAAAGCTATGGCCGCTTAAGCGAAGCCTTCCACGCTCTGAAATGATGGAGAAGCCCGGCCCAGTGCCGGGCTTTTTGCTGCCAGCATGGCTCAGCGCGAAGCTTGACAATGTTCATGATTTGTTTCATTACATAAAATATCATTACAAGAAGAAGGTGTGAGACTTCTTCGCCATAACTTCGCAGGAGCGTTTTCTGCTGTCGCTATCCAGTCGTGCTTATGCCGTCGGAGCTATAGCGGCTCATCGTATTAAAACACGTAAACAAGCAGACCAAGGGATATCCGATCTTCATTAAAACAGAGGGATAGATTAAATGCGCGATATGGATCTCATCCGCGAACTCCTGCTCAAGATTGAGGGCGGTCAGACATCTTTTGAAACTATCTCCAGTGACGGAGCCTCGTTCCTCGGCATTGAGACCGAAACATTTCTTACCCGGGAGCAGGCCGATAAGCTTTCTAGCCACCTCGATCTGTTGGAGCAGGCTGGCTTCATCGAAATTGAGTTTCGTTCACTTGGTGGCACGCTCATAGTCAAACGCATTACTTGGCAGGGGTACGATTTCCTCGATAGCATTCGCGATCCTGAAGTTTGGCGAAAGACAAAAGAGGGCGCCTCAAAGGCTGGGAGCTGGACCGTCCAACTCCTAGTCGAGGTCAGCAAAGCCTATGCCAAGCAAAAGCTCAAAGAGGTGACAGGACTGGACCTTGCATAAGCTCATTTCCATCGCTTTACGTGCGCTGCGAAACTTCGGCAACTCTGAGACTAGCTCAACAGTCGATGCTCCGGGATTGCTCTGTCGAAGCAGTTGCGTAGCTACAATGCCCAAATAAGAAGTGACCTCCGAACCTAGACATAAATACTTCGGCGATACGATGAGCGATTACATCGTGCAGGTCGCCAATGAACTGCCCTATGATGCTGTGGGAATATGGCAGATCGTGCCGGCAGGACGCCTTGACTTCGATCTCGAAGGCGATGCCTTGACCGATTATGTCCGCCGCTGCGTCGCAGAGCTCCTGTCCCGCGGTGCCGTGCCCGTCATTGGTGGCGGCCCTGACGGACCGCACCTTTGGATCCTTCAGCGTCAGTACGGCTCGCAGCCCGAGGAGATCATCGAGAACGTTATCCGAGAATGGCTCGCCAACGGTGCCCAGAACGAGGACCCAGGCGGGCTGTGGTTTTCGCTGCCAGAGGATGCTTGGACGCCGCCATCGTAGAATCTGCGAGGAGTAAAGAACTATGCCAGAGGCCAAACCCATCATGACCGGCGGCTGCCAGTGTGGCACCGTGCGTTATGCGCTGATGTCCGAGCCGACCCATGCCAGTATCTGCCATTGCCGCATGTGCCAGAAGGCATTCGGCAGCTACTTCGCGGCGCTCACCGGGGTGCCGCGCAAGGATCTGGTCTGGACCAAGGGGCAGCCCGGTATCTTCAAAAGTTCGGAGGCCGTGGAGCGCGGGTTTTGCCGGGATTGCGGCACGCCGCTGACTTTTGCTTACGTGGAGCGCGACCGCATCACCGTCTCCATCGGCAGCCTCGATGATCCGAGCCGGGTCATGCCCGAGATCCAGTATGGCATCGAGAGCATGCTGCCCGCCTTCGAGAAGCTGCACACCCTCCCCGGCCAGCGGACGGAGGATGACGCCTCGCCGGAGGAGCTGCGGAAGATGGCCTCGCGGCAGCATCCGGACCACGATTGAGAGCCTGCCAAACCTCTCTGCTGTCCCGGAGCCAGGCGGCACTAGGACCCATGACCTTCGGAACTGTGGAGTTCCTGCGAAGGCGGTGAGGATCAGGACTGTTTTCGCAACCTAGTGACCGCTCGTGCATTGATCCATCGAACCTTTGCAGGACGCGGGCACGCGGCCGGGTTCAGGCACGGGAGGAGACGCTGTGGTTGCCCAATCCCACCCGGGTGGAGTGAGGCCCCTCCACCCCCTTCACGCCATCCTTCTCGCCTTTCCGCTGCCTCTGTTTGCAGGCGCGCTGGCGAGCGACTTCGCCTATCGCGCGACCTTCCACATTCAATGGGCCAATTTCTCGTCCTGGCTCATCGCCGGCGGGCTGGTCGGGGGTGGCTTCGCCCTGCTCTGGTCGCTGATCAACCTGTTCCGCCGGAGGACCGCCAGCAAAGGCCGGCTCGCGGTTTACTTCGTCGTGCTGCTCGTCATGTGGGGCCTCGGCTTCGTCAATGCCCTCGTCCACGCGAAGGACGCGTGGGCCACCATGCCGGAGGGCCTTTATCTCTCGGTGATCACGACGCTGCTTGCCCTCGTGGCCGCCTGGATCGGCTATTCCGGATTTCGTACGGGAGATGTGAGATGATCCGCTCGACCCTCCTGATCGGCACCCTGGCTCTCGCCCTCGTCGCCTGCAACGACGAGCCCCAGGGGCCGCAATACGGCGCCAACCCGAACCTGCCTGAGCCGCAGCGCGGCCTGCTGCCGTCCATGAAGATCCCGAGGCCGGCCCAGTGGGGCAACGAGCTGCCCAAGGTGCCGGCGGGCTACAAGATCCAACCCATTGCCACGGATCTCAAGATCCCGCGCCAGACCCTGGTTCTTCCCAACGGCGACATCCTGGTCGCCGAGGGGTCCGGCGGCTATGCACCGACGCAACGCCCCAAGGATCTGATCGCGGGCTTCATCAAGAGCCTCGGCAAGAGCTCGGTCAAAGGCGGCAACCGGCTGACGCTGCTGCGCGACGCCGACGGCGACGGCATCTACGAGATGCAGGGCGTCTTCGCCGACAAGCTCGACGCGCCCTACGGTCTCGCGCTGGTCAACGGCTCGATCTACGTCGCCAATCAGGATGCACTGGTGCGCTTTGCCTATCAGGACGGCCAGACCCAGGCGAGCGGCCCACCCGTGACGGTGACGGAGCTCCCGGCCGTGATCAATCATCACTGGACGAAGGCCATGACCGCCAGCCAGGATGGGCGCTTCCTCTATGTGGGCATCGGCTCCAACAGCAACATCACCGAGCGCGGGATGGACGCCGAGGAAGACCGGGCCATGGTCTGGCAGATCGATGCCCAGACGGGCGCGCACAAGCCTTATGCCACCGGCCTGCGCAACCCCACGGCTCTCACGATCCAGCCGGGCTCGGGCCAGCTCTGGGCGGTGGTGAACGAGCGGGACGAGATCGGCCCCAACCTCGTTCCGGACTACCTCACCTCCGTGCAGGAGGGCGGCTTCTACGGCTGGCCCTACAGCTATTGGGGCCAGAACGTCGACCCGCGCGCCCAACCGCAGGATCCGGAGAAGGTCGCGGCCGCGATCCGACCGGATTATGCCCTGGGATCGCACGTGGCGGCGCTCGGCGTGGCGTTCTCGAACCCGGCCATGGGCGAAAACTTCGCCGACGGCGTGTTCGTGGGCGAGCATGGCAGCTGGAACCGCAGCAAGCCGGTTGGCTACAAGGTGATTTTCGTGCCGTTCCGCGACGGCAAGCCTGCCGGCGAACCCATCGACTTCGTGTCCGGCTTCCTGGTGGATGACGGCAACACCCGGGGACGTCCGGTCGGGGTCACGGTTGACCCAAAGGGCGCCCTGATCGTGGCCGACGACCTGTCGAACACGATCTGGCGCGTGACGAAGAACTAGCCCTTGAACCGCAGCGTTGCTCTCCCTCCCCCTTGTGGGGAGGGGTGGCCGCGGCAGCGGCCGGGGTGGGGGTGTGAGCGCTGAACAGGACCAGCGTGGAGCCAGCACCCCCACCTCCACCTCCTCCCCACAAGGGGGAGGAGAGTATAAGGCGCGCCGCCCCTTTATTTACGAGATAGGCTAGCCTCTAAGCAGCCGCCAGCGCCGCCTCGATGGCAGCCAGCGCTGCTTCTGCCTGGGCACCGTCGGGGCCGCCGGCCTGGGCCATGTCGCGGCGTCCGCCGCCGCCCTTGCCGCCGAGCTTCTCCGAGCCGACCCGCACGAGCGCAACCGCGTCGACCTTGGCGGTGAGGTCCTCGGTGACGCCGACCACGATGCCCGCCTTGCCGTCGTCGCCCACACCGATGATGGCGACAACGCCGGAGCCGAGACGCTTCTTGCCCTCGTCGGCGAGGCTCTTGAGGTCTTTCATCTCGACGCCGGTGACCGCGCGGGCCATGAGCTTGATGCCTGCCACGTCCTTGACCGGATCGCCGCCACCGGACGCGCCTGCGCCCATGGCGAGCTTGCGCCGAGCCTCGGCGAGTTCGCGCTCGAGCTTGCGGCGCTCTTCGAGGAGCGCGCTCAGGCGGCTCGACACCTCGTCCACCGGGGCTTTGAGGAGGCTTGCCACCTCACGCAGCCTACGGCTCTCTCCGGCGAGGTAGCGGCGGGCGGCATCGCCCGTCATGGCCTCGAGACGGCGGACGCCAGCCGCGACCGCGCTCTCGCCCACGATGGTGACGACACCGATGTCGCCGGTGCGGTTCACGTGCGTGCCGCCGCAGAGCTCGATGGAGAAGGTCTTAGCATCGTCGGCCTTGCCCATGGAGACCACGCGGACCTCATCGCCGTATTTCTCGCCGAAGAGCGCGCGGGCGCCGGACTCGATCGCCTCGTCCACGGCCATGAGCTTGGTGACCACCGGCTCGTTCTGGAGCAGCACCTTGTTGGCGATCTCCTCGACCTTGATGAGTTCCGCATCCTCGATGGGCTTGGGGTGGCTGAAGTCGAAGCGCAGGCGGTCGGGAGCGACCAGCGAGCCCTTCTGGGCAACGTGATCGCCGAGCACCTGGCGCAGGGCCTCGTGCAGGAGATGAGTCGCGGAGTGGTTGGAGCGCACGGCCGAGCGGCGCTCGTGATCGACGGTCAGCTCCAGGGACTGGTTGAGCTTCAACGAGCCGTGCTCCACGGTGACGTGATGCACGAACAGGTCGCCGAGCTTCTTGTCGGTCCCGGTGACGAACACGCGGGCGCCCTCGCCCTGCATCACGCCGGTATCGCCGACCTGGCCGCCGGACTCGCCGTAGAACGGGGTCTGGTTGAGCACCACGAGGCCGCTTTCGCCTGCCTTCAGTTCGGCGATTTCATTGCCGTCCTTGAGCAGCGCCAGGACGATGCCCTCGGCGGTCTCGGTGTCGTAGCCGAGGAACTCGGTGGCGCCGGTGCGCTCCTTCACGGCAAACCACACGGTCTCGGTCGCCGCCTCGCCGGAGCCGGACCAGGCCGCCCGGGCCTTCTCGCGCTGGCGCTGCATGGCGGCATCGAAGGCCTCCATGTCGACGCCGATGCCGCGGGGCTTCAGGGCATCCTGCGTGAGATCGAGCGGGAAGCCATAGGTGTCGTAGAGGGTGAAGGCCGTGTCGCCCGAGAGGTTCTGGCCCTTGGCCAGATTGCGGGTCTCATCATCGAGAATGATGAGGCCGCGTTCCAGGGTCTTCCGGAAGCGGGTTTCTTCAAGCCGCAGGGTCTCGACGATCAGCGCCTCGGCGCGGATCAGCTCGGGATAGGCTAGTCCCATTTCGCGCACGAGAGCCGGCACGAGGCGGTACATGATCGGGTCCTTGGCGCCCAAAAGCTGCGCATGGCGCATGGCGCGGCGCATGATGCGGCGGAGCACGTAGCCGCGCCCCTCGTTCGACGGCAGCACGCCATCGGCCACCAGGAAGCAAGAGGTGCGCAGGTGATCGGCGATCACGCGATGCGAGACCTTGCGCTCACCCTCCGGCGCCACGCCGGTGGCATGCGCCACCGCGTCGATGAGGGCGCGGAACAGGTCCGTGTCGTAGTTCGAATGCACGCCCTGCAGGATCGCGGCGATGCGCTCCAGGCCCATGCCGGTGTCGATGGAAGGCTTCGGAAGAGCGATGCGGTTGCCGGGCTCGATCTGCTCGTATTGCATGAACACGAGGTTCCAGAACTCGAGGAACCGGTCGCCGTCCTCCTCCGGGCTGCCGGGAGGGCCGCCCCAGAGCTTGTCGCCCTGGTCGATGAAGATCTCCGAGCACGGGCCGCAGGGGCCGGTGTCGCCCATCTGCCAGAAATTGTCGGAGGTCGGGATGCGGATGATGTTGGAATCCGAGAAGCCGGCGATCTTCTTCCACAGGTCCGCCGCCTCGTCGTCCGTGTGGTAAACGGTGACGAGGAGCTTATCCTTCGGCAGGTCGAACTCCTTGGTGATCAGGTTCCAGGCCAGCTCGATGGCGCGGTCCTTGAAGTAGTCGCCGAAGGAGAAGTTGCCGAGCATCTCGAAGAAGGTGTGGTGGCGCGCCGTGTAGCCCACATTGTCGAGATCGTTGTGCTTGCCGCCGGCCCGCACGCATTTCTGCGAGGTCGCCGCCGTGCTGTAGGGGCGCTTCTCGGCCCCGGTGAACACGTTCTTGAACTGCACCATGCCGGCATTGGTGAACATCAGGGTCGGGTCGTTGCGCGGCACGAGGGGGCTCGAGGGCACGACCTCATGGCCGTTCTTGGCAAAGTAATCGAGGAAGGTCGACCGGATGTCGTTGATGGACCGGATTTCGTTGGCGCCGCTCATGGGGTCTCAAACTTCGGGTAAGGGCTTTTCAGGGCCCGAAAGCTATGATGGTGGCCGGTTTTAGCCGCCTACGCCCGCGCTGTCGAGGCGGCGTTTCGGCAGGGTGGGCGAATAGGCCCGCGATGGGTGCCTCGGCCCAGGTCCCTGCTCGCGGTGTGGTTGGCGCAAGGCCGTGGCCAGTCGGAAGCGCCAGATCCGAAGCCCCGTCCATACGAAAAGACCGCCGCGATCTCTCGCGACGGCCTTTCTTTGCCCTTGAAGGAGAGCAAAACTTATTCGGCGGAGCCCTCATCCAGATCTTCGGCGGTCGGGGTAGCCTGATCCAGGATGCGATCGGCCAGGAGGCCGGCATTCTGGCGGATGAGACCTTCGATCTTGTCCGCGACCTCGGGGTTGTCGCGCAGGAACTGCTTCGAGTTCTCACGGCCCTGTCCGAGGCGCTGGCTGTCGTAGGAGAACCAGGCGCCGGACTTCTCAACGATGCCGGCCTTGACGCCAAGATCGATGAGCTCGCCCACCTTGGAGACGCCCTCGCCGAACATGATGTCGAACTCGACCTGCTTGAAGGGCGGAGCGACCTTGTTCTTGACGACCTTGACGCGCACCGAGTTGCCGATCGGATCGTCGCGATCCTTCAGGGTCGAGACGCGGCGGATGTCCAGACGCACGGAGGCGTAGAACTTCAGGGCGTTGCCGCCAGTCGTCGTTTCCGGCGAGCCGTACATGACGCCGATCTTCATGCGGATCTGGTTGATGAAGACTACCATGGTCTTTGACCGAGAGATCGAACCGGTGAGCTTGCGCAGAGCCTGGCTCATAAGACGGGCCTGAAGACCCGGCTGCACGTCGCCCATTTCGCCATCGAGCTCAGCCTTCGGCGTCAGAGCCGCCACGGAGTCGATGACGAGCACGTCGATGGCACCGGAGCGCACCAGGGTATCGCAGATCTCGAGCGCCTGCTCGCCCGTGTCGGGCTGTGAAATCAGGAGATCATCCAGATTGACACCGAGCTTGCGGGCATAGACCGGATCGAGCGCATGCTCCGCGTCCACGAAGGCGCAGACGCCGCCCTTCTTCTGGGCTTCGGCAATGGTGTGCAGCGCCAGCGTGGTCTTACCGGACGATTCCGGCCCGTAGATCTCGACGATGCGGCCGCGGGGCAGACCGCCCACGCCGAGCGCGATATCGAGGCCGAGCGAGCCCGTCGAGACGGTTTCGATTTCAACCGGCTGCTGACCCTTGCCGAGCCGCATGATCGAGCCCTTGCCGAAGGCACGCTCGATCTGGGAGAGCGCCGCGTCGAGAGCTTTAGTTCTTTCTTTATCCATTGATGAGCTTTCCACCAGTCTCAAGGAGGACTGTGACATGACCTAACATCCTTATGGCAGGAGGAAGAGTGAATCTCAACGCGGTGTTGAGAGAATATATGTACTCACTTTGTTCCTGCTTACAAGTTCTTTTTTCGTTCTCATTCAGGAATTCACAGATCCTGCGCAGGGCACGATGACGCAGGATTAAATATCATTTAAATCAGTCACTTACCTATCTATCACCTGCTTCACCGTCTCGACCAGCTGGCGGAGGCTGAAGGGCTTGGGCAGGAAGTTGAATTCCTCCCCTTCGGGCAGGTTCTTGCGGAAGGCTTCCTCGGCATAGCCGGAGACGAAAATCACCTTGAGGTCCGGGTAGAGCTTTCGCAGCTCGCCCAGCAGGGTTGGGCCGTCCATCTCGGGCATGACCACATCGGAGACCACGAGATCGACCGGCGCGCCGCGCTGCTCGATGATCTCCATGGCTTCGACGCCGGAGGCCGCTTCCAGCACGGTATAACCGCGGGCGGAGAGCGCGCGGGCATTCACGGCCCGCACCGGGTCCTCATCCTCCACCAGAAGGATCGTGCCCTGCCCGGTCATGTCGGCGGCCGGCTTCTTGGCCACCTCGGGCTTCACCTCCTCGGCCATCTCCTGCACGGCCGGGATGTGCCGCGGCAGGTAGATGCGGAAGGTCGTGCCCTCTCCCGGGGTCGAGTTTACGTCGATATAGCCGCCGGACTGCTTGACGATCCCGAACACGGTGGACAGTCCCAGGCCGGTGCCCTTGCCGACTTCCTTGGTGGTGAAGAACGGCTCGAAGATCTTCTCGATGATCTCCGGCGTCATACCGGAGCCGCTATCGGACACTTCGACCATGACGTAGTCGGCTGGCGGCATGGCGCTCACGTTGAGCCGCTCCGCCTCGGCCGCCGTGACGTTCGCAGTACGGATCGCGAGCTTGCCGCCGCCGGGCATGGCATCGCGGGCATTCACCGCGAGGTTCACCACCACCTGCTCGAACTGGTTCACGTCCGCCTTCACGAACCAAAGGTCACGGCCGTGATTGAGATCCAGCGCCACGCGCTCGCCGAGGAGTCGCTTGAGCAGCATGGAGAGATCGTAGAGCTGGTCATTGAGATTGAGCACCTCCGGCCGCAGGGTCTGACGGCGCGAGAAGGCGAGCAGCTGGCGCACGAGGCCCGCGGCCCGGTTCGCGTTCTGCTTGATCTGCATGATGTCCTGGAAGGACGGATCAGTGGGCCTGTGATTGGCGAGAAGCAGATCGCTGTAGCCGATGATGGCCTGCAGCACGTTGTTGAAGTCGTGCGCGACGCCGCCGGCGAGCTGACCGACCGCGTTCATCTTCTGAGCCTGGGCCAGTTGCTCCTCGACTTTACGGAAATCCGTGGTGTCGAGGGCGTAGAGGATCGCCGTCTCCCCGTCCGCGCCCGTATCGCCGACGGGCGTGACCCAGACACGAACCGAGCCGCCACCTTCGGCCACCGTCTGCAGTTCGAGAGGCGGGATGTCCCCTTTGTTTTCGGCCGCCGCCTTCAGGGCCGCCTCGATGGCGTCGCGCTCGCGAAAGGCGTCGGGAATCGACGGACCGTCCGTGCCATTCTCACCCGTGCGCGGCAACGCGCCGAAGAGCCTGGAGAACGGCGCATTGGCATGGACGATCCGGCCCGCGCGGTCGACCGTCGCGATGGCGATGGGGGTGTTGTTGAAGAAGCGCGCGAAGCGGACTTCCGCCGCGCGCTGTCCCTCGTCGATCTCTCCTCCGGCCGAGCGGTTGAGAACGAGCGTGCGCGATGCCCCCATGCGGCCGTCCTGGCCGAAGGCGATGCGGTGATACAGGCGCACCGGCAGGAACTGTCCGTTGCGTCGCCGCAGGTCGAGGTCGAAGGTCTCGGTGCGCACGCTGCCGGGCTCACCGGAGAACGACGTCATCATCGATGCCACGTCGCCCGGCACGATGTCGGCCAGCTTCAAGCCGCCGGAGCCGACCTGCGCCAGATCGTAGTCGAGCCACGACGCCAGCGTCGCGTTCAGGTAAATGATGGAGCCGCCCGGATCGACCGACAGGAACCCTGCAGGGGCATGATCGAGATAGTCGATGGCATGCTGGAGTTCCTGGAAGACGTTCTCCTGGCGCTCGCGCTCATGGGTTACTTCGGAGATGGTCCAGAGCGCCGCCTGCCGTCCTTTGGGGCGCGGCACGGGCCGCACACGCACCCGGTACCAGCCGAATTCCCGCGCATTGTTGAGCGATGGCGACAGGCGGATCTCCTCCGTGCCCGTGCGATGTTCGCGCGCCGCCTGTGCCAGCCGATAGATTGCCTCGGAGACTTCAGGCGCACCGATGAACAGGCGCTCAACCGGCAGCACCTCGCCGCCCTGCAATCCGGCAAAGGCGAGATAGGCTCCGTTGGCATAGGTGATGCGCCCATCGTCCTCGACCACCACGAGACCGTCGCCGGACGTGTCTGCCATCAGCTTGGTGATATCGTTGCGCGCGGTCTGGCCGGAGAACTGCACGACACCGATCGCCGTCGCGAAGAGGAAGAAGACACCCGCCATGGCGAAGAACGCCAGAAGCCCGAGGATCAAAGGCTGGGCCTGTTCGATGCCGAGAAACCGCAGGCTTAAGGTCGCGCCGACGAGAAGGCCGGCCAGGAGCAGCACCCATCCGATATGACCGTGACGGTCGGAGCGGTCGATGGCCGAACCCTGTGGCGTATCGCCTTCGTAAGCCATGGAATGTCAACATCCTCAACGGAGGCGGATGTGCCTCACGGCACCGGCTGCAGGGTTGCGGCCAACCGCTCGATCTTTTCCGATCATATTACACGGTATTTATTGATTGACCTCTAAGGCGCCAGCACCGGCGGATGCAAGGGCTGGCCATGGCGGTGCAGGTCTCGATAATGAGATCCGTCACAGGAAATCCTTATTTTCCTTGATGTAGGGGCCATCGGCCCCATCTTGGACGGATCACGGAGAGCCTTTCCTGTGCTCTCAGTCCCATGCCGAGGCCAGGCTGCGTTAACCATCTGTTAACCTTGCCGGTGGCTTTGGCGGTCAATGTGGTACAACCAACACAGAAGTGGCCTGCGAAGGTCAGTCAACGTTTGAGAGTTCATCGTGTCATCTCTTTTCGGTCTCGAAGCACCGCGGGCAGTTCAATTTGCAATCGCCTTCGCGATCATTCTGATCCTGCTCGTGCTCTTAGGCCTCGTCCTGCGCAAGGTCTGGGGTGGCCGTCTGATCATGCCGGGCAGCGATCGCGGCGGCCGCAGCCGTCAGCCGCGGCTGGGCATCGTGGATGTGTATGATCTCGACCGGCAGCGTCAGCTGCTTCTGCTCCGCCGGGACAATGTCGAGCACCTCCTTCTCATCGGCGGCCCCAACGACGTAGTGATCGAAACCAATATCGTCCGCGTCGCAGGCGCGCGCGTTCCCGCTCCTCCGGTCGACATGAGTGCCGAGCGTTTCGAGCCCTCGCTCGATCAGGCGCCTCGCGCCCCCCAGGTCGAGTCCAACGGCCGGCCCTCCATCGAAAGCCAGCTCGCCGCCCAGCTCGGAGCCTTCGTACGCCGTCCGTCCGAGGAATCCGACGCCGAGGAGGAACTCTCTCCGGTGGCGACCGTCAGCGCGCCGGTTCCAGCCCATCCCGAGCCAGCTCTGAAGCCGGATGCTGTCGCCGTCTCCGCTCCGCCCGCGATTCAGGGCCTGCGCGCCGAGGCGAGGACACCGTCATTCCAGAACACGCCTCCTGCGCCGCCCGCTCCTCCGGCGGAGCGCCCGGAGCCGCGCCCCCATTTTACGCCGCCACCGTTCCAATCGCGCGCGACGCCAGTACCGCCCGTGCAGCCCCCTGAGCCCGTTCGTCCGCCAGAGCCGGCAGAGAGCGAGCGACCGGCCCCCGACGCCAACCTGCTGTCGGATATGGCAAAGCAGCTCGAGGAGGCGCTGAAGCGCCCGGCGAGCCCCGTTCCGCCGCCGGCGGTTGCTTCGCCGGCTCCCGTCACCGTGGCATCGCCCGCCGTCTATGAAGATATCAGCGACGAGGAGGACGTCCCTCTCGACCCGACCCCGGCCGAGGACGAGCCCGTCGCGTCCTATGACGAGCCTGCGGAGGAAGAGGAACGCGCCGAGGAGCCGGAAGCCCCCGCTCCGGCCCTGCCGGAACCGTCTGTCGAGCCGGTCCGGACAGTTACACCGCCTCCGCCTGCGCCCGCATCGGCTCCCCTTCCGCCTCAGGCCAAGGAATCCGCTTCGGCGGAGAAGGCCGCCGATCCGTTCTCAGTCGAAGACATAGAGGCGGAATTCGCCCGGCTGCTGGGCCGCCCTCTCGATCCGAACAAGAAGGGGTGAGGCTAGAACCCCTCCCCTGACGGCCAAAGAAAAAGGGCTCCGCGCGGAGCCCTTTTTGATGTTTGGAGCAGGCCGGGATCAGTCGTCCCGGTAGACCCGCTCGTTGCGCTCGTGGCGCTCCTGCGCCTCGAGGGAGAGCGTCGCGATGGGGCGAGCCTCCAGGCGCTTGAGGGAGATCGGGTCGCCCGTCTCCTCGCAATAGCCGTAAGAGCCGTCCTCGATCCGCGCGAGCGCGGCATCGATCTTGGCGATCAGCTTGCGCTGACGATCCCTGGCGCGAAGCTCGATGGCGCGATCCGTTTCCGATGAGGCACGATCCGCAAGGTCAGGATGATTCTCGTTCTCGCTCTGCAGCGTCGCGAGGGTCTCCTGAGCCTCCTTGAGGATGTCGTGCTTCCAGCGGATCAGCTTGCGCCTGAAATACTCCCTCTGCCGCTCATTCATGAAAGGCTCGTCTTCTGTCGGACGGTAGCCTTCATCAATCACGCTATCTGTCATGTTCAGCCGTTCTTCCCCGATGAACCGTGGCGCCCCTATATAGGCAAGGAGGGACCGCGACAACGAGATTAAGCGTCATCGATTTGTCTAATGGCCCTCGGCACCCCTTATGAGCCTTGGATGAGCCCGCGCCGAACGATATGTCGCACCATCAGGAGGCGGCTGCCTCCGCCCGGCTGATGAGCTCGCCGGCGACGTCGCCGATCTTGGGCGCCTCCTCGCGGATGAAGGGAAGCGGTCGGCAGACCGACAGGGCTGCCAAGCCGAACCGGGCTGTCATGAGGCCGTTCAGCACCCCTTCGCCAAGCTTGGCAGAAATGCGGGCTGCAAGCCCCAGTCCCAGCACCTGCTGCATGAGGCTGTCGCCGACCGCCATTCCTCCGGTGACCGCAAGATGGTTGAAGGCAGCCTTGGCGAGCCGCAGGAAGCCGAAGAAGCCGGGCCTGCCACCATAGATCCGAGCCAAGGTCCGCAGGAGCCGCACCGCCGCGAAGATCACGAAGGCCACATCGACGATGGCTCGAGGGCTCACAGCCGTGACGAGCGAGACCTGCTTGGCCGCCCCGGCAATCGCGCGTTTCGCCTGCATGTCGAGGGGCGCGAGCAGCTCGCGCTCCGCAATCGCGAGGCGATCGTCCGCGTCGATGATCTCGTCCGTGAGGCCCTTGAGGCGGGCGCTTCCCTGCGCGGCGGCGGCCCGGCCACCGTAAAGGCCGATAAGATCCTGCACGATGACCTTGGCGGCCTTGTGATCCTTGACGGCCAGCGCATCGACCGCCGATTCCCGCAGGTTCTCGATCTTCTGCTCGCGCCAGATCCCCAAAACCTCCCGGCTGATGATCGCCAGAAAGGCCAGCACCGCGAGAACGGCAAGGGCGAGCGCCAGCCAGCCCAGCCATGGCGCAACCCGATAGAGATCGACGACGAGATTCTCGATGGCGAGGCCAAGGCCTAAGAGAAGCAGCCCCGAAAGCGCGGACAGCAGAATGCCGAGCCAGGGGGCCCGGCGCTTGCTGCCCATCGGCACCACGACACCGTCGGCGGCCTCGATGGCATCAAAGGGCTCCTCCGTCACCTGCACGGCACCGGCGGTGATGTTCGGATCGTCGAGACGGTAGGCGCGAGGTTGGCGGCTCATGCGAAGCGATCCCCCAGGAGGAATTCAAGGGCCCGGTCGAGGCGGATATGGGGCATCTTGGCCATACGGCCTGCCGCATCGACCGGCAGCTTCGGCGGACGAAAACGTGGGAAGCGGAACGAGCCCGGCGGCACCGCCCCTTGGAACACCGCCTCGGCACTCTCGGGCAGCTCGCCCGGAAAGATCGCGGCCTCCGCCTCGCCGTCGAAGATGTCGTCCCCAACCCGCTCGCCTGCCTCAGGCACCCCGGCGACGGCCCGCAGGGTCTCGCGCCCCTCGCGGATGGTCGTCTCCCGGGTGGCGCGTACCGAGGCGAGCGCCACGGTGCCCACCCGGGCACCGGCGGCCTCGGTCCGGCGCGAGGCACGGTTCACGAGCATGCGCAGGATGGCGTCGAGCCGATCATGATCCGTGTGGTGGATATGGTCGGCTTTTGTGGCCGCGAACAGGACCCGGTCGGCCCGGGGCGAGAACAGGCGGGAGAGGAGCGTGGTGCGCCCGGTCCTGAATGACATGAGAACCTGATCCAGCGCCTCCTCCAGCTCGGCGAGCGCCACGGGCCCGGCATCGATGGCGGCGAGCACGTCCACCAGCACGATCTGACGGTCGATGCGCTGGAAATGATCGCGGAAGAACGGCCGGACCACATGGGTCTTGTAAGCCTCAAACCGCCGGTCCATCAGGGCCGCGAAGCTCCCGGCCATAATGGGCTGGCCTTGGGGCAGATCGAGTGGCCCGAAGGTGAGCGCGGGCGAGCCCGCGAGATCGCCCGGCATGAGGAAGCGCCCCGGTGGGGTCGTCGCCACTGCCTCGGAGCTGGCGCGCAGGGCCGTGAGATACTCCTTGAAAGCCTCGCTTGCCTTCGAGGCAAGCATCTCGTCGGAAGCACCTGCCGGATCGAGGGTTTTCAGGGTCTCATGCCAGCGGCCCGCCACCGGCAAGCGGTCGCGCTTGCGGCTCGCCTCGATGGTCTGGCGGGACCATTCCGCATAGCCCGCATCGAGAAGCGCCAGATCGAGCAGCCATTCGCCCGGATAATCCACGATGTCGAGGGCGAGCGAGGCCGGACCCGTGCGCCACCCGGCCTTGCGCTCGTATTCCACATCCACCCGCAGCTCGCTGATCCGGTTGGTGGATTGCGGCCAGCGGCGGCTCTCGGTCAGGGCCGCCATGTGCTCTTCGTAGGGAAAGCGGGGCACCGCATCGTCCGGCTGATGCGCCAGCTGAGCCCGCCGAATGCGGCCTTCGGCGGAGGCCCGAAAGGCCGGCAGGTTCGTGCCTCGGATCAGGTGATGCACGAGGGCCGTGGTGAAGACAGTCTTGCCGGAGCGGGCGAGGCCAGTGACGCCAAGGCGAAGGGATGGCTGGACCAGCTGGCCGGAGGCCTCCCAGAGCGATTGCGCAGCAGACCCGGCGCGGGAGGCGAGATCAGACAGAATAGGCACCAGGAACCCGGACGTTGTGAGCGTTGGAGATCACATGGGGTCGCAGGCGCCAATTGCCAAGCCAAGCTCGAATTTGCCACGCGGCCGATCAGACTTTTGACCAGATAGGAAAGCGCCCGCCGGATCGGTCCAGCGAGCGCCCAAGTAAGCCTGTTTACACTTAGATGACGAAGAAGTCGTGGTAGTAGAGCTTCTGCTTGTTCGAGATCGTGGCGATCTTCACCTGGGCCTTCGAACCGGTGCCATCCTGATCGTAGTAGAGGCTGCCCGTCTTCTTGTCATAGACGATCCGGTCTTCCTTATCCTTGGCCTTTGCGTTCTCCACGAACATGTCCGACTTGAACTTCACCGGCTTCGTTGGCGTGCCCTTCCCGAGTTTGGTGAAGAACTGGTTGTCCAGGTAGATGCTGTCGTCGGTGGACTTGAAGTCGAGGATCTTGTCGACGTTCGTGCTCTTGTTCGCTTTGGTGTCGAACACGAACACGTCCTTGCCCAAGCCTCCACTCAGCTGATCGTTCCCAAGCCCGCCATAGAGGAAGTCATTGCCTTCGAGACCGGCGAGGACGTTGTTCTTGGCATTGCCACTGATGGCATTGGCAAGGCTGTTGTCGGTACCGCGCAGGGCGGTGCCCGTCAGGGTCAGGTTCGAACCGCCATGCGAGAGAGTGAGATCGCCATCGGCCACGATGGTCACCACGTCAGTGCCGGACAGTCGTATGGAGCCGAGCGCGTTATACTGAGTCGATGACAGGTTGTAAGTGTTGTCCTTTGCATCGATCTCATCGATGCCGGCCGCAGCAAGCACTGAGATCTGAGCATGCGTAAGGGCGGCCAGCATTGCACCCGTGTCCGACAGAGTCACAGCATCTGAAGATGATATCTTGGTCGCTCCGAGGGCCTCGTATTGACCGAGGGACAGGGCAAGCTTGTCGTCCAAGGCATCAATTTCGTCGATCCCTGTGGCTACAAGTGCAGAGATTTGAGCTATCGCCAAGGCAGACAACCTAGCACTCGCGTCGGACAGGATCACGGTGTCGGACGATGTCAGTTTGACGTCGCCCAGAGCGCTGTACTGACCTAGCGACAAAGCTATTTTGTTATCGACCGCATCAAGGACGCTAACGCCTTTGCTCGCCAAATTGGCGATCTGCTCTATCGTGAGGCTCCCCAATGCTTGGCCCGTATCGTTCACGGTCAAAACATCAACGCCCTTGGCCTTTGCGCCGGCAGCCTGTGCGCTTGTTAACGTGGTTGCTTCCGCAGCACTCATCGAGAGTGTCACGACATCGGTTGCTGTTAGGCCCATTTCACCGAGGGCATTGTACTGGATGAGCGATAGGTTAAGGGCATTGTCCGTGGCATCGAGGACAGTGACGCCTTTAGTTCCAAAGCTGGTGATTTGAAGAGCACTGAGCTTCGCTAGGATCTGGCCTGTATCCGTCAAGGATAGAAAGTCTACTCCGCTCGCTTTGATGTCGGCAAGCTGATCAAAATCAAGGTCCAGGAACTCGGACAAACGCAATTTTAGAGTGACATTGTCATCAGTATTTAAATTTATCTCCCCGAGAGCACTATATTGATCCATAGAGAGACCAAGCTCGTTATCCGACGCGTCTATGGAATTGACGCCCTTCTGATCCAGACTTGCGATTATCTCAGATGATAGGGAAGATATATTCACCCCGGTGTCAGTGATGACAGCGGCCCCAGCTTGGCTGACAATCTTGATGTTTGACGAAGCCAAGGCCTTCGCTTCATCCACCTCGAAATGATCCGTGTGGATCATCACAGCCCAATTGATGAGGTCGACACCTCTGTCAGACAGGATAGCAATATTCTCTGGCGAGAACCCAAACCCCAGCTTCGACGTATTTACGGTTACGAGATCGTCTTCACTAAAACTCAGATCCGTATCTACCAATGCGATGACAGTTTCATTGAGCAGATGAACACTATCATTGGATGCGTCGATGAAATCGACCTTCCTGGTGCTCAGAGAGTTGATATGCTCAGCCGTCAATCCCCGGAGTTCACTGGATACATCAAACAAAGTGATTTTATCTTCATCACTGAACATGACGCCTTCAAATGCTTGAATTCGAGCAAAACTGAAGGACAGAGCGTTGTCTGTTGCGTCTACACGAACAATCCCATTTTTAGCTAATGCTTCCAGTTCACTGTCAGTCATCCCTTGGATGGCAGCTGCTGTATCAACAATGACAGTTCCTTCTGGAAAGGAACCTTCAGTACGATATTTCTCAACTGTAATTTCGTTATCAGCCATCAACGTCAACCCTGCCCCTAAATCGATACAGATAGGTTCGCTTGCTTTTTACAAGAGCATAACGAGCCTACTTTTTATATGATATAATATAATAAAAGCAAGTTGAAGATAATGCCTAGTATTAAATATAAATGAATTAATAAACGATAACATTTTGAGTGATAAACTATTAATATATTTTTTTTCTTTATAATTATAATAAATATCTAAAAATTTAAAGTAACAAACCAATATAAATTCTAAATAACTAATATTATTTTATTTTAACATGATTGCGCTCATCTATAATCTTCCCCTTTTAATAAAGTTATTCTCGCGCATAACACGATTCCCGATGTATTCCTTCCCTTTGTAGAGGCTCCTCATATGTGCGACGAGCTGGCGCAGGGCAGCAGGATCCTCAGCAATGAAGATGATCTGAACGACGACATCGCCCTGGTTGTATTGTTCCGGTCTGGGCGCCTGCCCTCCCCCGATCCACGCCTCGGCAACGTCAGGGGTGCACAAGGCCCAGCCTATATACCCGACAACCGCCTTGTCCCGCACAGCGAAGGCGTAATGGCGACGCTGAATCTGCCCAACGATAGAGCCCACGAGCTTGTCTGCACGAAAGGATCCGAACGGGGGATGCGCAGCCACATAGGCTGCAGCGAGCCCGAGTGCTCTATCTGGATCGTTCAGTTGCTGCACGGAAGCCTTGTTCACGCCTTTGCTCTCCGGTGCGGGTAGGATGTCTCAATTCTATGCGGCCATCGGTCAGCGAGCACCGAACAGCCACGCGATATCACTAGCATATATCATTTCAGAGAGAAGCGCCCCTGCCTTGAGGAAGCCTGCTCTGGTTGTGGCGGGGTTTAAAGGTCTCAAGGCAACCTGGAAGCCTCGGCGTTCCTTGCCACGGCGATCCGGTCGATCATCCGACGGAGGGCATCTTCCACCATCTCTGGGCTTGCCCGCAAAGCCCCCAGCTCAAAAGCCGACATGGCGAGCATGACATGGGCGAGGTTGGGCTGGGGTGTACCGTCCTCGGCAAACAGCTTCAGGTCGTCGGCCGGACCAAGCCCCAATCCATCAACCATCCGACCCGCATAGTTGCGATGGCGCTGCTCCTCTGAGGGGCAGGCTGCGGCCACTTGGACCTTCGGGCCAGGCTTCGGCGCCGCCGTTGCGGTTGCCGGCTCCCTTACCGGCTTGCGGCGGGTGGCCACCAGAGGCTCCGGCTTGGTAGGCTTCGGCTTCTCGCCCATGCCGGCCGCGATGCTCGGCACCCGGTATTGCGGTGTCTTCGAAGTCATGGGGATCACCAGGGAGACCCGGCCCGGCTTGCCGCCCGGACCTGCCTTTGCCGTATAGCGCACCGCCCCGCCCTTCTTTCTGCGCGAGGCGAGGTACTGCGCCCGGACCGTGCCGCCGATCCCTCTGACGGCCAGCATCGCCATGCCGCCGATGCCGGTTGCCACGTTGCATTCCGCCGGGGCCCAGCGGCGCACGATGTCGAGGGCGGATTTGCGGTTGTACTCCAGGTAATAGCGCCGCAGCAGATTGGCCGCGGCATCGGCGCTGTGATCGGCCGTGGCGAAGCCCACATGGCCCTCGGCGTCGGTGGCGAGTTCCCCGTTCCAGCGGGCGCTCTTGATGCACCAGTAATTGTTGAGCTTGACGCAGCGAGTGACGAAGGGGCGCTCCGCCCGAAAGACGGCAGCCATGGCCACAACCGGCTTCGGCTCAAGGGCATCCATGGCCTCGGAGCGCCAGTTGGTGACCTCGCGGCTTTCGGGCTCATACCGCGCCACTGGAGCCTGCGGCTCAGGCCGCAAGGCGTCGCCGCCGGAATGTGTGTCGCCGGGCAGAAGCGCGCGAGCCGCGAGGACGAGCGCATAAAAGGTCTGAGGCACCATGATGAGGAACAGCCCCCGCTTTGGGCGAATACAATCAGGAGGGTTTCAGGCCAAACGATGGTGGGACGGATAGGTTCATCCTCAATCCGCTCTCTTGACCGCCAGAGGCGTGCATTCCACGAATAGCGACCTTCACCTCCGGCAGGCATCCATGACCTCATGCATCCCGATCCGCATTCTTGAGCCATCAGACGCTGAAAGGTTTCGCGACTTGAGGTTAGAGGCGCTCACCGTTGCGCCGGAAGCCTTCGGCGCGAGCTACGAGGAGGATGCAGCGCTGCCGCTGGAGACGATCCGGGCGCGCCTGTCCGCAAGCCCGAACGTGGTCTTCGGGGCCTTCGCCGATCATGGCCTCATCGGCATGGCGGGCTTTGCCGTCTACGACCGGGTAAAAGCGCGCCACAAGGGCGTGCTATGGGGCGTCTACGTGAAGGCAGAATGGCGCGGGCACCAAGTGGGCAAAAGGCTGGTTCAGAGCGTGATCGACCACGCTTCGCATCATGTGATCATGCTGGAGGCGACGGTCCGCCTTGCGAACGATGAGGCCCGGCGCACCTATCACGGGCTCGGCTTCAAGCCCTATGGAGTCCAGCACAAGGCCCTTCGGGTCGGCGACATGTTCTACGACGAGGAACTGCTCTGCCTCGACCTGCCTCGGCCCGGAGACGCCTAATCGTCCTCGCCGCTGCCTAAGAACTTCGGTGTCACGAACCGCTCGAGCCGACCGGTTTTCTTAGCCACGTCACCCCAGCTCTCCAGCTCGAAATCGATGACAGCAAGACCAGCGGACGGATACTTCTGGCCGAGCCGCAGGATGCTGTCCATGTCGCCCTCGCCGATAAGCAACTTGGCGAGCTCTTCAAAGCCGGGATTGTGGCCGACGAGCAGGAGGGTGCCGATCTTCGGCTCAACCTCGCGCACGATTTCCAGCAGCCGTCCGACGGGTGCCTCGTAGATCCGCCCGTCGGGGCGCATCTCGATCTCGCCGAGGATGGGCTGGACCCGCTCCCAGGTCTCCTGCGTCCGCCGCGCTGGTGACACGATGGCGAGATCGGGCGCGAGCCGTTCCCTCTTCAGGTAGTCGCCTATGACCAGGGCTGCTTCCTGACCCCGCTTTGCAAGCGGACGGTCGACATCGAGGATTCCGGGCGGCCAACCAGACTTGGCATGGCGGAGGAGCAGAAGGCGGAGCATCAGCGTCCTTCCCGTCTGGCGATGAAGGCCAGCTTTTCGAACAGGCTCACATCCTGCTCGTTCTTCAAAAGTGCCCCGTGAAGCGGCGGAATGAGCTTGCGCGTGTCGCGTTCGCGAAGCTGCTCGGGTCCAATGTCTTCGGAGAGCAGGAGCTTGAGCCAATCGAGCAGTTCCGACGTGGAGGGCTTTTTCCTTAAGCCCGGCACTTCGCGCACATCGAAGAAGATCTTGAGCGCCTCCTCGACCATCCGGTGCTTGATGCCCGGGTAATGCACCTCGACGATCCGGGCCATGGTCTCCGCATCCGGGAACTTGATGTAGTGGAAGAAGCAGCGGCGCAGGAACGCGTCCGGCAGTTCCTTCTCGTTGTTGGACGTGATGATCACGATGGGGCGCCGGGCGGCCCTCACCGTCTCGCCGGTCTCGTAGACGAAGAACTCCATGCGATCGAGTTCGAGCAGGAGATCGTTCGGGAACTCGATATCGGCCTTGTCGATCTCGTCGATCAGCAGCACCGGCCGCTCATCCGAGGCAAAGGCCTCCCACAGCTTGCCGCGCTTGATGTAGTTGCGGATGTCCGAGACGCGTGGATCGCCAAGCTGGCTGTCCCGCAGGCGGGAGACGGCATCGTATTCGTAGAGACCCTGCTGGGCCTTGGTCGTGGACTTGATGTGCCAGGTGATCAGCGGGGCGTTCAGGCTCCGGGCGATCTCCTCCGCCAGAACCGACTTGCCCGTGCCGGGCTCCCCCTTGACCAGGAGCGGACGCTCCAGGGTGATGGCGGCATTCACGGCAACCGTCAGGTCCTCGGTGGCCACATACGATTCGGTTCCGGCAAAACGCGCCATTCCACTCTTCCTTGCTTTGTCAGACCCTAAGTCCTGCCCCAGCCTTTCGGCAATCGCATTCATAGGCTAAGCCCATGACAAACAAATGGGAGACATGACCTATGGCATCTAACCGCTATCACAAGGACCGCATCGGCAATCATAAGCTGAAGCCCGAAACCCTGATGCTGGGCTACGGCTATGATCCGACCCTGTCGGAAGGCGCGGTGAAGCCTCCGGTCTTCCTGACCTCCACCTTCGTGTTCAACAGCGCCGAGCACGGCAAGGAGTTCTTCGACTACGTGGCGGGCCGCCGCGAGCCGCCTAAGGGAGAGGCCGCCGGCCTCGTCTATTCCCGCTTCAACCACCCGAATTCCGAGATCGTCGAGGACAGGCTCGCGATCTACGAGGAGGCGGAAGCCGGCCTCCTGTTCTCCTCCGGCATGTCGGCCATCGCCACCACGATCCTGGCCTTCGCCCGCCCCGGCGACGTGATCCTGCACTCGCAACCGCTTTACGGAGGCACCGAGACCCTGATCGCCAAGACGCTCGCCAACATGGGCATCGGGGCCGTGGGCTTCGGCGACGGCGTCGACGAGGCCGGCATCCGGGCTGCCGCCAAGGAAGCCATGGCCAAGGGCCGCGTCTCGGTGATCAAGATCGAGACCCCTTCCAACCCCATGAACACCCTCGTGGATATCGCCTTCATCCGCACTGTCGCGGAGGAGATCGGCGCAGCGCAGGGCCACCGCCCGGTGATCGTGTGCGACAACACCCTGCTCGGGCCCGTCTTCCAGAAGCCCCTGAAGAACGGCGCCGACATCTCGGTTTATTCGCTGACGAAATATGTCGGTGGCCACTCGGACCTGATCGCCGGCGCGGCCTTGGGCTCGAAGGAGTTGATGAAGACGGTGCGCCTGCTGCGCTCCTCCATCGGCACCCAGCTCGATCCCCATTCCTGCTGGATGCTCGGCCGCTCGCTGGAGACCTTGGCGCTTCGCATGAACGCCGCGAACCGCAACGGGGAGATCGTGGCTCAGTTCCTGCACGAGCACCCGAGCGTGGCCAAGGTCCACCACCTCGCCTACCTGCCCGAGGGCTCCCGCGCCCGTCAGGTTTACGAGGAGCAGTGCGACGCACCCGGCTCCACCTTCTCCTTTGACGTCAAGGGCGGCGAGGCCGAGGCCTTCCGGGTGCTCAACGCGCTCCAGGTCTTCAAGCTCGCCGTCAGCCTGGGCGGCACCGAATCGCTGATCTCGCACCCGGCCTCCACCACCCATTCCGGCGTACCGAAGGCAACCCGCGACCGCCTCGGCGTGAGCGACGCCACGATCCGCGTGTCCATCGGCATCGAGCACCCGGACGATCTGGTGGCCGATCTGGCGCAGGCGCTGTCGACACTGAGGTAACCTCAGCCCGTCATCCCAGGCCGCGCAGCGGAACCCGGGATCGCGTGACGATAAGAGCGCCTGCTCCTGAAAACGATCCCGGATCGCCTGTCGGCGTCCGGGATGACGCCTGCGCAGCCATGGCACCATGCGTTCATGTCGCGCCTGCGGCCAACCTCACGCGGCATTAACCTCTTGCGCATCCCTCGCCGGTAGAACGACAATACTTTCAACCGGAAGGACCCAATGGCCGCTGCGATAGACCTCTATGCCTATCAGGAACCGATTCTTTTCCTGGCAACGGCCGCTGTCGTCGTCCCCGTCTTTCATCGGCTCAAGGTCAGCCCGGTGCTGGGGTTCCTGGCGGCCGGCGCATTGCTCGGGCCGTATGGGCTTGGGCGGCTCATCCACCAACACCCCTGGGTCAACTGGCTGACCTTCACGAATCCCGAGGGCACGTCCCGGATCGCCGAATTCGGCGTGGTCTTCCTGCTCTTCACCATCGGCATTGAACTGTCCTGGCAGCGGCTTCGCACCTTGCGGCGGATGGTCTTCGGGTTCGGAACCCTCCAGGTGACTCTGGGCACCATGGTTCTCGGCGTTGCCTTCTTCGCCTTCAATCTCGTTGACACTATTACGGCGGCCACCATCGTCGGCCTCGCCCTGGCTTTGTCTTCCACGGCCATCGTAATCCCCGTTCTGGCGGAGCAGAAGCGCCTCAACACGGTTGCCGGGCGGGCGAGCTTCTCGGCGCTGCTGTTCCAGGATCTTCTGGTCGCCCCGGTTCTGTTCACCATCGCGGTGCTCGACACCGGTAGGCCCGACGTGACACCGTCAACCTTCGTGATCCTGCTCCTGCAGGCGGGCCTTGCCCTTGGTCTGATCATCGGCCTCGGCCGCTTCATCCTGCGGCCCTTCTTTCAGCTCGTCACGGCCACGAAGAGTCCTGAGCTGTTCATGGCCGCCTGCCTGCTCGTCGTGATGGTGACCAGCATGATCGCTGCCGTCAGCGGGCTGTCGATGGCGCTGGGCGCCTTCATCGCCGGCATCCTCCTGTCGGAAACCGAGTATCGCCGCGCCGTCGACGTTACAATCCAGCCTTTCAAAGGCCTGCTTCTCGGGGTCTTCTTCGTGTCGGTCGGCATGAGCCTCGACCTGTCCCGCTTCCTTGAAGCCCCCGTGCTGATCCTCTCGCTCGCCGCCATGGTCATCATCGTCAAGACCATGACGATCGTGGCGCTCGGGCGTCCCTACGGCCTCAACACGGGCGAGGCCGCCGAGACCGGCCTCCTCCTTGGCCCTGGCGGCGAATTCGCCCTCGTGATCCTGGGTGCGGCGATGATTGCCGGCCTCGTGCCGGGGGGCATCGGCCAGAACCTCCTCCTCGTGACCACTCTCACGATGGTGGCGATCCCGCTCCTGGCCCGCATGGGGCAGCGCCTGGGCCGGAGGCTGGAGGTTCGCCGGCCGCTCGATGCCATCGTCACCGTTGCTCCGCCGGCCGATGAGGTCGGGCGTGTGATCATTGCCGGCTACGGGCGGGTGGGCCAACTCGTCGGCGAGATGCTCGACCGCCACAAGATCCCCTATCTTGCCATCGACCTCGATCCCGCCCGTGTGGCAGCGGAGCGCAAGGCGGGCAAGCCGGTCTATTACGGCGACGGCTCCTACCCGGAGTTCCTCCGGGCCTGCGGCATCGACAGGGCGGTTGCACTGGTGATCACCCTCGACACCCTCAGCTCCATCGAGGCGGTCGTATCCGCCGCGCGGCAGGAATGCACCGAGATCACCATCGTGGCCCGCGCCCGCGACGCTCGCCACGCCACCCAGCTTTACGAACTCGGGGTGGATGATGCCGTTCCGGAAACCATCGAGGCCTCGCTTCAGCTGAGCGAGGCTGTCCTGAGCGATATCGGGGTTCCCATGGGGCTGGTGATCGCCTCGATCCATGAACGGCGCGACGAGTTCCGGGAACTCCTCAAGAAGAGCAACCCGAAGCAAGACCCGGATCGGGCTGTGTTCCAAGCGCGGCGGCGTGTCGGGAAGACGCATCCCTCGGCTGGGGTCGAGCAGGTGACCAAGGCATCCTGAAGCGAGTCTCTTGAAACCCGCCTGCCCTATTGACCTTCCCACTCCTTGCCCGACATTGGCGCGATGTTCCTGACCTTCTTCACAGAGCTGCGCGCGGCCAAGGTGCCGGTCTCGTTCCGGGAGTATCTCGCCCTGCTGGAGGCGCTCGACCGGGACCTCGCCGACAAGAGCGTGGAGGAGTTCTACTACCTCTCCCGCGTCTGCCTGGTGAAGGACGAGCGGCATTTCGATAAGTTCGACCAGGTCTTCGCCCATGTATTCAAGGGCCTCGAGAGCATGGGCCGCGCGGTCGAGGAGACCGGCATCCCGGAGGAATGGCTGCGCAAGCTCGCCGAGCGCTATCTCACCGACGAGGAGAAGCGCCAGATCGAGGCCATGGGTTGGGACAAGCTCTGGGAGAACCTTAAAAAACGCCTCGAGGAGCAAAAGGGACGTCACCAGGGCGGCAACAAGTGGATCGGCACCGCCGGCACCTCGCCTTATGGCGCCCATGGCTACAACCCGGAAGGCGTGCGCATCAGCCAGGACAAGAACCGCAACTTCCGCGCCGTGAAGGTGTGGGACAAGCGCGAGTTTAAGGATTTCGACGACAGCGTCGAGCTCGGCGTGCGCAACATGCGCGTTGCGCTCAGGCGGCTCCGCCGCTTCGCCCGCACCGGCTCGGCTGAGGAACTCGACCTCGACGAGACGATCCACGAGACGGCCCACAAGGGCTATCTCGACGTGCGCCTCAGGCCTGAGCGCCGCAACGCCGTGAAGGTGCTGCTCTTTCTCGATGTGGGCGGCTCCATGGACTGGCACATCGAGATCGCCGAGGAGCTGTTCTCGGCAGCCAGACTCGAGTTCAAGCATTTCGAGCATTTCTACTTCCACAACTGCGTCTATGAGAATGTGTGGAAGGAGAACCGCCGCCGGTTCGACGAGAGGATCCCCACCCTCGACGTGATCCGCACCTATCCGTCGGATTACCGCGTGGTCTTCGTGGGCGATGCCTCCATGAGCCCCTACGAGGTCACTCATCCCGGCGGTTCCGTGGAGCACTGGAACGAGGAAGCGGGTCAAGTCTGGCTGCGGCGCATCCTCGACCATTTCCACAAAGCCGTGTGGCTGAACCCGGTGCCGCAACCGCATTGGGGCTATACGCAATCGATCAACCTGATCCGGCAGACCTTCAGCGAGCGCATGTTTCCGCTCAATCTCGAAGGCATCGACCACGCGATGCGTGAATTGGTGCGGTAAGGATCATGCCGTAATCCGGAACCGGTTTGCCGGAACGACGGCCCCCGGTTAAAGAAGCCTCATGTCCCAAACCTATTCCCACAGCCCCAAGCCATTCAGCGGGCCAATCTCCTTCACCCTCAAGGGCAGCACGCTCACGGTGGATTCCGGCCGCAAGGTGCACGAGGTCCAGCTTGGCGCGGTGGACACTGTACGCATGACCTTCGAGCCCGGACGGCTGGCGCAGAAATCGTACCGCACCAAGGTCACCCTGAAGGACGGCAAATCCTTCACCTTCAACTCCCTCGACTGGAAGAGCCTTGTCGAGGCTAAGGAGATGACGAAGGAATACCGCGCCTTTGTAAAGACCCTGTGTGAGGCCATCATCCAGGCCAATCCCGAGGTCCGCTTCGTGGCCGGCAAGCCCATGGGCCTGTGGCTGCCCACATCCGGCCTCGCTATCGCGTCCCTCCTGGCCATGGCCTATCTGGTCTGGCAGGCTTTCCAGATGGGCGCGACCCCCGTCGCACTCCTGGGCATCCTCCTCGCCATCGTGGGCTATTGGCAGATCGAGCCGATGATCCGGCTCAACAAGCCCCGCCCGTTCCGCTCGGAGGCACTGCCGGAAGAGCTTCTGCCGAAGGCTTCGTAAGCCTCACATATCCCTCTTCGTCGTCATGCCCGCACTTGTTGCGGGCATCCACGTCTTTGCAGTGGGTGAGGACGTGGATGCCCGGCCATGACGACCGGAGGTGAAACTCAGGCCCTCACCACCAGCACCGAGCACCGGGCGTGGCGCACGATGGTGGAGGCGTTGGAGCCTAGCAGGTACGTCGCCATGGTGGGGCGATGCGAGCCGACCACGATGAGGTCGGCGCCGGTCTGCTCAGCCTCGTCCAGGACCTCGGCATAGACGGAACCGAGACGAACGGCGGTAGACACGCGCTCGGCCGGCAGCGCGACCCCGGCCGCCACCTCGGCGAGCTTGGCGTCCGCCTGTCCCTGCTGCTCCTCGTCGAAGGCAGGCGGCATGAACTCCATGTAGGTGACCGGCACGATGGCCCGTACATAAATCAGCCGCAGGGAGCCGCCCGAATTCTTGGCGAGTTCGACCGCCTTGTCGATGGCCGCCTTGGCCGCTTCCACCTCACCGAGATCGACGGGCACCAGAATGGTCTTGAACATGATCTGCCTCCAGGTTCAGCCTTGCCGGGACGGAGTGTGAACGACGAGACCGTCGAGCTCCGGCCGCACCCGGATCTGGCACGAGAGCCGCGAATTAGGGCGCACATCGAAGGCGAAGTCGAGCATGTCCTCCTCCATGGGCTGGGGCTGGCCCGTGGCGGCCTCCCACTCCTCGGCCACATAGACATGGCATGTGGCGCAGGAGCAGGCCCCGCCGCACTCGGCTTCGATGCCGGGAACGCCATTGCGGATGGCCGTTTCCATGACGGTTGCGCCCTCCTCCGCCTCGACGGTGCGGGCGGTTCCCTCGGTATCGATGAACGTGATCTGGATCATTGCGGACCTCTGCTTGCTGGCGCATACTTATGACAGACTGCACCGGAAGACGAGAGACGGGCCCGGCGCACGCCGTCTTTTTGCCGCATTGTGCCCCGTAGTGCGGGTTACTAAGCCGTTAACGACGTTCGCAAGTGGCAGGGGACATCCGGTTTCCTTGTTTCAGTTCGGCCGCTAGACTTGCTTGGTAAATGACAGATTACCGTGCGGAAGTCCCTTTAGGGTCGTCTGTAGCGGCTGAGGCCATGCATTCACCTTGCTTTTCGTGGATTGAGTGCGGCTTCAGAATCATCAGTTGCGTCACGAGGGCGGATCATGGCGACCGAGAACAAGAAGATGAAGGACCCGGCTGAAGCAGCCCTTTCGGCTGTGGAGCAGGCACTCAACCTTGACGAGACTTTCGTGATCCACACCCCGTCTCGGCCGGGTGACAAGCCCTTCGGCGAAGATCCCAAGCTGCCTGATATCGACGATCACGACTTCACAAGAGGTCCCTTCGGGCTCGGCTCTGACTCCCTTTCCGCTCACGCCGACGACCACGACCCGCGGCTCGACGACATGGCCCGCTCCGGTTTCGTCGCCCCCGACCGGAATGCCGTGGCCAACGACGACCGCCAGAATGTCGGCGTGATGCTGCAGGCTCTCCAAGTTCGCCCCTCCCGCCGGGCCTACTGGATGGCCGCGCTTCTTTCCCTGCTTTGGATCGGCGGCATCGGCGCCCTCGCCTACACCCAGGGCATCACCACGCCTGAGCAGCTCCTCGCTACATTCTCGACATCCCAGCTGGCGCTCGGCGCCGTGGGTCTCGTCGGGCCGATCTTCCTGTTCTTCATCGCCGCCATGCTCACCGTCCGGTCGCAGGAGATGAAGCTGGTGGCCCGCGCAATCGGCGAAGTGGCCACGCGCCTTGCCCAACCCGAGAGCTTCTCCACCGACGCGGTCCTCTCCGTCTCGCAGGCCGTGCGCCGTGAAGTGGCGGCCGTGGGCGACGGCGTCGAACGGGCGCTCGCCCGCGCCGGCGAGCTCGAAACCCTCGTGCGCAGCGAAATCTCGACCCTTGAGCGCGCCTATTCCGACAACGAGATCCGCATCCGCTCGCTCATCGATGAGCTCGTGGCGCAGCGCGAAGCCATCGTGTCGAACGCTGAGCGCGTGCGCGGCTCGATCACCGGCGTGCACCAGAACCTGATCCAGGATCTCGACGGCGCCAGCGAGCGCGTCGTGTCCGCCGTCAGCGGCGCAGGCGACAAGGTCACCGCTTCGCTTGAGAAGCAGGGCGACCACATCACCCAGGCCCTCGGCCGCGCCGGCGAGCGCGTCGTCGAGGAGATGGCAAGCCGCGGCGTCGAACTGGTCGACCGTCTCGCGGGCTCCAGCGACGAAATCAAAAACGGCATCTCCGAGGTGGGCGTGACGATCACGACCGCTCTCGAGAGCAAGGCCCAGGACATCACCGGCGCCTTCGAGCGCACCGGCGACCTCCTGACCCGTCACCTGCAGGAAGGCGCGAGCCAGGTCACCCGCACCCTGGCCGAGACCGGCCGCGGCGTGATCGACGCCCTCGCCCAGCAGGGCAACGACGTGCGCGAGGCCTTCGAGCAGACCGCTCGCACCCTGGAAGACAGCTTCACCCAGCGCGGAGCCGAGATCACCGAGAAGCTCGCGGCCACCGGCGGCGTGATCGCCGACGACATCTCCGCCCGCACGGCCGAAATGCGCGACCAGATCGCGGCAGCCGGCACCTCGGTGAGCGAGGAGATTGTGACCCGCGGCACCCAGATGCGCGAGCAGCTCTCCGAGACCGGAGCTTCGCTCGTTCAGGCCCTCACCACCAGCAGCGGCACCGTGCGCGAGGAGTTCGCCCTCACGGCCGGCTCCCTCATCGAAGAGCTTGCCACCCGCGGCAGCTCCCTGCGCGAGCAGCTTGCCAGCACGGGCACCGGCGTCGTCGACGAGATTGTGCTGCGCGGCAATGAGTTCCGCGAGAGCCTGGCAACTACTGCGGGCGACGTCACCCGCGAGATCACTCAGCGCGGCACCGAGGTGCGCGAGCACCTGGAGGGTGCCGTGCGGCTTGCCGACGAGTCCATCGGCACCCGTGTCGAAGACCTCGCCAGCCGCCTGGAAAGCGCCAGCCTGCGCGTCAGCGAATCCGTCACCGTTCAGGGCCAGGCCCTCGAGACCAGCCTCACCCAGGCCGGCGAGCGCCTGTCGGGCATCATGGGAACCCAGGTCGAGGAATTCCGCTCCGCGTTCGAAAACCGCGGCCAGGAGTTCTCCGACACCCTGTCCCTCCACACCGAGGACGCACAGACCCGCCTTGCCAGCACGGCGAAGGACATCGTGCTCGCCATCGCCAGCCAGGGCTCGCGCGTCAACGAGGCCCTCAACCGCACGGCCGAGGCCCTGTCCACCACCGTCGACACCCGCACCCGAGAGATGGAAGAGACCCTCGTGGCCCGGCTCTCGGCCCTGGAGGACGTCACCACCCGCGGCAGCGAAGTGGCCGAGCGCATCTCCCGCGATGTGGGCAGCATGACCGAGACCATCACCGGCCGCCTCGAAGAGATGGACCGCCTGATCACCGTGCAGGGCCGCACCGTGGCCGAATCCTTCACTGAGCGTGCCCGCGAGGCGACCACCGCCATCGAGACGCAGCTTTCGGCCCTTGAGGACCATGCATCCCGCCGCACCGGTGAGATCACGACCAACTTCGACGCCATCGTCGAGCGGGTCGACAGCGTGCTCGGCGCCCGCTCCACGGCCCTCAACGAGGCCCTCGTGGTGCGCACCGGCGAGATGGCCCGCGTCATGGCCGAAGGCGGCCGCGACGTGGCCACGGCCCTCCAGGCCCGCGTGGACGAAATCAGCCAGGCGATCACGGCCAAGACCAACGCCATCGCCGACACCCTGTCCTCCAAGGCCGAGCAGATCGGCCAGTCCCTCGACGGCCGCATCACGGCGATCAACGAGGTGCTGGGCAGCCGCGCCGACGAGATTTCCGAGACCCTTGGCGCCCGTGCCTTCGAGATCAACCAGACCCTGGGCAGCCGCGCGGAAGAGATCGCCGCGACGCTGGGCAGCCGTACCGAGGAGCTTGCCGCCGCTCTCAACCAGAGCGTCACGATGCTCGAGGACAGCGTCGTCAACCGCCTGACCGGCGCTGCCGAGACCATCGACGAGCGCGGCCAGGCCGTTCTCGGCTCGCTTACCGGCCGCATCGGCGAGATCCGCTCGATCTTCGACACGCAGGGCGCATCGCTCGTCGAGAGCCTGGGCAGCCGTGGCGAGGTCATCGGCCGCGAGGTCGCGGCCATCAGCGACACAACCCTGCGCAGCCTCGAAGAACGCAGCAACGCGGTCATCGAGAGCCTGCAGGACCGCAGCACCACCCTCCTCTCGTCGCTCCAGGAGCGCACGATGGAGCTTACCGCCTCCTACCTGCAGTCGACGGAGGCCGTGCGCGTTTCCATCAACGAGGGAACCGAGCAGACGGTCGAGGCCCTCACCGGCGCCAACGAGCGCCTGCGCGGCGAACTCACCGACGTGCTCGGCCGCCTGACCGATGCCAACCGCCTGCTCCAGCAGGTGGCGGCTTCCGCCAGCAGCAACCTCGGGGCCGTCGAGGACGGTCTGGCCGGACGCGTCCAGCATATCGAGACGCTCCTATCGGAGATCGCCACGCAGACCGGCCGCGCCTCCGACCAGGTGGCCGAGCAGGTCGACGAATTGCGCAACGTGTCGTCCGGCGCCATCCAGCAGGCGCTGGAACTGGCCCGCAGCCTCGAGGCGCGCGGACAGGCGCTCACCAGCACCACCGGCGAGCAGATGCGCACCCTCACCGAGGCGGCCGCTGCCCTGGAGAGCGTCGAGGCCCGCATGAACGAGGCACTCTCCAGCCGCCAGCAGGCCCTGGACGAGCTCCTGACCCGGATCGGCGAGCGCTCGCAGGACCTCGAATCCGTCACGCGCTCCTTCACCACCCTCTTGGAGGGCTCCCTCGAGAGCGCCGAAGCCAAGGCACGCCAGATCGGTTCGGTCCTGTCCTCGGCGGCCGACACCACCACGGCCGCCATCGGCGAGCAGTTCGAGCGCATCCGCGCCACCACCGGCCAGGAGAGCGAGCGGACCGCGGAGGCCCTGCGCGCCAGCTACGAGCAGGCCACCACCGAGATGGCAGCAGCACTGGGCAAAGCCACCGCTCAGTTCCGCGACGCCATGGGCGAGCTGCGCGGCATGACCGGCAACATCCAGTGCGAGCTGGAGGCCACCCGCGCCGAACTCCGCCGCGGGGTCGTCGAGCTGCCGCAGGAGACCCAGGAAACGACCGCCAACATGCGCCGCGTCGTCGCCGACCAGATCAAGGCCCTGAACGAGCTGTCGGCTCTCGTGTCGCGCTCCAACCGTCTGGTCGACGCGGCTCCGGCCGCCCAGCCGCGCAAGGCCGCCGTCAACGAAACCCCGGTTGCCGCGACCATGGCGGCCGTCGCCGCTGCGGTCGAGCAGCGCATCGCCCAGACCCCGGCGCCTGTTCCGGTTCCTACCCCGATGCCTGCCCCTGCCCCGGCTCCGGTGGCACGTCAGGCCGAGCCGAAGCCCACCCCGGCTCCTGCGCCCGTGCGCCAGGCACCGCCTGCGGCCGAGCGTCCGGCCCCACGCCGTGAGGAGGCTCCTTCCCGTGAAGCGCCTGCCCGTGAGGCCCCTGCCCGCGAGGCCGGTGCCCGTGGCGGCTGGCTGTCGGATCTCCTGAACCGTGCCTCCCGCGAGGAGAATGTGGAGCCGTCCCGCGGCAGCCCGGCAGCCCGTCCCGACCGCTCGCGCACCAACAGCCTCGAGTCGCTCGACTCGATCTCGGTCGACATCGCCCGCATGATCGATCACGACGCGGCCGTGGAGCTGTGGGACCGCTACCGCCGCGGCGAGAGCAACGTGTTCACCCGCCGGCTCTACACCCTGCAGGGTCAGCAGACCTTCGAGGAAATCCGCCGCAAGTACGGCCGCGACGACGAGTTCCGGCAGACGGTGGACCGCTATGTGGAGGAGTTCGAGCGCCTGCTCGCCGAAGTCTCCCGCGACGACCGCGATTCCATGCTGACCAAGACCTACCTCACGTCGGAAACCGGCAAGGTCTACACTATGCTGGCCCATGCGAGCGGCCGGTTCGACTGAGCCGTCTCCTCGTCTCGACGAATACGAAAAACGCGGCTTCCGGGCCGCGTTTTTTGTTGCTGGTCTGCTAATGCGCCGGTGTCATTCCCGGCCGGAGCGCAGCGGAGGGGAATCCAGAGCGCCTAAAGCGCTTTTGATCTGGGCTTGAATCCATTCGGGTGGGCTGCGCGTTGACTAGGATATGGCCCGGGAGGCAAGC
>NZ_JAERQE010000046.1 GCF_016734765.1 Microvirga soli | reverse complement strand
CTCCTTGCGTGGCTCGAAGCCCCACAGCTTACAGGCAAGCGGGAAAGGAGCACGGCCGGACCATCCCATTAGGAGACCTTCACAATCGAACGACAGCACGCGAGACGATCCTCAACGAACTGCTGTACGTGAGACGTTCATGGACTCGATCCGATCCTTGATGCGTAAGGCCTAGTCGTAAAATTCGCCCGATAACAGCCTCATAATGTGAGTTTGTTTTATTGCGTAAGCCAAGCCGAACCTATCCTAGGTCCTTCGCACATCCCCCAAGGCATTCTGCGCTTGACCAGATGAGCTTGGTATGTATTCTGGTCTGACCAAGGTAAGATGAATGACCGCTGATCTAGAAATCACGCGGCTTAGGGAGAGTGGCGGCAAGGGGTTCGAGAAGGTCTTCGCCTTCTTGCGCGAGCGTTTGCTTGCGGGCTCATTGCGACCGGGTGACCGGCTGATCCCTGAACGCGATCTCGCTGCGCAGCTCGGTGTGAGCCGACCGATCCTGCGTGAGGCGCTGCGCGCCCTGACGGTTCTCGGCGTTGTGGAAATCCGCGACCGAGTCGGAACAATCGTTCGCCGGCCCGACCCATCTGTTCTAAATGACTTTTTCACTTTTGCGTTTGCGCAACAGTCTGACGTCGTCGACGACGTGATGCAGGCGCGCATCGCGATCGAATGCCAAGCCGTCCGGCTTGCCGCCGAGCGGGCCACAGTGTCCGACTTCGAAAAATTGCAGCAGGCGCTCGCACGCATCGTCGAGACCATCGACGATCCCGACGGCGGCAGCGCCGCCGACTATGACTTTCACCGCGCCGTCGTTAACGCAGGCAAGTCCGAGACGCTGATCGTGCTGCACAACTCGCTGTCCGGTATTCTGATGCGCTCCCACCGCGGTCGCCGGGAGCTTCTTCAGGTGTTCGAATCCATGAAAACCTACCTGATCGAGGATCATCGCCGGATCTTTGACGCCATCGTCGGCCGGGACCCGGAGCATGCGGAAAGGGTCCTGCGAGAGCATTTCGCGATCGGCGACGATTTCCGTCGCCGTGCCGCGATCGGCGAGTCCGACGCCCGGAGCGCCTCATGACACTTGACCAAGAACAGGGAGACACGATGGGACGGAACGAACAGAATGCGACGATCGGCTTTGTCGGACTGGGGACGATGGGGCGCGAGATGGCGCTCAACCTGCTCAAGGCCGGATTTGCAGTCTGCGCCTATGACGTACGTAAGGAGGCAGTCGACGACCTCGTTACCCAAGGTGCCACCGGCGCTGAGAGCCCGGCCGATGCCGCCCGCGACGCGGACATCGTCATTTCCATGCTCCCAGATACTCCGCAGGTCGAGGAGATCGTCTACGGCGAAGGCGGCGTTTTAGCGTCGCCGCCACGCGGCCGTCTCCTCGTCGACATGAGCACGATTTCTCCCGTCGCCGTGCGGCGCATGCATGCCGATCTCAAGGCCGCCGGCGTGGAATTTCTCGATGCGCCCGTATCCGGTGGTCCGGTCGGCGCCAAGAATGCCTCGCTTTCGATCATGGTCGGAGGCGACCGAGACGCCTTCCGGCGTGCGGAGCCGTATTTCCAGGCCATGGGCACGACGATCACCTATGTGGGTGAGGCCGGGGCCGGACAGACCATCAAACTCTGCAACCAGCTCGTCTGCGGCATCAACCTCCAAGCTATCTGCGAGGCGCTTGCGCTTGGCCGCGCCTCCGGCGTGGACCTCGATCAACTCCGCAATGTGCTGCTGGGCGGCTCGGCCGCGTCCTGGATGCTCGACAAGCTGGGGCCCGCTATGATCGCGGGTGACGCGTCGGCCGGCTTCCGCATCGACCTGATGCTCAAGGACCTTCGACTTGTGCAGGAGCAGGCTCTCTCTCTGTCAGTTCCGTTACCGGGCACGTCGCTCGTGACCAGCCAGTATGTCGAGGCGCGCGCCCATGGTGAAGGCACGAACGGCAACCAGGCTCTCTTCCGGGTTTACGACCGGATGACGAACCAAGCTGCGACCTAGCCCCGGATCATCTGAGATGAACCTCAACCTGGATTTCGCAGCGATCTTTGAGCGATGGCCGGCCTTCTTGGAGGGAGCCCTGCTCACCCTCCAGCTCGCCTTCATCGCGACCCTGCTGGGCACGGTCATCGGTGTTCTTGGCGCCATCGGCAGACGCAGCAGCCATCCGATCATTGCGCGGATCTGCGGCGTTTATGTCGAGGCGATACGCAACACGCCGCTTCTGGTCCAGATCTTCCTTGTCTATTTCGGCCTCGCTAGCCTGGGGTTGAAGTTCTCCGCCTTCACGGTCGCGGCCGCGGCGCTCACGATCAATGTCGGCGCCTACACGACTGAGATCATACGCGCGGGCTTTGACGCCATTCCCCGCGGGCAGATCGAGGCCGCCGAAGGTCTGGCATTGTCCCGGTCCCAGATCTACTGGCATGTCGTTATGTTGCCGGCGATCGAGAAGGTCTACCCGGCCCTAACGAGCCAGTTCGTGCTGCTGATGCTGGCCTCGTCCGTGACGTCGCAGATCTCGGCCGAGGAGCTGACGGCGGTTGCGAACTACATTCAATCCGACACCTACCGCGCGTTTGAGACCTATATCCTTGTGGCTCTCGTCTACATCGTCCTGTCGCTGGTCATGCGGGCCGGGTTCTGGCTTCTCGGCCTCGTGATCTTCCCGCGTCGTCGACGCCTTGGCACCCCTTTGTGAGGACAAGATGGGCGGTTCGCTCAATGCCAATCACCTGATGTTCCTTGGGTACGGAGCGCTGTGGACCATCGGACTGTCGCTCATCGGCCTGCTCGGCGGTGGGATCGCCGGCTTCGTCATCGCTCTCTGCCGTATTTCGCCGAGCCGGATCGTGCGGCTTCTAAGCGCCGGCTATGTCCAGCTCATCCAGGGCACCCCCCTTCTCGTAATTATGTTCTTGACTTATTTCGGCCTGCCGGCCCTCGGCGTGACCGTCTCTCCCCTGATGGCCGCAGGCGCCTCGCTCACGATCTTCGTCAGTGCCTATCTCGGCGAGATCTGGCGCGGCTGCTTCGAGTCTGTTCCAAAACCGCAATGGGAAGCAGCTGAGGGACTCGCCCTCAGCCGCTCCCAACGGATGATGAAGGTCATCCTGCCGCAAGCCGTCCAAATCGCGACGCCGCCGACCGTGGGCTTCATGGTGCAGATCATCAAGAACACCTCGCTGGCCTCGGTGGTTGGCTTCGTGGAACTCGCGCGATCGGGCCAGATCATCAACAACTCACTGTTCGAGCCCTTCCTGATCTACACCATTATCGCCGTCATCTACTTCGCCCTCTGCTATCCGCTCTCGCTGTTTAGTCACCGATTGGAAATGCGGGGCGGCCGGGCCCGCATCGAACTTGAGGCTGCCTGACATGCACAAGATCACCAGAACAGATACCGCTTCATCGGTCGTCGGCCTTTCGAACGTGCATAAGAGCTTCGGCGCGCTCAAGGTACTCAACGGGGTTAGCTTCGAGGTCAATCGCGGCGAGGTTCTCGTCCTCATCGGGCGCAGCGGCTCGGGCAAGAGCACCGCTCTTCGCTGCATCGACCGCTTCGAGACCATCGACAGCGGCGAAATCGTCGTGTGCGGCCATCGCGTCAGCGACCCAAAGCTCGACCTAAGAGCGCTACGTCAGGACGTCGGCATCGTCTTCCAAAGCTACAATCTGTTTCCTCACCTGACCATCGAGGAGAACATCACTCTCGCCCCCTGTTCCGTGAAGGGCATCTCGAAGGTTCAGGCGAAGGAACAGGCGCGGCGGGTCCTTGCCCAGGTCGGCTTGGAAGACAAGCTCCACCAATATCCCGAACAGCTTTCCGGGGGCCAGCAGCAGCGCGCGGCGATTGCCCGCTCGCTTGCCATGCAGCCCAAGGTGATGCTGTTCGACGAAGTGACCTCGGCCCTCGACCCGGAGCTGACCGGCGAGGTTCTGAAAGTCATTGAGGCGCTCGCTGCGGATGGCATGACCATGGTGATGGTCACGCACGAGATGGGATTTGCCAGGGGTATCGCCAACCGGGTTGTGTTCATGCACCACGGCAAGGTCCATGAGACCGGGCCTGCCGCGATCCTGACATCGCCTGCAACTCCGGAACTCGCCCAGTTCGTTGGCACCGGGCTCTGAACCATAACGAAGACCTAGGGAGATAATGACGATGATGAAGCGCCCACTTTCCGCTGCCGCAGTCGCAGTGACCTGCATGGTAGCGCTCGGCACCACAGCTGCACATGCTGACCTTCTCGACGACATCATGAAGGCGAAGAAGATCCGCATTGCAACCGACCTAGCAATTCCACCGTCCGGCATGATCGATGCCAATCTTAAGCCGACGGGATCTGATGTGGAAACCGCCCAGCTTCTCGCGAAGGACCTTGGACTTGAGCTTGAGTTCGTACAGACCACCGGCGCGACCCGGATACCGAACGTCCAGACCAACAAGGCGGACATCATCATCTCGACACTCTCGGTCACGCCGGAGCGTGCCAAAGTGATTGATTTCACCAAGGCCTATGCAGCTTTGCAGTCCGTGGTCGGCTGCCTGAAGACCGTTGAAGCAAAGGGCTGGGATGACCTGAAGGGCAAGACGATCGCCGTCTCCCGCGGCACGACGCAGGATACCGAATTGACGAACATGAAGGATCGCAACCTCACCCTCGCTCGCTTCGACGACGATGCCACAATGGTGACAGCTGCTGTCTCGGGTCAGGCTGATTGCGTCGCGACGTCAGCAACGATCGTGAACCAGATCGGCGTCAAGAACCCGGCCCGCGTGTTCGAGCCCAAGGTGCTTATCCGCACCTTCGACCTTGCCGTCGGTGTACGCAAGGGCGAGCCGCGCCTGGTCGAGAAGCTCAACGAGTGGATCTCGACCAATCTGAAGAATGGCAAGCTGAACGAGATCTACAAGAAGTTCCATGGCAGCGAGCTGCCGCAGGAAATGCGGAGCTGAGCCACGGAGACATCGGGTGGCGCTGAGCGCCACCCGACCTGCAACCATGAAGGAGAGGTTACCAAATGCGCGTTGTAATCGGGTCGGATCATGCCGGATGGCCCCTCAAGAATGCGGTGGTCGAGCACGTTCGCTCGCTCGGCCATGAGGTCATCGATGTAGGCTCCTTCGATGATAAGCCCGTCGATTTTCCGGACATCGCCCGCGCCTTGACCGAGAAGGTCAAGTCCGGGGAGGCCGAGCGCGGCATTATGGTCTGCGGCACCGGCGTCGGTGCGTCGATTGCGGCCAACAAGGTCAAGGGCATTCGCGCCGCCGTCTGCCACGACATCCACTCAGCGCACCAGTCGGTTGAGCATGACGACGTGAACGTGATGTGCATCGGCGCCAAGATCGTTGGCTCCTGGCTCGCACAGGATCTCGTTGAGTCCTACCTGACAGCGGAATTCTCCACCGACGAGGACTGCCGTCGCCGCGTGGAAATGCTTCACGCCATGGATGCCGAAGGCTGAGTCCAAACTGATTCGACAGCGGGCGCGTGTGACATGATCCTTGTCTTCGGTTCCATCAACATCGATCTGGTCGCCCGCGTGGCCGCGATTCCACAGCCCGGCGAGACCGTCCTCTCGCCGCGTTACGAGACCTTGTTCGGCGGGAAGGGCGCGAACCAAGCGGTCGCCGCCGCACGCGCATCGTTGCCGCACCAAGTCGCAATCGTGGCCTGCGTCGGCAACGACGCCTTTGGTCGATCGGCACGCGACAACCTCGCTCGCAACGGTGTCATGGCTGATCTCGTCGCCAATAGTGCCGAGCCGACCGGATGCGCCTTCATCACCGTCGACGAGCGCGGGGAGAACGCAATTACCGTTGCCAGCGGAGCGAATACCTCGCTGACGAAAGCAGCGGTTCGTGGTTTTGCCGTGGATGCCGCGACGGTCGCGCTGTTCCAGATGGAGGTTCCGTTCGTTGCCTCCCTTGACGTTGCCCGGCATGTGCGGGCGGCGGGTGGGCGCGTCATCTGGAACTTGGCACCCGCTCCACCTTCATTTCCGGCCAGCGACCTCTCTGATCTTCTCGCCACCACAGACATTTTCGTTGTCAACGAGCACGAGGCGATCGCGGCGGCAGCGCTCCTTGGCTGCAAGAACGACGATTTCAGGGATGCCGGTTCGTATCTGTCAGGGAAGGGATGCCTTTGCGTCGTCACCGCGGGCGCGCGCGGGGCGTTTGCCTTTCACCCTGACGGGCACAGCGAGAGGGTTGAAGCGGGACTGATCCAGCCGATTGATACGACCGGAGCCGGAGACACCTTCGTCGGCGTCCTGGCCAATGGCCTTGATGAAGCCATGCCCTTCACGAGTGCTCTTCATCGGGCTGTCCGTGGGGCATCCTTGGCTTGCCTTGCTCCAGGCGCGCAGGCTGGCATGCCAACGCGCGAGCAACTCGGAACAACCCGCGAAGGCTAGGTGAAATGTCATAGCCGGAGCGGAGGCGAGAGGTTCAAACGGTCCCTACACTTAGTTGGAACGGCAGCCTCACCAATGCCCCGTCAGAGTTTCATTGAGGGGGCCCTAAGAGCAATGCGACATTGTCGTCATCGGGAAGGTCCGGAATGGGTCAGGCAGTGAAAACCATTCACTTTTCGGAGCGTCCGGTTACGTGAGGATTGGGGCCCTTGGGCGAGCGTCCCAGATGTGCCATGAGCGGCCTTTTAGGCTATGATATACATCCTGAAGATATCCGTCGGCGCGCTGAAGAGTTCCCGCACCACCTAACCATGTGTTCCGCCGGTTCCAGAACATTCATCCTGGCCGCTCCACAGTCAGCATAGCCCTCAAGGTCAGTTGCAGCTGATACTGCTCGTCCCTGACCTCGACACGAACCTCCTGGGCGCGTGGCAGCCAATCACGCCCAAGCGTCAGCACAGTCTGCGTCGCCTCGTGCTCGGCTGACTTCAGGCTATCGAGTTCAAGACCTTCCGAATCGGGCATGGATTCGGCTCCCGCCCAAACATCGAAATAGAAGCGGGGCATGTCACCTCTCATGCAGGTGGGCCCTGCTCCGTCTGGCGGGATTGCCCGGCTCGGCATGGGAACAACGGCAAGGTCCATGGCTAAGGACCTCCCGTGCGCAGCCGGGTGAAGCCGCATCCTCCTTTTGAAGCTCTTGAGTTCGCTGTCTTGCATTGGCGAGGAAATCCACCGCCCGAGCCAGCTCAGGTTCGTCGAACTCGGTACATCCGCAACTGTCGATGACGCGGTGCCTGGCGGGGGAGTAGAGTTCCAGCCAGAGCCATGGCGCGGCCGGAAGCCTTTGCTCCTCCGGGATTTCGGTCAGTCGCACCTCCAGCGCACCGCACCGGGAAACGGTCACGGTAGGCAAGCCAGGCGCCTCCCACCGCATGAGGGCAAGCTGGACATAGGCGCGGATGATGCACACCTCGTCCCTGTCCGGGTTCACCCCGGTCCAGGCAAGTCCGGTGGGAGTGCCAGTCGTCCCAAGCATTACGTTCTCCAAAATCCGGATCAACTCCTGGTCCGTCCGTGCATGCACACGCCTGACAGCCCACACGATTTGAAAAGCCGTCGATCTGCGAAGGCATGCCGTCGGCCTCAGTGCTGAAGGAGCGGCTCGCGTAGCGAGCCATCGAGTGGAAGGCTTTTGACCGACACCCCCGAACCATCGACGATCTCAAGCCACCAGCCCTGCCATTCACTCGAGGCCCTTGAATCGTCGTTGCTGAGTTCCTCGACGGCCCTGCGTGCATGGAGGAAGGCCTCGTCCGGGCAGGATACCTCCACGCCCTCGTTGTCGTGTATGATGTCAATTCCGTCCGTGAGATTGAAATACCACCGCATTGGCATCGTAGGGGTTCATGGCATTCGCAGTTCGCCGGCAGTTGCTTGACCGGCGGGTCACGACGACAATCAAGGTCGGCATGTTTACTGAGCCATGCCTGAAGTTTGTTACATGGCGCGGCGGCAGTATGCAGATAATTGCCGCGGCCTACCAGTCGAGCCGTCTCGAGCGGTCCAGCCAATGCAAAAAATGTTCTTGCGGACGCTTGCGGCTTGGGCGAAGGAGGGGCAAAGAACAAAATTTGCTCTGATCTGCCCACACCTTGAACAAACGCCGGAAAAACCTGGATTTAAAGGACACCCGCCGCTGGACTATGGCGACAGTGTCCTCCTTCCCGCCACTGCAAAGCCTCAGAGTCCGGGAGTTCTCCCACAGATGAAGCCGATGAATAACGCTGCCCAGACACATGACGGTCCGGATCTGATCGACCACGGCAAGGCCCAGCCTCCCTTTGGCTATTGGGAATGGGACTGCAACACCGGCGAGGTCACATGGTCGGCCGGCTTGTTCCGCGTCATGGGTCTGGAGCCTCGGTCTGTGGCACCATCCTACGATCTCTTCCTACGGATGGTACATCCCGAGGATCGAGCGCGGAGCCCCGCCGCCGGCCAAGTTCTGGCCGACCGCGGCCAATACATCGACTCCGAGTTTCGCATCATTCAGCCGCAGGGCACCGTGCGGTGGGTCGCCAGCAAGGGAGAGGTCTTCCACGACCCAGCCGGCAAGGCCAGTTGGGCCGCGGGCATGCTGATCGACATCACGAACATCCGTGAAGCCCAATTGGAGCTGTCCGCCCGGGAGGAGCGCTATCGCGCTCTGGCCTTGGCCAGCAGCATCGGTGAATGGCGGGCGACCTCCCAAGGAGACGCCATCGAGGCGCAGTCCTGGGCCAACTTCACGGGCCGGCCCGTCAACGACTGCACAGGCCGGGGGTGGCTCGCCGCGATCCACCCCAAGGACGTCGATGCCGTCGGAGCCACCTGGGATGAGGCGGTGCGGATCGGCTCGTACTTCGAGATGAGCTTTCGCCTCCAGCATCGGAGCGGCCAATACCGCTGGGTGCTTTGCAAGGCGGTGCCGATCAAGCCGCAGGACGGACCGGTTCGGGAATGGGTCGGGACCGCCGAGGACATTCACGCCAAACGGGAGATGGAAGAACTGCTGCGTGTTCATGAGGAGCGATTGCGCCAAGCTCACTTTGAAGGTCCCATGGTCACCTGGGATTTCAACCTTGAAACCGGGCAGGTGACACGGTCGGCCAACGCCCAAGACATCCTCGGTGTCGGTTCGGAAACGGTCGAGGAGTTTCAGAGCAGCATCCATCCTGACGACCGAGCGAAGATCGAGGCCCTGGTACGGGCCACGCGGCACTCAGGCAAAGCATTTAGCGCCGAGTACCGACGCACCAATAACGACGGCAGGGTTGTCTGGCTTCGCTCGCGGGTCAGGGTCATGCCAGCCGCGTATGGCGGCGCGGATCACGTGATCGGCATCACCTTCAATATGACGTCCCAGAAGGAAGCGGAGTTCGCGAGCCAGGAAACCAGGAGAGCCTTGCGGGAACTCGATACCCGTCATCGGGCGCTCATGAAGGCCGCAGGCGATTTTGTCTGGACTTTCAGTCCTGGCGGGAGGGTTTCCGACTCGCCCGAGTGGCGGGCCTGGACGGGGCAAGACATCGGTCAGATTCAAGATTGGGGTTGGCTCAACGCGCTCCATCCCGCCGACCGGGAGCGGATTCACGAGACCGTGCAGCGTATCATGGACACGCGCCTGGTGTCGTCTTACGAGTACCGTGTTCGGGATAGGACCGGCGAATACCATTGGTTCAGGAGTAGCATTGCTCCCGTGCTCAATGAGGAAGGCACCCCAGTCGAATGGGTGGGTGCCGCACAGCGGATCGCCGACCCAGGCCGTGAGCCCGAGGGAACGTTCGTCGTCCCGCCGCAAGGGGTTCTCCCACCTCATGCCAATGGCCCGCTCACGTCGTGGCAGGTGCGGGCTGCTCGGGGCATTCTTGGATGGTCGGTTCGCGAGCTGGCGGAAAAGGCAGGTGTATCGGTCTCGACGATCCGACGGGTTGAGAACGAACAGAGCCACGATGGTCGGATTCTGCTGGCCATCCGCGGCACCTTGGAGCGGGCGGGGATCGGATTCGTCGCGGCCCCTGGCGGGGAGGTCACGATCATGCCGATGAAGAGCAAACATTGCTCTCCTGGCTAACGCCCCGAATTCAATATCCAGTGTTCCGCCCAATTTTTGCTCTCAAGGATTTGGCTTGGCTCGAACTTAACCGGAAGCAGTTGAATCCACGTTCACCTCGGCTCATTCCCAGCGGGAACGCCTGTTCGTGCCCGGCATGCCATCACTCAAGACAATCCAATGAACGCAGCCTTCCTGCTGATGCTCCATGTCCTTTGGCGCGTGCACAGGACGATATCCCTGTCGTGGATGGGAACCAATCTGCTATGAAAGTAGGCTGAAGGTTAAAGGTCCGAAATGGGTCCAGCCTGTGTGGAAACGCGTTGATCTGCTAAGCTGATGCAGATCAGCGGAGGTCGCGATGAAGCGTTTCGTTGAAGGGGACGACCGCCGGCAGGCTACCCTGCTTCCTGATTGCCTGGACGACTATGTGGCGCCCGACAATCCTGTGCGCATCATCGAGGCCTTCGTGGACGAGCTGGATCTGGTGGCCCTCGGCTTTGCCGGCATCGTGCCGGAGGCAACAGGCCGGCCGTCGTATCATCCCGCCACCCTGCTCAAGATCTACATCTACGGCTACCTCAACCGCGTCCCGTCCAGCCGCCGCCTGGAACGCGAGACCCAGCGCAACCTCGAACTGATCTGGCTGACCGGCCGCCTGATGCCCGACTTCAAGACCATCGCCGACTTCCGCCGCGACAATGGACCAGCCATCCGCGCGGCCTGTGCGCAGTTCATCGGGCTGTGCCGCCAGCTCAACCTGTTCACCCGGGCCGTCGTCGCCCTTGATGGCTCCAAGTTCAAGGCCGTCAACAACCGCGATAAGAATTTCACCGTGGCCAAGGTGGCCAAGCGCATCGAGCAGGTCGAGGCTGGCATCGCCCGCTACCTGGCCGCACTGGATCGCGCCGACCGGCAGGCTGGCGCGGAGACCGAGGCCAGGACAACCCGCCTGAAGCAGAAGATCGCGGGCCTGCGCCGGGCGATGCAGTCTCTGAAGGAGATGGAACAGCAGGTGGAGGCTGCGCCCGACCAGCAGATCTCTCTCACGGATCCCGATGCCCGCTCCATGGCCACCAGCGGCAAGGGCACCGGCATCGTCGGCTACAACGTCCAGATGGCAGTGGAGGCCGAGCACCATCTCATCGTGGCGCACGAGGTGACCAATGTCGGCAACGACCGCACGCAACTGCTGGCGATGGGACAGCACGCCCGGGCTGTGATGGCCTGTGAGGAGCTCACCGTGCTGGCGGATCGCGGCTACTACAGCGGTGACGAGGTGCTGGCCTGCGAGGGCAGCGGTGTCCTGCCCTATGTTCCCAAGACCCAGACCTGCGGCAACACCAAACGGGGCCTGTTTACCGGGCAGGACTTCATCTACGACGCCGAGCATGACCGCTACACCTGCCCGGCGGGCCAGCATCTGACCAGGGGCAAGGTGCGCTCAGACCGCCGGGACACCATTGACCACTACCGCAACCTCACCGCCTGTCCGACCTGTGCGCACAAGCCCCGCTGCACGCCGGACACGCACAAGCGGGTGAAGCGCTGGCAGCACGAGGATGTGCTCGACCGCATGCAGGACCGGCTGGAGCGCATGCCAGAGGCTATGCTCATTCGCCGGCAGACGGTGGAGCATCCGTTTGGGACCATCAAGGCCTGGATGGGCAGTACCCATTTCCTGATGAAGACGCTGGAGAAGGTCAAAACCGAGATGAGCCTGCACGTGCTGGCTTACAACCTGAAGCGGATGATCAGCATTCTGGGTGTCGGGCCCCTGCTGAAGGCTCTGGCGGTCTGAACCCCATCATCTACCGAGGCGCGATCATGGCTCTCGCAAAACAGCGATCAGCATCCTTGTTCAGCAAGCGCGTTTCCACACGGCCTCGATCAGGAATGGCCTTTAAGCGCAACCGTGTAAGTGTCCGCTCATCCCGCCTATGCGGAAATTCAGGCAAGGTCCGCCCGGTGCCAAGCTCGGTAGTACCGGAGGCCTGAACGAAGGCCCGCTCATCCCAACATTGTGAAAGTAAAGCTAAGGTCAGGCCCGTGCTAAATCCAGACCTTCCTTATTTACGGGCTGATCGGACGACGCTAACTCCCGAATGGCGAACAAAAGGGGGATTGCGATAGTCCACACGAAGGGTTTGTGTGGAACAAGGAGGTGATACTTCGTGAGGGGGAGAATTTGATCACCTGCGAAAAGACAGATTTTGCAGTGAGTGCCATCAACGTGAGATGAGTGCTAGCATACTCTCTAATTGTGGCAGTTGAGTCTGTCACAACCGAAGTAGCAGATGACATTGCACAGGATCTCGTGCTTTGATCCGCGACGGCGCAAAGATGCCGCCCAGGCGAGAAGCCTAGAGTGCAAGGGAGGGAAGAAGCTTGTCGCTCCTCGTTCTGCAGGACGTCGGGAAGGAATTCGGCGCCATTCGGGCTCTTTCCCATGTCAACCTCACGATCAAGCCTGGTGAGGTCGTTGGCCTCATGGGTGACAATGGCGCTGGCAAATCGACCCTCGTGAAAATCATCGCGGGCAACTTCCCCCCCTCCCATGGCAGGATCCTGTTCGAGAACCAGGAGGTTCACTTCACGAAGCCAATCGATGCCCGATCCATTGGGATCGAAGTCGTTTATCAGGATCTGGCCCTTGCCGATAACCTAACGGCTGCCGCCAACGTATTCCTCGGGCGCGAGCTAAAGCGCAGGGTCGGCCCCTTCTCTTTCCTAGATCACGCGGCCATGAACCAACGGACAGCGGACCTGTTTCGCGAACTGAAATCCGAGACGCGCCCCGATGATGTCGTCCGCGCTATGTCGGGCGGCCAGCGGCAGGCCGTGGCGATTGCACGCACGAGGCTCGCCAAGGCCAAGCTTATTCTCATGGATGAGCCGACGGCCGCCATCTCGGTTCGCCAAGTAGCCGAGGTCCTCGATCTCATCCGCCGGTTACGCGATGCGGGGATTGCCGTCATCCTGATCTCGCACCGTATGCCCGATGTGTTCTCGGTCTGTGAACGGGTGATCGTCATGCGGCGCGGAACGAAGGTCGCTGACAAGCCGATTGGGCAATCGAGCCCCGAGGAAATCACTGCGCTGATTACGGGCGCCAAGGAGGCGGCGTGATGAGCGAGCTATCTCCAGCAACCGGCTCTCAGACGAGCGACTTCTCGAATGTGGGGCGAACCCGCTGGTGGCGACGCGGCTTCTTCGCGAGCCAAACGGCCTATGTCGCGGCTGCCCTCATCGCGATCATGATTGTAATGTCCTTCCTGAGTTCGGCCTTTCTAAGCTCGGGCAACCTAGCCAACGTGGCGAAGAACTTCTCGTTCGTAGGTATCGTGACTCTCGGAGTCACGCTCGTGATCGTCACTGGCGGCATAGACCTATCCGTGGGCTCCACCATGGCGCTTTCGGCCATTACCTGTGCCATCGTCATGCAAACCGTGAGCGGCACTGCATTCGACAGCGTTCCGATTGCTGGGATGCTGGTGTCGCTAGGTGCTGGCCTCGGCGTCGCTCTGCTCGTTGGCTTAGCCAATGGACTGTTGATCGCACGGATCGGCCTCTCACCCTTTGTCACGACGCTGGGTATGCTCTCCATCGTGCGTGGCCTTGCTTATGCGGTCACGGAAGGGCGGGGGCAAGCTCCGACCGGACCGGATGTCGATCTCTTCTACGGCATCACCGACGGCGACATCGCCGGCGTGCCGGTGGCCATCATCTATCTCCTCATACTTGCAATCATCATTGGTATCGCTCTTCATCACACGGCGTTCGGACGGCATGTTTTCGCCTTAGGGGGAAACGAGAAGGCAGCAGCTCTTACTGGTGTCGCTATCGAGCGGGTGAAGATTGCAGTATACGTCTTGTCCGCCCTCTTCGCGGGCTTTGCCGGAATCCTGATGCTGGGATGGCTCGGCTCGGCTCCTGCCAATCTGGCGACAGGCTACGAGTTGACGATCATCGCGGCAGCCGTCATCGGCGGCGCCAATCTTAACGGCGGCATCGGAGGTCCGGCCGGAGCCGTAATCGGGGCTCTTCTTATCGAAGTCATTCGCAATGGTCTCGTTCTCGCGGGCATCAACGCTTATTGGCAGATCGTGCTCGTCGGCGCGATCATCATCCTAGCAGTTCTGGTCGACCGTCTGCGTACCTTGCGAATGGCATCTTAGACACTGCCTTCGAAAGCAGCTTTGAACAGCCGGACGACAGAAGTCGGTTATGAGACCCTAACCATCAGGCCACCATCAACCAGGAGGAAGAAGACATGATAAAACGCCTGATCCTTGCCGCGATCGCTGCAGCCGCTTTGACAGCCCCCGCAGCGGCCCAACAGACCTACAAATTCGCCATCGTCCCGAAGGCGATGAACAACCCCTATTTCGATCTCTCCCGCGATGGGTGCATGAAGCGGGCGAAAGAGCTCGGGAACGTCGAATGCATTTACAAAGGCCCTGTTGAGCATGAGCCGGCGAGCCAAGCCCAGATCATTCAGGACCTGATCAGCCAGAAAGTCGACGGTATCGCCATCTCCGTGTCGGATGCCGCCGCGGCGGTGCGCGTGATCAAGGCAGCACGCGATGCGGGCATTCCGGTCATCACGTTCGACGCGGATGCTCCCAACTCCGCACGCCAGGCTCATGTGGGAACCGACAACCGGGCCATGGGGCGCGCGCTCGGCGAGGAACTCCTGAAGATGCGGCCGGACGGCGGCAAATTCGCCATGGTGTCCGGCGGACCTGCCGCTGCCAACCTGAAGGAACGCGTCGAGGGCGTTCGCGACGCGCTGAAAGGCTCCAAATGGACGGAAGCGTCCGGCTCGCCTACCTATTGCAATGACGATTTGGCACTTGCCGTGCAGCAGATGCAGGATCTGAAGACCGCTAACCCGGACCTCGCTGCTATCGTGCCGGTAGGTGGTTGGCCGATGTTCGTTCCCGAAGCGTACAAGAGCTTCGTGAACAAGAACAAGAGCGCAATGGACCAAGGCAAGTTTACCCTCGTGGTGGCGGACACCCTGAAGGTGCAACTCGAACTGCTGCGCGATGGTTATGCGAATGCTCTCGTGGGCCAACGCCCCTATGAAATGGGCGAGAAGGCGATGGATATCCTTCTGCAGCTCAAGAAGGGTGAAAAGGTCCAGGACATCGTGTATGCCGGCATTGACCGCGTGACCAAAGATAACGTCACGTCCATGTTGAAGTAGGCCGACGCGTTCTTGACCATGCAGGTCGTCCTTGGCCAATCTTACGCCTGGGACGACCATTTCGGTTTAACGGATAAGGTCTTCTCGTGAACCTTCGCGAACTCTCCTCTCCCGCCGCTCGCCCGATTCTCTAGAGCATGGTCGACACCGCATCCATGCGCACCAGGTTGCAGGATCGCTGAAAAGATGTAAGCGCTCCGGCGCAGACATGGGATCAGAGCATTGTTGATCTCCCCCGATATCAGTCTGTAACTGACCGAACCGATTTAGTAGTGAATGCCGGTAGTAGGGATCTATCCTGGCATTGCAGAAGTACGCTTCCTGTCCGGCACGTGCCGATTTCGTTCTCTAATGGGTCGAGGGGCAGCCCTCCGATCCTGAGCGGTTTTGCGATCCCAAAGGGTTTCTGCGTTCTCTGCGTGCTCCAGGGCACTTGATGGGGTCAGCTGGGGTGGAGCGACTTGGTTGAAACCGCAGTCGACCCTTGGCACAGGCCGCATGCGACAAAGTCGGCGTCGTCTTCCACGCCCTCCCTTGGGCAGCGCTCCGCTCGGGAGCTCGGCTCGACCTGTTTCCGTTGCTCCTCCTAAGCTGCCTGGAAGGTGGTGCCGTGCCGGAGCATGGCCTGCATGATGATCGCCAATCGGCGGGCCAGCGCCACGCGCGCCTACCTCATCGTCGATCGCCGGGCAATGCCCAGCGCCCACTCCTTGAGAGCCAAGGCCCCGCGGTAGCGCGTCAGCATCACGTTGGCGGCCTCGTACAACAGGGTTCGCACCCGCCGGTCGCCGCACTTCGAGATGCTGCCGATATAGTCGATCTCGCCCGACTGGAAGCGCCGCGGCATGAGGCCGAGATAGGCTCCCACATCCCGCGATCGGCGGAAGCGCTCCGGTGCATCGATGGTGGCAACAAAGGCCAGGGCCGTTAGTTGCCCCACACCGGGGATAGTCATCAGCCGCTGGCAGGCCTGTGACGAACGGGCTAGCAGGCGCATGTCACGGTCGATTGTCACGACCGCTTCCAGAACGGCCTTGCGGGCTGCAAGCAGGCCGTGCCTGGCGCTCGATAGACCTGCAATCTCTTGGCTGGCTTGGATCACCTGCTCGGTAAAGCGCGGGCTCAACCCGCGGGGCAAGCGGACTCCGAACACCACCGCGAGGCCGCGGATCTGGTTCTCCAGGGTGACGCGCTGCCCGACCAGCTTCTTGCGGGCGATGATCAGGGCGCGCACCGCATGAGCCGGCAGCGATTTGACGTGGACGGGCTTGAAGAAGCCGGTGCGGGCGAGATGGGCCAGCCCGCGGGCATCGTTGCGGTCGGTCTTGTGCGTCGCCAGAGATTTAAGCGCCTGGTAGGCCTGCCGGCTCTCGATGCAGATCACCGGCAGCCCGAGGGCGGCCAGGCCATGGAAGAGCATCGGCGCCATGCGGCCGGTCTCGAGCACGATCGTCTGGCAGGCGGGTGCCGTCTCCAGCACGCCGGCGATCGCTTCTGGGGTGCTGGAGGCCTTCGCCTGCAGAACAACGCTTCCATCCCGCTCGACCACACAGATGTGGGTCTCGTTCATCGAGACATCTAAACCAGCGTAGTAGTCCATGGCTTGTCTCTCCTGTGCACGTGGCCAGCCGATGTTATCGGCATCCAGGGAGAGCCGCCCCATTACCCAATGTTGAAAAAGTCCCAGGCGCTGCTGCGTCGGTCTTTTACTAGGGCCTATCGCCAGATCAGGCCCAGCATCCTGTACGTCAAGCACCCGAAAACGGCACTTACGGAGCTTTTCAACAGTATCTGCCAGTTCCGGACCTTCAGTTTGATGCCAGAACTCGCGAGTAGGGCAAAGCGCATTCGATCTAACGGTAATGATTGTAGCTATTGCGAACTAGCATCTGGCACTCTCCCGAGTCTCGAGGAGATCAAGTGACCAACCATCATCCAGTTACCCGGTCCCCACGTCCGTAGACAAGCAGCATCGAGATGATGACGCAGCCATAGATGATCTGCCGACCGGCCTCAGGCATCTGCATGATGGAGAGCACCGAGTTCAAGAGCACGATCAGTATGACGCCCACTAATGTGCCGAGATAGCGCCCGCGTCCGCCGAGGATGTTGGTGCCGCCGATCACCACAGCGGCAATGGCCGGGAGAAGATAGGCATCACCCATGCCCTGGTAGGCCTTGGTGGAGTACCCGGCGAGCAACACGCCGGCTAGGCCAGCCGCCGCACCCGAAAGCGCGAAGGCGATGAGGATCACGCGATTCGTGTCGATGCCCGAGAGATAGGCTGCCCGCTCGCGATTGCCTATCGCATAGATGGCGCGACCGAGGGTCGTGCGCGTCAGGATCACCACGATAATTAGGGAAATCGCGAGCCAGACGAGGAGTGCAACCGGAATCACCCCGCCGATGCGGGAGACCGCAAGATACTGCATCAGGTCCGTGGCCGCCGTCGCCGGGGCAAAGCCGCCGGTATGCGCCACCATGAGGCCACGTATCACGGCGTTCATGCCGAGCGTGAAGATCATAGAAGGCACGCGCAGATACGCGACGCCGAGTCCGTTGGCAATGCCGACGAGGAGACCAACGCCGATGCCTGCGGGGATCGCCCATGGGCCGCCGACGGCGGTCGCCATCATGGCGGCGGCGGTCAAGGTCCAAGGCGCTGAGAGATCGATATGGCCGAGTAGGATGACGACCATGAGCCCGGCCGCCACGATTCCCAGGAAGGAACCCACCTGAAGCTGCTGCAGCAGATATTGCGGCTGCAGCAGCGGCGCGCTCCCTTGCGTGTAGAGCGTGTAGCCTGTCCCGACGAGCAGAATGAGCAGGACAAAGCCGGCCGCAAAGACCACGGGTTTGTCGTCGGGCCCGAGGCGGAGGCTTCGTGGCGCGATGATCGTGTCGGCGGTTCTGCTCACCGGAATACCTCGAGCTTGTTCTTGAGACGCAACAGTCTCAGACCACCAATGCTCACGGCGGCGAGGAGCACGAGGCCCTCAAACAGCGGCTGCAGAAGGGGCGCCACGTCGAAGATGCGGAAGTTGAAGGAGATTGTGCGCAGCACCATCGCGCCGATCATGGACCCGATGGCGCTTCCGGCGCCCCCGAGAAGCGACGTGCCGCCGATAACCACGGCCGCGATAGAATTCAGCGTATAGGCTCCGGCCTGGGGAATGTCTGCGTTGCCAGACGAGGTCTGGAGGGCGAGGAACAGGCCGCCAAGACCGGCAAAGAGGCCGGCCAACGTGAAGGCCGCGAGCTTCGCCCGACTGATCGGAAGGCCCGACATGTAGGCCGCGCTTTCGGACGACCCGACCGCATAGACCGTGCGTCCCGTGACAGAACGGGTGAACGGCACCCATACCAGAAGGATGATAAGCGCAAGCAGCACGAACGGAACCGGGATCCACGCGAACGGCTGCAGCCAGGCGGCCTCGCCATCGTCGAAGAGACCGAAGGTTGCCGCGAATTCACGCACGTCGCTTGTCACGGCCCAGGACAGATCCTCCTGCACCTTACCGCCGGGTGTCGGCCGTAGGATGAGGGCAAGCCCCATGTAGATCGCGCTCGTGGCAAGTGTCGCGATGATGGGCTGGATGCGCCCATAGACCACAACGCATCCATTGACAAAGCCGCACGCGGCGCCGGATGCGAGACAGATGACAATGCCGAGCGCGATCTCGGCCGGACTGCCGTCGACAAGGTGGCTTGCGATGCAGCCCACGAGGGTCATCACGGCGCCGACCGAAAGATCGAGCCCAGCCATGAGCACAGGTACCGTCTGTGCCATCGACACGAGCGCCAGGGCAAAGACCTCGTTGGCGTTCTGGATCAGGATCGGCCCTGTGAATCCTCGGGGATGGCTCAGCTGATAGAAAAGGTAGAGCACAAGAAAGAGCGCGAGCGCGCCGAGGATGCCGGAGTGCTGCCGACACCGCAGCCCTAAGCCCTCACTCCACCGGCGTGTCTTCCCTTGCGGCTCCGCGGCAGCGGGGGTGAGCACCGTGTCAGACATGGGCTGGCTCCCACCGCTCGACGATGTTGAGCGCGCTCGCGATAAGGTTTCGTTCCGTGATGGACTCGCCTTCGAGTTCGCGGATAATGCGGCCGTCATACATGACGGCGACGCGGTCGCAGCAGCCGATCAACTCCTCATAATCCGTAGAGTAGAACAGGACGCAGGCGCCCTTCTCCGCAAGATCGCGCATGAGCCGGTAGATCTCCTGCTTCGTACCCACGTCGATGCCACGGGTCGGATCATTGAGCAGGATAACGTCGGGATCCGTCGCGAGCCACTTGGCGATCACCACCTTCTGCTGGTTTCCGCCGGACAGGGTCGACACCGGATCGCCTGCGTTGCCGATCTTGATCCGTAGCTGCTCGATGGCCCGCTCCACGGCCCGACGGGTGCGTCCCTTATCGATGAACGTTCCGTGTGAGAGACGATCGAGCGATGCCATGGCGATATTGTTGGCGATCGACATGGAGAGGATGAGTCCCTCGCTCTTGCGATCCTCCGGCACGAGCGCCATCCCGGCTCGGCCGTTCTTCGCGGCCCTTGGCGAGGCTGCGAGCATGGGCTGCCCGTCGAGTGTCACAGTGCCGCGAACGCCGCGCAGGACGCCGAAGAGTGCGAGCAGCAATTCCTTCTGCCCCTGCCCGTCGAGGCCGCCCAGCCCCACGATCTCGCCGCGTCCCGCCTCAAGTCCAACGCCATTGAGGCGGTTCTCCCAAGAAAGGTCACGGATCGTGACGAGAGGCGCCGGTCGCGGCCGCCTCGGCTTCGGCGGAAACTGTCCTTCGATCTCGCGGCCGATCATAAGGCCGATGATCTCGTCATTGCTTCGCGCGCCTTTAGCGAACGTTTCAATGTGTCGCCCGTTCCGAAATACGGAGCAGCGATCCGCCAGCGCCTCAATTTCCTGCATGCGATGAGAAATGTAGAGGATGCTCAGGTCGTGCGCCTTCAGCTCGAACAGCATGCGATAGACGCGGTCCACATCGGCGGCGGTCAGGGCCGAGGTAGCCTCGTCGAGAATGAGGAGCTTCGGATCGCGGCCAAGCGCCTTCGCAATCTCGACCATCTGCCGCCGGGAAAGTGGCAGATCCGACACGCGGCTCAGGGGGTTGATGTCCTCGCACCCGATACGGGCGAGCATTTCCTCCGACCGCCGTCGCTGCGCGCGGCCGTCGATGAACCCAAAGCGGCGCGGCGGGCTCGACAGGGTGATGTTGTCCGCCACCGTGAGCTCCGGCATCAGCGAGAGCTCCTGGAAGATGCACACGATCCCGGCGCGGTTCGCCGCCGTCGGGTTCGGGAACGTGACGGGCGTCCCTTCGAGGATCATGCGGCCTTCATCCGGCTGCACGACGCCCGTCATGATCTTCATGAGGGTCGACTTCCCGGCGCCGTTCTCCCCCAAGACGGCGTGGATCGACCCACGGCTGCACGCGAAATCCACATCCCGCAAGGCATGGACGCCGCCATATCGTTTGGAGATGTTTTCGAGGGCGAAGAAGGGCGCAGGTTCGCGCATAGGGCCTCTTTGATCGTCAGAGGAGGCTCCTGTCCGGGCATTCGTCCGGACAGGAGCCGATGTGCTTTGACTGCGTACTTCCTACTGCGTGTTCTTGGCGTCCTTAGCCATGATCTCCGGCGCCGTCACGTTAACGCCGCAGGCCGGGAATTCATTAGCCGCGAAGAAGTTGTCGGAGAGATTCGACCAGTAGTTCACATTGTCCTTGAGGGTTGTGTAATCGACAGCCGGGATCGGCACCGAGATGAGCTGAGGCATTGGATTGCCTTCGAGCGCCGAGATCGCGGCCTTCATGGAAATGGCCACGAGGCCGGGAGACTGGCTGTACGAGAATCCTTTCAGCCCCTCGCCCGCATGTTGCACGATGAGCTTGCGGTAGCCGTTCTCGCCCTCGCCTGCCATCGGCACGAAGGGATGCTTCGCGTCCATCATGGCGCGCACGGATCCAGTCGAGCCGCCCTGGGTAAACACGGCCTCGAACTTGCCGTGAACGGCGAGCGCATCGGCGGTGGCCTTCTGAGCCGTGCCGTCGTCCCAATTGCCAACCACCTCGACGATCTGGAACTTGCCTTCCTTCTCCATCACCTCGCGGAAGCCGAGATGGCGGTCGCGGTCCACCGAGTTGCCAGGCAGGCCACGCACCTCAAGGATCTTGCCGTCGCGCTTCTGGCCCAATTCCTTTAGGAGATGCCGTGCCGAGAGACGTCCGATTTCGAGCTGGTCCTCGTTCACCTGCATAACCTTGTCGGTGTCGAGCACGTTGTCGAAGGGCACGATCACCACGTTATTGCGATCAGCCAGGCGGATTACCCGGTCGAAGCCTTCGGGCGCCACCGCGATTGTGATAATGGCGTCGTAACCCTGGTTGATGAAATCCTCGACGGCGCCGAGTTGCGCGGCGACGTCGGTCCCGGTCGAGACGACCTTCAACTCCTTGATCTTGTCCTTCATGCCAGCCTGCTCGGCATATGCCTTGGCGGTCTGGATCATCTGGATACGCCAAGTATTGCCGACGAAGCCGTTCACCACCGCGATGCGATAGGGGCCGGGCTTCTTATCCCATTGCATGTACTTGGTCTGGGCATTCCACGGCTTGAAACAGTTCGGATCCGGCCCCGGACCCGAGACGGTCTTGGGCGCGGCGAGGGACGCAACGGACGTGAGCAGAAAACCGGTGAAAGCAAATGCGGACAGGCGAGCAGCGGATGCCATACGATCCTCCTAGGACAGCGTTCTTCCCAAGTCTGGTTCGTCTTTCGCAAACCTTGACCAATTAACATGTTAGTTCCCGCCGCAGGGTAAAACAAGCATCCCTGCCGAGTTCGGCTGGATAAGAAGTAGAGCCTTCCAAGCGTCGGATTAAACAGAGCGGCCGTGGATCTGTCGCATGGGCCGATTCCGAAGATTAGGTCTCCATTTGCTAAGGGAAAACATCCGATTAGGGTTAAACTTCCACATTCGGGCCGCTCGACGAACGTTTGCTCCTAATCACCGAAGCAGACCAAGCTCTTTGGTCCGGGGAGTGCCAGAAGGAGACCTTCAATCGCCGCACAATGCATCAATCCACGGGGCATCTTACGCAAACTCCATGTGCGGCTTACTACAGCGTGACCTTCTCTACCGTGGACAGCGCCCGAGACGCTTCGTCGTCAGGTCATAGCAGTTCGTGTCGTTGGCCAAAGCCCTCCGATTCTGCATGATGCAGTCGAATAGGAGGCGCGCCTTGCACCAAACATCGTCAGCACCGAAGGCCCTCGGGAGACTGCAGGCAGGATCGCAGGCAGTGGCATCCTGCGTGATCCCGGAACTACGTGAAGTTCTGCTTAAGGGAGGGACGCCCACAGAAATGCGGGGCAGGAGGCAAAGCCAAGGGCGGTGCGTACGGCGTGCAGCGAACCCCACCGCTCGATCATGGCCCGACTTTCGGTGCCAGCTGCTGCCGGATCGGCTGCCATGAGCCTGTTGTTGGTCGGCATGATGGCGAAGAACGTGACGGGCCAGTTCGCGATCATGAGCAGCGCCACGATCAACCACCCGACGTGCTCGGCCTGCCACCACGCCGCCAGCCCGAGCAGGAAGCCAATAACGGCCAAGGGTGCCTGCATGGCCAAGCCGTGCTTGTAGGACGGCTTCCACTCGGTGAGCAGGGCGTGGTCGTCCAGCCCCAGGCCGGCGGGCTGATCGGCCACGTTGATGTAGAGGGCCGCGCCCGAGAACATGGCGGCGACGATCAGTGCGAGCTGACCAATGAGCATGGCGGGTTTCCGAGGCCGCACGGATCCTAAGCGGTTTCATCATTTTGTGCATAGCCGCTGCCGCAGAGCGGGCGGGCTGCCTTCTGGCGGACATCAGCATGGTTCTCCCGGGATCGATCCCGACATGTGCCGGTCACAGGTGTGAAGGGATGTGCATCGGGGCTTGACCGGGAACCGCAACGGGCGCATCTGGCTTGTCCATCCGCAGCCTGCTTCGGCGGGCCGCAGACCCACAGGAACCCTGAACCCCATGCCAAGCGACAGTCCCAGTCGATTGACCACGCCGTTGTCGGCCCGCGCGGACGCCTGATCGCTTGATCGGCTCACCCGCGACCGGCCCGCGACGGCTGGTCGGAACCGAGGTGAGCCATGACCCTCCTAAACCTGTTCCCGCTCCGCGCCGGCGTGCGCACGGAGCAAGTATCCTCCGACGATCGCGGCGTGACGCTGATGCTCGTCCTTCTTCTCGGGCTCGTGTTCGCGCCGATCATCGGCCTGCACATCGCCGCCGTTGCCTTCGGCCCTGACCCCGGGGCATCCTCGTCGGACAACCTCGCCCATCACGCGACGCCGCCGAAGCCCACGCGCGGCTAGCCGTTCCTGCCTGAGGACTACCCGATGATGAACTTTCATGGCTTGTGCCAGGGCCGTCTCGTGCGCCTGACGCAGGACAGCGCGACGCTTCCTGCTCCCGCTGATGCGCTCTGGATCGACCTCTTGGATCCCACACACGAGGAGGAGAAGGCGGTCGAGGCGCGGCTGGGTCTTCAGGTGCCGACCCGGCAGGAGATGGCAGAGATCGAGGAGTCAGCTCGTCTTTACCAGGAGCATGACGCCTTGGTCATGACGGCCGTGATCATCAACGGCGTCGCCGAGGGCCGGCCCTCCCGCACGCAAGTCACCTTCGTCCTAACAAAGACCCATCTGGTGTCGGTGCGCTACGCCGACCCGGTACCCTTCCGCACGTTCATGGCCAAGTCCCAGCGCCAGCCCGAGGCTCACACCACCGCCGACAGCCTCCTGGCCTCGCTCCTGGAGAGCATCGTCGAGCGCGCCGCCGACGTGCTGGAGATGGTGGCCGCCGACCTGAACGAGGTTTCGACTCGGCTCTTCGTCGAGGATCGCAGCCCGAAGCGCCGCAAGGTCAAGCGCGTGGAGGACGAACTCCAAGCCCTCATTCGTCGACTTGGGCGCAAGAACATGACCGTGGCGATCCTGCGCGAGAGCCTGCTGTCGCTGTCACGGCTGATCCCGTACGTGCGGCAAGGGGCAGAGGAGTGGCTCACCAACGGCAGCCCGGCCCGCCTGAAGCAGGTCGAGCGGGATCTACGCTCGCTCTCGGCCTACGAGGGGCAGCTCTCGTCCGAGATCGTGTACCTGCATGACGCCACGCTCGGCCTGATCAACCTCGACCAAAACCGCATCATCAAGGTATTCTCGATCGCTGCGGTGCTGTTCCTGCCGCCGACCCTGGTGGGGACGATCTACGGCATGAACTTCGAGTTCATGCCGGAGCTACGCTGGGACTACGGCTATGTCGTCGCCCTGCTGCTCATGGTACTATCGGCGGTGGTGCCCTACCACTGGTTCAAGTGGCGGGGTTGGCTCTAGCGGCCATCACTGCCAAAAGATTGCCGGGCGGGCTGCCATGCTCTAGCCCGCCAATCCACCGCTTCGGCTCGGGCCGTCAGGCAGATAGCCTTGACCCTGAAGCGCAGCGCGATTTTCTCCAAGCGCCGTGCAGGCTCCGGCCGCCCCGCTGTGGCGAGGATCTCCGCCAAGCCAAACAGACGCTCGGCCGCGCTCTCCTGTGCCACCGCCTGCCGTTTCAGGGAGCGGCGGTGCTGCCACAAGGCATAACGAAGCCGTCGTGTTGCCATGTCCGCCTCCTCCGCCAACCCGCGGCCCGGGAATCGCCGAGCCTGCCGAATGCTCTAATTTTTAGGGTTTAGGATTTCCTGCCTGAACGGGAGCTTAGGATGATCGGCATCGCGCGTGCCCTGTGCTCCCTGCTGCTGACAGCATGGCTGGTGGTTCTGGGGGCATGGAGCGCTCATGCCGAGACCGAGGTAGATCTGGCGCTGGTGCTGGCGGTCGACGTCTCTCTTTCAATGGAGCCGGACGAGCAGGAACTCCAGCGGCAGGGTTTCGTCGACGCCTTCCATTCCCCTGAAGTGCACGAGGCCATCGGCAAAGGCATGCTGGGCCGCATCGCCGTGACCTACGTCGAATGGGCCGGAGCGGGATACCAGCAGGTGATTGTGCCGTGGACCGTGATCGAGCACCCGGCAGACAGCCATGCCTTTGCGGGCCGTCTAGCCCAAACATCCCTCCACCGTTTTGGCTACACGTCCATCTCAGGCGCCATCGACTTCAGCCTCAAGCAGCTCCGGGAGAGCGGGGTAACACCCGTGCGGCAGGTGATCGACGTCTCCGGGGACGGCGCCAACAACCAAGGCCGCATCGTGACCGCGGCCCGGGACGAGGCGGTGGCGCAGGGGGTGACTATTAACGGGCTGCCGCTCATGCTGAAGCGGCCCGATGGCATGTGGGACATCGACAACCTCGACCTCTACTTCCGCGACTGCGTGATCGGCGGGTCGGGGGCCTTTATGATCCCAGTGCGGGAGAAGCACCAGATTGCCCAGGCCGTCCGAACCAAGGTCGTCCGCGAGATCGCCGCGAAGCCTCAAGCCCGGTCCTTGGTCCACCCGGCCCAGGCCGAGGAACGGGCCAACTGCCTGGCTGGGGAACTCCGGCGCCATCAGCGGTCAGGGAACTGACCAAGACTCGATGAGCATTACAGCCAGTGGTCTCGCTGAAAGCCCGACCGAAAGCCAACCGGCCCCATCGCAATGATGGTTTCCCAGGCAGTTCCGGCGTTTCCATGCTGCCTGATGAGGCGAATGACGGGAGGAAAGGTAAGCAGATGGCCAAACCGACACCGAGGTTTCCCGCCACGCTTGGCGGCACTCTCCCCGCTAGGGAGTGGCTCGCCCCAGCCAGACATCCATCGGCCTCAGCAGCCAGACGGTAGAACGCATGCGCGCGCGATCGAGTACCCTGCGCCGAGTTCGGGTCCGGCTGCGGCGCCTGTTCTACGGCCACCGCCCCGCCGCCGTCGCCTTTCAGGCGGGCCTGCTGGCCATCGACATTGCTGCCATCGGCTACTTCATCGCCACCAGCTTCGTCGCCGACGCGACTTGGCTGCGCGTGATTGACCTGCTGCTTGGGGTGCTGCTCGCGTTGGAGTTCCTCGGCCGAATGCTCGCCCATCGCCATCCCATGGCCTACCTGGACAACGGCGCGGCGCTGGTCGACCTCGTGGTCATCGGCTCCTTGTTCGTCTCGGCGCTCGGCGGCAATCTTGGCTTCCTGCGTGTCCTGCGCACGGTTCGGCTGATCCGGTCCTACAACGTGCTCGGCCAGATCAAGCGGCAGTTCCCGGTCGTGCGCCGCAACCTGGAGGTGATCCACGCCGCCCTGGACCTGGCCGTCTTCGTGTTCATGATCGCCTCCGTAGTCTACGTCAGCCAGCGCGGCATCAATCCGAAGATTGAGGACTTCATCGACGCGCTCTACTTCACGGTGGCGACGCTCTCCACCACGGGCATTGGGGACGTCACCCTCATGGGCAGCACCAGCGGCGAAGTGCTCTCGATCCTCATGATGCTCGTAGGCATCACCCTATTCCTCCGCTTGGCGCAGGCCGTGTTCCGCCCGGGCGGCAAGGTACTCTACCCGTGCCCGCAGTGCGGACTGCAACGTCACGAGCTGGACGCCGTTCACTGCAAGGCCTGCGGCCACGTGCTGAATATCCCGAACGACAATGACTGATGGCCAGGGGAGTCTTGTGACGAACAAAGTCGTCCGGCAGGTCAGGGCTACAGTCTGTACGCCCAGGCGAATTGTCGGTGCCGAAGAGCGGGAAACGTTCCCCTCCGCGAACCGGCGCGTCCTGGTCCGCTCACTGCCGCAACGTCCGCATCAAGTCGTGGATGTGTCGGACCAAGGTGGCCGCGTGATAGGGCTTCGGCATGAACTGCCCGTGATCCGGTATCTCGTCGGGATGCGGACGGGCATACCCTGAGGAGATGAGCAGAAGCACCTGCGGCCAGCGCTGGTGGACCTGCTCGGCGAGTTCCATACCATCCATGGAGCCGGGCATGTGCACGTCCGTGAACAGCACCTGGACCTCGTTGGAGCGGGCCTCCAGCACCGCCAAAGCCACGTCGGCATTCGCCGCCTCCAACACGTGGAAGCCCGCCTCCTCCGGCTCGTCGGCGGCGGTCATGCGCACCAGAGGCTCGTCCTCGACGAGGAGGACCACGGCTTGATCGTTGATTGCAGCCTGTGCCATGTCACGTCACCGGCGGCTGGTGGATCGCCCTCTCGGCCTGGACCAGCACGTCAAGGCCGCGCCAGGGCTTCGGCATGAAGGTCACACACTCCGGCAACTCCTCGGACACTGCGCCGGGATCGCCGGAAGTGAGCACGACCCGGACTGTGGGCCAGAGCTTGCAGGCTGCCTTGGCGAGTTGGACCCCGTCCATCTCTCCCGGCAGGCGCACGTCGGCGAACACCATCGCCACCTCGCCCCCACGCTCCTGAAGACAGTCCAGGGCTGCTTCCGCGCTCTCGACCTCGACCACCTCCAGCGGGGTCTCCTCCAGCAAGGCGCCCGCAAGCGCCCGGACATCAGGATCATCCTCGACGATCAGTGCGAGGTGTGGCTCAGGATGGAGAGTGTTCATGATCAGCCTCCCTGACTTCCATCTGCCGGAGAATGGCGACGAGCGGGTACGGGATGGGTGCATCGAGCACGTCCCGGTAAGTCTCGGCGAAGACGCGGGCGATCATGAAGGTCGCAACATCCGGATGGAGGTCGGTGACGTGGGGCAGGCGCACGTCACCTGAAGCGTCGTAGGGCAGCGGCACTCTCCTTGGGCACTACTCTGACGTGTCCGGCGCGGCAGCTCGGGCCACCTTGGGCTAACATACGTTGGTCGAAGGAACCGTCGATGCGGCAGCCGGTTTCAGCGTGGCGGTAAAATAACTATGCGCCGCAAGATATTTCGATAAATCCGGAAATAGCGCTTGACGTACGATTCAGACACGCTCATCCTATTTCCATGAACGTCGAACAAGCAGCCAAGCAGCTCGAGGCGCTCGGGAACACCACCCGGCTCCAGGTCTACCGCACCCTCGTCCGTGCGGGAGAGGCGGGCCTGCCCGTCGGGCAGATCCAAGAGCGTCTCGGCATTCCGCCCTCGACCCTGTCGCACCACCTCCAACGGCTCCTGCTGACTGGACTGGTAACGCAGGAGCGGCAGGCCACCACCCTGATCTGCCGGGCCAGCTACCCGGCGATGAACGGCCTCATAGGCTTCCTGGCCGACGAGTGCTGCGCCGACGCCGAATGCTCGACCCAGGCGGAGAACGCCGCGTGATCTTTTTTTGCCCGTTATTTCCATGATGCTAGAAATACAGAAAGATTCGCAGATGCCCGGCTTCATCCCCTTCCTCTTCCATCTCGCTCGCGTGGCTCAGATCCGTCGGCACGTTGCCGCCCTCGGCGAACTGGACGACCATCTCCTGCGTGACATCGGCCTCGAGCGTGCGGACGTCCTCGCCGTCCTGGCTCAGCCCCGTCACCGCGATCCCTCGCGAATGCTCAAGATCCTGTGCTGTCACGGACGCGTTTTCGTCGAGCGCGTGCGCGACGGCTTCTCCCCCCGCCCCGCCTCCTGCTGCTGACCAAGGAGACCTCCCATGCCCTCGTCTGATGTCCTCCCCGTTGCCGTCATCGGCGCAGGCCCGGTGGGCCTCGCCGCCGCCGCCCACCTGATCCAGCGTGGCCTTCCCGTAAAGGTCTACGAGGCCGGAGCCACCGTCGGAGCCAATGCCCGCGACTGGGGCCATGTGCGTCTGTTCTCGCCATGGGAGTACAACACCGACACGGCGGCCCGCGCCCTGCTTCAGTCCCATGGCTGGCAGGAGCCGATCGGCAAGACAATGCCGACGGGCTCGGACCTGTACGAGGCCTACCTCAAGCCGCTCGCCGAGACGCCGGAGATGGCGGCGGTGATCGAGACGGGCACCAAGGTCACTGCCATTACCCGACATGGCGCCGACAAGGTGCTCAGCAAGAGCCGCGAGGCCAAGCCGTTTGTCCTTGCCGTCTCGACCGGCAACGGCGTCATCCGGCGCGACCTGGCGCGGGCGGTGATCGATGCCTCCGGGACGTGGACGGCCCCGAACCCGCTCGGCGCGGGCGGCATCCTCGCGGAGGGCGAGTCCGAGAACGCCAAGTACATCGCCTACGGCATTCCTGACGTCCTCGGGCGCGACCGCGCTGCCTACGAGGGCAGGACGGTCCTTGTCGTCGGCGCCGGGCATTCGGCGGCCAACGTCCTCCTCGACCTCGCGAAGCTGGCGGAGCGCAACCCCGCGACGTCCATTGTGTGGGCGACCCGCGGCGAGAACCTAATGCGGGTCTACGGCGGCGGCCGCGCCGACCAGCTCCCGGCCCGCGGCGAGCTCGGCTCCAGACTCAAGGCGCTCGTCGACAGCAGGGGGGTCACCTTGGTGGCCGGGTTCTCCGTGGTTCGCGTGCGAACGGCCGGCGGGCAAGTCATGGTTGAGGGCGAGACGGCAAGCGGCCTCCGCGAGATCGGACCCGTCGACCGGATCGTGGTGTCGACCGGACAACGCCCGGACCTCAACCTCACCCGCGAGCTCCGGCTCGACCTTGACCCGTGGCTGGAGAGCTCGAAGGCGCTTGGCCCGCTGATTGACCCGAACCTGCACTCCTGCGGGTCTGTCCCGCCGCATAGTCACCGCGAGCTCGCCCACCCGGAGCCCGGCTTCTACACGGTCGGGATCAAGAGCTACGGCCGCGCTCCAACCTTCCTGATGCTCACGGGCTACGAGCAGGTGCGCTCGGTCGTCGCGGCTATCGCCGGAGACCTCGCGGCAGCGGACGACATTCATCTCGTGCTGCCGGAGACGGGCGTGTGCTCGACCAACGTACCGGCCGATGGTGCGCCCGCCTCCTCGGGTTGCTGCGGCGGTCCTGCTCCCGTGAATGTCGACGCCTGCTGCGTCGCGGACGCCGAGGCCAAGGCCGTGGGCAAGTCCGGCTGCGGATGCGGCTCCGCATAGGTGCCGGAGCAGGTTGCGGAGCCTGCGGGCGGCTGCTGAGATCCGCCTGTGTCGAATCCCGTGAGTCAGTCCCTGGCGGGCGATCCCGTCATGCCGAAGCTAAGCCCGAGGGTGGTCATCGCCACTCTCGGGATCACGCAGATCCTTGCCTCGGGATCATCCTTCTACCGGCCTGCCGTGCTCGCCAAGCCGATTGCCGCTGACACCGGATGGTCGCTCGGCTGGGTCGTGGGGGACTGTCGCTCGGCCTCCTCGCCGCCGGCCTGGTGGCTCCGAAGGTCGGCCGCACCATCGACGCAAGGGGTGGCAGTCCGGTGCTCACCGCCAGCCCGATCCTCCTTGGAACGGGTCTCACCGCACTGGCCCTGACCCACAGCCTCGCGGTCTACCTGATGGCCTGGCTGCTCATGGGCGTCGGCATGGGGGCGGCGCTCTACGATGCCGCCTTCGCTACGTTGGGACGCCTGTATGGCAAGCAGGCCCGAAGCGCGATCACCACCCTGACCCTGTGGGGCGGCTTCGCGAGCACCGTGTGCTGGCCTCTCAGCGCCTCCCTAGTCGAGCATTTCGGATGGCGCGGCGCCTGTGCGGTCTACGCCGCGATCCAGATCCTCATCTCGCTGCCGCTGCACGCCTTCGTCCTGCCCGGCGTCGGCACGGTCAAGCCGGGTGCCAAGCCGTCCGGGGGCACCACCGAAGCCCCTGCCTCGCAGACGCTGACTGGTCCAGACGCAATCGGGCATTCCTGCTGCTGGCCGCCGTTCTGACCCTTGGGGCGGTGACAGCCTCGATGATCGGGGTCCACCTGCTCACCTTCCTGCAAGCCCGTGGGCTGGACCTCGCGGCGGCGGTTGCCCTCGGAGCATTGGTTGGTCCCTCACAAGTGGGTGCCCGGGTTGTCGAGATGGCCTTCGGACGTCACTACCACCCGATCTGGACCATGGTGGCTTCCGTCGCCCTGGTTGCGGCCGGAGTGATCCTGCTGGTCGTGGGATTCCCGATCCTTGCCCTGGCGCTGGCGCTCTACGGGGCCGGCAACGGCGTCGGCTCCATCGCCAAGGGGACGCTGCCGCTCGCGCTGTTCGGTCCCTTCGGGTACGCGTCGCTCATGGGCAAGCTGGCTATGCCGAGCCTGCTCGCCCAGGCCCTGTCGCCATCAATCGGAGCGACCCTGATCGAATGGGGCGGCACGGACGCGGCGCTCCGCCTTCTCGCCGGACTGGCTTGCCTGAACTCGGTCTGGTCGGCCTGCTGTGGCTGACCGTAGGGTGGGGCTGAAGCTCAGGCCGGCACCTCAGGCATCGCGGCCCGCAGGCGCTTGTCGTAGGCACTGGCCAGATCGTGCAGGGCCGTGACCGCATCACCGTTAAAGGATGATCCATGCATTAGGGCCAAGGTGCGCGGGGCCAGGTCAGTCAGCCGACGAACGGTCGGCGCGATGCTCGGGCCAAGGCTCGTGTCATAGAAGATGTCCTCTGCCGCAAGAGCAGGCCCAACGATGTCGCTCTGGGTGAGCGCGGGACCGTTACCGAGATGCGTGAAGAGATCGCCGCAGAAGAGCGTCTGGCTGGTCTCCTCATAGATCACCCCGGCATCCCAGCCGTGCGGCACATGGGGCGTGTCGATGTAGCGGATGCGCTTGCCGCCGATGTCGATCACCTCGCCGTTGGCCAGAATGCGCGGCGCGCGGTCGGCCATGTCGTTCAGTGACACCAGGCACCCCGTCGTCCCGGTGCGACCTCCGCGTTTGGGGCGGCCGCCAGCCATTCGTTCATGGCGCCACACTCGTCGGCCTCGTAGTGGCCGAAGGTGATCCAGCGCAGGTCCTGGACGGGCATGATCCGGGACACGGCTTCCGATACCAGTGGGAACATCTTGCGCAACCCGGCGTGGAACAGCAGCGGCTCCTCCCCGAGGATGAGGAACTGATTGAAGGTAAAGCCGGCCGGCGGCACGATATCCGGCACGTAGGTCGAAAGGCGATAGATGCCATCGCCGATCTCATCGATGCGGGTTTCCATCGGCTTGCTCCTTGGTTCGCCCCCGCCGCCAAGGATTAGAACCCAATATCCGTCCGGAAATGCGGCAGGCCCTGTCGACCCCAACCACCGCGCGACTTCCCCAGTTTTGGGTCGTGGCGGACGCACCAACAGGTTATGATCCAGCCCGACACGGCACCATGCACCATTCCATCGGGAGGAAGCCGACGATGTCCCGCCGCAAGCACCAAAGACGCCTGGAAGAGCACTACAGGAACCGGCTCGCCCCATGGCTGGTCGGTGCTTCGGGAGTTTGCGTCCTGCTGATGCTGGCCATCTACGTCGCCACCATACCTCTGTGAACCCGGATTGCAGGAACATCCCTCCCCTGCTCACCTGGAGACCGTCGATGCTGCGCGCAACTCTCGCACTCCTCGCATTTCTTGCTGCCGTGGGTTCAGCCTATGCCCAACATGCGCCCGCCTCGCCCTATGCCGGCTGGGAGCACCGGACCGTGAAGGCGCTGTCCGACCAGCAGATTGCTGATCTGTGTGCCGGACGCGACATGGGGCTCGCCCTGCCAGCCGAACTCAATGGCTACCCCGGCCCTGTCCATGCCCGCGAACTGGGCGACCAGCTCCGGCTGACCAAGGACCAGCGCACTCGCGTGCAGGAGCTCCATGCCGCGATGCAGGCGGAGGCCATTCCACTGGGCGAGCCCTGATCACGCAGGAGACTGACCTCGACCGTCAGTTCGCCACCAAGTCGGTAGCGCCCGCGAGCCTTCAAGCGGCGACGGCGGAGATTGGTGCGACGCAGGCTGCCCTGCGGCTCGCTCATCTGCGTTATCACCTCTCGACACTTGACGTTCTCGCGCCTGAGCAGGGCCGGCGGTACAGCGAATTGCGGTGCTACCAGGTATCGAGCGGTCATGGACATGGCCACACGGGGGCATCATTAGGGCTGTCAACGAACATCAGAAACGTCCGGATCGGGTCAGAGTCTGAAATTCTCGTCACTTAACGAACGTCCACTCTTCTCACCGAAGCCGCTCCTGGCGCTTCCTATTATGCAAATCCCGCTACGGCGTGTGGCACATACGGCTCTTCCAGTTCCGCGATCTCCT
>NZ_JAERQE010000045.1 GCF_016734765.1 Microvirga soli | reverse complement strand
AGCGATGGCGTTTGTAGCTGACGGACTCGATCATGCCAGCCCATCTACACCGCTCGACCTCATGTCCGGGTTAACGTAACAACGCCCAAGAGGGGAGGGGTGGTGATGGGCCTACAGATAGGTCCTTCGGCAACCCACGTTGACCTTCTCCCTTCTCATCGATGCGCTTCGCTATCAGCATTGAACCGAGAGCTCCGTCATCGGCCTGGATGAGGTATGTGCGTGTCTTCGCAGCGAGCTGCGCCAGAATGGCCAGAGAGCCCCATCTGGCACATCTCGGAAGAAGCGCCTTAGTCTGCTCCTACGCGCCGAGCGGACCTTCATTTCATTCGCTGTGGGTTTCCCTTTGTTAAGGCTTGTTGGATGCCTGCCGCGGCGGAACGGAGCCGCGGCACGAGCGGCAGGCGTCCGATAAGCCTCAAAGTGTAACGTTGGACGAACCAGATGAAGGTCGGCTTGTCGCGCCTTTGCAGAAATTCGACTTACTTCCGGAACGTGCCAGGAGCGGTCGTTCGCCTTAGTTCACAGTGGAGCGTTGACTGAGCATACGACGCCGGTCTCAGAAAACTCGATCTGCACCTCGCCCGCGAGTTCTTGAGCCAAGCTGCGCTCAATGAGCCGTGTGCCGAAGCCACGGCGGACGGGCCTCTGGACAGGGGGGCCCTGCGTCTCTTCCCACAGCAGATGCAGGCGCGGGGAAGTGCTCGTGCCATTCAGGGTCCAGTATACCCTGATCTGCCCCATTCCGTTGGACAGGGCCCCGTATTTCACGGCATTCGTCACCAGTTCCTGAAGCGCCATCGCAAGCGGCAGCGCCATGCGCGGCGGCACCTGTACATTCGGGCCCTGGACGTGGATGCGGTTTTCCCCGCGGCTGCGGTACGGCTCGACCGCCTGCGCGACAATGTCGTGGAGAGCCACGTGTGCCCAACTTCGGTCCGTCAGCACATTGTGAACCTGCGACAGCGCGATGAGACGGCTCTCGATGGCGTCCGAGGCATGATCAAGCGAGGGCGCGTTCCGCAGTGTCTGCGAGGCGATGGACTGCACCGTCGTCAGAGTGTTTTTCACCCGATGATTGAGCTCGCCAATCAGAAGATCCTTTTCCCGCACGGACGCTCGCAGCTCGTCCACAACCCGAAGGCGCTCGATGGCGGCCCCGAGAAGATTGGCGTAGCTGCGGAGGAACTCGATGTCCGATTGCGTGAAGTCCCGGCGTTCACGGCTGTCCACCTGAAGGACGCCAAAGGGCGGACGCCCCGTGCTGCTCAGCACGAGAACGTTCACAAACGCCTTGACCCCATGCTCCTTCATAAAGTCGTGATATTCGAAGCGATCCTCCTCATCTAAATTTTTCGAAATGACCGCTCCCTCCTTGAGGGTCAGCCCCTCCGGTGAGTTCTCGGCCGCCGTCACAGTGACCTCCCCGATAACACCGGGTCTCCACCCCACGCCCGCGCGGACAGCGAAGGTCCGCCTGTCAGGCAGGAGTTCCATGAGCTTCGCCAAGTCGGTTTCGAGCGCGCGGCTTATGAGCTCACAGGCCCTGTTCAGGATGTCGTCGATGGTCTCGGTCTTGAGCGCGAAGTCCCCGAACTCTGCCAAAGCCCGCTGTTGCTCCAGCAACTCTTCTTGGTCGGTATCATTTTGGTTGGCCATCTAATCGAGCTTCGCCGTGGTAGGAGGGTGTTCAATTCTCCAAAGGTTCCAGGGTTCCAGATGCCTGATACGTTCCATGGGAGCATTACCCCCGCCACGGTGGAATGCCGTGCCAAAGGCATTCTTGAGCCATTCCAGCATATGCCTATTCACCGGATCGTCCGCAGTGGGTCAAACAGTAACTAACTACAAGTGAAATGAAGATCCGCTCAGCGCGTTAGGAGGAGACAAAGGCACTTCTTCCGAGATGTGCCAATTTCGAACATTCCTCGTCATCAATCCCGCCAACATCAACCATCAGCCGTCGTAGAATCGTCTGTCCATCGCTCATGCGAGGTTCGCCCTTATCGTTAGATGAGCCAGTGTCGGCGAACTCGGTGCAACTGAAACGCCCGTATATATTTCGTGAAGGGATAAGCTCCTGGCTGTCTTCGTTTGTCATTCATGTGACGTCAACCGACGAGGCAGTATCAGCCATGAACCGCCCGTCCGTAACAGAAGTACATCAAACACCGGCGCCCGATTCTGCAAACATCCCAGGCACGGACCCTTCGCTACGGTGCGCAGCGCTTCTCTTTGTCGCCTCCGTCAGTTTCTTCATCGGAGCAGGTCTCCTGCTGGCCAGCATCTAAGAGGAAATGTGCCTCCTTGCTGGCAATGGTTCGCCCAAGGAAACCCACATCGAGCGGAGGTGCCGATGAGGCCAATGTTCAGTACTCCCAAGCAGATCTCTATAGCGTGGCCGCTTTGCAGAAACCTAGGAGCCATTAAACCAACTATTGCCAAGCTAGGATCAGGTGCTACAAGCTTTCCTCAGAGTATGGCTTCGCACTCCGGTGGCTCCTTGGCTGAGCCTTGCAGGCAGGCGGGGCCGGTATTCTCAACCCCACGATGGTGAGCACCATGAGGGATGCACAATCCATGATACAGGATGCTGTTTCTAGCGAGCACGCCCGCCCGCTCGCCCAACAAGCCTGCTCTCATGTCGCGACCGTCCTGATCTGTCAGAACAACCTCATCCGCAGCGGCATTGAGCGCATCCTTTTAGGTACGCGGTTCGTCATCTCGGCAGAGGCCGATGAACAGACAGCAGCGCCGCTTGCTCTCTGCTTGATCTACACTGACCAAGCTGCGAACGTCGTGTGCGAGACCGTCACCCGCCTCAAGACGCGATGAAGCTTGGCAAGCAGCTCAGGCTCGCTCATCTGGTCCAGGCCAACCATCGTAAATCGAAACCCGCCGGCACCGCAGGCCCTGCGGCTTTCGCGGGCGGCAGGGGCCTGCAAATATCTACAAGGATGCAGATCAGGTGAGCCCCGACGACCAGTAATCCCGCACCTGCTGCCCGTACTCGGGCCGGGCGAACGGCTCTTCCCCAGCGGCATAGTTCGGTGCTCGCATCAGCCGCTCCTTGTCAGCATCGATGACGTAGCCCTTCTTGCTCGTGTCATAGGTCAGGGCATTCCACGGCAGCGGGTGATACTTCTGGCCGATCCCCAGAAAGCCGCCGAAGCTCATGATGGCATAGGCGACCTCGCCCGAGCGTTTGCCGACCATGAAGTTGTAGACTTCCCCAAGCTTCTCGCCCTGACGGTTGTAAACGGCCGTGCCTTCGACCTTGTTGGAGGCAATCAGGTCCGTGGTTTCGTTCTTCTCAACCGAGCTCTGGGTGCGTGACCGGCTCTGTTCGCCGACAAAGTGGCTGCCGCCGCTACTCTGTGAAGACCCGCGAGTTGAAGGGCTACTCCACGTTGTACGACGCACAGTGGTTGCGGTCATGTACCCAACAGCGCCGCCGAGGAGAATGCTGAGCAGCACAATGCTGTCCTCGAAAAAGAGATCAGCCCGCCGACGCCTGCGGAGTTCATCGTCAATGTTCCGGCGTGCGTCAGCGCGGGCCTCCAGATCATGCTTTGGGTAGCTTGGCCTGCGTGAAGCCTCACCATCATAAGACTGAGGTTCAGCGCCAAACCTGTCCTGAGAGCTTGCGGCTCGATAGGTGTCGCCCATTGAGGTTCCCTCCTGAGAATAGATCAGCTCTTCCCAAGCCCTGCTGATTAACCCGACGGGCTAGCGATGGTTCAGGTGATCTTGATCTGTCAGGAGTTGGGCTATTCACGTGATAGGGTCGCCCGTCTGCACCTCCGGCAGCTTCTGCCGCTGCGCTTGCTGCCTGACCATCACCGGCTTCTCGGGCGGCAACGGCACGGCGGCTGTCTCGACCAGCGTGTTGCCCCTCTGAGCCAAAGCCACCGGTGCTATGAGGATAGCAGCGAGAGCAGTCGCGCGGCGGAGCAGGTTACTGACCTCGCCCTTGGTCTCGGAACCTATCTTCAACCCTCCGACGGTGTTCGGGCTCCAGCGATCAGCCTAGTTCATCTTGCCCGCAGCACTGAGAGGCGGCCCAGGGCGGATGGACTAGCGCCGCCGTACGCGCCGCCGTTGGTTGTCGCCCTGGACCTCGTCTATGACGCCGCCGGGTGCGCCAGCCACCGCGCCGGCCCCAGCGCCAACCACCGCTCCGACTGGTCCGCCCACCACCGCTCCGGCAGTGGCACCGACTGCCGTGCTGGTGCCCTGTTGTCGGGTGGCGCAGGCCCCGGCCAGGAGACACAGGGCTGCCACGAGCGCGAGCTTTTGCATAGATCTCCTCCATGTGGTCTGAGTGACGACCATTGGGACAACTCAGCCAGAACTGGACAGTTCGAGGGTCGGACCGGCACATCCGTAATAGGTCGGGTACCGCCACAGGCTCGAAGGATAGGTGTCGCGATGAGCCCGCGCGGTGTTGTCCACGGTGCGGGCCAGGATATCTCGGAACCTCTGGCACCATTGCCGCTTAACTTGGATCAACAAGATCAAGAATAGGTCGCCTCGCGCGGCCGAACTTAGGGACGGGCACCCTCGAATATCAGTCTCAGACGAGTAAATGCCTGCCAAGCACGAGTAACTGCCTGATCGCTTCAGCGTCATGCGTGTGTGTTTTGGTGCAAGCGATATGACTGTGTCACACGCTATGGGCCAAGCTGAAGCTTGGGCCCTTCAACTCGACAGATTGTGAGGGACAATGACGACCAACAGACGATATACCCAAGCCCCGCCGGACAAGGCGAACGAGCTCTTCGGCAGGCTGCTCGCCACGTCCGACAATGCGGTCAAAACCCGTGAGCGGCTCCTCGCTTACCTGAAGGAAGAGCTGGAGCTTCTCGCCTCCTTGCAAGAGGAACACCTGTTTCCTGTGCTGACCCGGCACGGGATGCAGGATCTCGTGCGGGAGGCCACCACCGACAACCAGCAAACGGCTGTTCTCCTGGGTGAGCTGGAGCGCATGCCGAAGAACAGCGCTGAGTTCTTCGACAAGGTGACGGAGCTCAGACGAGCCTTCCAGCAGCACATCCGAGATGACCGCAAGGAACTGCTTCCCGCGGTGCTCAAGGTGCTAAGTGACGAGGAGGCCAACGCCATGGCCGAGACAGTGGAGGATGAAATGGCCAACATTGATGAAATGAAGCGAATCGAGGCTCGACGGGCCCGTGAGCAGGGCGAAGCGGTGCAGCGGGTCACCGAGGATGTGGCCGACACATTGCGCGCAGGTGTCGAAAGTGCTCAGACCATGGCTCAGGCCATGCAGGAGGCGGTGACCAACAGCTTCAGCGCCTTCTCGGAGCTGGCCCGCCGCTCCACGGGGCAGACGCTGCTGTTGGCAAGCCGGCCAGAGGGTGAGGTCCAGGGGGTGACCGAGGAGGCAGCGCACAACCTACGAGCTGTGGCCCAGTCCGGCACGGCCTTGGCCCGTGGGCTCCAGGAGGTGTCGCGCGAAGTAGTCTCCCTCAGCCAGCAGCGCCTGCAACGCAACCTCGAAGGCTTACAGGCTCTGGCCCGCTGCCGTTCGATGACGGACTTCGTCGAGGTGCAGAGCTCGCTGCTGCGCGACAACTTGGAACAGACGGTCGAGAACAGCCGGCGCCTCGCCGAGCTCGCGCTTCAGATGACCGATGAGGCTACCAAAACCGTGACCGTGCAGGGTGAGAAAACCGCCCAGCGTTTCAACCGCGCGGCCTGAGCCTCACGCTGGGCTTTGACAGCCAAGCTCCCGGCTTTCGTGCCGGGAGCCCTGCCATCACAAACATGCCGGCGCTCTATCGCCTTATGCGGTTAGATCCCCATCGATAGGCTCAACCTGCGATTCGAACTGTGTCACGCTTCCAGGGATCCGCGTTCCGGCACCCCAAGCTCGTCGAGCATGTGTCCAGCAGCGCTGGCAACTCACGACCGTGCTGCGTGAAACCCGCTGCGTTGGGTTCCGTTGAACTGGAGGCATCGAAGCGGAAAGCGAGTTGTCTCATGAAAAAGGCAGGCCCAAGCACAGGTCACGCTCATCGCCAGCGCCCGGAACAGACAAGTGCGACCAGTACCGCTGATCGGGCTCGTGACAAAGCGGGCAACGGGTCGAGCCATCAAGCCCCGGACCGCTCGCAACTGGAGCAGATCATTGCTGGCCTGACCGAAGGCGTGATCCTGGTCGAGCCGGATCAGATCATAACCTATGCCAACGAAGCCGCCCTTGAGATGCACGGGGTCAGGACTCTCGATGAACTCGGCCGCAACGTTGACGAGTATCGTCAGAACTTCGTCGTGCGCCACCACAGCAGCGATCTCCTCGACCATGGCTACTATCCCATCGATCGTGTTGTGGCCGGCGAGGCCTTCGAGGACGTCGTAGTTGTGGTGGCGCACCAATCCAACCAGGACCGCGATCGGACTCACCGTATCCGCAGTCTTGTCATCACCGATCATGCCGGCAATCCCGATTGTCTCGTGCTCATCGTTCATGATGTCAGCGCGCAAATCGAGGCTGAGCACCGCTTCGAGCGCGCCTTTGCGGCCAACCCAGCGCCCGCCATCATCTGCCGTCTCACGGATCTGCGCTTCGTCAGGGTGAACGAGGGCTTTCTGGAGCTCACCTGCTACAAACGCGAGGACGTCCTGGGTCGAAGCGTCTACGAGATCGACGTGCTGGAACGTGGCGAACGCCGCAACCTCGCCCTCGAGCGGCTACGGGCGGGCGAGACCATCCCGCAGATGGAAGCCTGTCTCACCGTGCCCAGCGATCCCGGCGGGCGCCAAGTGGTGGTGGCAGGCCAGCCGATTGAGGTCGGCGAGGAGCCGTGCATGCTGTTCACCTTCGCCGACTTGGAGCCGCGCCGGAAGGCTGAGACGGCGTTGCGACAGTCCGAGGAGCGCTTTGCCAAAGCCTTTTGCCTGGCCCCTGTGCCCACCAGCATCAGCACCGCCGACGATCAGCGGATCATCGAGGTGAACGAGGCCTTCGCCAGGGTGCTCGGCTATCGGGCACAAGACCTAGTCGGCCACGCCGCACATGACATCGGTCTCTGGGTCGACGATGGGGAACGCTACCGCTTCGAGGCCGAGCTCACAACGAAAGGATCCATCAGGGACTTTGAAGCCCGCCTGCGGGTGAAAGGCGGCGGTGAGATCGACTGTCTTGTCTCTGCCGAAGCCATCACACTCAGTGATCGCACGTGCATCTTGTGCTCGTTCCAGGACATTACCGCCCGCCGGCGCTCGGAGGAGGAACTCGTCAAAGCCATTGAGGCCGTGATGGCGGACGCATCCTGGTTCAGCCGCGGTGTGGTCGAGAAGCTCGCCGCCTTGCGCCACCCGCCCCGCCCGGGGCAGTCACCGACACAAGCAGCCGCCAGTGTGGCCGATCTGACACCTCGAGAGCGCGAGGTGCTCACCCTCGTCTGCCAAGGCAAGAGCGACCCCGAGATCGGGACGGAGCTCGAGCTCGCCCGCAATACGGTACGCAACCACGTCGCGTCACTGTACCAGAAGCTCGGCGTCAACCGGCGCAGCGCCCTAGTCGTGTGGGCGCGGGAGCGTGGCATCGGGGCTGAGGGTGTCGCGGCCAAGCTCCCAAAGGCGCCGAAAGGCGGTGCGGAAAAACCGGGTTGGGTAGTGCGGAACAACCACCAGAAAAATAGGTGAACTTTAATGATTTGAATGGGTTAGGAGCTGTGGTAACACAGTCAGCAGACTGGTTGTCATGGGCACATCATCTTACCCCAGAGGCGATCATGGCCAAGGATCGGGTTGCAGGCAGCGCGAAGCAGGCGAAGGGCTCCGTCAAGGAAGCCATTGGCAAGATTACAGGCGACAGCAAGACCCAGACTGAAGGGTCTGCCGAGAAGACAGCAGGTCTGGCGCAGAATGCCGTTGGCGGCATCAAGGACACGATGCGCGACGCCACCAAACCTCGTTGACTAGCGACTTGGTGGCACCAGCAGAAGCCGCGCAGCTCGGCTGATGCGGCTGCTGACCTAATGCCATCGAGTCATAAAGACCATAGCTCGCGGGCTTCCCGCGGGCACGGACAGCAGTGCGCGCTAATCTCTGGAGAGTGACCATGGTGACGCTGTCGAAGCTGACGACTGATCCAAGGCATGAACGACGCCCTTCTCGACAGCAAATAGGTGCGTTGGCCTACGCTGTCCTGGACAGCAGCGTCCAAGCTCATCTCGGCCAACACCTGCGGACCTTCTATGGCGATCCTGCCGCGGACAAACTCCCGTCGAACCTCGCCCGGCTTCTTGATCGGGTTGCACAGGTTATCCGTGCCCGCACTGAGTTGGTCGACCAATCATTCATCGATGGAATTCTGGCAAGCGTGATGTCGCTGCGCGCTTTCGCAATCTCCCTGACGCGCGATGCCGATCAGGCCGAAGACTTGGTGCAGGAGACGGTGCTGCGGGCCGTCAGCAAGCACGAGCAGTTCGTGGCCGGCACGAACCTCCAGGCATGGCTCTTCACCATTTTACGTAACCAATTCTTCTCAGAGCATCGCAAGAGTATGCGCGAGGTGGAGGATGGGGACGGATCCTATGCCGCAACGCTGATTGCTCTGCCGGAGCAGGAAGACAGAATCATGATTCATGATCTTGAGGCAGCTCTCCGCAAACTGCCCGAGGGACAACGTGAGGCGATCCTGCTAGTGGGCGCGGACGGGCTGTCCTATGAGGAAGCCGCCCAAGTCCTCGGCTGTGCGGTCGGCACTGTCAAGAGCCGGGTCAACCGTGCTCGCAACTGCCTTGCTGAGTTCATGAGGCTCGCCGGCGAGGATGGCCTTGCCAAATCCCATATTGCGGAACTGTGAGAGCTGCCAAGCGCAGGAGAAGATGGCAATGCTCAATGACGTTGAGAAGAGCACCGAAACGGTCTTCGCTTTCGAGTGTCGCGCCAAAGTTGGCGTGGAGGATGGACGCGGCACCAGTGTAATGGGCACAGGCATAACAAGCCCGTTAGTAGCGAGTGATTGTCACCGAGTGGAGAGAGCGACTCAGCGCCGAGCACGCCGTGGTTTGGCAGGGGAACAACCATCATGAGACTGTCGGATCTTACTCCAACGATGCGGCTTGCCCGAGCCTCTCTTGCTCGTCTCTTGGAACTGCCAGTCTCGGCTGCCCTCAAGACCAGCAGAATGGGCAATGATGCTCATCAACTCCGTGCTTCGTATGACAAGCCTGCCGACGACAAGCGTATCGAGCCGCAGCACCGGCTTATCCACCCTGATTCCATACCGATCGGCGAAGCCTTCATCAAAGGAATCGTGACGAACCTTCCTTCGCTTCGCTGTTTTGCAACCTCGCTCGCGCGGAGTGTCGATCAGGCGGAGGACCTCGTGCAGGAGACGGTACTCAGAGCCATCAACAATCAGGAGAAGTTCGAACCCGGCACGAACCTCCAGGTGTGGCTCTTCGCGATCCTGCGCAACCTGTTCTGCTCGGCCTGCCGCAGAAGCAAACGTGAGGTGGAGGATGCGGATGGATCCTATGCCGCAACGCTGATCTCCATCCCGGATCACGATGACAGGCTCATGCTGAAGGATCTTGCAGCCGCACTGGCGAAGCTGCCCGAGGGGCAGCGCAAAGCGATCCTGCTCGTGGGCGCAGAAGGCATGAGCTACGAAGCAGCGGCTCAAACCCTAGGCTGTGCGATCGGCACGATCCAGAGCCGTGTAAACCGAGCCCGGAACCATCTGGCCGAACTGATGGGTCTTGAGTGGAGAGAACAGCGTCGCCGAGGGGCAACCAAGGCAAAAATGTCCGCTGTAAGACCAGCATTGGGTTAGCGTCAGTCCACCAGCCGAGACCATGTGGGGAGCGATTGGAAAGGCACAACAGTGGTGTTTGGAGCAATCCGTGTTAGTCTTTCCGCCCCTTTGTAGGAGGGAGATCCTGAATACCGAGCAGTTCGGCCAGGTCGATGCCGAGGCCATGTCCGTCTACCGCCGCGCGTTGGGGTACTTCGCGGCCGACCGGGTTTGGATCGCCGCCCTCGTTGCTCTGATCGGCGTGTCCATCTGCGTGGGTCTGCTTGAGACATGGCCGCTGGCGGTCCTGATTGACAGCGTCCTAACGGGCCAGCCCAAAGGTGATTGGGTGCACGCCCTCTTCGTGTCGGTCCTGCCCGCCGACAAGGTGGGGCAGGTGGTTGGCCTCGTCCTGATGGGCATGGGGCTCCACATCATCGGCTATGCCGCCTGGTTCGGCCGGATGATGATCAACTACCACCTGAACTACCGGGGCACCACGCGGGTCCGCCACGATCTGTTCCGGAAGCTCCAGCATCTCGGCCTGACCTATCACCGCAGCCGCCCGCAAGGAGACGCGATCTACCGGCTGACTACCGACGCTTTCGGCCCCTGGGGCATCATGGACACGGTGATCGGCACGAGTGTCGCGGCCGTAACCCTGGCGGTGATGACGGCCATTCTCCTGTCGCGGAATGTCTCTCTGACCCTCGCAGCCTTTACGGTGGCTCCGTTCATGATTTGGAGCAACTGGCGCTTTGGTGTCCGCATCCATGAGCGGGCTCTCGCGTCAAAACAGGTCGATGCCGATCTCACCAGCTCCATCCAGCAGGCGATGGTGCGCGTGCCGCTGGCGCAGACCTATCAGCGGGAGGCTTACGAGTTCCGCCGCTTTCGCGGAGCGGTCGGGCGCAGCGTTCGGGCGCTGCTACGCCTGAACCTTCAGGAGCAACTCTATCCCCTCGCCCGCGACAGCGTTCTCGCCGTGGGCGGCGCCATCATCCTCGGCTACGGCGGCTATCTCGTGTACCGCGACCAGTTCGTGTCTCCGGTCGAAGGTGGGATGACGGTCGGTCTTCTGATCGTGTTCATGGACTATGTCCGCAAGCTGTGGGAGCCGCTGAAGTGGCTCACCGAGTTCGTCGCCAAGGTGAGGATCTTCGAGGCTGCAACCCGTCGGGCGTTCCGTGTCCTCGATACACCGGAGGGGATTACCGAAGCTCCGGGAGCTGCAAGCCTGCCCGTTTCCTCGCGGACGCTGGTGCTGGACCGAGTCGGTTTTGCCTACCGACCCGGTTATCCGATCCTGCACGATTTCTGCGCTACAATCCGGCCCGGCGAGATGGTGGCGTTCGTCGGAGCGAGCGGCGCCGGCAAGAGCACGCTTCTGGCCCTGATGTTGCGGCTTTACGATCCAACCACAGGCGCGGTGCGCCTGGATGGCATTGATCTCCGCGCGGCGCGGCTGATGGATGCCCGCGCGCATATGGCACTTGTCGGGCAGGACAGCCTCATGCTCCCCGCAAGCATCACCGCCAACATCGCCTATGGCCGGCCGGGCGCGAGCCGATACGAGATCGACCGAGCCGCTGAGCTCGCGGGGGCTGCGGCCTTCATCCAAGACCATCCGGAGGGCTACGAGACCGTTCTGACCGAGGGCGGTCAGAACCTCTCGGGCGGACAGCGCCAGCGGCTTGCCATCGCCCGGGCGCTGCTGACACGCGCGCCGTTCCTTATCCTCGATGAACCGACCAGCGCCCTTGATCCGCACCATGAGCAGCTTCTCCTGGAAACGCTGCAATCGCTCAGGGGCGGACGCACGATTGTGCTCGTGACGCATCGGCTCGAGAGCGTCGTTGGCTGCGATCAGGTCTTCGTCATGGATGCCGGCCGGATTGTCGAGCGCGGCACCCACCACGAACTTCTTGAGCGCAATGGCCACTACGCCAGGATGTGGTCTGGAGCCTCTGGTCCTCCAGATGCGAGAGTCGAGCTTGAGGGCTGGCGCCCGAGGCATCGCCCGCGTCACGACGGGCGGGAGGGCTAGGATCCGAGTGCCAAACCCGGGAGCAGGACATGCGAGACCTGGAGAACGACAGGGCCGTCGAAGCAAGCGCGATTGTTGGTGGAGACCGCGCCGAAGCGAATGAAGGAAAGCTTCATCAAGCTCTCAGGAACTACGCGGCCCGCCTCCCGCCGCAGGTTCTCTGCAATGTCCGCTCAGACCTGTTCGCCAGCTTCCTGATTGGCGGATTTGAGTGCTCAACCCACCGCCACCAACATGGACGGCGCCTCGACCTGATCGCGGGCACAGGCCACGATCGGCATGCTGAGGCCGATTACCGGATGCTGGCGGAGCATGGGATCCGCATCGTGCGTGACGGCTTCCGGTGGCACTTGATCGAGAGCACGCCCGGTCACTACGACTGGTCGAGCTTTCTGCCCCAGCTTCGGGCGGCACGGGACACTGGAACCCAGGTCATCTGGGACATCTGCCATTGGGGCTGGCCGGACGATCTCGACATCTGGTCGCCTGCGTTCATCGACCGCTTTGCACGCTTCGCACGTGCCGCCGCCCAGGTCGTCCGTGATGAGACCGATGCCGTGCCTTTCTATGTGCCGGTGAACGAGATTTCGTTCTGGTCGTGGGCGGGCGGGAGCCTCGCGTACATCAACCCGCTCGCAACAGGACGCGGCAACGAGCTCAAGGCAATCCTTGTGCGAGCATCAATCGCGGCGATCGAAGCCGTGCGCGAGGTCGAGCCACGGGCTCGCATTGTCCACGCGGAGCCGGCAATCCACGTCGTTCCGCGCTCCGCTCATCCGCAGGACATCCAGGCGGCCCAGCATTACACCTTGGCGCAGTTCGAGGCGCTGGACTTCCTGTCAGGGTACCACCGCCCCGAGCTGGGCGGCCGGTCTGACTACGTCGACATCGTTGGCGTGAACTATTACCTCCACAACCAGTGGATTGATGGCGACCTGCCGATTGCGGTCGACCATCCGCAGTACCGCTCGTTCTCCAACCTCCTGCGCGACACATACGAGCGTTACAGGCGCCCGCTGTTTCTCGCCGAGACCGGGATCGAAGGTGACCTGCGCCCGGCCTGGCTCCGCATCATCGGGCATGAGGTCATCGCTGCGCGGAAGGCAGGCGTCCCGGTCGACGGGATCTGTCTCTATCCTATCCTGGACTATCCTGGTTGGAACGATGACCGGCATTGTCATACCGGCCTCTTCGGCTATCCCGATGGGGAAGGTGTCCGTCCCCTCTGCCAGGCATTCGCCGAAGAACTGGCTTGGACCGGCATCAAGAGGTGAGCCTTCCTGATCCGCCTGAACGGGATCTTCTCGCCCATTCTGCTCCCCAGGATCTGTTCCCCCCTTAGGCGCGCGGCTGCGGAAAGGGGCGCGGGACAGGTGTCTGACCTGGAACTGGCTTTGGCACTCCGCTTGAAGGTGTAGGCGGGACGTGCAACGGCGTCTTCGTCCCGGGCTGGTCAGGAGGCGTCGGATCGGAGCGCACCGGCTCGGAGGCAGGAGGATCAGGCTGAGAGCAGCAGTAGGATGGTGTGCTGGCCATGAGAATATTCCTTGTGGCAAGCGGTTCACGATCACTCATGGAGGATCGACGTTCAGATCAAGAATAAGCCGGCCAGGAGGCAGCAACAAAGGATATGTTGCCTTACCTCCCCGGATCAGATGCTCACGTACTCAGGGAGCGCTGGGACTATCGCCTCTGTTTATGGCCTTCAGCTCTGACGTCCAAGAGTGATCATCTTGAAGCAATGAATGGGTGCTTCATCGGCCATTCAGGCAGAGAGGCTTACAACCTTTGCCGTTAGGAAGTGTCATCCCACTCAGGTGAGACAGAACACCGCAACCCAAAAGTAGCAGAAGCGTTCAAATCCCGTTGCCTCCGGCCGCGAATAGCGGCACAGCAGCGGCCTCTCAAAAACAACAAGCTAAGACAGTGTCGGCACTCCCATCCGGGCAGCGTCGGCGCCGGGGCAATCAACAACAATGTCGAACTCGATCGCGGTGCCGAACCACCCTTCGGCGCAGGGCCGGCGCGCGCCTTGGCGCGCTCTTACGGCTCTAACCTCCAACTGGACTGCCGTTGCTTTCTTTCAGGATGTATGGCGTCTCGCTCAGCCCTATTGGGGATCCGGGGAGAAATGGTACGCCCGCGGGATGCTGGCTCTCCTGCTCGCGATAAAGCTCGCGGCCATCTACATCTGCGTGCAGCAGAACGAGTGGTACAATAGTTTCCACTCAGCCCTCCAGGCAAACGACATCCAGGCCTTCTTCAAGCAGATCGGCATCTTCGGGCTGATCGCCGGCAGCTACACGATCTCGCTCGTGTCTTCGAACTGGGCTGCGGAGAGCCTGAAGCTGCGGTGGCGCGACTGGCTGGTGCGGCAGTACATGGGCGACTGGCTCTCCAGCCGGGCTTATTACCGGATCCAGCTCGAAGGCCGGTCGAGTGCCAACCCCGACCAGCAGATCGTGGAAGATCTCGGCCTGTTTGCCGGGCAGACGCTAAACCTCCTTGTCGGCTTCCTCGACATGGCCGTCAGCCTGATCGCCTTCACGAGCATCCTCTGGGGCCTGGGCGGCACCGTCACGGTCGCGGGCATATCAGTGGCTGGCTACATGGTGTTTGCCGTCTTCGGCTACGCGTTTCTGGCGAGTTGGATTACCCACAGGATCGGCAATCCTCTGGCGGGCCTCCACAGCGCCAACCAGCGTCTGGAAAGCGAGTTCCGCTATGGCCTCGTGCGTCTGCGCGAGAACGCCGAGACGGTCGCCTTCTACGGCGGCGAAACCCAGGAGCGTCGTGTCCTCAATGAGCGTTGGAGCGGCGTGGTCGAGAACTTCTGGGCTATGATGCGGCGCGAGCGGGCGATGGCCTGCTTCACCCATTCCTACACCCAGTTCAGCATCATCGTGCCGTTCCTGCTGGCCGCCCCGCGCTACTTTGCGGGCCAGATCAGCTTTGGTCAGGTGATGCAGGTCACGGCGGCCTTTGCGACGGTCCAAGGATGCTTGAACTACTTCATTAACAGCTACCGCGAGATTGCGCACTGGAGGGCGACGACAGAACGCCTGAAGATGTTCCGGGCCGACCTGGATCAGGCACGGGCGAGCGAGCACAGCCCCTTTGTCCGGATGTATGGGGCCGGGAGAATAGGCGTGCAGGACTTGCATCTGTCCCTGCCGAACGGGCGTGCGCTGGTCAGCGGCGTCGACCTCTCGGTCGAACAGGGCAAGGCGCTGCTGATCCGAGGTCCCTCCGGCACGGGCAAGAGCACGGTGCTGCGGGCGATTGCAGGTCTGTGGCCTTACGGCCGTGGCAACGTCTCCGTCACGTCGGGTGCTTCGTTCTTTCTGCCCCAGCGGCCCTACCTGCCGCTCGGAACGCTGCGGCAGGCGATCTTCTATCCTGCTCCTGCAAGAACAGACGACGCGGAGATCAGCCACATCCTGCGCAGCGTCGGCCTGGAGCACCTGATCGACCGCCTGGATATGGTGGAGCCCTGGAGCCAGCGCCTGTCGGGTGGCGAGCAGCAGCGGCTGGCCTTCTCGCGCGTTCTGCTGGCCAGGCCGGAGACGGTATTCCTGGATGAGGCGACGTCCGCTCTCGACGAGGAGGCCGAACGCAACGTGTATACGCTGCTGCGCAACGCGGAGTGGAAGCCCACCATCGTCAGCATCGGCCACCGCTCGACTCTGGTCGGCTACCATGATGAGACGTTGGATTTGAAACGGGCGGCCTGAGCGATTGAACGGCCCTTTTACCTAGTCGTCTCCGCTCAATATGCGTGCGGCGGCAGATCGAACTAAGATGACTACGCACTGTGGGCCAGGGAAGTCCTGCACGCAGGAATGTGGAGAACGGGCATGAACAGGCGCGAACTCTTGCAGGCAGGGGCCCTCCTGGGCGGTGCGGTGCTTGGTCAGGTGTCCACTGCCTTAGCGCAGGAGTCCGACGGTTCCGTAGAATTCCCGCCCGGCTTCCTGTGGGGTTCGGCAACCGTCGCCTACCAGGTGGAGGGTGCGTGCCGCGAGGACGGACGCGGCCCCTCCATTTGGGACACCTTCTCCCATGCTCCCGGCAAGACCCGGAATGGCGACACGGGCGACGTCGCCTGCGACAGCTATCACCGCTGGCGCGAGGACATCGCCCTGCTGAAGCAGCTCGGCCTCAAGTCTTACCGGTTCTCGATCGCCTGGCCCCGCATCCAGCCAACGGGGCGAGGAAGCGCCAACCAAGCCGGGCTCGACTACTACAGCCGGCTCACGGATGGGCTGCTTGAGGCGGGCATCCGGCCTCTTGCCACGCTGTACCACTGGGATCTGCCACAGGCCCTTGAGGATGACGGCGGCTGGCCCAATCGCGAAACGGCCGAGCGCTTCACCGACTACAGCCGCCTTGTTGCCCAAGCCCTGTCTGACCGGATCGGGGATTGGGTGCTCTTCAACGAGCCGAAGACGTTTACACAGATGGGCTACCTGCAGGGAGTCCATGCGCCCGGCCGAAAAGACCCTCTGGCGTTCCTGCGCGCCACGCATGCGGTCAATCTCGCCCAAGGCCAGGCGTTCCGGACCCTGAAGGAAATCAAGCCTACCCTCCTGGTCGGGAGTGCCTTCGATGTCTCACCGATGCTGCCAGCCACGGTCAGCGCAGAGGATCAGGCCGCTGCCGTGACAGCCGATGCGCTCCTGAACCTTTGGCATCTGCAACCGGCACTGATGGGCGATTGCCCGGCTGGCGTGTTGCTGGCAGACCGACAGGAGGACATTCTTGGCTTCCGGCCTGGGGACGAGGCGATCCTGCGGGCTCCCTTCGATTTCGTCGGCCTCAACTACTACACTGGATTCCGCGTGTCGCGTGTCCCTAGAGGCAGCGGCATCCCAGGAGCGGATGTACGGGCCGAAGGGGCGATTGTTCCTGGCGCGCCACGCGGGAAGACGGACATCGGCTGGGTTATCTATCCGGGTGGGCTGCATGAGATCCTGCTCCGGATGCACCAGGTGACAGGCGATATCCCGATCGAGATCACCGAGAATGGCTGCGCCTACAACACCCGCCCGGACCAGGATGGCCGCATCCGGGACGACGCTCGCATCGCTTACCTGAGGAGCCATCTGAAGGAACTGCACCGGGCGATCAAAGATGGTGTCCCTGTCCGGGCCTACCATCTCTGGAGTCTTCTGGACAACTTTGAGTGGGCCGAGGGCTTTGCCCAGCGCTTCGGGATCGTGTTTGTTGACTTCGAACAGGGGCAGAAACGGATGTTCAAGGATTCCGGTCACTGGTACGCCCAGGTCGCGGCGACTAATCGAATTTCCTGAATGGGGCTCACAAACACGGAATGAGCACCGCTCGTTCGGTCACGCTCCCGACGTTTCCGGTGGTCTCAGCTCTGAAGGATCAAGAAGAGGTCCGAGGAGACGCACAACGCCGACCTGCACCCAAAGGAGTAGTTGGAATAGCAGAACGAATGTTGATGCTGAAGGTTGATTCAGTAGCAGTGCAGGTAGGGCGGGATGCTCCCGTCTCGGTAACGAGTTTCAAGAAGGCTAGTCATGCCTCGCTACTACATCGACGTTTGCAGCCATTTCGCGACGAACGAGGATCCGAATGGTGTCGAGTTGCCGGACATTGCCGCAGCCAAAGCCGAGGCCCTGAAGCGAGGTGCGGAGCTGCTTGACGATTGGGCTAGGCTACCATCCATGTACTTGAGTGCCATCGTGATCGCGATTGTCGATGAGGATCTCCATCCTGTCCTGGCCATTCCCTACATGGACATCGCCATGCAGGAGCCATCGATGAGCTAAGCTTTGCGTGGCTGCTCAGTCCTACCGAAGCATCGAAGGCTGAGTTGCGCTGTCTATGCCAGGTTGACCGCGACAGCCCGCATTAAGCTCTCGCACTCGGCCGAACCCTTCCGGAACAGAAATACGGTCGACGGTACATACGCCGCCATCTGGAGGAACTCACTTTTTCAGTTCTCGAATTCTGCCGAGGAGATGTGACCGCTCGTCAGATACTCAGGAGAGCTGATGGCGGGAGGTTCCCCACTGTAACGCCCTCCAGCCTATGAGCGCCTAGCCAATGAAGGCGACCATGAATCGAGCAAATAGCGTGGGCCACAGGCCCTTGTCACGCGGAAACCGACAGATCCGCCTAACCTTGACCCTCTCGAACGACTACAGTTCATCAGCGCGGCATGATGATATCGATTTCTCGTTCTGTCCCTCTTCGAGAAGGCTTGGGGCTTCCTGGAGTTCACGTTCCACAACGGCATGTTGCTTGCGGAGGGTGACCGGCACCTCGACGATCTCGGTTTCGATGCGGCGCCGGATGTGCAGTTCCTCCTTGAGCACGAGTTGCTTCGTGACCACAAGCACCTCCTCGAGCACCGGCACGATCGTCACGTCGCCGTCGGTCCTGATCTCGGGCGCGGTCTCGACCACCCTGTCGACGGGCACACGGGTGACTTCGACGTCTTCCCGCTGCACGGACGCGTGAGCCAGTTCCTCGACGGTATCGGTGACCGTCCGCACACGCACATGGTCGGTCACGACCTGCCGCTTGTCGATCGTCGCGGTCTCCTCGACGACAGGGATGATCTCCTCAGCGACGGTTCGAGAACCACTCCTCAGCGCATCACCAAGAACAGGCACTTGCTCCTGGTCATCCGGGCGTGGGCGCGGGTTTGGGATGGGGTCGGCCATCGGTCCTCTCAAGGTCAGTGACAACCAACGGGTGCTGGGAAGGTGAGTTCCCCGCTCCTCCGCAGGAATAACCTCCTGCCCACAAGCTTGGCAGTCGGAACCGTCACGGTAGTCGTACATTGAGCCTCTACGTATTTGACACAGAGGAGAAGAACCTTGAGACGCCTCGGCTTTGCAACTCTGGCCGTTCTGTCGGCCCTGACCACGGCGACGATGGCCCAGACCTCGGCGCCCCAGCCGACGAACAACACTGGCTCGTCAAATCCTGCCGTCACCCACAAGCCGGCTGATAGTCCGCAGACGACGGGCGCGGTCGAGCCCGGTGCAAACAGCTTCACCGAAGCGCAGGCACGCTCCCGCCTTGAGGCGCAGGGCTTCAGCAACGTGGCCGAGCTGCGCAAGGACGATCAAGGGATCTGGCGCGGCAAGGCCCAGCGCGACGGCAAGTCGGTCAGCGTGGGTATCGACTACAAGGGCACCGTGCAGACGCAGTAAGCCCCATCGCCATCACCCATTCCGTGCAGCAACCAGAGTGCCGGCGCGCAGCCGCACCCTTTGCGAGAAAGTGAAACAGACATGACCAGTAAGACCATCACGGCGTTCTTCGACCGCTATGAGGACGCCTCCGAAGCCGTCCGCCGCTTGGAGGCTGCGGGGGTTTCCCACCGCGACATCAGCCTGATCGCCAGCAATGAGGGGGACCGCTACTCGTCGCACGCCAGCCGCACCTTCGATGCCACGAACCATCATGATGACGATGTCAGTGACGGCGCCGGCACGGGTGCTACAGTCGGCACGCTGGCGGGTGGCGGCGCTGGTCTTCTTGCCGGCCTCGGCATGCTGGCTATCCCGGGCCTTGGGCCTGTCGTAGCTGCCGGATGGCTCGTGTCCACGCTCGTGGGGGCCGGTGCCGGGGCGGCCATTGGCGGGTTGACGGGTTCGCTCGTTGATGCCGGCGTGGACGAGAACGACGCCCATGCCTATGCCGAGGGCATCCGCCGCGGCGGGGCTCTGGTGACCGTGCGGGCCTCCGACACGGAGGTCGACCGGATCGTCGACATCCTCGATGACGAGGGCACGGTGGACTTCGACGAGCGGGAGACCACCTGGCGCTCCGAGGGCTGGACCGGCGCCAGTGCCACCGCGACAGGTGCGAATGGGCTGAAGGATCGTGCGTCGTCCACGGCGCGCGGCACCAACGAGGTGATCCCAGTCGCAGAGGAGGAGTTGCACGTCGGCAAGCGCGAGGTGAACCGGGGTCGCGTGCGGCTGCACTCGCGTGTGATTGAGCGCCCTGTGCAGGAGCAGGTCACCCTGCGCGAGGAGCGGGTCGCAGTGGAGCGCCGCCCGGCCTCCGGCGCGACGCAGGCTGGCGCCTTCGCCGGCGATCCGTTCCAGGAGCGCACCATCGAGGTGGAGGAGCGTGGCGAGGAGGCGGTTGTCTCCAAGGAAGCCCGCGTGGTCGAGGAAGTGGTCGTGCGCAAGCAAGCCGACCAGCGCACAGAGACGATCTCGGACACCGTGCGCAAGACCGAGGTCGACGTCGAAGACGAACGCGGCAACACCGTCTCGCGGACCGGCACCACGGGCAAGCCGAGCGACCGCACCCGCTGACGAATATTGGGAAGCCCGGATGCAGCCGGGCTTCCCTCTCCATTCCGGGCATCCGACCCGAGGTCATCACTTTGGGCCGTGACACGGCGCGAAACAGGAGATTGCGATGGGACTGCTCGACTCGATCCTGGGTAACATGATGGGCGCTGGAGGTGCCTCGATGCAGGGGCGCGGCGGAGCGACCTCGCCAATCGTGAAGGCGCTCATGATGCTGCTGGCCGCCAAGGCCTTCCAGCACTACCGCTCCGGTTCGCAGGGCGGCGGGCTCGGGGACATCCTGGGTGGTCAGGGCGGTCTTGGCGGTATGCTCGGCGGTCAGGGCGGAGGTCTTGGCGGCGGGGATGCCCGGTGGTCTCGGCAGTACCCTCCCGGGAGGCCTCGGGGGTTTGCTGGGTGGGCTACTCGGCGGTGCTGGCGGGGGCGGCCTGGGAGGTCTGTTCGATGAGTTCCGTCAGAACGGCTACGGCGACCACGTGGACTCCTGGGCGAGCCCGGGCCAGAACCGACGGATCGCGCCGGACGAACTCTCGCAGGCGCTCGGGCCGGACACGCTCGACGACCTCGAGCAGCAGACCGGCCTGCCGCGCCAGCAACTCCTGTCCGAACTGTCGGAGGAATTGCCCGACGCGGTCGACCAGTTCACCCCGGACGGTCGCCTGCCCACGGAGCAGGAGGTCTCGTCCCGCTGGGTCTGAGCGGCCCGATCGCCGCAAGGGCTGAAGTATGCCGGCCCTTGCGGTGAGAGGAACGCGGGCTTGCGACCAACGTTGATCCGTAGCCCCCGTGGCCGAGAGAGGACCATGATGATTAACAGGCTCTACGCTTCGACGATCGTGACACTCGCTGCGGTGAATGCGGCCCTCGCCCAGGCCACGCCACCTGCGACTTCCGGCTCGCCCGCCGCGCCCGCAACGACCGATGGCGGCGCCTCCTGGCTGTGGATCATCATCGGCTTGGCGATCATTGCCGGCCTCGTCTGGTACTTCATGCGCAGGCGGTCACGGACCACCAGGGCGGGCACGACCGGTACCTCGGCCACCTCCGGGACGACCACGGGCCGCACCAACGTGTACGACAACGACAGGCCCAAGTAGACGGCACTCTGGCTTCAGGAGGGCATGTCCCCTGATCCGGCGCCATCGTAAGGGTGCGGGTCTGTTTGCTGGAGATCCTGTAGCGGTGGCTTGCCTGCCGAAGTATGGCAGCGATCCTGGGTTGGCCCTGCCGCTCCAGCTCGGCGGCGAGCAATGCTAGGTCGGACGCGAGGATCTCCTCCTAGCGGGCGAAGCCCCCTCCAAGGCTCGCTTGGGGACGGACCATCCGGCTCCGCGTCGGCCGAATTCCCTATTTCAAGCCTTCAGGGGCAAATTGGGCAACGGTGACCTGGGGCGACCAGAGCGGGCCCAGCAGCGGCCAGGCAACGATGGCGCCAATGAAGGCGAAGGATACCACGATGAGAGCGGTGCAGCCGTAAGGCGCCAACCAATCCTTAGGGGCCATCATGAACCCTCCAAGCCAAGCATCACGCACGATAGGCAACGAACAGATCGAAGTCCAGTTTCCAGCGGATCAGGGCCTAGACCTCGAAGGCTTAGGGCCACCTGCACGGGTACTGTCAAGTTGGCCAGAGTTCTGGTCTATGGCAGGATCTCGGGTATGAGCACAACGCCCAACCCGTACCGCGGCTTCCGGCCGAGATCATTAACCAAGCGGTCTGGTTGTATCACTGCTTCAGCCTGAGCCTGCGTGACGTTGAGCTGATCCTCGCAGCGCGAGGAGTTGTGGTCAGCTACGAGACCATTCGCGAGTGGAGCCTGCGGTTCGGACGCACCTACGCCAAGACGCTCGAGCAGCGGCGGCCGCAGCCCGGTGACAAATGGTTTTTAGATGAGGTGTTTGTTCGCATCCGAGGCAGACTGCACTACCTCTGGCGAGCGGTTGATCAGCATGAGAACGTACTCGATGTGCTGGTTCAGAGTCGCCGCAACACCAAGGCAGCCAAGCGCTTCTTTCGCAAGCTGCTGAAGGGCTTGTGCTACGTGCCAAGAGTGATCGTGACCGACAAACTCGGATCCTATGGCGCTGCCAAACGCGAGATTTTGCGGAGCGTCGAGCCTCGGCAGAGCCAATACCTGAACAACCGATGTGAGGTGCCGCATCAACCCACCCGACGACGGGAGCGCCACATGAGGCGCTTCAAGTCAGTCCGGCACGCCCAGCAGTTTCTCTCAATCCATAGCCCGATCCACAACCACTTCCAGCTCCGCCGTCATCGTCTTTCCGCCAGTGAGTACCGGGCTGCGCGTGAGCACGCCTTCGCCACTTGGCGCGATGCGACCGGTGCTGCCTCGTGTAATAGCTTAGACCGACTTGGCGGCTCCGCCCACGCCAACTTTGTCCATTAGGCATCAACCTGACAGTACCTCTGGGATGAGCGGACCTTTACGCAGGCAGGCTTAGAGACCGTGCCTGACCCTAAGCGAGCATCTGAGGAAAGCGACATTTTTGCGGACTGTCGAATTTCACCCTGACAGACTGACTGTTTGTGCGAGAAGCCTTTAGGCATTCCGCTCCGCATAGGAGCGTGCCAGAACTGCACATACCAGCAGCTGGATTTGATGGAAGAGCATCAGCGGGAGAATGATGGCTCCGATCATGCTTGCTGGAAAGAGAATGCTTGCAATCGGAACACCGCTGCCAAGGCTCTTCTTGGAGCCGCAGAATACGAGGGCGATTTCATCTGGTTTAGAGAACCCGAACAGCCGGCTGGCCATGGTCGTGATGACAAGAACGGTCGCCAGAAGACCGCAGCTGACGAGCGTCAGCAGGAGGAGGTCTCCCGGCTCCAACTGAGTCCACAGGTTGTTGATGGCCGCTTCGCCGAAGGCATAGTACACAACCAGGAGGATCGCTCCGCGATCTACGATCCCCGTCAGTGTTCGGCGATGCTCCACCCATTGGCCGATCCAGGGTCGCATCAGATGTCCGGCAACGAAGGGGACGAGGATCTGCACGACGATCTCCCCGATGGCGGTCACGGAAACACCGCCCTGAGTTTGCATGAACAGTCCCATGAGAAGCGGGGTGAGGAAGACGCCCAGAACATTAGAGGCCGACGCGCTGCACACGGCAGCGGCGACATTTCCTCCCGCGATCGATGTGAACGTGATGGAGGATTGGATGGTGGAAGGAAGAAGGCAGAGGTAGAGAATGCCTATGGCCATGCCCGGCGCGAGATAAGATTGCAGATAGGTTTTCGTGAGCAGGCCGAGAACCGGGAACAGGATGAAAGTCGCGGCGAACACCATCATGTGAAGGCGCCAGTGGATAGCGCCCTGAATGATGGCCTGCCGTGAAAGACGGGCTCCCTGCAAAAAGAACAGAAGCGCAATCGAGCCGACGATAACCATCTTCAGAATGGGAGCTGCAGCACCCATTGCGGGCAGAATCGTCGCGGCGACGGCTGTTGCCACGAGGGCAATGGTAAAGCGGTCAGGATATAGGAGTGAGAGCAAAGCCATCGAATCTGGGCTCCGGGTGCGTCTCTTAAAGCCGACGGCTGAAGAATCGTGCGTCCTGTTCCCGGCGGAGCTTCATCAGGTCAGAGGCCTCCTGCAACTCGAGATCGCTCATGCGGATCTCCTGCCCCTTGGAGATTGGAGCCCTCAGCCGGCAATCGGCCGCAAGGTAGAACGGGGCGGGGGCTGAGGCCGTGAGAGGCCCGCCATTCCGGAACTCGGCGGTCACTCCAGAAATCGTGTGATGATGGCCTCCCATCGTGAGAACCCTGCCTGCTGGCAAATCCTCGGTCGCCACGGCGATCAGATCATAACGCGGCTGGTAATCGGAGCCGTAGCCCGATGTTCGATGGATCGCGGCATCGAGGATGCTTGTTGCGGCTTCGAGCCCGAGCAGATGTCTCGGCAGGAACACCATGGCGTTCGCACCCGTCCGGCTCACGATATGCCCTTTCTGGGCCAGCATGTCCCAGCTCTTCGGATCGTCGCAGCGAATGACGACGAAGACGCCGCCCGCGAAGCTGATCTCGTCGGGCTTGCGCAGGCAGTGGAACACGTCGAGACGCCGGTCGTCCGCGAGGATGCCGCCGTCCGCCCGATGTGAGAAGATGGTTGGAACCTCATGGATCCGCGCGAGCGGCGCGTGAAGATCGAGACGGTCGGGCTGCAGACCGGTGGCATTGGCAACGACCATGAGTTCGCAAAGATCCGGAACTGCCCGTTGTGGGAAACCCATAATGGCATTGTTTCGGGCAGCTAGGATCTCGCCGACATCCCGTTCGCCAAGAGTCCAATGACCTTCCAGATCTACGTTCTCCGCAGAACGATCGTTGCTGGTGAGGCGACGGGAGGCGGGGTTGAAGACGAAGTCGTATTCGCTGGACTTGCCGGCGGCAACCAGATGAAAGCCCATGACCTCAGCCCAGGTGGCAAGGCCGATCAGCAGGCTCGGCTGGTCCCCATCGACGGTCGTGACAATGCGTCCGCGTTCGGCGGCCATGGCCGTGAGGCCCGGCCCGACGACACTGTCGAGTTCCTTCGTCACGAGCGCAAGATGCTTTTCGGCCTCGACAGCGATCAGGGAGTGACGGGCTGCCGCCTGGGGCTGCCCGGTTGCTTCGACGACCACATCGAAAGGAAGATCGGAAACGCATGCGAGATCCTGGGTCGCGATGTAGTCACCACGCTCCCATGCGGTCTTGGCATCGCGAGCCGACTCGCAAACTTGGATCTCGCGTGGATCGATGCCGGCGGCCCTCAGCCCCGATGCTGCGCTTTCGGCTGTGAGATCGACGGCAATGCGCGCATTCATCAGGGGGGCGCGTTGAGCCTGCGCAAGGAAGCTCTGGCCGAAGCCGCCAGTGCCGACGACGCATGTTTCTACGGGGCGATCAGCCTTCGCGTAGTAATCATGATAGTTCATTGCGCATCTCTCCCGTTCCGACGGCGCCCGCCACCGGTCTGTTGTGCCGCTGAATGTGCAGTTATCCTGGGCCGCAGTTCTATCGAAGCATGTTCCAGGCCTTGAGGAAGAAGTCCGGACTTCCGAAATTGCCGGACTTGAGTACCAGTGCGAGGTCGTTTCCTGCGAGGGAGCGGGTCCAGGGAACGCCCGGGTCGATCTCAGGGCCGATTGCAAGCGCATCGACATCGAGAGCATTCACGACAGCGCCGGATGTTTCTCCTCCAGCGACGATCAGGCGGGTGAAACTAAGGGCCGGAAGTGCCATCGCGATCTCCGCGAGGGTGTTCTCAACGATCTCGCCCGCATGCATCCGCCCGAGCCTGCTCTGGACCGCCTGAACGTCGTTGGGGTTTGCCGTGGAGTAGATCAGAGCAGGTCGCTGTGAAGGCTGCGATTCCAGCCAGTCGAGAGCCGTCTGTGGGGTCATGGCTCCGGACGCGAGGTCCAGCGGATCAAGCCGGAGGGCAGGAATGCCTGCATCAAGGGCCACCTTGACCTGTTCCTGCGTCGCGCTGGAGCATGATCCAGCCAGGATGATGCTGCGACCGGCAGGGGCATCGAAGGCTGTCGAAGACGAGGGCACTGTCAGGCCCTCACCCTGTCGATAGGCTGCAGGCAGGCCCATGGCGACACCAGACCCGCCGGTCATGAGGGAAAGGTCGGCGGCTGCGAGGCCGATGGCGCGCAGATGTGAATCGCTCAGCGCATCGACGATAACGATCCGGTGACCTGCTGCCTTTTCGCGTGCGAAGGCAATGCGAATGGAGTCCGGCCCAGCTTCCACATCCTCATAGGCAACCAAGCCAACTGAGAGCTTCGTCTGGCGTTGTAGAACCCGCACGAGGTTGGAATCTCGCATGGGCGTCAGCGGATGATCCTTCATACTGCTTTCATGCAGCGGTTCGCCGTTCACGAAGAGATGGCCCTTGTAGACCGTACGGCCGTTGGCCGGAAAGGCCGGGCAGGCGAGGGTGAAGTCGCTGTCCGTGAACGCCAGGAGAGCGTCGGTGACCGGCCCGATATTGCCCTCATCTGTGGAGTCGAAGGTGGAGCAGTACTTGAAGAACAGATGCTGCGCCTCGCTTTTCCTGAGAGACTCGGCTGCGGCCAGGGACTGCGCGATGGCTTCCTGCGCGGGAATTGTCCTGGATTTCAGCGCAACAACGACGGCGTCCGCACCAGACAGGTCGAGATCTGCTCTCGGCACGCCGATCGTCTGAATGGTTCGGAGCCCTTCACGGGCCAGCATCAGGGCAAGGTCCGTTGCCCCCGTCAGATCATCGGCGATGCATCCAAGCTTCATGCCATGACTCCACGAACATTGTGGGGGGCATCCTGTGTCCAGGCTGGAAGCCAGCCGAGGCCTTCTTCTGTCCGCCCGCGAGGTTTGTATTCGGCTCCGATCCAGCCGCTATATCCCAGCTGATCAAGGGATCGGCAGATGTCGCGATAGTTGATTTCGCCCTCATCCGGTTCCGCCCGGCTCGGGACAGCAGCGATCTGCACATGCCCGATCAGATCGAGGTGCTGTTTGAGACGCCGCGTCAGATCGCCTTGCATGATCTGGGTATGATAGCAGTCGAACATGATCTTCACATTTCGGCGGCTGACCTGCTCGATGATCATTGCGGCCTGCTCGATGGTGTGAAGAAAATATTCTGGCTTGTCACGATGGTTGATCGGCTCGATCAGGACCGTCATGTCGGCTAGGGCGGCTTTGTCGGCAGTAAGCTTCAGGTTCGCGACGAACGTGCGCTCGGCGGCCGGGACGGCATCGGGTGTGACCAATCCGGACATGCAGTGAACGGCCGTTGCGCCGATGGCGTGCCCATAGGAAGCAGCCTGTTCGAAGGCCTGGAGGAATTCACTTTCACGACCTGGCAAGGCTCCGAGCCCGAAATCGCCGGCTGCGGCATTCCCGACCGGGGTGTTCAATCCGAGCATAGTCACTTGGTTTGTACTCAGGGCATTGCGCATCTCGGCAGCAGGTACCTGATAAGGCCAGTGCATTTCGACAGCTTTGAAGCCTGCTGCCGCTGCGGCCGCAATCCGATCGATGTCGGAATGCTCGGTAAAGAGAAAGCCTAGATTGGCCGAGAAACGGGGCATCGGTTCATCCGCACTTGTGTGAATGGTGATAAGGCGTGGAACAGCATTCCTGATGGCTGTCGGAGGACTCTTCCGCAATCGCCTCATCCAAACCGAATTGTGTCACCAGATCCCGAACCTGCCCACGGGTCAGCAGGCGAGGGTTGAGGCCATGGAGGAGAAGGCGCAGCTTCGCGGTCTCTTCCAACTCTTCCATGGCATAGACAGCAGCTTCCAGATCGTTGCCAGTGACCACTGGGCCGTGATTGGCCAGAAGCACCGCACTGTATTTGCCTGCGAGTCCGCGGATCGCATCCGCGACGGCGGCATCTCCCGGCCGATAATAGGGAACGAGAGCTGTGCGGCCGACCCTCATGACATAATAGGCCGTCATGGGCGGCAGTGCATTGGCAGGGTCAATATCGGGCAGCATCGAGACGGCGACCGAATGGGTGGAGTGCAGATGAACGATCGCGCCGGCATCACTGCGGGTCGAATAAAGAGCCGTATGAAGAGGCAACTCCTTTGTCGGCGCATCGCCCGAGACAAGGCGTCCATCGGCATCGAGCTTGCTCAGGCGGGCAGGGTCGAGAAAACCGAGGGAAGAGTTGGTTGGTGTTGTCACCCAGCCTCCGTTGCTCAACCGAACCGAGATGTTGCCCGACGATCCAGCGGTCAGCCCCCGTTCGAAGAGAGAGCGCCCGAAAAGGCAGATCGTCTCGCGAAGCCGGCTCTCATCGTTCATATCGAGGCCTTGTAAAGATGAGGGGGTGGGAAAAGGAAGCTGACTGTTAGCTGTTATCAGATAGCGTTTCTCACACGCTCCCAGGTCTTTGCCATATGGTCGGTGAGAACCTTCGACAGGCGGTCGGCATCGCGCGCTTTCAGGGCATTGATCATCTCTTCATGATCGGCAACCGCGCCGGCCCATTTTTCAGGCCCCTCGTTGCCGATGTAGCGGATGCGCTTCAGACGGGCCTGCAGAACATTGTGCACTGAGACCAGAGCTTCGTTCTTGGAAAGGCGGAGAATGGCCGAGTGGATGCTCTGATTCAGCTTGAAATAGGGTAGGCGATCGCGCTTCTCGTACATGTCCATCATACGGTCATGGAGTTGCCGGACCTCACCGATTTCGGCATCGGTGGCATGCTCACAGGCCAGCCGTCCCGCAAGGCCTTCAAGATTGCCGAGCACGATCAGGCTGTCATGGACATCCTTCGCGGAAAACTGCCGAACCACCGCACCCCGCCCAGGTGACAATTCCAGCAGCCCCTCGCTGACGAGAAACTTGAGGGCTTCCCGCAGCGGCGTCCGGGAAACACCGAGCATCTTGCCGAGATTGCCCTCGTGAAGCCGAGTCCCGGGAGCAAGCTCGCCTTCGATGATCATGTCGCGCACCCGAGCCACGATGGCGTCGTGAAGCGTCGGGCGGGCAATGGGGCCGCGCGAATCGAAGTCGTCAACCAGCAGAGCTGCTGCGTCAGATGCCATGGCTCATTCCGTTCTTTGCAGTCTTTCCACAAATCCTGGCGCGGATTGTTCCTCCTATACAACTTTTTCCTGAACCGCCGCAAACAAAATTCTGTATGCAGCATACTTGTGTACGAAATTTAGGGCTGTTAACGTTCTTGTGTCATCCCGAGAAGAGGTTGCCGTGAGCGCTCAATCGTCATCGATCCCGCCAGCAAAGCCGACTGTTGCATTCGCCATGGGCGATCCGGCAGGCATCAGCCCAGAATTGGCTGCCAAGCTCATCGCATCCGACGAGTTCCGTTCCGGCGCAAACCTCGTGATCTTCGGCGACCTTCGCATTCTGGAGCAGGGTGCCAAGGTTGCAGGTGTTGGAGTCGACGTGGACGTTATTGCGTCGGAAAATGCGATTCCGGCTTGCTCGTCCCGTCCGGTCTTCATAGACCTCGAAAATCTCAGTCCCGATCAAGTCGTTTCTGCCACGGCCACGCTCGAAGGCGGTGTGTTCGCAACCGAGAACTTCCGGCGCGCCCTGTTGCTGGCCCAGTCCGGTCGTGCGGATGCGGTGTTTTTCACGCCTTTCAACAAGAAGGCCATGCGTCTGGCCTATGACGGATACGACGACGAGATCCGCTTCGTGCGCGATGTTCTCAAGACATCGGTAGCGGCGAGCGAGTTCAACGTTCTGGGCAAGACCTGGAATGCCCGTGTAACCTCGCACATCCCGTTGTCGCAGGTGGCCTCCGCCATTTCCGAGAAGGCGATCCTGCGATCGCTCACGCTGGCGGATCAGTGCATGCGTGCTGCGGGCTTCAATCCACCGCGTATCGCGGTCGCAGGCCTCAATCCGCATGCGGGCGACGGCGGCAATTTCGGAATGGAGGAAATCGACGTCATTGAGCCGGCCGTCCGTCAGGCGCAGGCGCAGGGCTTCACCGTTGAAGGGCCATTCCCGTCGGATACCGTGTTCCTGCGTGCTAAAAACGGCGATTTCGACTCCGTCCTCACCATGTACCATGATCAGGGTCAGATCGCCATGAAGCTGATGGGCTTCGATCGCGGCGTGACGCTCATCGGCGGTTTCCAATTCCCGATCTGCACTCCGGCCCATGGCACAGCGTACGAGATTGCCGGTCGCGGCGTTGCCAATCTCGGAGCGAGCCGCGAGGCACTCTCTCTTGCTATCCGGATGGGCTCTGAGGTGCAGGCCCGTCGCTCCGAGATATCGCAGCCCAGATTATCGGCCATCAATTCCTAAACAGCCAGTTCCAAGAGCCGACGCCATCGGCTGGAAACACCACAGGGAGGAAGAACGATGCTTAAGAAGACTTCATGGTTGCTCGCTACCACCATCGCGGTGACATTCGGCGGCGTGGCGCAGGCGGATTGGAAGCCGGCGAAACCCGTTGAATTCATCGTCACGTCGTCCCCTGGCGGCGGCACGGACAACTTCGCCCGCGTCGTCCAGTCGATCATTGCCAAGCACAAGCTGATGGAACAGCCCATCGTCGTTACGAACAAAGGTGGCGGCAGCGGCGCGGAAGGATTCATCTATACGAAGGTCGCAGCCGGCGACAGCCACAAACTCACCTTCGGCACGAACAACGCCTATCTCCTGCCTTATGTGGCGAAGCTCGCCTACAAGCCCGATGAGCTGACCCCTGTGGCGGCCATGGCCCTCGACGAGTTCCTGCTCTGGGTCAAAGCCGACGCTCCATATAAGGACGCTAAGAGCTATATCGAGGCGGTCAAGGCGAAGCCTGATACCTTCAAGATGGGCGGTAGCCAGTCCAAGGATACTGATCAGACCCTCACCAGCCTGATCCAGGATGCAACGAGTGCCAAGTTCATCTACGTTCCCTTCCAGGGCGGCGGTGCCGCCGGTGTGCAGCTCGCGGGCGGGCATATCGACTCGAACACCAACAACCCGAACGAGAATGCGGGCCAGTGGAAGGCCGGAGCGATCACCCCGCTCTGCGTGTTCAGCCCGACGCGTCTACAAGGTGGGGTGAAGGTAACGGCCACCATGGGCTGGTCGGACATCCCGACCTGCAAGGAAGCCGGCATCCCGATCGACCAGTTCCAGATGCCGCGCACCGTGTGGCTGCCGGGCGGCGTTCCTGCGGACGCGGTCGCTTTTTATGCCGATCTCCTCAAGAAGGTGAGCGAGACGCCTGAGTGGAAGGAATATATCGAGCGCACGTCTCAAACTGATCGGTTTCTGGCCGGTCAGGACTTGAAGACCTTCATCGCCTCGGACGACGCCAAGAACCGCAAGGTCTTTGAACAAGAAGGCTGGATCGCCCGCTAATTGGCGCGGCTCCAAGGCTGACGGACTTCTCTCCGTCAGCCTCTCCTCCATGCGGCATTCATCAGACCGGGACGGACGCCATGATTTCTCGTTACACAGCTGAGATCGGAAGTGCGACTCTCACGGCAGGCCTGGGGCTTGCTGCTGTGGTCGGTGCTCTGGAATTCGGGATTGGCTGGGGCGACGCAGGACCAGAGCCAGGAGCTTTTCCATTCTATATCGGCCTTCTGGTCGTTGCTGCCAGTATCGGAACTCTGATCCAGGCGACCGTCGGTCGACATGGATTGCAGTCAGTCTTCCTTCATAAGGAAGAGGCCAAGCGCGTGGCCTCGTTCTTCCTGCCGATGCTCGCCTTCGTGGTGGTTGGGCGTCTCCTCGGGCTATATGTGGCGACGGCGCTCTATCTCGCGTTCGTCATGTCGGTGCAGGGCAAATATCGGCTCGTTATATCCATTGCTTCGGGCATCGCTGCAGCCGTCATTTTTTACTTCGTTCTCGAAGTGGCATTCCAGGTTCCTCTCCTGAAGGGTCCGCTCGAAGCCGCTCTGGGCCTCTACTAGCCCGCAATCCCGACGGAGACAGGTCGTGGAAAATTTCGCATCACTCCTTCACGGTTTTGGCGTCGCGCTGACAACCTACCACGTCATGCTGATGATGATCGGCGTGCTTCTGGGCATTCTCGTCGGCGTTTTGCCGGGGCTCGGGGCTCCTAATGGCGTTTCGCTGCTGTTGCCGCTGACCTTTACGATGGATCCGGTCGCAGCGATCATCCTTCTCACCAGTATGTATTGGGGAGCGCTATTTGGCGGATCGACAACCTCGATCCTCTTCAACATTCCAGGAGAACCGTCATCCGTTGCAACAACGTTCGACGGGTACCCCATGGCCCGGCAGGGGCAGGCAACACAGGCGCTGACCCTCGCATTCCTGTCAGCTGGCTTCGGCGCTTTGGTCGGCGTGATCCTGATCACCGTGCTGTCGACGTGGGTAGCTAAGTTCGCCCTCCGGTTCAGTTCGCCGGAGTATTTCGCCGTCTATTTCCTGGCCTTCGCCAGCTTCATCGGACTTGGCACCGCATCGCCGTTCAAGACCATCGTCTCCATGGGTCTCGGATTTGCTTTCGCGGCGGTCGGCATGGACACGGTCTCGGGCGGCCTGCGCCTGACCTACGGGTTTAATGAGCTTTTGTCCGGCATCAGCTTCCTCATCGCGGTGATCGGCCTGTTCGGCATCGGCGAACTCATGCTCACCATGGAGGAGGGGTTGCGCTTCGACGGCATTCGCGCTCGGGTCAAGATCCGCGACGTCTTCAGGACCATCGCGACCCTGCCGCGCTACTGGGTGACGCTCCTGCGCAGTGCCGCCATCGGATGCTGGATGGGGATCACCCCCGGCGGACCGACCGCAGCTTCCTTCATGAGCTATGGCCTGGCCAAACGTCTCTCCCGCCGCAAGGAAGGTTTTGGACGAGGCGAGCCCGAAGGGGTCGTTGCTCCGGAGACGGCAGACCACGCTGCCGGGAGCAGCGCTATCCTGCCCATGCTCGCTCTCGGCGTGCCCGGTTCTGCAACGGCAGCCGTGATGATGGGCGGCCTGATGATCTGGGGCCTCAATCCGGGACCGATGCTGTTCGTCGAACGGCCGGACTTCGTCTGGGGCCTGATAGCCAGCATGTATCTCGGCAATATCGTGGCCGTGCTCATGGTGCTCGCCACCATTCCGCTCTTCGCCTCGATCCTGCGTATTCCTTTCGCCATAATCGGACCCGTGATCGTAGTCGTATGCTTCATCGGCGCCTATACGGTCGCTGGCCGTCCGTTCGATCTTTGGCTGGCCCTAGCCTTCGGTGTTGTGGGATATCTGTTTAAGAAGCTGAATTATCCGATTGCGCCGCTCGTTCTAGCGATGGTGCTCGGCGATAAGGCAGAGGATGCTTTCCGCCAATCCATGATCATGTCCCGAGGATCGCTCTCGATCTTTTGGTCGAACGGTCTCGTCACGACACTGCTGCTGATCGGATTGGCTCTTGCCTTCGGACCGCTGCTGAGCAGCGCGCTCGGCCGCCTGATGAAGCCGAAGGCCTCATCCGCGGTCGCCTGAGTCCGATGTTCAAATGGTCCGCTCAATATCCGGGCGGGCCACCTTGAAGGAGTTTTCGATGATGGCATCCACCTCTGCCAGTGTAGCGTTCCTTGGCATCGGCCTCATGGGCTCGCGCCAGGCAAAACGATTGCTCGACGCCGGCTATCCGCTGACCGCTTGGAACCGGTCACGCGAGAAAGCTGAGGCTTTTGCAGCTTCTGGTGCTCGCGTGGTGGATGCCGCGTCCGAGGCCGTGAGCAACGCTGACGTTGTGATCCTCATGCTGGAGAACGGCAAGATCGTCACGGATGTGCTCTTCTCACAAGGCGTGGCAGGTGCCCTGCGGCCAGGGACCATCCTGGTTGATATGAGTTCGATCAAGCCCGCCGAGGCACAGGAGCATGCGAAGCATCTGAAGGAGCGGGGCGTCCATCATATCGATGCGCCTGTTTCCGGTGGCACACTTGGAGCAGAGCAGGGGACATTGGCTATCATGGCTGGCGGCGAGGCCGAGATCTTCGGTCGTGTTGAGCCGATCCTGAAGTTCATGGGCAGACCTGTTCATGTGGGACCGCACGGAGCAGGGCAACTCGCGAAACTGGCTAACCAGATCATCGTCGGCGTGACCATCGGAGCCGTTGCCGAGGCACTTCTGCTGGCCCAGCGGGGCGGCGCCGATCCAGCCAAGGTGCGTGAGGCTCTTCGTGGGGGCTTTGCCGAAAGCCGCATTCTCGAACTTCACGGTCAGCGCATGGTCGAGCGTGATTTTGTCACGAAAGGCCGCTCGGTCACGCATCTCAAGGATCTCGACAATGCTTTGGACGTTGCGGAGCGGATCGAGCTTGATGCTCTGCCTTACACCTCGCTGACGGCGGACCTCTTCCGGGGTCTCATCGAGAATGCGGGCGATCTCGATCACAGCGGACTCCTTACTGAGCTGGAACGCCGAAATGCCGTCGAAGTCTAAACTATCGTGTGGCTTAGTCCCAGCAGTTCATCAAGCCGCAGCGAGCGGAAGTGCCATTCGAAATACTTGCACTTCATAGCCGCGCAACGTCGACTCTTTGAGCGATCAGTGGCGGAGCCGGATTGCCGATGGGACTATGGACTTAGGTCTCGTGCAGAAGATCGCTAGGTGTCCACGGCGCGAAGGCTGTAAAGGGCGAGTAGCGTCTACTTGGTGCGAGGCTAAGCACGGCGATTGGTCAGCTAATGGGATGGTCCGGCCGTGCTTCTGCCCCGCTTGTTCGTAAGCTGTGGGGCTTCGAGCCACGCAAGGAGCACGTTCCATGTCACGGTCTTCTTTCTCTGCTGTGATCGCCACCCTGGGCATCGATCTGGGCAAGAACAGCTTCCACCTCGTCGGTCAGGATCAACGCGGCGCCATCGTGCTGCGGATCAAGCTCTCCCGGTCCCA
>NZ_JAERQE010000044.1 GCF_016734765.1 Microvirga soli | reverse complement strand
TTTCCACACACATCACTCTGAGGGACAGCCACCCTGCTTCGCTACTCCGTGAGCGGCAGGCCCATTACGGCATCTAGAATGGGAAGCACGTCATCGCTGGCTCTTGGAGGGCTGGAGGTAATAGGCCTGAGCGCTTGGAGGACGGACTCGGATGGGACACTGACCGGCTGTATGTCCACAACGGCTCCGGCATGTACGTCAACTTCGGCTCTGGCGAGAATCCGATACACCATTCCCAGGAACGCAATCTCAAAGATCGTCCAGGAAGGTACGATGTTGTTCCGCGGGCAGTTCAAGAATGCGGCGGGCCTTCGACTTCGCGGAATAGCGAATGGTACCGCATACGTCTTCTAGAAGGGCTGTGAACCCGCCCCATATTCCGTCTCAGGATCCTATGATGACGACACCATCATCTTGAAGGGCTCGGCACCAAAGCGCGCGAAACATTCCTGCGCGGTTCTGGAAAGCACACGGAACAGCCCCCACGCGACCCTGAAGTTCAATGTGCCTCCCCATGATTGACCGATGCGCTCAAGAATTCGGTAACCTTCTTTCCAGAGCACACCACGATCGTTGACGATTCAGCCCACGCCAGCGCGCGAGGCTTCTTGACCCCCGCTGCAGAACACTCCTACTCAGCCTAACCACAAAGTACCATTCGGGGCGTCATGCCTGCCTATACGAACACTAATCCGTCAGGTGATCCTTACGCTGACGGGCTTCTCTCAGCGCACAAGTGGGCTGTCAGCAGCCTGACCTACAGCTTCCCAACGGAAGAATCCTTCTACGGCGCATACGTGACTGGTGAGCCGTCAAACAATTTTGAGGCACTGAACGCACTCCAGCAAGCCGTTGTCACGAAGATCCTCGACATGTTCTCGGCGGTCGCTAACCTCAGCTTCTCCCTCGTGACCGAGACCGCCTCCCAGCACGGCGACCTTCGCTTCGGCATGTCTGATCTGCCCGGAACCGCTTGGGCGTACCTGCCCCATTCCCAACCCGAGGGCGGCGACTCCTGGTACAATAACCATACTGGGGACTACGATGATCCCATGCTCGGCAACTACGCCTTCCAGACCTTCCTGCACGAAATTGGGCATGCGCTGGGGTTGAAGCATCCGCATGAGGCCTCGGCGATGCCGACTGACCGGGACTCGATGGAATGGACGGTGATGAGCTACAAGTCGGCCACGTCCGCCGAGCTCGGCGGCTATATGAACGAGATCTGGGGCTACGCGCAGACCCTGATGCTCTACGACATCGCCACTCTCCAGCACATGTACGGCGCAAGCTTCACGACCAACGGCGGAAGCACCACGTACTCGTGGAACCCGAACACGGGCGAGATGTCGATCGATGGGGCCGGACAGGGCACTCCCGGCGGGAACCGCATCTTCCAGACCGTATGGGACGGCGGCGGCACGGACACCTACGACTTCTCGAGCTACTCGACCAGCCTGACCGTCGACCTTCGGCCGGGCTGGTGGACAATTACATCTGCCGCACAGCTCTCCGCACTGGACTGGAAGGGCTCCAACCCGCCCGGCAACATCGCCAATGCCCTCCAGTACAACGGAGACTCCCGCTCTTTGATCGAGAACGCCGTCGGAGGCTCCGGAGCCGATGCGATCACCGGCAACGAAGCGGCCAACACCCTGGAGGGCGGCGCAGGCAAGGACACCCTGACGGGCGGGGCCGGTGACGACCTCATCGACGGCGGACACGCGAACGACACCACCGTGTTCTCGGGTTCGCGACTGGATTATTCCATCACTCTCATAGGCGACAGCTCGTTCGACGTGGTGGATCTGCGCTCGGCGTCTCCAGATGGCCATGACCTACTCAGAGGCATAGAATATTTTCGGTTCTCCGACCGAACCTACGCCGCGAGCGAGTTCGGCGGTGAGCCCCCTCCCCCCGACCCGGTCGAGCCCCCGGTGGAGAAGCCGGTCGATCCGCCGGTTGAGACCCCGATAGATCTCCCACTCATGCCGCCACCGTCTCCACCTCAAGGCCGCACGGTCAAAGGAACGAGCGGCCACGACATGATCTCCATAACCACAGGCAAGTCGTACCTGCGCTCGACCGAGGGCTCGGACTACATCAGCGGCGGCGGCGGCAACGACACCATCTACGGGGGTGGCGGCAACGACGTCATAAATGGCGGGGTCGGAAAGGACAGGCTCTACGGCGGCAAGGGCAAGGATGCCTTCGTCTTCAACACGAAGGCGACCATGGCCAATCGTGACAAGGTGGCAGACTTCGTCGTGGCGGATGACTCAATTTATCTCGACAACAAGATCTTCACCAAACTCGGGAAGAGGGGATCCGAGGCGACTCCCGCTCTGATGGACACGAAGTTCTTCGCCGTGGGCGCCAAGGCCAAGGATAAGAACGACTACGTCATCTACGACAAGAATACGGGCGTGCTCTACTACGACGCTGACGGTTCAGGCAGGGACAAGCCGGTCGAGATCGCCACGATTTCGAAGAAGCTCAAAATGACGGCAGCAGACATCCTCGTCATCTAAGCCTCGCCCACTCCGACGTCATAACCCTTCCCGTGGGTTGCTATGACGGCGAGTGTCTGGATCAGCTCATTGATGCTCTTGACGCCTTAGATCCGAGGTCCTCGAAGGTGACGGGCAGGCCTTACGAACAAACTCCTGGGCTGTTGCCGACAATTGTATGTCCCGGGGCACGGAGAGCGCCTAAAGCCGGGCGGCGATATTGATGTCATAGTCGAAAGGATCCCGCCCTTCACCGTCACACCTCCTATATGCGAAGCGATCCGGAACCGTAGGCGCTGGGTTTCCGGCCGCTGGTCATTGGCGGACGCCAGCGCCTCTTGGGTTTAAGGACAAGGGCAAAGCCCATCTCCTATGTCCGGATGAAGCCTTAGGGTACTCAGTCTCGGGTCAAATCGTAGGCGAGCACGTGCAGCGCCATCCCGCCGGCGCATCGCCCCGGTTCCAACCGGGTCTTCGCTGCACCGCCTCCAGCACGTCCACACGCTCACAGCGCCTGATCCGGCTGCGGACCCGCTGGGCAGCGTGTCTTCACCGGATAGCGCCGAAAGGCCGTGGTCCATTAGCCCCGCGCCATTAGTCCACGCTTCCTACATCGGCAGTACCTGAGCTCCTCGCTGGCCGCGCAGCGGCTCGCGTCCCCTTGCCAGGTAACAGAGCCTTGCTTGTCGACTTAACCGGAAACTTAAGTGGTCGATCATTCGTCAGGCAGGATGGACGAGATCCTCGCTTGGTCACAGGCAGGATCGTCTCGCCGTCGAAGTCACCGCGACCGGCCACGGCCTTGAGCTCGCCCGATCCGAAGTCGACCGTCACCCTCATCAACCCGGTTGCCCGCAGCGAGAGACACAAAATCTCGCGTGGAGCACGCTGGCGCTCATCGTGCCTATGATCTACGCGCAGGAGTTCTACGTGCCAAAAGACCGGGAGCGGATTGACTAGCAGCCGGTCACGGATCCGCCGCAGGGATCCCGCGCGAACGCGATCCAGATGCTCGACTGGTACGCCATCTGTTGGATGGTCGAGCTGTTCCACAAGTTCCTCAGCTCCGGCGGCCGGGCGGAGGAGACCAAGCTGCGATCAGCCGAGCTGCTGGTGAGTCTGCTCGGCATCGACTGCGTCACGAGCTGGCAAACCTTCATGATGACGAGGCTCAACCTCATCATGCCGGATGTGCCACCTCGGTTTGTCCTGACAGCTCTGGACTTCGACCCGCTCCATGGGCTGGTGAGAGACAGGGGCCAGACCTCACCTGTGCGAAAGAAAACTCAAGACCACCGGAATAAGATCGCCCGCATGAGCGGCGGTCTCGCGCGGGCATGCCCCTTCGTCTGGCATTGCCGTCATGTGGAGAGGGCCCTCGCGCCTGACGGGTATCGAACTCGGCGCTGCGATCGGAGCACAGACCTGCGGGTAATACAAAGCGGCCGAACACTTCTTTCTCTGCGTTGATCGTCGGGCGACGTAGGACGGCACTCCGTTGATGACAACAAGCAGGCCAAGTCAGGCGATCACGTCCATCTTCACCGGCTCACCAAGACGCATTCCGGCATCGTGCAGACCGGCAAGGGATCAATAAGGTCATTTGTCAACGGTTCAGGTACCCCGGTCATCGGGCACCTCTTAGGCAGGTCAGAGATCCGCAGGCACATGCTCACCCGTTACAACGCATACGGTGCCTGCGGAATTCTCATGGAACTTGCTCAGCGCGGCCTCTCCTGAGTCGATCGTACTGCATGCCGAGCGGGGGATACGCAGCAGGCGGTCACCCGCCTCTGCTCATTCGACAGCGAGTCAATGCGGGCGAAGTCCAAAGACAAAGATCGGCACGACACGTCACAAAGCTCACCTGGCGGAGCCAAGGCTGCTGACTAGCGATACAGTTTTGGAGATGCAGGCACGCCAGTAACCGCTGGATGATGGCCTGGCTTCTGCCCGCCGCCATCCGGCCGCCTGCGAATTCCGCCGCGACTGCCCATGCCCTGATCCACCTTTCGATCGATATCCTCGATGTAGGGTGCAAACGATATTGTTTCGCGCTCAGGACTTGGGGGTAAGACCGGCCGCGGCAGGTCCTCGATGAGAGCGTCCTCGTCCGGTCCTCGGTCGTGGCGTGGGGGCACTTCGGTAGCATCGGTATCGCCCGGACGGTTTTGCTGAGCCTTCTGTTGGAGGGCTATGATGGCAGCCTGGTTGGCCCTGGCCACCTCCAAGGGATGGCCATGCTTTTCAGACGCATAGTGCCGGGTCGCGGTTTTAGTAGACCAATGGCCCGCCAGAACCGCGATTTCCCAAGGGGACAGTCCTGCCGCCTTCCAGGTCGCGATTGCAACATCCCTGAATGCATAGAGGCACAGCCGGCGCACGCCTACCCTGGCGCAGACCCGCGCCAGCAGTTCGCTCGCAGCCCTCCGCCACGCCTCGAAGGACGTGTATCGCGCGACCGCCTCCTCAAGACGCTTGATGAATTGAGGCGCGACCTCGATCGCCTGATTCGGAACATCTCTGAGGGTAATCTCCCGCCATGTGGGTGGATCATCGACGCGGCGCTTGGCATTCTCGATCCGCACCGTCCGTCCCTCGACCGTGGCGCCCATCCACTCGACCGGGCGGCACCCGACACGAGGGAAATAGTAGATCGCCAGGGCCATGACGATCGTGCCAGCGTCGCGCTCAATCACGGCGCGCTTGGCAATATACCGGAAGATCTCATCCACTTCCTGCGGCGTTCCATCCTTGACTTTTTTGGACGAGGTGCGCGGCTCGTCCGGACGTCCGCGTCGGCGTTCCAGTGCGTCGTTGATCCGCCGCATCGCTTCGCACTGTGCCCGCGCCGGTTCCGGCAGCTCGCGCGCGAGATGACTGATGATGGCATCCAACTCCTGGCGGTACACGCCCACCGTATTGGATTTCAGGATGCCTTCATCGCGCTCTATGGAGGCGACGAGCGCCTCAATGGGATCTGCGATCATGGGATTGAGCCGCTGAGCGCGGCTGAGATGCCGGTGTCCCTGACTCAGATACCTCTCGCCCGTTTCTTCCGATCTCCCGCGCCGCCGGGCCTTATTTGTGCTCAGGCTCATGGGATGTTCAACCGGTCGTGCTCTGTCATTAATCCACGCTCAGTCCCTTCTTCGGCAGTTGCAACCAGGGGCCTCTCAGGGTGGCTCGCTGCAGCGGGAGATGTGCTCAAGGAGTTCGCAGCGGGGCGTTGCGGCGGAGCGAGCATCGAGCGGCGGTAGATCATCGGCACCGGGTTGGCGATTGAAGCGTCGGCCTCAGACGGCACTTGCTCATCCGCAGCGCAAGGCACCTCGGCGAGCGGCGGTGCATCTTCCTCAGGAGGCTCGGCGTTCATGCCGGACGACAACGCGTCGGGCATGGTATGCGCGTGAGTGGCGTTCGCGGCGTCAGTATTGGTCTTCTCGTTCGAGGTGCCTGAGGATGCCGGCGGTTCGCTCATTGGATCATTAGCGGCGGCCTCTCCTTCAACGGCCGGATCTTGGGGTGTAGCAATGACAGTCACGCGTCCACCCACAGGGCCGACGATCCTGGTGACCTCATCAGGATCGGCTGCGCCAGCGAATTCGATATATGGAACCACGCGCCGGCTTCTTTTCAGTTTCAGGGCGGCGAGCAAGCGGCACACATCGGGGGCCTCGCCCTGCACCGCGAGCGGGAGGCGCACGATGATGTCTGTGCATGGCCCTTCCGCCTCCGGCAGGAGGGTCGCCAGAGCGACCCGCCCGGCCTCTGCGAGGTCAGCCTTTCCGGAGGCGTCTAATTTGTTGAAGTAGCACATGAGTCCCGCAGCGACCCATAGGTTCTCAAACTCGGCTGCGGTGCCAAATGCTTGGGCAGTGAATCCGAGATTGTCCCGGCCCGCCCTCTCAAGGCGGCGGTACGCAGGTACTACATCCTTGCGCATCGATTTCTGGTCCCGGCCTGGCATGGGTGATCTCCTTTGATGTCGAGGCAAAGTTCATGCGATCTCCAGGAACTGTCCAGGGCTCGATGATCGCTTTTGACCTTGCACGTCGAGGCTCCCGGAGGTGTTTTTCATCGTTTTGGATCGAAAGGTGGCATCACGGCGGTCCCAGACGCGTTTAAGGGGGCATGTTGCCTGGCTGCAACGCAGGCCAAATTTTTTTGGCAGGGTTCTAAAACCCCTTGCGACTCCTGGTGAGCGCAGAGGAAGGACTGACTGAACGGCACTCTTGTCCGCGCATCATCCCTTTCCGTGCGCCAGTCGTGTCTGGGTCTCGACAATCCGGGGAGTTTCGGCACCCTCCAAACGTCTCTAGCGCGATCATGGCCAGCGCTACAAAGCTCTCACGACCAGGGCAGGCAGTCCTCCTCCAGGTCAACTCCTGGCTTCCGGGTCGGCGCATCGTGGCGTTTACCGATCAAGGTTTCGGGTCAGTTGAGCTTTGAACGCGGTTCGGTACCGCCGCTTTATGCTCCACACGTCTGGTCTGGATCCGCGCCTGTTCGCGTCTGCCCCGTGCCGCCGACCCTGATGCTGAGGCGCCTTCCAGTTGTTCGTCACCGTTCTTCAAGCCTGATCGTACGCCAGACAATGCGGCGTGACCCTGCTCGAACCCAGTGAAGCCGCCCTCAGCACAGGCGAGGCGTGCGTGAGCAGCACCGAGCATTGCGTCCTCTCGTACGATCACGTCACTGGCTGGCTGGCTGGTCATCGAAGACTAGACACCGCGCGGGGCACGGCCAACCGAAAGCCCGGAGCTCTCTGGAGCGCGACCTGTTAACCCTTCTTTAACTTTTGCCTTGAGCGCCGCCGATCCGCCGTGTCAGGTTTGATGAACAAATCCTTAACGGCGTGGCGGTGGGGCAATGAGGCAACCGTTCTTCGGGCTTATGAACGTTCGGTCTTCTTCCTGGAGAACGTTCCACTCTGCAGGCGTCATCCTTACGCTGGTCGTCAGCGCGGCCGCAGCCCAAGCGCAGGCCCAAATCGGAAGCATCCTCCCGAGCATTGTCCCGCCCGTCGCCAAGGTTGACGCCGCCACACCGATCAAAGGCTGGCTTCGGTTCTGCGAACAGAATCCGGTCGAGTGCACAATCAACCCCTCCGAGCCGGCCATCATCGATCTAACGGCCAGGGATTGGCAGACCCTCAACCGGATCAACCAGCAGGTGAACGCCGGCATAAAGGCGACGACTGACAAGGATCACTGGGGCGTTGAGGATGTCTGGAACTATGCCGAGGACGGCTACGGAGATTGCGAGGATTACCAGCTCGTCAAACGAAAGCGGCTGGTCGAGGCTGGCTTCCCCAACCGGGCGTTGCGCATGACTGTGGTCATCGACGAGGAGGGCGCGGGACACGCGGTGATGATGGTTCGCACAACCCGCGGCGACTTCATCCTCGACAACAAGCGCAATGCTATCCTGCCATGGCACAAGACGGGCTATATCTACGTCAAGCGCGAGGGCGACGAGGGCCAAGCCTGGGTCTCGCTCGGCGGCCGGACGTCGCCCACAATGACGGCTAACCAGTAAACTGAAACGGAGACCGTAGGCCAGGTGACAAATTGATGTCACTGCATAGGCTGCAGGGTTCAGCCGCAACGTTCGGATGCACCTGAACCATAGATTTGCTACCAATGGCGTAAACCAAAGCGCATACAAACCAGTCACTGTAGCGGCGCCGGATTGTCTCTGGAGATGAGATAATTAGAGATCCGAAGTAAGACGGCACGCTATCCGAGGCTGCCCCAGATTGCGCGGAAGTCCTCTAGTCGGTGCTAATCCTCGGCGGGGACGGCGGCGTTCTTGCACGTGCCGAGCAGGAGCACCTCGCTGCGTCACCTTCGGCGTGCCCATTGGAGATCAGCCTTCGCAACGGCATCGTCCCCACCGGGAAACGCCGAATGATGCCGCATCCGATCGATCTGCCTGCCTTTCTTCAACGACAGAAGACCCCTTGCATTGTGGCAGGCTTCGGGTGTGCATCAGCATCTACGATTGGCCGCTCTTCTGCATTAACCGATTCAGGATCCTTGCCTGTTACGCGATCCGAAAGCTCTTAGACAACAATGATGCCAGCTGAAGGGGAGTGCTGTTCTCTAAGTTTGTCCGGGAATTTCCACCATTTGCCCATTCCATAGGCCCGCAGCGTCCTTACAACGGTCGTTCGTAGATCGAGATACGTACAGAACCTCGCTAGCGCCGTTTTTCTGCGACTGACGAGCAGAATTCCCTATGCCGAATTTCGATCCTTATCTCTTCAACATCCCTCTGCAGGCCCCTCATGGTACCTATCAAATGCTGGTAGGTGGCTTGTAATTCGGTCAAGGTTTTCGCAGCCAAAGGGCGTTTGTCGCTCGTCTCGGCAGCACTATTCGCAACAGCACGCATCCTGCTTAGAGTAGAAAAGCCGATGTTCGGGACCGATAGCCAGTACCTATCAGGTAGACTGAGCACCTCCCGAACGGTGGGGCAGCGGCCACCAAACTCGTTGAGAATGGCTTCTCTGGCTGACCGCGAAAACCAGCCAATGGGAAACGACACTTCCGACGCCATATCTTCTCCCAATCTTCATCTTTGTCCCCAAGTACGGCTTGTTGCTGGCCGCGGAGGAGGACCTTAGCCGTATTTATTTTCGGACTGCTAATGGGCTTTAGTCCTACCCCTAAGGTCCGCATTCCTAGTCCGTGAGAGGTGTGTGGTCGGCAAGTGACCCACGTGATCGGGTGGAGTTCTGACAACCCCAATGGTGGTCGATGTCGCTGATATGGGAGCTTCTCCGGCACAATAGCTGTCGGCGATTGTTGTGGTGATGAACGGGAGGAACGCCGCGACAGGCACATGGCCACTAGCACGCCATCGCGGCCCTGCATGTCCCCCCTGCCGCGGGTCCAGGAACAGATCGCGCTTGTCGGTGTCGATCACGACCTGGCGCTTGCAGTCTTTCACCTTCTGGCTGGTATCCTTGCCCACCGGTTCGTGACCAACCGTCGTATCGACATTCTGGTTGTCGAGCACGGCGGAGGTGGGCGACGCCTCTTTCCCGACCCGCTCACGACCGGCAATGACCAGCAGGTGGCTGACAGTCTTGAACAGCCCCGCGTCCCGGCACAGGCTGAACCAGCGAGAGACTGTGCTCTTAGGCAGCAGACCGGAGGGCAAGAGCCGCCCGGTGATCCCGCCACCCAGCGTGTAATAGATCGCATTCAGGATCTTCCGGACGGGCAAGCGCCGGGAGCGCACCCTGGCGCAGGGATCGGATAGAAGCGGCGCGATCAAAGCCAATTCGGCATCGGGCAACTCCGCTTCGTATCGCAGGACATCGCCGCTATGCTACCCAGTAGCCAGAGCGCACAGGGTGGTTCCGGGTCAGGCTTCAGCAACCTCCAAGAATCATAGCGGTCTCGGTCAGTCAGCCCTTTTCACGACGGGCTGTTAAGCTGTTTTGGATGTACGGCGCATTGTCTTACCGCACCGGAAAAAGTTGGCAGAGTGGCTGAATGCACTCCGCCTCATGCACCGTTGCGTATTCTTTGACCAAGATTTTGCTAAGCGTCGAGCAAGCCGACGAACTCTTCCCAATGTTTGGGTGCGATGCTCCTTCCTTGTCGAAGCAATCTTGCAAGTATCGCATCGACACCATCGGGGCAGAGTAATCGGCGCGCCCGATGGCGCACAATGAGGCTGCGGCTACTCTTCGCGGAAGGCACGGCTGAGGTGGTCGGCCAATGGCTTCGTGAGATAAGAGAGCACGGTGCGCTGATGGGTTTGAATGAAGCTCTCCACCGGCATGCCCGGCACCAGGCGAACCTCGCTGATCTTCTCCCGCTCACCCTCCGCGAATGCAATGCGCACAGGATAATACTCAAGGCCGCTGTGTTGATCTGTGACTCGGTCAGCCGCGATCAGGCTCACGCGCCCCTTCAGCTCCGGCGTCGTGCGCTGGTTGAAAGCTGACAGGCGCAGCATCGTGTCCTGGCCTGGCCGCAATTGATCGATATCCTGCGTCGCCACCTTGACCTCGATCGACAGATCGTCTGACTCTGGCACAATCAGCATCAGCGGCTCGCCCGCATTGATGACACCTCCGACGGTATGCACCATCGACTGGTGCACCACACCATCCTGCGGGGCCCGGATGTCGATCCGCTTGAGCTGGTCAAGTGCTGCCACTTGGCGCTCGACGAGTTCCGCAATCCTCGCCTGGACCTCGCGCATTTCCTTGGAGACCTCGCTCCGGAGATCCTGATCAATCTGGAGGATCTGCAGCGCCGTTTCGCTGATCCGCCCCCTGGCCTGAGCCATCTCCGAAATTAGCTGGCCGCGCTCACCTTTGAGCCGCGTCTCCTCGCGCTTGAGGGCAGTCACGCGGGTGATCGGCACGAGGTTCTTGCGCCACAGTTGCTCCACCCCGCCGAGCTCATCCTGGATCAGCTGGATCTCGTCGCTCTTCGCTGACGCCTGCAGCTTGAGACCATCGATCTGCTCCTGCAGCTGCGCGGTGCGTTCCTTAAGCTGGGCCTTCTGCCCCTCTCGTGCGATCCGCCGGTTGTCGAACAAGCGCAGTTCCCCATCCAGAAGGCTCGCCAGGTCTGGCTCGGTGCGCCGCAGCTGCAAGGCTGGCGCGAACGCCACGGCATCGCGCCCATCACGCTCCGCCTCTAGCCGTGCTTGGCGAGCCATGAGTTCATCCAGGCTCTTGCTCACCATGGCGAGGTTGGCCTTGGCCACTGTCTCGTCGAGGCGAACCACCAGATCGCCGGCACGGACCCGGCTTCCATCGCGGGCTAGGATCTCACCAACGACCCCGCCAGTGGGATGTTGAACCTTCTTGACATGGCTGTCGACCACCACGGCCCCGCCGGCGACCACGGCGCCGGACAGTTCCGTGAGCGCCGCCCAACCGCCGAGACCACCGACCAGTGCGAGTGCGGCCGCGAGCCCCAGCCGCGCATGGCGGTGGATCGACTGGCGAGCAGTAGGCTTGGTAGCTTGCATCATGAGGCAACTCCTGCGCTGGGAGCATTTTTCCAACTGGCCGTTGAGGCTGTTGAAGGGGTCGCTATCCCGCCGGGGGCACGAACCGTCGCAGTAACCTCGGCCGGCCGGCCGGCCCACCGGGCCGGCTCGCTTGCGGCAGGTGCTGGCGGGGCTGCCGGCGAACCGCCGACCGGACGCAGCACCTTGCCCAAAACTTCCTCCTTAGGGCCGAAGCTCTGGACCCTTCCCTCGGCCATGACCATGACGAGGTCGGTACTCGCGAGGGCGCTCGGGCGGTGAGCGATGACAATGGCAATGCCGCCGCGGGCCCTCACGCTTTGGATGGCTGCTGTGAGCGCCTGCTCGCCTTCGGCATCAAGGTTGGAGTTCGGCTCATCGAGGACTACCAAGAAGGGATCTCCGTAAAGTGCACGGGCGAGAGCGATGCGTTGGCGCTGACCACCGGACAGGGCCGCTCCCGCATCGCCGACTTGGGTTTCATAGCCTTCAGGCAAGCGCAGAATCATGTCATGCACCTGAGCCGCCTTCGCCGCTGCCACCACGGCCTGGGGGTCAGGTCGGGGATCGAACCGGGTAATGTTCTGCGTGACTGTGCCGGCGAACAGCTCCACATCCTGGGGCAGGTAGCCGATGGAGCGCCCGAGTTCCTCTGAATTCCACTGCTCCAGGGCAGCGCCATCCAAGCGCACCTTCCCGCGCCAGGTTGGCCATACCCCCACAAGCATGCGAGCCAGCGACGACTTGCCGGAGGCGCTGGGTCCGATGATGCCCAAACCGTTTCCGGCCTTGAGCTGAAACGCGATATCCTGGATCGCGAAACGCTGCGAACCTGGGGCGCCGGTTCCGGCGCTCTCCACCGACAGGAATTCCTTCGGGGCTGGCAGCTTGAGCGGCGCTTCGGCCACAGCGGCTTTGGCTAACTGGTCCTTGAGCCGGCGCCACCCCTGCCGCGCGCTGACAAAGCCCTTCCAGTTGGCGATCGCCAGATCGACAGGAGCCAGGGCCCGCGAGGTCAGGATCGATGAGGCAATCATAATACCGCCCGTCGCGCTGCCATCGATGACGAGATAGGCTCCGACCGCGAGAACGGCCGACTGCAGCATCATGCGCAGCACCTTCGACATGGCGCCGAAGCCGCCGGCGACATCGGACGTGCGCTGCTGATGGGCGAGGTATTGGCCATTGGCCTCGCTCCAGCGACCGCCGATGCGCTTGGCCATCCCCATAGCATGCACCACCTCCGCATTGCGGCGTGCGCCTTCGGCGATTCCGTTGCGCGTCAAGGCAGCGCCGACGGCGGCTTTTGAGGCGGAGCGGGTCATGATTTCGGTGAGCACGGTCAGGACGACTAGCAGTGCGGCGCCACCAAGCGCCAACCAACCGATCCAAGGATGGAACGCGAAACAAATCATGAGATAGAGCGGGATCCACGGCAGATCGAATAGGGCGGAGGGGCCGCCTCCGGCCAGAAACGCTCGAATTTGGTCGAGATCCCGCAGAGGCTGCTGGCCATCTCCTTCGACGCGGGACCGTAACGGAGCAGCCAACTGGCTCTGAAACACCGGCTGACTGAGGTCTTCGTCAACGGCTGCGCCGACCCGTGCCAGGATGCGCCCACGAATCATTTCGAACAGGCCCTGGAATAGGTAAAGGGCTACAACAATCACCGAGAGACCCACCAGCGTCGGAATCGAGCGGCTGGGCAGAACGCGATCGTAGACCTCCATCATGAAGACCGATCCGGACAGGTAGAGCACGTTGATAAGACCGCTCAACAGAGCAACCCCGAGAAAGGCGCCTCGGAAGGACGCCAAGATGCTGTGAGGGCTTTTGGGTATTGAAGACATCGCGAATCCTCGCCGGAGACGTCCACGGATGCAGTTGGTGGAACTTAAGAAAGCCGGTTCGCCGGGCGCTTGAGGGGGCTTAAGCTCCCAGCGAACCGCCGACGATATCCCGAGCCGGACCCGTCGGGGGCTGACGGTGCGGCTGCGCGATGCGTCGGAAGGGAAGAATGATAGCGAAGCGCTAGAGATATGATCGCACATCGCCGACCGAAGAAGGCCTCTGCCCGCCATTGGGCTGGAAAGTGCAACCCAACCTGCACACGGAAGCCGTCCCGCGGAGGCACACAGGATATTGAACCACTTTTTGCCCCCTGGATGCGGGACATGGCCCCCTCGCCTGCCCCCGCTCTGCCCTGGCAGTGAAATGTCACGCTATCCATCGTTGCCCCCGATCCTGGTCCGATGATGCGGATCAGTGGGACCAAGATTGGCCGAAGCAGGCGCTACACGACCACCGTCGGAAGGCTGATGCCACGCGGTCTGAGGTCTGAGTGAGGCCGCCCCAAAGATGGCAAACGGTCCGACCTTGGTCTGAGACTTCAGTCACCATGCCGTATTGTCTCGAACCATCAACGGAGTGCGCCACGTCTTCGGGGCTGATGCGAGCACAGGGTGCCGCTCTGGGCGGATCCCCTAGGTGTTGAGGATGTCCAGCCTATGGCGCGAACCGGCCTAGATCCGATATACCGGTCACGGCTGAAAGTTATGAACGTATGCCCTTGAGCACGGAACCGGTCGCTTTGCGAGGTGCTTGGCATCTGCTTCGCGGAGTGGGTCGGTATCATCGGCCTGTTCTCGTACGGCAAAGTCAGGAACCTCGTCCTCGGTCCATGACCATGCACTGTCATCTGGTGCACTCTACCACTACCCAACTCGAGGTATACGAAGCCTAGCCGTCAGGCTGCTGGCAACTATCCCTTGTTAGTAGGAGTTTAAGAGGGAAGCATGGACTCGGCCGTAGTAATACTGAATCGCCACCGTATAGCGTCGGATACCGCCAAGGCGATATTGGAAATAAGGCCAGAATATGTCCCAATAGGAGCACATTCTTCTGACAGACTAAGCTTTCCTTTGCTTGCCTGCCCCGAGTTCAATTTTGCAGGACCAAGCTTACCTGGAGGTTATGTCGTCGTATGCGGAGGGGTGGTTATGCCGGCGAACTGGACCGAGGCGGGGGCCTCTCAGGCGACCGGGGTGAGTAGGGGGGTGAAATGGAGACAAAGATCCGTGTCGCAGTGATCGATGAATACCCTCTGTTCCGTGAGGGCGTAATCTACGGGCTCGAAACGCACTCCGACATTGACGTGGTGGCTCAAGGCACAACGGCTCAAGACGCATTCCGCATCGCAAGGGAGTATGAGCCCCACGTGATCGTGATTGATCTAAGCATCCTTGGCAGCACCCTCAGTAGTACCGGCGACACGCTCGTGCAGTTTCCTGTCACGAGCCTCCTGGCGCTGACCACAACGGCGGGTGAAGAGCAAGTTCCATCGGCGCTCCGGCGGGGTGTGCGTGGCTTTCTCACGAGAGCAACCAGTGCGCACGAACTCGTCCAAACTGTGCGCGCTTTGAAGCGTGGCGAATACTATGTCGCGCCTAGCGTCGCGGCAAAACTTCTGATGCAAGGTGATGGCAGCATGGCCAAAGTAGCTCCGGAGCCCAGCCCTATGTTCGACCTCACCGTGCGGGAGGAGGAGATCCTCTCGATCTTGATCAAAGGGTGCAGCAACAAGGAAATCGGCAGTAGGCTGGCCTTGAGCGAGAAGACGATCAAGCACCATGTGACCAACATTCTGCAGAAGCTTCAAGTTCGCAATCGTGTGGAGGCCGCCCTTCTAGCCGCTGGACGGATGCCTGCGGGTGCGCCTCTGAGGCAGTAGGAAAAAAGGGCCGCCACACCGACCAGAGCGCCTGTGGTTCCATGAAATATCCTAGTCGAGGCACTATGCTCTGGATCAGTCTGGAGACTCTGCGCGGGCCTTTTTGCAGACAGCGAAATCGCCTTGCAGGCGCGTCTGCACGGGTTGGCGGGACGCATTCCCACCAATCCTTGAGCCCAGTTTCAGCCGTGCCAGCCTCGCCACCTGGGACGTCTCAGGATGGGTTTGCTCTGGTATCAGTGATCTGGGCTATCGGCGTGCTGTCACTATTGTTCGTCACGTACATTTCGGCAGCCCGTTACCGCGCGATTGAGGCCTCACATCTTGCCCAAAGGGCGCGCGCGGAGATGTTGGCGAAAGCAGGTGTCACCCTCGGCCTACTGGACCTCCTCGCCAGATCAACAAGCGCAGCCACATCAAGGCGTTTCAGCCAAGATGAGAACGCTGTGATTTGCACGTTGGCTGGATCGAGGGTGGTGATCTCAGTTGCAGATGAAGGAGGAAAGATCGATCTCAATACCGCTGCTCCCGCGCTGCTCGCAACGGCCCTGAACCGACTGGCTCCGGATCGTCAAGCAGGCTCTCTGGTGATGAACGGCATCCTGGAATTGCGGGAGGCAGCAGCTGAAGCTCAGCGTGCGCGAGGCATCGCGCTGCCAGATGCCGTAGCCTTCAGAACAATATTCGAGTTTGGTCAAGTGCCAGGCGTGGACCAGCGCCTGTTTCGGGCCATGCTGCCGCTGGTGACAGCGCATTCCGGCAGTACCGGCTTTGATGCCGAACTGGCTCCCTTGGCTCTTCTGTCAGCTTTGACTCCCGATGGACCAGCGATGTCACGCGCTGCGGCTGGTGGTCGCCTGCCGCCCTCTTATCTTGCTGCTTCCCCTGGCAAGGCGTTCGTGGTCAGCAGTGAGGTATTGACGGGGCTCGGGTCCCGTTACTCTCAAGAGGCTGTTGTAGAAGTGTCAGCTGATTTGCAAGATGGCTATGCTATCCGGGAATGGCGCACCGGCTTCGGGCGTGATCTCAACAAGCAGACCGCACGCCTTTCGGCATGTTGATCGAACACCGCGCGACAAGGATCTTTCCATGACATTCGAGATCACCCATGTTGCCGCACTCGCCGTTCTTGTCGCCCTGGCACTGCCGGTGGCTGTGATCGATATCCGATCCTTGATCATTCCCGACAGCCTCAACGCGATGATCTTCGTGACGGGTCTTGCAGCGTCACTCCTACTTGGCGTTGTTGATCTCAGATCGGCTTTGACGGCATCCGTTGTTGCGGCTGCACTCTTGGCCCTCGTTCAGGTGCTGTTTCGAGTTTCGCGAGGCTATGATGGACTGGGCTGGGGAGATGTTAAGTTCGTGGGTGCCGCAGCGACCTGGACGGGCTTGGAAGGCTTCGCACCGGCCCTCCTAGCGGCTTCTATCTCTGCTCTTCTCTGCGTTTTTGCCATGCAAACAGCAGCGGGATCCTTTGATCGGTACCGCCGTATCCCGTTCGGTCCGTTCTTGGCTCTTGGCACAACAGTCGTTGCAGGTGTTCAGCTTCTGGCATCTGAGCCTGAGTCGGAAACATTGGATACATGGCTGATGATGTTGCTCCCAGGCCAAGCCTGAGGCCGCAAGCTCAGACACTCCAGCCAAAGTCACCTAGGCTTGGCTGGATTTCTGCAGCGCGCCATGAAGAGGAAACACACTCGCGCAGAACAGCGCAGTAAGACGCCGCTTATGAGGCGATCGAGGCCAAGATCGAGTACAGGCGAAAGGACATCTTCCACAGATTCACATGCGAAGCCCCTTACCATTCTGCAGCGGATTCCGTGGACAAAATCTCATCCGCATGGCAGATCACCGTCGGCAATGGCAAAGCCTCCTTCGGCGCAAACTGCTCCATGTGGCGGGGATCATCCCGGTAAAGATGTGATCGCGCAGCAGTGATCTCTGCCGAAGGGTACGAAGCTTACACCACCCAAACCTGCTCGGGCTGCAAGGCCGCATCCAGGCCATAGGGCGAGGAGGACTTGAGCGTCAAGCGACGGGTTTGCAGCGACGGCGGCGGGGAACATAATCGCAACCACAACCCTGGACTCAACATTGTCCGCCTCGCTGCCGGGCGCTGGATCCGAAATGGCCCGGCAGAACCCGGCACTCAGGTTGGGTGGGTATTACCGCACGTACACGGGGAACTTCAGTTCAATGGTCTCTTGGCGCGGCCCGAGCGCCACGGTTGCGTCCAGGGCCACCAAGTCCGGGAGCCGCGAGGCTTGCGTCCAGTGGTCCAGCCACCGCGGTGCCTCTCCGTCAGCCGGCGCTCCGAAATAGCGGAACCGCCCCGTTACGACATGATTTATCAGAACCTGCTCCCTTGCCGCTGTCGAAGAGTTGCGCGCCCCGACCGAGACCGGCGCGGCCACAAACACGAACGCACCTGTGCGCCCTGCCTCTGAGCCGGCGAATGCTACGGTAACGGCCAGGATCCCTCCTGGTTGTGCATCGCCCTGGCTGAGTGTCATGAAGGACAGCCGGCCTGCTTGCCCGTCGAAGAGAACACGGCGGCCTCCCCCGGCTGCGATCTGCTGAACGGCCAGAGCACGCGAGAGCCAGTCGGCAAGCGCCTGAGCACCTGTCGAGACTTGAGCGATTCGCTCGCGTCCGCGCCCGACATCCGCCAGCCGACGACCGAAGGTCAGGGTTGTGCCGACGAGCGCGAGCGTGAGCGAGATCAGGATCACACAGAACAGCGCCTCAGCCAGGACAAACCCGTCTCGTGAAGAATCTGTGCCGTGCCTTCTCATGGACGCGCCTCCCGGGCCATCGCAATCGTTGCCAGGGAAAGGGAACGGCCAGCCGTGCCGGAGGGCTCGGCAACCGTCACTTCAACCCAGTAGGCATGAAGTGCTCCCGCCTTCTTGAGAGGTACGGACCGGTAGTTTCGCACCTCGGCCCGCCACAGGTAGCCGTTTCCGAAGGAGCCTGTTACGACGCCGGCCCGCAGGGGGAAATCAATTCCGGCCGCCACCAGCTTCGCCTGAGCAAGAGGGGTTGCACGCGTTAGAAACTCCGCCTGCCGGTCGCCGCGTAGCGCCACAGCCACAGCGGCAAGTCCTGCCGTCAGAAACAAGCTGAGCACGGTAAAGGCGACGAGAAATTCAAGCAGCGTAAAACCGTCCTGCGCCCGGCGCCGGGTGGCGGTGCGGCACCTCCTAGGGATGGACAATAACATGACCGGTGGCCCAGATAACCTGAAGGCTGGTCTCAGCCTGATCTACACGCAGGCGCAGATCGGCGCCTGTGGACTGCCCGTTCGGGAAGAAGCGGATGGTATCGGGACCGACAAAGCGTCCCGCTCCCGAGGCGATCATTCTGATGTCGGCTTCCGGGTCCAGCGAGGAGATGGGAATGGCGGGGGAGCCGTAGGTCCGGGGGCCACGCCGGATCACGAAATCCATGTCCCGGTTCTGCGCCATGGCGGCGGCGCGGGTGACCCGCAGCGCCGCGGCCAGGCGTGTGACGTCGGCCTTCAGGCGCGCCGGCGCGGGTGGCTTGCGCAGCAGTGGGCTCGCAAGGGCGGGGATGAGGCTGAGGATCGCGACGATCACCAGGATCTCAATGAGGGTAAATCCGGCATCGGCGGTGGATCGGCTCATTGCAGCGCCAGATCGTTGAGGGACAGGATTGCTCCCATCACCGAGAGAATGATTGCGGCAATCATGCCCGCGACCAGGATCGTGACGGCCGGGGTGAGGATTGCCAGCATCTGCGCCGCCCGTGTCTGTTCCTGCCGTTCCAGGATGGTGGCAACTCGGGCCAGCATGTCCTGAAGGCGTCCGCTCTCCTCCCCGACGGCCACCATCTGCTGAACGACGGCAGGCAGGGCAGCCGATGTGGCAAGAGCAGTGCCGATGGTGGCACCTGCGCGCACATCTGTCACGGCCCGCTCCAGCAGGCCACGCAGGTGCTCGTTCCTCACCAGCGGACAGGAGGATTGAAGCGCCTGAAGCGGCGGAACGCCGGCCTTGATCAGCGTCGCGAGGGTTCGGGTGAAGCGTGCCGCCTCCCGCAATCCTGCCATGCCTCCGACGACCGGCAGGCGAATATAGAGCCGGTCGACAGCAACTCTCAGAGACGGGTAGCGTCGGGCGACACCCAGCGTCAGAACAATGGCGATTGCGCAGAACAGTACCAGGATGAGGATGGATGGTGCGTTCCTGCGGACAGCCTCCATGCCTGCGAGCATACCTGGAAGGGCCATGCCATTCTCAAGGAAAATCGGGGTGACTGCCGGGACGAGAAGACCAAGGACAATTCCGAGTGAGATCACCGCAAGCACCACGAGAAGCGCCGGATAGGCTAAGGCGGCCCGGATCTTGCTCCGAATCTCCACCCGGCGGTCGAGCAAGTCCGCCAGATCTTGCAGAGCCCGCCCGAGATCGGCGCTGATGTCGCCGGCTTGCACGATCCGAATGTACTCGGGCCGGAACGTGCGTCCCATTCGGCTCATGACCTCGGCCAGAGAGCCGCCCTCGAGAATCCCCTCCAGGAGTTTAAGGGCGACCTCCCGCATAGAACGGTCCTCCGCGGTGGTAGAGGCGATGCGTATGCTGGCATCAAGAGGGACCCCTGCCTGAAGAAGCACCGCAAGATCGCGTGAGAACCGGGCGAGGGGTATATCAGCGACGGTCCGGGCCTGGCCTCCGAAGCGGATCTCGCCGAACAGCAGGTCGCGCCATCCCGGAGAACGGATCGCGTAGGGCGTGATCCCCCGGGACCGAACGAGCTCCTGCGCCTCCTGAACGGTAGCGGCCTCCACCTCACCCTCAAGGACATTCCCGGCCTGATCGAAAGCCTCAAACCGAAACTTCATGAGCCGCCCCTAGGCATCCTGCGTTACGCGCAGGACCTCTTCGATGGTCGTTAGCCCCTGCCAGACCTTGGCCAAACCATCCTCATACATCGAATTGAAACCATTGGTGCGTGCAAGACGCTCGATGTCGGCGGCAGGCTTGCGCTGCAGGATCAGGTTCCGCACGCCATCATTGACAATAATGATCTCGGCAATCGACAATTGTCCGCGGAAGCCGCTCGACTGGCATTGTTCGCAACCAACGGGCTGGCGCAGGTCCGGCGTGTCCTGGGACCGGAGCGCTGGCATCTCCTCGCATAAACGTGCCGTCAGATGTGCGCTATCCGCATGCGGGCGGGAACAGGCCGGGCACAGGCGGCGCACAAGTCGCTGGGCGACGATGCCGCGCAAGGTCGATCCCAGCAGGAAATGCTCGATCCCCATATCGATAAGACGCGTGACGGTTTCGGATGCGCTGTTCGTGTGCAGGGTCGAGAGCACCAGATGGCCTGTGAGGGAGGCCTGGACAGCAATCCGGGCGGTTTCCGTATCACGGACCTCGCCGATGAGGATCATGTCGGGATGATGGCGCAGGATTGCTCGCAGGCAGGTTGGAAAATCGAGATCGATTGCAGGCTGAACCTGAACCTGGCTGATGCCCTGCAGTTGGTACTCGATCGGATCCTCGACGGTGAAGATCTTCACCGTCGATCGATTGACGTGCTTGAGCATCGTGTAAAGCGTCGTCGTCTTGCCGCTGCCGGTCGGCCCGGTGACAAGAATGATGCCGTTCGGCTGCTCCATCAACCGCTGGAGCAGCGTGATGTGACGATCTTCGAAGCCGAGGGCCGGGAACTCGAGCCTGACTCGACTGCGGTCGAGCACGCGTAGCGTCACTGTCTCCCCGTCGGCCGTGGGGATTGTCGCCACCCGGAAGTCAATATCCGTGCCGCGGATGGCAAGCTTGACCCGGCCGTCCTGTGGCAGGCGACGCTCGGCAATGTCGAGCCGCGCCAAGATCTTGATGCGCGAGATAACGGCAGCTCGCAGGCGCACCGGCACCTCATGGACGACGCGCAGCAAGCCATCGACACGGAACCGAACGCTTAAAGCCTCCACAGTGGGTTCGATGTATATGTCAGATGCCCGGGCATCCACCGCGTCGGCAATGATCTGGTTGACCAGCCGGATGACAGGGGCCTCGCTGGCGCTGTCGCGTAGCCGCTGCAGGTCGTGTTCGCTCGGGTCCTCGCTGCCCTGAGGAGCCGCGCGATCAGGCGAAGCCTCTCCATCCTCCCCATAGAGCGCCTCGGCCGCTCGCTCGAAATCCGCCGGCGTGATGATCTCATGCCGAATGGCATGGTCAGTGACGAACCGCATGGAGTCGAGCGGCACCTGATCGAGTGGGTCGACAACCGCGAGCGTCAGGCCCGTCTCATTGAGCCGCACCGGCAGGATCCGGTTCTGCAATACGAAGGACGCGGGCAGACTATCGCCGAGCAGCCGCTGCAGCGGCTCGCCACCCGGGGTGTAGAGGGGCAGGTTCAGATATTGCCCAAGGCTGACCGCGAGGTCGCCCTCGGACAGAAGGCCGAGCTTGGTAAGGACCTGATCGAAACGTTCCCCGGTTGTCGCCGCAGCCCGCTGCGCTCGCTCGACGGAAGCACGATCCAGGAAGCCGGACGAGAGCAAGAAAGCGCCAAAGGCGTCCCGGAAGGAACTTGAATACGGATCAGATGGATGGCCCTGGGCTCGAACCTGCTGTGTCATGGCGTGATCCTAAGGTCGCCTCCCCAGACAAGGCCTCAAGCCTTGCCGCCTATTCCAGCACCCGCTTGACATTGTTGATGAGGCGGCGGCCGGGATCACGGTTCGGTGCGAAGCTTTGGACTTTGCGCCGGTACTCGTCGGTCACCGCTCGCGCCTCGTTCAGATCGCGCACGACCCGCGGGGTCAGAATGATGACGAGCTCGGTTTTCTCGATGATGTTGTCCTTGTGTTGGAAGGCCTTCCCGAAGATCGGGATATCACCCAGCACAGGCACCTGCGTGGCAACATCGGTGGCTCTGTCATGGATCAGGCCGCCCAGGGTGATGCCCTCCCCGTCATTGACGACCACGCTTGTCTTGACACGGCGCTGCCCGAAGGAAGGCGAGTCGATGCCCGAGGTGGTATTCCTTTGCACGGTCGACACCTCCTGCTCAATATCCAGCAGGACGCGGCCCGACTCATTGATCCGCGGCGTTATGCTGAGAATGACGCCTGTATCCTTGTAGGACACCGAGTTCACCACGGGCGCCAGCGGGGTGGCGACACTCACGGCGGATTGCGTAATCACCGGCACCTGGTCGCCGATCTGCAGGGTGGCGGTCTTCTTGTCGAGCACCATCAGGCTGGGGGAGGCAAGAACCCTCACGTTCCCGATCTGGTTCAGCGCATTGAGCGTAATCTGTCCCCCCGCCGCCTTGGCGATGAAGGAGAAGCCGGGATGTGAGGCGCCGATGGCCCCGGAGAGGAGATCTGTGAAGGTGCCCGATCGGGAACCGGACTTGTTCTGGAGGAACCAACGCACGCCGAACTTGAGGTCGTCGTTGAGTGTCACCTCCGCAATGGTGGCTTCAATCAGCACCTGATTGGGGATGATGTCGAGGTTGGCGATGATCCGCTCGATCCGCTTGTAATCGGTGTGGGTGGCAAGGATCAGGAGCGCGTTCTGGGCAGGATCCGCTACGACCTTGATCCGGCCTCCTCCGGGGCCGCCGGCACCAAAGGCGGCGCTGTCAGCGCCGCCCGCTCCCAGGGGCACGTTGGAAAAGGGCTCAAACGTTTTGGGTGCGGCACCACTGGCTGAAACGATCGCGAAGCGATCAGGCGGCGCTACGCCCGTTTCCAACTGTGCGCTGTCTGCATTGGCCGTGCGGACCGATGCACGCTGGACTGGAGGGAGAGGCTGAGCACCTTCTTCGGCATCGCCGTTACCGGCGAAGATCGAGTTGAGGACCTCGACCAGTTCCTTGGCCTGCCGGTTGCGCAGCACATAGGTGTAAAACTGCCGCTCCGGCCCGATGGCCTGCTCATCAAGCCGGCGGACCCAGACCTGCGCCTCCTGCAGGTACTGCGGCTGCTTGGAGATGATCAGCATCGACTTGAGCCGTGCATTGGGGATGAACTGCACCATCCCCTGCATCGGGCTGTCGGCGCCAACCCCGAACATCTTGTTGAGATCCTCGACGATTGCATCGGGATCCACCCCCCGCATGGGCACAACCGCAAACGACATGCCCTTCATGACGTTTACGTCGAAGACGGAAATCGTCTCCTCCATCGTGGCGATCTCCTGAGCGGAGCCGGACAGGAGCAGAGTATTTCGCGACCCATCCACGCGGGCCACACCCCCGAAAGGCGCAACCGGCTCGAGAATGCGCTGCATCTCAGCCGCCGCTACATAGCGCAGGGGGACAACACGGGTGACATTTCCGATCCCCTGCCCACCGGGATCCGCTCCGGAGCCAGTTCCCATCGTTGCCTGATCGGCGGTGACGATCCGATACACCTTACCGTTCCTCACGACCGCAGCTCCGACCGTCCGCAGGGAGGACTCGAACAGTTCCGCAATCCCCTCCTTGTCAACGGGCCTTGTGGTTTGAAGGGTAATCCGGCTGTCGATCTTCGGATCAACCGTGTAGTTGACGCCGAAAACGTCACCCAGCACCGCAGAGGCCGCCTCGGTGATCGAGGCATCAACCAGGTTCAGCGTATGGCTGCCGCCATCACGGGGCTTGTCCGCTGTCAGCGATGCGTTTGAAATTCGGGGTTCCCCTGTAAAGAGGCCTGTACCAAGGTGGGATCGGCTGCGCTCTGCGGGAGTCGCTCCCGTTGGATCCGATAGCATGGCGTAGAGACCGAATGGCCTGTACTTGCCGTCATCGGCCGCTGGACGTTGAGGAAACCCGGCGCCCCTCATCGGTTCGGCGGACTGGCACGCGACCAGCGAAATGGCCGCTGCAGCCGCCAAAAAAGCGGGGAAGTCGCGCCGGACCCTAGCGCGCAGGACTGCACAGGCCTCAAGAACTCGCACGAACGTCGCCCCTATGAATAAATTTCTAATGAATACTTTTGATGTTCTGTATTCCTTTCAGAGTAATTCTTTCAGAGTTTCGACGCCCAAACAATAGCCCTTTAGAGGTGTAGCGAGTCGATCGGTAGTCATCCTTAACTGCAGCGCGCGCATGACATGGCATGGGGAAGACTAGTGGATGCTCCGCCGCGTGCGGGGCGATAGCGTGACAGACCGGTCATCCTGCTTCAATACGATTTCGTCAGGCTCGATCGACACGATGGTCCATCCTTCCCCCGTCTTATCTCCCTGGCTCAACCATTGTCCCGGCTCGCGCGGCTGATGCCGGAGCAGGATTTTCCGGGTTTCCGCGAAGACCATAACCCCATCCACAAGGTACGACGGTGGCGCGGGCGGAGGCGGCGGAGCTGGCTGCTCCACCAGTTCTGGTTCCGGGGCAGGCTCAATCTCCTCATATGGCTTACGGTTTGGCGCGAACAGCGGACGAGCAATCAAGGCCTCGGGTGTGAAGGCTGACTCTCCCTTTGCACGAAGGGCCGGCAGGATCGACGATACTTCATGGGCTCCTATCGGGGCTGTTCGGGCGCCTGGAAGAGGGGATCTCACCCCTCCCCACGCAACATGAATTGAACCGGCGGCCAATCCAACCAGGGTGCACAGCGCCAGGGCCCCATGCCAGGAGGGGCGCGCTCCCGCTAACTCTCGGTCCATCGTGCTACCCCATAGATTTCAATTACTACAGCAAGTGTATCGGCACCCTCATCCACGTCGCTAGACAGGCTCGCCTGCTCGATGAACAGCAGCGCAGCTCCATCCTCAAGGCCGGCGATAAACCGGGCGACCTTCTCCGTCGATGCCGTGAATTCGATGCGTGCCCCGACGAGCCGGCGATCGTTCCATTCTCGCGGTGCCAGCGGTGTGGCCGATCTCAGGATTACACTCTGCTCCTGCGCAGCACGATGAAGCCGACTGAGGAGATCGGCATTCTGCAGCCCTTCGCTATCCCCTTGGATGTAGCGGTTGGCCGCCGCAGCGATCTGTTCAGGGGTCAGTGCCGCAACCGCCCCGTTCCTCGAAAGGGCGGAGTTAGCCCGTTCTAAAGCAAGGCTGCTCTGCTCTATCCTGTGCCGCTGGTCCTGCAGGAAGCCTACGCTGGGCACAATGACGATTAGGGCGAGGAGAAGCGCCACTAAGGTGTGCGCTGCCAGAAACACAGTCGGACGCACCCATGATCCGGGCAAAGCAGCCATGCTACCCACCCTCCCCTGCCGGAAACCGTTGCGTTCGCATTAGCGCTCTGAGCGTGAAGCGCTCCTTTCCGTGTTCTCGCTCGAACACAACCGGCCCGGTTAAAGAAACCCCATGCAAATATTGTGAGTTCTCAATAAGTTTGATCAGGTCCGAAGTGGAGGCTGACAAACCTTCAGCGTGAACTTCATTGCCTTTAATTTCAACTGATGAGAGGTAACTTGTGTCTGGCAACAGACGCGCAAGCTCCTCCCAGATCACTACCACGCCCGGGGCGGCCCCGACTGCTGTCAACCGCTCGAGATCGCCTGCCAGACTGTAGATTGTTTTGAGCTCATCCGTCGATGCTCTGGCCTGCTCAGTTGCGGCAATTGCCTGCGCCTCAAGGTCAGACAGGATCCGGTTTTGTTGCCAAGCCTGCATGCCAAAACCACCAATGGGAGCTAGAAGTGCAACGAGACCAAGGAGCGCGATTCCTCGACGCACCCAGTCCTTTGTGCCACGAGCTCGCACGTTATAGATGACGATCGCCGGCTGCAGATGCGTCCTTGCCGGCGCCTGAAGCGCGTCAATGTCGGTTGATCGCAGACACAGGCGAGCCAGGATTCCCTCGACCTGTCGCTTCGGGACGGCAAGGTAGGCCAGCTCGAGTTTTCCCTGCGCGGCGGTCCGAATCTCGTGGCCCAGCACTAGATCCTCAAGCGGCACCGGCATTTTGCGCCGGAGATGATCGCGGATGATGTCCTCGGCCTGCGAACGGGCCTGTTGCGGGACGAACAGGGATCCCGTGACAGCCTGTGCACAGGACAGAACCGTCAACACTTTCCTACCACGAGATCGCGACGAGGCGCTTCGCGCAGCAAGGGTCAGGCGTTCACGGCTCCAAGCAGCCGGTGGGCAGGCATCAAGAGTGACCTCCTCACCGTCCGGCTCCCTCAGCATCACGATTAGCTGCTCCTCGTCGAGGTCAAGCAGCAGATGAGCCGGACGGCGGGACGCGGATGAGCCGCGCAGAGCCTTGTCGCGAAGCGTCCTCCACTCCCTTAGCCACAAGGTCGCAAGGCTGCTGCGGCCGAGTGCGATCGCGCGCGAGCCGCTCATCAGTAGGCGCCCTCCCGCCCACCACCCTGAGGTCGTGCCGATGACAGGCGCTTGGGCGTAGTTCCGGCGCCCTGGTCAGGCATCCCCTCTGTGCTGATGACGTAGCTGCGTCCACGGTCCTTGCTGGAGTAGCGATACGGCCGTCCCCACGGATCCGCAGGCACCGTCATCCCCTTCAAATAGGGGCCTCGCCAGGTAGGCAGTGACGCCGGGGCCGTGATCAGGGCTTGGATTCCCTCCGGCTCAAGCGGATATCGTCCGTTATCGATGAAGAACAATTCAGCGGCATTGGAGAGGGTTTCGACCTGAATCCGCGCCATTTTCTCCTTCGAATCTGTAAGGTATCCTAGAACACGCGGGCCCACCAAAGCCATGATTAAGCCCATGATGCTAAGGACGACGATGACCTCGACGAGCGTGAACCCTGCCTGGGTGGTGGGCCTGCGGCTGGGCCGGTCCCAAGCAACACTGAGGCGGTCACTGTTATCGGCCTGGCGTACCACCTGGCGAAGGATGTGCAGGAGGTTCTGCTTAAGATTGCGCATGGGTGCCTCCCTGGAGGTCTATTGTGCCAGCAATCGCTTTGCCACGGCTCCGGCCGTTTCTGGTGCGGTATAGTTCACTGGCCTTGCCAGCAGCCCATACCGGTCCATGAAGAACAACTGCGACAGGTGCTTCTTGTCGTCTTCTCCGGCTTGCACCTTGTTGAGCGGTGCCGCAAACGCTACCGCGACGGCAGCAACCTGATCCCGCGATCCTGTCAGGCCGACGATCCGGCTGTCAAATGCCTCGAGATATGACTTCAGTTGGTCCGGGGTGTCATGCTCCGGATCGACCGTCACGAACAGAACCGGCAGGCGATCGCCCTGCGATCCCAGCCGGCTCAGGAGAACCGAGACCTCAAACAAGGAGGTGGGGCAGACATCGTCGCAGTTCGTGTAGCCGAACAGGACCACGAAGGGCTTGCCGCGCAGGTCAGCACGTGTGACCGGCCGACCGTGATGAGCCGTGAGTTGGAACAGAGGATCCAATGTGACACCGAGAGGGGGCCGCTCATGCCCTGCAGGGCTGGCCTGCACCGTCTGCGGGAGCGTCATGCCAAGTGCCAGCATAACGGCGCTGAGGATAATCCATGGGGAAAAGGTACGACCTGTCACTGTGAGACCCTCCGGCGTTTCATGTTCAGCCGCATCGCTAAGGCCATTCGCTCGGGTTCAAGCGTGTGATCAAAATACGCGCGCGTCACCCCGCTGGGATCAACCAGATAGAGGTAGGTCGTATGATTGATACGGGGACCGGTTTCCTTCGTGCTGTAGCTGGCCATGGCGTACTCGCGACGGATCTTGAAATCTCTCACTGTCGCGAAAGTCTGTGCTCTCGTGCCGGTCAGCCCCACAAGACGGGGATGAAAGTTGCTGACAAACTGCGCCAGCCCGGTGATGTCGGGCTCCTCCATCGACACATCAACGAAGAGCGGTTGCACCCGCTCCGCCTCCTCGCCGAGGACATCAAGGGCCGCCTGCATGCTCACGAGGCCGGTGGGACAGGCCTCACGGCATCCGGCAAACCCGAAGAAGATGAGAAGCCACTTTCCCGTGTAGGACGCATTGGTCACCGTCTGACCGTTGTGGTCCATCAACTCGAACGGACGACCAAGGGTCTCGGGCGGTGGCGGCGCCTTGACGTAGACCTGCGGGGAGGCCTCCATCTCACCGGCATTCGCGTGGTGGTGACCTTCATGGGCAGAGGCTGGCGTCAAGACGCCGAGAAGCCCGATCATCCCAACCGCCGCTGCTGTTTTTGAGAACGTGAGAGCCGACAACAGCCCTGCTCGATATGACCTTGCAGACATGGTGGAACTCAAATGGTGATGGTGGTGAAGGCGCGGCCTTCGTACATCTTGTCGCCAGCGTTATGCACCTTGCGAGTGACCCAATGCTGGAACTCGAAATGGACCTTGTGTGCATAGCCCGTCTTGGCCTGATTGGCGGGCGAAGCGGTATCGATCAAGATGTCGTAACGCTGTGCCGTTGGGAGGGTGAACGGCGTCCCAGGCGCAATGGTCAGCCACTTATTCCATGGCTTGTTGAGGGCATGGCCATCGACCGAGATCACCTGAACCTCTAAGCCCTCGAACATCACCTGGAGAACCGAGTAACTCGCATTCAGCAGCCGGATCAGGATCTTCTGCCCGGGTTTAGCAACGATCTTCTGCTTGTCGGCGAGAACGTTGGGCCGTGTGGGTGTGCCGCTGATCAGGAAATACTTGGGCTCGAAGATATTGAGCCCTGCATCGTCACCGCACAGGCCCACATCATGATCGAGATTGGTGATCTGATGCCAGCGCGGGTCCATGTCGTCCAGAACCCAGAACTTCTCGACATCGTAGAACGGTCCGCCGGCATAGGCCAGCACCCGGCCGTTTTCCGGCTTCGGATCAACGATCAGCAAGCCGTAGAGCCCCATTTCGAAATGGGTCACTGTGTTCTTATGGCAGTGATAGAAGAACGTCCCGGCGTGCCGGGCCTGGAACTGGTAGACGTAATCGTCCTTCACCTCGAACGATACGTGGCCCACGCCATCATTCATCGTAGTCGGCTCGATGCCATGATGGTGGATCGTGTGCGTTCCCTTGCTGGACTGGAGCTTGACATGCACGAGGTCGCCCTCCTGCACACGGATCACGGGCGACGGCAAGAGTTCGCGGCCTGGTGCCTTCAAGGGATCTCCGAAACCCCAACACCGGATCTTCTTGCCGTCAGGCATGGTGATGTCGACGTTCTGAACGGTACGCACGAAATAAGCGTTGGCCGTTGTCCAGTCGGGGGTGTTCGGATTGCCATCGAAGGTATCGCAGCCGAAGTTTCCAAAGGTTTCTTTCCCTTTGACACCTGTTCTCGTGAAGTCGACGCTGCCGCCGTTATAATCACCCGGGCCGGGAACTGCGGTCGAATTGGGCCCCAAGGGAGGCATGGTCTGCGCGGCGACCCCGCCGGCGGCGAGGGTACCGCCAATGGCTGCAGTAGCGCCCGCTGTTTTCGTCGTGGTTGTCATTGTCTTAACCCTAATCGGCTACATGGGGCTTGTCGGACGACGTCATCCTGCTACCTTGGCGCGGCCGCCGAGGCCGCCAAGGACTTCCCAGTGGCACACCATCCCTTGAGGATAGTTGCCGCCGGCAGCGGTCTGCGACATCTCCGTGTGGCAGTGCATCACGTAGCGGAGCGGGAATGGCTCCTGCGCCTGCTTGTTCACCATGCGCTGGAACTGACCGCCGGTCGGGCTCGACACGGGGATCTGGTACGGGATGTCCGGCGGGATCTCGAATGGCAGCAGAAGATCCCGGCGCTGCATCGGCCACATGGCTGTCGTATCCACCTCGAAGATATTCTCGGGAACGATCATCTGGCCGTAAGTGGAAGATGTCGGATTCAGATCCACACGGGCCAGTTCCATCAGGTGGTTGCCATGGAAGTGGTTGGCGTGATGGGCCAGACCTACATTGACGATGCGGAACAGGGTCGGCTCGCCGATATAGTTTTTCGCGATCGCCGGGAGCATGCCGTCGTAATCCGCGTGAAGATCGTACCCGCTGCGATTATTGATGGTGAAGTAGCTGGGCACGAAATTGTCGACCACGTTCGTAGTCAGGGCAGGATTCAGCACAATCGGCTTTCCCCGCTCGATCAACGCATTGAACTTCGGATCGATGGCCGAGCAGATCCAAATCTTCTCCCGGATCGAGGCTTCAGCAGTCAGCGGCGCTGGAACCCATTTGCCGTCTGCCCCTCCCTGGAAGCGGTCAGTCGTGCCGAGCGCATCGAACAGGGCACTGACTGCGGTGCGGGAACCTGGCGCGAGCTTATCAAGGCTGTAGGGTGTTCGGCTGCCTAAGAGGGTGACACCGTTCAGGGGCTCGACCACGAGAACTCCATGCAGCCCGAGAATTCGATAGAGGGGCGTGTCCCCGAGGCTGTCATGATAGATGTACGTGCCAGCAACCGGGGCCGTGAAGGTAATCGTCGAGGTGCCCCCCGGTGCAATCTGCGTCTTGGTGCCCGGTACACCTGTGATCTCGAAGCCATGGGCTTCCTCACGATCATTGGTGAGGGTGATCTTGACCGTACTTCCTTCCCTGACACGCAGCACCGGACCGGGCACCCGGCCGGTGGCCAGGGGCCCTGCTCCGCCATAGAGCTTGAAGGCCAGCATGTTGACCTTGTCGCCATCGACCAGCCTTGTCTCGACATCCGTGATGCCTAGCTTGATCTCAGCTGTGCCCGTGAGGGCTTGGGCGAAGGCCTCAAAAGGGGAAAGCCCCACTCCGGCTGTGGCGAGGCCTGCGGCGCCATATTTGAGAAAGTCGCGTCTTTTCATGACATGCACCCTGAAACGTAGAAGAGCCTAGCCTGAGGCAGCTGGGTGCGCCTCCGACAATGGTCCGAGTCTTCAATCGACTTGGGTCCTAGTTCATCGGAGCTTTGGTAGACGCGTCCGGGGGTAGCCGGAGGAGGTGGTGCCAGTCTCTTTGAGCAGCAGGCTGCGGGTGCTCAAATCCCGGGTTAGCCATTTGTAATGGTCCCTAGGATGATGGCTGTTTGGTCGCTTCCAATCCCGCACCGGCAAGTTGAGTGCAACTGGCAAGATGCTGGCACAACTGTGTGAAAATGGCTTACCCCTCAAGCATCTAGGCTAAGTGGCAGACGCGCCGTGAGGTAGACGTCCCCTGCCGGTTGCTTCGCCATGCTGATGGTGCCGCCGATACTTTCGATCTGGTCCCAAATGCCGGTCAGGCCAAGCTGGACGGATCGTTCATTGGTGTTCTCGGCGGCGTCGTGGCACCAACTCCTGATCTCCACGACAATGTCCCCCCCATCGCGGCGAACACAGACGAGCGTATGCGCGGTGCTTTCCTGCGCGCTAACACCATCGAGGCCAACCTGAAGAAAGCGAGCAGCCAGGGTTTTAATGAAATCGGGCGGGCAGGCGGGCAGCTCCTCGCTACGCAGATCATGCTGAACCACTCTTTGCGATCTGCGCATATGATCTTCAACAACAAACACTAGCGCGTCATCAAAGGACAATTCCTTGATCTCCGGCATCATTAGGCTAGCGGATATATTCCATATATCTCTAAGAGCCTTCGAGAGTGCGTTTCGCACGATTGCAGCGCTATCGTCGGCTTTGCCGGATTGCTCCAGTGCGTTCATGTGCAGGAGTGCGACGCTGATCGACTGAGCCGGTCCGTCGCGCAGGTCGGAGGCCATTCGAGGCATGAACTGCTCGTTCCCGGAGATCACGTTTCGTGCGGCGCGGTCGGCACGGGCACGCAGAGCTTCGTTTTGGCGCAGTAGCTCTCGCAATTGAGAAACCCGCTGGAAAAGAGACCCACGCAGCTGCTCCATAGCTCTTCCGCCCTGTGACAGGATCGAGAAAAAGGCTCCAATCATTCCGACAGCAACCACGCCGGTGATGGCCCAACTCTGCGCCTCGGCGACAGCCAACTGCCCTCTGACCTCCTCTGCATTCTCATAAAACTCTAGGACGGCTAGTACCTCGCCAGTATTGGCGTCATGGATTGGGGTGTAGACCGCAAGTTGGAACTGGCGTGGAGCACCGCCCTCCTTGCTGCCATCGTGGTGACTATCGCCCACCTCTGTAGACACGTGCCCAGCTAGAGCCTGCTTTAGATGCAGGCTGGGACTGAACCGCCGGCCGATAAGTTCTCTGTTGTTGCAGTAGATAATCAAACCGTCCCGCCGCCAGACCTTAACGGAGGTAACGTGCGTCCGCACAGCCGGCCTTTCCAACACCTCATTCAAGGCCTCGATACTCGTCAGGGACAAGGAGTCCCTGTACGCTAGTTCCTGAAGGCGAGGAGTGATGAATGTGTTGACATAGAGTGCGGCCGAAGCCCCGGCGAACTCCGCCACACTGCTCTCGACTTTCTGAGACACCCATTTTCCAAGAGTAAACATGGCAATCAGGATTGCGGCAACGGCCACAAAAGCAAATTGCCGTGCAAGCCTACGTTGGGTCTTCAAGCTCTTTGGGAGGTCCCCCACAAGCGTCAACTCGTTGGAAGCCTTCATGAGGTTCCCCTAGCGTGATAGCGCGGATCCGTTCAGCTCCGTTAGTAGAACCTCTTTGGATCTGCGTTCTTCCCATTGAATCGCAGCCATTTGTTTTCGAGACGCCCGGACTGGCCAGGCACGACTGCTTACCAAGAACTGTACTGACGCTTGGGGGGAGCCACAATAGCAAGCTGCACTGGTAGGCACATCTGACGAGGTACCACGCTTGATGCAGACTGGTCCTGCCAAGGGCTAAGATGTTGTGCAGGTACTCTTCACCCAGATTGGTGCGATGGTGGTGCACCCGGTAGCCTGCTGCCTGGCAACGAGGCAACGGGCAACCGGGTTGACCGGCCTAATCCTGAGGCTGAGAACAAAGCTCCGGCACCAAGATGACCCCAGGGTCTACGGCGGCTGCTCATTCATGTTGCACCTGCGAAGGGCAACCGTTAAGCTTTGGTAAACCACCATTGGGCAGCACGATGGAGCTATTTGAAGTCAGGCAAGTCAACCAGGATACTTGGTCCGTCTCCTCACAGGGATTTCTCCTGCACGTCTATCCCACAGAAGAGACGGCGCGCCGGGCTGCTCTCACGCTGGCATCCGAGCGCTGCCAAGCCGGCATACAGGCTACTGTCCTGATCACGCCTCCCGTGTCAGATTATTGCCCAGGTGAGGGTCGCCCTTCGCAACGGTTTTCAGGGATGTAAAGACTTCGGCTAAAAGGGTCAGCATCCCACGCAGCCGACCCGGATTGTTCCTGTGATCTCAGAAGCTGGTCTAGAGGGCTTCTCAGACTCGGTATCTTCCTCCTGAATGAGGCAAGACCTGGCTGCCAATCGAGTACGCGCTTCGCGTCGCCCGTCCGGCCAGATCATCTCCTACATAAAGCTCCTCGTCGCCTCCCCCATTTACTTCTGCCGCAGCAGCGCTTCGAGTTCCTTGCGGAACTCACCCGAGAGCTCCTCGCGCTCCAAGACATAGGCCACATTGGCCATGAGGAAGCCGATCTTCGAGCCGGTGTCGTAGGTCTTGCCGTGATACTTCATGCCGAAGAAGGGCTGCTCCTTCATGAGGCGGATCATCGAATCCGTGAGCTGGATCTCGTTGCCGGCCCCGCGCTCCTGGGTCGAGAGCAGGTCGAAGACCTGGGGCTGGAGGATGTAGCGGCCGGAGATGATGTAGTTCGACGGTGCGGTGCCCTTCGGGGGCTTTTCCACCATGCCGGTGATCTCGAAGGTCTGGCCGAATTCCTGGCCCACCGACACGATGCCGTACTGGTGGGTCTGGTCTTCGGGCACTTCCTCCACGGCGATGATGTTGCCGCCGTGCTTGTCGTAGGCTGCGATCATCTGCTCAATATGGCACTCGCCCACTCGATGAGAGCAGACGGATTAAGGCAACCCAGGGGGACCTATGCCGGATGTCCGAATAGTCCCCTTTCTGTGTGCCCTCCAAACGCGAGCAACAGCAGACTGCCGGAAGCCAACAAAGGGCGACCCTCTCGTGGCTCGCTGCCAGCCCAGCCGCATATGCACTTGATGACCCAACCCACCGGCGGGTCCGTCGCCCAGATAAATAGGCTAGATCATGATATGCTAGTGATGAAGTGCGTCAGTGGCGGGCATTAGGCAGCTTCGGAGATGTCCACCGATGTTGATCTACCCGCTTCTGCTAGTTTTTGGTTTTGGAGCTGCTCATGGAGTGCGATGGCCGCACGAGCATACAAGCGAAATTCGTCTTTGATATTGTTGGGTGTGCTGTCCCAAGAATGTCCATCGTTCTCAGCGTCGTAGAACGCACGAGCAACATGCTCGACTTGAGAGATCATCTTCTGCCCCCGTGATGTTGCAGATCTGCTTTGCTGATCCGCATTTTTTGCGATTCATTCTTAAAATTTGTTTTCGCGAGAAGACTTATAAGGTCAGGTTTCACGGATTCGCGACGATACAGAAGAGGTAAGCCAAAAGAGGTATCTTCTCCGCCATTATGTTGTCGGCGGCGTTCATCAGCGACATTGTTCCGTTGCCAGATGGACAATGATGACGATGTCCTTATGAATTCGGTCAGCGGCATGAGGGATGATCCCGCGCACTCGGAAATGTCGGGGTCGTCCGTCATCCACCTACAAGCTATCAGCCCAAAATCTGGTTTGCAGGTCGGAGTCGCATATTTTATCACAGCAGAACGCGCCTACCTCGGTGCGATGGTGCAAGAGGACATCGAGCGCAAGACCTTCGAGGACCGAGGCAACACACCCGACACCAGAGGCACTGGCGCGCCGTCGCGGCGCGTGCTGTGGCCCGGGCTCGTCAGCGCTAGGATGCTGGTCAGGTCGGGTGCGCAGAGCGCCTTGAGATCCCCTGACTCGGCCAAGGGTTCCTAGTAGGGCCTGTTCACGCCAGAATGGTCCAGCCTGTGTGAAAACTCGAACCAAGCTGACTATGAAGAACTATTCGTACAAGTTCGCGGCTTTGCCCCGAGGATTTCCCGGCTAATCGGGGCTTACGAGACATAAAGTTTCTCCGAGGAGTGGCTCGTCAGCGTTTTCACACATGGGGTAATTCCGGGGCCGCGCCATAACCTGGCTCTGGGAATCAGCTCTCTAAGATCGACGAGGCCCACGCCAGGGCCCTGACCGTGAGGAGGGTAGCCATGGAGCACTATGTCGGACTGGACGTCTCGCTGAAGCTGACGGCGATCTGCATTGTCGATCAAACGGGGAAGATTGTACGCGAAGGCATGATCCCCTCCGACCCGGAGGCGATCGCGGGCTTCATTCAATCCCATGCGCCGCATGTGGCCCGGGTGGGGCTTGAGACTGGAGCGACGGCGACGTGGCTCTGGAACGAGCTGAATGCGCTGGGATTGCCTGTCATCTGCATCGATGCCCGGCATGCCAAGGCAGCGTTGA
>NZ_JAERQE010000043.1 GCF_016734765.1 Microvirga soli | reverse complement strand
GCAGAAACCCTTTGGGATCGCAAAACCGCTCAGGATTGGAGAGTTGCCCCTTGACCCATTAGAGAACAGCATCGGTCGAAAGTGGACGCTCGCAATCAATGCAAATGCCCGCTCAGCCAACGGAAGTTATTGAGCTCTTCGTGCTGGAGGCGCTACCGATACGAGGCCAAAGATAAAACTTCTAGTTATTTCGATCGCTTAACTGATCAATGGTAGCGGAGGAGAGATTTGAACTCCCGACACAAGGATTATGATTCCTCTGCTCTAACCAACTGAGCTACTCCGCCCCAGGTAGCGGGGCGGACCCCGCGTCAGGCAAGCGCGATATAGGGAAGGTTGACCCCAGGTGTCAAGAAAGACCCGCTGGGAAAATACGGATTTGTCGCCACCCCGTCGGTCATGCGCCTGGACGGGAAGATTTCGGCGCGACGCAGCTGAAGACCTGCACTCGTCCGGGGTTGAATGAAGGGTCGCTTCGGTCAGCCCTTGGGCTTCATCCGCCAGAGCTGGAAGCCTTCGCTCGAGACCGCCTGCTCGATAGCCTTGCGGGAGAACTTGTGCGGCGGGGTCTCGCGGGAGTTCAGCGTGCCGGTCAGCCCCCAGGGAGCGTATTTGGCCGGAAGCTTGGTGCCGGATTCATCTCCTGCAAAAGCGTGAAGGTCGTCCTTGGCCTGGGAGGTGAACATGAAAAGGCGCATCGGAAGTGCTTTCGTGATCTGGAGGTGCCCTGCCTTTAGAGATAGGGCCAGGTCCCCGAAAGTCACGTCCTGGCGACGAAGACCCGGCTCCTCCGGTCTCCCCGAGCCATCAGGCTTTCTTCTTGATTCTCATGAGCTTGAAGAAGCCGCTCGGGAACAGGGACCTCAGTTCCACGACCTCCATGTGTCCCGTCCGCTGAGCCCAATTCTCGACGCGCGAGGCCTTGAAGGCCGAGCTCCAGCCGATGGCCTTGGCGATGGGGGAAACCATCTCCTCGACCGCCGCGATGGGGCCGGAGGGCTGCCCCCAGTGGTTGGCGAGCACGATCTCGCCGCCGGGCCTGAGCACGCGCATGAACTCGTCCAGCGCCGTCTCCGGCTCAGGCACCAGGGTGATGATGAACTGCGCCGTGACCGCATCGAAAGTGCCGTCCGGGAAGCCGAGGCGGGTGACGTCCATTACCTGCAGACTCCTCACATGGGTGAGGCCTCGCCTGTCGACCTTCTCCTGGGCCCGGCGGAGCATGTCCTCGGAGAGATCGACCCCGTAGACCTCGGCATGCATGGGATAATAGCCAAGGGAAAGGCCCGTGCCCACGCCGGCCTCCAGCACCTTCGGCCCACAGGCGACAGCGGCGTTCACGGCGGCGCGGGCGGCCGGCTCGGTGAGCTTGTCGTAGACGAGGTCGTAGATCGGCGCCCAACGCGCATAAGCCTTGCGCATCAGAACGGTGGTCGCTCCATCCGTCATAAAGGTCCCTTCGGTCGAGGCCTCAGGCCGCGGCGGTTGCGGCTTCGGCCATTGTGCGAGCAATCGTTCCCCCGCCAAGCACACGTGCCCGCGGAGCATCGCTCTCATAGATGACACAAGCTTGACCGGGAGACACCCCGTCTTCCGCCGATAACAGCTCGACCGTAGTGCTGGTTCCTGTGGATCGAAGGATCGCCGAGCGCGGTTCGCGCGTGGAGCGCACCCGCACGGCCACCTCCATGCCCTTCTCGCTTAAGGAGTCGAGGGGCACGTCGCCGAGCCAGTTCACGTCCGTCACGCGGATCAGCCGGGTGGCCAGCGCCTCCCGAGGGCCAACCACCACGCGGGCCTCCTTGGCCTCGAGACGCACCACATAGAGCGGCTCGCCGACGGAGAGGCCCAGGCCCTTCCGCTGCCCCACCGTGTAATGGATGATGCCCTCGTGGCGCCCAAGCACCCGGCCGTCGATATGGACGATCTCACCGCCCTGCACCGCGCCGGGCTTCAGGCGCTCGATCACGTCGCTGTAGCGGCCTTGCGTGACGAAGCAGATGTCCTGGCTGTCGGCCTTTTCCGCTACAGTGAGCCCGAACTCACGCGCCAGCTCTCTGACCTGATCCTTCGGCAGCTCGCCGAGGGGGAAGCGCAGGAAATCCAGCTGCTGCGGCGTGGTGGCATACAGGAAGTAGCTCTGGTCCCGGTCCGGATCAGCCGCCCGATGCAGCGCCCTGCGCCCATCCGGCAGAGCACGGCTTGCTACGTAATGGCCTGTCGCGAGCACATCGCCGCCGAGCTCCCGGGCGGTCTCCAGGAGATCGCGGAACTTGATCGAGCGGTTGCACTCGACGCAGGGGATCGGCGTCTCGCCCTCCAGATAGCTCTGGGTGAAGCGGTCGATCACGGCCTCGCGGAAGCGGGCCTCGTAGTCGAGCACGTAGTGTGGGATGCCGATGGCCTCCGCCACCCGCCGGGCATCGTAGATGTCCTGGCCGGCGCAGCAGGCGCCTTTGCGGTGGGCGGCAGCCCCATGATCATAGAGCTGGAGCGTGATCCCGATGACGTCATAGCCCTCGCGCTTGAGCAGGGCCGCGACGACGGAGGAGTCCACGCCGCCCGACATCGCAACCACGACGCGGGTCTTCGAGGGTTCTGTAGGCAGGTTAAGTGAGTTGAGCATAATTCCATCCAGAGGCGCCGTTCAAGGCGGCGCACGGGAGGGGCCAAAGTCTCCCTATAGCGCATCGTGCGGAAAAGTGGACCCGTTTTCACTGCTTGGCCCTCTGGGTCCGACCATACGATGCGTCAGCTCAGACAATGAGCATCGGGACCCAAAAATGCAGGTTCATTTTTGGGTCCCGATGCTCATTCGCCACAATTCTTAAAAGGGAAAGTGCGCCGAAATAAGCCAATGTTAATGTTTATGGCTAAGCTTAGGCACTCTCGATAACCGCCTGATTGGGCTTAGGAAAACATTAAGTCCCGTCGCGTAGGTTCGAGCCACTGAGGTCGTTGAATTTTTGTGTGAGCGTATCATGACCGAACCCCACCGCCCAAGGGTCAAGTATGTCATTGGGCCTGATGGCAGTCCCCTGACGATTGCCGACCTTCCCCCTACCAGCACCCGTCGCTGGGTTATCCGCCGCAAGGCCGAGGTTGTTGCCGCCGTCCGCGGCGGTCTCCTGAGCCTTGAAGAAGCCTGCCAGCGTTACACCCTGACCACCGAGGAGTTCCTGAGCTGGCAGCTCTCCATCGACCAGCACGGCTTGGCCGGCCTGCGCACCACGCGCATCCAGCAGTACCGGCAGTAAGCACGCCGGCAGACCCGACGACGAGGCGCTGCTCACCCGAGCCAGCGCCTTTTCCATTTTCAGGTTCAAGAATTCGATGCCTGAAGCTCAGCCGTTAAGAGCTTCCTAACCATAAGATGAGCATAAACTCCTGAATCACCTCTCCTAAAGGCAGGCTCTCAACGTGCTCGGCACCCAGGATCTGTTGGAACTTTCAGCCTCCCTCGAAGCGCTAGCCGCTTCGCCCTCCCCTGCCGTCCAGGAGCAGACAATTCAGACCCTCAGGCAGATTCTGGTTGGTCGGACCCTCGCCGACGTGGAGCGGCACCTGATCCTCGACACGCTCGCGTCCTGCATCGGCAATCGAACCCATGCGGCCCGGATCCTCGGCATCTCGATCCGCACCCTGCGCAACAAGCTCAATGAATACATGCAGGCCGGCATTGCCGTGCCCGAGCCGGGTCGGCGCCCGGCCTGAGCGTTCGCGCTCTTCTATCCTTACTGGTCGGACGACGACAGCGGCGGCGGCGGCACGGAACCGTCGGCGACGATCCGGCCACGCCAGGCCTGGGCGAGCCGTGCCCGCTCGAACAGAAGGACGACCACCAGCGACAGACCGAAGGGGACCAGGAGATAGAACAGGCGGAAGATGATGAGCGCCGCCAGCACATCGGCCTTGGGGATGTCCGGCATGGCCGTGAGGAAGACGAGTTCGAACACCCCGAGACCGCCGGGGGCATGGCTCACCAGGGCCGCCGAGAACGACGCCAGGAACACGGCGAGCACGACGATGAAGCTCGGCTCCAGATGCGCCGGGAGCACGAAATAGATGATGCCGGCAGCGCCCAGAAGCTCCAGCGGCGCGGCGATCAGCTGGCGCACCATGATGGCCGGGCGGGGATATTCGAGCTTGGCCTTGCGAACGACGAGCGGCGGAAGGTGCAGGACCGATCCGACCACGTAGAGCGCCACGAAGCCGAGCAGCAGCAGCCCGACAATGCGGGCGGTGGCCGGATTGGTCAGCATCGAGGGCAGAAGCTCTTCCAGCCGATGCAGGAGTGTCGGGTCGGCCACGAGAGTGATGCCGCCCAGCAGGATGGTGCCGAGCCCGAAAGTGAAGGAGCAGAGGGCTACCAGCACGGCAATCTGCGGGGCGCTCAGGCCTTTCGAGGTATAGGCCCGGTAGCGCACGACGGCACCGGAGAAGACCGACGCCCCGATATTGTGGGAGAGTGCATAGGTCGTGAACGACGTGACGGACACGAACAGCCAGGAGATGTGGCGGACGCCGAGGTGGAGAAGCGCGATCCGGTCGTACCAGGCGAGCGCCGCATAGGCGAAAAGGGTCGAGAGGCCGGCGAGAGCGTAACGGTGGGAGGGAACGGCGGTCAGGCTGTCCCACACATCGTCCAGGGACATGCCACGCAGTTCGCGGTAGAGAAGCCAGCCGGAGATGATGACGGCCAGCAGCCCGATCACGGGCCAAATGAACTCACGCACATTCTTCATCGAGCCGGCACATCTCCCTCATTGGCTCTTCTGTGCCCACAATCCCCTTGGTCTGCAAGGGGATATTGGCGTGGAGGTCCATGACATAAAGTCCAACCGGAAGGCGTGACGGGGAGAAGTGATCGCTTTATCAAGCGGCCTTGTTTCTCGACGACCCCAAAGGCTGACTCCTCATGACGAGCACATCGGCAGTGGCTCTCAACCTCGACGGCTATACCGACCTGCCCCTTGGCAAGATTGCGACCATTGTCACTTATCTCAAGATGAGAAAGCCGCCGGACCGCTCTCCGATCCAGCAGCCGCAAGCCTGGACGCTTCAGCGCATCGATCATGACCGGCCGCGCTACCGGTCCTTGTTCCGTGCGGTGGGCGAGCCCTGGCTCTGGTTCAGCCGGGCGATGATGCCGGATGACCAACTCGCTGCGATCCTCGACGACCCGAAGGTGGAGGCTTACGCGCTTCATGACGGAACCGGGGATGTGGGCTTGCTCGAACTGGACTTCCGCCCTGACGACGAGGTGGAACTCGCCTTTCTGGGATTGGTACCCGGCTTCATCGGCAAGGGAGCGGGCAGGTTCCTGATGAACGAGGCCATCCGCCGTGCCTTCACCCGGCCGGCACAGCGCTTCTTCGTCCATACCTGCACGCTCGACTCCCCCGGCGCCCTCACTTTCTATATGCGCTCGGGCTTCACGCCGTACCGGCGCGCCATCGAGGTCGCGGACGATCCGCGCCTTCACGGCTTCCTCCCCCGGGAGGCGGCGCCCCATATTCCGCTGCTGGTGCCGCAGACATGAAAAAGGCGCGCCAGACCGGCGCGCCTTTTTAAGATTTCGGTGCGGCGGGGTTTCAGGCCGTGGCGCGAACCACGCGGCCCTGGCCGGCCTGGCTGATGGCCGCATCCATGGAACGCTCGCGATCCTCGAGGCTCTCGGCCCGCTTCAAATCCTCGAACGCCTCTCCGAGCTCGGCTTTCGCATCGTCGAGCTGGATGTGCAGGTTCTGAGCCGAGAGGCGAAGGTTGTCCCGCCTTTGGGCCGCAGCGCGCGCGTAGGTCGGATAGGCAAAGTGGTTGAGGTCGGTGATACCGGCCTTCTGCTCTTCCGCTGCGATTTCCCGATCAAGGTCAGCCGCCATGCGGTCGAACTCGGCGATCATCATCTCGATCTGCGCCACCCGGCGACGTTTCTCGTCGACTTGAAAGCGCTTGAGGCGGATGAGCGTGTCCCGCGACTTCATCTTGATTCAACTCCACACGTCGCTGTTTCATTTCGCCTCACGGATCGCTCAGTTATCCGCCAGACATGCGACACCATCGCCGACGGAGGTTGAGCTTTCCTTACCGGGGCCGACAAAAAATTCCTGTGATCTCAACCTCCTGGGCGAAATCTTGCCTCAGGCTTGCGTCTTGCGGGCCTCGTAAACCATTCGTTTACCGATTTCGTTAACACTGGCCTTGTCACGGTTGTGGTTCCCTCGGGTCCCTCTCCGGACAAAGGCTGAAACGCTTGGATAATAAGCTTTTGGGATGTTGTAAGGCGGTTCCCTATGGTTACCCAGAATCCACAGGATAATGGCCTTCGGCGGATGATCTGCCTGTCAAGTTCGTTAAGCGCTTGCGTCCCAGAATCAGGGTTTGTTAACCATTCCGTACTAGCGTTTCGAATCAGTTCAAAAGAGCATCCGCCCCAAGCCCGGCGGCGGATGAACAGCCTTCCGCTGTTTCAAAGCTCAAGGGCAAGGGCTGGGGATTGAACATGCGCGTACTTCTGATCGAAGACGACAGCGCGACAGCGCAAAGCATCGAACTGATGCTGAAGTCCGAGAACTTTAATATCTACACGACGGATCTCGGAGAAGAGGGCATCGACCTCGGCAAACTCTACGATTACGACATCATCCTTCTCGACCTGAACCTGCCCGACATGTCGGGATACGAGGTTCTGCGGACCCTCCGCGTCGCGAAGGTGAAGACGCCGATCCTGATCCTCTCCGGCATGGCCGGCATCGAGGACAAGGTGAAGGGTCTCGGCTTCGGCGCCGACGATTATCTCACCAAGCCGTTCCACAAGGACGAGATGGTGGCCCGCATCCATGCGATCGTGCGCCGCTCGAAGGGTCACGCCCAGTCGGTGATCACCACCGGGGACCTGATCGTCAACCTCGACACCAAGACGGTCGAAGTCGGCGGCGCCCGCGTACACCTCACTGGCAAGGAATACCAGATGCTGGAGCTTCTCTCCCTGCGTAAGGGCACGACCCTGACCAAGGAGATGTTCCTTAACCACCTCTATGGCGGCATGGACGAGCCGGAGCTGAAGATCATCGACGTCTTCATCTGCAAGCTCCGCAAGAAGCTCGCCAATGCTTCGCAGGGCCGCAACTACATCGAGACCGTCTGGGGCCGCGGCTACGTGCTGCGCGAGCCGACCGAGGCCGAAGAGCGGATAGCGATCTGACGCGAAGCTCCATCGATACGAAAAAGCCCGGCATTCAGCCGGGCTTTTCTTTTTTGAGTTTCGAAAAGGATCGTCGGCAGCCTTATGCCGTGGCAGCCTTGATCGTCACCTCGTCGCCCTCGATGGAGAAAGCGATGGTCATGTTCGACGCGCGGGCCACCATGCCGGCGTAGAAGATCTGAATGCCGTGGGCATCCACAGTGCCCGTCTCCGAATCGCCGGCGAGGAGCGCCTCGGAATGGGCGGGAATGCGGGCGTTCAGGCCCTTCGACACGATGGTGAAGGCGCAGCTCTCGGCATCTCCCGTGACCGTCACGGCAATCGAGCCGCCCCGCGGGATGGCCGTGGTGGCGATCATCACCAGGTTGAGGAGCAGCTTCACCCGGTTCTTCGGGAACAGGAGCCGGGGCGACGACCACGAGAAGCTGATCTTGTCGTCGAGGAAGAGCCCGCGAGCCACCTGCTCGGCATCGCCGAGGTCGATCGAGGCGCCGGCGGAACCAGCCGCCCCGAATGCGAGACGGGCGAACTGGAGGCGGGCAGACGCCTGCCTGGCGCTCTTCTGAATCAGGTCGAGCGCGAAGTCGCGCATGGAGGCGTCGCTGTCGTCCTCCAGCACCTCGAGCCCGTTGACGATCGCACCCACCGGCGAGATCACGTCATGGCAGACGCGTGAGCAGAGGAGAGCGGCGAGATCGAGCGAATCGAGGGAAATCGTGGCCATGAGGGCTCCGGAGACGGCGTAACGTCAGCTGTTCATTCATGAAATCGGAACTTCGACGGGCACGAATACAGCCAAACAGGAAAGAGAACGTGAACCGGGATACCCGGCTCAGAGTTCTTTGAAAAGCGGGCAAAAAGACATCGACAGCCCGCGCGGGAACAGGCACAAATCCATGATGCGCTTCGATGGACAGAACCCCGACGAGATCGCCCTGAAGTTGGCTCACATCGCCTTAGAGGCAGGGCGTGTCCTGCGCGGCATGGAGACCGCGCTGGTGGACAAGCGCATCAAGGACGACGGAACCCCCACGACGGCTGCCGACCTCGCAGCCGAGGAGCTGATCATCCAGCGACTGAACGAGGCCTGGGACGGCGTTCCGGTGATCGCGGAGGAAACCTCCAGCACGGTCCAGACGGACGATTATTTCTTCCTGGTCGATCCCCTCGACGGCACTGGTGACTTCATTCACGGCACGGGCGAGTACAGCGTCAACATCGCGTTGATCCGGGGCGACCGGCCCATGGCGGCCGTGGTGTCCGCGCCGGCCATGGGGTCGATCTGGATCGCCGGCGAGCGTGCCCGGGTGAGCGCCCTGCCCGATGGCCAGGGAACCGATTTCAGCTGGCGAGACGCGAAGGTGCGCCCGGCGCCGGAGAAGGATCTCGTGGCCTTGGTGAGCCGCCGCCACGGCGACATCGCCACGGAGGCCTGCCTGTCGGTCCTGTCGATCGGCACGAGACGCATGACCTCCTCGGCCCTGAAGTTCTGCCTCATCGCCTCCGGCGAGGCCGACGTCTATGTGCGCTGCGGCCCGACCATGGAATGGGACACGGCGGCAGGTGACCACATCCTCACTTGCGCCGGCGGCAGCGTGGTCGGACCGGGGGGAGCCCCCCTCACCTACGGCCATGAGAGCAAGGGCTATCGGAACGGCCCCTTCGCGGCCATCGGCGACGCGGCCTTGGCGCCTCGGCTGGATCTGCCTGTATCGGCCTCGGCCGCCTGAGCCTTCCCTTTTCTCCAGCTGATTCTCTTGCCAAGGGCCGGGTTAATTCGGGCTCGGAACAGCCGCGAGCCCGTTCAACGGCATTCCGTACAGAGATTGTTAGGGTTGATGACCGTAAGGTTCGGGCCTCGATAGCAGCCTTTCGGCCCATGACGGCCGGATTGTCCCCTGTCTCATGCGAGGAGATAGCCCATGCGCTCCCGGTCCACATTTCTTGCGGCTGCGGCATTTGCCGCCCTGATCAGCGCCCTGCCCCTGCAGGCATCGGCCCAAACCGTCCAGCGCGCCTATGCTGCCAATCCCGGCAGCCCGGAATCCTTCCGGTCCGATGAATTGGTCGAGTCTGGCCATCAGTTCTTCGGCTCGGCCTCCCGCGGCATTGCCCTTGCCCTTCAGGAGGCGATCCGCCGCTGGGGCGAACCCAACGGCTATATCCTGGGGCAGGAAGCCTCCGGGGCCTTCTTCGGCGGCCTGCGCTACGGCGAGGGCAAGCTCTTCACCCGCAACGCCGGGGATCGCCGCATCTTCTGGCAGGGCCCTTCGCTTGGCTTCGACGTGGGCGGCGATGGCGCCCGCACCATGATGCTGGTCTACAACATGCCCTTCACGGATGCGCTCTATAAGCGCTTCGTCGGCGTCGACGGCTCGGCCTATTTCATCGGCGGCTTCGGCGTGACGGCCGTGGCGGCGGACGAGATGATCGTGGTGCCGATCCGTGCCGGGGTCGGAGCCCGCCTTGGCGTCAATATCGGCTATCTGAAGTTTACCTCAGAGCCCACCTGGAACCCCTTCTAGGCTACGTAAGCGAGCGAGTGCCAACTCCGAGGCAGTGGAAACTGCCCTCGGATGCGCTACAACGGGCCGTCTGGAGCATTACTGTTCTAGAAAGCTGCGCAGGCACAAGGCAAGGTGCTTGAGCGTTACCGGTCAAGCACCTTGGAGTTGGCGTTCGCGTGATCGAAACAATCATGATTTTCGCGTTGGGGTTCGTCGTAGCATCCCTAATCGCGCTTCTGATCATCCCAGCCGTCAACGCCCGCGCGGAGCGTCTCGCCCGCCGCCGGGCCGAGGCGCTTTTTCCCATGTCGATCTCAGAACTGACGGCGGAAAAGGACCACCTGCGCGCTGAATTCGCCGTGCTTCAGCGGAGAATCGAGCGCAAGGCGGAAGAGGCGCTGGCCTACAAGCGGGAGAGCATGGAGGAGCTGGGCCGGCGGGCGATCCGCATCGAGGCTCTCGAAAGCACCCTGGCCCAGCGCGACCAGAATGTGGCCCAGCTCGAAGTCAGTCTCGCCAGCACCCAGACGCGTCTGGCGGCGACCGATGAAGATCTCGCGCAAACCAAGACATTTCTCGCGAGCACCCGCGAAACCCTCACGGCCCTTGAGAACGCCCACCGGGCAACTCTCAACGAGCTGTCCAACACCCGCATGGAGCTGGAACTCACCCAGCACGAGCGCTCCAGGACGAAGACCGAACTCCTTCATGCGGAGGAGAAGCTGGCCCGCCTGGAGACGGAGTTTGCCGACATGGAGCGCCGGCTCACAACGGCCCTGAGCGATCTCGACACCAAGCGGATCACCATCTCGGATCTGGAAACCCGTCTCATGACCCAGACTGCCCGAGGCAACGACTTCGAACGTGCTTTGAACGAGCGGCACAGCGAATTGTCGGACGAGCGCCTGCGCCTGGCGGAACTCGCCAAAGGCATCGCCGCCGAGCAGGAGCGAGGTTTGATCCTCGAGCAACGCATCCGCGAGATCGAAGCGGAGCGCGATGAGGCTCAGGAGCGGCTTACGAATATGGAAGTCTCGGGTGGCCAGAACGATGAGCTGCGGCGCCAGATCTCCGAGGTGGCCGCCCAGATCATGCAGAGCGGCAGTGAGCGTTCACCTGAGGCCAAGCCTCGCGAGAACAACAGATCCCGCGAGGGCAAGCGGCGGCGCTCGGCCGGGAAGCAGCTCCCGGCCTCCTAAAAATTCCTTTATTTCGGATCGACCTGCTGGCCCGCTGGTGGGCGTATGACAGGAGTGGTGCCTGGATTGGGCACGGGCGCCGGCACCGTGATGTCGGGGGTCGCGGTTTCCGGCGGACGGATCACGCCGTCGGTCTGCTCAAGCTTATCGCTCAATGTTTTGGTCGAGCCTGTCGACGAGGGACCATTGGTGCCGGAGAGGTTGCTGTCGGGCTCCACCTTCTCGGCCGGCATCTGGCTCGGCGCCGGCATATTCGGGGCCTGCTGATTCAGCACCCCAGGGTTCTGCGCGAGCGCCGCCGTTCCGAGGCAGCCGGCCAGAATCGTCGATAGGATCAGCACACGCTTCATGGGTCGCTCCTTTGGAAAGGCAACGAGCGACCCGATGGCGGGTTCCGGCAAAGCTATTCGGCGGCCAGGGCCGGGACGCGGGCCATGGACAGGTACAATTCACGCAGCCGCTTCGTGATGGGACCGGGCTTTCCATCGGCCACGGGACGTCCGTCAATCGACACGATGGGCAGGACGAAGTTCGACGCGCTGGTGAGGAAGGCCTCGGCGGCATCGTAAGCCTCCTCGACCGTAAACCGACGCTCTTCGAGCGGGATGCCGGCCTCTTCCGAGAGCCGCAGCAGGGACTTGCGGGTAATGCCGGGCAGAATGGCGTTCGAGAGAGGGCGCACGACGATGCTGCCCTGCTTCGTGACGATGAAGCCACTCGACGAGCCGCCCTCGGTCACGTAGCCGTCCTCCACCAGCCAGGCCTCCTGGGCGCCCGCCTCCTTGGCCGCCTGCTTGGCCAGCACCTGGGCGAGCAGGTTGATCGACTTGATGTCGCGTCGCGCCCAGCGCTGGTCCGGCACGGTTACCACCGCGATGCCGGTCCGGGCTGCCGGGGCGTCGGCGATGGACTTGGCCTGGGTGAACATGGCCACGCTGGGCTCGGCGTTCTCGGGGAAGAAGAAGTCGCGCTCGGCCACGCCGCGGGTGACCTGGAAATAGATAAACCCTTCCGCCATGCCGTTGCGACGGACGATCTCCTGCTGCAGGGAGGTCCACTCGGCGCGCGAATAGGGATTGCGGATGCGCACCTCGGCAAGGGAGCGCTCCAGACGCTCAAGATGCGCCTCGTTGTCGATCAACTGACCGTCGAGCACGCCGATCCCTTCATAGACCCCGTCCCCGAACAGAAAGCCTCGATCCATAAAAGGCACCTTGGCCTCTTCGATCGGCAGGAAGGAACCGTTCAGGAAGACGATGCGGGACATAAAAAACCTCGAAAGTCGTAGCTCAACTCAACCAAGCTTAACCTATAGGCAGCCGGGCTGCTTGACCTATATCGCCAAGAGCCCTGCAAGCGAAGCCGATAGGTACCCCCATCGTGAGACTGACGCTACTGCTCCTTTCGACGGTTCTGACACCCCTGTCCCTGAGCGCTCCGGCCATCGCCGGACCTCGGGCGGCTCAGGGATGGTACACGGAGCGAGGCTACGTCGAACCGGCGGGAGCCCGCATCATCGCCTGTCACGGGTATGGATGCACCCGGCGGTTGGCTCTCTCGGTCGACGGGGGGTTGCTGAACCGGGCGAGCGGGATCCTGAGATCGGCGCAGGGTTCAGCGGCTGCCGAGCGGCAAGCCCTGACCGAGGTGATCAGGTCCTACACCGCCTATCTGGCCGCGTCCTTAGGCGGGAGGCCGGACGTACCGGGATCGCCGCCCCAGATGTCGGGCGTTCACGGGCAGATGGATTGTCTGGATGAAACCGCAAATACGACCAGCCTGCTCCTGGTTCTGCAGGAGCGCGGGCTCCTTACCTATCATGTGGTGGAGCATCCGGAGTCGCGGGGGTTCTTCCTTGATGGCCGCTACCCGCATTTCACGGCGGTGATCGCCGAAAAGCGCACAGGGGCGGAGTGGGCCGTGGACCCGTGGAGGAAGGCCCCGGGTCAGAGGCCGGAAATCCTGCCGCTCGATCAATGGCGGCAGGATTCCTGATCAGCCTGAAGCGGAATTCGCTTATTTCAGGTGCTGGGCGAGGTGCTTGTTCATCTCGAACATCGTCACCTTCGGCTTGCCGAAGATCGGCTGAAGCTTGTCGTCAGCCAGGATCTCGCGCTTGTTCTCGGGGTTCTGCAGGTTGTTCTTCTTGATGTACTCCCACATCTTGCTCACAACCTCGCCGCGCGGCAGCGGGTTCGAGCCCACGATCACGGCCAGTTCCTTGGACGGCTGCAGGGGCTGCTGAAGAGCGTTGGGCTTGGAACCGGCAGCCTTCTTGGCAGCAGGCTTGTCTGCAGCCTTCTTCGCGCCGGCTTTTCCGTCAGTCGTCTTGGTGGCCATGTAATCCTCCGGGAATGGAATGGGGAAGCTCGTCGACAGCCTCAAGTTTGGCTCGAAAAGCATATTGACCAACCTTCGGTCGGACATTCCGAAGAGCGTTTACAGCCTCCGGCCCCCTGATGAAGGTCAATTCCGGCAGAGCTTATGTCCGCTCAACGCCGTCAGCAAGATCGAGTTCAGGAATTTAGGCTGTTTTCGGAAAGGGCAGGATGTTGGAATCTCGCTCCGTGGGCTGCCGTGTGGTTTCAGCAACATAGAACAGGCGCTTCCTGCGCTCCGCTGCGGAAACCACATGGGAGACGATGATCTCGTTCGGGCATGGTTTCGCCAGGAAGGCTGCTCCGGGCGGAAGATCTCCCACCGAGGGCCATTGACGCCCTGACATGATCAGAAGTTCGGTGCCGGGCCAGAGCTCTTGCACCCGATGAGCCAGCTCAAACCCGCTGCAGCCGGTCGGCATATCTACATCGGTGAGAAGCACATCGACCCGCAGCCCCGCCTCCATCAGCACCAGAGCCTCGGCGCCATTGGCGGCCTCGACAACCCTGAAGCCATTCTCTTCGAGAAGCTCGGACAGGAAAAGACGGATCAGAGGCTCGTCTTCAACCAAAAGAACTGTGGAATGAGCAGGCAACATCACTTCGTGACTCGCAATACAATACCCAACAACGACCGTTGGTTGAGTTGGTTCCGCCGGTTCCAGCCGTTAATGAAACTTTATCCTGTTGCTTGAAGGCTGAAGTTCCGTCTCTCCACATGATGCGCCAGACCCTCGGTGGCGATGTTCTTCAGCTTTGCCTCGATCTCGAAATCGGACCAGGAGAGGTGGCGCATCACCAAGTCGTTGATGGCCTCGTTCCACATCAGGTCTGAGTGGCCCCGCAGATCCTTCGGCTTGATCCCCGATGCAATGAGCGCCTTGAAGTCCGGAAGGCTATGGATGTCATAATCAGGGAGAAGCTCCTCACGGGACACGCTCACATGGCTCACGGGCCTCACACCGCGCCAGGATGCGATGATTAGAGCAATGCGCGGATCATCGGGCTCGATGTACTCGCCCTGGCTCATGATCCAGTGATGATGAAGATCGAGAACGAGCGGCACATAGTCCACGAGAGGCAGGAGATCGTCGAGGCCGAAGCTCACCTCGTCATTCTCGATGGTGATCAGATTGCGTGCCGTCTGTGACAGGTGCGCGAGGCCGCTCCGGACCCCTTCAGCACCCATGGCTTTAGCGCCGCCGTGAATGTTGATGTGTGCCCCGTGCGGATGCCATCCCTGACCATAGCCCATAAGAGCCATGACCTCGGCATGATACTCGAATTCCGCAATGCCGTTGGCGGCGGCTGAGGGATTGGCGGAAGCAATCACGCAGAACTGGCCAGGGTGCATGCTCAGCCGTACATCCTTGTCGCGAGCAAGGCGCCCTGCCTGCGCGAGCTTCGCTTCGATCAGGTTGCGAAGATCCGGATCGCGATAAAACTCCTGGCAGCTTGGATGGGTGTAGCCGGGGAGCAGATCGCTGGACAGACGGTGAAGACGTTCCAGCCTCGGCCTTGCGGCCACGTGCTCGATCTGGAGCCGGAAGGCTTCCAGGTTGTGCGTGACAACGGACACGAGCTTGTCGTAGGCAGCTTTCGGCTCGAGACGACCCAGATAAGTCATCGTCACTGTTGACGTGTTCATGGCCCGGGCGGTTTGCGCCAAACCGTCCTCGGGAATGTACTTGCAGCAGAAGCCGAACCGGAAGTCTTGCATGATGAGGGAAGTCACCGGACGGGAACAGGTTCCTCGACCGTTCAGATCATCAGCAAGGGAGAAAATTGGGAACGGCGTGCTCGACGGTTTCCAGCAGCACCTTCTCCTCGAACGGCTTTGCCACGAAAGCGGCCTGCTGCAGGGGCTGTGGCAGATCCGATGGAACGGACGCCGACACGAAGACGAAGGGGATGTGACGCTCCATGAGCGTCTCGGCCACACCGAAGCTCTTGCCACCGATCACATCGATGTCGAGGAGCGCGCAATCGAACCTGTCGTCGATATGCTGGTAGGCTTCAGACAGCGAGCTGAGGGAGTCGACAACCTCGTGACCATCGGCTTCCAGGATGGCCTGCAGATCAAAGGCAATTGCCGGATCGTCTTCCAGGATCAGAATACGCATGCCCCAACTCCATCACCGGATCCCTGAGGAGGACCATCTTTCGCGCAGAGCCTCTAGCTAGGAAATTGGCCCTGTTCGAAGCCAACAAACTCGGAGACGCTGCGTTCCTGAAGGATCCTGTGCAGAGAAGGAAATTAGCCGAACAGAGTTAAGAAACTTCCTCATCCTCTTGAATTCAGGGCAGGCTGATCCCATCTCAAGGCCACGCTGGCGGCACTCGTGCCGACCAGAAGCGGTCACGATGCCGAGATGATGACGCCGGATGTACGCGCATCACCTCGCCGTGGCCGTTGTCGTTTCTGCAGGGCTGGTGAGCCTCTTAATAATCGCTGCAAAAGAACAACAAAAGGGCGCCGGTTTTCACCGGCGCCCTTTTCTATTTGGTCTAGTGCCTTGTGTCAGTGACGATTGGCGTCGCGCTGGCCGCCGAACTCGCTCTCATGCCGGCTGAACTGCGCGTCGTCGCCGCTGAAATTCTCTTCGACATATTCACGGCCGCGGCTCGCGGCATCCCGCGCATAGCGAAGACCCTGGTTGCGAACCTCGTCAGCCCATTCGCCGAACATCTCGTTCTCGCGGCGGGTACGGGGCAGAAGGGCGCCGAGAAGCAGGCCGGCAGCAAGGCCAACAAGGCCCACCACCATGGGGTTTTCAGACACGTAGCTCTGAACGCCACCACGGGCATTGCCGAAAGCGCGCGAAGAGCGGCCACCCATCTTGTTCATGCGACGACGCTGCTGCGAATAAGTGCCGGAGGCCCAATCCGTGGCGCGCTCATACGTATCCTTTGCCCACTCGGAAGCATCCTCATAGACATCCTCAGCCTTCTGGCGCACCTGATCGGCGGCCTGCTGTGCCTTGTCTGCCATGCCGCCCTGGTTCTGGGCGTTGTGCTGCGAGGACTGGCCTGAAGACTGACCGGACGACGAGCCTCTGGACTGGCCAGCCGACTGCGTGTTGCCCGCCGATCCAGCGCTCTGAGCGGACTTCTGATCGTGGGCGTGAGGCATGGGGGCCTCGCCGATATTGCCGACCGATGTACCAGCGGAAACCTTGCCGGCCGTGCCGGCGTCGTTCTGCTTGTCCGCACCCGGCTTGCCGGTTTCGTTCTTGGTGTTTGCCATGGAAAGCTCCTGTTCGATTCTTCAGTAACGGGAATTCATGCCGGGGCGCTCGAACATGGGGTCCGTCGCGGGCTGGTGAACGGTTTCCGACCCGTACAGCCGGGGATCCTCCACCTCCATCAGCAGATGCTCTTCGGTGATGAGATCCTCATCGGCCACGATCAGCGGAGCTGGGCGCACAGGACGGGTAGGACGGCCGAGGCGATAAGCGAGAAGCCCGATCCCCATGGCGATCAGCATCACCGGCACGGGATTGCGCCTGACCGTATCCAGAACCCGGTCGTAGAGCGGCCCGTACTGTCCGTTGCGGGCAGTCCCGAGTACATCGTCGACGACGCCGGAAACAGTCATCTTGTCCTGGAGACGGTCGATGGTCTGGTCGAGTTGAGCGCGGCTGCGCTCGATATCCCTCTCCAGCTCCTGCAGATTTTGTGACGTCATCATGCACCTCTTTCAGACAGGACTTCCGCATCGCGCTTGAGCGAACGCATGGTCCTCTGCGGCGTGAGCGACGACGCCGTCATGGCGTTCTTCCCCCACAGCCCGAGGCCGATGGCGATCACGGCCAGAATGCCGCCGACGATAAGCGCAGCGAGCGCTTCCGAATTGACGACGGTTGCGAGCCACTCGACCAGCGACTCGGTCAGCAGCATAACGGCTGCGATCGCGAAGACCGCCGCCGCGACCACCATGGCGAGCCCCATGAACAGGGTCCGCATGTTCTGGGAAACCTCGGTCTTGAAGAGGGTGAATTCCTTCTGCGCGAGATCGGTCGATTCCCGCAGCGCCTCACCGACGAGACCCTGAATGGTTTGATTGCCGTTACCCTGCATGACGGCCTCCGTCAGGCGCTGGTTTTGGCGCGGGGGCGCTGTTGGCCCTGCTGACCTTGCTGGCGCGAGCGGCCCTGACCACCCTGAGCCGAGCCGGCATTCATGCTGTCGTACCGCAGATCCTCGGCCGTGCTCTTGATGAAGCGTGCGGCGAGGAAGCCGACCGCCACGGAGACGGCAGCCACCGTTGCAGGCCGGCGGCGCACCACGCCCTCGAACTCGTTGAAGAAGTCGGCAAAGCTCCGGTCGCGGATCGAATCCGCCAGCTGCTCCAGCCCTTCGGCCGCCGTATCGACGACGGCGCGGATGTTCGGCCGCTCGTCGAAGGAATGAGTGGATTCACGCAGCGTCGTGGCAAAATCAGCAACCGACTGCGCGATGTCGTCCTTGCGGCGGTCGACATAATCCGTCGCCTGCTCGCGCGCACTGTCGATGAAGTAACGGCTGCGCTCCGCGGCGGCACCTGCGATATCGCCGACATCGCCTTTCAGCGCGTCCCATTCCTCGTTGCCGTTGTCCTGCTGCCTGTTGGTGTTTTGCTGTCCCACGCCCATGGTCAACCTCTCTCAATCGTGAGGGAGTAACCACTAGAAGCGCGGCAGGTTCCGAACGCTGCTCGAAACCGAGATTTCAGGATTTCCTCAGTACCCTCCTAGCTGACGGAGGCGAGCCAGTCGACGAGGTCGGCGACCTTCCTGCGTGCTTCATCGTCCTTGAGGCGCAGGAAGCCGCGCACGAGCCGGTCGCTTTCCGAGCGGGTCAGAAATTCGGCCATGAGGCTGTCCGCGGAGAACCCGCCTGCCCGCAGGCCGGGGAGCCCCTCAAAAAAGAACTCGATGCCCACATCGAGAATGCCGGCGATCTGGAGCAGGCGGCTGGCACCGATGCGGTTCATGCCCTTCTCGTATTTCTGAACCTGCTGGAAGGTAAGGCCCAAGGCGTCCCGCGAGCCGTTCCTGGCTCATGCCGAGCATGGTCCGCCGGGCCCTCACCCGGCTACCGATATGCCTGTCGATGTGGTTAGGCGCCTTCTTCTGCAAGCCCCGCTCCTGCCTTTGATGAACCCTGCCTTGTCTATGCCAGCTTTAAAACTTTTGGTAGCATTATATCTAATTTCAATCTTAAGGTTTAAGACTTGCCTGGGATTAAGACTTGCCTGGGAGACGCCCATGAGCGGCCGCAGCCTTGACCATACGGTACGAGCGTTCGAGTTCATCGAGGAACTCGACGCCTTGGCCTCGCCGCAGGCGATCATCGACGCGATGGAGCGCTCCTTCGCCCAGTTCGGGTTCGAGAACTTCATCATGACCGGGCTGCCTCACCCGGAGCAGCGGATCGAAAGCTTGGTCCTGCTCAAGAAATGGCCCCTTGGCTGGTACGAGCGCTACACGCGGAACAGTTACGACCGGCACGATCCCGTGATCCAGTTGTGCCGCAGGACCGTCCAGCCCTTCGAGTGGGGCGAAGCCCGCTTCGACCCTGAGACGAACCCCAGGGGCAAGGAGATCATGCAAGGGGCTGCCGATTTCGGCATGCGGCAGGGCTATTGCCTTCCCATTCACGGCTTGAACGGGTTCGAAGCCTGCCTCTCCATGAGCGGCCCGGACCTTGACCTGACGCCTCAGACCAAGCCCGCCATCCACCTGATGACCATGTATGCGTTCGAGCGTGCCCGGCTCATCCTGGCCCCCTCTCCACGGCCGAACCCCCTGACGACCCGCGAGCAGGAAGCGCTGCGCTGGGCGGCGCTCGGGAAGTCGGCCGCCGATACGGGGGAAATCCTTGGGGTGACGGAGCGGACGATCACGGCCCATATCGGCAGCGCCTGCGCCAAGCTCAGCGCCGCCAACAAGACTCATGCGGTCGCCAGAGTGCTTCAGCATCGGCTCATCGAGATCTGATGCATCGGACCCAAAAGTGGATTTGCACTTTTGGGATCTATCCGATGCTTCTTTCTTACCGGCTCATCGTTGAGCGCGGAAAACCGGATCCACTTTTCCGCACGATGAGCCAGGAGCACCTGTAACTTCCTACAATATTCAAATCGGGCCGGTCATGAACACTGCTCTCCGGAAAAGGAGAGCATGAGGCATGACCTCAATTCACGTCATCACCGATGAGAACAAAGCTGGATATGAAGCGATCCTGGACGAGTACTTCCGCCTGAGGCACGAGATTTTCGTGAGTGAGCGTGGCTGGCGCGATCTCGCACGGCCTGACGGGCGGGATGTGGATGTCTACGACAACAAACAGGTCACCTACCTGATCGCCCTCGACGACAGGCGCGTCATCGGGGGCCTGAGGCTCTACCCGACCCTGCTGCCGCACATGATCAGCGAATCCTTCGCCCATCTAGTCAGGGACCGGGATGTGCTGTCCGGTCCGACGATTCTCGAATGCACCCGGTACTTCATCGTCAGGGAGCGGCGCATGGGCCGCACGGATTGCCGCCTGCTGGCAGCCTTTCAGCAATTCTGCCTTGAGGAGGGCATCACGGAGGTCACCGCCGTGGTGGAAATGTGGTGGCTGCCGCGCTGGCAGCAGGCTGGCTTCAAGGTTCGCCCCTTAGGTCTGCCGACGATGGTCGAGGGCCAGCCCTGCATTGCCGCCGCCATCCAGATTTCAGACGAGAGTCTGAGACATGTCAGCAGGCTCGCGGGACTGCGCGGATCATGCCTGGTGCGCGCCACAGACGCCTCTGCCTTCGTTGATCGGGTGCCCCATGTCGCTGCCTGACGAGATTCCGCCGGTCGCTTCCTTTGTCCAGGAGGAGATGACGGACGGAGCAACCGAGACGCTGGCGGTCTGCCTCTCTCGGCTGCCGCCGATCGTGCGGCTGAGGCTCCTGGCCTTCATGCATCTGGTCGAAGATCCAGCCGCCATGAAAGCCGCTCTCGAGATCACCCCGACGGGCTCCATGCGGCTCACCCTGGACACGGCCGTCACACCCTGTCCGGCCAATTGTCACTGAGCCTTCCCGCCTCCGGAGGCTCAAAAGAAAACCCCGCGCTCTGGAGCGCGGGGTTTTCGACATCAGACCGAATGTCAGGCGGCTTTGGTGTTGACGCGCGCCTCGGCGAGCTGGGTCAGAAGCTGGTCGGTCTTCTTCTCCTCCTGAAGGTTCTGATCCAGGAGCTTGGCGGCATCATTCATGCCCAGTTCCTGAGCCCAGGTCTTCAGGGAGCCGTAGCGGGTGATCTCATAGTGCTCCACCGCCTGAGCGGCAGCCAGAATGCCGGCATCGAGAGCCTCGCTGTCGGCGAAGTCTTCCATGACTTCCTTGCCTTCCTCGATGATGCCGTTGATGGCCTCGCACTGCACGCCGCGAGCCGGCTTGCCAAGCATCTCGAACACCTTCTCCAGGCGCTCGATCTGGCCTTCCGTCTCCACACGATGGGTCTCGAACGCCTTTGCCAGTTCTTCCGACTCCGCATTCTTTGCCATCTTCGGCAGGGCCTTCAGGATCTGCTTTTCGGCGTAGAAAATGTCCTTCAGCGTATGAAGAAACAGGTCTTCTAAGGTCTTTTCCTTAGCTGGCATGGTGACAACTCCTTGGTTGAAGCGTGGACTCAACGAAGGCCAAGCTTTGAGGTTCCGGGCATTGTCCGGACTCTTTTTCGAAGGGGGAACAACACCGCTTCGCGTCGCGTTCGACCCCTTGCCAATTAAGGAGAAACGACGTGACCAACATGATTTCGGCCAGGGCCGGATCGCTGATGAACGGGGAGCCCAATCTCAGCACGACAGAGCGCAGCGTCTACATGCTGGCAGGCCTCGGTCTTGCCGCCGCAGCCGCCAAGCCCCGCCCCAACCCGCTCCTGAACATCCTGGCGCTGGCGGGCGGGTCCTATCTGGCCTGGCGTGGATATATGGGCCAGTGCCCGGTCAAGGCAGCCCTGACGGGCTCGTCGGAGAGCGGACGCCTCGCTCACCACGGCTAAAACAAAAGGGCCACAGCGGAAACTGTGGCCCTTGCTTCCTGAGGAGGCCTCAGGTGCGATCAGTAGGTCGAGCTCGAGCGGCGCCCGGCGATCAGGCCATAGATGAAGAGCACGACGACGGCACCGACGATAGCGCCGATGAAGCCAGCCCCTTCATCCGCCCGGTACCAGCCCAGGGCCTGCCCGAGATAGGTGGCGATGAAAGCGCCGACGATGCCAAGAATCGTCGTCAGGATGAAACCCGATGGCTCGTTCCGGCCGGGCATGATCCACTTTGCGATCAGACCTGCCACGAAGCCGATGATGATGGTCCAGATGATACCCATGAGAGAGTTCCTGTCAGTGTTGCCTCTACAGGGAACGCACATCTTCGGCTAAGGTTGCGACGAACGCCTCTCCACCTCCCCTTTTCATGATCTCGCCGCACTTCAAGGCGACGCTCACGGATCAACGATTGGAGGTCTCGGCCATGAATTCTTCCGGCGGTTCCTGGAGCTATGAAGCCGTTCAAACTCTTCTGACCCTTGCCCGGGAAGGAACTCCCGTCTCGGTTATCAGCCTGAAACTGAAGCGGTCGATCACGGAGGTTCGAGCCAAGCTGGACGATCTCGGCGTCACCCCAACGGCGGAAGTGTAAAGCCGCCCCTTAGGAGATCGCGCTTACGAAGGCTCCGGAGTGCGCGAAACGCGCCTTCGAACCTTTTATCCTGCTTGGATCTATGTCTTGGAAAAAATGGCGCGCCCGAAAGGATTCGAACCTCTGACCCCCAGATTCGTAGTCTGGTGCTCTATCCAGCTGAGCTACGGGCGCGTGACCGGCTAAGTCGTTGCGGGAAGCAACGTTGGCCGAGGCCGGTGACATAAAGGGATCCGGCGCGGTTGGCAAGCCTCTTATGCGGAAGTTTTGCCGAAAGCTCAGTTCGCTTCCGCCGGGGTGAGCCGGTCGGGGATGGTGATCCTGAAGCAGGTCTTTCCATGGCCCTCATCGAGAACGATGGTTCCGCCATGGAGTTGGATGAGTTCGGCGGCAATCGGCAGCCCGAGGCCCGTGCCGCCCTTCTGAGCCGAGCCCTGGAAAGGCGTGAACAGGTTGGCCTTCGCTCGTTCGGGGATGCCGGGGCCGTTGTCCTTGATAAAGATCACGACAGTGCCGCCCTCCCGGTGGGCCGAGATGTCGATACAGGGCTGGCCATGGGGGGAGCCGGTCTGGCTGAGCGCCTGGACTGCATTGCGGACCACGTTCACGAGCACCCGGGAGAGTTGGTCGGGATCCGCGTCGACCATCAGGTCATCGGGGACATCGGCCTGGAACGCGATCCCGACCTCGGGCGCGAGATCCGTGAGGTTCGACAACTCGTCGATCATGGGCGCCAGGGGGATCAGGCGTCGCTGCGGAAGGGGCTCGGTCGCCCGTCCATAGGCCAGGGTCGTCTCGCAGAAGGCGATCGCCCGATCGAGGGTGCTGACCAGCCTGGGGGCGATGCGCTGAACGGAATCGTCGCTCACATTATCCAGGCGATCCGTCAGGAGCTGAGCCGTGGTCAGCATGTTGCGCAGCTCGTGGTTGATCTTACTCACCGCAAGGCCGAGCTGCGCAAGACGCCGCTTCTGGCGTAGCTCATCGGCCAGAGTCGTTTCCATGCGGGCCAGGGCCTGCTCGGCGAGGCCGATCTCGTCGACGCGATCCGTCGGCCGGATGACCCGGGAGGCATCCTCGGGATTGCTGGAGAAGTCCGCAATGTTGCCGGTCAGCCGCCGCACCGGACGCACGATCACCCATTGCAGGGTGAGATAGACGAGGCCCGCCGTGATGACGGAGATGAACAGGGACAGGAACAGGATGTTGCGGGAGAACTGGATCATGGCGTGGCGCAGGGGCCGCTGATCGAGAATCATCTCGACGAAGTCGACGCCCATGCCCGAGCCGATCACCCGGATCGGCTTGTCGGCCGGGTTGAGCAGAACATCGAAGGCATCCTGCACCAGGGTGATCCATCGTGCTTCCCGCAGATCCACGGTCTTGCCCACCTCGGTCGGCACGTCGCCTGCGGCCAGAAGGCTCCTGCGCCCCCCGCCCCGCAGGGCAATGGCCCGGGCTCCGACCCCTTGCAGGAGGCGTATCTCGAGCTCTTCGGGAAGGCTTTCCTCAGGGGCCGCATCGAGCACCATGGCGGCGATCTGCGCCGCGGCGAGGCGGTCGTTCAGCCATGTCAGGCGGAAATTGGCCACGGAGGGCACGTAGATAAGCACCTCGGCGATCATCACGAACAGCACCGTGAGCAGCAGCAGGCGCGCGGAGAGACCGAACTGGCTCAGGATGCGCCCTGCAAGAGATGTCTGCTCAGATCTCATGGTCGATTTCATCCCAAGCGGCGAACCAGGGACACCAGCCGCCGCACCCAGGGATTCTGAGCCGAAGGCTTGAGAAACTCCACAGCCGTGCTCTTCGTCACCTCGGAATATGTAGGGTAGGGATAGATCAACCCGGCGAGATGGGAAACCTTCAAGCCGCGGCTCATGGCCAGAACCCACGGCATGATCAGCTCGCCCGCATGAGCCCCGACGATGGAGCAGCCCAGGATCCTGCCGCGCGGGGTGACAACGGCTTTCACATGTCCTTCGGTCCGTCTCTCCGTGCGGGCCCTGTCGTTGTCGGCAAAAGCCCAGCGCAGGATGCGGATGGTGCCGTGCTCCTTCCGCGCCTGCGCCTCGGTCAGCCCGACGGAGGCGAACTCCGGCGCCGTATAGGTCACGCGGGGAATGGGAGCCTGCCCGACGCGAATGGGGAGCCGGAACAGGGCATTCCGGATCACCAGGCCCGCATGATGGTTGGCCACATGGGTGAACCGGGCCCCAGCGCCCGCTCCGCCGGCACAATCGCCGATGGCATAAACGCGCCGGTTGGAGGTCCTGAGCCCTTTGTCGACGAGGATCCCCGAGGCATCGGACGCGATTCCCGCAGCCTCGAGGCCGATGTCATCCACGATAGGCTTGCGGCCCGTCGCGACAAGCAGATGGCTCCCCTTGATCGTCTCACTGCTGTCGAGGACAACACCGACGCCCCCCGCTTCCGCCGGCTCGACCCTGCTGATGGAGCTACCTGCTCTGACAACGACGCCATCCGACCGCAGAGCCCCTTCGATGATGCTTGCCATCTCGGGATCTTCCTGCGCCAGGAGGCGCTCGCCGGCCTCCAGAAGCGTGACCTCCGCGCCCAGGAGGCGATAGGCCTGAGCGATCTCGACCCCCACGGCGCCTCCCCCGATCACGACGAGATGCTCGGGCTTCTCGGCAAGATCGAAGATGGTCTCGTTGGTCAGATAGGAGATCTGCTCAAGTCCAGGAATCGGCGGAACGGCGGGACGGGAGCCGGTCGCGATGACGAAGCGGCGGGCCTCGATCACCTGGTCGGCGGCGACAACCGTCTGGGCATCGGTGAACCGCGCTTCGCTCTCGATCACCGACACGCCCATGGCCCGATAGCGCTCGCCTGAATCCATGGGGGCGATGGCCGCAATGGCGCCCTTCACATGCGCATGAACCTTGGCGAAGTCGACGCTGGGCTCCCCTCCCCCGATCCCGAAGCTCCCTGCTTCGCGCATGGTGCGGGCGTGAAGAGACGCGGCGATCAGGGCTTTCGAGGGAACACAGCCCACATTCAAGCAGTCGCCGCCCATCCTGTTCTTCTCGACCAGCACCACGGAGGCGCCGAAGGATGCCGCGATAGACGCGACCGACAGACCGGCCGAGCCGGCGCCGATGACGCACAGGTCAGGGCGTAAGATAAGCCTGCCCTCTTGGTCTGCCAGCTTCACCATCAGCTCTCGCCTGTTTTGCCACGGCGCCATTGCTTCAGCGCAATCGGGATCAACGCCAAAATCCCGAGCAGAGCGAGAGCAGTCATCAACTCGGGCGTCAACAGGCTTTTAGCATTGAAATCTATGGCACAATCGCTCCGCCCCAGGGTCATGCAGGCGGTGCGCTGCTTCTCATGCTTGGCGATGACCTCATCGAGCCCCGAGCCGGCGAGGGCGAAGGCGAACGAGGCCGGCAGCATTCCGAGCTGGGTTGCCAGAACGAAGGGCCTGAGACGCATGCCGAAGAAGGCCGCAGCCAGGTTCGTGAGCCAGAATGGCACCACGGGGATCAGGCGCAGGGAGAGAAGATAGAGAAAAGACTGCTTCCGGAAGCCTGCCGCAAGACCCTGGATGCGTGACCCTGCCCGTTCGAGCAGAGGGCGCCCCAGGGAGGAGCGGGCGATGAGAAAGATATTGGCAGCCCCGAGCGTTGCGGCAAGATTCGCCGTGATGCCTCCGAGCGGCCAGCCGAAGAGATAGCCTCCGATGGCAGTCAGAAAGGCCGAAGCCGGCAGCGAGAGGGTCACGGCCGTCACATAGATCAGGCTATAGAGCCCCAGCATCGCCGGACCGTTGGCGGCCACGAGGTCTTGGAGCCAGCCCTGATAGCGCACGAAGGTCTCAAACGTGAGCGAGCGGTGCAGGCCCGTTGCAAAAACGGCTCCGATCGCTATCAAAACGACGATCAGGGGCACCATGCGCCAGAAACGACCTGCCTCTTTCGGGCTCTGCGGTTTCGGATCTGTCTGGGCCACGTGTCCTCCTGGAACCGGTGTGGTATGGAGCACCCTGTAAGGTCAAGCCTGCCGATCCGTCACAGCTTGGTGAGGCGGGGCCGGATTGCCGCACGAAGGCCAAAGCAGCGTTGACTTTGCCACTCCGTTCCTTCATAAGCCCGCAAGCTGACAGCGCTCTTCTTGGGCGCTGATCGTTTTTTCGAAACAGTTTCGGGGGAAACCCCTCCCAACCAGACGGGCGCGAGCCTTCGAGCACCGCTGCCCCATTCTACCGGAGAAGTGCCGTGAAGAGGACGTATCAACCGAGCAAGCTGGTTCGCAAGCGCCGCCACGGCTTCCGTGCGCGCATGGCGACCAAGGGTGGCCGCAAGGTCATTGCCGCTCGCCGCGCTCATGGCCGCAAGCGCCTGTCCGCGTAAGCGCCGTCAAGAGCAGCCCGATGCGCGAAGCTCGCGCAACGTCTAGCCTCGGGCGTCTGACGAAAAGACCTGACTTCGTCGCGGCGGCCTCCGGCCGCCGCTTTCATACCGAGCGGATGACGGTTCAGGCTCGCCTTCGGGAAGGTTCTGGCCTCGGCCTGCGCTTCGGCCTCACGGTCACGAAGCGGGTCGGCCACGCCACGGAGCGCAACCGCATCAAGCGCCGGCTCCGGGCCGCCATCCCCACGGCTGGTCAGGACTACGCAAATATAGATGCGGATGTCGTCGTCATCGGACGGCGAGACATCCTCTCCGCCGAGTTCGACGTTCTCATCGCCGATCTTCGGCGCGCATTGCGGGCAGTCACTAAGCCGAAAGGCGCCTCTCCCGCAGAGCGTTCTTCCTCCTCACCTCCCTCCAACGGCGAGCGTCGCGGACAATCCCATGCGTGATGACAACAAAAACCTCATCGTCGCCATCGTGCTGTCGATGGCGGTCCTGCTAGGCTGGCAATACTTCTTCGCGGCCCCGGAGGCCGAAAGGCAGCGCCTGGCTGCCCAGCAGCAGCAATCCACGCAGGTCAATCCCAATGCGCCGAACCCACCGGCCAGCCCGAGCCAGGCCGGGGGCGCTGCCCCCACCGTACCGGGAACGGTGCCGAGCACCCCGCTGGCTCTTGCGGTCGAAACCCGTGAGGCGGCGCTGGCCCGCTCGCCGCGCGTCGCCATCGACACCCCCACCATCGCCGGCTCGATCAACCTGCGCGGCGGCCGCATCGACGACGTGTCGCTCAAGAACTACCGCGAGACGGTGGATCCGCGCAGCGCGAACATCGTGCTGCTCTCGCCCGCCGGCACTCAGAACCCGTATTACGCCGATTTCGGCTGGGTTGGGGGCGAGAACGGCGCCCTGCCGACCGCCGAGACGGTCTGGACCGCTGATCGCACGACGCTCAACGCATCCTCCCCGGTGACGCTTACCTGGGACAACGGCCAGGGCCTGATCTTCCGGCGCACGATCTCCGTGGACGACAAGTCCATGTTCACCGTGAAGAACGCCGTCGAGAACCGCGGCTCCGCAGCCACGACCCTGCACCCCTACGGCCTCGTCTCCCGCCACGGCAAGCCGACGACTCTCGGCTACTACGTGCTCCACGAGGGCCTCATCGGCGTCCTCGGCGACAAGGGCCTGCAGGAATACACCTACGACGCCATCGCCAAGGAAGATCCGGTTCCTGCCGGCCAGAACACCGTCGGCGAGGTGTGGGAAGGCGTGAACGGCGGCTTCGTCGGCATCACCGACAAGTACTGGGCCGCTGCGGTCATTCCGGATCAGGCGCAGCCCTACCAGGGCTCCTTCACCATGCGCCAAGGCCCGACGGGCCAGATCTATCAGGCCAACATGCTCGGTGCGGCGCAGACGCTTCAGCCCGGCGCCACCACGGAGGTGACGCAGCGCCTGTTCGCAGGCGCCAAGGAGGTTGCCACCGTCGACTCCTATCACGAGGCGCTCGGCATCAAGAACTTCGACCTCCTGATCGACTGGGGCTGGTTCTACTTCATCACCAAGCCGCTCTTTAAGGTGCTCGACTTCTTCTTCCACCTGTTCGGCAACTTCGGTATCGCGATCCTGATCGTCACGGTGCTGCTGAAGATCCTGTTCTTCCCGCTCGCCAACAAGTCTTACGCCTCCATGGCGAAGATGAAGGCGGTACAACCGGAGATGACGTCGATCCGCGAGCGCTATGCGGACGACAAGATGAAGCAGCAGCAGGCCCTGATGGAGCTTTACCGGAAGGAGAAGATCAATCCGGTCGCGGGCTGCTGGCCGGTGCTGATCCAGATCCCGGTATTCTTCGCGCTCTATAAAGTGCTCTTCGTCACTATCGAGATGCGCCATGCGCCGTTCTTCGGCTGGATCCGCGACCTCGCGGCTCCGGATCCGACGTCAATCTTCAACCTGTTCGGCCTCCTGCCCTACAACCCGGGCGCGGTTCCGGTGATCGGCCACTTCCTGATGCTCGGCGTTTGGCCGATTCTTATGGGCATCACCATGTGGCTGCAGATGAAGATGAACCCGGAGCCGCCGGACCCGGTGCAGAAGCAGGTCTTCGCCTGGATGCCGGTGATCTTCACCTTCATGCTGGGCTCGTTCCCGGCCGGTCTCGTGATCTACTGGGCTTGGAACAACCTTCTCTCGGTGACCCAGCAGGGCTTCATCATGCGCCGCAACGGTGTGAAGATCGAACTCTTCGACAACCTGCGCAAAACATTCAGCCGCAAGACCAGTTCAGCCAAGGGCTGAACAGCGCCAGATTGAAACGTGATCATCCCCGGGCCGTGTCCCGGGGATTTTCTTTTGCAGATGACGTGTGCCCATCATGTCATCCGTCCGGCACACATCTATATCCATCCTCCATAGAATGCGGTGACGGATCATGAGCGCCTCCAAGAAAAAGCCGAAACCAGATCCGATCTCGGCTGCCCCCCGCGAGATTGAGCTGAAGCTGGAACTCGCCTCCGGCGCTGCCGAGGACCTGCTCGCGCACCCCATCCTCGACAGCGCGCGCCCGCTTCCCAAGCAGAGCGGACGTCTCTATGCGGTCTATTTCGACACGGATGACCATGCTCTCCACCGGGAAGGCATCAGCCTGCGCATCCGCCGCCGCAACGGCAAAGCCACCCAGACCATCAAGGCCGAAGGTCCCCACAAGGCTATCGCCATGGACCGGGGCGAGTGGGAGACGCCCGTCGATGGCGCACTCGACCTGTCCGCAGCGTCCGGCACCCCTCTCGAAAAGCTCATCGCGGACGAAGCCCTTCGGGCCGGCATCAAACCGGCCTTTGCCGTCGAGACCGACCGGAAGGCCTTTGAGGCCACGTTCGACGGTACCGTGATCGAGGTAGCCCTCGACCGGGCCAAAGCCTCCGGTGGAGACAAGGCTGTCACCTTCTCGGAAGTCGAACTCGAATTGCGACAGGGCGATGCGGGCGCCCTCTTCGCCCTTGCCCGCAGCCTGAGCGAGACGGCTCCTTTAAGACTCTCGACGGTGGCAAAGTCCGAGCGCGGCTATCGTCTCCTCGAGGAGGGCAGCCTTCGCCCCGCCCGGACCGAGAAGATAAAGCTGCCGAAGGATGCAACCTGCGCCGAGGCCTTCCAGGTCATCGCCCGATTCTGCCTCGCCCACATGGTGCAGAACGAAGCCCTGGTCCGGCTCACGCAGGACCCCGCTGCCCTGCACCAGATGCGCGTGGGCCTGCGGCGCCTGAGGGCCGCCATCTCCCTGTTCAGGACCCAGTTGCTGACAGACTCGGAGAGTGCCGGGATCCGAGACAACCTCCGCTGGGCCGGGCAGGCCCTGGGTGCGGCCCGGGACCTCGACGTCTTCATCGAACGGCTGCGCTCCATGGAGGATGCAGGACCGGAGCCGTCGCAGATGGAGGAGATCGAGCGGCGCAGGGAGGAAGCCTACAAGGATCTGCTGGAGGCCCTCGAATCCCGCCGCTTCATGGATGTGATTCTGCAGGCGGCCGCCTGGATCGAGGCCGGAACCTGGACGACATCCGGCAAGGGTCGGAAATCCGCCCGCCAGCGTTCTGCACGGGATTTCGCGGTACGGGAGCTTTCGCGCCGTTTCAAGCGCATCCGCAAGCTCGCAAAGCACCTGCGGGACGTCGGCGACGAGGAGCGTCACGAGCTGCGCATCCGCATCAAGAAGCTGCGCTACGGCACCGAGTTCTTCGCCTCTCTATTCGCCTCGGGCAAGGCGCAGAAGCGCCGCAAGACCCTTTCTTCCCTCCTGGAGGAGCTTCAGGAAAGCTTGGGCGACCTGAACGATCTCGCGGTCGGCGGTTCCCTTGCCATGTACCTCCCCGAGGTTTCACCCAAGCGCCTGCAGCGGCAGCGGGGAAAGCTTCTCGACAGGAGCGAGGCCTCTCTAAAGGCGCTATCGAAGGTCGATCCGTTCTGGCTGTGAGCAGGACATCGGCCAAATGCTTTGAAGCAAGCGCCTTGAAGAATGCGTCCCGAGCGCCGATAAGAGCCCCATGACCGAGACAAGCCCCCCGACCCAAGACATCGATCCCTTCCTCGAAATCGGCCGCAAGCTCTTCGCCGGCGAGGCGGATTTCATCTGGGCCGCCAACGCCCTGAACAACCTGCCGCCCATGAGCAAGGTGGAGATCGCCTTTGCCGGGCGCTCCAATGTGGGCAAGTCGAGCCTGGTGAACGCGCTCACCGGGCGCAACACCCTGGCGCGAACCTCGCATACGCCGGGCCGCACCCAGCAGCTCAACTTCTTCAATATCAATGACCGCTTCCACCTGGTCGACATGCCGGGCTACGGCTTTGCCGCCGTCGAGAAGCAGAAGGTGCAGGCCTGGACGCAGCTGATCCACGATTACCTGCGGGGCCGGGCGAGCCTCGCCCGCGTTTATGTGCTGATCGATGCCCGCCATGGCATCAAGCCGGTGGACGAGGCGGTGCTGGAAACCCTCGGCACCGCGGCCGTCTCCTATCAGGTCGTGCTCACCAAGGCGGACGAGCTGAAGCCGGGCGAGCTCGAGAAGCGCATGGACGACACTCTGAAGAAGATCGAGAAGCGGGCGGCCGCCTTCCCGGAGATCCTGCCCACGTCCAGCCGCACCGGCTTCGGCATGCCGGAGCTGCGCGCCGGCATCGCCAAGCTCCTGAGCGAGCGTGGCGCAGGATGACGCTCGCCATCCGGATTCTGATCGTCCTGGCCTCCCTGTCAGGCCTCCTCGGCGTCGGCCTCTCGGCCGCGGCAGCCCACGTGACGGGCGGTAACCTCACGACGGCGGCGCAGTTCCTCCTCTTCCACGCCCCTGCCCTGCTCGCCCTCGTGGCTCTGATCGCAGTCGGAGCCGTGAGCCCGATGCTGGGTCAGATCGCCGGCTACGTGCTGGTGCTCGGGCTCATCCTGTTTTGTGGCGACCTCTCCCGCCGCGCCTTTTCGGGCGTGGCGCTGTTTCCAAGAGCAGCGCCTGCGGGTGGGATCGTCCTCATGCTCGGGTGGCTGCTGGTGGGGATCTCCGCCCTTCTTCGTGTGAGAGCCTGAAGTCCCTGTTTGCAGCAGCGCCTCCTTCGGCTAGAAGGCAGGCCGTCCGATCCTGTTGACCGCGCCGGAGCCGCTCATGTCCGATCCGTCCACTCCTCTTCCCGACGTCCATGTGCAGGCCGAAGTGCTTGTGCAGGCCCTGCCGCACATGCAGCGCTATGACCAGCAGATGGTCGTAATCAAGTACGGTGGCCACGCCATGGGTGACCGGGCAGCGGCCGAGGATTTCGCCGAGGACGTGGTTCTGCTCGAACAGGCGGGCATCAAGCCCGTGGTCGTCCATGGCGGCGGGCCGCAGATCGGGAAAATGCTCGAGAAGCTCGGCATCAAGTCCGAGTTCAAGGGCGGGCTTCGCGTCACGGATGCGGCCACCGTCGAGGTGGTCGAGATGGTGCTGGCCGGCTCCATCAACAAGCAGATCGTCGGCTGGATCGGCGCCGAGGGCGGCAAGGCCGTGGGCCTGTCCGGCAAGGACGGCAACATGGTCGTGGCCCGTAAGGTGACCCGCACGGCGATCGACCCGGATTCCAACATCGAGAAGGTGGTGGATTTAGGCTTCGTCGGCGAACCCGAGCAGGTGAACCGGGAAGTTCTGGACCAGGTGCTCCAGGCCGAGCTGATCCCGGTGCTGGCCCCCGTGGCGATCGGCCAGGACGGCCAGACCTACAACGTCAATGCCGACACCTTTGCCGGTGCCATCGCAGGCGCCTTGACGGCCAAGCGCCTCCTCCTGCTCACCGACGTCCCAGGCGTTCTCGACAAGAACAAGAACCTCATCCCCGAGATGACCATCGAGGATTGCCGCCGCCTGATCGCGGACGGCACCATCACGGACGGCATGATCCCGAAGATCGAGACCTGCATCTATGCCCTGGAGCGGGGTGTGGAGGCGGTGGTCATCCTCGACGGCAAGGTTCCCCATGCGGTGCTGCTGGAGCTGTTCACCGACCACGGCGCCGGCACGCTGATCCGCAGAGGGTAAGGTCTGCCCTTCACGAAGCGGCAGAGAGAGCTTATATTTCGAGCAGTGGGGCCGCACGGCCCCATTGTCGTCTTTGGAATCCATGAACGCCAAACCAGCCATCGAGAGCCACCTGTCCTCCGCCGAGTCCCGTCCGTTCTCCCATGTGGAGACGTGGGTTTTCGACCTGGACAACACCCTCTACCCGCACACCTCGCGGGTCTGGCCGCAGATCGACCAGCGGATTACCCTCTACATCACCGAACTCTTCGGGCTCGATGGGCTCTCGGCGCAGGCGCTGCAGAAGTATTTTTATCACAAATACGGCACGACTCTGAAAGCGCTGATCGACGAGCACGGCATCGATCCGCATGACTTCCTCGACTTCGCTCATGATATCGACCACACGGATATCGAGCTGAATGCCAGCCTGGGCGAGGCGATCGAGAAGCTGCCCGGCCGCAAGCTTATCCTCACCAACGGCTCGCGCAAGCACGCCGAGAACGTGGCGAGGAAGATCGGCATCCTCGACCATTTCGAGGACGTGTTCGACATCGCGGCCTCCAACTTCGTGCCCAAGCCCGACCGGCGTGCCTATGAAATATTTCTTGAGCGACACGGGGTGGAGCCCTCCCGCTCGGCCATGTTCGAGGATATCGCCAAGAACCTCACCGTGCCGCACGAACTCGGCATGACCACCACCCTGATCGTGCCAAAGACTCTCGATCCATTCCGGGAGAGCTTCGAGCAAGAAGCGGTCAAGACGCCGGACATCGACTACATCACCAACGATCTGGCGGATTTCCTGCGCGCTTGTGCGCTGCCGGCCAAATCCAAATAGCGCCTCAACAAAAATGGCCTCCTGTCGGAGGCCATTTTCGGTTCCGTAGAAACGACAGACTTAGGCAGCCTTAGTGTTGACCTTGCTCTCGGCGATCCGGTTGAGCTTCTGGTCGGTCGCCTTTTCCTGATCCAAGATCTGGTGCAGGACACCGGCGCAGTCTTCGCGGCCGAGCTGCTTGGCCCAGGCCACGAGGGTGCCGTAGCGGGTGATCTCGTAGTGCTCGACGGCCTGAGCGGCGGCCAGCAGCGCGGCGTCGAGAACCTGCGGATCGGCGATCTCGCCCGAAATCTCCTGCGCCTCGTCGATGATGCCGTCGATCGCCGGGCAGGTCACGCCCTTCGGATCATGGCCATGCATGCGGAAGACCTGCTCGACCATCTGGATCTGCTGCTGGGTCTCGCCGAGATGGGTCTGGAACGCCTGCTTCAGCTGCGGGTCGGTGACCTGTTCGATCATCTGCGGCAGCGCCTTCGTGATCTGCTGCTCGGCGTAATAGATATCCTGCAGGGTGTGGATGAAGAGATCATCCAACGATTTGATGTCCTTCGACAAAAGGCCCATAGCGCAATCCTTCCCGGGTTCTGAGATATGCCAGCATGCGAGCGCCATCATCTGCTTGGCGCTTCGTTCAGCTTGGGAAGAACGTTGCGGGCGGAAGGCGGTTCCTAATCCACTGCCCGAAGATTGCGGCCCTGAAGGCGCAGGAGCTCGGCCCGGGCCTCCGCCTCGCCCTCCTCGAACTCGAGGGCTTCGATCCTCTCGCCGCGCTTCACGATCTTGTCGGTCGACACCCTGATCTGGGACACGTCGTCCTGCGCCTGCCGGAAATGGGCATCGAGCTTCGCTACGCGGGAGTCGAGCCGCTCCACGTCCTCCAGGAGCTTCTGCACCTCGATCTGGATCACCTGCGCCTCCTCCCGGATGCGGGCATCCCGCACGAGCGCCTGCATCACCTGAATGGCGAGCGTCAGCAGCGAGGGCGAGACGATGACGATGCGGGCCCGATGCGCCTTCTGCACTACGTCGTCGAAATGCTCGGCGAGATCGGCGTAGATCGATTCCGCCGGCACGAACAGCATGGCGATGTCCTGGGTCTCGCCGGGAATGAGGTATTTCTCCGCAATGTCCTTCACATGGACCATCATGTCGTTGCGCACGCGGCTCGCGGCGCGGCTGCGCGCCTCGTCCCCCTTGGCCTCCCGGAACAGGGTGAAGCCCTCCAGGGGGAACTTGGCATCGATCACGAGCCCGCGTTCGTCGCCGGGCAGGCGCACGAGGCAGTCGGGCCTCGTGCGGTTCGACAGGGTCGCCTGAAACGTGAAGGCGCTGGGCGGGAGCCCATCCCGGATGATCGCCTCCATCCGCCCCTGACCGTAGGCGCCGCGGGTCTGCTTGTTGGACAGGATGTCCTTGAGGCCAACGATCTCGCCCGTGAGGTTCGTCAGGTTCTGCTGCGCGGCATCGATGACGGCGAGGCGTTCGTTGAGCTTGGACAGGTTTTCGGATTGATGGCGCGTGGAGGATTCCAGCCCCTGGCCGACCCGGTGCTGCAGTCCGTCGATCCGCTCCGAGATCATGCGCACGAAGTCGCTCTGGCGGGAGCCGAAGACCTCCGCCATGGTCCGCATCCGGCCGGTCATCTCGGATTGGATACGGGTGAGCTCCGCCACCTTGTCGTCCATTTCCCGCGCCCGCTCATCCGCAATCAGTGCTTCCATGGCGCGATCCCGGCGGGTCCGCAGGAGCAGCACGGTGACGAGAAGCAGGAGACAGAGGCTGAAACCGGCCATCCCCAGGACGATCTGCCCCCAGGTCAGGGCGGTTTGGCCGAGGATGAGCACGACGTCGTTCATAAGGGTCAAGGTTCCGGTTGACGGATGCATCCGAACACAAGTGCCTCGTGCGGAAAAGTGGATTCCGCTTTTCCGCGAAAACGATGCACTCATGAATGATAAGCATCGGCTTAACCCCAAAAGTGGACCCACTTTTGGGTCCGATGCCGAAGACGAACGATTTGACCATCCCGGCCCAAGCGCTTATCTCCCGCGATCATGACCATCAGACCCCTTGTCATCATTCCCGATTCCAAGCTCCGCCTGGTTTCCGAGCCCGTTAAGGAAATCACGAGCGAGATCCGCAGGCTGGCGGACGACATGCTGGAAACCATGTACGACGCTCCCGGCGTCGGCCTTGCCGCCATCCAGATCGGCGTGCCGGTCCGCATGGTGACCATGGACGTGTCGAAGTCAGAGGACGAGCGCCAGCCGATGGTGCTCATCAATCCCGAGATCGTCTGGGCCTCGGAGGAAAAGCGGGTCTATGAGGAGGGATGTCTCTCGATCCCCGAATATTACGAGGAGGTCGAGCGGCCGGACCGGGTCCGCTTCCGCTTCATGGATCTGCAGGGCGAGACCATCGAGCAGGACGCTGACGGTCTCCTGGCGACCTGCGTCCAGCACGAGATCGACCACCTCAACGGGGTTCTGTTCATCGACCATCTGTCGAAGCTCAAACGCGACCGCGTGGTGACCAAGTTCAAGAAGGCGGCCAAGCGCGAGGCCGGGGCATGAGCCTGCGCGTCGTCTTCATGGGCACCCCCGATTTCGCGGTGCCCACCCTGTCCGAGATTGTGGGCCAAGGCCACGAGGTGGTAGCCGTCTACACCCGCCCGCCGGCTGCCGCCGGGCGCGGCATGGAGCTGAAGCCCTCCCCGGTGCACAATATGGCGGATCGGTTCGGGATCCCCGTGTTTACGCCCAAGACTCTGCGCACCGAAGAGGCCGCGGAGATCTTCCGCAGCCATGGGGCCGATGTGGCCGTGGTGGTGGCCTATGGGATGCTGCTGCCGAAGGCCATTCTCGAGGCGCCGGAACTCGGCTGCCTCAACCTTCATGCCTCCCTGCTCCCCCGCTGGCGTGGCGCGGCGCCGATCCAGCGCGCCATCATGGCCGGCGATCAGGAAACCGGCGTCGCCGTGATGAAGATGGAAGAGGGCCTGGATACGGGCCCGGTCGCCATGGTCGAGCGAGTGGCGATCGCGCCCGACATGAACGCGGGCGACCTGCACGACAAGCTTATGGTGCTCGGTGCCGACCTCATGGTGCGGGCGCTTGCCGCCCTGTCGCGCGGGGGCCTGGGCTTCACGCCTCAGCCGGAGGAAGGCGTCACCTACGCCCATAAGCTCAAGAACGAGGACGCCCTGATCGACTGGTCGAAGCCGGCGAAAGCCGTGCATGATCACATTCGCGGTCTTTCGCCTTTCCCGGGCGCCTACTTCACGGCCGATTTCGGCAAAGGCCTGGAGCGGGTGAAGGTACTGCGTGCGGCCTTGGGGAAAGGCTCAGGTTCACCTGGGACAATGCTGGACAATAATGGTATAATATCCTGTAGCGACGGGGCTGTCCGTCTGATCCAGGTTCAAAGAGCTGGCAAAGGCCCTGTGGCTTTCGAGGAATTCCTGCGCGGCGTAAGGCTTGGTCCGGGCGCCCGTTTTGGGTGAGGTCCGGCATGAGTGTCCGTCTGGAGGAGACTACCGACTGGCCTGCACTCTACGCCATCTATGCCGCTGCCTTCGGGCAGCTGGCCGAGGCCGACCTTGTCCGGCGGATGCAGGATGACGAAGACCTTATCCTGTCGGTGACCGCCTATACGGACGAGCCGGCCGGCCACATCGCCTACTCCAGGATGTCTCTGCACGAGGCGCCATCCATCAAAGCCTGCGTGCTGGCTCCGCTGGCGGTCTCTCCTGCTTTCCAGAAGCAAGGCATCGGGGCGGCTCTCGTCCGGCATAGCCTGACGCGCCTGACGGAAGACAGGTACGACCTGGTGGTCGTTCTGGGGGAGCCCCAGTATTACGGCCGCTTCGGCTTCGATCCCAAGCTGGCGGAAAAGCTCAAAACACCCTATGACGGGCCTTATCTCCAGGCCCTTGCGCTTTCCGATCACGGGAAAGACGCCCATGGCCCTGTATCCTATGCCAGGGCTTTTGCAGAACTGAACTAGACATGCCTCGCTACAAGCTTGTCGTCGAATATGACGGCACGCCATTCACCGGGTGGCAGCATCAGACGAACGGCCTCTCCGTGCAGCAGGCGGTCGAGGATGCCATTGCGCGCTTCGCCGGCACGCCCGTGCGCATTCACTGCGCCGGCCGCACCGATTCAGGCGTTCACGCCACCCATCAGGTCGTGCATGTGGACCTGGAGAAGGAGTGGCGGCCGGATACGGTGCGGCACGCCACCAACTCCCACCTGAGGCCCGCACCTGTTGCGATCCTCTCGGCACAGATCGTGCCCGAGACGTTCAATGCC
>NZ_JAERQE010000042.1 GCF_016734765.1 Microvirga soli | reverse complement strand
CGCAGTCTCTCAAAGCGCCAAGTGTACTCCTCAATCGCGCAACGCACCTGGTCCCAACAACGTTCCGCTACCAAACAGCTAGAAGCCGCAACTAGCGCGATATTGCGAGAAGCTGCTTACGGTTCTGCTTAGTGACAAGCATCGGCCAAGCCTGCTTGAGCTGAGGCTCATACAATGGCGAGTTTGGTCATCAGTCATCAGGATGTTATTTTAGGTACCAAAGTGCTGGGTTGCACCAGTCGAACCTAGAGATCCATAAACAGGAATGTTATTGGGTACGCTGATCAGACCCGCACTTGACTCCGGCTGGGTCATACCTCCACTCACATCAGGCCTCCGGCCAGTCAGCAAAGATGCCTTGTGGCTAATGTCTCCATACTCATGTGAATTTTTCTGCCATAAATAGTCCGAGCTCAACTGCTCGATGCAGGTACAGCCGATCTGGCCCATCGTGACGTCGATCTCAGCCTGCAAGATTTGAATGGCTCGTCTGACGCCTTCATGACCACCTGCCGCTAGACCGAAAAGCGCTGCTCGTCCTATGAAAACGAAGCGCGCTCCTAGACACAGAGCAATGACGACATCTGATCCTGTGCGAATTCCTCCGTCCAGCATAACCTCCACATTATCGCCGACGGCCATCTTAATGATGGGAAGCATATCCAAAGGCGCAGGTGCGCGATCGAGTTGACGTCCGCCGTGGTTTGAAACGACGATCCCATCCACCCCCAAATCCACCGCACTCGTTGCATCTTTTGGACTGATAATCCCCTTAATGATCAGCTTTCCGGACCAAAGCCTCCGGTACCACTCAATCTCGCTCCACGTCTGCTTCGGCCGAACGGGTGCATATTCCCTACCGAACATCTCATCTAGGTCTTTTCTTGATGCGCCGGGCGCCGCGTAGGGAAGGAGATCCTCTAGAAGCGGCCTCCTCTTTAGATAATTCGCGACCCATCTTGGATGCCGCAGCGCCTCCAGGATAAGCCAAGGATTGGGACGCCCGGATCGCCTGTTATGTATGCTGCGCAGGCGGTGCCCCTCCACTGGAAGGTCGGCGGTCAATACCAGGTTCTTCACGCCGGCATCCGCTGCCCTCCGTAATAGGTCCTCAATAATGGCTCTGTTCGCCGTAGGATATGGCTGATACCAAAGATGGCTTGGAGCAGCTTCGGCCACGTTCTCGAGACGGACGGTTGTAAGTCCGGACATCACATAAGGGATGTTATCCGCAACGGCTGCTCGAGCCATCTTCAGCTCGCCCCCTGCATGGACCAGACCCTGCATTCCAGTTGGGGAAAAGCCTATCGGGCTTGAATATTCTTGGCCGAATAGTTGGACCGTTTGTGTCCTCTCCGATACATCGCGCATATAGCGAGGGAGAAGACGAAATTGTCGGAAGCTGTTCAGGTTGCCCTGGGCAGCCAGCTCATCTCCAGCACCTTCTTCGATCCAGTCGTAAATGATGCGCGGAAGAGCTTTTTTTGCAAGCTTTCTTAAGTCTTCGATTTCGGCAGCTTGGGATATTTTCATAGATACTCCGCTCTAAAATTCGCCTAGTTATAACCAGAAGACTGATTAAAAACACGCGACAATTGCAATTATTAGATGAGCGGCTCAAGATTTATTGAGAAGTACTTACGATGCGCTCCGGTGATCTTTTTAGCTGGCTTACAAACTCTCTGCCGTTCCGAACTATTGTAGAAACGTATCCGCGCAACAGCACAAATTCGAGCAATGCCAGGTAAACAATAAGCCCAAGGCCGATCCCAACCGAGGACGACATCAAGGTAGACCAGTTGTGATAACTGGCCCAGAGTTCAACTGCGATGACGCAGCCCATAAAGCCAAGGCCGGCGCCACCGATGCGCAGACCAGGCAAGACTCCCGATCGCCATGAAAGACCGCTGGCTTTCTGCAGCATGAAGAGACACAGCGGAACAAGGAGTGCCGACGATGCTGACCAGGCAAGCCCAACTCCAACGAGACTGAACTGGGCTCCCACGATGATGCACAACGTAACAAGTACGACCTGTGCAGCAGCGAGATGGAGAAACATACTCGTTTTGCCAAGCGCGGTTAAAGCTTGCCCGGCGAAGTACCAGAGTGGGAGGGTGAATGCAGCCAGGCTCATCGCTTCGAGCACATCGGTCGTCAGGGCCCACTCACTCCCGAAGAAGGTCGGAATGAGAAACTTTGCTGCCGCCCCCAATGTCAGGATCGCCGGCGTCCACACAACATAGGAGAGCGTGACCATTTCGGAATAAGCTTCCGCGAAGTCCTCTTTGTTGCTGGCTACTCGACTTAAGACCGGCATGACCAAGGCTCTCATTGGCGTCAGCAGAACCGTAATCACCATCTCCATTATTCGCGATCCGAGCGCATAATATCCGGCTGCGTGAGCGCCGAAAAAGAAGCCCACCAGGAGACCGTCCACTCTACTGCTGAGTGATGTCGCTAAGCTCGCGCTTATAAATTGACCGCCGAAATGGGTTAGCTCACGACAGCAGCCGCGGTCGAAGATAAGACGCGGACGCCATGAACTCGCGATCCATACAACTATTATGGAAACGACAGCTTGCACCAACTGGACAGCGACAAGGGACCAGATTCCCCATCCTATAATAGCCATGCCGATGCCGATCAGCGCGCCAAGGGTGCGTCCGGCCAAGGTTCTTCGTGCGAGAACTTCCATGTTCAGATCGCGTCGGAACAGCGCCCCCTGAATGCTGATCATGGCCTGCAGAGGACCCAGTAGAGCTATCCATCGCAGCACGTGTTCGATTACGGGCGCGCCAAAGATGTTTGCAATCGGACCTGCAAGCAATTGGACGGCGGCAAAGATCCCAAATGCGAGCGTAAGATTCATCCAGAAAGCGGTTGACTTGTATCTCTCCTCGGGTTCTTCCAACCGTATTAGCGCTTCAGCGACTCCCTGAAAAATAATGATGTTCAGCACACTGACGAACGTTATGGCCAACGTGAAGGCGCCATATTCTTTTGGACCAATGATACGCGCTATTACCAGGAAGACTACAAACGGTATGCCTTGCGCCCCGAGAACTTCCACAAGTAGCCAGAACAGAGCTTTCTTCTGCTTGCCTTGCATCGATTAAATCCAAGTTCTTGAGGCCGTGAAACGGCGTTGTCGCCAAAGCAGCCCGCGGACCGCCGTACAAGACTGAGATCACTCGTCTTCAAGTATAGCTGCTAGGTCGCGCACAGACATACCTTCTTTGGAGTGAGCCAATTTATATCTTCGTCTCGCCCCTTGAAGGAGGCATCGTCTATGCAAGCGGCGCCTCCCCTGCAGATGCGGAAAATTGGACCAGGCACACCGGAAGCCTTAAGCCAAGGCCGCGAAAGCCTTTCGCTGGGATGATATTCTGCGCAGTTAGCGCTTGAGCCCACCAGTGTGAAGAAGTGCCGGTATTGAGAATACATGGGCTTGGTTCAACCGAGATAAACAACGGAACGAAGCTTTCAGTCGTGACGGCACGTTATATTTAGATAGAGAGCTTGGAATTATTCTTTACTCTAGCCCCTCACGCAAGACTATACATACTGAGTACATTGCATGCAGATTTTGACCCACATGCGCATCTGTAACCTCGCCGTTCCACATAAGACTACTGGCGTCAGCGGAGACCTGGATAGCCTCACCGTGTGCCAACCTGCGCGAAACCACGAATCCAGGGCAAGCGTAGGCAGTATTTGGAATCTGCAGCGATTAGTCGATTGCAATGGCTGGCCTATTGGCGTGCAGAGGTATTAACTCTGAAGCGCAATTCACCCAAGAACAAATCACTCTAAGCCTGTTATCGGCCTTATCGCTCGACGTCAGCTTCTACCAGATGAGTTCTCTACTCCAGACTGAAGCGCTACCCCGAATGGCCTCTGAGCGATACTCATTTACTGTTTCAGTCATAACAACCATCACATATAAACAAAAGCTGCAAAGCGATCGGCCGCACTTTCAGGCGGCGCGACTGCGCTGATGTGTAGCGGCGGATGACAAGGGTGGTAATTTGATGTTTCCTGTAATCCTCACAGCTTATCGGCATCTCTGTTTCACTTCCATTCCATGGAAGATACATGCACCCAGCAGGATGACGGACTAGGAAATTCCATCGTTCCATGGCCGGAAATTCATTGCCTCTGTTGTTCTACAGAGCCACTCAGACGCGCGTCTTTCGACTGTGATTGCCTACTGTAAGTAACTTCACAATGTTCTTCGAAGTAACTCATCACGCATCGACCACAGGCATTCAGATTTATGTCGACCGGCGTCACCAGGGTTTTGGTGGAACCGCTCATCTTTTTTCGGCGCGTGGAGACATATCGCCGATCGTCCCGCAACAACGGATGCACACCTGTAGCAGTCGTGACCTAAATTACCCTTGAAGGGACCCTGGTATGAATGTCCGGCCAACAGAACATATGGGCGCGATTATTCGGTCAGACCGTGAATCCGATGCTGTCAGAACGAATATCATCACAATCATAGGAGGCCTTGCTCGCATCATTCGCTATCAGTGGGCAACAATGCTCTTGATATTCATCGGCATCGCATGCTTGGCAGGAGTGTATGCGGCGGTTGCTCGGCCACAGTACAATGCCACCGCAACATTGGTTGTTGAGTCGAGTAGAAGCCCAACCTCACAATCGACCCAAACCCCAGCTGACGCAGCCACGGAGTCGGCGAATATCGAAACACTTGCTGAAGTTGCCCGCTCAGAGGCGATCGCAACGGCCGTCGTTGACAAACTTGAGCTTTACAATGATCCGGAATTCATTGGGCGGGATCCAAACTCGGAGACTGAAGAGAGCATTATCAAAGGTATTCTGCGGCCGTTAATGGCATCGGTAAAAGTGCTTCTTGGCCGCAAGGAATTGTCCGAGAACGATCTCCATAAGCAAGCCGTGAACAGTTTGCGAGAGACCCTGCGTGTTCGGCGAGTTGCTCTGACATACGTCATCGAAATTTCCGCATCTTCTTCAGACCCGAGGAAAGCGGCCAACATAGCCAACACGGCCGCGCTGGAATTCGTTAAGTTCCAGCTGGAATCATCAAGTCTCGCGGCCAAGAGTGCTGGCGTATGGCTGGAGGCTCGACTGGTAGAACTCAGGGCTGAGGCCGAGGCGACCGAAGCAGCGATCAGCAACTTTCGTGCCAGTGGCGATCCCGGCAGCGAACCTCAAGAGCGCGCCACATTGCGAGAACTCGCAACCAGGGCTCAAACCTACAGATCGCTTTATGATGCCTTTCTCGCTCGTGCGGCGACCATGCAGCAGGCAGAGGTCCCAATTCCGGATGCTAGGATGGTCAGTGTCGCAACCGCCCCGCTCGAACCTAGTTTCCCCAGGCCAGGCCTTGTCTTACCGATCGGCATCGCGTTCGGTATCTTAGCTGCAGGCATTTGCGGTTGGCTCAAGGAACGAGGACAAGAGAAAGTTCGATCCGCCGCCGATGTTAAGAGACTTGTTAATAGCGACTTCCTTGGATCGGCTGTTGTCGGCAATCTATATCTTGATCGGGAAGCGGATTCCGTCTCCAAGGCGCTTCAGGGGCAATTCCTGCTGCCAAGCGGCGCGCGCGTCTCCGTTCAGCAACCGCAATCGGAATTGGCCGCAATTATCCGAAACATGCGTGTTGCCATCGATGCATCGGGCTGGGATCGCGAGTCCAAAGTCATCGGGATCGTTTCCGCATGTGCAGCAGAGGGAAAAACACTTGTCGCTGCCAACCTCGCCCAAGCAATCGCAGCTTCCGGCTCCAAGGTTCTGCTGGTCGACGCCAATGCCCCATACCCTACGCTGACGACGTTGTTGACATCCGCAGGCAGCCACTCCTGTCCTAACTCTGCTGTAGGAACGGAGAGAATACATGATCTGGCCCTGTACGCCGATCATGAAAACCTAGCGTTTCTACCGAATTATATCGACCGGCGAGATGTCGGCCCCAGCACGAGCATTCCGTCTCGCCAAATGCGCGACCTCCTCAAGGAAGCCCGCAGCATGTTCGACTATGTCATCGTGGATTTGCCGGCCATCACCGGCCAACCCGATGTTAGAGCACTCTCCAGCAGCATCGATCACTTTGTCCTTTTGATCCGCTCGAATTCTTCCGCTCAGCACAAGGTTGCGGAAGCCCTCGAAATGGTTCCGCAGATCAGGCCACTACTCGTAGGAACAATTCTAACAAGGTGACGGATGTGTCGCACGAAGGGCTGACTATCGTCGGGCACTCATCTGATTGGAAAGGCAGCCAAGCAGCAGGGTCGGCTTCATACTGCCGACCGATGCCACACCTGCATCGGGATACCCGATCGTCGATGCAAACAGCGGCGCTAGTCTAGCAGGATGTTGAACGCAAATCGCTTCTGGACGCGGCTTGCCCCATCGACCGACTGATCCAGGCAGAGATATAAAACATATGGTTCATAGCTCTCAAGCCCAGGCCGCTAAAGCCGTCTTATTCCTGATCGCCATATGCTCCTTTGCTAACTTTAATCCATTGCTTACAGGGTTATCGCCACAGAGTAACCTTCAGCAAACCATTGCTGTCGTTCTCTGGCTTACGATTGTTTTATTGTCGTTCACATGTGAGGTGCATCGCCGGGTGTGGACTGATGAGATGTACTTCTGCGCGATATTCTTCTGGTATGTCGCATGCTCATCTCTTTGGAACAACAATCCTTCCACAGGCATACCGAAAGCCGTGGCCCTGATCATAAGCACCTGGGGAGCTTGGCGCGTCAGCCTCCTGCTCGATTTTCGCGCCATCATGCAGACCGTGATGCATGCACTCGGCGCTCTGATAGTTGCGTCAGTTGCTGTCGTGTTAGTGAAGCCGTCTCTCGGGATCTCCAATAGTTGGCAGCATAATGGGCAGTGGCAAGGAATATTCGAAGTTAAACAGGTCCTAGGAACAACAAGCGCTATTCTTGTTTTCCTTTCCACTTATGCCTGCATTGAGAGAATTACGTTCGTTCGCTTTTTCTATCTCTGCATCAGTCTGCTGTGCGTCGTTGCATCAGGGTCACGCGGTGGAGCGATCATTGCTTTCTTTTCAGTCATTTGTGTCATCCTGGCCCGCAACTCGACAGCGTTGGCCAGATTGATTTCAATCATCCCCATACTGGTCTTCTGCATTGCGACTGTGACTATCGTCTTCTTGGCAAAAACCGGGTACAGTTACATTCCCATATTCGGGTATGAAGTCGACTTCACTGAGCGAACCCTGATTTGGCAGCATGCACTCGGCCTGTCGCTTGACCGCCCCTTCTTCGGGTATGGCCTCAATGGTTTTTGGACAATCGATGAGATCTATGTCTCATTCTTGAAGCAACGCGGATGGGTCCTCGACAACTTCCACAGCGGATATGTTGCGATCTTCACGGAATTGGGCATCGTTGGCATTTCGTTCGTAGGCGTAATCACATTCCTAATCGCCAGGCGCCTCGCAAGAATGATTGGGCGGCAGTCTTCACGCTCTTTGGACGAAGCATTTACGCGCGAGATTTGTTTCGGCCTGATCATAGTCCTCTTCGTGCTCAATCTTACGGAGACAATTTTTCTTAGGTCTACGAACTTCATGCATATTATGTTTGATCTTGCACTGTTCCAGTGCTTCAGCACTCGCAATCATGTGGTTAAAAGAACTGCGATTGGCGGCGGATATGCCGTCCAGAGCTGAACCCTCCCGATTTTGATAAAGTGGCGGCAAGGCCTTCGTCGATTCAGCCCCTTCAGGCATAACATCACGTGAGGCCGGAAACAGGGCCAGTTCTGCTAGTTGCCAAGGTGCAGAGCTATGATGCAGCGCCTCGCTGGGACGTGCCCCCGCCTCGCCTCCTCCCACAGCTTCACGTGATCTCCTGGAGCGACCTGAGCGGGTTCGATTTGAACAAAGCCCATCCTACGATAGAATGGCTCGTTCTACGGCAGATCACGATAGGTCCCCAGCTTGATGGCACCGTTTCCCAATCGTCTACCATGTGCTATGGCAGCTTCTACCAGCTAGATGCGGCTACCCCGACGTTGGTGCGATCCGGCAACCAAGACCTCCGCGATATGAAACGAGCCATCCAGATTATGTCGGTCGTAACCGGCCGATCAGGACCTTAGCGTCTGATTGCGAAGCTTAGAGAGATGTGCGGTCACACGGAATGGTGACACGACCATCTCTTCTTGGCAGCGCCACTACGACAGAGGCAGTTCGGGGCGCAAGCGCTCGAGCACTAGTGATGCGCCTATGGGGCGAAGCAGGATCGCATCGCTGATCGAGAGCTGCAAGCTATTCGGGGTAGAGCCCTATGGCCAGCTGGCGGGTGTGATCACCCGCATTGTCCTCGGACATCCCAAAAGCCGCCTTAGGTGAACTGCTGCCCTGGTCCTATCCCGCTGCGCAAGATCTCAGGGGAGTGGCCTAAACGCATCGCTTGCGATCCATCGTCTTGCCATAGCCCAGCGGATGGTAAAGCCTGGAGGGTTACTCCACCGTCACGGACTTGGCCAGATTGCGCGGCTGGTCCACGTCCTTCCCCATAAAGACAGCCGTGTGATAGGCGAGAAGCTGGATCGGGACTGCGTTGATGATCGGCGCCACTATGGGATGGACGGAAGGCATCACAATGGTGGCCATCGTGTCGAGGCCGGTCTCCAGGGCGCCCTTCTCGTCGGTGATGAGGATGATGCGACCGCCACGGGCGGCGACCTCCTGCATGTTGGAGACGGTCTTCTCGAAGATATTGTCGTGCGGTGCGATGACGATGACCGGCATCGTTTCGTCGATGAGCGCGATTGGGCCGTGCTTCAGCTCGCCGGCTGCGTAGCCTTCCGCGTGGATGTAGGAGATTTCCTTGAGCTTCAGGGCGCCTTCCATCGCAAGTGGATACGACGTTCCGCGTCCGAGATAGAGCACGTCCTTGGCCTTGGAGAGCTCGCGCGAGAGGACCTCGATCTGATGCTCCCGCTTCATCGCCTCAGTCATCTGGCCCGGCACGGCGATGAGTGCGCTCACCAGCTCCTTCTCGTCGGCTGCACTGAGTGTCCCTCGTGCGCGGCCGGCGGCAATGGCGAGCGACAGGAGCACGGTGAGCTGGCAGGTAAAGGCCTTGGTGGAGGCAACGCCCACTTCCACGCCAGCAAGGGTCTGGGCGACCACACTGCTCTCGCGAGCCATGGTGGAGGTCGGAACGTTTACCACGGAGAGCGTGTGCTGCTTTTCGGCGGTGGCGTAGCGCAGCGATGCCAGGGTGTCGGCCGTCTCCCCCGACTGAGAGACGAAAAGCGCCAAGCCGCCCGGCTCCAGGGGAGCTTCCCGGTAGCGGAACTCGGACGCCACATCGATCTCGACCGGGATGCGCGCCAAGCGCTCGAACCAGTATTTCGAGATCAGCCCCGCCAGATAGGCCGTGCCACAGGCGGAGATCGAAATGCGGTTCAGATCCTTGAAATCGAAGGGCAGTTCGAAAGGAAGCTCAACCCGTTCGCCTGCGAAGTTGACGTAATGCGCGAGCGTGCGTCCCACGACTTCCGCCTGTTCGTGGATTTCCTTGGCCATGAAGTGGCGGTAATTACCCTTGTCGGCCATGAAGGATCCGACTGGGATCTTGTGACGGATCCGTTGCGCGGACTTGCCGCTTTCGTCGCGGATATCGGCGCCCCTCTGGGTCAGGATCGCCCAATCGCCATCGTCCAGATACGCGACTTCATCGGTGAACGGTGCCAAGGCCAGGGCATCGGAGCCGAGATACATCTCGCCCTGTCCATAGCCGATGGCGAGAGGAGCGCCGTGACGCGCTCCGATCAACAGATCGTCCTCACCGGAGAACAGGAACCCGAGCGCAAAGGCGCCGCGAAGGCGGGGCAAAGTCACGGCCACTGCTTCGATGGGGCCACGTCCCTGGCGGATTTCATAGGTGACGAGCTGGGCCACCACTTCAGTGTCGGTCTCGGTCTCGAACCGGATGCCCTTTGCTTCGAGACCGGTCTTCAACTCGCGGAAGTTCTCGATGATGCCGTTATGAACCACCGCCAGCTTGTCGGTGGCGTGAGGATGGGCATTGGTCTCGTTGGGCTTGCCGTGGGTTGCCCAGCGGGTGTGGCCGATGCCTATGACACCGGAGAGCGGAGATTGGGAGAGCTTGGTCTCAAGGTTGCGCAGCTTGCCCTCGGCGCGCCTGCGGTCGAGGCGCCCCTCTTCCAGGGTCGCTACGCCGGCGGAATCGTAGCCGCGGTATTCAAGCCGTTTGAGCGCCTCTACGATCTGAGAGGCAACCGGCGTTTTCCCAATGATTCCAACAATGCCGCACATAATGAAGAACTTCCTTTTGCAACGCGACCAACGCTACGCTTGAGGCCTGTCTTACTCACGATAGACCTCAAGGGCAGAATCAACTTGCGTAACCTATTGTGACAGAGACGCTTATTTCCGTTTGGCCGCCTGGGCTTTGTCTCGGAACAGGATCGCCCAGCCTTCCTTGATGGTCTGACGTCCACGGCCAAGGCCGAGGGCATCATCCGGGATGTTCTCCGTGATAACGGAGCCGGAACCGACAAAGGCCCCCTTCCCGATGCTGATAGGAGCCACCAGGGAGGAATTGGAGCCGATGAAGGCACCTTCGCCGATCTCGGTCCGATGCTTGGCGAACCCGTCGTAATTGCAAGTGATCGTGCCAGCGCCGATATTCGCTTCGGCTCCCACGCTCGCATCGCCGAGATAGGTCAGGTGGCTGACCTTGGCGCCGGCCCCAAGCTCCGTGTTCTTGATCTCGACGAAGTTGCCGACCTTAGCCTTGGGTCCGATTGCCGCGCCGGGACGCAGGCGGGCGAACGGGCCGACTCCGGCAGCGGAAGCGATCTGCGCGCCCTCAAGATGGCTGAAGCTGTGGATGACGGCTCCCTCTTCGACCACCACGCCCGGACCGAACACCACATGCGGCTCGACCACGACATCCTGCCCCAGCCGGGTGTCGTGGCTGAAAAAGACCGTCTCGGGAGCAATCAGCGTCACGCCGGATGCCATAGCCGCCTGACGCAGGCGGTCCTGGATCATACGCTCGGCAGCGGCGAGCTGGGCCCGGTCGTTAACCCCATGCACCTCCTCCTCCGATACGACGGCAATCGCCATCCGGTGGCCGAGGCTGCGGGCGATCTCGACGATGTCGGTGAGATAGTACTCGCCCTTGGCATTCTTATTCTCCACCCGGTCGAGGAGAGTCAGGGCCAAGTCGCCCCGGATGGCCATGAGCCCGCCATTGCACAGGGTGATCAACCGCTCGACCTCGCTGGCATCCCTGTGTTCGCGAATGGCCAGGAGTTCGTTGCCTTCCGTAATGAAGCGGCCATAGCCGGTCGGATCCTTCGCTTCGAACCCCATGGCGACCACGGCCGCCCCTTCAGCCAGGGGAGCCCGCAGCTTGGTGAATGTCTCGGGCAGGATCAGGGGTGTATCGCCGAAAGCGATGATCACATCGTCGGCAGGCTGCGCCAGCGACTCCCGGGCGCTCAGAACCGCATGAGCTGTCCCGAGCCGGTCCTTCTGAACGAAGATCCTGGCCTGGCTTGAGATCTTCTGAACCTCCTTGGCCACATCCTCGCAATCCGGACCGATCACGACGGCGGTGCTGGTGGCGCCAGCCTGGGCTAGCGTCGCCAGCACATGGCCCAGCATGGAGCGGTTAGCGACCTGATGCAGGACCTTGGGCCTAGCGGATTTCATCCGGGTGCCCTCACCGGCTGCGAGCACGATAGCCAGGCAGCTCCGAGAGGATGATTGGGCGTTGTGAGACGGGGTCATACAGTTTCAATCCGGTGAGGCTCAGCCGTGCAGCTAAATCAGAAGGGGTAAAACGGCAAACGTTTCGTGAGCAATCAGGCAGTTTGCTGAATGGCCGCGTTTACTTCGTGCTCACGATTGACGATATGTATAAGGCATTCCACTGGTCTGGCTGAAGAGCCTTCGTACACGCAAGAGTATTACTGTGCCGGTTCCGCCAAGGGGTCCATCCCCCTTCCATCTTCGCCGGCGCGACATGCTGGCATATATCGGTGTCTCCGTCGCCGGGCTGGCATTCGCGCCGACTCTCAGGGCGCAGACGCCTCAAGAGACAATTTCCGCCAGGATGGGAGAGAATCAGCGGTTCGATCCGGCGGTCGTCGTCGATATTGCGCGCCAGCTCTCCAAGAAACCGTTTGCAGCTCCCCCAAATGACCTGCCTGACGTGTTCGCGAATCTGAACCCGGAGCAGTATGGCGCGATCCGTTATACGCAACCGCCGATCTGGAGCTCCGAGGCCCGCGGGATCGTGGTCGAACCGCTCCACCGCGGTTTCGTGTTTCGGGATGGGGTGGAGCTATTCATGGTGGAGGATGGGGCGGTCCGCCGCATCGGCTACCAGCCATCTCAGTTCGATTTCGGCCGGATCAATCTGCCGAACAACCTGGGCGACATCCGCTATTCCGGCTTCAAGCTCATCGCCCAGGTCGGCAACGGCAAGCCTTTCGACTTTGCCGTCGTGCAAGGCGGCACCTTCTTCCGCGCCCTCGCACGGGGGCAGAACTATGGCGCCATCGCTCGAGCGTTGACCTTACGCCCGGCTGAAGCCCGTGGGGAAGAATTTCCGGCTTTCCGTGCCTTCTGGCTGGAGCGCCCGGCCGTGGGCAGCAACAGCATCACGGTTCACGGCATTCTCGATTCGGAATCCACCACCGGGGCGGTCCGCATGACGTTCCGGCCCGGCGATATGACCATCGTCGATGTGGAGACCACTCTCTTCCCCAGGGTCAATCTGGAGCATGTGGGCCTCGGCGGCGTCGCCTCCACGTATCTTTATGGTCCGAACGATCTGCTGAACTCCGACGATATCCGACCGGCCGTCTTTGAGTCGTCCGGCCTTCAGATGCTGAACGGCTCCGGGGAGTGGCTCTGGCGTCCGCTTCAGAACCCGGAGACGCTCCAGATTTCCGCCTTCGTCGACAACTCGCCTCGCGGCTTCGGGCTGCTTCAGCGGGAGCGATCCTACGAGGCTTTCCAGGATGACGACCAGCGCTTCGACCGCCGGCCGAGTGTCTGGATCGAGCCGCTCGGCGATTGGGGCCAAGGGAGCGTACAGCTTCTGGAGATCCCAACCGACGCAGAGATCAATGACAACATACTCACCTATTGGCGCCCAAAGGCTCCAATGGCTGCAGGCTCCGAGGTTGCCTTGGCCTATCGGCAGTACTGGGGATGGAACGCGCCGGAACGGCCGCCGCTCGCAACAGTGGTGCAGACCCGTTCTGGACGGGGCAGCGGCGGACGGCGGCGGCGGTTCGCGGTCGACTTCATTGGGGATGTGTTGGGCGAAAATCTGCCGACGGACCTAAGATCCGTCTTAACCGTTGGCCCTGGAACATTCCAAAACCTCAAACTTTTGCCATATCCTGATAGAAAGACAGTACGTGTCGCATTCGAGCTTGACCCGGGCAACGAAAACGCGTGTGAGATGCGCCTGATCCTTGAAGCAGGCGGGAAACCGATTAGCGAGACATGGCTGTATCGTTGGACACCGTAAGTCACGACTCGAACCCGAACGTAGCCGCTATCGAGCGGCTTGCCGCCGCTATGCCTCCCGAAAAGCACCTCGATATGCCGACCCAGTCGCTTCGGCGCTGGTCGGCTTCCGAGGAGCGCAGGCCCGTTCTCCAGCACCCGAAGCTGGGAACATGGCTCGCACGCCTCTTCGTCTTCGGCGGCGGCCTCCTGCTCACCGCCTACGGCACCTGGGAAATGTACCAAGTCGTGTCGGTCAGCCGCACCACGGCCCTTCAGTGGGTGCTCGTTGGCCTGTTCACGGTCAACTTTTCGTGGATTGCCGTTGCCTTCACCAGCGCTCTCCTGGGTTTCCTCGCCCTGCTCCGCCGCCCGGGACATCGCGGGCCGCTGCCCTCGACGCTTCAACATAAGACCGCCATCGTCATGCCGGTCTATAACGAGCAGACGGACCGGACCTTCGCAGCCCTGGAAGCGATCTTTGAATCCGTTCACGCGACCGGCCTCGGGGATAGCTTCGACTATTTTATTCTCTCCGACACCACCAATCCGGATGCCTGGGTCGCGGAAGAGCGCGCTTTCCTCGCCTTGAAGGAGCGCCTGGGACCGGGCGCGCGGTTCTATTATCGGCACCGCCAGAAGAACCATCACCGCAAGGCCGGCAACATTGCCGATTTCGTCTCCCGCTGGGGTGGACATTACGAGCACACGCTTGTGCTTGATGCCGACAGCCTCATGACCGGCGAGTGCATTGTGCGCTTGGCCGCCGCCATGGAAGCAGACCCTGACGCCGGCATCATCCAGTCGCTGCCGCTGATCATCAACCGCAACACCCTCTTTGCCCGCGTTCAGCAATATGCCGCCCGTGTCACCGGCCCGGTGATTGCTATGGGCCTTGCGGTCTGGATGGGTCGCGACGGCAATTACTGGGGTCATAACGCCATTATTCGCACCAAGGCCTTCGCGGCTCATGGCGGACTGCCGGACCTGAAGGGCAAGCCGCCCTTCGGCGGCCACATCCTCAGCCACGACTTCGTCGAGGCGGCGCTGTTGCGCCGCGCCGGCTGGTCGGTCTACATGCTGGCGGACCTGCAGGGTTCCTACGAGGAAAGCCCGCCTTCTCTCATCGACCTCTCGGCTCGCGACCGCCGCTGGTGCCAGGGCAATCTCCAGCATATGCGGGTCGTCACGGCGAAGGGCCTGAAGCTGCCGACCAGGCAACACTTCGCCACCGGCATCATGTCGTACCTCGCATCGCCGTTCTGGCTGTTCCAGCTGATCGTCGGTATCGCCCTGGTCCTGCAGACCACCTATATCCGGCCGGAATATTTCGCCCGCGACTTCCGCCTCTACCCGATCTGGCCCCGGTTCGACCCCGAGCGAGCCCTTACCCTGTTTGCCGTGACCATGGGGATCCTGCTTGCGCCGAAGTTATTCGGGCTGATCCTGATGCTCATTCGCGGCAACGACCGGCGTGCGTCGGGAGGCGGTATCCGCCTGGTCATTTCCTCGACGATCGAGATCATCCTGTCGGCCCTTCTGGCGCCGATTCTGATGCTCATCCAGTCGGGTTCGGTGTTTCAGATCCTGCTCGGGCGTGACACGGGCTGGCAGCCGCAGCGCCGCGACGATGGCTCCATCCCGATCAAGGACATCGTCCGTCGTCACCGGGCCCACACGGTCCTCGGAGCGCTTGCGGGTCTCTCGGCCTTCATGATCGCCACATCCCTGTTCCTTTGGATGTCGCCCACGATCATCGGTCTCCTGCTGGCGATCCCGCTCTCCTGGCTCAGCGGCCAATTGGGTGCGGGGCTTGCCTTGAAGAGGCTTGGTCTCCTCATGACGCCCGAGGAGCACCAGCCTCCGGCCATCGCTACTCGCGCCAACGAACTTCAGGCCCGCAACGTCACCTTCGGCTTTGACGATGCAGACAGCCTCAGGGCGATCTATGAAGACCAGATCCTGAGAGAGCGCCACATCGAGATGCTCCCGCCCACTCCGCCCCGCAAACGCGGGATCATCGAGACGGAGCGGGCGCTTGCGGAAGCCAAGCTCGTCGATGCCGAAACCATCGAGGATGCGGTGAGCTGGCTCCACAATAAGGAGCGTATGGTCGTTCTCCACGACCGGGCGCTGATTGACATGCTAGTGCATTTGAAGCCCAAGCCAGCCGAAGCACAGGCCGCCGAGTAGTGAAGCCGAGACCTGTCAGGCCTCGGTCCCCATTAGGGTAAGCGCAGTCGTCTTCTCCGCATCGCCCGCTATCTCGCTCAAAACCCAGTCGCGGAAGGCTTCGATCTTAGGAGAACGCCGACGCGCTTTTGGATAGACCAGCCAATAACCGCGCTCCGACGTGGCGAGAAGATCGAAGGGCTGAATGAGACGCCCTGCAGCAAGATCGCCGGGAAAGAAATAGGGATTAATCAGGGCAAACCCCTGCCCTGCCATAGCGGCCGTGCCCTCGAATTGCTGTGCCCCGAGATGATTGTCGGGACGCTGCGAGGGATCGAAATCCTGCACTCCTGCCGCGGCAAACCAATCCTGCCACCACGGATCATTCGGCGAGATGATCGGAAACCTCAGGATGTCTGAGGGCTCCTTGAGGGTGACACCCCGGATCAGTTCGGGGCTGCAGACCGGGGTGAACAGGTTCGGGAACAGAAGATGCGCCTCGAGGCCGGGCCAATTCCCGTCGCCGCTCCTGATACCGAGGTCGAAGTCACTCTGGCCGAAATCCACCACCTGCCCTGAGATATTGATCTGAACGGCAATGTTCGGATGAAGCTGCTGGAACCGACCCAGCCGGGGCACCAGCCAATTGGCCGCAAAGGTGGTGAGCGTGGAGATCGAGAGAACGGTTTGAACCGTTGACTCAATGCCTGCAAAGGCGGTGCGCAAAGCCTCGAAAGCCTCCGTTACGGCAGGAGCGAGTTGCCGCCCTTTGGCCGTGAGGGTGACCTGGCGCGGCAAGCGGACGAACAGGGGCGCGCCGATCCGATCTTCGAGAATCTTGATCTGATAGCTCACGGCAGCCTGGGTCATGCCCAGTTCCTCCGCCGCCCGTGTAAAGCTTTGATGCCGCGCCGCTGCCTCGAAGACTCGGACGGCGCTCATGGGAGGCAGTTTCGACGGCAATTTTGGCATAGATCATCCATAAGGCTGCCTTATGCCAGCCTATTGGCATTTGCTTTGTCAAGCTCCCGCAACTGGAGCACCTTACGGATGCTTGATCGAGGGCGCTGAACGCCCTCTGACACAACAAATCGGTAGGCTGTCATGAGGTATGAAGAGACTCGCCGCTTGCGCGGTATCGAGAGTGCTTGGCTGCGCCTGAAGCTCTGGCTTCGCCCGGCTCTTCTGCGGAACGATTCCGTCGTCCTGGATCTGAAGGAGCTGTCCGATCACGAGCGGCGCGATATCGGGTTGCCGGAGCCGCTCCGCTACATGGATTGGCGAGCCCTGAAGGACCAGAAGTAGCGGGCCGTCAGGATGTCAGGCGGCTCGGCTTGAGCTCTCCACTCTGCTCCAGCAACGAGTGGCCGGTGGAGGCAATGTGGGCCTCGATGCGCTTGAGGTCGCGGACGATATCGAGCTGAAGCGTGCCGGTATCCCCTGCCGTTCTGCCGGACCGGAGCTGGTCGAGATGCTTCTGGGCCACCGCGCGCTCAAGGTCCCGGAAGCGCTCCTTCTCCGACACGAGCCGGCGGGCCGAGCCGATATCTTGGAACATGAGCACCGAGGCGGCCAGCTGCAGATGCTCCAGCAGCTTGCCGTGCATGCTGGTGATGTCGTCCAAGCTGTCCTTCGGAAGGCGCAGATGATTCTTGATGCGCTTGGCGGCAAGCTCCATCAGGTTCTTGTCGATGATGTCGCCCACATGCTCCAGATTGATCGCGAAAGCGAGAATGTCCGAAAGGCGCTTCGCCTCATCCTCGTTCAAGGCTTCGTGGTTGATGGAGCTGAGGTAGCGCCTGATGGCGCTGAACAGACGATCCAGCACGTCATCCGTCCGGCTGACCTGATCCACGCGGCTGATGTCATCTTCCCGGAACAGATCCTGCGAGCTGCGCAGCATAGCGTCGACCGTATCGACCATCCGCAGAACCTCACGGGCCGCGTTGGAAAGGGCGACGGATGGTGTGTCCAGGGCATCCTTATCCAGATACTGCGGCACTCCCGGGTCGGAGGCCTGGAGCTTCTCCGGGAACACCCTGACGAGCAGCTTTGCGATCCATGGCAGCGGCAGGATAAAGGCGGCAGCCAGCACCACGTTGAAGATCGTATGGAAGTTCGCCGCCAATCGCGCCGGATTCGGATCGATCAGCGTCATGGCCGCCAGAATAGGATCGATCAGCGGCAGCGCGATGACACAGCCGACAACCCGCGTCGCCAGATTGCCGACTGGGACGCGGATCTTGGCAGGATCGCCGCCCATCGCTTCCAGGAATGGATTGATGGCGCTGCCGAGATTGGCGCCAAGCACCATGACGAGAGCTGCGGACGGTCCAATGACGCCTGCTGCTGCAAGAGACATGATGAACAGCATCGCGGCAACGCTGGAATGCGCAATCCAGGCAAGGAACGCGGACAGGAGCACTAGGATCAGCGGATCGGACGCGATGGACGCGAGAAGCTCCTTGAGGATGGCAGAATCCTCAATCAGGTGGATTGTCTCGCTCAGCAGACGAAGCGAGAGCAGCATCAATCCGAGGCCGATGGCAACACGACCCAGGTCCTTCATCCGGCTGGTCTTTCCACGCCGGAAAGCCATGAAGCCGCCGAAAACGAGCACCGGGAATATCAGCGAGACGTCAAAGGAAAGCACCTGCACGATGAGTGTCGTGCCCACATTGGCACCCAGCATCACGGCCAGGGCCGGAACGATGTCCACCGCCCCTCCGGCCGTGAAGGACGCCACCATCAGAGCCGTGGCAGTGCTGCTTTGAAGAACGGTCGTGACGCCGACGCCTGCCAGGAAGGCCTGGAGGCGGGTTCTCAATGCTATTCCAAGGATCCAGCGCAGATCGCTGCCGAAGGCGCGCTGCACTCCGCTGTTGACCATGGTGATGCCCCAGAGAAGCAGGGCAATCTCACCGAACAGGTGGATCAAGACGGAGGTCGCAGACATTCAGCCCTCAGAAACCGGAACAGATGGCACAATCGATCTGCTTATCCCTCAAGAGCCAAGATCGCAATCAGGTTGCCGGCTAATAATGAATGTCTGCTGTAGGGCACCCTGATATTTTGGCGCACGGGACGTCTCGGAGCTCATCTCGGCCCTGCATGAGGGCTTAACCCAATTTACCTAATAGGTTCAGGGATTTGAACCTTCCTACCCTCCCAGAGCCAACCGAAGGTCGGCGTGGAACAATTTAGCTACTCCCAACGCATGCGGTTATCCCCGAAATGACGCCTGCTCTTTTCCACAATTAGCCGGTACGCATGAGTATCCGACACGGCCAAGTCTTAAGGGTCGCTTTCTTGATGGACAGTATCACACTAGTGAGTGCGCGAGGGCGTGAGATGGGTTTGGACGATCCATTTCCAATCGAGAATTGCTCCGGACGTGTCCGAGGGGCCATCCTGGCAGAATTCCAGGGCCGGTGTCCCACGATCCGTGAGGTGGCCAGCATCTCCGATTCCCAGTGGCTGACGGTGCCCAATATCGGCCCGACAACCCTGGAGGAGCTACGCAGCATGACGCAGCAACTTCCTAATGGGGAGGGACTCGGCTCTTCCGGCAGCAGCATACCGGACAACGAACTCCTGTCGCGGTTGAACCGGCTGCAAAGGGAGTTGAACATTCTGGTCGCGGAAATACGGACAAGATTGAGCGGCGCCTCAAGACGAACTCCGCACAGATAACCGTAGGCTCAGATTGACGCACTCGCCGGTACTTTTTACTTCTGCCGGCTGACAATTATCTGAGAAAATTCTTGATGATCCCAAGTCCCTGCCCGAATTGTTTGGAATTTAGTTACAATATTTAGGGCTGATACTTCCCCGGCCCTTGATTACGCACCTTCCAAGAACTTAAGCATCAATTGACTTTACGTCATGAAAGAGGTTGATGGATACCCAATAATGGGGTGGCTCGCTCTGACTTCACTGCGCTGGCGCACTCCCGTCTGGGGGCAAGTTGCATGTCTGGCGTGGTTCGGGCGCTCGAGTTCGTCATCGACAAGGATGAGCGGATCGGCACCACCGGTTTCGTATATAAAGTTGGGACTCCTGCGGTTAAGTTTCTCGTCGAGCAACTGTCGGATGGCAACCTGCAATTGACTGCGTCCGTCTTCGATAACGACGGGGACACGGACACAGAAACTGCCGACCTGCGCGGCATCTTCTTCCACCTTACCGGCATCGACGACAATCCCGCTGACGAAGGCTGGTTGGATAAGCTTTCCGTTACCGGAATTGGCAGTTCCGCTTACCTGATCGAAGGACGCATGTTCGACGCCGATGGCGTCGAAGCTGTGTCGGGCAACGGCAACAGCGACAACATGATCGGTCGTCCACTTTCCCCCTACGATGTGGGAATTGGAATCGGAACATCCGGCACCGGGCGGGATGACGTGAAGACAATTTCCGTCGTCATTCATCATGACACCGACAGCCTGACCCTTGAGCATCTGGCGCAGCAGGGCTTTGGCGCGCGTCTCACCAGCGTCGGCACGGACGGAGGGAACCGCAACGACAGTCTCAAGCTTTGGGGATTGGCCCCCACCGCGCCAACCGTTGCCGTTCCGCCAGCACCGACTGGCTCCCTTTCAGGACGAGTGTGGCTCGATCTCGATAATGACGGTATCCAGGGTGACAACAGCCAGGAAACCGGCATTCCCAGCATAGAAGTCAATCTCATCGACTCTACGGGTAAAGTCGTGTCGTCCGTAATGACGGACAAAACGGGCGAATACCACTTCAGCGCACTGTCTTTTGGGAGCTACAGCGTCCAGTTCGGCAACGGCGCTGACGGCGCGTACCGGTTCACGGGGCAGAATGCAGGCTCCGACGATGCCCTGGACAGCGACGCCGATGCGAGCACTGGCCGCACGGGCTCCTACACGATCGGTGAGACATCAAAACATGTCACGGCTGTCGATGTCGGCCTGTCCAAGGTGAAGGTCCAACCTCCCGTCGTCACTCCCCCGCAGGAGATCGGAAATGATGATCTCATCGAAGCCGGCGACCACGATGACTTCATCCATGGTGGCCGCGGCAACGACGAAATGCAGGGTGAAGGAGGCAACGACACGATCTATGGCGGCACGGATCGCGGCGAAATCGCCCGGAACCCCGGCAATGGGAAGCTGAACAAGGTTCTCATTGGCGACAATCTCTACGGCAATGACGGCCAGGATACCTATCGTTACGCCAAGGGCGACGGCGTCGACATGATCTGGGATTTCCGGCCTAGTGACGACGTCATCGAGCTCTCGGGCTATTCCCTCAAGGACATCAAGGCAACTTGGGTCGGCAAGGTTGCAAACTGGATCGACACGCCGAAGCATAACAAGCTCGCGCTGGTGTTCAGCGACGGCGGCGCCATCGTCTTCAACGACTATTCCGGACTGGACAGCAGTTCGGCTGCATCCCTCAAGCTCAGTGACGGCACGATCGTCAAATTCGCGGATCTGATCGCATTAGCCGGTCGCAAGCCGGCGGATATCGAAGTCAACGATGAGCGGCAGGTCGCCCTTCGCAAGTATGAATGGCGCGAGGTCGGCAAGGGTCAGAACGGTTATGGCGGCAATGACCGAGACAAGCTGATCGGCGCCGACGGTGACGATAATCTCTATGGCAATGAGGGCATAAACGGCCTCAATGGCAAAGAGGGTAACGATCAGCTGTATGGGGGCAACACCCGCGACGTGATGATCGGTGGAAACGGCGACGATATCGGCTATGGCAACGGGGGCGACGACTTGATCGTCGGTGGTGCCGGTTCGGACAGGCTCTACGGCACCGGAGGAGCGGACTACATCTTCGGCGATGAGATGCCGGAAGGATTCGTTCTGCCATTCAGCTTTGCCATCGATCTCTTCTGGTTGCAGGAAGAGCAAACACTCGTCACCTCGTCCAGCATGACGCTTGCGAGCAATGCCATCAACATCACAGCCTCTGGCACAACCGCCCTCACCCTCACGGGCAACAGCCTGAACAACGTGATGATAGGTAACGCCGGGAAGAACATGATCGCCGCTGTCGAGGGCGACGATATGGTCTTCGGCGGGTACGGGAACGACACCTTGTCCGGAGGTTCCGGCAAGGACAAGTTCGTGTTCGACCAGAAGTTGGGAAGCTCCACGACCGACAGGAAAGTGAACTTCGATACGATCACGGACTTCAAGGTGAAGGATGACAAGTTCCACCTCGACAATGCTGTGTTCAAGAAGCTCGGCAAGGGGTCACTTGATAAGCCGTCTCAGCTGAACAAGAACTTCTTCACAGTTGGCACGCAGGCCAAGGATAAGAACGACTATATTATCTACAACAAGAAGACTGGCGTTCTCTCCTACGATGCGGATGGTTCGGGCTCGAAAGCCAAGGCAGTCGAGTTCGCCAAGATCGATGATGGCATTAATCTGAAACACAGCCACATCTATTTGATCTGACGTACCAAAATCCCTCGTTCATGCAGACAGCAAGAGGCCCGCAGCCAATGCGGGCCTCTTTTTCATGAAAGCGACACCTGCTGAGATTCCAACTATATTGCAAAGGGCAATACTGCGCGTGTTCCCGAGTGCTGCTGGTCGAATTCGATGGCGGATTGCAAGTTGGATGCCATGGCCTTCACGATCTTCGTCCCAAGGCCGCTTCCTTGTACCTCGCCGTTGCCTTTCCAGCCAACGCCGTCATCCTCAACAATGAGAACGACCTTTTCGCCTGAAGACGACAGAGCGACGCGGATGTCTCCGGAGGCTCCTTCGGGATAAGCATATTTGAAAGCATTGGTGACGAGTTCCGTCACGATGACGCCTACTGAAACGGCCTTGTCGGTCGGGATCGAAATGGGCTCCGCCAGAACGGTGATCGTGTGCACCCGACCGGCGGCTCTCATTGCCCCTTCCAGTTCCTCGATCAAGCCCTGCAGATAGGTATCCATCTCCACAAATCGCACATCGTTCGACGTGTAGAGGCGGCGATGGATCTGCGAGATAGCCGTTATCCGGCTCTGAGTTTCGGTCAGGGTGTCCTTAGCGACCGTGTCACTCCCAAGCGCCCTCTGCTGCATGGCCACAAGGGAGGCAACAAGCTGCAAGCTGTTGGCAACGCGGTGATTGACTTCGCGAAGGAGCATCTCCGCCCGCTCCCGCGCCTCGCGCATTTCCCGCTCGGCCGCTTCCTTTTCACGTCGGAGGCGAGCGGCGGCAAGCGCCTGTTCGGCAGCCGTGCGAAGAAGATCGAGGAAGACCCCGCCAACGTCCTTGATCACGTAATCGGCCGCTCCAGCCTTGAGAGCGGCGACCGCGATACGGCCTTCATCGGCGCCCGTCACGTAGACGACAGGCGGAGCGTCGGGAAGTCTGTGGATCTCGGCGAGAACTTCCGGACCATCCTTGCCTGGCATAAAGTGATCCAGGGCGACGACATCATAATGCTCTGCGGCAAGCAGGCTTAGCCCCTCATCTCCGCTCAACGCGTGCCTGACATGGAAGCCATGGCGCGACAAAGTGCGCTCGACGAGCCGACCGAGGCCATGGTCGTCATCGATATACAGGAGCCGGATCGGCGGGCTGTCTGTATCACCTTCGATCATAGCGTCTCGGGAACCTGGATGACGGACAGGAACAGTCCCAACTGGCGAATGGCCTGGGAGAAGGACTCATATTCGACCGGCTTCGTGATGTAGACATTGGCTCCGAGATCATAGCAGCGTTGGATCTCGCGCTGGTCGTCGGTGGTCGTGAGTACAACCACCGGTGCGCGCTTCAACTTTTCGTCCGCCTTGAGCTTGATGAGAATATCTACCCCGTTCATGTCCGGCAGGTTCAGGTCCAGTAGAACGAGGAACGGCCCTGCATTGCGAACGTTCTCGCTGAAGAGATGCTCCAGGGCTCCCGTCCCACTCGCAAAGGTCCGGATCTCGTTGCAGACACCCGCGCGGCGAATGTTCTTCTCGATCAGGCGGGCATGCCCCTCATCGTCCTCGACCATGATGATGGTGACAGGCTGTTGGCTAGGCATTAGGCGGCTTCCGAATTCATGCTGATGTATTTTGGCAGAACCACCGTAAAGGTCGAGCCCTCACCCAGTCGCGATGCCACGGTAATCGTGCCGCCCAGCCTTCGCACGAGCGCGCGGACATGCGCAAGCCCGATGCCCTCCCCCTGCTGGTCCTGTACGCCGGAGCGTCGGAACAGATCGAAGATCCGTTCAAAGTCCTTAGGGGCAATTCCTCGACCGTTGTCCTCGATTTCGAACTGGACACTCGCTCCCAGGTCCCTGCCCCGCACCACAATCCGCCCAAGGCGGTCAGTGTCCAGATACTTGACGGCGTTATCGATGAGATTGCCGAAGACCTGCTCAATGGCAAGCCGATCGCTTGTGAGGTCTGGAACAGCCTCGACGATCAACTCAGCTCCACGCTCTTGGAGCTGATGCGCAACGCTTTGGCACTGAGATTCAAGTAGCTGTCGCATACTAAGCGACTCCGGCATGAGCACGCGCCTTCCCTCACGGGAGAGCTTCAGAATGGCGTTGATCAGCTTGTCCATCTTAACGGTGGACGAACGGATGAACCCCATCGCCTCCGGCAGGTCCGTCTCAATGGCCATCCGGGCGTCCGGTGTGACCAGCTCGGGGGCTTTCCCGACAACATGTCGATAGAAGCGCTCCACCTCGGCCTGTGCAGCCTCAAGTTCGCTTGTAAATCCCATGACATTGACGAGCGGGGCTCTGAGGTCATGGCTCACGATATAGGCGAAGCGCTGGATTTCCTCGTTCGCCTCGTCCAGTTCAGCCACGCGCTCTGTCAGCATCGAGGCAAGCCGGCGTGTCTCTTCCTGGGCCATCTTGAGATCATGGATGTCCGTGCAACTGCCGTACCAGCGAACGATGCGACCTTTTTCGTCGCGAAGCGGCTGGGCCCGGCCCAAAACCCAGCGATACTCGCCGGAGCGATGCCGAAGCCGGTATTCGATGTAGTAGGGTTCCCCCGTTTCCAGGCACTGGCGCCAGACACCCCAAGCCTTTTCCTGATCGTCCGGATGGAACATGCCGCTCCATCCTTCGCCATCGGTGGTGCCCTCGGGAACGCCTGTATATTCGTACCAGCGCTGATTGTAGTAGTCGTGGAAACCATCCGGCTGGGTTGCCCAGATCATCTGGTCGATCGAGTTGGCAATAACTCGAAACCGCTCTTCGCTCTCGCGCAGGGCCTCTTCGTTCCGCTTCTGCTCGGTCACGTCGTGGCCCTGAACGAAGATACCCGATACCTTCCCATCCGGATCGAAGATCGGCTGGTAAACGAAATCGAGGAAGCGCTCTTCTGGCGCTCCGCCGGAACTTGGCTCCAGGACAATCCTGATGCTCCGGCCGACGAAGGGCTGTCCGCTCTGATGTACCCGGTCGAGCAGAGCCAGGAATCCCTGCTCGACAACCTCAGGCAGTGCATCGCGAACACTCTTTCCGATGATGTTCTCACGACCGATCAGCCGCAGATAGGCGGCGTTCGCCATCGTGAAAACGTGGTCCGGACCGCTGAGAGCCGCCATGAAGCCGGGGGCCTGCTCGAACAGGCCACGCAGATGCTGGCGCTCCTCCGTTAGGGCCTTATTGGCCTCCTGCACTGCTTGGGCCCGACGGAACATGCCCGTCTCGATCAGGACGGATGGTCCTGAGGACAAGCCGGAGCTTTTCGCAAGAACACGCAGACGCTGGAGCTCGGTCACATCCACCGTATGCTGAAGGATGAATGTCATCTCTCCCGCATGATTGAAGAGCGGCGTGTGGGTCGCGCTCCAGAAGCGCTCCTCGAAACCCTGATCGTTTGGCAGCGGGATGGCGTACTCGATGATGGGAATATGATCAGCGACCTTCTCGCGGATCACCTTTTCGAACGAGCCTCGCAACTGGCGGTGGCTCGCCGAATCCGGGTCGCTTGGAAAGGCCTCGAACATGTTGCGCCCGACAAGATCCTCACGTTCACGCATGGTAACCGCGAGATAGGCGTCGTTCATGCCGGCGATGTTGAGGGAGAGATCCAGCAGCACGTAGGGATTGGGGGAGGCGCTGAACAGCGCCTCGAAATTGATCGTTTTCAAGAACTTGCGCTGGACAGCAGCCAGCCTCCCTATCACATGCCCGGCGGAGCTTATGCGTATTTAGGTGTTGTTCGGTCCAGTGCCATGGGATTCACTTAAGACAAGTACACCTGTGACCTATCCGACACTCTCGGCCACAGGCATGCGCTGAGCCGTAACCGGCCCTCCGTCTGAGGATGCAGCGCAACAAAACCTTGACCGCAAGCGTTTCGCTGGAGAGCAGAGGCCCATTGGCTTTAAGGAAGGGGTGCGAGGTCAATGATGAATGCAGCGGGCACCACATCGCCACCTTCCCAAGAGGGAGAGTTCGCCCAGCTGCAGGCCCGCCTGACCGCCATGTTCCGCGGGTTTTCGGATCAGGACACCCCTCGGACGGTCGTCATTGTCCCCAGTCTGACCATGGATCGGGAGGTGCTGGCCAACATCTCGGGGGCTCATCACTATGAGGAGCGGATGCTCTGCTATCTGATGCTCCTGCGGCTGCCCCGAACGCAGATCATCTATGTGACGAGCCACTCGGTCCCGGAACCTATCATCGACTACTACCTGCACCTGCTGCCGGGAATCCCGGCGCAGCATGCCAGGAAGCGCCTGACCCTTCTCTCCTGCCATGACGGCTCCCGGACATCCCTGACCGAAAAGATCATCGAGCGCCCTCGCCTGCAGCAGCGGATCCGGGATGCCATTCCCGATCCGGCCTCCGCCTACATGATCTGCTTCAACGTCACGGAGCTGGAGCGCGATCTGGCGCTCAGTCTCGACCTGCCGATCTATGGCTGCGACCCGGACCTGTTGTCGTTCGGCTCCAAGAGCGGCTCGCGGAAGATTTTTCGCGACGCCGGCATCGCGATGCCGGAGGGCTTCGAGGATCTCTCCACGCCGGATCAGATTGTGGATGCATTGTTGGAGCTGAAGCAGCGCCGGCCCATGATTAGGCGGGCGGTCGTGAAGCTCAATGAAGGGTTCTCAGGCGAGGGCAACGCGGTCTTCGCCTACGAGGGAGCACCCGAAGGGTCCGAGCTGCGGCCTTGGCTTCGCAGCCGTCTTCCTCACCTGGCCTTCGAGGCCAAGGACATGACCTGGGAGCTGTTCGAGGAAAAGCTTTCCGCCATGGGTGGGATCGTGGAGGAGTTCATCGAAGGGGAAGTCAAGCGCTCCCCCTCGGCGCAATTCCGCATCGACCCGCTCGGCCAATTGGAGCCTGTCTCGACCCACGATCAGGTGCTTGGGGGTGAGAGCGGGCAGGTCTTCCTCGGCTGCACCTTCCCGGCCGACGAGCACTATCGCCTGGAAATTCAGGAAGACGGCCTGAAGGCAGCCAAGGCGCTCGCCGAAAAGGGCGTCTGTGGGCGCTTCGCCATCGACTTCCTGTCGGTTCTGGAAGGCAACGAATGGCGGCATTACGCCATCGAGATCAACCTAAGGCGCGGGGGGACGACGCATCCGTTCATGATGCTCGAGTTCCTCACGGATGGCTGCTACGACCCGGCCACCGGCAACTTCCTCACCCCGGCCGGTCACCCTCGCTGCTACTACGCCTCGGACAACCTTGAATCTCCGCTCTATCGTGGCCTGACGCCCGGTGATCTGATCGACATTGCGGCGATCAACAGGCTGCACTTCGATGGAGCCTGCCAGAAGGGCGTTGTCTTTCACCTGATCGGTGCACTGTCGGAGTTCGGCAAACTCGGCGTTCTGTGCATCGCTCCCTCTCACGAGGAAGCAAAAGCGCTCTACCGACGTACGACCGAGGTGCTCGACCAGGAAAGCACCGCGGCCTGACCCTCAGGTTCAGCCCTCGTAGGTAATCTGCACCCGATCCGCCGCCTGGCCTGCCCGCTCACGGGCTTCCCCAACTGTACCCCCGGATGCCAGAGCGACACCCATGCGCCGGTGCTTGCGGGTTGTCGGCTTGCCGAACAGGCGGACCTCCACGTCTGCATCCTTGGAGGCGAGTTCCAGCGCTTCCCGCAGCCCCTGAATCGAGAATCGTTCGGCCTCGCGATCCGCCAGGATCACGGCCGATGCGGTCGGACCATTGAGTCGGATAGGCGGGATCGGCAGGCCCAAGACCGCCCGGGCATGAAGATCGAATTCGGAGAGGTTCTGGGACAGCAGCGTGACGAGCCCCGTATCGTGCGGGCGCGGTGATAGCTCGGAGAAGATCACCTCATCGCGGGTGACGAAGAACTCGACCCCGAAGATCCCATAGCCACCAAGGTTGTCGACGACCTTGCGGGCCATCTCTTTGGCGTCGGCCAGCAGCTTCTCGGTCATCGGGGTGGGCTGCCACGATTCCTGGTAATCTCCACGCTCCTGCCGGTGCCCGATGGGCTCGCAGAATGACACACCCTCGCGGGAGCGGATCGTCAAGAGGGTGATCTCGTATTCAAAAGCGACGAACTCCTCGACGATCACCTTCTTGCGGTCGCCCCGCATGTTCGCCACCGCATCGTTCCAGGCCTGCTCCAGCTGATCGACCGTCCGCACGGTGCTCTGGCCTTTTCCTGAGGAGGACATAACCGGCTTGATGACGCAGGGCAGACCCGTATGCTCGGCCCCGGCCCTCACCTCCTCCAAGCTCTCCGCATACTGGTATTTGGACGTGCGCAGCCCAAGCTCGGTCGCAGCAAGCTCACGGATTCGATCTCGGTTCATGGTTAGCGAGGCCGCGCGGGCGGAGGGCACGACCGTGAAGCCCTTGTCCTCGAACTCCTGCAGCACCTCGGTGCGGATCGCCTCGACTTCAGGCACGATGAAATCCGGCCGGTGCTTCTCGATGACCTGCCGCAGGGCGTCCGCATCCAGCATGGAGAACACTTCGGCCTCGTCCGAGACCTGCATGGCAGGCGCGTACGCGTAGCTGTCGCAGGCGACCACATGGCACCCGTACCGCTTGGCTGAGATCACGAACTCCTTGCCGAGTTCGCCCGATCCGAGAAGGAGAATTTTGGCAGTGAACACGGGAGTGCCTTTCAACTGTTTCCGACCGATATGGCCGAGTCCGTGCCGAACGAAAAGTGGAATCGCGAAATCGGCCCGGCGTCTGACGCTCGGTCGATGAGAGGCTTCCCTTGAAAAGCTTTGTTCCTGGCCATTTTCCCGGGATTGCCATGGATCCGGTTTCCCTCCAGGGGCGTTCAAGAGCATCGAGGGAATTCAGCCTCGCTTGCGCTGAGTGCAGCCCTGCCGCCTCAACCATGCACTACGCAAACCTGAGTGTCGTGAGTTAAGGGTCTGCCCAGGAGAAGTCCAATGCTAGCCAAGAAGAAATCTTCGGAAAACCAGAACCGGCGGGTGACCCGTGTCGACCCTCCCGCCCTTGAGGAAGCTGTTGCAGCCGCCCAGGGTCTGACCGACGATATCGAGAGCCAGATCGAGATCGCGGCGCAACTCATGGGAATGTCCGAGGACGAGGTCAGGCCGGTGGTCATGAAGGCGGCCGTTTCAGCCCCAGCCCGTCGGCCCCTGCACCTGGCAGACCGTTTCTCCATGGGTGAGCGCAACGAGGGTCCGAAGGTCGTGGTGGTCGAACGCAAGCGCCCTCGCCTCGTCATGCCGCGATAAGCCTGCTATCCTGTTCTCCCGCTCGGTGGCGCTAGTCCAATCGGCTGGCGCCTTTGCCTTTTCTAAATGCCCCTCCTGCGGGATTGCCCGAACATGGTCAAAGGTATCATCCTCGCCTTTCTTGCCTTCGCGGTCTTCGCCTGGGGCGATGCCGTTGTGAAGGCGATCGGCCATGACCTCGACCCGTTCGAGGTGACGTTCTTCGGCTATCTCATCCCTCTGATCCTCTCCCCGGTCTTCATGAAAGCTGGGGACAGCGTGCTCGATCTCGTGCGCTGGAATAGGCCCTGGCTCATGGGCTTCAGGGTCTTGCTGATCGCAGCCACGACGCCGCTGAGCGTCATAGCATTCCAGAGCCTTCCCTTTGCGGAGGCCTTCGCGCTCCTGTTCCTCATGCCGAGCCTCGCGACGGTTCTCTCCATTTTTATCCTGAAGGAACATGTCCGTTGGCGGCGCGGCATCGCCGTCTGCGCCGCCTTCGTCGGGGTGCTGATCATCGTACGTCCCGGGTTCAAGGAGTTGCTGCCCGGTCATTTTGCAGCCCTTGCGGCCGCCTTATGCGCAGCCGGGGGAGTCATTGCCGGCCGCATGATCGGCCATACTGAAAAGCGCTTCACCCTGATCGGGACCGTATTCCTAGCGACGACAATCCTTGCCGGAGTGCTGATGATCCCAGGCTTCACATGGCCTAAAGCGGATCAGTGGACCCTGCTCCTCGCATTCGCCGCTACGGCTTTTGTTGCCCAAGCCCTGTTCATCGTGGCGACCCTGTACGCCCCGGCCGACCGCCTGGGAGCGGCCCAGTACAGCCAGATCCTCTGGGCACTGGCAATCGGCGCCCTTTTCTTCGACGAGTGGCCCGACGCTCTGGCCCTGTTCGGCATCCTCATCGTGGTCGCAGCCGGCCTGTTCATCTTTGCACGAGAGCAGACGCTCAAGCGTGGCCGGTCGGAGGCAGAAGCATTGCCCGAAACCGCACCTCCCGCATCGGCAGCGACATTCACGCAGCCCTGAGGGCGTCATCACAGAGGTGCGACTTCTGCCGCACCCGCGTTCACTCGCCTGCCCTGCGCCCTATGTCCTTAAACGGTAATTTCTGACGTTTGGCCGAAGAGGCAGGGTGGGTTTCGTGACAGGCGCCTATATCAACCGGATCGGCACGGCCGTGCCTGACCATGACGTCCATCAGACCTTCATTGGTTTTATTGACAACTTCCTGCCCGAGCGAAAGGACAGGCTCCTCTTTCGGCGCATGGTGCAGCGCTCCGGGATCGAGCATCGCTACTCGACCCTTACGCCCAGTGAAAACCTGGACATTGCTGCCGACCAGGAAGGCTTCTTCCAACCGGGGCAGTTTGCCGGAACAGCCGCCCGAATGGAGCGGTTCGAAACCCACGCCATCGAACTTGCCCAGAAGGCTGTCGAGGCATTGGACCTAGGTGAGGAACTCTCCTCATCGACCCATCTCGTTGTAGCATCCTGCACAGGCTTTACAGCCCCGGGGCTCGACCAACAGCTGATGGAACGGCTTGGGCTCAATCCCTCTATCGAGCGCACCATGGTCGGGTTCATGGGCTGCGCGGCGGCTGTCAATGCGTTGAAGATCGCTCACCATATTGTCCGGTCTGAGCCCTCCGCGAAGGTGCTGGTCGTCAATCTGGAACTGTGCACGCTTCATCTTCAGGAAACCCCGGACCTTGAGGTGATCCTGGGTGCCCTGCTGTTCGGTGACGGATGTGCCGCGAGCCTCGTCTCCGCCGAACCACGGGGCATTGCCCTCAAGGATTTCCGGGTCGCGACCATTCCGGACACGCGGGATCTCATCACGTGGCGCATCGGCGATTCAGGTTTTCAGATGAGCCTGTCCGGGGAAGTGCCGCAACAGATTGCAAAAGCGCTCCGCCATGAGGCAACCCGCAACGACGATGCCGGCATCCTGCGTGGTCAGCACAAGGACGACTTCGATCTCTGGGCCGTTCACGCGGGCGGCCGTACGATTCTCGATGCAGTCGAGCAGGGTCTCGAACTTGCGCCGGAGGCCCTGCGCTGGTCCCGCGGCGTCCTGCGGGATTTCGGCAATATGTCATCCGCCACCCTGATGTTCGTGCTCGACCGCATGATGCAGCAGGCGCCGCCGGATTCCAGAGGTTTCGGCATGGCCTTCGGACCGGGACTGGTCGCTGAAACCTTCCGGTTCGATATCGCAGGATAGGCCGCTATGGGCAGGAGTTTCGCCGAGCGCAGCCACGAGACGGAGCTGATGGACACCGAGCACGTCAGTGTCGAGGATTACCAGGCTTGCCTCAAGGATCTCGCCACAGTCAACGCTCTGACCCTGACCCACCGCCCTATCCTGCAATGGCTCAACCGCGCCACGCGCAGGCTGGTGCCGAACGAGCGCGTCACGGTGCTCGATGTCGGCTACGGCTATGGCGACCTCCTGCGCAAGATTCATGAGTGGAGCCGCCGCAAGGGGCGCGCGGTCGATCTGGTCGGGGTCGACCTCAACCCTATGAGCGAGTCGATTGCCAGGGCAGCGACGCCTTCCGATGTCTTGATCGAGTACCGGACGGGCAATGTCTTCGACTACAAGCCCGAACGGCCGATCGACTTCGTGATCAGCTCCCAGACGACCCACCATATGTCGAACGAGGAACTGGCGACCTTCATCGGCTGGATGGAGCGGGTGGCGGCGCGCGGCTGGTACATAGCCGACCTGCACCGTCACGCCATCCCGTTCCACGTCTTCGGCACCCTTGCCCGCATCGCCCGTTGGCACCGCTTCGTTCAGCACGACGGACCTGTCTCCATTGCCCGCAGCTTCCGAAAGCAGGACTGGGAGAAGATCCTGCATGCGGCAGGCCTTGCACCGGGAGCGGCGGAGATCCGATGGCACGTTCCGTTCCGCCTTTGCGTCAGCCGGCTGAAATGAGCCTCCACCGCAGCGAGGAACTCGTGATCGTCGGCGGTGGGCTAGCCGGCGCATCTGCCGCCTGCGTTCTGGTCAGGGAGGGAGTTTCGGCCGTTCTCCTTGAGCGTGATCCTGAGCCTAGGCACAAGGTGTGCGGCGAGTTCCTCAGTATCGAGGCGCAGACCTATCTTGCCTATCTTGGCATCGACCTCGACAGGCTGGGCGCGAGCCGGATTTCTCGCCTTCGTCTGCACTATTGTGGAAAGCAGGTCGAAGCAGCATTGCCTTTCATGGCGCGCGGCCTCTCCCGTAAGGTTCTGGATGAGGCGCTGCTCGTAAAGGCCATGTCACTGGGCGCTCGGATCGAGCGGGGGGTGACCGTGCGATTCATGGACACCGATGACATAGCCAGTCGGGTCGATGCAGGTCCATATGGCAAGATCCGAGCGGAGACGCTCTTCCTGGCCAGCGGCAAGCATGACGTCAGGGGCGTCAAACGGACAGCATCAGGATCCATCAATGATCTCATCGGCTTCAAGCTGCATTACCGGATAGGCGGGGAGCAGCGAGCCGCTCTTGACGGTGTAGTTGAGATCGTCCTGTTCGAAGACGGCTATGCAGGGCTGCAACTGATCGAGGACGGTACAGCCAATCTGTGCTTGGTCGTGACCCAGAAGCGCTTTGAGCGCGCCGGCAAAAGCTGGAACAGCCTGATCAAGCAAATCGCTGGTGAATGCCCATCAGTAGCAGATCGATTGCGCGACCCGCTCCCACTATTCGACAAGCCCCTGTCCATTTTTCAAATACCATATGGGTTTGTCCATCACCCTGATCCGGCTGAACCTCCAGGGCTCTTCCGCCTCGGCGACCAGATGGGCGTGATCCCCTCATTCACCGGTGAGGGAATGTCGATGGCCCTGCACAGCGGCTGTCTCGCGGCTTCAACTTTGCTTCACCACGGCCGCGTCAGCGCGGCGTTCCACAAGCAGATGGCATCCGATATCCAGCGCCAGGTCCGGCTTGCCTTCGTGCTCAACAAGGCTGCACGCTTCAGCCCAGGCCAGACGGCGCTTTTTCACCTCTGCCGCGCTTGGCCCTCGCTCATGCAGCAGGTTGCAGCCTTCACCCGAATCCGGGAGGGCTCCATGCAGAGGGTGCTGGCTCCGCCATGATCGTGCCGAGGGAAGCTCAAACCCCCGCTGCCGTCGCGGAGCATTATGACGAACTGGACCCGTTCTATCGCGAGGTATGGGGCGAGCATGTCCATCACGGCCTCTGGCAGAGCGGCCGGGAGACTCCGGCCGAGGCAGTCGAAGCCCTGATTGCCCATCTTGCAAGCACGCTCGAACTCCAACCCGGCCAGCATATCTGCGACGTCGGCTGCGGCTATGGCGCGACGGCGGAGTGGCTCGCTCGCCGCTACGCTGTTCGTGTGACCGGAGTCACACTCTCATCAGCGCAGCTTCGGCAAGCCCAGGCACGCAGCGCCGCATCGTCCTTGCTGCATTTCAGCCGGCAGGATTGGCTGGAGAACGATTTCGAAGACCAAACCTTCGACCATGTGATCGCCATCGAGAGTTCCGAGCACATGACTGACAAGCAGCACTTCTTCGATGAGGCCTTTCGTACTCTCCGCCCTGGCGGACGGTTTGCTGTCTACGCTTGGCTTGCTCGTAACGGTGCCCGCCCGTGGGAGGAACGCTACCTGTTGGAACCGATCTGCCGCGAGGGGCGCCTCCCTGGCATGGGCAGCGAAGCGGAGTATCGTGCATGGGCCGGCAAAGCCGGCTTTGTGGTCGATGGGTTCGAAGACCTGAGCACAAGGGTGAGGCGTACCTGGGCGCTCTGCACCGGACGGGTCGCAAGGAAACTGCTGACTCATCCCCAATACAGACGCTATCTGCTGGATGCCCATGCCAGGAACCGCATCTTCGCCCTGAGCGTCCCGCGCATCTGGATCGCTTACCTGACTGGCTCGATGCGCTATGGTCTCCTGACGGCGCATAAACCGCGGTAGCCGCAGAATCTACGATTGACTTGAACGAGCCAGCAACTCCGCTGTGTCGACTGCACCCATGGCACTCGCCAGAGCCTGTGCGGTAAGCCCGCCCGCGTCCCGTGCCTCGACATCCGCGCCACGCGCCAGCAGGATTTCGACGATTTCGAGCCGGTTGAACATGGCAGCGATCATCAGCGGGGTCTTGCCGCCGTCACCCCGGCCGTTCACATTGGCGCCTCCCTCAAGAAGGCTCTCGACCGACGCCATGTCGCCCTTGAAGGCTGCACCCGCGAGAGGCGTCTGCCCGCGGTCGTTGGCGAGCTCCGGATCAGCGCCATACTGCAGCAGAATCTGCACGGTCTCGGCATGTCCATGATAGCTCGCCAGCATCAGGAGCGAGTCGCCCTTCTCGTTCCTCAGGTTGGGCGGCAGGCCCATGCGGAGAAGATCTCCAAGCTCCTCCACCTGCCCCGCCCTTGCGTGCTGAAAGACACGCTGAGCGAAGGCAATGGTCTCCTCGTCCAGCTCCGGGGCAGGCTTCGACCCATCCGTCATCACGATTTCCTTGAGGCCTGGTGCCCTCTGGCCTGGAACGGCTCCATCCCGTCGACATCCTTGTCGGTCCGGCGCCGCCTGTTCTTCCCCTGCTTCTGCGAGGGCTTGCCTCTCTCCCGCCGCACCTTGTCCTCAGGCTTCCGGCGATGGGAGACGGAGGTGGCGACGAGCTTCTCCTCGATCTTGGCATTGAGGCTCGCGCGCAGGTCGACGACCTCCTCGACATCCTCGAAGACATCCGGGTAGCGCTGGGCAAGCCAGAGCCATGAGGTGGCGATCTTCACCCGCGCCTCGAGCTTCAGGAGATCGGTGTTCACACCGAAATCAGGCGCCTGCACCCTCCCGTCGCGGGCATGCTGCCGGGCCCAGTCGAGAAGCAGTTCGACGGCCAGCTGCTCGCGGCCATCCACCGGCGCCATGGAGTAGGATAGGCGGTCGAGGATTGGCATGCCTACCGTATCGAGAAGCGTTGCCAGTTCGATCATCTCGTCCATGTCGGCCATGCGCAGGTCCGGGTGGCCTGCCACGAGGGTGTCGTACAGGTGCTGGAGGACGCGGCCGAGACGGTCGGTCTGCAAGACCTCGCTGGCCGACAGAACCGTCTCCTGGTTCGGGCGGACATAGGCCTTGCCCCGCAGCTTTCCGGCATCGCCGGTCAGCGCTTGGCCGATGATCTTTTCCACCTGCGCATAGCCGCCGACTTCCGGCAGGGCTGTCACGAGCCCCTCATCGTGGTGGCCGAAACGCCCTGCCCGGCCAGCGATCTGCTTGATCTCCATGGCGGTGAGCTGGCGATCGCGAATGCCATCGAACTTGCGCAGGGTGGAGAAGACGACCCGTCGCAGCGGCCCGATATTCAACCCCATGCCGATGGCGTCCGTGGCCACCAGGATCTCGGCCTCGCCATTGCGGAAGCGCGCTGCTTCCGCCCGGCGAACCTCTGGGCCAAGGGCACCATAAACGGTTGCGACCGTGCGTCCGGATTGAACGAGACGCATGCGCAGATCGTGCACGTTGCGGCGCGTGAAAGCCACCACCGCATCGCCGCGCATCAGCTTGTTGAGATTTGCCGGCACACCCTCCACGCGCAGCCTGCCCTTGCGCTTCAGGATCTTCACCTCCAGAGGCTCGCCGGTCATGGCAAGCAGGTGCTCCACGAGAGGGATCGCTTCCGGGGCACCCGTCAACACGACGAGCCTTGCGGGGGCGCCAACCATCGCCTGAGTCCAGGCCCAACCGCGGCTGGGATCCCCCAGCATCTGCACCTCATCGATGACGCAGACATCGACGACACGATGAAGATCCAGCGTCTCGATGGTCCGGGCGATATGCGTCGCGCCTTCAGGCAGCACCCGCTCCTCACCCGTCACCATGCCGGCAGGAAGCCCCTCCTCGCTCATGCGCTCGAAATGCTCGAGCGCCAGAAGCCGCAGGGGCGAAAGGATCTCAGCGGTTTCCGCCTCGCGGGCGAGCTTCAGCGCCTCGTAGGTCTTGCCTGAGTTAGTCGGCCCGGCCAGGAACAGGAAGCGGCGATTGAGTGAACGGGCGACCGGAAAGATTGCCGCGTAGCGCTCATAGCCGGAAGCCTCGCGGATTTGGGCCTCCCGCAGGTGCCGGAGCCTCCGAGCCGCAGCTTTCGAGCGAAAATCATCCAGCTTCTGGCGCAGCTTGCGTGCAGCTCCCGCTGGCCCACCTTTATCAGACGCATGGACCCGATCGAGCTTGTCCAGTGCACCACGAATGCCGCCAAGAATGGCTTGGCGCTCATCCGCGTCCTCGAACGCATCGAGATAGGTCTCGAGCTCATCACGCCAGCCCACCAGCTCCTGTTCGCAGGCCTCGAAGGTAGCGTCACGCAGTTCTATCAGCCTAGCTTCCAACGCCACGGAGGCGCCGGCAAGTTCGGTATGCTCCACGCGGGCCGGTGCCAATGCCACAGCCGCAACCTCGACAGGCTCGGCGAAGGCGAACTCGATGGCGAACTCGATGGGATCACTCTCCGGCAGAATCTGCATCGATTGGCTGAACACCGCCCGATAACCGGCGAAGACGCGCTCGGGCTTCCAGCGACCGCTCTCGATGCGTCGGATGTCCTCGGCGACATAGATGCCGGTATTCCTGCGAACAGGCGCAAGGATGCTCTGGCGCCGCCGATGGGCCGCATCGTCGGGCGAATGAGCGTTGTCCTTTCGGCGCCCTTGGGAAGGCTGCGCAGATCCGCTCCCTTCACCCGGCCCGCGCCAAGCCGGAACCTCGGCGGCGAGTTGCGCGACCACTTCAGGGTCGAACATCAGCTCCTCGGCGCTGCGTCCGCGTCTCTGGATCGTACGGCGCTCTGCCACCGGGATCAGCCCGGCCTCGATCCAGCGCTCGCATTCGGCCTGGCTGGCGAGCAGGATGCCCGGCAGATGGTTGAGGCTGACGAGATTTTTCGGCTTCTTAGACATTCAGATTTCCAGCGGGCAGAGCCGAAAAAACGGCTCTAACCTCGTTTATGAGACAGCCCTTCATCGCAGCTTGAGCCGCGAACTGGGGGTAAACTCCAGAAGGCTGAGGAGGTTTTCGAACAGCGCCCGCAGGCGGCGACATAGGCCATGCTCCAGCCATTTCAGGAGATGGCCAGAAGCAGGGTTAAGATGTTGAGGTGCCGCGTTTTTCCTCTGCCCTTATGTGATCACGGCAGAGTGCAATATCAAGAGAGCCCCGGCTAGCATTACAGTTGCAGGTGCCGCGGATGAGCTCATAATCTCCTGATCTGACACGGGAGGCTGCCATGACGGGTGTGCCC
>NZ_JAERQE010000041.1 GCF_016734765.1 Microvirga soli | reverse complement strand
TGCCGCCGTCCCGCTGGATGGCTGCGGGGAACAAGGGGTTCGAGCAGCGCCTACTCGGCATCATTGAGGTCGCTGGCATAGGAACAGGCATCCATGGGGGGCTCCTGGATCGTCAAACAGCCCACATCCGCCGCAGCAGCCAGTTCCAAACCGATGTTGAATCCAATACTTAGATCGAGCAATAAAATTGCTCACCAGCCTTTTAATGATTTTCATGTAGGTGGTGTAACATAGGGCGATGTTGATCCTCGTGAGGAGGTGCGTGACTGATGCTAACGTGTGGCGTCGAACGCCGAAGCAGATGGAGGAGTGGCGTCTGGCAGGGACACTGTTGCGCCATTCCCGAGGTGCCTCTTTCGGGTAAATGGTGCCCACACGACTAACTCCCAGGGACGGATCGACACTAACCCTACTGAGGAGCAGTTTCGGTCTATCGATTAAATGATCACGAACCTTAAAAAGTGAAAGGCATGTGCTAGCGCATCGTGCGGAAGAGTGGATCCGATGTTCCGCCTCAACGATGCGCCAGTTGAGGGGCCGGCATCGGATGAGTCTCAGAACCGAATCCCACTTTTCACGTCTGATGCACTATTTCGCAAAGTGCGGAATCTCGCATCTTGGCTTATCTCTAGCGGACGAGCGAACCGCCTCTGGCTATTTCGAAACTCAACTCAGCTATTGGTTTAGAAACTGAGGGCAGCGCTACACAATGAGATATCGCTCGGAAATAGACGGCTTGCGCGCTGTTGCAGTCATCCCAGTACTGCTGTTTCACGCCGAGGTACCCTTTTTCGCAGGGGGTTATGTTGGCGTCGATGTGTTTTTCGTCATCTCCGGGTACCTAATCACCGGAATTATCTCGCGCGAACTGGCGAACGGACGCTTCTCGCTTGTCGCGTTCTATGAGCGCCGGATGCGGCGCATCTTCCCGTGTCTGATGGCGGTTATCAGTTTTTCAATGGTAGCCGCGATTTTTCTGTTCTTGCCTGAAGACTTTTCGCATTTATCAAAAAGTGTAATTTCCAGTGTCCTATTTTCGTCAAATATCTTGTTTTGGCGCGAGTCGGGGTATTTCAACGCTCAAGGAGATCTGGTTCCGCTATTGCATACTTGGTCCTTAGCAGTTGAGGAGCAATTTTACATTTTATTCCCTCTAGTTTTCGTGCTGATTTATCGGTCTGCTCGCTCTAATCTTCTGATAATCATCGTAGCCCTTGCTACCACGTCGTTTTTGATCAGTATATGGGGCATACGAAAAGCACCGACATTCACATTTTATATGGCTCCGACACGTGCGTGGGAGCTATTAACTGGTTCACTTCTTGCACTTGGACTCGTGCCGCCCACCAAGAATAGGATGGGACGGGAAGGGTTAACTCTCCTCGGGATTGCCCTCATAGCGTCTGCCGTATGCCTCTTTTCAGCGCGGACACCATTTCCGGGTGAGTATGCAGGTGTGCCAGTGCTGGGTGCAGCACTCATCATCTACGCCTCCGCCAATACCGTAACTGGCCGCGTTCTCAGTCTCAGGCCTATAGTGTTCATTGGCCTTATCTCATATTCAATCTATCTCTGGCACTGGCCAATTCTTGTCTTCGCTAAGTATTATTTAGTCGATGCTCTCCCAAGTTGGGGTGTCATACTCGCTATTATTCTCTCGCTCCTGATCGCCACTTTGTCCTGGCGTTACATCGAAACGCCGTTTCGTAGGGAGGAAATAGTCAAGCGACGCCCTCTCTTTGTAGGGGCCGCCGCTGTAATACTCGTCTTCATAACAGCTGGGATATTAGGCCTACTTTCTGGTGGTTGGGTTTCCCGCGTCCCTGTCGAAGTAGCTTATTTAGCTAGCTTCAGGAACGACGTGAGTCCTCGGCGTAGCGATTGTCACCGGGGTGAAGGTAGTGCCATCGCATTATCGCGGTCCTGTGTGTTTGGTGTCCCGAAACTTCCTGAGTTTGCGGTTTGGGGCGATAGTCATGCTGTAGAACTTGCCTTCGCGCTAGGTAGACTTGCTGAGCAGCACGGGCGTTCGCTGATGCAGGTCAGTTACTCTTCATGTCCGCCTGTGATTGGGACTGGGAGCACTGGCTGTCAGAGCCACAATGATGCCACACTTGAGTATCTTCGCAGCCATTCACATATCCGAACTATTTTTCTCGTGGCGTTCTATGACAACAAGAGCAGTCGGCCTCCCACATATGCTGACGGCTTTCGCCGTACAGTAAGCACGCTGATTGATGCCGGAAAGCATGTTGTTCTAATCTATCCAATTCCAAGATCACCTGCTGATGTGCCGAGTGTACTCGCGCGCTATGCTTGGAAGGGAATTGGAACGGAGAGGCTAGCAATTGACAGAGGTGTGTACCTCCGACGGAATGCAGAGATCCTCGACCTCCTCGATTCGTTGGCTAGGCAACGCAACGTTTCCCGCGTGATCCCGCACGAGTATTTGTGTCATGAAGAGTCGTGTTCAGTCTTGTTTGATGGCAAAGCATTGTACTTTGACGATCATCACCTCAGCCTCGCAGGAGCTCAGCGCATTGCGTCTTTGTTTGAGCCATTTTTTGTTGGGAGTGGGCAAAATGCTGATATGAATTAATCTATATTACAGCCGGGAGTTACGTCAGCCACTGGAGATGATGGCCGGCAGCCTGGGCAGGGTGCAGCAAAAGGGAGCTTCACGCCAGCGCTCACCCGCTTGCACCAGATGATCGCTCGTGCGCTGGAGCGCACCGTCTCTCTGTGGCCGGACGTGGAGTACGCCAACCAGTTCGTTCATGCCGTCGCCCATTGGCTCGGCAACTCGCACGAGGAGAGTGCCGCCATGGTGCGCCGACGGGTGAACGGGGTGCTGGGCGCGATGCAGCAGCATCGCCTCAAGGCTGGCACACTGGCCGGTGCGCTTGTCCATTTCCAGAAGGCTACCGGCAATTATTGCCCCGGCTTGTTTCACACCTATGCGGTGCCGGACCTGCCGCGCACCAACCGCGATCCCGAACAGCTCTTCGGCGCGAAGCGTTATCACGATCGGCGCGCCACTGGGCGCAAGACAGCGCCCCTTGTGCGGTTCTGCGCGGCTCGGTCCGCCGGCTCGTCGCCACCGCGACCCGCGTGCCGTATCCGACAGCCCTGGAGTTGGGAGCCGCGAACCGGGAGCACTGGACGAGCTTGCGTCAGCGTTTGGAGAGGGGCCGCCGCGCGCGAACCCTGCGCACTAGCTTTCGGCACGATCCCGTCGCCTATCTGGCGGCCGTCGAACCGCAGGCCTACCAGCTAGCTTTGCGGTTCTAGTTTCTTGAGCACGACAAACGCTTCTTCATACGGGGTAGTGGTGGCCAAACTCTGTGTTATGCGTGGCTCGACTACAGACTAACGAGACAACGTGTCAAGGGCAGGTTAGTTTACTCAGTCTGAATCACTCCCGCTTACGTCCGTTCGCGAACTTTCGCGGTGCTTTCGTGCCGACATTCAAGAGCCTGCCGCGATCACGGCTTGCAAGGTTGAGAGACAGGTTTATCTTCGATCCTGACAGTCCATCAAGACCAATGAACCCCGAATTGCCTGTCCTCGCCAGTCAAGTGACCCGAGGCCGCTAAACTAGAAAGAACAGTTCTCGCTTGAATTTCGAACGTCCTGCATGGGCAGAATACTGCCGTACATCGGATCAGCGGGCGATTGTTTGAATGCCTCGCCCGCGGCATGCATCGCAATGGGGCCAGCCGTCAAGGTTTGTATCAGGAGATTTCCGCCGAGGCTAGCCTGCCGACAATCCCCGTTCGCAACAGGATCGTGACAGCGTCGTTGCGTCCGATCCTTGCTTGGAGGAGACCCTATGACGACATATGAGTTCAAGATTGGCCAACATGTTCGAGCGAAGGAAACGCCTTTGTGCAACATGCCTCATGGCATATTCAGCATCGTCAACCTGCTCCCGTCTGCCGCCGATGGCATTCCGCTCTACCACATCAGGCGCATCTCCGACGGAGATGAGCGGATCGTACGTCAATATGAGATAGAGGAAGCAAGAAGTGATTCCCGCGACGGATCCGGGCGAGACGGAATAATGCATTGAGATCCGTTCAGACTAAAACGTCGAAGGATCGGGCACCCTGCCTCTGCACTGTTGTGGCTTGCTACCGCCTTCCATAGCTAATGGAGCGCTAATTTCGCGCTGGAGCATCTTCCACCACGCGCTTGGAGTATCCGTTTTGATCAAGCGGGTTTGGGGTCTAGTTTCGCTGGTCTCGCAAGAGCGCATTGGCTAGGATGATGAGGCCGTCAGGGCAACTTTGGGCGGCTTTCCGGCTGCGAGCAGAGCCCAGTACTTGGCTTTCAGATCTGGATTGAAGCGGGCCGCCACCGGCGTCGGCATGTACAGCGCCTTCGCACATGAGCGCGACCACCGCGGCTCGTGAGGCAACCGCGCGAGGCTCCTCTGTCGCCCGCCAGCGGAGCCAGACCGGCGAGGCTGGCCACCTGGCTCTGACCAAGGCTGCCGAGTTCGGGCATCTCGAGGTGCAGGCTCACGGCGGTGGCTCGGTAATGCCGGGGATACTCATGAGGGTCGCCAGACGTGGGGCAAGATCCGCATCGCCCAGCACAGGCTCTGAAGCTGGGCGTCAATGGCAGCTAAGGGGAGGGCGATCTAGCGCGACGGATGGGCCAGTTGGCGCAGCAACAAGGCAGAGCGCACGACCTTCTGCCGGTTGAGAGCAGCGGTGCGGTCCTTGATCAGCGCCTGCCGCGCCCCCAACAGCTCCTTCATCGCGCCCAGCGAGGGGCTGAGTATGGCCCCGGGTGGGTGGCTCGAGCAGCGCTCCAAAGCTCGCCAGCAGCGCCGCATCGAGCCGATCGGTCTTGGCGAGCTGGCCCAAGGCTTGCAAAAAGCGGCGGGCGTGGCGGGGATTGATCTTCGCCAGCGGCAGGCCAGCATTGGCAAGGCTCCGCTCCAGCTTTCGGTGATAGGCGCCGGTTGGCTCGGAGACCACGCGCTGGATGGCATGGCTGGAGAGCCAGGCGATGAGCGCGCGATAGCCGTCGGCGTCATTGGCGAAGTGGCGCGTTGCTCCATCAGGCTAAAGGCAGACATCGAGCCGATCTTTGGCACTGTCGATGCCGGCGGACTGTGGGATTGGATGATGCATCTTTTCCGCGGCCTTGGCTTGTCATGCGGGCCGTCACGCCCGGTATCCGTTCAGGCCACGGGGAAGCGAGAGGGGCGGTCTGAGTCTAAAGCAACGCGCTCGGCATCCGAGAATGATCCACCTTGGAAAGTAGAGCTGAAATAAAGCAGTAGCGGCAATGCACTGGCCCCATCAGAACCGCCGTTGCTCTAGCCCGACGCGCACCAGTCTGCATCGGAACGACCCAGCCCCTGCCGCCCCCGGCGAGCTCGCGATTCGCCGGCGGTGTTCTCATCTTGCTCGATCAGGACAGAAAACCATAATACAGGCACCCGACCTGAAGTCGCGCATCGTTTGGTGCGCCGCGCAAGTCCGCATGATCCGCTAGCGCTCAGGCTCGCCCCCCCAAGCGAGGCGGATCGTTTCTCGGATCTCGGCCGCCGTTAGGGCACGCTGCACCTCGAGCAATCCCGTCATAAGCTCCGTTTCGCTGGCTCTGGCCAGATGCAGTTCGCGGTAGCGCGACCATCCGCGTTTGAGAACATGTCTCAGGACGCGCAGGGTCCTCAGTCGCCTTGGAGTGCGGTTCCATGCACCACCTATCGTACGGCGGTGCTTCCTCAGAAGTTCCTCAAGTGTGGTTCGCGTGGGATGTCTCACAACTGCATCTGATGCATAAATTAGGTGATGTCTGGCCGCTTTGACACGTCTCGAGAGATCGACATCCGCGCCAGATCGAAGCGACGCGTCAAAGCCGCCCAATTCCATGAGGATCTCTCTGGCGCTAAGCCAGTTGGCGGTCACGAATGAATCGCCCGTGCCGTCTACTAAGCCAAGATAGCTGAAGCGCATTTCGTAAAGAGAGATCGGGCGCTGGTCGGCCGGATAGAGAGCCACTGGCCCGGAGACCACGCCGGGACGAGTGTGCGAGTCCCAGGCTCCAACCGCCGCCTTGAGCCATTCCGGCTGTGGTAGACAATCGGCGTCGGTGAACGCGATCAGTTCACTTTGCGAACTAAGGATGCCAGCATTGCGCGCGTGGTAGGATCCAGGTTTGTGGCATCCGATGCCGTGCACTCGCAGGTCTGCGGCCGCAAACGCGGAGATGATGGACCCGACCCCAGCGCTGACGCTGCCGTCTGCCGCAGGCTCATTGTCGACGATCACAACCTGGAAGTCGCCGTAGGTCTGCCTAGTAAGGCATTCCAAGCACCGCCGCAGCTCCGCCTCCATCCGGTAAACCGGGATGATCAAGGAGACGCGTGCAGGGCGCACGCCATCCGACACGCTGACCGGGCTCCGCCCACTAATCTGTGTCACCGGCTCGCCCATTGCCTCCGTCTACCTTGCATCTTGGATGCCGGAACGATTCTTTGGTGGGAGCGTAGGGACCAGCTCCTGCTGTACCAAGTGCGTGTATAGACGATCCGCAAGCAGGCGGTGCCCCTCTGCATTGCTATGATTGTCCCACGGTGCGGCCCAGAGCGATTGCCGGTCTCGGACTTTCGCGAATGATCCCTGAAGATCAAGAACAGGAAGCCCGACCGCCCGCCCGATGCTCTCTAGGCGGTCGAATTCCGGTTTACGGCTCAGGCTATCCTTGGGCATTTCAAGCAGAACGAGTACCGGACGGGCGCCGCGCGCGAGCGTGTCTTCGCGGAAGCTGCGTAGCAACGCCGCGAAAGCATCTTCTGCAAAGGGCGCCAACTTGCGCATGAGGACGCCATCCTCGGGAAGCATGGTGGGGTTGAGCCCTGCCCGTTCGATTGCGTCCCTGACATAGGGAAACTGATCGAGAAGAGCATTCCGCGCGAGCTTCGATGCCGACTTGAACATCCACATAAACTCGGTCGTATTCGCAACGTACAAGACAACATCTGGACGAAAAGGAAGCATACGCTGCTCGATCACGGCGAGTTTCTGAGTCGGGCCATATCCGCCGAACGAAAAGTTCATGATCTCGAACTTCTTTCCGGTTACTGATCCCAGCTCGCGGTTTAAGCGATCCTCGACAACGTTCTCGTATGTCTCGTCATCTTTCACTCCCCAGCCCATGTCGTGGGAGGAGCCGACGAGACCGATCCGGAACGTCCCAGAATCATGGTTGCGCGGGTACTCACGGTCGCGTAGCCCGAAGCTGTTGATCGTCCGAATCGTTCCAGTCGCGGGTGTTGCTGTTGAGGGGACGAACTGCGCCTCAATGGCGTCATTTGTCTCGAATGTCGGGACAGATCCTTTCCAGTCCGCAGGTGCCACGCCGAACATCATACCCAATTCATTGTTAAACCGGCCCGCGTCGCCTAGATCCTCGTAGTATCCACGCACCATTTTCTTTTCGTCGGCCGCATTCAATTGGTTGCGGTCGCGCAGGTCGGTGACCAGACCCGCCAGGGTCGGCGATACTGGCTGCAGCAGAGAAGGATGCAGAGCTACAACGATGAGGAGACTGGCGGTCAGCGTCACGACTCCAGCCTGAATCATGAAGCCCTTATCATCGCCGCCGTCGCCAGTTCCAGACGTCTCGCGCTTCCTGTTCCGGAATGTGGCGCCCATAATCCCCACGATCGCCGGGATTCCAAGAAGGATCAGGACGTCCGCCGGACCCGAGTTGAGGATAGCACGCCAAAGAACGGTGAGTTCCGCCACATCGGGCGTGCTCCATATGGTCCAGAGCATGCAGATTGCGGCGAACGTGCCTGCCGTCTTCGCCGCAAGCAAGGCATCATCCCGAAATGTCCGCGCAGGCTTGGTCAGCGTTCTCCGGCGCCCTTTTCGGGATTCCAGCAGCACGTTCACTACGACGACCAGCCCCAACCCGAACCAGAACACGATGTCGGCCCACACGATCGGGAAATCGCCTCTGATCCAGAACCACTGATAGGAGTGGAGAAGCCATGTCGCCGCAAAGGCAATTAGGGTCGCGGCCGCAACCGCGAACGTCTCGCCTCTTTTTCGCAACCGAAAGTATGCGGGATTGAAGAGGATTTTTTGGATGAAATCTTTCCAATATATATTAATGCGCCGCCAGAAATCAGTGAAACTCGCCGAGAATAGATAGAAGTGATGTGTTTCTGCAAGACCGAACCCATACAGATGAAGGAGCCCAACGATGATGTGAAACAGGCCAGAAATCTTCAGATACAAAAGGAACGTCGAGACCATATACCTCGCCGCATCAGTTCCATTAACGACGCTTCCCGGCTCGACCACGGCTAGGAAGTATACCGCCTTGTACAGGATCAGGTGGATCAGTCCCCGAAGAATCCATTTAACGCCCGTTTGGTACAGGCACAAGGAATCTGCATTATAGAAGCTACGCTGGAAAGTCTTGTAGTCGACCACCGGGAAGAGTGGCATGCAAACGCTCGGAAGCATGAAGAAGTACGCCACGGCGCGGCTTGCACTGAAAGGTGCGGCCTCATGCTTGAGGTCATAAAGGTAGACAATCAACCGAAACATGAACATCGATCCCAGGATCGGCCAGATCGTTGGCGGGATCGCGGCGAATACGGGAAGCACCTGCTTGCGTGCGAGACCCAGCGCAAGCACCAGGGCAACGATCAGCGCAACACGGACATGAAATGCGACCGGCACGTGGCAGAGCACGATCAGAAGCCCTCCGAAGGCGAGCAGCCACGTGCCAGCCTCCCACCCAAAGACGAGCGGCACGGTGGCTACAGACAGAGCTGCAAAGAAGGGGATTCGCCACGGTATAGGCAGAAAGTGATGGACGAGAAAGCCGCCGAGAGCCAACGTGAGCACGTTTTCGAATGCAGGGCTCTCAACATTGAGGAGCCTAACAGCGACTGCGACGAGCGTGAGTTCGATTACGATGATCCCGAGCCTCACAAGACGACCGAATACTAAGTCGTGACGCACCTGCTCCCAGTAGGCGTTGGCAGCGCCACCTTTGAAAGAGGGACGCCTGACGAGAACGTCATCGGCTTCGGGTGATTGCGCCGTGCGCACTGATGTGACAGGAGCCTCCACCGCTGTGGCCTCCGTTATACTTCGTTCCCGACGGTCTGGTTCTGGTGAACGCCAGTTAGACCTTCAATCCCAGAAGTGGACCCCAGTTTAGGTTCGACCCAATAGCGATCTCTTGAACGGCGCATCGCGCTGCATCCCAAAAGAGCCGCACGTTCCGCTACCCATGACAATGTTTGACTGCACCGCGGCGGGAGGTCCAGTACACACCGGGTGCTAAATTAGTTGTTTGATGGCTTGACAGGAATATCATGGCAGGGCGACGCTCTATGGCGCACCAAGCATAGTGTCGTATATTGTAAGCATAGGGTCGTATATAGACGGTCTTAGCGCATCGTGGTGCAGTGCAAGCCAGCCGCTCGCATGATCTCCTTAGTTCCGGAGTGCCACTAGTTTTCGAAGGAGAGCTATTTAGAATCGGGAATTGTGCAGATCATTTGACGTTGCGAACCCGGTGGAGGAGCTTTCATGACCGATCAGAGTGCCACAATGTCCGTCATCAAGGACTATATCCTTGAGGAATTCCTTCCGGGCGAAGATCCAGGGCAGCTGACGCCCAGCACACCACTGGTATCGACGGGCATCCTTGATTCCTTGGCAATCTTGAAGCTGATTGCGTTCCTCGAGCGTGAATTCGATATCCCGATTAAAGCCCATGAGGCCGATGAGGAGCACTTGAATACGTTGCAGGCTATCTGCGCACTTGTCGACTCGAAGCGTTCGCTCGTGCGCTAGAGCATCGGGCGTGAGGTCGTGCGCCGGAGGATCTATCAGATGAAACTTCATCAATATCTTCTTGATGCCGCGCATCACTGGCCTGACAAGGTCGCGCTCCAGGAGATCGACGGCAACTCAATGACATATGAGGAACTCGATACTCATTCCAATCGGCTGCGTGACCGATTGGTCAGTCTCGGCGTTCAGCCTGGCGATCGCGTCGGTTTTTGGCTTCACAAGTCGATCGATGCTGTCGTGACACTGTTCGCAATTCTGAAAGCCGGTGCCGCGTATGTTCCGATCGATCCGACCGGGCCAGCCGCGCGCAATAACTACATCCTTTCGGACTGCCGGGTGGCCGCCATCGTGCTCGAGAAGCGCTTCGAGACCATGCTTGGAGTGCACGATGCAGAAGAGTGGCACCCTGTCATTCTTTCTATCGACGAGGCGGGAGACAGCCGTCAGGCGCGAGCCACGCCTAGCTGCAATGTCCAGGAAGAAACGTCTTTCGCTGTATCTCGAGCCGGGACTGAGGATCTGGCTTTCATTCTCTACACATCCGGCTCCACCGGCAAGCCAAAAGGAGTCCAGCTCACACATGGCAACGCGGTAAGTTTCGTCGAGTGGTGCGCGAAAACATTTGCCCTCACGCAATCGGACCGGTTTTCATCCCACGCTCCGTTCCATTTCGATCTGTCGGTGTTCGATATCTTCAGTTCCGTGAAGCACGGCGGGACCCTAATTATCATCGGTGAGGAGATCGGAAAGCAGCCTCATGAACTCGCTCAAGTGATTGCAGATCACGGGATCACGATTTGGTACTCGGCTCCGTCGATCCTGAGCCTTATGGCCCAGTTTGGACAGCTCGAGACACGCGACTACTCAGCACTGAGGCTGGTTCTGTTTGCTGGCGAGGTGTTTCCTATCAATCACTTGAAACTGCTGACGAAGCGTTGGCCGCACCCGCTGTATTTCAATTTATACGGCCCAACCGAGACAAATGTCTGTACGTATCATCAGGTCCGGACGCCCATTCCAGCCGAGCAGATGGAGCCGGTACCGATCGGAAAGGTCTGCTCACATCTTGAAGGTATTCTCCTTCAGGCCGATGGAACCGAGGCGGGCGAAGGCGCTGAGGGCGAACTGTGCATATATGGGCCCGCAGTTACGAGAGGTTACTGGAACTTACCAGAGCAATCACAGGGGTGCTTCGTCGAGGTAGATGGCAAGAAGTATTACCGGACTGGCGACATTGTTCGCGAGGAGGCGGACGGCACTCTTCGTTACCTCGGCCGCAAGGACAGAATGATCAAGAAGCGCGGGTTCCGTGTTGAATTAGGCGAAATCGAGGTATGTCTCTACCGCCATCCGCAAATTCGTGAGGCTGCCGTTGTTGCGTTGGCGGACGACAGCGTCGGGATGAGGGTGCATGCCCACATTGTGTCAATGGAAGGAAAGCCCTTATCATTGATCGACATGAAGACGTTCTGCTCCAAGCACATTCCGGTCTACATGATCCCAGACCGCTTCAGCTTCCATTCCTCGCTTCCCAAGACTTCAACCGACAAGATCGACTACCAGACCCTGAAAACCTGGAGTGGGAGCTAACCCGTGGACTTCGCTTGGTCCGATGAACAGATGCAACTGCGGGAGGCTGTCAAAAGCTTTGCTCGCGACGAGTTGAATGAGGGTCTGTGCGAGCGGGACAAGCGGGGCGAGTTCAACCGTGAAGGCTGGCACAAATGTGCCAAGTTCGGAATTCATGGACTTCCTGTCCCGGCGGATTACGGCGGGATGGGAGCGGATCCGCTGACAACGGTAGGGGTGCTCGAGAACCTTGGGTATGGCTGCAAAGACAACGGCTTGCTGTTCTCAATCAACGCTCACATGTGGACGGTCGAAATCCCGCTCCTCGATTTCGGGTCAGAGCCGCAAAAGCGCAAGTACCTGCCGGACCTCTGCAACGGCACCTTAATCGGTGGAAACGCGATGACGGAGCCCGGCTCGGGATCGGATGCATATAGCCTTCGAACGACGGCTGAGCGGCGGGGCGACCGGTATGTGCTGAATGGCAGCAAAACCTTCGTCTCCAATGGCAATGTCGCGGATCTTGTCGTTGTGTACGCCACACTCAACCGATCTGCCGGACCAAATGGGATCTGCGGCTTTCTCGTTGAAAAGGGATACCCTGGGTTTAAGGTCGGACGCCCTCTCGAGAAAATGGGCCTTCGCACATCGCCAATGGCCGAACTGTTCTTCGATGATTGCGAGGTGCCGGCGGAGAATCGTCTCGGACGGGAGGGAGCCGGACAGAGTCTTTTCACGCATTCCATGAACTGGGAGCGAGCTTGCATCCTTTCCAATTCCGTCGGAGCGATGCAGCGACTGCTCGAAATGTCAATTCGCTATGCGAGAGACCGGAAGCAGTTCGGTCAGGCCATTGGCAAATTCCAGTTGGTGAGCAGCAAGATTGTCGATATGAAGATGCGTGTCGACCAAGCGCAAGCAGCACTGTATAGGACAGCTTGGCTCCAGACGAAGGGACGAAACGTCTATCTCGAGGCAGCTCTGGCGAAACTCACGATCAGCGAGAACTGGGTACGGTGCGCCGAGAACGCCATCCAGATCCACGGCGGCTACGGTTACATGGTGGAGGCCGAAGTCGAGCGCGAGTTGCGCGACGCATTGGGCAGTCGGCTGTACTCGGGCACGTCGGAGATCCAGCGGGTGCTCGTTGCCTCGCTCCTGGGCCTTTAGAGCCGTCATTCGCGATCCAGGGCATGAGCGCGACCAATGAAAGAAATTCGTACAACATTAGGCAGTCCTTACCATCTGATTGACTCCTCGACTGGCATCTCCAAATGAGCATGAGCGAGACTAAGAACGGCTGAACGTCTCATCGACGTCTCAGCGGGCCTTCGGTATATTTCTGCTTTACGGCAGACGTGACACGGAGGAACCATCTTTGGAAACTGTACCGGATCGCGGCCAAGACCTGAAACATCGATTCCATGCGCGGTCTCCACGTTTGGAATCGACCCGATGCTCTACGCATTGTTCGCCACGATCCAAAGGTCCGCACGATGCGCCAGCCACGGGCCTTCTCAAGATGGCGCATTGGCGTCTGATAGCGTTGAACATCTGGACTGGCGCCGTGCTCTCCACTTTGGGATGGCGAAGCGGAACCGTTGACCGGCAAGATCTGCTGCCAGGATTGCTTGTCGTATCCGTGATATCCTATCCTTCCTGGCTCGCCACTCTTCCTCTGACGTTACGATCCCTGCTATGCCAAACCGTCAAACTTGACCGTATCGTCCTTTGGACGTCCCATAACGATGACCCTGAAATCCCGAAAGCCGTGCGCCGGCTCCGCTCGTATGGCGTAGAAATCTGCCCGACCGAGGTTATCCAGTCGCTCAAGAAAACTATTCCGTCTGTCGGGGCAATTCCCGAATTGTTCACCGTCATGGTCGACGTCTCCTCGAATACGGGTCACGCTGGCTGGAGGGCTTGGTCATGACCTCCTCCGACCGATTAGGGTTGATCATCTGTTACCAGACACGCGAGATCCGGCTAGATGATCAGAGGAAATTGCTGCCTCTCGAACGATGGGCCTATCTGAACGAGCCAAAAGGTTCCGCGACAGCATTGCCAATTGGCCGCGGAGGTATTCTTTACGCGCCCAGAGCATTGTCCCTCAAGGTCGTCGACAAAGCGGCTTTTCTTGAGCTCAGTCAGCAAGCGGGTGATGTCTGGCTGTACTGGATGGGGAGACGCGCAAGTAGCACCTGCAGGACAATCCAGCAATCCGAAGGTCTATGGGACTGGTCAGTTTTGCAGAAAACCGCTTTTTTCGCAGCCCCCTCGGCAGACATGAACGACCGGCCGATCAACGGGGTCGCGCAACGCTATGGATCCCCGAGTTTCAACGTGCGGATCGTCTGCCGGGGGACCGGAACGAGCATCGGGGGAATGTCGACCTAGAGCATGTCAATGCACCGATCCTGTGAGGGCCAATGACGTCAAGGACTAATGCAACCTTCGGGCCGATCCTGTTCCCATTCACGGGCTCAACCGTAGGCGGAAGTCATATATCGACCTTCCACCTTGCGCGATCCCTGGTGGCGGACCATGGCATCAGGTGTGTCGTTCTCGCAGCTCCAGGTTCGAACGTCGCCCGTCAAGCTGCCGAGATGGATCTTGACGTGTGCTCCACCGGAGACGCTCCAGCGAAGGCCCGTGATCCTATCGCTGACATTGCGAGGCTGTCCCATCGAATCCGGACACTGAAGTCCTATGGACCCGGCGCCATCGTTCACTGCAACGATATCTGGAGCCTTCAATCGTGGGGCATCGCGGGACGGATGCTCGGACTGCCACTCGTCTATCACCATCGAGCGCTCTTGAGGATGCGCTGGTTCGATCGTGCGCTTGTGCGAAGATCGCACGGCATCATTACCATATCGGACCACTGCCGGCGGAATCTCCAGTTTCTGCCCAGGAACCGCATCACATGCGTTCTCAATCCTTTCCCAGATCCGGTGCTCGAGTCACCCAAGGGCTGGCAGACAGAACTCCGCGCCCATGCACCGGAAGACGCGGAACCGCTCCTCGTCGGTTTCATCGGCAACTATCAGTTTCGGAAGCGACCCGACTTTTTCGTTGATGTCTGTGCAGCCATCGCCGCGCGAGAGCCAAACGCCCGGTTCGTCATCTTTGGCCGCGAACGCGATTTCCAGAGCCGCGATTTGGAAAGCCGCGCGGCAGATCATGGGATCGCCGACAGGCTCGTCCTGGCGGGCTTCCGGTCACCGCCCGAGATGAACATCGCGATCCTGGACATCTTGCTCGCCCCGGCCTTTGGTGAACCCTTCGGTCGGACCCTCGTCGAAGCCCTGCTCCTCGGGGTTCCTTTTGTTGCGACAGACGATTCGGGTCATTCCGAAATCGTGGCCCGCTGGTCTGGAGGGATCCTGGTCAGGCCTCAGGCCACGGCTGCCGAATTCGCGGACACAGCCATACGCGTCCTGTCTGCGCCGGAGGACGTTGTCCTGCCCCTCGATGACCGCCGCAAGGTGGCCGAGGAACTCTCGCCAAAAACACATGCTGCCAGAGTTATGGCTGTGTACCACCATATCAGCGGATTCAAGGGATGAGTGCGCTCAAGGCGCTCCCCGCCGGACGCCGAGCCAATGCCTCATAAATCGCGTTTGTCTCGTCGCTGATCTTGTCCCAGTCGTAGTTGCGTAAGAAGTTCGTCGACGGGACGCTATACGTCTGATGCGGCGCGGACAGCTTTCTTCGAAGGTCGTCCACGTCGCCAGACTTGAAGTAGCTTGTCGCCGGTAGGCCAAGATCGAGATTCGCTTGAATGTCACTTAAGAGGACCGGGCACCCTGACGCTGCGGCTTCCAAAGCGGCAATGGCCAGACCCTCATGCCGGGATGCAAGGACAAACAACCCGGCGTTCGCCAGCAGCACCCGAATGTCTGCTGGATTGAGAGCGCCGGTGAATATGACACGCTCATTTGCCTCGCGGCGTAGATATTCGACATATCGATCCTCCGACGAAGCTCCTCCGACAAGGACGAGATTCGATGGGCGAGGAATGTCGCGAAACGCCTGGATGATGGTCTCGAGCCCCTTTTCCGGCACGAGACGCCCGACCGTGATTATATAATCACGGCAATTCAGTCCATACCGCGACAGGACCGATTGGTTCATGTCGCAACCGGAGTCGGACCCTGCCATGTGAGTTGAGCCATTTGGAATAAACGAGATGCACGACGAACGCACTCGATAGCGGCGCCGTAAGCTATCCGCGGCGGATGGCGATACTGAAATGATATGATCGGCGAAATGGACAGCGCAGAACTCGCCGGCGTGAAGGACCGCTTTGGCGAACGCGTTCCAGCGTGCCCGGTTGTAATCGGCACCGTGGTGAGTCACAAGCACCCTCATGCCCAGCATCTTCGCCAGCGGAGCGACCAAAGCAGGACCAATAGCGTGGATGTGGATGAATTCGGCATGAAGTCGAAATCTGGCATACAGAACCCCGATTAAAGTATGCGAGATCGTCTCGAGGTACTTACCTCTCGCATGAGCTAACGCAACAATCTGTACGCCGTCGAACTCCGAAATATCTTTGGGACAATGCGACCTGCGCCCGATCACGGTGAACTGATCCTCCGGCCGGCGCTTTTTCAGCCGTGGAATGAGTTGCTCGCAGTGCATCTCGATGCCTCCACTGACTTGAGGAATGCCTCTGAGACCAAGAACACAAATCTTCATGACGGACCTCGACTTGGCTGCTACTGCCTCGGTGTGATCTGGAGATGACCACCCTCACGTACCAACGACAGCCGCCCACTTGGACTCGTCTTGATTGATGTGTTTTTGACGACGATCGATCCTCCGTGTTCGACCTCAAAGACTGTAGTTCGCTCATCGGAATCCTGGATCTCGCATCCGGAGACATCCGCTCTTGCGCTTTTCGCAATCCAAAAGTGGTTCTGCAGGCCGCTCCCACCACGCTTGTGCGGACTGCGGCTGACACAATCGACGATCGTGGCGTCACCCCAGATGCGGTAGTTGCGCTTGTTGTCATCGGCAACGGTGCGCCGCAGGGTCGTCTCAGTAGACTTGAGATCATAGCCGCCATCGGTGGATCCGGACGCCACCGTGTCTTCGAAGCGGACATTGCGGACTCGACTTTCGGTTGTAAATCCATCGCCGTTCCAATACGCGTTTGAGCTATCGTGACTGTTCATCATTGTCACGCGCCTCAGAACAACGTCGTGGACTGTGTCCTCCAGGGCGACGCCGATCGCGAAGTTGTCGCCATCCTGACGTTCGCTGTCGCCGATAATGTCTTCCATCGTGACATTGCTTGAATCGCCCCTGATGCGAAACGCTCCTTTTGAATAGCCCCGAACCGCCACGCGGCGGATCGTCAGATCGTTAACCCGCGCGCTTTGCTCTTCGCCGCTGGGGTTGACCTCAAAGAAGCGGCGGACATTTTGCGCAGAGACATCTTCGATACCCAGACCGCGAATGCTTCCAGCCACCCGGAAGCAGCCGTTACCCGTGTTGCGGAAGGAAAGATTCCTGAAGACAAGATAGTCAGCGCCCGTTTGGAGGCGAAACACCTCCGGTCCGGGATGCGCGCCCTGTAGCCAGGGATCCGCACGTGATCCAAGAATCTCGGCATTCGAGGGATTTCCATTCCCGTCCGCGCCATAGATCGTGACTTGGGCGCCTTCGCTACCGCCATTTCGGATGGAGATCTGCCGGTCGACCCGGTAGGGGCCGGCATCCGCCTTCAGCAGAATCGAGCCCCCGGACGCAAGCTTGGCAATGAATTCAGGAAGTCGATTCAGCGCCCCGGCATTTGACCAGTTGGAGCCGTCCTCAGATCCTGCCGGTACAGGTGCAATATACAAGGTTCGCGCGTCTCGGCCTTGCGCGAGGCACTGGTCGCCACAGACAGCAAGAAGCGCCAATCCGGCAAGCGCTTTCGCTGACGCATCCTGCGGGAAAGCGAGTTTGTCTATTCGCTGACGCAGCCCTGCGTGCCGCACCGATCGACATGCAACTGAAATAACTGAACACCGCAATAAACCCGATAAGTATACTAAGTATTGCAATCGCTGCTCCAGCGCACTGCCCAAAGCGGTCCAGTGGTCTATGCGGGCGAAGAGCCGGAACTGCCATTTCGCACCGCGCGTCAGCATCGATCTAAGCGATAGAAGCGGCATGCGTTTCTCCCACAGATACGTCTCGAGATTGAAGCCGATGCCGCTTGAGACATTGCTCGTTCTATGGACTAGCGCATCGTATGGAGCCAAAAATGGATCCACTTTTCACGAGCGTGTCCGTCCGAGTCTAGACGATGCGCTAGTATGCATTCGTTTGACGGATCACCTCACGGACCGTTCGAACGAGGATCAGAATATCGAGGCGCAGATTACGGTGCGCGATGTACTCGTTGTCGAAGTCGACACGTCGTTGAATGCCTTCCACCGTGGATATCCCGCCGCGAAGGCCATGGATCTGCGCCCATCCAGTGATGCCCGGTTTCACCCGGCTTCTCAACGCGTAGCTGTCGACAACTTTGCCGAACTCGATATCGTGCTGAAGCGCGTGCGGGCGAGGCCCGACGAGTGACATCTCACCTCGGATGACATTGAGCAACTGCGGAAGTTCATCAAGGCTAGTTTGCCGGAGACGGCGTCCCACCCGCGTGACGCGAGGATCATCGCGACTAGCTTGCATGACTGCGCTCTCATCCTCGATGACGCCCATTGTGCGGAACTTGTACATACAAAATGGACGACTGTTGAGCCCTCCTCGGGTTTGACGGAATAGGATCGGCCCCGGCGAATCAATGCGTATCGCGATCGCAATGACAATGAGCAGCGGCAGCGCAAGAGCAAGCGCTACCACCGCAACGGTGAGGTCGAACGCGCGTCTGCACATCTCCTCACCTCGCGAGAGCGGTGTGCGATTGAGTTCGTACGGGGCTGTTAGCCTTGATGTAAGCATGGTCATAGGGTCCTGCTGTCACCAAAGTGCGAGTTCATGTGCGGATAGGGAGCAAACTCACCTGCACCGGAATCATGACTGACGCTTCACGTAGAGAGTGCAATGAGCGCGCTGTTAAGACAAGTTGTCTGGCATAACTCAAGCATCGGAATTTGCGGCACCCAGCAAAGTCAAAGGTTCCTGGCGGAATTTATAATGCAGTGCTCGGCGAGGGCAACGGCTGAACATCCAACGCCCATAGATCCCACCATGCGCTAAACTAGTTTCGGGGAACTAGACTTAGCGAAGAGCACCCCGTGCTGTATCTAGGAAACAAGTGAAAAAGCCAAGGTGCGCCGCTGAGTATTGATTTCACGAAATCGAGCCCGCCTCCGATGCAGTCCGACGCTCGATCTGTTAGAATCCGCGCTCCGACTGTTCACGTCGCATGATGTACCGTCCCGCGCCTGCTACATGTATTGGTGGCGTCGACAATCCTCTGCTTCGGGTGATGTCCAGACTGTCTTATGGCACAAACGTTTCGCACCGAGGCATCTCCGCCCGGGGCACGAGCGTCTCGTCTGCAGTCAAAGACGCTTTGAGGTGCTCGATCGTTGTCCGAGATCGTGCCGATGGAGTTCGGGCAGGATACTTGCACTCAGATGAGTGCGCTCGGCGCGCCGTTACTGCTGCAAGGAATCATGCACCAAGCTACAAAGCAGCTAAATTAGACCTGCCTAAGACAAGCTTGAGTGTTCATGAGCAGTGCGGTTGTACCGCTCATGTGCGATGCTCTAGAGAGACGATCGACAGCCGCGCGAACAACTAGCCACGAATGGTTAACGCCTTAGATTGACATAATGGCATCTTGAAAGTCGCGTATCGACAGTGACATTGCAGAATATAAGGCGCCAACAAACAACTGAGTCCTATACTATGGATGGGCATGAAGTCAGCGCCTCTTGGATCCCGCTTAGTTCGGGAGCAATGGTAGTTGCTATGGACCAGCGCCGAAACGAGTTGCGAGGACCCGGATGCTGCAACGATATACGCAAAAGACGCTCGGAGAACCAAACGTCGCATTTCCTCATAGAAGAGATCAGGGCGATTACATCGACGTCGGGTTCATCCTAGCGGCTGTCAGGCGCCAGCTGAAAAGAATCCTTTTGTTCGCATCCCTTGGCGCTCTGGTAGGGGTCTTGTTTGTGACCACGTCAGTTCCCCTATTCACAGCCACTACTAGCATCATGATGGATCGCCGGCAGGTTCGCGCCGTTCAGGACGTCTCAGCGATAACGGAAATTGGTTCGGTGGATTCTTCGACCGTTGTCGATAGTCAAGTTGAGGTGCTGAAGTCCGCGAAAGTTGCGCTTGCGGTGGTCGATAGATTGGATCTCGCTGACGATCAGACTTTCAGGACCGATGATGGTTGGATCATCGCTTGGTTAGGCCGATCGATCGACCGGACTATTCGCTCTCTTGTCAGTCTAGCGGGAGACAAGCCTGCGCCTATTCCCGATGGATTGCGGGCACGGGAAAACGCGAGGTGGACGGCCGCCTACCGCCTCTTGAGCCGCACGACAATCACCCGAGTCGGCAAAACCTACCTTATCTCAATCAGCTACACGGGCACGAACGCAGATCAAGCGGCTCGCATAGCCAACACCTATGTTGAGGCGTATCTCACCGACCAGCTTGAAGGAAAGTACGACGCCACGCGACGTGCCAACGCGTGGCTTCTCGCGCGGCTCAAAGAGCTGCGGCAACAGTCTGTCGAAGCCGATCTCGCTGCTCAGCAGTTCCGCGCCAGCAATAATCTAACTGCCGTCGGAGGGCAGCTTGTAACTGACCTGCAGCTGTCCGAACTCAATGCCCAACTCGCTGCCGCCAGGGGGGAGGTCGCTCGTACGGGCGCTCGGTTGGATAGAATCCGCCATGTTCTGAATACGAACTCCTTTGAGGCATTGATAGGCGAGGGACTTAAGGACAATGCCATCAATGATCTACAATCGCGCTATCTTGAGGCCGGAAGGCGTGAAGCAGAGATCAGTGCGCGCTTTGGACCGGATCATGAGCGAGCGGTTAATTATCGGACTGAAAAGGCGGAGATCCAGCGGCAGTTACTCTCCGCGCTGGGCTCCGTGGCGCAAAGTTATGAGAGCGACTTCGAAATTGCGAAGGCGAGACTGGAGGAGCTTGAGCGAAATGTGAACAACTTGATTTCTATTGCCACCAACGCAAACGCCAAGCTTGTCCGGCTGCGTGAGCTTGAGCGTTCTGCCGACACCTATAGAACTCTCTACGATACCTATTCACAACGCTATCAACAAACAATTCAGCAGCAATCTTTTCCATTAGGCGACGCCCGGGTTGTGACTCCCGCCCCTCCACCGCTCCAGCCTAGTCAGCCGAAGCCTATCGTCAGCATCGTTCTTTCGGCGTTTGTCGGGGCGCTCGCCGGAGGAGCGTGGGGAGCCTTGCGCGAGTACCGCGACGGTTCAGTCCGAACTTGCAAGGATGTCCGTGAAGACCTCGCAATGCGGTGTCTTGGATTGCTGCCACATATTTCCATCCCTCGTATCGGGAGATCGTACAGGTTCGGCTTTCCAACCAGCAGAGCCTCGGAAGATGTAGAAAAGCAGTCATATGCCTTAGCTAGATTCGTCGACCTCTTTCCCGAGTCGCAGTTTGCGGAGGCCCTTAGATCGGCGGCGCTCTCGGTCGCCGACACAGGTTCCGAGGCTTCAAAGGTCATCGGTGTCCTGTCAGTAGCTTCGCAAGAGGGCAGGTCGCTGATTGCAGCCAATCTCGCTTCATATCTCGGGCGGGGAGAGGGGCCGACCTTGCTGATTGATGGCGATACTAGGAACCCTCACCTCAGCGCGATTATTGCGCATAATGCCACGACCGGTCTTATGGACGTTCTGGCAGGTTCATGTTCCTTGACGGACGCCTTGCACGAGGGCCCTATCAGTGGGGTCGCAATGCTACCCATGATCAAACGCCCTGATTTGCCCCATCCGAGTCATCTTTTCTCCGGCGGGGAACTCGATCAGGTTCTCCAGGACACCAAAGCTCACTTCAAGTACATTGTCGTCGATCTGCCACCCCTGACTGCTGGGAGCGAGGCGAGGATTCTCGCAAGCAAGGTCGATTGCGTGCTCCTCGTCGTGAAATGGGGCAAGACTTCGAAGGAGCTCATACGCGAAGTCTTGGCAGCCGACGAAGGCGTACGTCTTCAGTGCGTGGGAGCGATCCTGAACAGCGTGGACATGAATCGGATCCGGCAATACCAGGAACTTAGTCTCACCAGTGCCTGAACCTTGCCAGTATAAAACGATCACGATTGTATGCGAAATTCGCACATCGGACTGCTGCTATGACACTTCACCGCCCATCGCCCGTTCTGTTCGAGACGAATGCTTGCGCATCGTGCGGATAAGCGGACCCGGTTTTCCGCACGATGCGCAAATGAAGGGGTGAGCATCGAGTTAATCTTAGAGTGGGCCCACTTTCGCCCGCGATGTTCTAGCTAAGGATCATCCATGCACGTGTCGATCACTCAACCACGACAACGGGGCGTAAGGGCAGTGGTGTTCCCTTTCGTCAGTGGAGACATGGGGGGCAGTCATGTTTCCACGTTTACCTTAGCGCGAGCACTGCAGGAAGAGCACGGCCTTCAGTGCTGCGTCCTCTGTTCTACAGACACTCTGATTGCCCGGCACGCGATTGAGAACGCGCTTTGCGTCATCCCCACGGGCGAAATGCCGGTATCCCGCCATCACCCACTGTATGACGCGTCTCGGTTATTCGCCCGCCTGCAGATTGTAAAAGCGTTTCCGATGCACAGCGTGGTTCATTTCAACGATCTGCGGACGATGCAGTCCTGGGGACCGGTGGCTCGGCTCGCCGGAAGGCCCGTCGTGTATCACCACCGGTCACTTAATCGAATGACTCCTCCAAAGCGCCTTCTCATCAGCCTCGCCCACCAGGTCATCTGCATCTCGGCGTCATGTCAGGATAATGTCTCATTCGTTGAGCCAGCCAGGTGCGCACTTGTCCTCAACCCAGTACAGATCGATCCCAAGAGTGCACAGCGGGCGGATGCGCGCCAGTTCGCCGCTGAACATGGTTGTCCAACGGATCGGCTCTTGGTCGGCTTCGTAGGCAATTTCTGGCACTGGAAGCGTCCGGACCTGTTCCTGCAGATCTGCTCTACATTGCTGCAGGTCCGATCCGATTGCCACTTCGTGGTCTTTGGACGCAGCGGTGATTGGACCGAACACGACCTCATTCGCATGGCGCAGGACCTCGGGATCGGTGACCGGGTAACATTCGCTGGCTTTCATCTGCCGGGTGAACGGAACATCGCCGCTCTCGACCTTCTGATCGCAACGTCCATTCGAGAGCCCTTCGGCCGCACGCTCGTTGAGGCCGCAATCATCGGAACGCCATACGTTGCGACCGACGACGCAGGTTACCGAGAGATCTGGAACACATGGCGTGGAGGTCGCCTAGTCCCAGTGACCGCCGCCGCAGATGAATTCGCTCAGGTCGCACTTGACATCTTGCACTCGCCCGAAAGCGTCGCTCTTGAAAGCAACGAGCGCGCTCAGGTTGCCAAGGATGTGTCAGCGAGCACGCACGCGCTCCAGATCACAAAAATCTACAATCGCCTTCGCCATTTATTGCGCGGGGCCGTGGAGGGCCCTCAGGAGGCGAGAATCTAACTGGTGCATCCGGAAAGTCATGCGGCTCTGGGCAGGAGGGCAATGCCGGGCAAAGGGTGTGGGCGATGCCAGCGGCGGTTGCCCCAGCCGAAAGGATGGCGATGCGCACTCCAGTATACTGTGGAGCAGTGGATCGCGTCAGTGAACTCGCACCAGCTTTCGAAGCGCCGGCCCGCTAATGGGAGCGCAGGATCTTCCATCCGAGCTCGATTGGGTTGAGAGAGGCTGCGTCCTTGGGCTGGAACACCTGCTCCCAGCGCGGATTGACCAGGAGGAACAGCACCATGTCCGTAGTGCGTGAGAGAAGTGGATCCGGTGTTTCGCTGACGAGGCCTGTCGGGTTAGCCGAACGATGCGCCAGCCAGAAGAAAGAGAAGAGGGTCAAGCGGTTGGTCTACTTTTGGGTACTATGCTCTAAAATTCGCCCTTCCTGGCCCCGACCTTATCCCGCCGGACCCGACTCAGCATTGGGAATGGCCATACCCAGGGACCTGTCCGAGATCCAAGCCCGCCGGGGCATCTGAACGTGCAACGTATAGGCCAGAGTGAGTGCGAGCAGGATGTTCCCTTCGATCTGCCAGAGCGGCATCGTTGCCAGGTTGAGGATGAGAAATCCCACATGCGCGCTGACAATGAGAAGACGATGCTCGGGTTGACTGCCGAGGGCAAACCTGAAGTTAGACATGAAAAAGACGATCATGCTGGCAAGTCCGACGGCTCCAATTTCATAGAGTGCAGATATAAAGGTGTTATGAGCGTACCGCGTAAAGACGTCTTCCCAGGAATCGGGCCCGAAGCCGAAGGCAAGGTTGAGAATCGAGCCATCGAGGTATGCTGTGATGTAGCGGCTCCAGATGACGGCACGTGCCGACATCAGTTCTTCGTCGGCCGCAGTGTAGTACTCAGGCGGCTTCACCAGATCGGAGATGTTGGCCAGAGTGACGAACAGATCGTTGAAGCGCTCTCCCAAGGCAGCGACCGCGACATAAAAGAGCACGGCACCCGCAAGACCGAACACGACAAGAACAAATGGGCGGTCGGACGGAGAAACGCGCCGAACTACACCAATCAGCGGGGTCGCAACGACGATGGGGCCCGCAGCGAGAAGGGAGGTTCGGTAATTAGCCAGAAGAAGCGCCACAAGAGCAATGTGGATGCACACTGCAGTGAGGATCGGCCGGTCAGGCTCAATGAAGCATGAGCAATAGAGGAAGGTCAGCATAATGATGGAGAATGCCGCCTCATGGTTGTATCCACCGATATAACATATTGAATTATCGGACATGCTTAACTTCCCCAAGCCCACGCCCACGGAGATTGCCTGGAGTACGAGTGGAGGCAAGAAGGCAACGATCAAGGCGCGAAACACGGCGCCCGACCCTTGGCGTCCGAGGGCCTCGAAGGCAGCCGCCGTGAGAACAACGAAGTATCCCCACTTCGTCAGGCTGCCCATGACTGCGGTAGGGTCGTTAACGCTTGCGCTGACGAGTGTGGCGAAGATCACCAGATAAACGCCTCCAAAGGCTTTCAACAGTAGCAGGCGTTGCTCGATGACCATGAAGCCAATTGCCATGACTGTGATTGAGGCTATTGCATTGAGCGACAGTCCACCGGCTATAGGTGGGTATGTGTATTGATGGAATGCGGACAAAAGATACCGCAGCCATACAGCGAAAACTAGAAAGCGTGTTGAAGCGTCCTTGTGGCGAAGCAGAGCGACCACAGTCAGTGGGAGCAGAGCGAGATAGACGCCTCCGACAATATAGGCAGAGAATGTTGGGACATTCAGTTCCATTCTCATCAACCTCCGGCGAGCTGCACATCAGGCTAAGACCCTGGTGTAAGGTCCCGACATCGAACCCGAAGGTGCGTCCACTTCCCGCCGATGGGGAACTGGAGGTCCGACCGACGCGCAGGCAACCGCCTCAGTTCCAATCGTTCAGCGACGCCTTCAGTGTCTTTCGGATAGCGCGCTCATCTCTCGGGTGCTTCTGGACGCCGAATGCGCAGAAATTTGCACCTCTGGCGTGGGGAGCAGCTGGTTAAGCTCCGCGCGAATCTGATCCTGGATACTCTCGACCTGACTGATACGCATCGTTCCTGCATACATCGCCGCCCTCGTTTGGATTGCAGCAAGTTCGATCCTGTCGAAGGCTTCCAATAGTGCAAGCCCGCCGTCTCTCCAATGGTTGTTGCTGTGGAGAACCTCGCACAGGGCACGGATGATCCGGGAGGTGAGAGCCCCTGGCTTATTGTTCGCCGTTTGGGTGACGCATTGAAGAGCCGTGATTAACGTATCTGGACCGAATCGCTTCAGGCATTGCGTGATCGCGCCAACCGCCATTGTTTGCCCGGGGCGCTGGCGCTCGACAGGGAGCGGATAACGAAGGAGCTCAACCTCGGCCCTGAGGCAGATATCAGCGGTGTCGATGGCCCAAGGCTCGCGTGCCACAACTGCGGCGGCATGCAAGGCCATGGGCGAGATCGGAACGGTAATTCCATTTATAGCCTTAAAGGCAGCAGCTTGCTGCTCGCGCGACGCAATAACCACCTGACAGGGTACGCTGTCGAACCCGATAAGCGCCGCCGCTGTGGTCCGATGCTGCCCATCAATTATGACGAATTTTCCTCCCTCGATGGGCGAGACGACGACCGGCGAGAAGCAGGACCAGGTGAAGGCTTTCGCAATTCGCATGACATTGCGTCGGCCCTGACCGACAATCGGCCTTTGGTACGCTGGATCAACCAGCAGATCTGCAATGCGCAGCCATTGCAGCATCGGAACCGCGCCGGCATTGACATTGATCGGCTTGTCGAGCCCTTCCGTTGAGATCGATCTCATGCCGCTGTTCCTTTAGATATCGCCTTGGGTTGATGGTTCTCCTTCGAACTCATTTTGCTAACTTTCCCGCAGCGTCGCCGAACTCACTCTGCAGGACTGTTTGTTGGCCTCTCCAATGGCTTGCCTCTTTATTGGGCGCTCATCGCTATCGTGTGACAGGTTCTTCGCTGGTAGCGCTCATGCTGGATTGCCTGGATGAAGTAATCTCTTCGATGGCTTGGTCAACCTGCACGACATCTCCTGGCTCGATTACCGCAGTATCGTCGACGGCGGATTTGACGGTGCTGCCGCCAACCCGTCGAATAACTGAGAATGCCGTCGTCGGCTTTGCGGGCAGTTTGTCGAGGAGAAGATGCGGCGTGGCGACCGTCGCCTCATTAATGAGGCTCAGGGCGGCCGCGATACGTGCCTTGGATTGGTCGAGCTGCGCGTCGGCTTCCTGCTTTCCAGCGACGATATTGGCCTTCCGCTCAGCCTTCAAATCGTCTGCGGCGCGTTCAGCCTTACTGATCTCCTGCCGGGCCCGGAGAACAGCGGTCGTGTAGTCGAGCAGCTTGCTCTCGAGGTCCGCCAAGGTGCGTTCGAGAACGAATTCACGAGAGCTGACTGCCAAGCCCTTGGCGACCAGGGCGCTGACTGTCTGCTGTTCACGGCGAGCAAGGGCAACTTGCCTGTTCTGAACCTCGATTTTCTGCTCGAGCGCCTCAACCTCCCTGGCGAACAGGCTTCTGATCTCGGAATAGGCTAAGAGCTGCGATTTCAGCGCCTCGCTGCGGGCGTTCATGACGGCCGTTTCGTCCGCAATCAGGCGCGCGACATCGGCATCGTTGCGCAGTTCCTCGGGTGTTGCGATGTGCATGGTCCCATTAAGCTCGGCGGCGAGGCGTGCACGGCGGACCAGCAGTCGACGAGCCTCAAGGCGCGCAAGTTCATAGACCCCCTGTGCCGTAATCCGGTCTTTCTCCATGCGACTCGATTCCGCCCCTGCCTGCTGGAAAATGCCCCCCGCCAAGCCGACCGCCTGCAGGACGGTCAGTCCAGGCCGGTACGGATATTCCCCTGAGCGCTGCACAGTCCCGACGACGTAAATTGGCCTGTATTGGACGATCTCGACAGTAGCCTCCGGTCGGCTTGAAAGTCCGGCGCGTTTCTGCAATGTCTCGGCAACCGATATTGCGAACTCCTCCGTCGTCCTTCCCCTTGCCGACAAACTCCCGATGAGCGGCAAGGAGACGTTTCCGGAAGCACTGACGGAATATTCGTTGGCGAAGACCGCCCAATCGAAGTATTCGGCGCTTCCGGCCCGCCATTCAACAACCTTGATGCGTAACTTGTCCTGTGGGCCGAGACGATAATCATCAGCCGCCGCCCGGATCGGGAGGGCGATCCCAACCGCAAAGAGCAGACTGCAGAATGATGAGGATTTGAAGCGCATGACTTCAGCCTTTGCTCGATCAAAACGAGAGCGCATTTCCGTCTTGCCGCTTCCCGACATGCTTCACGCTACGCAGGGCTATGGGGACAGGCCATGCAAGGGCTGCGCCCAAGATAATTAAGCTTTAGTTATCGAGACCTAGTTGCGAGTCAATGAAGTCAGGCTGCTCGTGACACAACGTACTAACTTGCGAATAAACAATGTAGTCGAAAGCAAATCTATGCCGAACCGCTCACAGAAAGATGGCACCCTAGACTGTCGATTGTCAATCCCATGAGAACAACTTAAGACGACTGCTCGCTTAAGACGGTAGCGCTTGACAGATCCCACCGTAGATCAATATCACATTGTGATATGGGTCCAACGGGCGCTGGATACATCAAAAGAAGTACTTCTTCTGTCGCGATGACCGGGGCACCATGCGGAAAGCCGCGGCTTGCTGCTGTGAAGTCTGACAGCGGAACGTTGTTGGGACCGGGTGCGTTCGGCGATTGAGGAGTATACTTGGCGCTCTGATGGTCTGCGGCGCCGAGTTCCTCGCCGCAGGAGGACGTGATCCTCTCCCTTATCCCCAAGCCCGCACCACCCCAGCCGTTCGCCAGGAGATCGCCCGCTCAAATGAGACCACGGGCGTGCTGGCCCGGCGCTTCAGCATGAGCATCGAGACCGTCCGCAGGTTGCGCAAACGCGGGGCATAGGACTGCTAGGACGACTCCAGCCGGCCACACAAGCTGCCGTGGAAGGCCGCGGACGAGGAGCGCGCCATCGTCCGCGGCCTGCGCCAAGCCACCGGCTTTCCGCTCAATGACCTCACCATCCTGCCGCATCTCAACCACGATGCCGTCTACCGCATCCGCAAGGCTGCGGGTCTGGGCCGCTTGCCGCCGGCGCAGCAGCGCCAGCGCAAGAGCGGCACGTTCAGGGACTACGACCTCGGCTTCGTGCACCTGTGTCTGTCACCAGACAATTATATCACGAAGAAGTCCTTGTGGCTCAGGCCGAGCCCGTTCTTCATCTGGGCGATCTCCACTGCGATCGACCGGAAGCCCGAGCCGTCGGCGTCATAGGAGAGCATGCCGGTTTCCTTGTTGTAGATCAGGTAGTCATTCCTGTCCTTGGCCGTGGTGGTGGCAAAGAAGGCCTTGGAGAGGGAAGCGGGCTTGTCGGACGACCCTGCCTTGCCGAGCTTGGCGAAGACCTTGTTGTCGAGCCAGACTGCATCGTCCCTCACGCTGAAGTCGGTGACCCGGTCCAGGTTCGTCTCCTTGTTCGGCTTACCGTCGAACACGAAGATATCCGGGCCGCTGCCTCCGGTCAGGATGTCCTTGCCCGAACCTCCGTGGAGCCTGTCGCCCCCGCCATTGCCGGTGAGGAGATCATCGTCCCCCAGCCCCTTAATAATGTCGCTTCCTGATTGGCCCCTAAGAACATCCTTGCGCTGTGTGCCGGTCAGCCTGTCGATGAGATCGGCAAGATTGAGTGCGAACGTTCCGGAGACCTCGTGTTTGCTGTCGGAGACGGTGACGTCAAATGAACGATGGCCGAAGGTCTCGTAGTCAAGCGTGATCCCAGAACGGACCACGACATCACAGCTGCCGTCGTCGTTTTCCATCAGCGCGAAAAAGTTGGCGCTGTCGGATGACAATTGGTAACCGACGGCGCCTCCTTCCGGATCACCGGCCTTCAGACGGCCGACAATTGTTCCGCCTCTGCCGCCCTCATTCACCGCCCTCGCGGAGAAGGTTGGAGCGGGAGCTTCGTCTATATCGATCAGATCGATCGTGAGCGTCTGCAAGGTAGGGGACGGAGCCGTCTCGGGCGCAGTGGCCGTGGTCATGAGAACCTGGGAGTTGGATCCCAATCCGGACAACTTCCCGCTTGTGTTGATGGTCATGCCGTTGACCTCCACGAGCGCCCCCGTCTTCCATAAATCGAACACTGTTACGCTGACATTTCGGTCTAGGATGGAGCCCCCGCTGATTTTCGCATGAGCGCCGTCGGCCAGCCAGATATGATTGATCGAGGCACTGCCGCCGAAATAGTGAGGATCCCGGCTCTGCCCGCTTTCCATGGTGATCGACGTGCTCCAGAAACGATAATTGCGGTTGTTACCCTCCGCAATCGTGTTGAAGAGAACCGTATTACTGGATTTGAGATCATAACCGGCATCCGTGTTGCCTGATGCCACAGTGTTCTCGAATCGAATATTGTAATTGCCGGCTTCTGTCGTGAAGCCGTCGCCGTTCCAATACTCAGTGCTCGATCCACGCGCGTTGCTGCCCTGCATTACGACATTTCTAAAGATGACATTGTGTGCGGTGTCATCGAGCATAATGCCTTGAACGTACTTCTCAGGTGTATCCGCGTCACCGTTCCCAGTGACGTCCTCGATGAGAATGTTGCGACTGTCGTATCTGAGCTTGATTGCATTCTGCGAAAACTTGTTGATGTTTACGTTCTTCACCTTAAGTCCATCAACACTAGCAGTCGCGTAACCGCTCGAGATCGTATCCTCAAGGAAGCGCCTCACATTGTTCGCCTGCATGTGCTCAAGGGTAAGATTCTTGATATCAGCGCCGATCCGGAAAGCGCCGTTGCCGATATTCTCGAACGCCATGTTCTGGAATTTGAGATGGTCGGCACCCGCCAGTAGACGGAAGACTTCCGTACCTTCGGGTTTGCCCGTTGACCAATCGGTCGCCCGCGTGCCGACGAACTGCGCATTCATGCTCTTGCCGGTGGCGTCAACCCCACGGATGGTGACGGGTGCTCCCATCTCGCCACCAACTCTGATGGTTGTCTGACCAGTCACCTTATAGGCACCCTGATCGGCGCGTAGAAGAACCTCTCCATTCGCGCCGGCTTTTGCGATGAAACTTGAAAGATTGGAGATTGTACCGGCTTTGGCCCAGGAGGAACCATCCATGGTGCCGGATCCGGTTGGAGAAATATACAAAGTTGTCAAAGCAAATACCTTTCTGAGCGACCTTGGCAGAATCTGCCTCAGCCGGCAAAATGTGTATGGCCTTTAGAGAGGAGCCGCATGAACATGTTGAAGTGACATAGAACGCAGATGTCGGCGCGGAATATGTCCGACGAATGCTTATAATATTCCAGCGGCCACGAAGTGGATCACAAGAACATTAATGTCAAGCATCTTCGATCCGCTCGGGCGTTTCGATGGTGCGGCCCTTCCAGCTGCCCGAGATGGTGTGCTTCTCTGGCGCGCATCATGAACAGCGCACTGCAAGTTCCACTGCCAACGAACGCGACATCGCACCTGCAAAAGAGCAGGCATCATCCCGCAAGAACTGCTAAACCGGCTAGGACGTGACGCAGGACTTTATTCCTCAGGGCGGTGTTGATGCATGAATCGTTAGCGCTGCTTGTGTAGTCGAGCGGTCATTGAAATAGCCCTTTGGTCGCCGCCATGCCTTTCAAGCACAATGCTGCCCGCCGCCACCGGATCAGCAAGATGAAGTTCAAGGTGACGAACTGGGCGGAATATGAGGCAGGTCTTCGCCAGCGTGGCAGCCTGACCCTGTGGATGACCGCGGAGGCGCTGTCGTCTTGGCAAGCGGCGAAGCGGACGACGCGCGGCGGCAGCCGCGCTATTCCGATCTGGCGATCGAAACGGCCCTGACCGTTGGCTTGGTGTTTGGCCTACGGCTGCGCCAGACGGAGGGCTTGCTGATATCAGTGCTTGAGTTGATAGGATTGGATCTTGCCGTGCCTGACCACACCACCCTCAGCCGGCGAGCACGGACCTGGCAATCACCTGAAGGACGGCTGGGTCGCCGGATTCCAGGAGAAGGGCCTGTTACATCATCATCGACAGCACCGGGCTTCAAGTTCACGGTGCCGGCCAGTGGCTGGAGGAAAAGCACGGTGCCAGGACGCGGGGGGATGGCGAAAGCTGCATCTGGCGCTGGACGCCGACAGCGGTGAGATCGTAGCCCATGTCATGACCGATCAGGACACCGGTGACGCCTCGCAGGTGGACCCGCTGCTTAACCAGATCGAGGTGCAGATCGGGCAGTTCACCACCGACGGCGCCTATAACACCAAACCGACTCCGACGCCGTCACCAGCCACAGCGTCGGCGCCATGGTCGTCATTCCACCGCGCGCCAACGCGGTGGAAAGGTCGGACACCGACGCCTCCAGTCGACGAGACCGCCACATCGCGGCCATCACGACGGACGGCCGGATGAAATGGCAAGCCGCCACAGGCTACGGCAAGCGGTCTCTGGTCGAGACCGCGATCGGCCGACCCAAGGCGCTCATCCGTAGACGGTTGAGGGCGCGGTCGTTCGGCGCCCAGCAGTCAGAGGTCGCCATCGGCTGCACTGTCCTCAATCGCATGCTGGCCTGCGCACGCCCGAAATTCCTCCGCCGCATCGGAACCACCCCATAAACAGCGATATCAAAGACCATAATCCGCAAAATTCACGATCCCTACACCAACGTCCATGGTTCACCAGACAGAATTCGCCTGTCACGCCCGCATGTCTCGGCAGGCAGTGGCCTCGGGGAACCATTCGCATCACCTCAAAAACCTTCAGAGTTGTCGAAGCAGTCTTCATGCGCTGGAATCCGCGAGCCGGCCGGAATCCGCCTCAACGATGTTGTTTAAGTACTTTGACGTCCGATGTACAACATCCTTCGACAGCAATCCTGCTGTGCAAGCGCCGGATGGCTTTCGAGGACGAAGCCAACCAGCGCATGCACAGCAGAATGACCTCAGTCGGAAAGCGGCGGCGCTTGAACAGAGACAACAGGATAGCTCCTCGATTGGCAATCCGTCGCCACACTGCCAAGGTTAATACAACAGTGCCAGGAGCTCGTCGTCGCAGGCCGTCAGAGCGCCAAGTATACTGCTCAATTGCGCAACGCACCTGGTCCTAACAACGTTCCGCTACCAAACAGCTAGCTAAGGAGGATATGTGCTTGGACACACCAGAGCGATGCATGAGCACCTCTGCCGCCTATAGTGAGATTTGAAACCTCCAGCGGCTCTATCGCGGATCTCAACTTGTTTCAGAGGAAAGCAATCTGCCTTTAGGTGTGAGTGAGGAAGGCACAATCAATCTCGGAGAAATATATCTGGAGGAAACCAGAAACCGCTCATGAACCGCCTTGGATTAGCCCTGTTCTGCACGCCGCAATAGCAAATTACGTGCTTGCATTTGCAGGATGGCACATGCACTTGGATTGCCCTTTTCCTCTTGAAGCTGTTCCCTCTCGGTTCAGGCATGTGCTCTTGGGTGAGTTCAATGGGCGCTGTCCGAGCGTCCGGGAGGTTGACGAGATCCCGGACAAGCATTGGCTGACAGCCCCAGGCATGGGTCCGACCTCTCTGCAGATAATTCGCAACATCACCAATGCTGCGCGTCAGCAGGAAGTCAGTGAGATCGCGTCACCCCGCTTATCGGATGCCGAGTTGCTGAGGCGTTTGGAAGGGCTGCAGGAGGACCTGCGCTGGCTGGAGGCTCAACTGAAGGCGCGAATGCCCAAGGCGCAGGCGCCAGCGTCAAGAGCACAACCGCGCAACGCGAAATAAGACTGGCCTCCCAGGTCACGAGGCTCGTGAGGCCGCAGCTTCAAGGCATTGAAGCGACGAAGACCACCTCGCTTAAGAGTTCTCAGCCCTCCTAGGATCAAGCTGCCGCTCTTGGATGCTTCATCCGCTTTCCTGTCGTAGCCTCCTCCAAGGCGAGGAGAAGCACCCCAACGTCTTCGTTCAGCAGATCGATGGCATTGCGGGCATATTCCCGAAAGCGATCCTTCTGGGCTGAAGGCTCACTGTCCCACGAGAGTTCTTGGTGCTCGGCTTTATGAATGGCTCGTGCCACCAGCTCGACTGTGTGCTGCATCTTTACCTCCGGTGTTAAGAGCAGGACCTGTCCTGGCTCAAGGGAATGCCCCAGTGTGCTGCCTACTCAGATGCCAGCCAGCAGAAGGGCTGCTCCGATAAACAAACTGTCGGACGCAACAAACAGAAACAACGCGCAATGAACAAACAGGCCAAAGTTGATGAGGTGTTCAGGATCTGGAGCAATACCCCGGATGGCTGCTGAATGTCGGGTGCCGCTCACATGATAACCCTTCATCCGAATTGCCGATGAATAGTCACCAAACGGCGGCAGCCGCAGGTCTATTCCTTCACGAAATGTATATGAGTGTTTCGAGAGTGCCTGCTGTGGTCCTATTTCCACACGCTGCCTCACCCTTCCGCAACCTGCGTTCGGTTGAGATAGGCATATCTATCTTGAGATTAGGCGTGGGAGGTGCCGTCAATCCTCATCAGCGATACTTCTCCACTCGGCGACTTCTGCATCGGTGGCTTTCCGCTTGCTTACTAAATCAGCGAGTAGAACAGCGGGAAATGAGGCGCTTTGCAGGGCTGTTCTGATGAAACCATGCTGATCGAGTTCTAACAGGCGGATTGTCAGCGTGTCGGGCTGCTCTGAGGCATACTCAATATCAAAGGAGTGATAAGAATTATTATGGCTGTCTTCTGTTGCGATGGGAACGTTGAGTGAGACTACTCTGTCCTCTGGTCCACAAAATCCAAGGCGAGCATCAATATTGAGGTCATTGCTCATGTTGTTATTTGTTAGCTTTCATCCGTCGGGCGACGAATTTGAGATGTGATCGGCGGGTTAGTTGTACAGGCCCCTCAACGCTTTGTGGCGAAAAGAAGTTCCGCCATCAAAATTGCACAATTCTGCTTTCCTGGAAAGATGCTATCTGCTGAACTTTATCTGGATAGTTTTCTTTTCATAGGAAAATCTACAAGCATCTCACGCTTACATTGCAATGTGCGTACCTCAGAATACCCTCAGTTCAAGAAAGTCTTTCTAAACCTATGTAAAGACCAGTCTTTGAGTAGATGCTAAGCTGAGTTCTCTTCTCTTGGAGAACAGGCTTAGGGATGTGACCAATCTCATCTGCCTTGAAGCCTTTCGTGAGGCTACTCGTGAGCTTGCGGAGGCTCAGATCAAGTGCCGTCAGGCTGCTCATCATTTGGCGAGCATCCAAGGAGAACTGGAGCAACGATTGGTGCATGCCTATCGGGAGCAGTCATTCGGTCCACTGGATCCTCTGTTCACCAAGGAAGAGGCCGCACTTGCGCTGTATGAGCAAGCAGCCGCTAACCTCACCGAAGTAGAGGAACGCTGGTGTGCTTTGAGGGTCGCTTTGGCCTACGAGGAAAAGATGATGCGGGAAGGGCAATCATCGCGTAGGCAACTGAACTGATCGCCCAACGACCTACGAACCTATACCTAAGAGAGGATTGTTGACTTGAGGCTCTTGGCTATATTCCTTAGCTATGCCCCAGTACAGTCTCTTTGTTTGCAATCAGGATGACCGGATCAAGTATCCCAAGAGCTATGATCTGCCCGATGTTGAAGCTGCCCGTCGGGTGGCCCTGAGAGTGGCAAAGGTGTTCATGGAGGTTGTCCCGTACTGGAATGATCTGTCTCCTGAGCAACAGAATGACTTCGTAGTTCAGATTGATGACGAGAGCAGTCAGACGGTTCTGATTGTGCCTTTCAGGGAGGCGCAGGAGCCTGCCCCGACGAGAAGCTCCCACGGGAATAAAGAAACCCCACCAGAATAGCTCAATGGGTGGGGCTGATGAGTTAAGGGAGGAACAGTCTCAGCTTAACAAACCCCCTTAGATAATTCCGTGCGGAAGCGCACCAGAGCCTTCGGGTTATTGCCTTAGCCGGCTTCTCCGGCCTCCCGTGAGTGTATCGGCTCAACATCCTGACCTGCCGACATGGATGAAATCCCGCCTGTCAAACCCACTGGCGGCTGGGTCATAGACATTTCTTTTTGGGGGACTGCTCTAGAGCACCGGACGATTACACGGACGCATAGCCGGCGGCCTTGAGGAAGTTCCAGCATTCTTGTGGCTCGAAGAGATTGCAGATGTCGCCGAGGGCTCGCCAGAGCGCCTCAAAGGTCCGGGCTTCGGCCTTACGCAGGTGTGCTTTGATCTTGGCGAAGACCTGCTCGATCGGGTTCATGTCGGGACTGTATGGTGGCAGGAACAGGAACCAGGCCCCTCGTTGCTTCAGGCATTGGGCGGCCTTCTCGCTCTTGTGGACCGCGAGGTTGTCGAGGATAACGACATCGCCATCCCTGAGGGTCGGCGCGAGCTGTGTCTCGATGTAAGCCTCAAACGCCAACCGGGTGATCGGACCATCAATCACCCACGGGGCGCTCAGCTCGTTGCACCGCAGCCCGGCCAGAAAGGTATGGGTTGTCCAGTGTCCAAAGGGAGCGCTCATGCGCAGGCGCTGGCCTTTGCGCGAGCGCCCGCGCAGGCGGGTCATCTTGGTGTTGACGTAAGTCTCGTCGAGGAACACCAGCCGGTGCGGCTGCTCGCGCATGCGCGGCTGACGCTGGGCGTGCCAGACCCGGCGCTCATCCCGCACGTCGGCGCGTGCGCACTCCGCCGCCATCAGGTGTTTTTTTATACGTGAAGCCACGTCGGCACAGAAAGCGCGAGAGCATTGCGGAAGCCGCCACGATCCCGTGCTCGTCCGGCAGCCTTGCGGCCAGTTCGGGCATGGTGATCGCCGGCTCAGTCTCGACGGTCTGGATCAGGAAAGCCTCATAGGGCACCAGCTTGCCGCGTCCCGGCGGGCGGCCCTGGCGGGCTGGCGCGAGTGAGCCCGAGTGCCGCTGGCGCTGCACCAGCTTGATGGCACAACTGTCACTGACCCCGAAGTGGCGCGCCGCCGCCCGGCAGGAATGACCCGCCTCGACCAAGGCCGCAACCCGCACGCGCAGGTCCAAGGAGAAGCTCTGGGTCATGATCCACCTCCTGTTCTCACCAGGGAATCACACTTCAGCCCAGGCCAAAACCTCTTGAATCTGCCTTTCAGTCTGATGCTCTAGTGGGCAAGCTAAACTTAGAGCGAACAATGTCTCTGTGCGCGGCATTGACCTAGGTAGCGGCCGACTAGATGTTTGATCCCAGGGTTTGATGGTGCGATATTATCCCTGGAATGGAAGGACGCGCTATGGGCCAGGTTCTCCATGGGAGCGCCACAACGACTGAGGCAATCTGTCGGGCAATACAACATAGTCAAGCGAGCTTGAGAGCCCTGGCCGAGCGCCATGGCATCAACCCGAAGACGGTGACCGTGTTGCATGGATCGGTTGGTGAGCACACGGAGCCCACTCCGTGCCTTTGCTTAAGCGATGCGGACGGACTTCGGGCGTCCGAACTCGAGCATCCGGTTCAAGGCCTGAACTGCGACAGCGACCTCAGTCGCACGACGTCGGTCGGTCCGCGAACGCAGCGCATCTCCAATCACTCGTTTAAGCCGACTGATAGCGGCCTCCACCAAAGCCCGACGCGTGTACCCGGACCGCTTCTGCCAACCCCTGCATCCCTGCTCGGCGATGCTCTGGAGATGTCGGTCGCGCTGAGTCGGCGCAGTCTCCGCCGTATCGCTCGGCACCGCCGTTGATCGGGGTGGAACGATCACGTCAGCCTCAGGATCGCGCTTGGCGGCGATGCTGTAGACGCTGGCCTGATCGTAGGCTCCGTCACCGATGAGCGACGCGAGTGGAACTGGGATCTGGTCGAGCAAGGGCTCAACCTGCGAGCCCTCCTCGCCATCGCTGGTGGTCAGTTCCGAAGCGAGGATCTGTCCGGTCTCAGCGTCAACCCCAATGTGCAGCTTTCGCCAGGATCGTCGTCTGCGGGTGCCATGCTTCTCAGTCAGCCACTCGCCGGGCCCACACAGCCGCAGCCCAGTGCTGTCGACCAGCAGGTGAACCGGGCCTCCGGAGCGCGAACAGGGCCTCGGCACCTCGAGGGTTTCGGCCCGACGGCTCAGGGTTGAGTGATCCGGCACAGCCAGATCGAGGCCCAGCAGCCGAAGGATCGAACCAATCAAACCCTCCGTCTGGCGTAACGCCAACCGGAACACCGCCCGCAGCGTCAACGCCGTCCTGATTGCCAGGGCTGAATAGTGCGGCTGACCGCCTCGTGTCGTGCGCGGCTCAGCCCGCCAAGCGGCGATGGCTTCCTCGGTGAACCACACCGTGAGGCTTCCCCGCTGACGCAGAGCCCCATCATACTCGGCCCAATTCGTCACCCGATACCGCTGCTTCGGGATGTGGTAACGGCGAGCGGCATTGGCCTTGAAGGGCATGGGCGATCTTTGCTCAGAAGGCGAACACGCCTCTACGCTATCCAGGCCCGGTTACCAAATTGCTCATCCATGCAACAAGGCGCCACGATCCCGCACCTGACGCGTTCATCGCTCCATCGCTGCCTGCAGCGCCATGGCATCAGCCGCCTGCCCGAGGTGACCGGCGACAAGCCGGCCAAAAAGAAGTTCAAGAGCTACCCGATCGGCTACTTCCACATCGACATTGCCGAAGTGCGCACTGAGCAGGGCAGACTCTATCTGCTGGTTGCGATTGACCGCACAAGCAAGTTTGCCTTTGTGGAACTGCACGAGAAGGTAACGACCGGGATCGCCGGCGACTTCCTGCGCGCGCTGATCGCCGCCGTGCCTTACAAGGTGCACACGGTCCTGACGGACCATGGCATCCACTTCACCACGCCCAGCAACACGGCTTCTGCGGTCCCGCTGATCAAGAAAGCGATGAAGCGAGGCGAGTTGTTCCGGGCCCATGCCTTTGAGTATGCCTGTGCTCAGAACGATGTGGATCATCGTCTGACCAAGCCGAGGCACCCCTGGACCAATGGTCAGGTTGAGCGGATGAACCGCACCCTCAAGGACGCGACGGTCAAACGCTACCACTACGACAGCCATGACCAGCTCCGGCAGCATCTGACTGATTTCGTGAGCGCCTACAACTTCGCTCGAAGGCTCAAGACCCTGAAGGGCCTCACGCCTTACGAGTTCATTTGCAAAACCTGGCTCAAGGAGCCAAAACGCTTCAGATTTGATCCGGTCCATCAAATGCCGGGACTTCTCTATTCGGCGGTTTGAAGTCAAGCGCCTTCAAAGCTGTCCGACACCCCAGTGTTCGATGGTCTTCGCGAGGCCTTGCTTCTCTTCGGGAGGTAGAGTCCGCGGTGGTGGTGGAAATTTGCTGACGCGCCGGGTGTTGGGATGAGGTGGTCATTGGGAGGACCGGC
>NZ_JAERQE010000040.1 GCF_016734765.1 Microvirga soli | reverse complement strand
GGTGCCACGTAGTCGTCCAGGCAATCAGGAAGCAGCGTGGCCTGCCGGCGGTCGTCCCCTTCAACGAAACGCTTCATGCTGCCCTCCGTCGATCAAGAGCAGCCTACCAGATCAACGCGTTTCCACACAGCCTGGACCCGGAACGGACGTTCGCCTCCCACAAGTTTCGGGCCTGCTTGCCGCTCCCAGCAGCTTGTCTAAAATGGTCACGTGTGCATAGACTTTCCGCTTCAGGTTCGAGGCAAATCCTTCCTCCCCACGTAGGGCCCGTCGAATGCACACAGAGTATCATGGGCCCTGATAAAATTCCTATAGAAGCGCCTTCCGATCGGGAAGCCCATCTGAAACGGGCAACGCGCAATTTCGTGACGTCCGAAGATGTCGCCCGGCTCGCGGGCGTCTCCCGCTCAGCCGTGTCGCGCACGTTCACGCCCGGCGCTAGCGTCTCAGCCGATGTAAGACATCGGGTTCAGGAGGCCGCGAAGACCCTGGGATATCGGGTGAACCGTCTCGCCCGGAGCCTGATCAGCGACCAATCCAACTTGGTCGGCGTCGTCGGTGCTAACCTCTCCTTGCCTTTCATGGCGCGGCAGCTCGACGAATTGAGCCGCGCGCTTCTCAGGCGTGGGATGCAATGCCTGCTCCTGAATGCGGCCGAGGCGGAGCAAGGGATCACACCGCTCATCGAGTCGATCCTGGAGTTCCGCGTGCGGGCCATCGTGGTGATGTCCGGATCGCCGCCATCGTCCATCATCGACGAGTGCGTAGCCAACGGCGTGCGGGTGATCCTGGTCAATCGCCAGGCCGACGATGCCGAAGCGGATACCATTATCAGCGACGACCTTGGCGGAGCCCGGATCGCGGCAGAGCGGCTCCTCCGGGCCGGATGTCGGTGCATCGGCGTCGTCGGCAGCGGGGCCCGCACGCCAACCCAGATCCGGCGACGCGTCGCCTTCGCGGACAGCATCAGGGACGCCGGGTTGGAGCCCATCGTCTGGGCCTCAGGCGAGACCACCTACGAAACCGGCATAGAGGCTGCCAAAGGTTTGCTCGCTTCCCATGACTTGGATGGCGTGTTTTGCGTCACCGATCTATTGGGGCTCGGCTTTCTCGATGGGGCACGGGAAGCAGGACGGCGCATTCCCGAGGACCTCTCGGTCGTGGGCTTCGACGACATCCCACAATCGGCTTGGGCCTCGTACCGTTTGACGACGGTCAGACAGTCGATGAACGATCTAACTGGATCTGTGCTGTCGGCCATCGAGCGGGAGATGCACGGGAAGGGGACGGCTCTCGCGCATGAAATCCTTCCGGTCGAGCTCGTTGAGCGGGCGACCGTCCGTCCCGCTACCTGATCCCACTGCTCGTCTCCTGATCCAGAATGCCTCTTGCAAGCATTGCACACGTGTGCAAATCTGATCTGGCCTTGTTTCTCCGATCTTTAGGCCGCCTGACAATGCCGCAACAGGTCGGAGGATAGGAGCACGAGCTGACTGCCGTCCGGCCAAGCCGGACGAGAGCACCTAAACGTCGGCCACAGATGGGAAACGCTTTTGAGCCGGCGCACGGCTCTGGGAAGGGCATGACGGAATGACGAGTTCGCCGGCGCCAGCATACATCTCATCAAACACATATTCCGCACGCGCCGTCCTGGGCCGCCTGCAGCACTTCTTCACCCAGCCCGAACGCCTCCTCGGCATCCTGCTCGCTGCGTTGCTCGGAGCGCTGGTCCTCGTGCCGCTGTTTGAGCTGATCCGTGAAACCCTTACCGTTCAGCCCTATGATCGCGCCTACCTGCCGAAGGCCCAGCCAGGCGAGTTCACGCTCTTCCACTATGACCGCGTCTTCGCCGGCCGTCTCTCCTGGGCGATCTTCTACAAGCCCTTCTTCAACTCGCTGGTCACCGCCTTCGCCGCCACTGCCATCTGCCTCGCCTTCGGTGCTGGCCTCGCCTGGCTGATCGTGCGCACGAACATTCCGTTTCGGAACTTCCTGCACACGCTGGTGATGATCCCTTACATGCTCCCATCCTGGGTTATGGCCCTTGCCTGGATCACGTTCTTCAAGAACGACCGCATCGGTGGAGCGTCAGGTGCGTTCGCGTACTTCTTTGGTGTGCAGCCGCCGGACTGGATCGCCTATGGCCCAATTCCCATCATCATCTGCCTGTCGCTGCACTACTACGTCTATTCCTATCTCTCGGTGTCGAGCTCGATCACGAGCGTCGACAGCCAGCTTGAGGAAGCAGGAGCGATGGCAGGTCTCTCGCGCCTCAAGCAGTTCCTGTGGATCACGGCGCCGCTCCTGCTGCCTGCCATCGGCTCCGCGGTGGTGATGACCTTCATCCGCGTGGTCGGATCGTTCGGCACGCCCGCCGTGCTCGGCATGCCGGTGCGCTATTTTGTGTTGCCGACCCAGATCTATGCCGCCATGGGTACGCGCAATGCGGGCGACGGCTTCCTGCTCGCTCTGGTGCTGGTGGTCCTCGCCTGTCTGTTCATCTTTATCAATCAGCGGCTCATCGGTGTCCGCAAGAGCTTCGTGACCCTCTCCGGCAAGGGCTTCCGCAGCAAGGAAATCGATCTCGGACGCTGGCGCTGGCCGCTCTTCATCCTCATCATGTTGCTTATGACGGCGGCCGTTGCCTTTCCGCTCGTCCTGCTGGTCCTGCAGTCGCTGATCAAGACGGCGGGCAATTACAGCTTGAGTAACCTGACTTTACATTATTGGATCGGTGGCGGAGGGGAGGGCGTCGATCAACTGCAGGCGGCGCTGGTAGACAACAGCAATATCATTGATGCCACCTGGAACAGCCTCAAGCTGGCGTTCCTCACGGCCATGACGACAGGCATCTTCGGCTTCCTCATCGGCTACGTGGTCGTCAGGACCAGAGGCTCGCTCACATCGCGTGCCCTGGAACTTGTGGCCTTCCTGCCGTACATCTTCCCGGCTCTGGCCTTCGGCGCGATCTATATCGGCATGTTCGCCCGTCCGTTTGGGCCGATCCCGGCGCTCTACGGAACCTTCGCACTGCTCGTTCTGATCTGCTCGGTCAAGACGCTGCCCTTCACCTCCCGCACTGGCATTGCGGCGCTCCTCCAGATTGACAAGTCGCTGGAGGAGGCGGCTCGCGTCCAGGGCATCGGCTGGTTTCGCCGCATGGTGCGGATCATCGTTCCCATCGTCGCCGGTGGACTCTTGTCGGGCATGCTCCTCAGCTTCATCAGCATCATGCGGGAACTGTCGTTGATCATCTTGCTCGTCACGCCGTCGACCAACGTGCTCGCGGGCGTCATCTACAACTACCAGAACCAGGATATGCCTCAGCTTGTCGGCGTTGCGACCGTGCTGCTCGTCGCTCTTGTGATTGTGGTCAACCTGGTCGTCCGCGCCTTGTCAACAAAGGCGAGGGTCGGAGCGGCTTAACCGCTTCATCCGGATCGACATAATGAAAAACGAAGGAGGAAGCCCACCATGAGACCGACATTCCGCAAAGCCAAAACATGGCTCGCAGCAGGAGCCCTGACCCTAGCCTTAGCGGCGCCGGCCCTGGCGCAGCAGTCCGACCCCAAGTGGGACGCCTGGCTGCAGAAAAGCCAGCTCGGCCCCTATCAGAAGAACGAGAACTGGGACGAGGTGGTCGCCAACGCGAAGAAGGAGGGCGAGGTCGTCGTCTATTCCTCCTCCGGCACGATGCTGAAGGTGGCCGAGGACTTCGCGAAGTTCTATCCCGAGATCAAGGTCAAGGCCTACGACCTCGGCTCCGAGAAGACCATCGAGAAGGTCGTCCGGGAGCACCAAGCCGGCGTTTATGCAGCCGACGTGGTGTATTCGGGCGGCACTGAACAGATGGTGTTCGACCTGCTTCCCAACCGCCGTATCGTCAATTACGTGCCATCCTATCTGGCGGACAGGATCCCCACCGCGCACCGCGAGCCGCTGCTCACCCATGTGATCGAAGCCTATGGTGTGCTCTACAACTCGGAGACCTATCCGCAGCCGCCGATCAAGAGTATCTGGCAGCTGACCGAGCCGCAATGGAAGGGGCGCTTCTCCATGAAGTCGCCGGCTGGCTCGCTCACCACGCTGATGATGCTGGCTGCCATCGTCGAGCATTCAGACGAGATGCAGAAGGCCTACGAGCAGCATTACGGCAAGAAGCTCGAACTCTCATCGGGAGTCGAGAACGCGGGTTACGAATTCCTTCACCGGCTGATCGGCAATGATATCGTCATTTCCGACAACAGCTCGAAGATCGCGACGGCGGTTGGCCTTCGCGGCCAGACCAAGCCTCCGATGGCCTTCTCGGTCATCCACTATCTAACCAAGAATCAGAGCGACAACTACGCGAATGCGATCCCCTACGACCTGCAGCCTGCGGCGCTCTTCTCCTATCCGACCTATGTGGCTTTGGCCGGACATGCGCCTCATCCCAACGCGGCGAAGCTCTTCGTGGCATTCCTGATGGGCAGCAAGGACCTGAATGCCACTTCGGAACTTAAACCTCCGTTCCGATCCGGGAAGTCGCTGGAACTCCTGCAGGGAATGGCTGCCTTCTATCAGATCGGAACGTTCTCGCCACGGACCGACATTCCGGCTCCGCCCTATAGCGAGATGTGGCCGAAGGCCAACAAGCTCACGGCATCACCTGAATTCGTGAAGGACAACATCGCGAAGATCAGCGACTTCTGGATGGCCGAGACAAGCCGATAACCTATCCTGAATGGCTTCCGCACGAGAGAGTGCCCATGTCTGAAATCACCCTCAGAAACATCACGAAGTCGTACGGAAGCCATCTGGCCCTCCCGAGCCTCGACCTCGACATCCCGAAGGGCAGCTTCGTGACCCTGCTCGGGCCGTCGGGCTGCGGTAAGACCACAACCTTGCGCGTCATCGCCGGCCTTGAGCAGGCGACGACAGGCGAGGTCGTGCTCGGCGGCAAGACGGTCTACTCCAGCCGCACCGGCGTCTTCGTACCGCCCGAGCGGCGCGGCCTCGGCTTTATCTTTCAGAGCTACGCGCTGTGGCCCAATATGAAGGTCGACAGGAATATCACTCTGGCGCTCTCGGAGGCGAAGCAGCCGGTGCATGTGCTCAAGGAGCGCCTTGCCGAGGCGCTCGCAAAGGTCCAGCTAACCGGGCTTGCAGACCGCTATCCGTCCGAACTGTCGGGAGGTCAGCAGCAACGGGTAGCCGTGGCGCGTTTGATCGCGGCACGCAACTCGATCCTGCTGATGGACGAACCTTTGTCCAATCTTGATGCGAAGCTCAGGACAGAGATGCGCACGGAGCTGAAGCGCTTGCACCGCGAACTGGAGGCGACCACGGTCTATGTCACCCATGACCAAGTTGAGGCACTGACCATGTCGGACATCATCGTGGTGATGAAGGATGGCATCATCCAGCAGCAGGGCTCGCCCTACGAGATCTATCACAACCCCGCTAATCTCTTCGTCGCCGAGTTCATCGGCGATCCCCGGATCAATCTCCTTGACGGGATTTTGAGAACGTCAGTAGGAGGGCGAGTCGTAAGCTTTGAGGGCACAGACATTCCCACCCCTGCAGGTCTGCATGGCGCGGACGGGCCGGTGACGTTGGCAATTCGTCCGGAGAACATCGCGATTGTTGATCGGCAGGGCCCGTTCAGCCTGCCCGCAGAGGTCGACATCGTCCAACCTACCGGATCGCAGACGATAATTTCGCTCTCAGTCATGGGGCACCGGATTACAGCGCTCATCCCGCGCTTTGAGACCTCTCTGCCGCGAAAGAACATCTGGATCGAGTTTCCCGCCGACCAACTCACCTTCTTCGATAAAGGCAGCGCAAGCCGGATCCCGCTGGCGCAAGTTGCCCCCGGAGCCTCACACGCAGCCTGAAGGCGGCCCTCGACCGGAGGTTGGCCAAGGCAGTACATACGACCGTGCGGGCCGCGCCATGTGTGAGTGTTCCGCCACAACAACCGTGAAGTTCAGGATACAAGTTTCGATGGCGACCCAGTTCAACTACCCACGTCCTCCTATGAGCCTCATTATCGAGGATCTTCCGCCATTCGGGGTAAAGCTCTTTGTGGGCGATGCCAATGCTGCGTCGGACAAAGCGTTGCTCAAGACCAACGACATTGCCATTGTAGTGAACTGTGCCGTTAATCTGGACATCGACTACACGGCCGGACTTGGGGCCTCGGAAATCGCTGCGCCGCATGGCCCGGTTCGGAACTACAAGCTCGGCCTCATCGATGATGCTGGCAATCCGGACACGATGCTTCTGGCCGGCTATTATCTGCTAGACGGCGCCCTACATCAGAAGCTGCCCGATCGCCACACGTATCCTCACCGCCGCCGTGGCAACGTACTGCTTCATTGCCGGGGCGGACGCAGCCGCTCCGTCATCTTGGCGGCCTTGTACATCCATATCCAGATGACCGACCGTTTCCCGACTCTCGAGGCGGCCATCGATCATTTGCGGGTCACCCGTGAGCTTCATCCCAATGAATGGGAAGAAACGCCAAAGCCAATGCTGATCAAGGCTGCACGCCATGCCGCCGCTTGGATCCAGCATATCGAGAGCGAGAAGCATCCGGCGCCTAAGCTCGTTTCCTCCAGCCAGTAAGCAGGATATCCCATCATGCCAGCCCTCAGCACCGCGCGGGTCGCGGATCGCACCTTATCGCCAGCAAAAAAATCTGACCTGAGACTGTCTGTTGCATGCGCTGTGGCGCGCGAGGCGGGTGCTCTGGCCCGCCGTCGGTTCAACGGACGCCCCGGTGCGACGGGCATCAACCTCAAGGGACATCAGGACTACCTCTCGGCTGTCGATGCCGAGGTCGAGGGTCTGGTGCGCAGCCGATTGCTGGAGAGCTTTCCGGACGATTCCTTTTTCGGTGAGGAGGGGGGCGGATCGTTCGACGACAATGTCTGGGTAGTGGATCCGATAGATGGCACCGCGAACTTTGTACGCGGGATCTCACAGTTCTGCATCTCCATCGCCTATGTCCGTGACGGACAAATCCAGATCGGGATCATTTATGATCCAATGCAGGATGAACTGTTCGCAGCGGAGCGCGGAAGGGGTGCGACCCTGAATGGCGAGCCGCTCCGGGTCAGCGGGCTGGGCGACATGCAGTCCGCGACCATTGAGGCCGGCTGGTCGACCCGGCTTCCGCTCAGCCAGTATGTCGATCTCGTCGGCCGGATCCTGGCAGAAGGGGCCGGCGTCCGCCGCGGCGGGTCGGGCGCCCTGGCTCTGGCCTATGTGGCGGCAGGTCGGATCGATGGCTATTGCGAGTTGCACATGAACTCCTGGGATGCCTTGGCCGGAATGCTGCTGATCGTGGAGGCGGGCGGCTGGGTGAACGACTTTCTCGCCCATTCGGGACTGCGGAACGGCAACATCGTTCTCGGCTGCACGCCCGGTCTGAAGGGATCTCTCGTCCGATTGATGGGTATCGCCTGACTCTACGTGGACAAATAGAGTGATGCAGCGCCTCCTGCTCCTAGATTGTCGCGGCGGGGCCTTGCGCGCTCCTCGGAAAGTTTGAAGGCACTTCCGCATGTTGTTCTCGACCGATGATGCCGGAATTGTGGATCAATTCCTCCGCGAAGCCGCGAGGGTTGAGATCATGCCCCGCTTCCGAAACCTGTCGTCCCACGAGGTTCGGCAGAAGTCGTCGGCCATGGATCTTGTGACGGACGCCGACGAGGCCGCAGAGCGAATGATCGCCAAGGGGCTAGGTCAGATCTTTCCGCACGCTGTCCTGATCGGTGAGGAGGCCACGGAACATGACCCGTCGCTGTTGACCCGACTCGCGGACGCGGAATTGGCTTTCCTGATCGATCCGGTGGATGGCACCAAGAATTTCGCCTCGGGCCTACCGTTGTTCGGGGTGATGGTGGCGGCCATAGTGCGAGGAGAGGTCGTTGCCGGGTGGATCCATGACCCGATTGGCAACGACACCGCGATGGCCCTGCGGGGGGAGGGGGCCTGGATTGAGCACCCCGATGGCAGACGCGATGACCTCCGGGTTGCGTCGTCGGTTGCCATCGGGGACATGTCGGGATGCGCATCCTGGCACCATATGCGGGGGCCCATGCGGTCCACCGTTACGGCGAATCTAGCGGGCTTCGGGGCCGTTGCATGTTATCGCTGCGCGGCACACGAGTACCGGATGGCTGCTGCTGGGCATTGCCACTTCCTCGTCCACTCCAAGCTGATGCCTTGGGATCATGCGGCAGGCTGGCTGCTCCATCGGGAAGCCGGCGGCTACTCTGCATGCTTCGATGGATCGCCTTATCAACCTAAGCTCCACGAAGGGGGCATTATTTGCGCCCCTGATGCGGAAAGCTGGAGGACAATACGCGAGAGGTTGATTGGCCCTACCTAACTTTTCCACCCGTTGTGCCAGAGGATTGCCGGGAACCCTATGGTCTGCAATTGGCATTCCTGAGACGTAAGCGCTTGGTTCGCTTCCGCGCCCAATGGCTGACGTTCGTTGAGTGGCCGGAAGGCGAATGGTTGACCCAATTCAGACCTTCCCTCGTGCGCGAAATGGCTGCCGACCTCGCGGGGCGGGCGGATGCCTGGTGGTCCACCCTCACCCGAGTTCAAGGAACGCCATGAGTTCCTCCGCAGCGGCCCGGCCGGCCCGGTTGGCCCCGATGGTGGAGGCGGAGGGGCCGTAGCCCACCAGATGCACCCTCGGGTCCTTCGCGAACTGCGTCGCCAACCGTCGGTCATGACGATGCCTCCTCCGGGCTCGCGCAGCATGAGTGGTGCCAGGTGATCGAGGGAGCTGCGGAAGCCGGTGCACCAGAGGATCACGTCGGCGCGGAGCGCGGTCCCATCTGACCAGCGAACCCCGTCCTCCGTGATTTCGCTGAACATGGGGCGCCGGGTCAGCACCCCACGTGCCCGCATGGCCGCAATGGCGGGGGTGACGGGGATCCCGGTCACCGAGACAACGGACGCGGGCGGCAAGCCGCGGCGCACCCGGTCCTCCACAATCGCCACGGCGGCACGCCCGACCTTCTCGTCGAAAGGACCATCCCGGAACTCGGGCTCCCTTCGGGTCACCCAGGTGGTCGTGGTGACGCGCGAGACCTCATCGAGCAACTGGATTGCCGAGATGCCAGCTCCCACGACAATGACATGCCGGCCCGAGAATTCCTGGGCGGTGCGGTAATCCTTCGTGTGCAGTTGCCTGCCCTTGAAACGCTCGGCTCCGGGCACATCGGGAATGTAGGGATTCTCCCAAGTTCCCGTGGCATTGATGAGCCCGCGTGCGGAAACCTGGATCCGGTCGGTCTCGACCCTGAAGTGATCGTGCCTGTCGCAGACGACCCTCACCGTCACCGGGCGATAGACCGGCAGTTCGAACCGCTTCTCGTAGGCCGCGAAATACTCCGGGACGGCGACGCTCGCCCGCACCTCCGGGCTGTCCGTGCCGATCACCTCGGAAAAGGGCATCCCCGGCAGGTCATGAATGCGGTTGACCGTGCTCAGGGTCAGCGAGGGCCAGCGGTTCTGCCAGGCGCCCCCCGGTCCTGGAGACTGGTCGAGCACCACGAAACCCCTGTGCGGCGTCAATCCCAGCCTCTTGAGATGGTAGGCCGCCGAGAGCCCAGCCTGACCGGCACCGATGACAACGATCTGGACCTTGAGCGCGATGCCCGAGGCGACGGCATTCGGTGGCGAAGATGGTGTTGAGGGGCTGTCCATCGGCACGCAAGCTCGGCTCCTGGTTGCTCCTGCAAGCCTGATCACCGCCCACGTAGGACAACCTTGCCGTTGCGACCGGGTTCAGTGCTGGCGCGCACGGCGTCGGCGATCCGATCAAGCGGGAAGGCGGCGTCGACCGGGAGCGTAAGCTTGCCACTGGCAGCCTCGGCGACGACTTCCTCGAGCAGACGGCCGATCACGTCGGGTGCGAGGCGCGGCTTGGCACCCCAGAAACCCCGAATGGTGATCTGTTGGAAGATCGCAACAGACGGCTCGATGCGGATTGGCTGGCCGCTCAGGGCGCCGAAGATGACGATCTCGCCGCCGTCAGCCATCAGGCGAGCAAGTTGCGCGGGGCCGTCCCCGCCCACGGAGTCAAGCCCGGCGCGGATCGATCCATCACCGACAAGATCGCGGGCGCGCGCTTCCCAGCCGGGCTGCTCGGTTGACACGACGTTGGTGATGCCGGCGGCGGCAAGTTCGGCGACCGCCGCGTCGCGCCGAACAAGGCTCAGCACGTTGACGCCCTTTTCCGCGCCAAAGCGCGACAGAAGGCGTCCGACCGCGCCATTGGCACTGTTCTGCACGAGCCAGTCGCCGCGCTGAAGGCCAAGGTTGGCCAGCACCATCTTGGCGCTGAGGGGCATAGCGATAAGCTGGCAAGCGCTCTCGTCGTCAATAGCATCGGGCACGGGGTGTGCGTGCCTCGCATCGACCAAGTAATGGTCGGCCCAGGTCTGCTGGCCACCGCCGATCACGCGCTGCCCAACTTGGAGGTTCTCGACCCCGGCGCCGAGTTCCTCCACCACGCCGAGCGCCTCCGTGCCCCCGATCGCCGGCAGCGGCGGCTTGATGCCATACGTGCCAGCCACGGTCATGAGGTCGTGATTGTGGATGGGGGACAGGATCATCCGGACCAGCGCCTGCCCCGGGCCGGGCGCAGGTTGCTCACGCTCAACAAGGGTCAACACCTCGGCCGGATCGCCGAACCGTTCGAATACAATGCTGTGCATGAGCAATCCCTTTGTCGAATAGTTCTTCAATTAGGTTGGGTGGTCCTGAGGGCAAGATTTGGCACGAGGCTGAAGAAACGCTTCGGTCTGCTTATGAGGCGGCGAGCAGACCTTCATTCCATCTGCTGTTCGTTACACTTCGACCCGTTGCGGACATTTCGCCCTACATTGAAACATTGCTTCACAAGCCTCGTATTTGAGCTTCCGCCGCTTTTCTAAGCAGATTCTGTCAGGCTTCCGAACTCTCCGGTCATTGCCCGCGCAAGCCGTTATCTCTCGACCGATTATGGCATGCTTCTTGCATAGTGGTCCCTCGCTGCACCTGAACCAGGGCAGGCAAGGGAGAAGGACCTATGTCAATATTCGACATGACGCGGAGAAACTTGATGGCGCTGGCAGCAGCGGCACTGGTTTCGAGCGCAACGGCGCAGGCCGCACAAGCAGAGGAAACGATCAAGGTAGGGGTTCTCCACTCATTGTCGGGTACGATGGCCATCAGCGAGACGACCCTGAAGGACGTCATGCTGATGCTCGTGGAGGAGCAGAACAAGAAAGGCGGTCTGCTCGGCAAGAAGCTTGAGGCGGTTGTCGTCGATCCGGCCTCCAACTGGCCGCTGTTCGCCGAGAAGGCCCGTGAATTGGTCAGTCAGCACAAGGTGTCCGCTGTTTTCGGTGCCTGGACGTCGGTTTCGCGCAAGTCGGTGCTACCAGTCTTCAAGGAACTCAACAGCATCCTGTTCTACCCGGTCCAATACGAGGGTGAGGAGAGCGAGCGGAACGTGTTCTACACGGGCGCTGCCCCGAACCAGCAGGCGATTCCGGCTGTCGACTACCTCGCCAAGGAAGAGAAGGTCGAGCGCTGGGTTCTGGCCGGAACGGACTACGTCTATCCCCGCACCACCAACAAGATCCTGGAGGCCTATCTGAAGTCCAATGGCGTGAAGGCCGAGGACATCATGATCAGCTACACGCCGTTCGGGCATTCCGACTGGCAGACGATCGTTGCCGACATCAAGAAGTTCGGCTCGTCGGGCAAGAAGACGGCAGTCGTCTCCACGATCAACGGCGATGCCAACGTGCCATTCTACAAGGAGCTCGCCAACCAAGGCGTTAAGGCGACCGACATTCCGGTTGTCGCCTTCTCGGTCGGCGAAGAGGAACTTGCAGGCATCGACACAAAGCCTCTCGTCGGACATCTCGCCGCCTGGAATTACTTCCAGTCGGTCGACACGCCCGAGAACAAGGCCTTCATCGAGAAGTGGAGGGCTTACACCAAAAATCCGAAGCGCGTTTCCAACGATCCGATGGAAGCCCATGTGATCGGCTTCAACATGTGGGTGAAGGCCGTCGAGAAAGCCGGCACGACAGATCCGGACAAGGTGATCGATGCCATCGTCGGCATCAAAGTGCCGAACCTCACCGGCGGCGTCTCGGAGATGCTTCCGAACCACCACATCACCAAGCCGGTGCTGATCGGCGAGATCAAGGAGGATGGCCAGTTCGATACCGTCTGGCAAACGGATGATCTGGTGGCGGGCGATGCTTGGTCGAAGCACCTGGATGGTTCGAAGGATCTGGTCGCCGACTGGCAGACCCTCAAGTGCGGCAACTACAACACCGTGACGAAGAAGTGCGGTTCCTAAGCATTCGAAGATGAGGGCGGCAGCCGCCGCCCTCACGCTCCCTCCGTACGAAGTTCATTTCATGATTGTTTTGCGCAACTTCCTGCAGGCCTTCGTTCTGCTGCTCGGCATGGCCTCTGCTGCCTTGGCGGGACCTTATGAAGAAGCTCTGCTTAAGTTCACCAATGACAGCTATGCGGATACGGACGCCGCAATCGCTGCCGTTGCCGTCAGTGGCAATCCCTTGGCCGTGGATGTCGTCGAAGCCCTGCGTGACGGGCGGCTCCTCGTCGGGTTGGAACACGTCTTCGTTCGCCGAACCTCCGGAGACCTCATCAATGCGGCCACAGGTCAGACATGGGGCAATCCGACTGGTGAGCTGAAGTCGGTCCGGGTCAATAACCGGGTGCGTCGCGCTATCGAGGCTGCGCTCGGCAGCCTGACATTGCTCAGTCCCGATGCCGCGAGGCGCCTGGAAGCCGCACGCGCCGTGTTCCGCTCCCGGGATGAGGCGGCCTTGCCCGCGCTCGAGAAAGCCATTGCGCAGGAGGGCCATGTCCCTGTCAGGAATGCTTTGGAGACTGCCCGTGCCGCCATCCTCCTGAGCAAGCAGGATGCCCTGCACACGCAGAAGCTCGCCGCCGTCGAAACCCTGAGGGATCGGGGTGATCAGGAAGCTCTCGCTCTCCTCTCCAACCTGCCGTCCCACGCACCGCTTGAAGTTATGTCGGCCGCAGGAAAAGCTGCCGAGGGTATTCGGGCCCGCCTTGCGTTCTGGCAGGCGTTCCAGAACGTCTGGTACGGCATCTCCCTCGGATCCGTCCTGCTGCTGGCTGCCATCGGCCTTGCCATCACGTTCGGCACCATGGGCGTCATCAACATGGCTCATGGCGAGATGGTGATGCTCGGCGCCTACACCACATTCATGGTGCAGGAAGTCATCCGCTCCTATTTTCCTGGTCTGTTCGGAGCCTCGCTCCTCATCGCGCTGCCACTTGCCTTCCTGGTTGCGGGTTCAGTCGGCGTTCTCATTGAGAGGGCGGTCATCCGGTTCCTTTATGGGCGCCCTCTGGAAACCCTGCTCGCCACGTGGGGAATATCGCTGATCCTGCAGCAGGGCGTGCGCACGATCTTCGGTCCCACCAACCGCGAGGTCGGAACACCCGCCTGGATGAGCGGCGCGCTGGACATCGGGGCGATGAGCCTGACCTATAATCGCATCGCCATCGTGCTCTTTGCCTTCTCCGTCTTTGCGATCCTGCTCCTCGTGCTGCGCTACACCTCGCTCGGACTCTACGTGCGGGCCGTCACGCAGAACCGGCGCATGGCGGGCTCCATGGGCATCAGGACCAGCCGCATCGACGCGCTGGCATTCGGGCTTGGATCGGGCGTGGCTGGCATTGCCGGCGTCGCGCTCTCCCAGATCGACAATGTCAGTCCCAATCTCGGGCAGAGCTACATCATCGATAGCTTCATGGTGGTCGTGTTCGGCGGCGTCGGAAACCTGTGGGGCACGCTGGTGGGCGCGATGACGCTCGGCATTGCGAACAAGATGCTTGAACCTCATGCGGGAGCGGTCCTCGGCAAGATTGCCCTGCTCATCGCCATCATCGTCTTTATTCAAAGGCGTCCGCGCGGGCTGTTCGCGCTGAAAGGCAGAGCGGTCGAAGCATGAGAACTCAATCCCTTTTCGACCGGCAGACGACTGTCGTTCTGTCGCTATTGGCCGCCGCTGCCATTCTGGTGCCGGCCATGAACGGACTGGCCCTCCCCGGATCGGCGCTGCACCTCTCGGACCACCTGGTGCCTTTGCTCGGCAAGTATGTCTGCTTTGCTCTGCTGGCGCTCTCCGTCGATCTAATCTGGGGCTTCTGCGGCATTCTCAGCCTCGGTCACGGGGCGTTCTTCGCGCTCGGCGGCTATGCCATGGGCATGTACCTCATGCGCCAGATTGGTGCGCGTGGCGTCTACAGCGACCCAGTTCTGCCCGACTTCATGGTGTTCCTGAACTGGAAGGAACTGCCCTGGTTCTGGTACGGCTTCGATTGGCTCCCCTTCGCGGCGTTGATGGTGCTGCTGGTGCCGGGGACGCTCGCCTTCGTTTTTGGTTGGTTCGCCTTTCGCTCCCGCGTCACGGGCGTCTACTTCTCCATCATCACCCAGGCCATGACCTTCGCGCTGATGCTGGCCTTCTTCCGCAATGACATGGGACTGGGCGGCAACAACGGTTTGACCGACTTCAAGGAGATCCTCGGTTTCCCGGTGCAAGCCGGTTCTACGCGAATAGCCCTGTTCGTGCTGTCGGTCCTGGCGCTTGCGGGCGGTTATCTTCTATGTCGGTGGGTCGTTGGATCCACGTTCGGCAAGGTGCTCGTGGCTGTGCGCGATGCAGAGAGCCGCACGCGCTTCCTTGGCTACCGCGTCGAGCACTATAAGCTCGCCGTGTTCACCCTGTCCGCCATGCTGGCGGGCGTCGCGGGTGCGCTATACGTGCCCCAGGTCGGTATTATCAACCCGAGTGAGTTCGCTCCCGCCAACTCCATTGAGGTGGTGATCTGGGTGGCGGTCGGCGGACGCGGGACTCTTGCTGGCGCCATTCTTGGGGCGCTGCTGGTCAATGCGGGAAAGACTTGGTTCACAGCGGCACTGCCGGAGTTCTGGCTGTTCGCCTTGGGTGGCCTCTTCGTCTTCGTCACACTGTTCATGCCTCGCGGGATCCTTGGGGCCGCTAACGATCTGTGGGAGCGTTCCAGCCAAAAGCTGCGGGCGCGCCGCTCGCCCCAGCCTGTTACCCAGGCGGCGGAGTGAGCCATGACCGCACCGATTACGCCGACCCTGCTTTATCTCGATAACGTCACTGTCTCATTTGATGGCTTCCGTGCCCTGAACGCTCTGTCGCTCGCCATCGACCATGCGGAGATGCGGGCCATCATCGGCCCAAATGGGGCTGGCAAGACGACCATGATGGACGTGATCACCGGAAAGACGCAGCCCAACGAGGGCACGGCCCTGTTCGAAGGCTCCCACGACCTAACCGCTCTCGACGAGACGGCCATTGCCGAGCTCGGCATCGGCCGCAAGTTCCAAACCCCAACCGTATTCGAGATGCATACGGTCGAGGACAACCTGCTTCTCGCTTTGAAGAACAAGCGCGGGCCTCTCGCGACCTTGCTCTCGCGTCGGCCTGCTCGGGAGCAGGAGAGGATCGATGCCCTTTTGGAGCGGGTGCGCCTCACAGTCCAGCGCCATCGCAGAGCGGGCGAGCTGTCCCACGGACAAAAGCAATGGCTCGAGATCGGCATGCTGCTGGCGCAGGAGCCCAAGCTCCTGCTGATCGACGAGCCTGCCGCTGGCATGACGGACCAGGAAACTGCCGACACTGCCGACCTTCTCCGTGACATCGCCAGGAGCAAGGCCGTGATCGTGGTCGAACACGATATGACTTTCGTGCGCGATCTCGGCGTCAAGGTCACGTGCCTGCATGAGGGGTCCGTGCTCGCCGAGGGATCGCTCGATGCGGTGAGCGCAAACGAACGTGTGGTGGAAGTCTATTTGGGCCGATGACAATGCTCGCAGTCGAAAACCTGTCTCTCCATTACGGCGCGGCCCAGGCCCTGCGCGACGTTTCCGTCACTGCCACCGTAGGGGAGGTTACATGTGTGCTCGGGCGCAACGGCGTGGGCAAGACGTCGCTGCTCCGCGCCATCGCAGGCCATAGACCCATCTCCGGCGGCAGCATTCTTTTCGAGGGACAAAACATCGCGGGTCTGAAGCCTTTCCAACGCGCAGCGCGTGGGGTCGCCTATGTGCCTCAAGGGCGGGAGATCTTTCCGCTCCTGACGGTGAAGGAGAACCTCGAAACGGGCTTTGCCCCGTTAAAGCGCGGCGCGCGGCAGATTCCCGAGGAGGTGTTCGAGCTCTTCCCCGTGCTCAAGTCTATGCTGGGGCGGCGGGGCGGCGACCTGTCGGGTGGGCAGCAGCAGCAGCTCGCCATCGGGCGGGCGTTGGTGATGCGTCCGCGCCTCCTCGTGCTCGACGAGCCGACCGAAGGCATCCAGCCCTCGATAATCAAGGACATCGGTCGCGCCATCTCTTACCTTCGTGGTCGCAAGGACATGGCGATCCTGCTTGTCGAGCAGTATTTCGACTTTGCGCGTGATTTGGCGGACCGCTTCGTGGTCATGGAGCGCGGCGAGATCGTTCAGCATGGCGACCGTGCAGCGCTGGAGGGGAACGATGTTCGTCAGCGCCTTGCCATTTAACGGCGTTCCCGCGCAGCGCCAGCGGGCCGTCGGCTGGGTTTCATTCGCTGCAGTCGCTCTAGACGGGCGGACAAGGCCGATGCGCATCGAGGAAAGCGGTTCCATGCGTATCCGTCTGCCGAGGGGAGCGGGGGCGGGATTGGGCGCCGTGCTCGTCAACACTGCAGGCGGCATTGCCTGTGGCGATCGCTTCACCGTGGAAGTCGAGGCACAGGCGGATACGTACGTGACGGTTGCGACGCCTGCAGCGGAGAAGGTCTACCGCTCGGACGGGCCTGTTTCCAATCTGTTGGTGAAGCTCACTGCAGGGGCAGGGGCTCGTCTCGATTGGCTCCCACAGGAGACGATCCTGTTCGACAACGCGAGGCTTGACCGGCAGCTTGAGGCGAATGTTGCCGAGGACGGGCGTCTGACCCTGCTGGAGGCTGTCGTCTTCGGGCGCGAGGCGAGGGCGGAGCGGATTGTCGATGGCCTCTTCATCGATCGTTGGCGCATCCGACGAGGATCGCGGCTCATTTATGCCGATACGCTGCGACTTAATGGAGCCATTGCCGACCTGCTGCAGAAGCCGGTCGTTGGCAACGGTGCCCGCGCCTTCGCAACCATGATCCACGTGGCGCCGGATGCCGAGGCCCGCCTGGAGTCGGTGCGCGAACAACTGCCCTCCGGGCAGGGCTGCGATGCGGCGGCAAGTGCATGGAACGGAATTCTCGCCGTGCGCTTCTGCGCGTTCTCCATTGAGGCGCTGAGAGCCGCCATCTGCCCGTTTCTCCTCACCTTTCGTGGCGAGCCCCTGCCTCGTGTCTGGCTCAGCTAGGACTCTGCAATGCAACTTACACCTCGTGAAAAAGACAAGCTCCTGATCGCCATGGCCGCCATGGTGGCCCGCCGCCGCTTGGAGCGCGGCGTCAAGCTCAACTACCCGGAGGCGATTGCTCTAGTCACCGACACGGTGGTGGAGGGAGCGCGGGATGGATGCTCCGTCGCCGAGCTGATGGAGGCTGGCGCGCATGTTGTCACTGCCGATCAGGTGATGAAGGGTGTGGCCGAGATGATCCATGATATCCAAGTTGAGGCCACCTTCCCCGATGGCACCAAGCTCGTGACCGTGCATCACCCGATCCGGGGCGCGGCCTCTACAGATGTGCCCGGTGAGGTCATGGCTCAGGATGGCGAGATTGTCTTCAATGAGGGCGCGGAGCGAACTGTGCTGACGGTGGCAAACACTGGCGACCGTCCCATCCAGGTCGGGAGCCACTACCACTTTTTCGAAACCAATCCGGCCCTTTCGTTCGAGCGCGAGAAGGCGCGTGGCATGCGTCTCGATATCACGCCCGGCACAGCGGTGCGGTTCGAGCCCGGCTCCACGCGGGAGGTCACGCTGGTGACGCTCTCCGGCAAGCGCGAGGTCTATGGTTTTCGCCAAAGCGTGATGGGGGCGCTCTGATGACGAATGGAAGTAAGCCAGCCTCGCTGCCGCGCGCAGCCTATGCCGACATGTTCGGCCCCACCAAAGGGGACCGGATCAGGCTCGCAGATACCTCCCTCGTGATCAAGGTCGAGAAGGACTTCACGACCTATGGTGAGGAGGTGAAGTTCGGTGGCGGTAAGGTCATCCGTGACGGAATGGGGCAGGGGCAGGCGACCCGGGCTCAGGGTGCGGTTGACACCGTCATCACCAATGCGGTCGTTCTCGATCACTGGGGTATCGTGAAAGGCGATATCGGCATCAAGGGTGGAAGGATTACCGGGATCGGCAAAGCGGGCAATCCGGACGTGCAGCCTAGTGTCGACATCATCATCGGCCCAGGCACGGAGATTATCGCCGGCGAGGGCAAGATCGTCACGGCGGGCGGCTTCGACTCCCATATCCACTTCATCTGCCCGCAGCAGATCGAGGAGGCGCTGATGTCGGGGATCACCACGATGCTCGGCGGCGGCACGGGGCCGGCCACGGGCACCTTCGCCACCACCTGTACTCCGGGGCCATGGCATATTGCCCGCATGATCGAGGCAGCGGACGCCTTTCCCATGAACCTCGCCTTCACCGGCAAGGGCAACGCCTCACAGCCCGGTGCGCTTGAAGAAATGATCCAGGCAGGTGCCTGCGCCCTCAAGCTTCACGAAGACTGGGGCACCACGCCCGCGGCCATCGATTGCTGCCTGTCGGTGGCCGACGACTACGACGTGCAGGTGATGATCCACACGGACACGCTCAATGAGTCCGGATTCGTCGAGGATACGATTGCGGCCTTCAAGGGACGAACGATCCACGCCTTCCATACGGAAGGGGCGGGCGGCGGTCACGCTCCAGACATCATCAAGGTGGCGGGGCTTCCCAACGTGCTGCCATCTTCTACCAATCCGACGCGCCCATATACGGTCAACACCATCGACGAGCATCTCGACATGCTCATGGTGTGCCACCATCTCGATCCGTCCATCCCCGAGGATCTGGCATTCGCCGAGAGCCGCATCCGCAAGGAGACTATCGCTGCCGAGGACATCCTTCACGACATCGGCGCGCTCTCGATGATGTCCTCAGACAGCCAGGCCATGGGCCGCGTCGGCGAAGTCATCATCCGCACGTGGCAGACGGCGCACAAGATGAAGGTACAGCGCGGCCTGCTGCCTAGCGAGACCGGCGACAATGACAACCTTCGCGTTCGGCGCTACGTCGCGAAGTACACGATCAACCCCGCTATCGCTCACGGCGTATCTCGGCATGTCGGCTCGGTTGAGCCAGGAAAGCTCGCCGATCTCGTGGTCTGGACGCCGGCCTTCTTCGGCGTGAAGCCCGATCTGATCATCAAGGGCGGGGCCATCGCGGCGGCGCTCATGGGCGACCCGAACGCCTCCATCCCGACCCCGCAGCCGGTGCATTACCGTCCAATGTTCGGAGCCTATGGGCGGGCGCTGGCGGCAACCTCGCTCACCTTCGTGTCCAAGGCCGCTGTCGAAAATGGGCTTGCAGGCAGGCTCGGAGTCCAGAAGCCGCTGGTCGCCGTCGAGAATGTTCGCGGCGGCATCGGCAAGAAGGACATGGTGTTGAACGGCGCCACGCCGGTCATCGAGGTAGACCCGGAGACCTATGACGTTCGCGCTGACGGCGAGTTGCTTGTCTGCGAACCGGCTGAAGTTCTTCCCATGGCACAACGATATTTCCTGTTCTGATCATGATCCGCGCCGCATCCATCATCCGCCGCGACGCCGTCGATTCTGACCGTATTGTCGACATCATTACCCTTGACCACGGAGACCGACACAGACGTCGCATCCTGCTGAACGCCGATGGCGGTACGGCATTCCTGCTCGACCTCGACAGGGCCGACGTGCTGGAGGACGGAGATGCCATTCGCCTCGACAGTGGCTGGCTGGTGGAGGTGAAGGCAGCGGCAGAAAGGCTCATCGAGGTCTCGACCGAAGATCCTCTCGATCTTCTCACCCTTGCTTGGCACATCGGCAACCGGCATGTGCCCGCAGAAATCAGCAAGAAAGCGATCTACATCGCCTACGATCATGTGCTGCTCGACATGCTGCACGGTCTTGGAGCCAGGACGGAGATCGTCGACCGTCCGTTCTGTCCGGTGCGGGGCGCTTACCATCAGCACGAGCACGGCGGGCATTCCGGCCATCACCACGGACACTGCCATGGATGATGCGCTCCTGTTGCAGGCCGTGGAAAAAGGCCAGGGCATCCTGCCGCTGTTCGCCTGGCTGTCCCCATCCTACCCGGTCGGCTGCTACGCATATTCCCACACGCTGGAATGGGCGGTCGAAGCAGGGGATGTGGCGGACGAGAAGGCGCTCGTTGCGTGGTTGAGGGATCAGATGACGCTCGGCTTTTGCCGCAATGACGCAATCCTGCTGAGCCACGCCTACCGGGCCGTGGAGGCAGGCCACGAAGCCGCGCTCGTGAGTGTCAACGAACTCGCCCTGGCGCTTTCCCCCTCCGCCGAGTTGTACCTCGAGACGAGCCAGCAGGGGCGCAGCTTCCTCGACGCAACCCTGGCCGCTTGGCCCGCTCCGGGTCTGCTCGATTTAGATGGCGAGGTGGCATTCCCCATCGCCATTGGCATGGCGGCTGCGGCGCATGGTGTTCCTCTCCCAATCACCTTGAACGTCTACCTCTTCGCGCTGGTGCAAACGCTCGTCTCGGCAGCGATCCGGCTCGCGCCGATTGGGCAGACAGCCGGCATCCGGGTCTGCAGCGCCATGGCTGTAACTGTGAGAGACGTCTCGCAGGAGGCCATTGACCTATCGCTCGAGGATATCGGCGGCGCGACCTTTCGAGCCGATCTCGGCTCCTTCCATCATGAAAACCAGTATACGAGGCTTTTCCGCTCATGAAATCCCAGACAGGACCTCTTCGTGTTGGCATCGGCGGGCCCGTCGGCTCAGGTAAGACCGCCCTGATGGAGGCGCTCTGCAAGACGTTCCGCGAGCGCTATGACATCTGTGCCATCACTAACGACATCTACACCAAGGAGGATGCCCGTCTCCTGACGGTGGCGGGTGCCCTTCCGGTGGAACGCATCATGGGCGTGGAGACGGGTGGTTGCCCGCACACGGCGATCCGTGAGGATGCCTCGATCAATCTCGCGGCCATCGCGACCATGCGCAAACGCTTCCCTGAACTCGACATCGTGCTGGTGGAGTCCGGCGGCGACAATCTGTCGGCGACCTTCTCGCCCGAGCTCGCGGATCTGACGATCTACGTCATCGACGTTGCGGGCGGCGAAAAGATCCCCCGCAAGGGCGGCCCAGGCATCACTCGCTCGGACCTTCTGGTGATCAATAAGATTGACCTTGCACCTTATGTCGGCGCTGATCTCGCTATTATGGAGGAGGACACGAAGCGCATGCGTGGCCAGCGCCCCTATGTCTTCAGCAACATCCGTGGCGGCGTCGGCGTCGACGCCATCGCGCAATTCATTGAACGAGCCGGCGGCCTCGCCGCGGCCGCCTGACAGGAGCATCCCATGAGATTGAAGCATTCCTTTCTTGTCGCTTCCATGATGGTAACAGCCATGCCGGCCCTTGCCCATACGGGGGGCCGTGCCGCTTCAGGTCTACTCGACGGTTTCGCGCATCCCTTTGGGGGTCTTGACCACATACTCGCCATGGTAGCCATCGGTCTCTTCGCGGCCGTGCTCGGTGGGCGGGCACTCTGGGCCGTTCCGGCGAGCTTTACCTCCATGATGCTCGTTGGCGGCATTATGGGTTTCATGGGCATTGAAATTCCTGCCGTCGAGGCCGGCATTGCCCTTTCGGTGATCATCTTCGGCGCAGTTCTGGCTGCCGGAATCCGCTGCGTCATCTCCGTAGCCATGATGCTGGCCGGAATGTTCGCTATCTTCCACGGCCACGCCCATGGAGCCGAGATGCCTATGGAAGCCGCAGCAGGCCTTTATTGTCTCGGCTTTGCCTTGGCGACCATCCTTCTGCATGGGGTGGGTCTCGCAGTAGGCACTGTCCTCGGTCACCGCCAGATGATCCACCGCTGGGCAGGTGCGGGCATCAGCATTGCAGGCGTCGTTCTGTTGCTGAGTTGAGGTTGGCGACTAGGAGCAGCGGGCACTTCAAACCCGTCACTATCAATCAGCGCAAGTTATGTGAGAACGCCCGACGCAGAACTGCACTACTGCGTCGGAAGGTCTGCTGCTGGCACGTTCCGGAAGTAGAGGGAACTTCGGCATAGCTGCCGTGAGCGGACCTTCCAAAAGGCTGGAGCCCACCAGAGAGGTGAGTAGGGTAGAGTTGAGCAATCAAATCTGTCGATGGGATTAACCGCTCCACATATTGTACTAATGGTCGGGCTGCGCGAGGGTCTTATACCAAGCGGCGTGAAGGCTGACTCATTCAGGGTTTTCAGCCGGGCGCAGGTCTGATTCCATGCTGGTGACCAGGAGGTTCGCCATGCGCCAAGGGATCGAGCTTCGCACAGACTATGACGCGACCCGGCTGCGGGCTTTGGCCAGAGCAACCCGCAACGCTGGGCAAAGCCGGCGCTTGCTGGCGCTGGCCGAGATCTACGACGGCGGCACGCGAACCAAGGCGGCGCGGGTCGGCGGGGTCGGGCTGCAGACGGTGCGGGATTGGGTGGTGCGCTTCAACGCGCACGGGCCTGACGGCCTGATCGACGGCAAGGCGCCGGGGAATGTCTGCAAGCTGAGCCCCCACCATCGCGAGGCCCTGCTGGCCCTGGTGGAGAGTGACCCCATTCCGGCTGTCCATGGGGTCGTGCGCTGGCGGCTGAAGGATCTGGTGCAGTGGCTCTGGGACGAGTTCCGGATCGAGGTGAGCGAGACGACGCTGGGCCGCGAGCTGCGGGCGCTCGGCTACCGCAAGCTCTCGGCCCGCCCGCGCCATCATGCCAAGAGCGACGCCGCGGGGGCGATTTTTAAAAAGAGTTTCCCGCGCGTGTGGCGGAAATCTCGTCCAACGAGGCCGCTGGCAAGCCCCTAGAGATCTGGTTTGCCGACGAGGCACGCATCGGGCAGAAGAACAAGATCACCCGGCGCTGGGCCCGGCGCGGCACCCGTCCCTCGGCGCCCCGGGATCTGAGGACGGCCTCGACCTACATCTTCGGGGCGATCTGCCCGGCCCAGGGCAAAGCTGCCGGCCTGGTGCTGCCGCGTTGCACAACCGAGACGATGACGCTGCATCTGGCCGAGATCTCGCAAGCGGTGGCGCCCGGAGCGCACGCGCTGCTGCTGTTGGACCAAGCGGGCTGGCATGTCTCGCGCAAACTGAAGGTGCCGACCAACATCACCCTGGTGCCGCTGCCGGCCAAAGCGCCTGAGTTGAACCCGGTCGAGAACATCTGGCAGTACCTGAGGGAGAACTGGCTCTCCAACCGAATCTTCACGTCCTACCCGGACATCCTCGATCATTGCTGTGCGGCTTGGAACAAACTCGTAGACCAACCTTGGACCATCATGTCCATCGGCTTGCGCGACTGGGCCCATGCATGAGCATCAGCGCCGATTGGTATTAGATGGGTCGAGACTCCCGTGATCTGGCTAGGGCGCAACTATTATTCTTGGTTCAGACAGTAAGCATATCCGCCTTTGACGTAGAAGCTCTGGAACTCACGTCCACACGCTGTGCCGAAAAGCCTGAGCAACTGCGGCTTTCCCTTAGTTCGCCGTTCAGATTTTTGCAGTATCATACCACTCAAAATATAAGATATACTGTTCTATCGGGCAAATCCTCATGTCGCTGTCAGTTACCAAGAGTGGCCTCCCTCGTTGGGCGGAGGCAGATCGTCTGGCCGCTCTTCGGAGCTTTGAGATTCTAGATACCGAACCCGAGGCTGCCTTCGACAATCTCGCAAAGATTGCCGCTCACGTCTGCAATGCTCCAATCGCTCTCATCTCCCTCGTCGATGAGAAGCGGCAGTGGTTTAAGTGCGAGGTCGGCTTGAATGGAGTACGACAGACCTCGCGTGGGATCGCAATCTGTGCCCACGCAATCCTCCAATCAGACCTGTTCGTTGTTCCCGATACCACCAAGGACCCTCGATTTTCTAATTATCCTTTGGTCACGGGCGACCTGCACGTGCGCTTCTATGCCGGTGCTCCCCTTGTGACGGAGGACGGCTTACCTCTCGGCACACTATGTGTGTTCGACAATGTACCCCGTCCCGAGGGGCTCACTTTGGTCCAGAGGGAGGCTCTTCTCGCCCTAGCGGGCGCTGTGATGAGCCAATTCAATCTGCGGCGGGCGAACAGAACCGGAGCCGATAGTGAAAGGAAGTTCAGGACGATTGCAGAAGCCCTACCTCAGATGGTGTGGTCCACTAAGGCTGACGGGATTCCAGATTACCAGAATAAACGTTTGAATGAGTTTATCGGCTTACCAGTCGGATCGACGTACGGAGATGCATGGAAGGACCATCTACATCCTGACGATAAGGAGCAGGCTTGGTCACAATGGCAATATTCTCTTGAGGCCGGAGAGCCTTTCGAGACCGAATACCGTCTCCGTCACCATTCCGGGGAATATCGCTGGACTCTTGCGCGCGCGCTCCCAATCCGCAGTAGCAAGGGCGAGGTCGAGCGATGGTTTGGTACCTGCACAGACATTCACGAGCAGAGAATCGCAAACGAGCGCATTCGCGTCAGCGAGGGACGGTACCGTGCTCTAATCGAGACAAATGCGTCCGTCGTGTGGCTCGCCACCGCTGACGGGCTGATGAAAGACGATATCGGCTGGACTGAAACCTCCGGCCAAAAGGTCGAAGATTATGCGGGTGATGGCTGGCTTGATGCCGTCCACCCGGATGATCGACATCAGGCTTGGACGAGCTGGAAGCAGGCAGTCTCAACCAGCATCCCATGGGATGGCGAATTTCGGATACGACGCAAGGATGGCCGCTACCGGTGGTCGCTCGCCCGAGGCGTTCCATTGAGAGATGACAGTGGCGCCGTACTGGAGTGGGTTGGAACCCAAACAGATATTCACGACCGCAAGCATGCTGAGGAGAGCCTTCGGACCAGTGAAGAAAGGCTCCGCCTTGCGGTGGAGGCAACTTCCCTTGGCATCTGGGATATCGACTTTGTAACAGGCGAGCGGCAATGGACGCCCGAGGCCCGAACGATCCTCGGCCTTGCTGCAGCAACTCCGATTACACGCGAGACTTTTCTTCCGTGCGTCCATCCAGAGGACCGCGAGCGTGTACGAAGGTGGTTTTCCCGACGCTCGCCTGATGGTGCAGCGACCTATAGCGACATCTTCCGCATCATTCGGCCAGAGAATGGAGAGGAACGATGGATCGCTGCGAGGGGGCAAGACATTCTGGACAAGACAGGACGGCCTATCCGCAGGATCGGAACGGTCCAGGACATAACGGAGCGCAAGCGCGCAGAAGCGGAACTTGCCAAAAAAGCGGCGCTTATCGAAGCGACCCTGGAGAACATGGACCAGGGCTTGATTATGGCCGATGCTGCCGACAGGGTGACCGTCTTCAACAGACGCGCCCTGGACCTTCTCGACCTGCCGATCGAGTTCATGGAAAATGGTCCTCCGGTCCAGGAGGTGAAGGCGCTTCAGACGCGCATGGGGGATATAGCGCCTGAAGACAATGACTTTCTGAAGGCGGCTCAGACCGGTGGGTTCCTGTCCGATCCGAACATCTACGAGCGAACTCGGAACAATGGCACTGTTCTTGAGATCAGAACGGTGCCACTACCTGACGGGGCTGCAGTTCGCACCTACACGGACATTACGGCCAGGAGGGAAGCAGAAGGTGCACTTCGTGCCAGCGAGGAGCGTCTGCGCCTCGCTTTCCAGGCGGGTCGGATGTTCGCCTGGGAGCAGGACCTGACGACGAACTACGTCACGCGTTCGCAGCACACGGTCGAGTGGCTCGGGATCGGGTCTGGGCCGATTTCCGAATTCGTTGAGCGGTTCCACCCTGACGATCAGCATCTGCGCGAGCAGTTTCTCGACCGTATCCTGGAGAGCGGCTCCGGCACGATGGAGTTCCGCTACATGCTTCCAGACGGCAAAGCGTTGTGGCTTGGAACCCGAGGCGAGCGGACTGGCCCCAATCGGGTTGTCGGTGTGACATTCGACATCGCGGACCGTAAGCTGGCCGAGGAGGAAATCTGGCGGATCGCCAATCATGATCCTCTCACGGGCCTGCCCAATCGCATGCTGGCCCAGAAGAGGCTGGAGCAGGGTCTTGTCGAAGCCAAACAGCATGGCACTAGCTTCAGCCTTCTGGTCATCGATCTGGACGACTTCAAGGATGTTAACGACTCCTCCGGCCATGATGCCGGTGACGCTCTTCTGAAGGAAACCGCTGCCCGACTGTCTGCTGTGGCAAGGAACGGTGACACCGTCGCACGACTAGGCGGCGACGAGTTCGTCGTTCTGCTGGCGGGCTCCTCATTGGAGCTTGCGGCGACACTGGCCGAGGGCATCACCAAAAAGTTGAGCCAACCTGTTTCCTATGCAGGCCAGATGATCGCCAGCCGTGCCAGCATCGGGGTTGCTGCCTTCCCGAACCATGCTGCCGAGGCTGCCGACTTAGCGAAGGATGCGGACATCGCTCTGTACAGGGCAAAGACCGAAGGCCGAAACCGCGTTGTGGTCTTCTCGCCCGAAATGCGGGCTGCGACCGATCAGCGAAATACTCTCAGACGGGAGATGCGGGAGGCAATCTCGCTTGATCAAATTAAGCCATTCTACCAGCCGAAGGTCTGTCTCTCGACAGGAGAGATTGTTGGTTTTGAGGCTCTTGCGCGCTGGGAGCACCCGATTAGAGGCTTACTCACTCCCGCTACTTTCGGCGATATCTTTGACGATCCTGAGCTTGCGACAATGGTTGGTAAGCGCCTGATCGGCAAAGTCGCCTCAGACATGCGGCGGTGGCTCAACAAAAACCTGAGCTTCGGCCACGTAGCAATCAACCTGTCGCATGTGGAATTCATCCAACCCGGCTTGGCTGAGGATACTCTCCGTATTTTCGACCTTGCAAAGGTCCCGCCAAAGCACTTGGAGATTGAGATCACCGAGAAGGTCCTGCTCGATGCGCAAACCGACGTGGTATCCTCGTCTCTGAAGAAATTCCGGGCACGAGGGGTACAAGTTGCTCTCGACGACTTCGGCACCGGCTATGCCTCGTTGACCCACCTGAAGCAGTTCCCGGTAGACCATATCAAGGTGGATCGCACTTTCGTGCAGGACATTGAGGAAGACCCGGATGATGAGGCTATTGTGACAGCGGTGGTCGGTCTCGGGCGGAGCTTGAACCTGAAGGTTACGGCTGAAGGAGTGGAAACGATTGGACAGGCACAGCGGCTGCGGGAGATGGGCTGTAGCGCTGCTCAAGGCTATCTCTACGCCGAACCCATGGCTGGAGCGGATGTGCCGGAGCTTCTATCGGGTTGGACGGCTCGGCTGATCCCAGCGAAGAGATTTCTGCTGGTTGAGCGATAGAGTTCTGCGTTCAAGTCCCAGCGCGCTCACTATGCCCGCACAGCGACAATTCACCTGCGAAGAATCCCATGTCGGTCACACTGTCCCAACGCTTACTCCTGGGTTGTGCCTGCTGCACCGCAGCAACCGGTCTCACTGGCCAGACATCGAGCGTTAGCGGCAGGGCCGAAGACTACCATGACGCTGGATCAGGCACTGGCGGCTCTGAAGGAGGGGAACGACAAGTTCGTCACCGATGCTCCCTACCGGCAGGCCACTGACTGTGCTCGACGGTTGGAGATTGCTCGCGGTCAGACGCTCTTTACCGTGCTGGTGTCCAGCTCCGACAGCCGCGTGCCACCCGAGCTTCTGTTCGGTCGCGGCTTTGGGGGGAACTCTTCATCGTGCGCAATGCAGGCAACACGGTTGATGGATGGAAGCACAAAATGCGTGAGCGTCCCGTAGCCGCTGGTCGGGAACCAGCCGAGCCACACGGAAAACCAGTCGATCAAGAGCAGGTCGAGCGAGAAGGACGGCAGGACGATTCCTGATACGGCAACCAGCATGCCGCCATGGTCCTGCCAGCGCCCCGCCTGACGGCGGACGCCACGCCGATGACAAGGCCGAACAGCAATGGTCTGTCTCGCTGGCGCTGTCCTGTGCCGCACTTAAGCTCCAACGGTGCCGACCTATACGTCAATGCCGGCTTGCAGGCAGTTACCAAACCGGCTGCGTCCCACTCGGTTATGTCTACGTGAAGCCGATCAGGACATACGCGATGGGGCTCCGCCTGCCGACTGGACAGAGAGGCTCCCCGCTTTGATCCCAGCCGCCAAGCTTCTCTCAAGGTCTGAGGAGCCCAGCCAGGAGTGCAGAAAGCCGGCATTAAAGGCATCTCCCGCTCCTGTCGTGTCGACCACATTTACCCGGATGGCTTCGGCAGAAACATGTATTGACCCGCGGGAGGCTATGGCACCATGCTCGCCGCGCTTCAGCACCACCAAGGGAAACCGCTCACGCAGACGCCGCAGGATGGCATCGTCTGCGCTTTCTCCTGTCAGCGCCTTTCCCTCCTCGACGTTCGGAAGCAGCAGGTCGATCCCTTCGCAGATCTCGAAGAAGTCCGAGTCGCGGCGGATCAGTTCATCGTCCCAACTCGGGTCAAGGGAGATCGTCAGGCCGAAGCGGCGGGCCAAATCGATCACCTCCGGAGTATCCTTCAGGGTGGCAAATTCCGCGATGTGCAGATGCGTGGCATTAGGGGCCGAGAGGGCCTCTTCCAGCGTTACCGGACGTGACCCGCCGGCACGCCGGGACACGAAGGCTCTTTCTCCGTTTCTGACCAGGGCTACCGTCGGCTGGGGCCCGGCGTCAGGGGATCGCTCGACGAACGACAGGTCGATCCCGCTGGCTTCGAGTTCCGGGTTGAGGCTCTGGGACAGCGGGTCCGAACCAAGGCGGGTGAGGAGGGCGGCCGGCCGGCCGAGGGAGGCAAGATACGCTGCCGTGATATAGGCCCCACCGCCGGCCGCGATGGTCACGTTATCTGCAAAGCTTTCGCGGCCCAGCACCGGCATCTCGTGCAGACCCGTGAAAATGATGTCGCAATAGATCCGCCCAAGGCATAGGACCTTGCTGCGCTCCGCGGGCGTTCCGGTCATCGGGCTGCCAGCGCTTTCTCTGTAGCCGTGTCGAAATAATAGAGGCGCTCAGCCGGGGCATGCAGGGTCAATTGCTCACCGATCTGCGGGATCTGCCGACCCGGTGCGGAGCCAATGATGGTTTGGCCTGCGCTCTCGATGTGTACGAGGGTCTCAGAGCCGAGGGTTTCCACAACCGCCACCGTGCCCGACACAGTCAGTCCCGGTACGTCGGGGCTGCTTGGGACAAGATCCTGTGGCCGTGCGCCAATCAGGATGTCAGCGCTGGTCGCGGCTGCCGGAGGAACCTGGACGGACCCACCGAGCGTCAGATCCGCTCCGCCTTCCCGGACTGAGGCCGGCAGAAGGTTCATCGTCGGGCTGCCGATGAAGCGGGCGGTGAATATATCGACCGGGTTCTCGTAAAGCTCGAGGGGCGTGCCTACCTGCAGGATCCTGCCGTCGCGCATCACCACGATCCTGTCGGCCATGGTCATTGCCTCGACCTGATCGTGCGTAACGAACACCGAGGTCGTGCCGAGTCTGTGGTGGAGCCGCTTGATCTCAATGCGCATCTGGGTGCGCAATTGAGCGTCGAGATTGGAAAGGGGCTCGTCGAACAGGAACGCGGCCGGGTCGCGCACCATCGCCCGGCCTATAGCGACGCGTTGGCGCTGGCCACCCGACAGCGCCGAGGGGCGCCGATCCAAGAGCTGCGACAGGCCGAGTGTCTCGGCAGCCTGCTCGACACGCTGACGCTTCTCGCTTTTTGAAAGCTTCGAACGATAGAGGCCGAACGCAATGTTGTCGGCGACGCTCATGTGCGGATAGATGGCATAGTTCTGGAACACCATGGCGATGTTCCGCTCTCTGGGCTGGAGGTCGTTGACGACGCGCCCGCCGATCCGGATCTCGCCGCCGCTGATCTCCTCAAGCCCTGCGATCATTCTTAGAGTCGTCGACTTGCCGCATCCGGATGGGCCGACCAGCACGACGAACTCGCCGTCCCGGATCGAGAGGTCGATTCCATGGACGACGGTGGTCTGCCCATAGCGCTTCACGAGACGATCAAGTTCGACAGTCGCCATCAGCGGGCCCCGAGAAGTGCGTTGAAACGGATCTGGAGATCCTGGCCGGCAGCATCGGTTTGGCGTGCGGCTTCCTGCATGCGGCTGCGAATATCGGAGATCTCTTCGTTATAGCCAGCGATTGCCTGTGACAGAGCCCTTGGGGCCGGTCCGCCGAAACGGTCGCGCACGGCGACGAAGTTCTCCGGCGAGACGATCTCGGCGAATTGATCCCTGTCGATTGTCGACGGGCGCTTTGCACTGCGCTCGAAAGCCTCGTGAAAGGCCTCATAGCCGTCCGCCGCGATGTCGCCCCCGATGGCCGCGACGGCACGGGAGACGTCCGCGGCAATCTCGTGCGCCTCGCGGAACGAGAGCCTCTCACGACGGACGAGGCTGTCGGCGAGTTCGGTCACGGTGATGCAGCTGCGGCGGATGTTCTGACGCACCCGGTCGGGATTGATGCGCAGCGCCGGTACCAACGCCGTGAGCAGGTCGAGCAAGCGCCCGCCGCTCTCAAAAGCGCCGTATCCGAAGCCCTGGCTTTCGCCCTCACTGTCATTCATGTCGGTGAACGGCGTGTTGTGCATGATCGTGAGCATGGCCTGCGCCCGTCCGACCGTCTGGGAGGCAAGGTGGCGCATGTGCTCGATTGGGACCGGATTGCGCTTCTGCGGCATGATCGAGCTGATCTGTACGAAGGCGTTGGGCACATATACTTGGCCGACCTCGAAGCTCGTCCAGAACTGCAGGTCCTGGATGAAGCGGCCGAGATGCAGGAAGACCAGCTCGATGGCCGAATAGGTCGCGGTGATATAGTCGATCGACGCAATGCAGCCATAGGAGTTCTGCAGGGGCCGGATGAAGCCGAGAAGCCGCGCCATCAGGTCTCTGTCGATGGGAAAGCCGCTCGTGGTGATGGCGGCGGCTCCCATGGGGCTACGGTCCACGATGTCACGCGCTGCCTCCAGCCGCGCGATGTCGCGCAGCAGGGTTTCCAGCACCGCTGCAAGATAATGTCCAAAGACGGTCGGTTGCGCCGGCTGGCCGTGCGTATAGGCGACGATAAGCGTGCTGCTCTCCCGCTCGGCGACCGAAGCGAAGGTCTCGGCAAGGCGGGCGAGACGCTCCAGCAGGGGATCAATCCGGTGCTTGAGCCCGAGCTTAAACAGGGTATGGTCGATGTCATTGCGCGAGCGCGCCGTGTGCAGGCGGCCTGCGAGATCCGGCCCAAGCCGCGCATGCAGTTCGTTCTCGATCAGGAAGAAGAAATCCTCGACTTCTCCTGTGTAGGTGAGGGTGCTAACGTCCAACTCGTGGTCAATCGCCTCAAGTGCCTGCGCAATCGGACGAGCCTGATCGAGCGTCAGGATGCCGGTCTCATGCAGCATCACGAGATGAGCTCTGTCGATCCGGCGGAAGCCCTCGACATGATGATCCTTCGCGCCATCGAAGAGCGGGCGCAAAACGGTTTCCTTATAGACTGGATTGGGGAAAACGGAGCTGTCGTTGAAGGGACCTGCGGTCATGGCTCTCAGCCTTTCAGCCCGGCCAGCATCACGCCGCGGACGATGTAACGCTGAAGGAACAGGAAGATGATAAGGGTAGGAAGGGTTGCGATGCTCGCGCCCGTCATGATCTTCTCCCATTGAATCGATTGCTCGACCGCGAAGCTGGAGAGCCCGACAGGCAGGGTGTAGAGTTCGGCGCTCGTGGTCACGATGAGAGGCCAGAAGAACGCCGTCCAATTGCCGAGGAAGGTGAATATGGCGAGCGCCGAGAGGGCCGGGGTGACGAGCGGCATGGCGATCTTCCACCAGATGGTGAACTCGTTGAGCCCATCGATTCTCGCCGCCTCCAAGAAGTCGTCCGGCACGCCCTCGAAAAACTGCTTCATCAGGAAGGTGCCGAACGCCGTCATCATGCCGGGAAACATGATGCCCCAGTAGCTGTCGAGCCAGCCGAACTGGCTTGCCATGAGATACCAGGGCAGGACCAGCATCTCGGTCGGGATCATCAGGGTGGACAGGATCGCAATGAAGACGATGTAGCGGCCGCGGAAGCGGAACTTCGCCAGCGTGTAGCCGACGAGACTGTCGAAGAACACGTTCGACAGGGTGACGATCATTGCCACGATGGTCGAGTTGATGAGCCAGCGGGTGAAGCGCCCGTCGCCGAGGATCTCGATGTAGTTGTCGAGGGTCGGCGCCTCAGGAATTACACGTAGGTCATAGACCTGCGAGGCATCCTTCAGAGAGGTCGAGAGCATGAAGAGCAGGGGCGTCACCATGATGACGCCGCCGATGAACAGGAGCGTCCAGGCAAGGATCCGACTCGGTCGAATCTTCGGCATCGCAAGGCTCGATGAGGATGCGGCAGCTTTCATCAGCGGTCTCTCATGAGGCGCAACTGAACGAGGGAGATCACGAGAAGGATCACGAACAGCACCACGGTCTGCGCCGCTGCATATCCCATCTCGTAGGAGCTGAAGGCGGTCTGGTAGATCATCAGCACCAAGGGCTTGGTGGAGTTCAGCGGCCCGCCGGGGTCGTTCGTGTTGATGTTATACACCTGGTCGAAGATACGCAGGAAGCCGATGGATGAGAACACAACCAGGAACACGAGGGTCGGCTTGAGCAGCGGCAGTGTGATCTTGCGCAGAATCGCGCCTTCAGAAAGGCCGTCGATGCGCGCGGCTTCGTAATAGGTGACGGGAATGGCCCTGAGCCCGGCGAGAAAGATGATGATCTGGAAGCCGAGACCTGCCCAGACTGCAGGCGCAAGTACGGCTGGCAGCGCCTGCGTGGTGGAGCGCAGGAACGGCTGCTGCGGGACGCCCAAGCTGGAAAGAAGGTCGTTGATCACCCCGATGGGAACGGGCTGGTAGAACCAGCGCCAGACCCAGGCCATCGCCGCCGCGGTGGTGAGGAAGGGCAGGAAGTAGAGCGCGCGGATGAAGGAGTGCATGAACCGCACGCGGTCGAGGTAATAGGCCACCACGAAGGAGATCAGCAGGCTGATCGGGGTGCCAAGGATCAGGTACAGGAAGGTGTTGCGGAAGACCTGCCAGAACAGCGGATCCTCGAACAGCCTCCAGTAGTTCTCTAGCCCGACGAAGGCAGCGGGCTTAGTGATCGTCCAGTCCGTCGTCGACAGATAGAAAGCTTGGAAGGTCGGCCAGAAGCGGATTACCACGTAGAAGACGAGCGGAACCGCTAGAAAGCTCCACGCCCAGATCACCTGCTTCTGGCCGAGGCTCATCCTCGACCAGAGGCCGCCGGAGGCGGCCTCCCGATGTGAGACGGCGGACATGCGCTGCTTCCTCGCGAGCGTGGATTAGCGTTTGGCGCGGTCAATGATTGCCTGTTCGGCCTCTGCGGCCTTGGCGAGGGAGGTTTTGGGATCCTCGCCGCCGATCAGCACGCGGTTGGCCATGTCGATGGCCGCTTGGCGCTGGGCCGCCTCGTCCTTGAACAGAGTGGTATGGGCATATTCGAGGCCCTTGAGGAACGGGCCGTAGACCGGATGCGCAACATTCTCAGGCGTCAGGGCCACCTCACGGCGGGCCGGCAATTCGCCCACGACTTCCATCCAAACCTTCATGGCCTCGGGCGAAGAGACGTACTTCAGGAACTTCTCGGCTGCCGCCAGCTTCTCGCCTTCCGCCTTCGTGGTGAGGGCGTTGGCGAAGTAGCTCGCATAGTTGCTGCGCACGCCCTGGGCGTTGGCGGGGAGTTCGGTCACGCCCCACTCGAAGGCCTTGATCGTGCCGAAGGAGCCGAGGCGGAAGGTGCCGTCGATGGTCATGGCCGCAAGGCCTCCGCGGAACGCAGCCTGTCCCTCGTCCATGAAGCCGGCTTGGCCGACTTTATGCTTCTTCTGCAGGTCCGTATAGAAGGTGAGCGCTTTCACGCCGGCCTCATCGTTGTAGGCGACCTTGGTGTCGTTCTCCGTGTAAGGAACGCCGCCGAACTGACGGATCAGCACCTCGCGCCACCATTGATGGTCCTGCCCGCCCATATCGAGCGTCATACCGGCGGAGACGATGTTGCCGCTGCCGTCGCGCTTCACGGTCTTCTCGGCGGCGGCCACGAGTTCTTCGAGCGTCTTCGGCGGGTTGTTGGGATCGAGGCCCGCGTCCTTGAAAGCCTTCTTGTTGTAGAAGAGGGCCAGCGAGCGCACTGCGGTCGGCAGGCCGTAATAGTCGTTGCCACGCTTCATGGCGCTCACGATCGGGAAGAAATCGCGCTCGATCTCGGCGGCCGGGAAGGCTTCTGCGCGCAAGGGGCGGATCATCTTGCCGGCAATGAAATTGTCGGTCCAGCCGTAGAACAGCTGCACGACGTCAGGGCCCTGGCCCGCCAGAATCGCGGCCGCGACCTTGGTCTGGTAATCGGCGTAGGGGAAGGTGGTCTGCTTGACCTTGATGTCCGGGTTCGCGTCCTGGAACTTGGCGATGAGCTGGTTCATCGCCTTCACACGGGTGTCGAACACATATTGCCAGTACTCGATCTCAACCGCCTTGGCGCCGGTGGAGGCCAGGGTGGCGAGGCCCAAGGCAACGCTCGCGAGCATATGACTGAAACGCATGTCCCTCTCCGTTCTTCCTGGCGCTGGGCGCCGATCCTTCTCTGGTGCCGGTCTTTGAGGCCGATCCAAGCTCAAGGCTCCCTTAGAGTTAACGAGCTGTCAATAAGTTAATTCACTTGAGTTATTCCATTCAGCGGGTCATCGTTACGGCCAGGAGTTTGGAGATGCCGAGAAAATCCAAGGCCGGGGTACGCTCGACGATCGGCAGCAATCCGGAGCGCAACCGCTCACACAATCGCCGCGTGGTGCTCGATGTCGTGCGCCAGCTTGGTCCTGTCGGGCGCACCGAGATCTCGCGCCACGCGCATCTGAGCACACAAGCCGTCTCGAACATCGTCGATGACCTCGTCGCCGATGGCCTTCTCGTCAAGACTGGGCGACTCAGGGCGGGGCGCGGACTGCCGCCCATCCAGTTCGCGGTAAATCCGAACGGCGGGATGACGGCCGGCATCGAGATTGCAGCCGACCACATTTCCACTCTTCTGGTCGATATCGGGGGGCGCGTCCGGGCGCAGCGCACAGTTACAATCCCGCGCAACGACCCTGATACAGTGCTGCCTGTCATCAAGGCCGAGATCGCCGCTGCACAGGCGCAGCTGAAATCCTCCGTGCCGCAGCTGCTCGGGGTCGGGGTGGTGATGCCGGGCCCATTCAACGTGGAAGGCATGACATCCATTGGCCCCACGACGCTGTCGGGGTGGGCAGACTTTGATGCAGTGACAACCGTCGGGCAAATGCTCGGAGCGCCCGTCACGCTCGAGAACGATGCCACCGCCGCAGCCGTTGGGGAGCGCCTTCATGGCGCAGCCAAGGATCTTAAGAACTTCTGCCTGATCTATTTCGGCCAAGGGCTCGGCCTCGGCATCCTGATCGACGGGCGCCCTTACCGAGGGGCAAACGGAAATGCGGGCGAAATCGGGCATGTGCTGATCGAAAGGGACGGACGCCTTTGCTCGTGTGGCCAGCATGGTTGCCTTGAGGCCTATGCCTCAGTGCAGGCGCTAGCCGAAAAGCTTTCTGCGGCAGGAATCAAGGGGATCGACTACACGCGCCTGGAGCAGTTGCACGGCGAGCGGCACCCGATCATCGGGAAATGGATTGCGGAGGCGGCCGGTTATCTCGCGCCTCAGGTTGCGATGCTCGAAAACCTCTTCGATCCTGAGGCCGTCGTTATCGGCGGTGCTTTGCCGCCAGGTCTTCTGGAGGATCTCACGAAGGCCATGCAGCCGCTGCCCCTGTCCGTAGCGCGACGCAGGAACCGGAGCGAGGCACGCCTGATCCATGGCCGTACGGGGCGGTTCACAGCGGCACTCGGCGCCGCAGCGCTGCCGATCCTCGAAGCCATGACACCTCGGCTCGACACCGCTCAAGCGGCCGTGCGCGAACCGTTGAACGAGGAGATCGCACTTGTTGGATGATTACAGCCGTTTGGCCCACGCTGTCCATCAGCCGGCCCTCGTCCGCCTGCATCGAGCCCTCAGCCGGTTAACGTCCGTTCTGACAGTCATGAACACCGGCGCGCATCCGGATGACGAGATCAACGGGATGCTGGCGGCCCTGCGCTTCGCCTACGGCATGCGGGTCGTGGTAGCCTGCTCCACCCGGGGGGAGGGAGGGCAGAATGCGCTCGGGCCTGAGCGGGGCGGCGTTCTCGGCGTGCTGCGAACCGCTGAGATGGAAGAGGCCGCGCGCCGCATGGATGCGGATGTGGCGTGGCTCGGCCACGGGCCCGACGACACGGTCCACGATTTCGGATTCTCGAAGAACGGCGACGACACGCTCCGTCGCTGGGGCGAGGAGCGCATTGTCGAGCGCCTCGTGCGCGCCTACCGCCGCTACCGTCCGGACATCGTCATCCCGACTTTCCTGGACGTGCCGGGCCAGCACGGCCACCACCGCGCCATGACCCGCGCAGCCGAGACGGCCCTTGCCCTCGCGGCCGATCCGTCCGTCTTTCCGGAGCATGCCGCATCCGGCCTCGGGCCCTGGCAGGTGTCCAAGTATTATCTCCCGGCTTGGTCGGGCGCTGGCTATGCCTATGACGACGAGGTGCCCCCGCCGCCTGCGACGCTCAGCCTTGAGGCTGCCGGCCCCGACAAGGTTACGGGCCTTCCCTACAAGCAGCTTGGCGAATGGTCGCGTGCTGCGCACGCGTCTCAGGGCATGGGCGTGTGGCGGGATAAGCCGGTTGATCGGTGGAGCCTGCACCTGAAGGTCCGGGCCGGTGGCGAAGCCGGGCCCGAGAATGACATTCGCGATCACATTCCCGCAACGCTGGCTGACATTAGAGCCATGCCAGGCGTGACCGGTTCAGCGGCGGCTGACCTGCGGGAGGCACAGGCGCAGATCGAGGCCGCCATCGCGGCTTTCCCGGACCGTTCCCGAATTTGCCAAGCGTTGGACGGCGCGGCGTGCCGGATCGAGGAGGCTCGAAAGGGATTGGGCGAGAAGACGCTGCGCCAAGTGAGCCATCGCCTCAACCGGAAACTTCGGGAAATCAATGCGGCTCTCTTCGAAGCCAGCGTCAACACGGCCCGGGCCGTGTTCACCGGATCGGCGCATCCAGGTGCGCGTTTGGCCATGCAGGTGCATATCGACACGCACGAGCTTTCCGACGTCACGGCGGCGCCCCGTCTTCCGGCAGGCGTCGACGCCACCATGACGCGCGACGAACCAGGGCTCGTGCAGTATGAGATTGCGATTGCTGAATCGGCGCCTCATACGGGGAACTATCCCAAGTCCTTCGATCCGTTGGGCGGCAACGGCGAGGCCGGTCTTCACATCTCAGGAAAGGTTGGAGAACGCAGGATCGAGGTTGATCTCGACCCAGAAGAGCCCCTAAAGATCGAGCCACGTCACTCCCTGTCTCTCGATCCTACGGTGGCACTCATCAAGACGGGGGAGCCCGCCTCCGGTATCAGGGTGCGAGCGGTGGGAGTCGAGCCGACGGATTGGCAGGTGCCGGCGGGGTGGACAGTTCGCCGGGAGGGCAGCGGCTGGGTTGCCGAGCCGACCCGTGAGATCGGAGCTGGCATTGCAACGCTCGTTCCTATCGTGAACGGCAGGCCGGCGAGCTCTATGCGGACCATCGCCTATCCGCACATTCGGCGGACATCAATCATCGCGCCGGCGGAGCTGAAGGTCCTCTCGCTCGACGTTGCTATCCCGACCGGCGCCCGTATCGGCTACATGGGCGGTGGGAGCGACAATGTCGGCAGCCATCTACGCCGCCTCGGCCTCGATGTGACGGATCTCGGGGAGGCCGAGCTGAAGGCGGGTTCGCTTTCCGCCTTCACGACCATCGTCGTTGGCATCTTCGGCTTCGGTCTCAGGCGGGACCTCCAGGGTGCGACGGCGCGGCTGCACCGCTTCGTGGAGGAGGGTGGCCATTTGGTGACGCTCTACCACCGCCCTACCGATGCGTGGGACCCCGCAGCCACGCCGCCGCGCCGCCTCGTCATCGGCTCGCCCTCGCTGCGCTGGCGCGTGACCGATCCCGCCGCTCCCGTTACGGTCCTGAAGCCAGAGCATCCTCTGCTGACCTCCCCGAACCGCATTGATGCCGGCGACTGGCAGGGCTGGGACAAGGAGAGAGGCCTCTACTTCGCGGCGGAGTACGATGCCGTTTACGAGGAACTGTTGGCTCTGAACGATCCGGGCGAGAACCCGCTCAGGGGCTCCCTGATCTCCGCCCGGATCGGGCGCGGGCGGCACACGCATGTCTCGCTCGTGCTGCACCATCAGCTCGACAATCTGGTACCTGGCGCGTTCCGCCTGCTCGCCAACCTCGTTCAGCCTGCCTGAGGCGATGGCGGTCGAAGCCGAAAGCCGATCCGCAGGCTCTGCAGTCTCTCTGTGGAGCAGCGCGGGATGGCTGCTGCTCGACATGAGCCTGGTGACGATCATGCAGGCCATGGTCAAGGCGAAGGGTGACATCTATCCGGCGGTTCAACTCGTCTTCCTGCGGTCTCTCGTGGGGTTCCTGGCCGTGGCTCCGCTCATGTGGCATCACCGCGCCAAGCTGGCGAACCTGTCGAACATCCGTGACCATCTGGTGCGCGTCGCTTTCAACTCCACGGCGCTGACCTGTAACTTCGCAGCCTTTGCGACCCTCCCGCTCGCCCTCGTTACCGCTATTGGCTACACCCGCCCCCTGATCCTGCTGGCCATGGCGGCAGTTCTGCTCGGCGAGAAGGTGAGCCGGATCCGCTATGCCCTCACGGCCTTAGGCTTTTTCGGGGTCGTCGTGATGCTGCGGCCGGACGAGATCCCCTGGAACATTGGCCTGCTCGCCGCCTTCGGCTCCGTGTTCTTCGGCGCGCTCTCCGTGGTGCAGACGCGCCGCCTTGCCGGCGAGGACACGGTTGTTCTGATGCTGTTCTATACGGTGGGCCTGACACTGTTGACATCCGTTCCAGCGGCCCTCGTATGGGTGCCGATCCCATGGGCTGAGGCACCAAGCATCATCCTGATCGGGATCCTCGCTCAAGTCGGCCAATATTGCTGGCTCCAGGCCTACCAGAAGCAGGAGGCGCGGCTTCTGGCACCCATCGGATACCTGTCGATCATCTTCTCGGGCTTTGCCGGTTGGCTCTTCTTTGGCGAGGTTCCATCGTCGTCGCTCTGCCTCGGCGCAGCTGTCGTCGTCCTGACGACGATCCTCGCTACACCGGTCGAACAGTGGCTCAAGAAAAGGGGATAGAGGCGAGGCCTGATCTAACGGCTAAGACATCAGTACCATGTCAGCTAATGGGATGGTCGGGCCGTGCTTCTGCCCCGCTTGTTCGTAAGCTGTGGGGGTTCGAGCCACGCAAGGAGCACGTTCCATGTCACGGTCTTCTGCCTCTGCTGTGATCGCCACCCTGGGCATCGATCTAGGCAAGAACAGCTTCCACCTCGTCGGTCAGGATCAACGCGGCGCCATCGTGCTGCGGATCAAGCTCTCCCGGTCCCA